>NZ_MRBL01000024.1 GCF_001969855.1 Bacillus haynesii
ATTGGGTATTTGAATGAATGGAAGAATTTAATATAGATACTTGTGTAACTAACGAACAGGATAGTTGTATAAAGATTCATAAACCATTTAGATAATCTTCACCTAAATGGTTTTTTATATTGAATCAGTTGTACGACTGTACTAAAATAAAAACATGTGTAAAAAAAATAAACCGACTAACCAAAAAGAAATGTCATTCATCGAAAAAGCCCGTAGAGCTCAAATTGTGGAATGTGCGATTGAAACAATCGCTGAAGTAGGTTACGCTCAAGCCTCTTTAGGACAAATTGCAAAACGTGCAAAAATCAGTAAGGGGGTTATTTCCTATCACTTTGCAAATAAAGAGGAATTATTGGAGCAAATAGCTATCGAATACTATTTGGCTTGGCAATCATATATTGCTCCACGAGTAGAAGTTCAAAAATCTCCTAAAGAAATGCTTCGGGTGTATATTGAATCCAATCTTACATTCGTAGATGAAAATCGGAAGCATGTTTTCGCTGTTATAGAAATGGTTTCTAATAAGATAACTGCTGATGGTAAACTTCAGTTTGCAGCAGACCATGATGAAGTTGTTTTACTTCCAATTGAAAATATTCTCACCCAAGGGATGCAAGAAGGAGTTTTCCGAGAATTTACTAGACCATCAGCAAGGGTGATGGCGTTAACAATAAGAAATGCCATTGACGGGTTCACTATGGAATTAATGAGAAAGCCTCATTTAGATATTCAGGAATATACTAGAGAACTGATTACAATCTTCGATGCATCAACTAAAAAGTAATGTGTCACTAGGAGGATAAAATGTTTTACTATGAGGTACTTTGTTATAATTGTAAAAAAATATTCAAAGTGTACGAAGGAAGCCTGAAATATAAACAATTTAAGGAAAGAAAGAATAAGATTTTTTGTTGCGAAGATTGTAGTCATAAGATACGTATTGATGCAATTAAAAATTTCTTTAGATAGTTATTTGGGAAGTACCTTAATAATAGCGAGAGGCTTACAAGTAAACTGTAGACGTTACAAATGTCGGGAGTGTCGACTTATATCCATTGACGAAAAGCGTAGTATGACTAAAAGGTTGTTAGAGTCCATTGAAGAACAATCCATGTCTAAGATCTTTGTGGAAGTAGCCGAAAGCGTTGGAGTAGATGAAAAGACCATTAGAAACGTTTTTAAAGATCATGTGGCATTCAAAGAACGAGAACACCGATTTGAAACTCCTAAATGGCTTGGAATAGGAAATACATATTATCCGTAAACCCCGCCTTGTACTCACTAATGTCGAACGAAAAACTATCTTTGATATTAAGCCTAACCGTAAGAAAGAAACTGTTATACTACGGCTTTCAGAGATTAGTGATAGGCATTACATTGAATACAATGGATATGTGGAAGCCTTACAAAGATGCAGTAAATACTGTCTTACCACAGGCTAAAGTAGTTGTAGATAAGTTTCATGTAGTCCGTATGGCTAATCAAGCCTTAGACAAAGTCAGAAAGTCACTTAAAGCCAATATGACTGCCAAAGAAAGACATACTCTTATGCGTGAGAGATATATACTTCTCAAACGTAAACATGACTTGAATGAACGAGACGCATTCCTTCTGGAAACTTGGTTAGGTATTATCCCTGAACTGAAAGAAGCTCATAAACTCAAAGTTTTACTGGATATGGGATACAGCTAACCTAGACGAGGGCAGAGATCGTTATAGATATTGGAGAAAACGTTGTTTATCGAGTAAATCTAAAGAACCCTACAAAGACCTTGTGAGAGCCGTAGACAACTGGCAAGATGAAATCTTCAACTACTTCGACAAAAAACTCACTAACGCTTATACAGAGTCCATAAACAGCATTATTAAGCAAGTTGAACGAATGGGTAGAGGCTACTCATTTGAAGCGTTACGAGCCAAGATACTGTTTAATGAGAACCTTCATAAGAAACGTAAGCCACGATTTAATCCAAGCGCTTTCAACAAAGCTATGTTATACGATACTGTCAATTGGGATGAAATAACAGACCACGTCATAACAGGCAACTACGGTGTTGATTTTTCCACACTTATTAAGAAATTGGAAAAGGGTGAATTATAAGCCCTTTTCCACCAAATAATCCGAATACCCAAAAAACAAGAAATCACTTTATGCTGCTGGATATAAACATTGAGGCATCCTGATTCATAAAAATACGCTGCCCATGAAAAAATGTCTTCATTTCAGTTGATTTAAATCCAACATCGGATAATCTTTTTTTCAATTCTTCGTGTGAAAAACCGTTATGAACGTTCGGATGTTGTATTTTATCGTTTTTGTCAAAATCAATAATGATGAGCTTGCCGCCATCATTTAAAGTGCCGAACAATTCCTGTAAAATTTTATTCGTATCCGGAATATGAAGAAGGACCAGTGACATTAAAACGATGTCTGCCTTCAGTTCAGGAGTTTCTTCGGTAAAATCTGAATAAAGCACTTTTGCATTGGCAATTCCTTTGCGAGAAATTTTAGCTTTCGCCACCTCCAGCATTTGTTTGGATGAATCGACCAGCAAAATAGAATGTACTAAATCTGACAATTCTAAACTAATGAGACCCGTACCGCTCCCATAGTCAATTAAAGATTTTGATTGACTGTTCCGCAATTCCGGTCTTACTTCATTCACGATCACTTTAGCTAATTCAATTCTTTCTTCTGTATCATATCGCTTTGCCATCTGTTCAAAAACGTTATTTTCCATGCTCCGCTCCCTATTTATTTTTAGAAGTTTCACTGCAGACTGTGCTAACACCTTACATATTTCCGTTTGAAACCAAGACGGCCTCTCTCAATATCCATTTGAATATTTTTGGAAGCATTCAGGATACTGCTTTTTTTCTTGCCTCGCCTGAGTTCGACCGGGCCTACTGCTTTTGCGGTTTCAACCGCCTTTTCATGAAGCGGCAAATATGAAATCGCGACTGTGTAGATAAAGTTATTCATAGCCGATTTTGTTCGATCCGGAGAATCGTGAATCGCATGTTCCACCTGATCAAGCATACCGGCAATTTTGGTCACATTAAATTCATCGTCCGGTCGATTACCTAAAAGCCAGCAGTAACAGCTCCAGCCTGCCGACATTTTAAGCTCTTCACCGCTTGAGATCCATTTATCAGCAACAGCCTGCGCAAAATCGGTTTCTGCCAAAGTTACTGCAACAACATAATCAGATAGCATATAGAAATACGCCGCATTGATCCACCGCTCAAAATCCGCCTCAGTCATTGTCATTGGGTCGGCAATAATGCCGGCAAAATACATGGCATCGTAGTTCCCGGTAGCGTAGAGCTGCTCCGCCAAAGGCTGATTTTTCTTGATTTTCTTTGCGAGCGGCTTCATTTTGCCTGTAGCTACGCCAAACAGCGGTTCGTGCGCACCATTCGTTATATATCTTTTCTTCATGTTTTCCGTACCCAACGCTTCCAGTTCCTTCATAACCGTTTCAAAATCCATGCTTTCACTTCCTTCATAAATGAAATTCATTTCTTTAATTCCATTATCATACTCTTTCGCTTCATCTAATCATTTCAAATCAACTTCGTTTGTTTTTAATGCTCTCTATCAACAGCTATATCAGCATCAATAGCTCAGTTGCCATGTATTCTTTACAATTAGCTTCGGTCTTCCAACCGTCTTTTTACTCTCTGACAGCTAGGATTTTGCTTTCGCGATTTTTCTTTTGTTCTAATGAAAACTAAATTTGTCAGCTCTTCATTCATATCGTATATGTTTATTATATGAAACATTTTAACAAGCAGAAAGGGTCTATTTTGACCGCCTTTCCTCTTCATGCGTCAAATTTGAATGCCGCTGATATCTACAGTTAGAGACCGGGTGTATTTCTGTTACTCCCCTAAACTTGCAGGAATTCATCAAGGAAGCGGTCAATTTCTCCAGCCTGCCTGCCCTGCAAGAAAAAACGATCAAAAGTTCATCCTATAATATTAATTTGAATCCCCTTCCCTTTTTTGATCTGTTTTGCTTGGAACAGGATCAAAGCCTCCGGGATGAAGGGGATGGCATTTCAGTAATCGTTTGATGAGCAGATAACTGCCTTTGATAAACCCGAACCTTTGAATCGCTTCAAGCCCATAGTTGGAGCATGTTGGACAAAATCTGCAAGTTGGCGGGAAAAGAGGTGATATCGCCTTTTGATAGAATCGAATAACTATGATCGCTGCCCGTTTCATGATTCCTCCCGAAGAAATTTTGCTATATCTTTTGCAAAATATGTAACAATAAGATCCGCACCGGCCCTCTTCATCGCAAGCATGCTTTCCAACACTGTATTTTTTTCGTCAATCCAGCCGTTTTGCGATGCGGCTTTTATTTGGGCATATTCACCGCTTACTTGATATGAAACCAGCGGAATCTGGAGAGAATTTCGCATATCCCTGATGATGTCTAAATAAGGCAAACCAGGTTTAATGATCATAAAATCCGCTCCCTCTTCAATATCGGACTGAGCTTCACGAAAAGCCTCCAAACGGTTTGCCGGGTCCATCTGATAGGTCCGGCGGTCACCGAAAGCCGGCAAATTATCCGCGGCATCGCGAAATGGCCCATAATAGCTTGAAGCATATTTAATACCGTACGACATGATCGGAATGTCTTTATAACCCGATTCCTCCAGCGCATGTCGTATATACGTCACAAATCCATCCATCATGCTTGAGGGCGCCAGAATATCGGCCCCTGCCTCAGCCTGAGATATGGCGACTTTTACATGTATATCTAAAGACACGTCATTATCAATCCTGCCGTTTACCGGTATGCCGCAATGACCTTCTGTTTGATAGTGGCATATACATGTGTCGGTAATGATAACCAAATCAGAATCTAAAGCCTTGATTTGCCTAACCGCTCGTTGAACAATTCCATCTGGCGCATAAGCAGACGTTGCCAAATCATCTTTCCAGCTTGGGATTCCAAAAAGAAGAACCGCTTTGATCCCGAGCGTTCTTAACTCATGAATTTCCTCTTCTAATAAATCTAATGTCAGTTGATAAACGCCCGGCATGGAAGGTACTTCTGTTTTTAACCCCATACCCTCTTGGACAAACAGAGGATATATGAGATCGTTAAGGGAAAGCCGATTTTCTCTTACCAAATCCCGGATACCCGGCGTTGAGCGCAGTCTGCGATGCCGTGAAAATGCGAATGATTGATTCAATATTATTGCACCACTTTTCTACATGGATTATTCTCAAATCATAATTATTACGATTTATAATTTAAAGTATAGACAATCACATCTATAATTTCAATGTTAGTTGACTCCCGTTCTCAACACATGCCTTGCCTGATGGCCTCCTGCGATATTCGCAAGGGACGAGAAAATTCCAGCCGTTGACGTTTTCCAAGAAATGCCCTACAATGAGATCGTAACTTTAACTTTTCAGGAGGATTATTAAAAAATGACACACTCAATGAGACTGCGTTTCCCAACTTTGAACCAGTAATTAAATACGTTCAAAGGCTCTGTTTGTGTATGCAGAGTAAACGGGATCAGTCTGTCCTTTTTTAATAATCTTCATTTTGCATATAAAATTTGTAACTTGTAGAAAGGCGGATCGTTCTGCCTTTCTTTTTTGTTTAATCCTTTTTTAAACGGCTGAGAAAGGCTTATTTGGTTATGGAAATACTGCGGCTTCATCCTTAAAGGATGGCTCTTCCCTTTACTCTGAATCACAGGCAGACCGCCTGTGATTTTTTATGATGAGAGGAAGAGGAAACATGAAGAAAAAAAATCATAAGTACAGAGGAAAAAAGTTAAACCGCGGGGAATCTCCGAATTTTTCCGGACAGCATTTGATGCATAATAAACAATTAATTGAAGAAATTGTTGATCGGGCAAATATTAGCATAGACGATACGGTTTTAGAGTTAGGGGCTGGAAAAGGTGCTTTGACAACTGTGCTAAGTCAAAAAGCCGGTAAGGTATTGGCAGTGGAAAACGATTCTAAATTCGTTGATATACTCACACGTAAAACAGCACAGCATTCAAATACGAAAATTATTCATCAAGATATCATGAAGATTCATTTACCAAAAGAAAAGTTTGTGGTGGTCTCTAATATTCCCTATGCCATCACAACCCCTATCATGAAAATGCTTTTGAACAATCCTGCAAGCGGATTTCAAAAAGGCATCATCGTAATGGAAAAAGGGGCTGCTAAACGATTCACATCAAAATTCATTAAAAATTCCTATGTTTTAGCTTGGAGAATGTGGTTTAATATCGGCATTGTCAGAGAAATATCGAAAGAACATTTTTCTCCCCCTCCAAAAGTGGACTCGGCAATGGTCAGCATAACACGAAAAAAAGAAGCGCCTCTATCACATAAACATTACATTGCGTTTCTTGGGCTTGCTGAATATGCGCTAAAGGAGCCGCATGCCCCTTTCTGTGTTGCTTTACGCGGAATTTTTACTCCGCGTCAAATGAAGCACTTAAGAAAAAGTCTAAAAATCAACAACGAAAAAACCGTTGGAACGTTCACCGAAAACGAATGGGCGGTTATTTTTAACACGATGACTCAATATGTGATGCACCACAAATGGCCAAGAGCAAATAAGAGAAAACCAGGAAAAATATAAAGAAAAAAAGCTGCTGACGTCTCGTCAGCAGCTTAAGCTTTTCCGGAGGGATTCAGATGTCCCTGTCAACATTCCTTTTGCCCGCTTACAGCTTTCCAGTTAAAAACTGCGCCTCGCCGAGGCCGAAACTCCAATCGGCATCGCCATTTTCTGTGATGGACACCATGACATCTTCAGGTGAAATGCCGCATTCCGCTTCGAGCCTTTCAGCAAGTAAAGCATACAATTTCTCTTTTTGGCTTTCTGTTCTTGTTTTACTGGTGATGCTGATCACAACCAGATCCTTTGACCTATTCAATCCCAAGCCTGTATCTTGGATGATGAGCTCATTCGCCGGATGCTGATGGACAATTTGATAGCGGTCTTTCTCCGGAACGCTAAACGCTTCTACCATCGCATCGTGTGCGGTATCTAATAATTTTTTTAATGCTTGTTCATCACGGCCTTCTATTAGATCGAAACGTAATAATGGCATATATTTATCCCCTTTTTGATCATTTTAAATTTCGTTAGAGAAATAAGAGGTTTTACCTGTCCCTGATGAATTGTTTCGATTTGGATACAAGGAATGATTTCTGCTAACTTGATAAAAACATAACATATAACCAAAACATGTTCAATAATTGATCATTCGTCTCGTTTATCAGAATAGATGATACAAGGTCTGAGTCATTAAAGATTAGCTAGCGCCCAATCTTTAGGAGATTAGTATGTAAACAACACTTTATCAAAATGTGACAACAATATGATTATCAACACTCTACTTATTTCTTAAAAAAAGCACAAGCTTTCTCAACCCGAATATAATTACAGCAACAAAAACAATTAAAGGGATAAACCCAATCAGGCTAAAACTTGTCAGCATGATAAGCTCCTTTCTTCATCTATCATTTAGAATCCCTGTACCACCGGAATTTTATTTTACGATATTCACATTTTAAAATCGTAATGAAGATGTAAATGATATGTTAAAAAACAGTTCGTATACAAAAAATCACCATCCGAGATAGCGGATGGTGATTTTCTTTACATGAAGGCGTATTTATTCAAGATTTGCATGATTTCCATACATGTTATGAGTATTGAGCCCTTTAATTTCCATAATTCGCAATATGATAGCATCATAAAACAATAAAAGAGTCTGTTCAAAAAGCGACCCCATCGGTTGTATCGTCTGTTTATTGCCCATCGTTTGATCTTTAGGTGAACCCGAGAGCTGCAGTATAAGATCAGATGTTTCAGCGATTGGCGAATCTGGAGAGATGGTAACTGTTGCTACAGTGCCTCCGATATCTTTTGCCTTTTCCGCCATATGAAGCAAACTTTCTGTTTTCCCTGATCCTGTGCCCACGATAAGCAAGTCGTTTGCGGTAAATGCCGGTGTTACGGTTTCTCCTGTTACAAATGCATTGATACCCATGTGCATTAATCTCATAGCAAATGATTTCCCCATTAAACCGGAACGACCTGCACCGGAAACAAACACTTTTTCAGAAGACATGATACTGGTTATTAAGTTCTCTATTCCTTCCGCCTGATTTTGAGAGGTTGCATGATCAAGCTCTGCGATGATCGCTTTTACATACTCATAAGTCTTCATGATTGTTGAATCATCTGCTTCATTTTTGCGGCTGCGGCCGCTTTATCATCTTGATTTGCAATACCGCCCCCAACAATAATCAAATCAGGTTTTAATTTAACGACTTCGGGCAATGTGTCTAATTTAATTCCGCCTGCAATAGCCGTTTTAGCGTTTTTTACCACATTCTTAATGGTCATTAAGTCTTCAAATGAATTTTGGCCAATGGCTTGAAGATCATAACCCGTATGCACACAAATATAATCGACACCAAGTTCATCCAATTCCTTCGCGCGTGATTTGATGTCTTTAATCCCAATCATATCGACCAGGATTTTATTTCCTTGAGCTTTTGCCTCTTCTACAGCGCCTTTAATAGACATGTCTTCAGCGGCTCCTAAAATGGTGATGATATCGGCTCCTGCCTCTGAGGCTTTCATGACTTCATACCCGGCCGCATCCATAATTTTAAGGTCTGCCAGCACTTTCAAATTCGGGAAAGCGCTTTTCACCTCTTTTACTGCACGGAGTCCTTCATTTATCACAACCGGCGTACCAATTTCAACAATGTCAATGTATTCTTCTACTTCTTTTACTACTTTGATGGCTTCCGGTATATTGACTAAATCTAATGCTAACTGTAATTCCACTTACAATCACCCCTGTTTGAATTAAGAATTCCGCGGATTATTCTTTTAATATTTCTGTTACACCAAAAGTATAACAAGGGGAAAATACCATTAATAGTACGCACTTTTTTTTTACATACTATACTTTTCCTCATATGGTATAGAAAAAGATACTGTCTCCAAAACAGTATCTTAAGTCAATCAAGCTATTTATCATCTTTTGAAAAGTTCGTTTCTATATAATTTTTACCCCAATCATACATCGCCTCTAATATAGGCATTAAACTTTCTCCTTGTTTTGTAAGGGAATATTCAACTTTTGGGGGAACAACCGGATATACTTCCCTATGTACAATATGATCTTCTTCTAATTCACGCAGCTGATTCA
Organism: Bacillus haynesii; assembly: GCF_001969855.1. GTDB lineage: Bacteria > Bacillota > Bacilli > Bacillales > Bacillaceae > Bacillus > Bacillus haynesii. The sequence goes on from NZ_MRBL01000024.1 coordinate 9,237, forward strand.
CCAGCATTCTTTGCGTAATGCCGGGCATCAAGGCTTTTAATTCTCCGAACCTTTTCGTACCTTCTTTTCCTAAAAACCACAAAATCAGCATTTTCCACTTTCCTCCGATAATGTTGAGCGTCAACTCCTTTTCACAATTAAATGTTTTATTTTCCATTCGTGACATATGAATTCACTCCTTATCAAAATATGATCATCAATTACATCATTGTAAAAGAACTTTGTTTCATTAATCAATCACCGCACTTTCACAACTTCCTTTATTCACCATCTTGTCATGCGGATTTTCCCCATCATGACATTGTCAATCTTCTTATGCTTTGTCAAGGAAACATGACAAGTGTCATGTATGAAGCATGATGTGTGCTACTACAAAGACATCCCTCTGTGGCGTAAACTGAATTTAAGACCCATTTATGAGAGGATAACTTTACTATGACTGAACAAACCATCGCACATAAACAAAAACAGTTAACAAAACAGGTTGCTGCGTTTGCCCAGCCTGATACTAAAAACAGTCTGATTCAGCTCTTCAATACGTTTATTCCTTTCTTCGGACTGTGGTTTCTTGCCTATTTCAGCCTCAATGTCTCCTATCTCCTTACTTTAGGAATAACGGTGATTGCCGCAGGGTTTTTGACGAGAATTTTCATTATTTTTCACGACTGCTGCCATCTATCCTTTTTCAAACAAAAACGCCATAACCACATTCTCGGCTTTTTGACAGGCGTTCTGACTTTATTTCCTTATCTTCAATGGCAGCACAGCCATTCGATTCATCATGCGACAAGCAGCAACCTGGATAAACGCGGAACAGGCGATATCTGGCTGCTGACGGTAAACGAATATAAAGCCGCACCTCTGCGCACAAAAATCGCATACAGACTTTACAGAAATCCGTTTATCATGTTTATACTCGGACCGATTTATGTCTTTCTGATCACAAACCGCTTTAACAAAAAAGGTGCAAGACGGAAGGAACGTGTGAACACATACCTCACCAACCTTGCAATCGCGGCATTGGCTGCTGTCTGCTGCCTGATCTTTGGCTGGCAATCGTTTTTGCTCGTACAGGGTCCGATCTTTCTGATCTCGGGTTCGATCGGCGTTTGGCTGTTTTATGTTCAGCATACATTTGAAGATTCTTATTTTGAAGCGGATGAAAACTGGAGCTATGTTCAGGCCGCTGTGGAAGGAAGTTCATTTTATAAACTCCCGAAACTGCTTCAATGGCTGACAGGCAATATCGGGTACCACCATGTTCATCATCTGAGTCCAAAGGTGCCTAACTATAAACTTGAAACCGCACATGAACAGCACGAACCGTTAAAAAACGTCCCGACCATCACTTTAAAAACAAGCCTGCAATCACTCGCGTTCCGGCTTTGGGATGAAGAAAAAAAGCAATTTGTAACCTTTCGGGACATGAAACAAACATCTTCCCGTCTTTCGCCGGATTCAACGGAAAATCAGAAGCTGCGGAAGAACGCCTGACGATGAGGAGGTCTTCTTATATCAACAAGAAGACTTCCTTTTTATTGTCCAATGATGCAATCCGGCTCCGGCAATGGTAAAGTTACTCTAAAGATGAAAAGCTGAAAATGAGGTTATATCATGGTCAAAAAGCATTTTACATTTCAAAAACTGAACGGGATTTCGCCGTATATATGGACGATATTTTTCATCCTTCCCTTCTACTTTATCATGCAATCATCATCTACACTTGTAATCGTCGTCGGCATCATTTTGACACTTTTATTTTTTGCGGTATACAGATTTGCTTTTGTCTCAAAAGGCTGGGACGTTTATTTGTGGGCATTTATTTTAATCGGTATTTCAACCGCTTCGATTATGCTGTTCAGTTATATTTATTTTGCTTTTTTTATCGCATATTTTATAGGGAACATTAAAAAACGAGTCCCATTTCACATTTTATATTACGTCCATTTAATAAGCGCAGCCGTCGCTGCCAACTTCAGTCTCGTGTTAAAAAAGGAATTTTTTCTGACACAAATTCCTTTTGTGGTCATCACCCTCATCAGTGCGATTTTATTGCCGTTCAGTATCAGGAGCCGCAAGGAGCGTGAACGCCTGGAAGAAAAGCTCGAGTATGCTAATGAACGGATTGCCAATTTGGTAAAATTAGAAGAACGGCAGCGGATTGCCCGCGACCTCCACGATACACTTGGACAAAAGCTGTCTCTTATCGGTTTAAAAAGCGACTTGGCGAGAAAATTAATTTACAAAGATCCCGATCAAGCCGCGCGTGAACTGAAAAGCGTTCAGCAAACTGCGAGAACTTCTTTAAATGAAGTCAGAAAAATCGTATCCTCTATGAAAGGCATCCGGCTCAAGGATGAAATCATGAACATCAAACAAATTCTTGAAGCAGCCGACATTGCGTTTATCTATGAAGAAGATAAATTGCCGGAAAATATCTCATTGCTTAATGAAAACATATTGAGCATGTGCTTAAAGGAAGCTGTCACTAATGTCGTCAAACACAGTCAGGCTAAGACCTGCCGCGTTGACATTCAGCAGCACTGGAAGGAAGTTGTCATTACAGTGACTGACGATGGAACGTTTCAAGGCGAAGAGAAATACTTTTCAAAAGGACACGGCTTGCTTGGCATGAGAGAACGGCTTGAATTCGCAAACGGAAGCCTTCACATTGATACAAAAAACGGCACCAAGCTTACCATGTCAATTCCTAATAACTCAAAATAAACAAAAAAAGGATGGCTTACATGATTAGTATATTTATTGCAGAAGATCAGCAAATGCTCTTGGGCGCTTTAGGATCGCTTCTGAATTTAGAAGATGATATGGAAGTCGTCGGCAAAGGCACAACCGGGCAGGATGCCGTTGATTTCACAAAAAAACATCTGCCTGATGTATGCATTATGGACATTGAAATGCCGGGAAAGACGGGGCTTGAAGCTGCTGAGGAATTAAAGGATACAGGCTGCAACATTATTATCCTAACCACTTTTGCCCGCCCCGGCTACTTTCAGCGAGCCATTAAAGCAGGTGTTAAAGGCTATTTGTTAAAGGACAGCCCAAGCGAAGAGCTTGCGAGCGCCATCCGCAGCGTCATGAAAGGAAAGCGGATCTATGCGCCTGAACTGATGGAAGACATGTACAGTGAGGCCAACCCCCTCACAGATAGAGAAAAAGAAGTGCTCGAACTTGTGGCTGACGGAAAAAACACAAAAGAAATCGCCCAGGAACTCAGCATCAAAAGCGGAACCGTACGAAATTATATCTCAATGATTCTTGAAAAGCTTGAGGTGAAAAATCGGATCGAAGCCATTACTCGCTCAAAGGAAAAAGGTTGGTTTAAATAAAAAGAGGACCTTGCTATATCTCCAAGATCCTCTTGACGAATGAGTCGCTCCCACGGGCGAAAACATTCCTTTTCTACACGAACATCTTCTTCACAAGCTCGCGGTTGCGCTCTTTGAAAACCTCATTATGCGACGACACCATCGCACTCTTGTGCGCTTCGGGATCAATAAAGCGCTTGGCGCTGTTGACCGCGTTTGCCGCATCTTGAAACGCTCCGGCGATCAGGTGCAGCTTGCCTTCGTAATGCACAATATCCCCCGCCGCATACAGTCCGGGCACGGAAGACTGACAGTTGGAAGTACCTTCAATATAATAGTCATCCACCCGGGTAATATCAAGGCGGCTGTTCTCCAGCAGTGAGGTGTCGCGTTCATATCCGTGGTTGATAACCACCTCGTCGACAGGCAGCTCCATCACCTCACCGGTTTGAGCGTTCGTGAGCTCGACCCGTTCGATCACCTCATGATCTTCCGAAGCGATCAACTTGGTAATCTCTGTATGAAAGAAGCAGCTCACCGAGCTGTTCAGCAGCTGATCCACCTGGGCCTCATGCCCGCTGAGCGCATCTTTGCGGTAAGCGAGGTAGACCTTTTTCGCTACAGGTTCTAGTTCGTTGGCCCAATCGACAGCCGAATTGCCGCCGCCTGATACAATGACCGTTTTATCTTTAAAATGCTGCAGTGACTTAACCGTATAATTCAGATTGGACACTTCAAAACGCTCTGCTCCTTCTATTTGAAGCTTTTGCGGATTAAGGATGCCGCCGCCGACGGCAACGATGACCGTCTTGGACAGATGCACCCCTGAGGCAGCCGTATGTAATTCAAACACCCCTTCTTCATTGCGGGCAATCGATTCGACTTTCTCATTTAGCAGCACTTCAGGATGAAACGTTAACCCCTGCTGCACCATCTGTTCTATCAGCTTGGCTCCGGAAATCGGCGTTAGTCCCCCGACATCCCAGATCATTTTTTCAGGATAAACGTGAACCTTTCCGCCCAGCATCGGCTGATATTCAATAATCTTTGTCTTCATTCCCCGCAGTCCGCTGTAAAAGGCGGAATATAACCCGGCCGGCCCCCCGCCGATAACGGTCACATCAAACACTTCATTTCTGCTCATCGCTCTTCACTCCCGATATATGTCATGAGTTTATAACTCCAAACGTAAATGATTATCATTATCATTAAGTGTACTTTGATTGCTTCGTTTTTACAATCCATTTTAATAAAAAGTTCTCTTCAATTTTGTCTTTCCCTATTCTCCGCCCGTCTTCACGGAATGCCGTCACTGCATTTTCCAGGGCGGTCATCATGGAACGCTCACCTTTTAGGCAGTTCCTATATCTTACATTGACAAGGGTATGTCCCCTGCATAAAATGAAAATGATTATCAACTTCATTTAGGAGGAAATAAAGCATGCTTAGCGGAAGGATTAGTTTGAAAATTAAAATTACTTTTTTATTGATGCTCACCTTTTCTATTTTATTAACTGGATGTACAACCTCAGGAAATTCAACAGAGAAGAAAACTCATCAAAATATGGTCACAATGGCTTGGCCTAGAGATATAGGCGAAATGAATCCGCATGTGTATAATCCTTCCCAATTATTTGCCCAGTCGATGGTATATGAACCTTTGGTTACCTATGAAGCGGGAGGAAAGCTTAAACCGCATTTAGCCGAATCTTGGGATATATCAAGTGACGGTAAAGTGTATACGTTTCATTTGCGTAAGAATGTAAAATTTTCAGATGGAACAAAGTTTAATGCAAAAATTGTGAAAAAGAATGTTGATTCCATTTTAAAACATACTGAGTTACATAGCTGGTTAGGGTTTATTTCAAAAATAGCCCAAACAGAAGTGATCGATGATCATACATTTAAATTGACATTAACAGAACCATATTACCCAACCATTCAGGAACTAGCCGTTGTACGGCCGGTCCGGTTTTTGGGAGAAGCGGGCTTCCCTAAGGACGGCGATACATCAAAGGGTGTCGCAAAACCGGTAGGTACAGGCCCATGGATATTGGAAGAGCATAAAGCTGACGAATATGCGGTTTTTAAACGCAATGAACATTATTGGGGTGAAAAGCCAAAAGTCGAGAAAATCAAAGTGAAAATCATCCCGGACGCCGAAACAAGGGTGCTTGCATTTGAAAAAGGCGAGCTTGACCTTATTTACGGCGAAGGCGTTATCAGTTTGGATGCATACAAGCAGCTGCAATCGACAGGCCAATATGAAACAAGCCTTTCTGAACCAGTGGCGACGAGACAGCTTGTCATGAATACGAAAAAAGAACAGCTTTCTGATGAACGCGTGCGCCAGGCCCTGCACTATGGTTTTGACAAAGAAGCCATGGTGAAAGGCATCACCTCCGGGTTAGAAGAAAAAGCAGATCATATTTTGCCGACAGACTTCCCATACATGTCTGATATTGATGTAAAGCAAATCAATTATGATACAGAAAAAGCGAAAGCGCTATTAGATGCGGCAGGCTGGAAGCTTCCAAATGGAAAGACGGTGCGCGAGAAAGACGGAAAGCCTCTTGAATTTAGTTTAATGTATGATTCAGCGGAATCCATTCAAAAAACAATGGCTGAAACACTGCAAGCAGAATGGGCAGCGATCGGGGTAAAGCTGAATCTTGAAGGCGTAGAATTGGCAACCCAAGTCAAACGGTTTAAAGCGAATGAGTTTGATATGAACTTCTTTAGCAACTATGGTGCGCCTTATGACCCGCATACATTTTTAAACATTGTCGCCTCCAAAGGATTCGGATTTAATGAAGCGATCTCAGCCTATCCAAACAAGGACAAGCTGATCAAGCAGATGGCAAAGGTACCTCAAACGACCGATGAAAAAGAACGGCAGGAGCTCTACTCATCTATTTTAAAATCACTTCAAGACCAGGGCGCCATCGTTCCGATTTCTTATATTAAAAAGACGGCGATCTATCAAAAGAACATCAGCAACTTTACGTTCCCTGCTAACCGTGACGAACATCCATTTACAGGGATTCGCATCAAGCAGCAACACTAGGAGGCTTTTATGGGCAACTATATATTGAAACGAATCATGTCGATTATTCCAGTGTTTCTTTTAGCTGCACTTCTGACAACTGGAATGATTCATCTCTCACCGGTTGACCCAGCTGAAGCATACCTAGCCGCAGCACATATCCAGCCAACCGATGAAATTTTAGCACAAAAAAGACATGAGTTTGGCTTGGATCAGCCATTTTTTATTCAATATGTAAACTCTGTTTTGAAGATATGCCAACTTGATTTTGGCATATCTTATGTTTCGAATCGGCCGGTTTGGGATGAAGTTGCACACCGAATGCCGGCGACGATCGAACTTGCGCTTGGGAGTTTACTGATTGCGGTGCTTGTCAGTGTGCCGCTCGGCTTCTTAGCGGGGATCAAAAGAAACGGTGCAGTTGATCATATCAGCCGCTTCATTTCCTTTTTCGGGGCATCCATCCCGACTTTTTGGTTAGGGTATATGTTGGTTTTTTTCTTTTCTGTTCAATTGGATCTTTTGCCGGTGGAGGGTATCGGGACATGGCAGCATCTTGTACTGCCGGCGATGACATTGGCGCTTCCTTTAATTGCGATGTATACAAGGCTGCTCCGTGCAAGCGTCATCGAAAACCTGCAAGAACCGTATGTGCAATTTGCACGCATAAGAGGAATGACAAAGATGAACATTATGGCCAAACATGTATTGCGAATGGCCATTTCGCCGCTGATTACGGGGCTGGGAATGAACCTTGGCAAGCTGCTTACCGGCACAATTATTGTTGAAGTCGTTTTTTCTTGGCCCGGCTTTGGCCGTTATTTTATTGAGGCCATTTTCAATCGGGACATCCCTGTCATTCAATGCTATGTGTTCTTAGCCGCCACCTTTTTTATATTGAGCAACTTAATTGTTGACCTCATTCAAATGTATATTGACCCGCGCATTTCAAGGAAAGAAGGGCAGCATCGATGATGATAAGTATACGCAGGATATTCAAAGGCCAAAAAGTGATCACGGTATGCACGACTATATTAACCATCCTTTTTATCATCGCTGTATTCGCCCCTTGGATTGCGCCGCATCATCCTGCTGATGTCCATTTGGTATATAAGCTGCAGCCTCCATCCTGGGAGTTTCCTTTAGGAACTGATCATTTGGGAAGATGCAACTTATCCCGCCTTTTGTACGGCGCCCGGATTTCTCTGGGATTCGCAATGCTCATTTTCATTTCTTCGCTCGTTATCGGCCTCATTGTCGGGACGATTTCAGGGTATAAAGGCGGCTGGATTGATCAGCTGTTAATGAGATGCTGCGATGGTGTGATGGCCTTTCCGAACTTAATTTTAGTTCTTGGCCTCGTGGGCATATTCGGTCCTGGACTTCCTCAAGTCATTCTGGCCCTCATGCTTGTGCAATGGGTCTATTATGCAAGAATCTTCAGAGGAATGGTACTGAGTCTGAAAGAGGAGAACTTTATTGCGGCGGCAAAAATCAATGGGTCTTCACAATGGAAAATTATTAAAAATCATATCATTCCGAATGTCCTCCCTCCCCTTGTTGTCATCGGTACGTTGGAAATGGGCTGGGCCATTATGGATATCTCCGCTATGTCTTTTCTCGGATTAGGCGTCCAGCCCCCGGCAGCTGAATGGGGAGCGATGATTCATGAAGGTAAATCGTATATTCGCACGAACCCCGAGTTAATGATTTATCCAGGGGTGATGATCATGGTTGTGGTTGTGACATTCAATTTATTGGGCGAAACCTTATCAGATCAATACGGTGTCAAACGTCGATTTTAAAAGGAATGAGGAAGTTGGGAACAGAACAATCAACAGTGCTTCAAGTCAGAGATTTGCATGTACAGGTTAATAATCAAAAAGGACATTCAACCCTTGTTCAAGACATCAATTTTGAACTGAAGGGCGGCCAAGTCCTTGGTCTGATTGGTGAGAGTGGTTGCGGAAAAACGGTAACGAGCATGTCTATTCTTCAGACGCTTGATCCAAAAACAACCAAGGTGGAAGGAAGTATTGCATTACGAGGCCGTGAATTGAACGGATTAGCAGATAAGGAAATGCGGAAAATCCGCGGCAAAGATATTGCCTATATCATGCAAAATCCGATGAACGCTTTTACACCTGTTTTTACGATAGGCCAGCAAATGACCGAATCGATTCGCTCTCATACATCTTTTAGCAAGAAACAGGCGAAAGAGCTTGCGACCGAAGCGTTGCGCCATGTGAACTTACCCCACCCTGCTAAGCTTTTGCATTCTTACCCTTTTCAATTAAGCGGCGGAATGCTTCAACGGGTCATGATTGCAATTGCAGCATGCTTAGAGCCGGCCATTCTCATCGCGGATGAGCCTACCACTGCGCTCGACGTGTATAATCAGAAGACGGTGCTGAAATATTTAGACGGCATACGCTCTGACTTCGGCACGGCGATTTTGCTTATATCTCATGATCTGGGCGTCATTGCTGAAATGGCGGATGAAGTTGCTGTGATGCAGAATGGCAGAATTGTAGAAAATAGAGATGTGTTTCAGCTGTTTGATGAACCAAAGCATGAATATACAAAGAGGCTATTAAGTGCACGGTTGACATTGCCAATGGATCAACTTGCCACTTGAGTCAGTATGAAGAAGACCGGCATTTGATATGGGGTGAACAAGTGAGTTTATTACAAGTGAAAGAAGTCACTCATCATTATACGGCACGTAAATTGTTCAAATGGAAAATTCAATCGAAACAAGTCCTTTCCAATGTCAGCTTTTCGATTGAGGAAGGCACATGCTTAGGCATGCTTGGACCGAGCGGAGCCGGGAAAAGCACATTGGGAAAAGTAATGCTCGGTTTGGAACGGCCGCAAGCGGGGCAAATCTTTTTTCAAGGTCATGATCTATATAAAGCAGATCAATCCATCCGGCGGAAAATCCGCCGCGACCTTCAAGCTGTTTTTCAAGACTCATATTCTTCCGTCAACCCGCGAATGACGGCGGAACAAATTATAGCAGAACCGCTGGAAAACTATGAAAGGCTCACAATCGCCGAGCAAAAACGGACCATTATCGAGCTGTTGGAACGAGTAGGCTTAACTGAAGAGGATTTAACAAAATATCCGCACCAATTCAGCGGCGGCCAATTGCAGCGGATTAACATTGCAAGAGCAGTCTCGCTCAAGCCGAAGCTGATCGTATTGGACGAGTCTGTCAGCAGCCTGGACATGGTAACCCAAACGCTTATATTGGATTTGTTAAAAGAGCTCAAAGACGATTTTGGAATGTCGTATTTCTTTATTACGCATGATTTAAAAGCCGCCTATCAATTAAGTGATACACTAGGTGTTTTAGATCACGGCCAATTGGCCGGGCTGTACGAGAAACATCGTTTTTTAAAGTCAGACCATCCGGTTGTAAAAGAAATGAAGCATTCCATACTGGCAGAGCACCCGCGATTTCGTTCGATCAGAACAAGGGCGGTTCAGCAATAAATCTGCCGGGAGCTTTTCTGAATGAGCTTCTTTAACCAAGCTGGATTCACGTTTTTCATCCGTTAGGGAAAAATATATCTGAGAAATGAGGGCTTCCAATCATGAAGCCCTCATTTATTTTTCATTCGCAATCTCGGTTTCTGTTTCACGATAATAGATTGGTGTGGCGTAAAGAATTGTTGTGCATCGAACAATTGCCGCGAGGGATGCTGCGGTTCCTTATTGACCAGGCATGTATTTTCACCTAATGTCAATAGTAGACTTAAATACATAAATCCGATAACCGAATAGCTCTGTATTTGCTGATATCACTAAAACCAACAAATGAGGTGAAAAATAATGAACAATCGATTCCGTGTGGGAGAAGTAGCGCGACTTTTCAAGCTTCCCGCATCGACTCTGCGTTACTATGATGAAATCGGGCTGTTCAGGCCAAAGTATACCGATCCTGAAACATCCTATCGTTATTATGGTGTTGAACAATTTCAGGTCCTGGATACGATTATTTTTTTAAGGAAAAATGGATTTTCGTTAAAAGATATTCAGCATCAGTTAGATCAAAGGACTCCGGAAACGACGATGGAAATTTTGAAGAAGAAGCTTGAGGAAGTCAGGACGGAAATTTTTCGGCTTCAACGCAGTGCGGCGAGGATCGAAAACAAAATTTCCACAATCGAAGAAGGAATAAAACTTGCCGGTCATCCTGCTTTAACATTTCAGTATTTCCCCAAACGGGCTGTATCCTATCTGTATTTTGACAAACCTGTCGATCTGATGGTAGAAGGCGACGACATTTATTTAAAAGATAAAGAAACGCTCTCAAGCCAGTCGATCGAGAATAACGGCTTCTTCACGGGAGACATCGGAACAGTCGTGGATATGGAGAGCTTGAAGCAAGAAGGACCTGTAAAATACATTGGCTTATTTGAATTACTGCACGAGGAAGACAGTGAAGAATATTTAAATGAAGGGTTGTATGCCAGCTACCCCCATATTGGCCCCTACGAGGATATGAGGAAAAGTTATCAGCTTGTTTTACATCAGCTGAAAGAGAAAGGATATGAACTTGAAGGAATCCCCGTTGAAATTTCCGTTCTTGATGAGGCAGTCATCAAGGAGTCAGATCGTTTTGTCACTTTAATCCAAATTCCGGTAAAAAAGAGTTTTGATTGACCTTCAAGTAACTTGAATGTTTAGAATACTCCTGTAGCTCATTATAGGAGGAATACATGATGACAGAAACACATCAGCAGCTCATGAAATTACCAGTAAATCAAGTGTTTTTTAAATATTTCATCCCTGCAACGCTTGGATTAATCCTGATGTCAGCGAATATTTTAATTGATGGCCTATTCGTGGGAAATGGCATTGGAACCGCAGCACTGGCTGGAGTGAACCTTTCCTATCCGGTTATTTCGCTCATTATGGCCATCGCTCTGTGGATTGGGATAGGCGGAGCTACAAAGTACTCCATCAGCATCGGGGAGAATCGCCCTCAGAAGGCCAGCAGCATTTTTTCATTGGCTCTCTTCTTGGCGATTATCATCAGCGTGCTTTTAGGAGTATTCGGGATTCTCAACATTCAAACCATTTCGATATGGCTTGGTGCCAACTCCGATACCTCTTCTTATGTCATAGAGTACTTAAGCGTCATGTTTTTATTCGGCTGGGTCATCGCATTAGAACAGGTCTTAAGTATTTTTGTAAGGAATGACGGCAGTCCGAAGCTTTCGATGTTGGCTCTTGCAACGACATCTATTGTAAATATCATCCTGAATTTTTATACGATCATGATTTTAAACTTGGGAGTAACAGGCGCGGCGATTTCAACGGTGCTTGGCGGATTCGCCGGACTGCTTGTATTATCCCTGCACTTCTTTAACCGTCAAGCGCAACTGAGGAAGATAGCGTTTCAGTGGTCTTGGAAATCCCTTATGCACATCTTTGCCATCGGGTTTCCAAGCTTTCTGGCAGAGGCCGGGCTCCTCGCATTTGTAACAGGGTATAACCTGGCAATGGTCAGCCTGGCAGGCACGGAAGGAGTCGCTGCCTTCTCGGTCATTAACTACCTTCACGGGTTCATGTTCCTGTCATTCTTCGGCATTGAAATGGCACTTCAGCCCATGATTAGCTATTATCATGGTGCTGAAGAAAGCGAACGAATCAAAAGCAGCATGAAGATTGGAGAGAAGACCGCTGTTATCCTGGGTATTGTTTTGCTCGTGATCGGCTGGGGGGCTGCACCATTCCTTGTAGGCTTATTCGGAATAGAATCAACCGAAATCCAGCAACTGGCCATCGATGGAATCCGCCTGTTTTTTATCGGCTATATCTTCCTTGGCTATAACTTTGTCTATATGAGTTACTTTCAATCCATTGGCCGGGCCGGCTCATCAGTTGTCATCATTATATTGCGAAGCTTCGTGTCCCTTTTCATCCTGCTTTGGATTTTGCCTAAGTTTATTGGCGTCACGGGAGTTTGGCTATCCTTGCCGCTTTCCGAGTTTTTTGTCGCTGTCCTCCTCTTTTTCATTGCAAGAGAACATGTGATGGGAAAAGGAAATCCTGCTATCGGAAAGGGATGATCTTACAGCCGGGAGATTCTCCCGGCTTGTTGTCCTACAGGACTGAATTCATCAATTGAAGATTGAAATTCATGATACGAAAGAAATACTTGTGCTGTTTAAAGCCCCCTCCTATTTGAAGGTCATGATAGATTAAAGGCGCTTGCTTGTCACAGCCTTCGTACGCATATGGCGAGCTGACACGTTCGGCGTAATCGGCAAGTTAAATGTCGCCCTTTGCTAGTTACAGTTCGACAATAGATAGGTAAAGTTATAACTGTCCCCGCCCGCCAACAAGGCAGGACGGAATGACGACCAAATGAGCGAAGGTGCAGAAAGTTAAAGGAGTGCTCATACGTATGATGTCTCATACTCGAATTAAATTCCCGGCAGGATTTTGGGCAGGCTTGCGTCAATTAGGAATGACCGCCCCTGACGTGCTTCGAAAAGCCCGGCTGCCGCTCACCGTGATGACTGAATCAGTTGTCACGACTACCCAATACTTCGCGATCTGGCAGGCGTATTCCGATCTTGTTGATGACGTTTCCAAAGGAATCATCAAGCTTGCGACCGGCTTTGAGCCGGCACATTACCCTCCGGCCGTGTTAGCGGCTTACCATGCCCGTGACTACCGCGACGCGCTAAAGCGAATGGCCCGCTACAAACAACTATGCCCTCCCGAAAGCTTGCGTATCACTGAGGAAGGTGAGCTCTGTGCAATCGAACTGGAATGGTTGGATGATAAGCAATCCGGTCCGCCGCTCTTGATCGGCATTACGCTGGCATTTCTTCTGGAGCTCGGGCGCAGGGGCACAGGTCGGCCTTTGACAGCAAAGTCAGTCGAGTTTTCACACCCAATGGGCGACATGCAGGCGCTTGAAGCATACTTCGGCTGCCGTATCCGGAGCGGTGCAAATCGCAACCGGCTGACGCTGAATCGGGGAGATCTGGATCGCCCCTTTGTCTCGTATAACGCAGAGTTGCTGGAGATTCTGACTCCAGTGCTGGATCAATCGTTGAATGATCAGCAAAACAGCCTTTCAATCACCGGAGCGGTCAAGTGGATCATAAAACGCACGCTTCCAGGAGGGCACCCCGACATTCAGACTGTCGCGGGCGAATTGGGGATGAGCGGCCGCACCTTGCAGCGCCGGCTTACTGACGAAGGCACAAGCTTCAAACATCTGTTGACCCAAGTCAGACATGAACAGGCGCGGGAGTACTTGGCAGACCCTTCACTCGATATTAAGGAAGTCGCCTTTCTGATCGGATATGAAGATCAGAACTCGTTCTACCGGGCCTTCCGCCTTTGGGAAGGCGAGACTCCTTCTAATTGGAGGAAGCAAACCCGGCTGAATGGACTTAACTAGAATAGGAGAAATGTTTGATGGATATGGGATTGAACAATAAAACAGCTTTAGTTACCGGATCGACGAAAGGGATTGGAAAAGCAATCGCTATTGAACTTGCAAAAGAAGGTGTTCATGTACTCATTAACGGACGAAATGATGAAGAGGCAGAACGAACAGTCAATGAAATAAAATCAGCTTTCCCGGCTACATCTCCCCAAAATGCCACGGCTGACATCGTGGATATTAGGCAAAGGGAAGCTTTATTTAAAAAATACCCTCAAATCGATATTTTAGTAAACAATATGGGCATTTATGAAATGATGCAATATGAGGATGTCGACGATGAAGTATGGGACAAATACTTCCGCACCAATGTTCTGGCCGCAAATGGTTTAACTAAATTTTATTTACCTAAAATGCTGAAAAGTGATTTTGGCCGCATCATCTTTATTGCAAGTGAAGAAGCGATTATGCCTTCAGGCCAGATGCCTCAGTATTGTATGACAAAATCAATGCTATTATCATTGGCAAAAAGCTTATCAAAATTAACAATCGGAACAGAAGTGACAGTCAATACGATCATGCCGGGGCCGACGCTCTCTGAGAATGTAAAGCAAATCATTGAGGGAATGTATCCTGATGAAGGGATGACTTTTTCAGAAAAAGAGAAGGAATTTATGACGACAAACTTGCCTCAATCCGAAATACAGCGATTTATCAAGCCAATTGAAATCGGCAGACTGGCTGCATTTGTATGCAGTCCCTATGCATCCGCATTGAAAGGGTCTCCGATCCGTATGGACGGGGGAATGGTGCCGACTATTTTTTAAGATCCGTAACCCCTTCTGGCTGTGACTTCGTCAAAACTAAAAACAAGCTGGCGGCAATCAGCGCCAGCTTGCAACTTTTGATGACATGAATCCTCTTACAGATCAGCTTCTCCCCTTTTGCTCAACTTTCAACTGAATACTGTTGGACTTATAGATGATCTTCACTTTATACTTGCTTGGCAATCCCCTGGTCTCGATGGAAGAAAATGAGCCATGACGCTTGTGGAAGGTTATGATCGCCGATCCATCAGCCGGTACGTAATTGTCCGTAAAATTGAGACGTAATGTTCCTTTCAATTTTGCTTTGCCTTTAATTTTCAGCTGATCTTTTTTGCCGCTGAGCTGAAGTTCAAGTATTCCTTTAGCAGATTGTTTGTAGTCTCCTCCGATGATCAGTTTTCCCGGCACATCTTCCCTAAGGGTGCCTCCGCCTAGAGAAACATCACCTCTCCCGAAAGCTGTCTCCGAACCGCCCTCAAGCGTCCCTTGATCAATCCGTGTACCGCCGGAATATGTATTATCCCCTTCCAGCTTCAATGTGCCTGTCCCCTTTTTGGTCAGCTTTCCAGCGCCTGAGATGTTATTGCGCCAGCGATCGGCAGTATGAAAGCCGCCTTTTGCAGCATCCATGGTTACAGTCACGTTTTTAGTAAAAGCACCATACCCATCTGCGGCGGAAAAGAGATTAAGCCTTCCCCATCCTTCTGCATCATCAAGAACAGGATAGCCGGACGGAAGACCGGTAGTGGCTAAAACCAAACGGCGCTGTTTTTTGTCAAGGTAAGGAAAACGTGTTTCCAGCAGGACTTCGGCTCCCTTTGGAACTGCCATTGGTTTAGCGGTTGTGTTCATTTGACGAAATCCATATGTCAATCGTTCCGTATATTGTTTTTTATTCATCTCATAATCGCTGTATCTGTCTTCAGCTGTACCGGATTTCGTTAATAATTTACGATGGGCTTCATCATAAGCCGCTTTCTTTAATCTTTCATTGTCAGGATCAGACAGGATTGCAGCCGACAACGCCGTTGCCATGACCCGTCCCCCCATGACGTCCAGCGGCGAATGCATACCGGCAACAATCCGGTTATGACCGAGTTCAGAAGCGCGGGTCAACAGCTCCTGATAACGCTCCGGTATCGCATAGGCCATGGCAAAAGCGCTGAGATATGCGGCGTTCGTATGTCCGCTTGGAAAACCTCCGTCTTTGTTCGGATCAGGATTGATGACGGGAATAAGCGTTGGAACAATGATCAAATTGTCTTTCCAGCGAAACGGGCGGGGATAATTGAAATAGCCTTTAGCCGGATTCGATGAAGAATAGTTGCCGCGTAAAGTATTGACCAAACTCACGACATTTCCAAGTTCAGAGCTGGTGCTGCCTGAATTGGTTCCTTCATCATGATATTTTCTAATCAAGGCATCTGCCGGGATACTGGTGATCGTTGTCGTCGCTCCAGCGTTCATCCGATAGACGTCAGCAAGCTTGCCGAGGCCGTCAATTATACTGTAGCTCTGGCTCCTCCGATCATCAAAATAGGCAGCATTTTCCTCAAGCATCGTGCGGTGTTCAGCAATATCCACGACTTTTTGAATGTTGGCATCCAGCACCCTGCTGTTCAGTTTAGTACCGGTATCCCACGTCTTTCCGGGAGTCCACAGTTTATTAAATTCGGAAAGCACCCCGATGACAGGATTGGATTCCACCGTCGTATTGGCAGAGATATTATTTTTGTAATGGTCTACGAAAAATCCAGAAGAGGGCGGCGGAGCTGCGGTTGTTGGTTTAGTTGCCGCGCTCGCATCGCCTACAATCGGGGAACTTAGAAGAAGTGCCACAGAACAGACAGCTATCAGTAAATGCTTCCTCACCCTTAATCGTTTCATTCTCACATCATATCTCCCCTACTGTTAATCTTCTCTCAAAAATGCTTGTCCCAACCAGCAAGTTCTATATGATCGTATCGTAAATTTGTTAATCAAATGGCGTGATACTATTAATGTTTTGTTTTATTTCTCAACGTTCTTTCTAAACAGTTGAAAGATCGTGTAGACACAAACATCGGGTTGGAGGCACTGTCTGAGCATTTTTTAGATTCAAAGAAAAAGTGCAGGCCGCAAAGGATCTTAGTTATGTATCATGCTTGGAAGCGGGCGTGTTTAAAGTGAGAAAGATACCGGCCTAATAGGTAAATGAGAGACATTAAATATAAGAAGCTAGGATGAATAAAACCCTAGCTGTGATGAAGTCAAACTGATTTTCCCCATTTTCCAAATACCCTTCCTATTACAGCAGCATATGTAAGAACAAATGGCCATGTCACGACGAAGCATGTCAAAGACACCCACTTCGGCAGGGCTGCTGTATAATGAAGGATTGTTGTTAAGAATGTTAAGCAAATTAAAGTAATCGTGACATATCGAACTGATTTTTCACTTCTCTTATATTTTTCAATCAGAGTCGATCGATCAGTATATATCGGGGAAGTCCCGGGCGGAGCGGCAAAGACATGCATCCTATGCCGAGAACATACATGTTCCCAGCCTGCGGCTTCAAACATTTCGATATAACCCTCAAAGCTGTCTTCATCTATATCCTGATAATCAATGCTGTATGTTACATTCTTAGGCTCGCCTTTTTTCAGTTTATATCCCATAAATGCAAACGAATCGAGCATCCAGCCCTTGCTGGCCATCTCACTGAGCTTTTTCATATCTTTTTCTTCCGAAAAGGCCAATCCTTCAGACATCATATATTTTGTTTGTTTCATATTAATCCCCTTTCAATTGTTGAAAAGCAAGCTCACCGTGTTCAGCCATCACTCTTCTGCGTTGAATTTCCTTTTTTAATAATTCTCGGCCATGCAGGGTTGTTCTGTACACTTTACGGCGCGGGTTGTCGTTGTCTAAAAGTTCAATAATCCCTTCCTGAAGTAATTTTTTTAGCAATGTATATAAGGTAGCCGGACCGATAGCAAAGGAATGATCAGTCATTTCCTCTATTTCCTGCATGATGGAATATCCGTGCTTTGGCTCTAACAATGTTAAGACAATGTAATATGCCGGATCAGTGAGCTGATCCATCTCCTGACGACGTTGCTTTGGCAAGTGGTCACCTCATTTCTTATATCAACAATAGATATATCATTTAATGATATAATAAAATTTACCTTCTCGTTTGTCAATTATTTTTCTGAATTCAGTTAGTGACATTAGACTGAGACATAGCAGGACACGGAAGATTCGGGAAAACCGGCTAAAGAAATGAAAGATTTTACTAAATACATATCAAGAACTTCGAAAAATGGACAATCAACAATTAATTTTTCCTTAAAGCTATAAATATGAAAAAGAGCTGTCAAGAAAATCTCGACAGCCTAACTCTATAGAGAGGACAGATCTTAAAAATCCAGCCTCTCTCTTCTTTTTAAAACGCTTATGAACTTGACCGAAATCCCTTACATTTATTTATTTTCCTTCTCTAAAAACGCCATAACCGCTTTTGTCAGATTCTGCGCTTCTGCCGGTGCATCCGGAGAGCCGAACATCTTATTTAAATCACTGTGAGATAAGCTGTTGACTTGATACACAAAATCCGTTGCCTTCGCTTTGTTTACGGTTTCCGCAAATTTGTAAACGGCAGGATCTTCCCAGCGAGTCACAAGATAGGCCGGCGGCAATTTTGAGTTGTTGATGTAGGAGAGCGGCGATGCATTTGTCCACACCTTTTCGTCGGTGCCAAACACTTTTTTATAAGACGGGATCGCTTCGATGAATCTTTTCATATCCAAGGGTCCATCTAAAACAACAATCGAATTGAGTGCGGATGGCGTGAGGCCGACACGATTTAAATATGTTGAATCCGCGGCAATTAAGCCGGCCAAGTGTCCCCCTGCCGAATGTCCCATGACATTGATTTTTGACGGATCGATTTGATACTCATCCGCATGATCCATCACCCATTTGACAGCCTTGGCCGCATCATCAGCCATCTCATCATACTGAACATCGGGATGAAGCCGATAGTTGACAGATACAAAAACATAGCCGTTTTCTGTAAAAAATGCCGGCTTCGAAGCAGCCCTGCTTTTGTCGCCGCTTGTCCATCCTCCGCCGTGAAAGTAGATAAGAACGGGATGTTTTTCACCTTCGTTTGTCTGCGGTGTATAAATATCCAATGTTTGTCTGTCGTCTTTTGCATAATGAACATTTTCGGCATTCTTGTTAGCTGTACAGGCGAACAAGCTGATACAGAGCATCGCCAATCCTGCCCATTTGATGAATCCTCTCAAATTAAAAAACACCTTTCTTCTTTAGCCAGTATATTTAAAACGCCTCACATAACATTCCGGGAATGCTCATCTGTTAAGCGGTTATAACAGGTGGCGGAACATTAACATATGTTTCTAATTATAAACAGAAACAAGAAACTTACAAATATTAAAATCAATAAGAAAAGGCAAAGTCTTTTATTGCCGCTGTACGGTAACCTGTGAGGAAAATATGAGAAGATGCACTCGTGGGAAAGCGAACCTGAGATTAAGCGTCAAGAAGAGTACTCCCCGTCATATCGGGGAGTACGATTTTTATGAGCCTTGTAATAGATGAACGTCTCATAATCTGATGTTCTATTTTCAAGATGAAAACATTCCATGCTTTTTCTTCGGCCGAAATGACAGATCGCAAATCCCATCATTTAAAAAGATAATGGCAGTTCATCTAAAGCTCTCATCAAAAAGTTGCCTTTCCATTTGATCTGCTCCCTTTCGCCTTTGATCTCTATATGTTCAAAGCGGTGCAGCAAGGTCTGAATGGCGATTTTGGCTTCCAATCGGGCAAGCGGTGCGCCCAGGCAAAAATGGCTGCCATGGCCAAAGGCCAGGTGGCGGTTATCCTTTCTTTCAATATCAATACGGTCGGCATTCGGGAAGACCGTGTCATCACGGTTGGCCGAGGCTAATGAAATGATGATCACATCTTTTCTCTTCATCTCCTGTCCGTGCAATGTAAACGGTTCGGCCACCCAGCGCAGAGTGGTTAATTCCACGGGGCTGTAAAATCTGAGCGCCTCTTCAATGGCTGAGTCAATGAAATCGGGGTTTTGACGAAGCTTTTCCAGCTGATCTGGGTGGTTCAGCAAGGCAAAAGTCATATTGGTTATTAAGTTTACCGTTGTTTCATGTCCTGCAACGATAAGGAGCATAATCGTCGAATACAGCTCTTCTATGCTTAATGTCGTTCCTTCACTTTCTGCCTGAATTAATGCACTGACTAAATCCTCAGCCGGCTCGTCCCTTTTTTTGCGGACCAAATATTCCAGGTATTCAGCGAATTCGCCTATTTTATGCTTGTATTCCTCCAGGCTTTCGGGCGTGTCAGAAAAATCAATAACCGCCTGGGACCAAACTCTGAATTTTTGCCGATCTTCAAGCGGAATACCAAGCATCTCGCTGATGACAATGATCGGCAGCGGGAAAGCGAAGTCGTCTACAAGATTCATGGAATGATTCGGTTCTACTTGATCCAATAAAGAATCAGCGATTTTTTGGATTCTGTTCTCGAGCTGTAAAACCATCCGGGGAGTAAATGCTTTCTGTACAAGAGACCGCAAACGGCCGTGGTCGGGGGGATCTGAGTTGAGCATATGCTTTGATAAAGGTTCTTCATTTTCCAGAGCGGAGAAGTTCTCTAATTCTTCTTCAGTAAACACATTTTCGTAATTTTTCTTCATTCTTGCATCCTTTAATATATGGACCGCATCATCGTACCTCGTAATGAGCCAGCCTTCGCCCAGATCCCCCATCGATACGGGATAGACAGGACGGGAAGCGCGTAATCGCTTGTAAAATTCGTACGCTTCATCTTTAAATGCTGCAGAAGACAATTCTCTCTCAGTTAATATGGCGAAGCTCTCCTCTTGTTTTGAAGACATACATCCTACCTCCATCTCTATTTTTGTAAATAACAGCCTGCACCGGAATGATAAACCGCGATAGTGCGTTAGGCTATTCACATCCACTCATTCACAAATATTATAATTCCAGGAAAACCCACATTCAATCGGCAATCAAGCGGGAGATGTTCATTAATGAACACCTTCCGCATTCATTGTTTAGAAATGAGACGGGGAATGCAAAAAGAGGCATGAAAACAAGCTGAGACCGGCGCTATGCCGATCTCGCTATAAGTAAATTTAAAATAAAAAATCCTCTTAGTTTACTGTTCCTTTTCAAGGAACTGCAGTCTAACAGGAGCCCTTCGGTTGTCCGATCGGAATGTATTCGTTTGTTGACGGCCTGAAGTTCTTCCCTTCTCTTGCTTATCGACTTCCGCATCTTTTTTAAAACGCTCATGATATCTGAAGCCTTCGGAGGATTATTGATTTAATGCTTGAGCAGCTTGATCACTTGTTCTTATTTTTACAACAATATATACAATAGCTGATATCCAAACTGCGATGATTCCAATATAAATAGCCGGATATAATGCTGTTTGATCGATCCACGAATGGACAAGCGTTCTTGTGTTGACGAAGATGATCAGTCCGCCGACCAGAACGCCCATTAATCGGGTATGCACCTTCTGCACCAGCCAGGCGGCAATCGGAGCCGCAATAATTCCGCCAATCATCAATGCACCAACCCACAGCCAATTGACTTCTTCCCAGCCGAGAGAAATGAAAAATCCTAACGTTGCCGAAACGGCAATAGCAAACTCGCTTGTGTCAACAGTTCCCACTACTTTTCTCGCACTGACACCTTTTTTGGATAACAAAACTGGAGTGGCAATCGGCCCCCAGCCGCCCCCTCCGGTTGCATCAGCAAAACCCGCGATTAATCCCAGGGGAACGGCTTTTTTTCTCGAAAGGCTGATACCGCTTTTTTGCTCTCCTATTTTAAACATGAATAGAAATCGAGTGAGCACATACACGCCGAGGACAAGCAGAAACATTGAAATATAAGGTTTCGCAAGCTCGCCCGGAATGTTGCTTAAAAAGGAAGCGCCGAGAAATGCCCCGAGTGATCCCGGGATGACGAGTCGTTTGACCGTTTGTTTATCAACGTTTCCAAACTTTATATGCGACACACCGGATGCCGCGGTTGTGACGACTTCCGCCAGGTGAACGGATGCTGACGCAACCGCCGGTGCGATGCCGAAGGCAAGCAGCAATGATGACGATGTCACCCCGTACGCCATCCCTAAGGCGCCATCTATCAGCTGCGCAAATAATCCTATCAAGACAAATACAATCAGCTTTTTCATGTTGGCCTCCCACTTCAATTGGTTTATTTTTATTGTTAAATATAATCTATACTATACCTACCTGTAAAGTACGAATTTTAAAAAATATAAATTTTTTGTATTTTTCATCGACACCAGCAAAAAAGAGCATATGCATGCAAAATGAGCGCCTATCCCCCGGTCTTTTGTCTTATGGATATTCATTAATGAACACCTTCTGGAATCATTGTTTAGTAATGAAGTTTAATTTGAAAGGTTTCATCATGCATCTGCTCCTTTTGCGTTTCACTTACCCCAAAGCGAGCGAGGATGACAACTTTTAAAATGAACCGAGGAAGGGAAGAAAGCAAATTTGAACCGCTCCCGATTGTCGGGAGCGGTATTTTTTTGACTCATAGCTCTTTGTACATAAAGTAATCAAAATCGGCATGTTTATGTGCCCCGCTTGTATCTTGGCATTGCATTCCCACAAAAGCTCCGGTGAAGAATCCGCCTCCGCGCACATAATCATCTGACAATTTTTTGGACTCCAACGGGATCTCAATGTTATACCAGTCTTTTTTATTAAAAGAATAGGAGTAATAATATGTTTCCCATTCGACATTTACTCTTAAATAAACATATTGTATGTCTCGCGGTATGACAATTTTGTCTTTTATCGGCTGTGAAAATGAAAAATTATCGCATATCGTTAATTCCAAAATGCGCCCAAGGTCTTCATCATAAGTCACTTGAAGAGCCGTCCAGTTCTCGGTATTGTAGTAATTCACCAGTCCCGCGGCTTGCTGAAAGGTCTCCGGGTTGAAATCAACAGCAGTCTCCGCTATAAAATGGAGGTTTTGCCAACGCCTCGCTACAAGCGCCTGGGTAAATGTGGATGTTAGCGATTCACGTCCATATAAACGTAAATGATTCGGCCTTTCAGTCAATGAGCCTAATTCTTTCGTAAAGGGAATCCGCAATGTCTGAAAGTTAATATTTAAGGTCCGATCAGCAAATTGATCGACTTCCTGATATGTCGATGGGAACTTGGTTTCAACTATGCGGGGCGCTTCCACCTCCACCTTCCCCTCTTTTCCGCCTACCACATAAGGCCATTCGTCTTTCCACTCCAATTTTTGAATCGCGGTTTCTCTTCCCAAAGGACAATATCCTCGTTGGTGAATAACCGAGTCATCATCAGGGTGAATAGGACGCCCGGTTAAATGGGCTAAATACCATTCGCCTGTATGCGTTTCCACAATTGATGCATGTCCGCATTTCTGCAACGGATTCCGAGGTTCGTGCCAAGACGTCAAAATTGGATTGTCGGGGTGAGTTTCATATGGTCCTTCGATATTTTTTGAACGGGCAATTGTGGCGGCATGTTCAAAACGGGTCCCGCCTTCCGCCGTCAATAAGTAGTAATAATCCCCGATATGATAAAGGTGCGGTGCTTCAGTTAGTTTAATATCTGTGCCTTCAAAAATGATTTTCGGATGATGGATAAGTTTTTTTTCGCGCACGGAAAATTCCTGCATCACAATGCCTCCGAATGAATGGCGGCCGATCCGGTGATCCCACAGCATATTTAATAAATATTTTTTTCCGTCGGCATCATGGAACAATGAAGCATCAAAGCCGGAACTATTTAGTTTAATCGGCTCCCCCCAATCCCCATCAACGGTTTCGCAAGTAACTAAATAGTTATGGCAGTCTTTCCAGGCTCCATCCACAACTTTTACGTCTGTATATATAAGCCAGAACTTTCCATCACTGTAACTTAGACAAGGCGCCCATACACCGCCTGAGTTGGGATTCCCTTTCATATCCAATTGCGAAACCCTCTGCAACGGATGTGCAACTAAATGCCAATTCACTAAATCTTTTGAATGATGGATTTGCACTCCTGGAAACCATTCGAAGGTGGATACTGCGATATAATAATCTTCCCCTACTCTGCATATGGATGGATCGGGGTTGAAACCTTTAAGCACCGGATTGATAATCTTCATCTTCATTCCTCCTCACGGTTGTCTTTAAAATGTAAGCCGGTAATCGTATTCCCACTGAAATTCTTCATAGGGTCCAAGTCACTTTATCTCTATTCTCTAATTCACGTACGACTTTTGCATATTTTTCATCGCTTAAATTGTAAAAATTAATGTCAATCATAGCTAATATAAGGAAAATAATAGGAACTACAGTTGTCGTTAATAATATCCCTGTCAACGCTTCAGGAGATTGGACCTGACCTGCGGCATAGCCGAACTTCTCCAGTATGAGCCCTGGAACGATTCCGCCGAGTGCCATACCAAACTTGAAAAAGAAGCCGATAATCGCATAAATCAATCCACTCAAGCGTTTCCCTGTCTTATATTCGCCATATTCGATTGTTTCAGGGATAAGCGCCCACATATATCCCCCGGCCGTCACACTTCCAACTGCGGCAATGACACGAAAGAAGAGCACCAAAAACACATTGCTTGGCGGAACAATGAGAATGGCTAAAAGTCCAATGATATTTAATAACAAAGCGGCATTCAATAGTTTTCTCTTTCCCAGCCACTTATTGATTCGGGGTATAAACGGCAGGATGGCCAATGCAGGAAGGCTTCCAAGCAAGCCGTACCATTTCACAAGATCTGCTCTGCCTACATTGTACGTCATGTAGTAAATGCCAACGGAATTGCTTATCGAGTTAACCCCAAAAATAATGATAAAGAAAATGCTTAACACAACTAACGGACGATTCACCCTGAATTGCTCAAATATATCGGAAAATTTAATCTTTTCTTCAGGCATTTGCAGAGTGACTCGTTCTTTTGTAACTTTAAAACAAAAGATTAATAGACAGGCGCCAATGATCCCAAGCATGCTCATTGTCAGCTGCCAGCCAAGAGCCGTGTTCCCTGTCGTATCACCTAAATAAGTAGAAAGGAAAGGAACAAAAAAAGATACGATAAGTCCGCCAAGATTGGCAAAGACCATCCGAACAGAAGTAATGCTGACGACCTCTTGATTATCTCTGGTCATCGCGGAGGTTAATGCGCCGTATGGAACATTTATCGCCGTATATGTGAGCGATAAACCGACATACGTGATATAAGCGTAGATTAATTTTCCGGTATCTGAAAAATCCGGGGTTGTAAAACAGAGGATGGCAAGTACAGAAAGCGGAAACGCGCCGAACAGCAGATACGGCCTAAAACGCCCGAATCTGCTGTTTGTTCGGTCTACTAATGTTCCGATAAAAGGATCGGCAAGCGCATCAATAATTCGAACAATTAGAAACATTGTTCCAGCAGCGGCGGCTGACAAACCGTAAACATCCGTATAGAAAAATAAAAGATATGTAGAAACCGTGGTGTAAATTAAATTACATGCCAAATCTCCAGAAGCATAACCGGATTTTTCGTACATACTTACTTTTTTCACATGTTCACCCGTCATGATTCTTACCTCCTTCACAGCCTTTTCAAAGCGGCTTTATGATAAGCTTGGATGAAAGCGCATACATTAAACCTGACAAGCGGCCTTCCAGCCGAAGTGAGACAGATGCTTCCCTCGTCAACCAAGAATTCTCTTCAAGACTATTGGTTCATGTAACCTCATCACCTCCGTTTGCAATTTTCAAAAAAATCAGATTTCAAATATTGCTTTTTATCAGCAGCATAAAAATTTTCTTCCTCTTTCATCCACTCCTCATGCCCATACTTAGTTTAACCATCAAACTAAGTTTAAGTTAGTTTGAAAATGTTGTCAATCATTAACATGTGCCTATTTTGATTTCAAAAGAGAAAAGAACGCCTAAAAAATCAAGGAGAGGTGACAACATTAAAGGAAGCGCTCGGCAGAACTGGACCCTGCATGTGATACCTGCATCATATGTTATAGCGCCAAAGCACCTTGATCGGCCTTTTTTCTTAATAAAAGTACAATTTATGGATCTCGCTTGCAAAAAGTGCATCGCGCGAAAAAGATAAACCAAATTTTTCAGGGAACAATGCCTCATTCTTTCATCTATGATGAATGATACAATCCCCAGTGTAGTGACTAAAAAGGAGGACCAATCATGAAATACAGCAAAATCGGTGCCTTATTGCTCACTTTGGCGTGTTTGCTTTTGCCTTTTTCTTCGGCGTCTGCAGCAGGTGCCGGTGTATGGGATAATATCGGCACATACGGCATGACATCGCAAACTCCGATCATCAAATCAAGCGGAGGGAAATTTTATTTTCACAACAACAGCTTTTACGGCTTTACATTTACGCTGTATGAAGTTGACGGGGCGGGAAGCACGCCTGAAATCGTAAGAAAAAATTTCTACGTCGGACCGAAAAGCAACAGTCCGGTGATCGATGTCAGCAGTTTTACAGATGGTGCGAATAAACAAGCAGAACTCGTCCTGTTTAAAGGGAATGATACATACATCACCGTTACTTGTTATGATTGAATGTCCCATAAACAGCAAGCCCGCCGTTTACAACCGGCGGGTTTTTTGATCAAGTTCCCTCCTTATACCTATAGGCACTAAAAAGTTCCTATATGACTTTAAAGTGCGTACTTCCGTTTTGGGGTCTTCTGTTCCATAATCATGAATGATGTTTTGTTTGACATTGTTCTGTTTATAATGAAAAGAAAACGGAGGGATCAATGATGAACTTGGATTTACGGGGAAAAACAGCGTTGGTGACCGGATCGACGTCCGGAATCGGCAAAGCGATTGCCGCTTCACTTGTGAAAGAAGGTGCGTCTGTCATCATTAACGGACGCCGGCAAGAAAAGGTCAACCAAACAATAGACGAATTGAAAGGCCAATTTCCCGAAGCTGTTTTTCAAGCGGCCCCTTATGACCTTGGCACTGAAAAAGGGTGTCAAGGCCTATTAGCAGCATTCCCGGATGTTGATATTCTGGTCAATAATTTAGGGATTTTTGAGCCGATGGAATATTTCGAGATTCCGGATGAGGATTGGTTCCGCTTTTTCGAAGTGAATATTATGAGCGGGGTAAGGCTCTCTCGGAGCTATTTGCAAAACATGATCGGGAAAAAAGAAGGCCGGGTCATTTTTATTGCGAGCGAAGCCGCGGTTATGCCGTCACAGGAAATGGCGCACTATAGCGCTACAAAAACGATGCAGCTTTCGATTTCCCGGAGCTTGGCAGAGCTTACAGCGGGTACAAATGTCACCGTCAATACCGTTATGCCGGGCTCAACCTTAACCGAAGGTGTTGAAACGATGCTGAAGACCCTTTATCCGGATGAAAACCTGACGATCGAAGAAGCGGAAAAGCGGTTTATGAAAGAAAACCGGCCGACCTCTATCATACAAAGGCTGATTCGGCCGGAGGAAATCGCGCACTTTGTCACCTTTTTAAGCAGTCCGCTTTCATCGCCGATCAATGGTGCAGCCTTGCGGGCGGACGGCGGATTGGTGCGCAGCGTCTTTTAAATGAAAGGCTGGAATGCCCGGCATTCCAGTCACATGATCATCGTTTGGCATACACATGTTGGAAGACTGCGGTCGCATCCCATGCATTCAAGCCGAAGGCTCCGTCGGCAAACGTTGAATCCCGGGCGCTTATCACCAATCGGTCGTCCAAGTATATATTAAAGTTGGAACCGCGGGCCACCGTTTTCAGGTGATATTTCCGGCCGGCTTCTATCGGTGTGCGGTGTGCGGCAATAACAGAGGCCGAACCGTTTTCAAATTTAAAAAACTTTACCACGTCATGCTTGGCATCCACATTGGCAAGGTATCCGTTTTTAACATCCTTGTCGGCCCGAAACACGAGAGCACCTGCCCCTCTTCCATTTCCATCCTTTATCGTAACATCTGCTTCATATGTGAAATCTGTTCCTTTTGCTGAAGATAAAATGAACGAATCCCCGTCAGAGCGCCCTTGTTTTCCAGCAATCGTGTCAGCCCATACGCCGTTTACGGTCGTCCAGCCGGTCAAATTCGATTGAAAAGGTGACGCTCCCCATACTTTTTTCAGAGGATGAACCGTCATGGAATTCAGCTTGACAAACCCGTTTGATGCATATACTTCAAGCCCTTTGCTGGATCGGTCCGGCAGAATAATGTCGGTGATCACCTGCCTCCCGTCGTTGCCGAATACTTCGACTGAAGAGCGATCGACATAAATGCGCATCTTCACCTTTCCACCGACCGGTTGCAGCGGGGCCGCATGCTTTCCGGTGTTAAAGTTCGGATGAAAGGAGACGTTTCCGGATTGGCTTCGGTCGACGAACAGTGAAGCGCTGTTTTTGCTGTAGCCGATTTTCGTATATTCGTTTTCCCCTGTTCGGACTTTAAAGCCGAATTCGGCCGCAGCTCCGGTGTTTACTTGAAATTCCGCATTGATTTCGTAAGCATCTCCCGACAGCGCTTTCAAAAAATTTCCGTTTCGAGGCGAAATGATCTTGTTTTTCCACGTTTGCGATGCTCCCCTGATCGACTGCAGCTCCGCTACCGGAGCCTGAACAATTCTAAGCCCTTCAGAAAACGCTTTCAATTTTAGTTCTCTCGGGATCGACATTGCGCTTCTCCACGGGGAAGTGGGAACATCGTTTGCGTATTGCCAATTGCTCATCCACCCTAACCAAAGCCTTCGTCCGTCTGACTGCGGGATATCAGACCAGCTGACAGCTGCGTAGAAGTCTTTGCCGTAATCTGTCCATAATACGCGATTCGGCGGGTTTTCATTTTTAAAGGTTGTTCCGTCAAAGCTTCCGACGAAATATTGCATGCCTGATCCTCCTGAGACAGCACCGTCTCCAACACTGACTTGCATCACCCATTTCGTTTCATTCGGTCTGCCTTCTACAGGAAGCTCAAACAGATCGGGACATTCCCAAACGCCTCCATGGCTGCCCTCTCCTTCGCCGAATTCGCTCGCATATGTCCACTGCTTCAAGTCAGGTGATGTATAGATCAGAATTCGGTCGCCGCCCGCAAGCATCATCACCCACTTTTTCGTCTGTTCATGCCAAATGACTTTCGGATCGCGGAAATCTTTTTTTCCCGGGTTTGGAATGACAGGGTTGCCTGAGTACTTCGTCCATGACCTGCCTTTGTCATTGCTGTAGGCGATGCTTTGCACTTGTTCCCCGTCCCGGTCCTGCGTATAAATAGCAACGAGCGGCTTTTCTGCCCCTGTTTGAAACCCTGTTGTATTGTGACGATCGACGACGGCACTGCCCGAAAAAATCGTCCCTTTTTCATCCGGATACAGTGCGACCGGCAAATGCTCCCACTTGACTAAATCTTTACTTACTGCGTGTCCCCAATGCATCGGCCCCCAGCGCAAACCATACGGATGATATTGATAAAACAGATGATATTCCCCCGCGTAATACACCATCCCGTTCGGGTCATTCATCCAGTTTGCTTCTGGTGTGAAATGATACTTGGGCCGGTGATCCTCGTTATAGTAGTCCGGGTCGGCCGCAGCTGCGGAAAAGGCTTCCGGAAACATCATGGCCCCTATGATCCCCATCTGAATCATTCTCTTTTTCATCCCTTTTCTCCCCTCTTCTTCACTCGGTTTTTATAGTGACGATTAAGGCAGGAAGTCCAAACTGCCGCCCCCTTTTTGCGGCCGAATGGACCTGCCTCTCCAAAAGCTAAGAAAAGAACCCCCAATACATTTTATGCCAAAAATCCCGCCCAATAGCCGACAATCCCAATGATAAAAATGCCGAAAATCATGAGAAGAGGATTCACCCCTTTCCGAAGCATCCAGGCAGCGAGCAATGTCAATCCTAAAGGCAGTACACCCGGCATGATGCTGTCTAAAATGTTTTGCACAGTCTGCACATCGACTTTGCCTGCATCATCCTTAATTCTCGACACGACGATCGGGATATTGATCGTCGTCCACTTGGAAACGAGAGCTCCCATCACAAACAGCCCGAGTATTGAAGCGCCTTCCGTCAGTTTTTGAATGCGGTTCCCGACCAAGTCCTGCAAAATTTCCATACCTTTCAGATAGCCGTACTTTAACCCGTAGTATTTCGCACTTAATCTGACGGCGTTGATTAAAAAGAAAAACAAAAGCGGGCCAGCGATATTTCCGCTTAAAGCAAGCGACGCTCCCAAGGCTGCCAGAACCGGGCGCAACGTCCCCCAGAAAATCGGATCGCCCACACCTGCCAACGGTCCCATTAAGCCGATTTTCATTCCATTAATCGCTTTGGCATCAATCTTTTTATGATTGGCCATTTCTTCTTCCATCGCAGCGGTCACGCCAAATATCGGCGCGGTCAGCCACGGATGCGTATTAAACCATTCCAGGTGGCGCTGGAGCGCTTCGCTCCGTTTCGCTCCCGGACCGTACAGCTTTTTGATCGCCGGAATCATGACGTAGCAGTAGCCGAGCGCCTGTACACGCTCAAAGTTAAATGATCCGAGCAAAAAGTTTGAGCGGATAAACATACTGAAAATCTCTCTCTTCGTTAACCTTTTTTCTGTGCCCATTATGTCGTCCCTCCTTCAATTGTTAAGCATCCAGATCATCGTCATCATAAGCGGCCATGCTGCTGTCACTGGCGGCCGCAACCGCCCCCTGCTCATGATTTTTTTGCATCACTTGCTGATATAAAAATGCCAGACAGAGCCCGAGGGCACCGAAGCCGACTAAATTGAAATCGGTAAACGCGGCCAGCAAAAAACCGATATAGAAAAACGGCTTCAAATACGGAATGTTCATCATATTGATGACCATCGCATACCCGACAACAACGATAATCCCTCCGCCTATTTGCAAACCTTTTGTGATGACTTCCGGAATATTTCCCAAAAACGCCTGAACAGCGCTGACACTGATCAGAGCCACAATCAATGTCGGAATCATAACGCGCAGCGCCTGAAACGCCATGGCGGTTATATGCATGATTTCAATTCCTTTAAAATTGCCATCCTTTGCGTATTTGTCGGCGCGGTGAATTAAAAATACGGTGATCGTCCGGACGAAAATCGTCAGTGCCTGACCCGCAGCAGCCAGAGCCACCGCGACGGCGATCCCTTCGCCGATTCCCTGATCGGCGGTAATCACTAAAATCGTCGAAATCACGGAAGCGATGGCCGTATCGGGGGCCATTGCAAGACCGACGTTCATCCAGCCAAGCGCCATCAGCTCCAGCGTTCCGCCGAGAATGATGCCTGTTTTCAGATCCCCTAGGACAAGGCCGACCAAAGTGCAGGCAATCAGCGGACGGTGTGTCTGCCCTTCGTCCAATACGCTACCGATACCTGTTATAGCTGCAATGACGAGCAGCAAAATAATTTGAATCGTTGACATGCCTTTAGAACCCTCCTTCTAGGATTTTGTTGCGTTTCTTAAAATCTGCATAAAGTCTTCGCTCGAATCTGACGGCAGCTGCCTCAATTCCAGCTTTACGCCCAATTCTTGCAATTGTTCAAACGCTTTGATGTCCTTTTCAGTAACGCTTACCGATTTCGTGATTTGCCTGCGGTTATTCTCGAAGCGCATCCCGCCGACATTGACTGTTTCGATCGGAACGCCTGCTTCGATTAAGGAAACAATGTCGCCCGGATTTTCGAATAACAGCATGGCCGTCGTATCTTCGTACCGCGGACTGTGAAACGCTTTGGCCATTTTGGAAATCGAAACGGCGCTGGCTTTTACATTTGAAGGTGCGACAGAAAGGATCAGTGTTTTTCTCATTTCGTCCTGTGCCACCTCATCAGAGACAACGATAATCCGATCAGCAGCGTGGATTTTGATCCATCTTGTTAATACTTGGCCGTGGATAAAGCGGTCATCAATTCTTGCCAAAACGATTTTCATTACAATTCATCCTCTCTTCCCTGATTGGACTGACTGAATTTTTCCAATTGCTCGCTGCAGATTTGGAAGCATTCCCGGCTCATTTTTTTCAACTGGTTCAGCAGTTGTTTGAGCGGCATATGCTCCCTCAAGCTCAATGCCTCTAACAGAATCGGCAGGTTCACCCCGGCTGCCATATCGAATCTCCGCTCCTTCGCGATGTAAGGGGTCGCTGCGTTATATGGCGTCCCGCCGAAAATATCCACTAAAAAAAGCACCTCGTGTTCCTCCGGAATGGCCTTTAGCGTCTGATGATATTTTTCTTGCAGTGTTTGAATGCCTTCCCCTTTCAGAAACGGCACCGCGATCAGGCTGTCTTCTTCTCCGAATATCATCCCTGAAGATTCTTTTAATGCTATGGGAAAGTTTCCGTGGCCGCTGATAATGACTGTAATCATGTACATTTGCTCCTTTCTTTTTTTCGTTCGCTTATTCATAATGCAAGTATCGTGCCAACAAAGTTGTATTAAGCGCTTTCATTACATCTCAAGGCGGATTTTTTCCATACTTGAAACACATTCAAACATAAAAATAAACCTGTATTAAAATGGGGGTCCACTTAATACAGGTTTACCTGAAAAAATCGCTGCTGGAAAACAGCTATAACTCTTCAGCAAAGATGGACGCGATAAACATTTTTTCATCTTCGCTGATCGCAAGTCCAAGCTTTTCTTCGTAAGGCTTTAATGTTTTCTCTGTGAGGTGAAGAACGTTTTCAAGCTGATCATTCATCTCTTCTTCCTCCGGAAAAGCGATCGGGTTCTGTTTGATCACCCTTTCAAAAGCAAAAGCGGTATGCATGATGACTTTAATCAGCACCGCGTTGCTGAATGTAATACGCAGTTCGTCTTGAACCGTCTGAAGCCACTCCAACAGCATGTCTATCATATGATAGGGATTCAAAAAGACAAGATACTTCTTCAGGCTGTCTTCGCAAAGCTCCTTTACCACCACATTTTCAGCGGATAATCCGCCGCTCATCGGGATATTGCCGTTTGCGATCACTTGCTGAATCACTTTTTCTCCTTCGCCTTCAATCAATACTTCTAAAGGCACGTGCGGGGCATCGATTTTAGGGTTCTTCGTGCCAACCGTGGCAAGGATCTCATACTCTTTTTCAATTTCTTTTATACGGCTTGCTAATTTGATCGATGACACCGTCAAAATGCTGATTTGTTCATCAGATGTCCTGCTCACGATTGATGTTAAGATCTCTTCGAGCTTCTTCGCCGTTCCGCCGCCTGTCGTGCAAATGGAGACGATCGCCTTCTTTTTGCCTGAAACCCGCGGTTTATCGGTCCATAAATCGATGAAATCCTTTGTAACCGAATCATAGATGGCGTGCAAATTCAAATTCAAATAATTCACCTTGCGGACGGCATCGAGCACCATCGATGTCGTGACATTGCTGATCGTTTTTATTTTAACGCCCGTTTGTTGTTCAAGCCTGCTTTCCAGCATGGCAAGCGATCCCATGTCGACAAGCATTAAAACGCCTTCTCCTTCATCAACCTGCTTTACTTTTTCCGCCAGACAGCTGACGATTTCCGCAGGTGAAACGGTCAAAGGCATATCAACCGCAGCAATCGGGGTGCTTCCCAGCAGTTCAGTGGCTACTTCAACCATAGAGCTCGCCGTGCTGTTTCCATGGGCAGCCACGACAATGCCCGTTCTTTTGTTTTCTTTCCATGATTTAATCGACTGAATCAGCATCGTCAAGTAGATGACTTCGATTTCCGGAACGGTTACTTTGAAATATGCTTGAATTTTATCTTTGAAAATCAGCGCGACTTCATATTCTTTCACATGGGTTTCCCTGATTTCATCTGTTTCCTGCGGATTTAAGACATCAATTTGCTTTCCGCGCTTTAAAAATGCGGCGATGTGCATGCTCAGGAAATAGATAAATTTACGGTCGAATTTGCAGTCAAGCTCATGTTCGGCGACTTCCTTTAATTCTTTCGTCATCTGAATCACGTCGTCTTCAACGAATTTGAGTAAGCTGTGGTTTTGAAGCATTTTCTGATTAAAAAAGCTTCTGACGTGCAAATGAATATCCGTTAAAATATATTGATTGATTTGCTTTTTTGTTAAACCTTCTTTATTCAGGATTTTCGCCTTTTCTTCTATGACATGATATAAGTTAAATGAGTCATCGATTTTCGTTGTTTCATCTTCCACAATCGGAGAGATGATTGTTGTAATGTTGACGTATTCAGAAATCATTTTGCTCCGTTCGATATTTTTGCTGCTGGACATCCAATCCTCTTTGATCTCATCGGGAAGATCCCGGACGGTCAGTTCAACAACCTCGTCTTTGTCAAGGTTATTTAAAAACCCGTGCGCACAGACCAGCTGCACATTTGATTTCAGCTGTCCGACATTTCCGAATTTTGCAGAATGAATCAGTGCATTATAGACATCGATGTGCACATTTAAGTTTTTTTTGATCCGCTCTGCTTCTTTTCCCAATAAAAACGTTGTCAGCTCCACTCTTTCTCCA
This sequence comes from Bacillus haynesii, assembly GCF_001969855.1. Lineage (GTDB taxonomy): Bacteria > Bacillota > Bacilli > Bacillales > Bacillaceae > Bacillus > Bacillus haynesii. The sequence continues at coordinate 43,433 of NZ_MRBL01000024.1, forward strand.
AGGGACCGTTCATTGAGCGAAGGAATATGTACGGTCATCGGAATTCTCCGTAAAAATGTCTTCAGCAATGCAGAACTCGGGTTTTCTGTTGTTGCGCAAATAAACAGGACTTTTGCCGTTCGTTTATGCTCTGTTTCACCAAGCCTGTTGTATGTGCCGCTGTCAATGAAATAAAACAGCATTTCCTGCCCCTCCGGCGGGAGACGATGAATTTCATCCATAAACAGAATGCCCCCGTCCGCCTGCTCGACTAATCCCGCTTTGTCTTCACCCGCACCTGTAAAAGACCCTTTTTTATGTCCGAACAATTGAGAGAGCAACAATTGAGGATTGTTATAATAATCTGCACAGTTGAATGTGATGAACGGGGAATCGGGCTTCAATACGTCAGAATAAACGGCGAACTGGTAGATCAGGTTCGCAAACAGCGATTTCCCCGAACCCGTCGGCCCGAGCAGCAGCATGTGCAAGCCGTGCGGCGGATAAAAGACAGCTGCTTTTGCCTGAGAAATTGCCTTTTTCAAGCTCCCTTTAGCCCCGATCATAAGCTCAAGGGGATCGGCGGACATGTTGTGCGCCGGCTTTTTTTGGCCGTCAGCCAGCCGCTTCAGTTCTTCAACCTCCATCAACTCTGAATTCCATTTGATGTTCAGGATGTTTTCAACGATTTCCACGGGGACGTAGCGGACGGGGAACGTTTTAATCTTGATCACCTTTTTGGCCCGTACAAGATTGTTTAATTCAAAGCTGACATTTGAACGCTCCATTTGCAGCTGCCCGGCGATTTCTTTAGCCGAATTCCCTTGTATCTTTAATAGCTGATTTAAATTCATTTCACGAAAATTATCCAGCAGCTGATGGTAGATTTTATCTATTCTTTTCATATGTATCATCCTTTGTTCTCGATTGATCAGCAACAAGGCGGAGACTTTCTTGAAGATTCAGAACTTTAAAGCCGAATCGCGGGGTAAAAGAAGATCTTTTACAGATTGACAAACCTGCCTATCCTACTTTTATATCGATTAGAGAGAACTCTCAAGACACAGTTTGGTGTTTTTGCTTTATCGGAAACACCCCTCCCAAAGTAGCAGCTTGTCAATAGTGTATCATCATTGAGAAAAATATTGGTGAAAACATCCTGTAATTTTCTCTAAATGTAAATCTTTTGTGAAGAGCACTGATGGTTCAGGGTCACTTCGATAATATATTGGCCGAGCGGCCGGCGGCCTAAGTCATGACAAAAAAAGCCGTTGACGGTTCAACGGCCTTTTTTCTTTACGATTCATCTCCCTTGAAAATGAACGATTCCTTTAAAGGTCTGCCTTCACTTCCTTTTTCCGTCCAAATTATGTCCACTTCCAATTCGGTCGCATTCTCTGCCAAAAGCAGATTTCGGTGTTTGACAGGGCTTCCGTGATTTAAGCTTTTGGCTAAAGAAACGGCATTTTCGTGAGGAATGTTCCAAAGCGAAAATTTCGTTGAAGAATTGGGCTCATCCCGATAGAGAAAAATTTCCGCCGAAGCTACATCGTGTCCAATGTTTTTGATTTCGACAGCATAAGTATGAAGCGCTCCTTTTTCCGGCTTCGCCATTCCGTTTCCGGCTTCGGCTTTACCGATTTGAACTTCCCATTGTTTTGAAGCTTGTTTAACCGGCAGTTCTTCAAACGTCAGCGCTTTCGTTTCAAATGACGGAACAATCAAGCCGAACAGGCACAATGCACATACGAAAAACCGCATATCTATCACTCCAGGATGGTTTATTTCCCCATATGTTTTCCTTATTCATAAATCCTATGTATACGGCGTTTCACTTCGGCTTTCGGCAGGGTATAAATAAAAGGACTGGAGGGATCAAGCAATGCCGCAAAACAATAACAATCGATATGAACTCTTTTTCAAAAAAAAGATACAAAGTTCTTCATACATTAAACGATTTTCTCATCGGTCTTTTATTCCTTGTCGGGAGCTTCTGCTTTTTCTCCGAGGAACTGAAGCAGGCGGGAATATGGATGTTTGTGATCGGCAGCTTTCTGCTGTTAATCAGACCGACGATCCGTTTGGTTCATGATTTTCACTACAGAAAGTTTGTTGAGAGCCGGCGTTCCAAATGCCGTGAGTAAAATCACACAGCAGTGAGAGATGTTAAGAGACCCGCTAAGAAGTACATATAAAAAAGGCCGAATCATATCGGCCTTTCCTCTATCACACAAGCCACTCCTCACAATCGGCGGCAAGCCGTTCCAACTCGTTCATAAAAGCGCCGGCATGATAGCCGTCACACACTGCATGGTGGACTTGCAAGGAAACGGGCAAAAATGTTTCTCCGCCTTCTGAAAAGTATTTCCCGTTTGTGATCATCGGCAGCAAGTGTTCGCTGTTATCAAGGTTTAAATTGAAGTTTGAAAAGCGCACCCATGGAATAGAAGAAACTGAAAACGTATTGGGCGGGATGTCCGGCTTAGCCCACAAGCCCCTTTTGTCTCCAAAGCGCTCGGCGTCCAGAAGATATTGACGATAAAACCGAGAGAAATCGTCTGAGTATTCTGTCCAGAGGGCGGAAAACGTTTGGTCGTCCTGATGAAAAATCGTATAGCACGGATGCATTTGTTCCCAATAACCCAGCTGTCCTTTGTCATCAAACGTTGTTCTAAACTCAGGGCGCGAATGAATGACCCTTGATACGATATAAATAAAAGCCGGATACAGCTTGAGCTTCTTTTTCTTGAGCACGGCGAGCAAATTTGTCACATTGACGTTTGCCGTTATGCTGAAAGAACATTTCGCTTCCTTCATGTAATGGTCAAAATAAGATTTTCTATACCATGTGTCAAGCTCGATTGTTTGAAAATTCATGTTTTACCTCCTAAAATATAGATTTTTATTTTAGGAGGCCTGCTTCACTGATTCCGGCAATATTCTCACCCCATCCTGTGTTGTAAATGAATTGTAGCGCGTTTCGGAGGCCCAGGCAACAGTCTCTCTTCTTCTTTGTCTTCTTGCTGTGCCATTCTCCGCCTCTCCACCTCCGGCTGTCATATAGGTTATACTGACATAGATCGGGGTGAAGATATGAACAGCAAATCACGATTGACGCCTGAAAGGTGGCGGGCGATTACGGAAAACGATTCCGCCTATGACGGAGTTTTTTATTACGCGGTCAAAACGACCGGCATATTTTGCCGCCCTTCCTGCAAATCGAGAGTTCCGCAAATCGAAAATGTGCAGATCTTTTTCAATGCAAAAGATGCTTTATCAGAAGGGTACCGCCCCTGCAAACGCTGCAATCCGGCCGGGGCGCTGCTGCCGGATGAAGAGCTGGCACAGCGTGTGGTGGAAATCATCGAGGAATCTTATCGCGATCCGCTGTCTCTGCAAACTTTGGCTGACAGGTGCCATATCAGCCCTTTTCACCTGCAGCGGACATTTAAACGAGTCAAAGGCGTCTCGCCGGCAGAATATATCCTGCAGAAAAGGATTGAGAAGGCATTCGATTTGCTTTCCCATTCAGAACGAACGATCGCAGAAATCGCCTCAATGGTAGGCATTGCAAATGCGGATTATTTTGCCGCTTTGTTTAAAAAGAAAACAGGGCAATCACCGACGTCATACCGGCAAATGAAACGGAGGTAAACATATGGACGATCAAATCGTATACTGGCGCACACTTACTTGCCGCGGTTGGCAGATGCACATTGCAGCGACTGCCCGCGGGCTCTGTTTTACAGGGGGATGGAATCAAGGCTTCGAAGAGCTGGCCGATTGGGCTGAAAAAAGATACACACAGCCAGTTTTCATTCGGGATGACAAAGGATTGGCAGAATACGCCGAGCAGCTGCAGGCGTATTTGAACGGCAAGCGGACTCATTTCAGCTTTCCTGTCGACCTTGCAGGCACGCCTTTTCAGCTGGCCGTGTGGGAGGCGCTCTCCGAAATCCCTTACGGCAGCACTTGCTCCTATTCCGATATCGCCGAGCATATTCAAAAGCGGGACGCTGTGCGGGCCGTAGGCGCGGCGATCGGCGCAAATCCGCTGTTAATGGTGGTGCCGTGCCATCGGGTTATCGGCAAAAACGGGCAGCTCACGGGATTCCGGGGCGGATTGGATATGAAAAGAGAACTGCTGATGATGGAGGCCGGCGGTGTAACCGCGCAATTCAATTAAAGCCCCGTTCGAAATTCGAACGGGGCCGTTTTGTTAAAAGTCAAAGTTATCAGGATCAGGGCCGACACGGGTGTTTTCATTCAGTCCGTCAATTTGCTTCATTTCCTCGATGGTCAGTTCAAAATCAAATATGTCCGCATTTTGGGCAATCCGCTCCGCTTTTGTCGACTTTGGAATCGTGATGACTTCGTTTTGCAAATCCCAGCGCAAAATGACTTGGGCGGGTGTCTTACCGTGCTTGTCCGCGATATCTTTCAGCAGCGGATGGCTGAGCAATTGGCCTTGCATCAGCGGTGACCATGCTTGAAGCTGGATGCCGTGTGAACGGCAAAACGCTTGCAGCTCTTTCTGCGTCAGCCGCGGATGATACTCAACCTGGTTGATCACCGGTTTGACGGCGGCGTCTTTCAGCAAGTCTTCCAGATGGTGAATCTGAAAATTGCTGACACCGATTGCTTTGACGCGCCCTTGTTCATAAAGAGTTTCAAGCGCTTTCCACGCCGCTTTGTAGCGTCCTTCAACAGGCCAGTGGATCAGGTATAAATCAAGGTAATCAAGTCCGAGCTTTTCGAGACTCGCTTCATAGGCTGCAATCGTTTCGTCATAGCCTAAATCGTCATTCCAGACCTTTGATGTGACAAACAAGTCTTCTCTTGAAATGCCGGCTTCTTTCAACCCTTCGCGAATTCCTTGTCCAACCCCCTCTTCATTTCCGTAGATAGCTGCCGTATCGATACTGCGGTAGCCGTGTTTGATTGCCGTTTTTACAGCTTGCACCAGTTCTGGTCCTTCTTCTACTTTAAATACGCCAAGTCCAAACCAGGGCATGGCCGTCCCGTTATTCAATATGATTCGATCTTGCAGATGTTTTGCCGTCTTCATCTAATTGGCCTCCTTCTATTTTTGTATGCGTCATGCGCAGTTTTTCTTTAAAGCTTGATTTTGTTTTTGGTCATTTCGTTCCAGCGCCCTGCTCCAGCCCGTCAGTACGACAGCGCCGAGGACCATCAAAGCTCCGGCCCATGGAGTATGAATCAAACCGATCGATTGTGTGATGGCGCCTCCTGTATAAGAGCCGATCGCGATCCCGGCGTTAAATGCGGCGATATTGACAGCTGATGCGACATCAACCGCCCCCGGAACAAACCGTTCAGCCAGAACCACCACATAGGACTGAAGCCCGGGGACATTGATGAATGCTAAAAATCCCATCAGCATGATGACGATAAAGCCCGCTGCCTGGTAAGGAGCAGCCGCCGTTAAGATAAGGAGCACAGCCGCCTGGGCGATGAACATATAGAATAATGCAGTAAGCGGTTTTTGGTTGGCCGCTTTACCCCCGATGATATTTCCGAGCGCGACGGCAATGCCGTAAGCAAGCAAAATGACGGCAACAGCTTCCTGTTTAAAACCCGTCACATGCTGAAGCAGCGGGGATAAATACGTAAAGACAACAAATGTCCCTCCATAACCAAGCGCCGTAATGATGAATAAAAGCAGCAGACGGCCATTGGTCACAAGTTTCAACTGGCTCTTGAAAGACGTTCGGACGCCTTTCGGCAAATCGCCCGGAACAAGTAAGCTGTTGGCGATAAACGCCAGTGCGCCGACAGCGACGATCGCCGCAAAAGCAATCCGCCAGCCGAACTGCTGACCGAGGAACGTGCCGATGGGAACTCCGGTAATCATCGCAATCGTCAGCCCGGTAAACATGATCGATATCGCTCCGGCTCTTTTATCCGCCGGGACCAGGCTTGCCGCAATCGTTGAACCGATTGACATAAATACGCCATGAGAAAACGCGGAAATCACGCGGGCGGTTAATAAAACACCGATGCTTCCGGCACATGCCGCAAGCCCGTTGCCAATCATAAAAATGAGCATAATCACAAGCAACAGCGCTTTTCTCGGCATACTGGATGTGACAGACGTCAAAACAGGTGCGCCGACTGTCACGCCCAAAGCGTATAACGATACGGTCAGCCCTGCCGTCGTCACCGAAATATTCATGTCTTCAGCAATTAAAGGCAGAAGCCCGACGCTGATGAATTCGGTTGTCCCGATGGCAAATGCGCTGGCCGCCAAGGCTAAAAGCGCTAATATGCTGCGTTTTTTATCATGAACAGAAGTCATTCTTTTCCTCCTTTCGTTTTTAACGTATAGCAAATGACTGCCGGCAAATGATATTATGGTACATATCATCTGTAAAAAAAAGTACGCACTTTTAAGTGTGATAGGAACCAAAAAGTAGGATAGGTACTTTTCGGTACCTATGGTTTGGAGGAGAACATGAAGCAGAAAAAGTATAATATATCTGTCGAAGCTACACTTGAAGTGATCGGCGGGAAATGGAAATGCGTGATTTTGTGCCATTTGACGCACGGCAAAAAACGTACGAGTGAGTTGAAGCGGCTGATGCCGAACATTACGCAGAAAATGCTGACCCAGCAGCTGCGCGAACTGGAGGAAGACGGCGTCATCAACCGGATCGTGTACCAGCAGGTGCCGCCGAAAGTCGAATACGAACTCAGCGAATACGGATGGACGCTTAAAGACATTTTGGATTCGCTGTGCGCCTGGGGTGAAACACATATTACGAAAGTCTATGGAGACAAATTTGCTGTTTTGGAGGACAGCGTGCTGAATGAACAATTAAAGGAAACATAACAAATCGATGGAGGTCAGGATGGGAAAATGGTTTCTTTCCGGAGGCGGGGATGCGCATCAAACCGAACGGCTGGATCGGTATTTTGCCGAGAGTCTCTGCCCTCATAAGCCTTTATTGTATATTCCGATTGCCATGGACGCCGACAGGTATGATGACGGCTTCGATTGGATCAGCCGGCTCTTTCACCCGCTCGGCGTTAAAAACATCGTGATGTGGACGGATGTCAAAGGTAAAACCGTACACGATTTAGACGCGTTTTCTGCCGTATATATCGGCGGAGGAAATACGTTTCGTCTGCTCAAACCATTCATTGAATCACATTTTATCGAGGTGTTAAAGCGCTATGCCGAAAGCGGCGGCACCATTTACGGCGGAAGCGCAGGCGCCGTCATTCTCGGAAAAAACATTATGACTTGCTCTTATATGGACCGCAATGCTTGCGGATTGCGCGATTTTAACGGCTTAAAGCTCCTTGGAGACTATGCCGTTTGGTGCCACTACAAGATTGAACATGATCCGCTGATTAAAAGATATAGGAATGCTTTTGGCACTCCCGTCATCGCCTTGCCAGAAGAAACGGGAATCGCCGCAAGCACTTCAGACATCCGGGTCATTGGAACAAAGCCCGCCCGTATTTTTAAAGAAGACGGCGCGGTATTTGTTTCAGATCAATTTGTCTTATAAAGCAAAAAAACGCTTCGGCTCATCAGCGAAGCGTTTTTCTTGATTTTACGACTGCAAGCCGTTTGACCAGGCTTTCCGTCAGAAAAAACACGGCTAAGCCTAAGCCTAGCAAAAAAGAAAAATTTGAAATCAACGGCTCACGATCAAAATATTCAAAAGTCGTATTCACAAAAAGTATCACGGCCCAGAAAATGAAAGCCGCACGGCAAGCTGCGTCTGCGGCTTTTTTCCTTTTGGATCTGCATCTTTAAAAAACATGACAACGCCTCCCAAGGAGACTCTCACACCCCAATCTGCTGATTTCCTTTGCACTTACTGTGTTCTTATTTCCTCTTCCGTTTCATAAAACCGCGCCAGCTCCACAATCATCGCTCCCATCCGTTCGAGGCCGGGAGCGAGAAGGCGTTCGACTCCTTCTTCTCTTAAAGCTTCTGCCGTCACTTTTCCGACAGCGGCCGCCAACACGCGGTCTTGAAACGATTGAACAATTTTCTCCCAATAGCCGTTTTCTTTCGCGAAATGAAAAAGCGAGCGGACTTGGACGGCCGTTGTAAAGCAAACCGCATCCACTTCACGGTTGATGATCTCGCTGCACAATAAAGCGACGGTTTCCCGGTCTGGAGCAACATGCCGATAAGGCAGAAGCGGAACAACGGCTGCACCTTTCTCTTCCAAAAACTGAAGCAGTGACGGAGCGTTTTCGCCGTGGAGCTGGACCATCACCCGTTTACCGGAAAAATCGTGGGATTGGAGCGAGTCGATCAGTCCCTTGGTCGTGCCGTCTTCATCCGCCGCAACGGGCGTAATGCCGAGCTTTTTTAAAGCGGCGATTGTTTTGTAGCCTCTCGATGCCGCTTTCGCCCCGCGGATCGCTTGTAAATAGCGCTCTCCGATTCCTAGTTTCTCAGCTAAGCTGGCAAGCGTTTCCGTACCGATTCCAGTCGTAAAAATCACCCAGTCGGCTCCCTTTTCAACAAAGGCACGCAATTCAGGGCCTACTTCTTTTTCAGCCAAAAACACGGTACCCTGAAGGGAACGAACGACGGGAACCCCGCCTTGCTTTTTGATCAACGTGCTTATTTCATCCGTTTTTCGCGATGCTCCGATGGCAATTCTTCTGCCATTCAATCCTTTTCCCAACGCAATCCCTCTTTTCCATATCTGTTTTTGTTAATGTAACGGTTTACTAGCATCTTCCAAGTGAGATATGATTGAATTATCAAAAAATAACAGGAGGTTTTTTCAATGTATTCTCAATTTGAAACCCGAGCCGAGCATTTGACGAAACATGCCCGTTTTTTCGAGTATACCACTGCCTCTGACCCGATTGGAAGCGGAATAATCAGCCCGGTTCCTGTGAAAGAGTTCGGGCCTGAATTGTATGAGACAGGTGAAACGCGGATCATCCCGCTGGACATCTCCAAAGAACTGAAGACGGATTATCCGGCTTCAAGCCCTTCCCTTCTCGCCCACTTCATCAAGATTCGTTCAGGCGACACGATTCACACCGCCCCCCGTGCGACAAGCGAACTATACTACATTGTCAGCGGCGCAGGGAAAACCGAAGCGGGCGAAGAGACGATTCACTGGCAGAAAGGCGATTTTTTGACTTTGCCTGCCGGTTCAAGCAGCCGGCATACCGCAGCAGAAAATGCAGCCATTTATTACATCACCGATTCACCTCTCCTGCATTATTTAGGCGTAAAACCGTCGGAATCCCGTTTTCAACCAACCCTATATACCGCTGAACAGGCAAAAGCAAAATTGACTGAAGCGGCCGCCGCTCCTGACGCCCATTTTCGAAACCGCATTTCCATACTCTTAAACAACGATATATTCGATCAAACGTTGACGATCACCCATGTATTGTGGGCGATGTTCGGCATCGTGCCTCCCGGCTCCAATCAAGCGCCTCACAGCCACAAGTCGGTGGCTCTCGATTTTGTCGCCTATGCCGCACCCGGCACATACACATTAGTCGGAAGCAAAATCGACCCGGCCACAAAGGAAATCATCGATCCGAAACGAATTGACTGGGTAACCGGAAAAGCTTTTATTACACCGCCGGGATTATGGCATTCCCACCATAATGAGTCAGATGAAGCCGCCTATATTATTCCCATCCAAGATGCGGGCCTGCAAACGTACCTCCGGACACTGGATATTCAATTTCAGCATTATGAAAAATAAAAAAGCGGGAAGCCGGATCATTCTTTTCGGCTCCCCGCTTTTCTATTTATTTTTCGCTTTCTTGTAAATCATGTCGGCGATTTCTTCGGCCTGTGCCTGAACAGCGTTTGGATCATACGGCCAGAATCTGTCCGGATCGAGGAAAAAGACATTGCCTTTTTTCACCGCATCAAGCGATGTCCAAACCGGATTGTCCTGATCTAGCTTTCCGTTGTATGATTCATCGACAAATATGTAGTCTCCGGAGTATTTCGGCAGGACCTCGAAAGATATGGCTTTATATCCGTCAGCCGTATCAATGGCATCCTTTTTAACAGATTCAGGCGGCGTCAGTCCCAGCTGCGTATAGATCGCTTCTCCGCCCCGATACCCGTATGCCCCGTAGACATACAAAGATTTTGCATATGCGCCGATTAAAGAGAACGTTTCACCTTGTACAGATGCATCTTTGATTTTCGCGCGGGCGGCTTTCATTTTTTGATTAAACGTTTTCGTCCACTCCCGAGCCTCCTTTTCCTTGCCGAGCAGCTTGCCAAACGTTTTCATTTCATCGCGTGCATCTTTAAACGTGCCGAACGGATAGACGACAGTGGGAGCGATTTTTGACAGCTTTTCATATTCTTTTGAATCGTTCGTCATCGATACGATCAAATCGGGTTTGAGCTCAAGAATCTTTTCCACAGATACTGAAAAACCGTCTTTTCCCCCGATATCCTTTATTCCTGAAACTTGATCTTTAATATATGGACTTCCAAGGTACTTTCCCGTTTCTCCAAGCGGCTTGATCCCGAATGCGAGCATGGTTCCCGCATAGCCTATCGTCACGACGCGCTTCGGATTGGCCGGTACAGTGACATTTCCGTTGATTGTTTTCACCACTCTTGTTTTCTCTTCATTTTTCTCTGATGCAGCCCGTTTCTGGCCGCTTTGACAGCCTGAAAGAAATACAGCGAAAGCGAGTAAAACGGTCAATATATAAGAATACTGCTTTTTCTTCATGTCCAACCCTCCAATTGATAATAATTATCATTATCAATATACAGGATATTCATCATCATGAGAAGTCCTTATTTGATTGATGGCTGATCAGGCCGCTCGTTCCGTCGGTAGTATTCAATGACAAATTCTTTAAAGTTGCGTGCCGCCGGCGACAAATAATGGTCTTTCAAGACGGCGAGACCGATCGTCCTCTCAGAACGGTAGTCTGATACTCGGCAAAATGCCACTGGAGAATGGACATGCTCCGCCGTTTTCGGCAGGATTGCCGCACCGAGCCCTGCTGATACCAGGCCCAAAATCGTTGACACTTCTTCCCCTTCAAAAGCAAGCTTCGGGCTGATGGACAGTTCCCGGCACATTTGATCAAACACATATCGAAGACCATACCCCGGCTTAAAGCCGACAAAGTCTTCGTGGGCAATGGATCGGATCGCGACTTCTTTCCGATCTGCGAGCGGGTGGTCGGCGGGAAGCACCAGGTAAAGCGGCTCAGTATCCAACACCGTCCATTCCAGAAGCTCGTTTGGTAGCGGCGGAGAGCTGAGGCATATATCAGCCTCGCCCGTCTCCACCATGTGCTGAAGATGTTCATTTGCGGCCTGATACAGACGGAAAGCAACATTCGGGTATTTCTTTTTAAATCCGGCAATCAGCTGCGGCATCAGCCGCGAACCAAGCGTATGCAAAAAAGATACCGAGATTTCCCCGGCATTCGGATTGACGCTTTCCCTGATTTGCTGGACGCCTTCGTCAAGGGCAAAGCGGGCCTGCTTCGCTTTGATGAGGAACTGCTCGCCGTATTTTGTCAGGCGGATCGATTTTGTTTTTCGAATAAACAGCGGGACGCCCAATTCCTCTTCAAGCTTTTTGATCGACCTGCTCAAAGCCGGCTGGGAAATCCGTTGTTCCAAGGCGGCTTTTGTAAAGTGTTTATGCCTGCTCACGGCAATAAAATGGTCAATTTGATAGAGTTCCAATGCTCATCCGCTCCTTCATAACTAAAACGCATGATGATGATAGTTATTATAAATTAGACACATCGCAAATGAAAGCGTACCATGAAACATAGATTGTCATTCTAGAAAAGAGGAGCTTCCATGACTTACATACAGCCGCATACGAAGGATTATCAAAAAGCAAGCATCGCCTTATTCATCAGCGGTTTTGTGACATTTGCCACGCTTTACACCACACAGCCGCTCATGCCTCTGTTTGCGGAGGAATTCGGCATATCGGCGGCAGCTGCAAGCTTAACTTTATCCATTTCAACAGGCATATTGGCTTTTGCATTGCTCACGGCAGCAGCTTTATCTGACGGATTCGGCCGGAAAACGATTATGGTAATATCTCTGTTTGCGACATCAGTGCTCGGCCTCTTGACTGCCTTTAGTCCGAACTTCGCGGCGCTCTTGGCGATGAGAGGGCTGCTTGGCTTTTTCCTTGCAGGCGTGCCCGCGATCGCCATGACTTATGTCGGAGAGGAATTTGATCCGCGAGGGCTCGGCAAAATGATGGGGTTATACATTAGCGGCACAAGCCTCGGAGGAATGAGCGGAAGGCTTTTGACCGGCCTTTTGACAGACTTGTTCAGCTGGCGCGCGGCGCTTGGAATCATCGGGGCATTATCAGTGCTATTAAGCTATTTGTTTTGGATTTTGCTGCCCCGGCCGCAGCACTCTGCTAAGCGAAAAACGGGCGTGAAAAAGGCGAGCCTGGCCTACGGCGCCGTCTTGATGAACAAACGGCTGCTGTCAATCATTTCACTCGGATTTTTATTAATGGGAAGCTTTGTTACGCTGTTCAATTATATCGGGTTTCAATTGATGGGACCTCCGTACAGACTCTCTCAAACTGTCATCGGGTTCATCTTTATCGTTTATTTGGCGGGAACGCTCAGTTCCGTCTATATGGGGAAGAAAGCCGACCGTTTCGGCAGCCCGTTGATGCTGAAAATCGGGATTGCCATTATCGCAGGAGGCGCATTGCTTACGCTTCTGCCGCAGCTTCCTCTGAAAATTGCCGGGATCGCTGTCTTTACATTTGGATTTTTCGGGTCGCATTCGATCGCAAGCTCATGGGTCGGGCAGACGGCCGGCGAACAGCGCGTTCAAGCTTCCTCCCTTTATTTGCTGAGCTATTATCTCGGCTCAAGCTTAGCGGGATCTTTCGGAGGCTTTTTCTGGACCCATTTTAAATGGCCGGGAATCGTCTCATTCATTATCGGGCTGCTTTTGATCGCTTATCCGGCAATTCTCTTTGCCGAAGCCAAAAGAAACAGGCGTCAAGACCATACATCAGATTGAAATAAAAGCTAAACTTTCTTCACCGCATGCCGATATTTAAATCAAAGCCAGCATGGCGATTCCTCCTGAAGATCAGCCGTTTTTAGAATGATTGAACACAGCCTGTCATGTTGGCTTTTCCTTTATCTCCCTCTATAATGGTTTGAGGGGGGGAATCATCATGCTTAAAACAATCGGTTTTTACGGATTTTTGGCATCTGTATGTTTAAATCTTTTTCTCAGGTTTGGGCTCAAGATAAACGGCACAGCGAATGATATCATCTCAATGATCTCCCTGGTATTCGTGCTGATGTACGTATGGGACGACTTGAAAAAACGAAGTGCAAAAACGCTCATCTTACAAGGAATCGCTCTCGTCATCTTTGTGGCGTTATTGGTGTTTGTCATCATGAAAGGGCAAACATTGATTGCTTCTCTGCCTTTTTTCGAGGGCTGGGAGACGCCGGCAAAATGGGGATATATTTTGCTTGTTTTGTTCTTGGGATCAAACCTTTTCATCTATATCAATGAAAAAATCACAAACTCTAAAAAAGAGGCATCCTGATCCATTCAGAATGCCTCTTTTTATTTTACGTTCTTGCGATGTGGTCCGCATTCACATTATGTTGGGAAACGCCGCCGCCCCACACATCCTTTACATAGCGCCCTTCTTCCAAAAGTGCGGACAGCCAGCTTTCCGACTCTTCCTGACGCGCTCCCTGTACAATGCGATATGCCTCGCACAAAGCTTGTTCAACAGCGGGAGCCATGCGGCTTCCGTCTCCGCACACATACAGGCGGCCGCCTTCATTCAACAAGTGAATCAGCAAGTCTGCATCCTCTCTGATCAAATCTTGCACATATGTTTTCGTCCGGCCTTCAAGCCGGGAAAACGCTGTATGCAGATGGACGATTCCGTCCTTTTCCGCTTGCTCCAATTCGTCTCGATACAGAAAATCTTCGTTCGGACGGCGGCAGCCGAAGTACAAATGCGCTTCACCGAGCTTTATCCCGGCATCGCGCTGGATGCGGCGCGCCTGAAGAAATCCGCGGTAAGGTGCGATTCCGGTGCCCGGCCCGACCATGATCACCGGTGTTTCAGGATCTTCTGGAAGCCGGAAGCCTGACTGAGGCTCCCTGATGAAACACGAAATCGCGTCTCCCGGCTCAAGACCGGCGAGATAGTTCGATGCAACCCCCTTATATTGCCCACGGCCGCTCAATGCCGGGCCGCTTACGACAGAGACGGTGATGCTTGTTTGCCGCGGGTTAATCTGCGGCGAACTGGAAATCGAGTAATACCTCGGTTTTAGCGGAGACAGAAGTGCCAGAAAACGGGCAAACGGCAGTTCACAGGCCGGGTATTGTTCAAGCAGGTCAAGCATTGTCAACCGTTTTTTCAACACTTGATCCTTATAGATGTCATCTTTCAGCAGGTCTTCAAGTTCGTGCTGATGAGGCGGACAAACCGTATGTGCCGCCAGCTCGCGAATCTGAGCCCTTGTGGCCGGTTCCTGGAGCTCGACGCAATGTTGAAAAAGGTCCTTGACATGAACGGGCCGCTCCAAAGGCAAATGTGATGCTTGATTCCTGCCGCTGATCAAAATTTGTTCATTTCCGTTCAGCCCAAACCGCTGAAAAGCGCGATCAATCAGCCCCCCGCTGTTTTGCGGCAGCACCCCGAGATGATCTCCCTCCTGATATGCGGCGTCTTCAGGAAGCGATATTTCAATATGCCTTGTGCTTCTCCCGCTCTTTTCACACTGCAGTTCCCGGTTTGCCGATATCTTCGCCGTGAACACCTGATAAGCTTTAGCCAGCGGCGAAGCCGCAGGTCCGCTTACAAACTCGACAGATAAGGCTTGCCTGTCTGTTTCTGTTTGATTCGGCTCGGGATCGGTCAATGAAAATTCGGTTCTTAAAAGCGGCCACAGATCGTTTTTCCATGACTCAAACTGTCCTTCGAAATCATCTCCTGCATCCCCTTCTCCGAGCTTGTGCAGCCTTTGGGCGCCTCTTTTTTCCAATGCGCTGTCAATCAGGCGCGGAATCCGCTGGTAGGTGCTGGCCCAGCTGCGGTTTCCGCAGCCGAAAACCGCATATTTGACACCACGTAAATCGCCTGTCTGAGCATGCTCAAGCCAATTGACAAATTCCTTTGCGCAATCGGGCGGGTTTCCGTTATAGGAAGCCGTCACAATGATAACAGCCCCTTCTGCCGGGATGGCGCCTGCGTATTGATCAAGCTGCGCCGTCCGGCTGTGATATCCTTGCTCACGCGCTTCTTCAGCAAGCTCCTTTGCAATCTCTTCGGCTGTGCCGAGATTTGAACCGTAGAGCACAAGGAGAGGAGTTCCGTGCGTATTTTCCGCAGCCGGTGCGGAAGGCCGTTCTTCCTGCCGTACGTTCTCTTCAGGTTGAGCGCCCGGCATCACCATCATTGCTTCTTTTTTCCTCGGCCTCACCCGGATTGTGAAGCCATCCGGTTTTAATGTCAGCGATTCTTTGATTTTCAATTGGTAGTTTGCATGATCTTCAAGATCAAAGTACTGAAGAATCATGCCGAGCACAAGCGTCGCTTCATGAAGGGCGAACTGCATGCCGATGCATGCCCTTTGGCCGTTGCCAAACGGTTTGTATGCGTGCGCCGGAATGCCGTCCATCTCCTCGAACCGTTCAGGCCGGAACGCCTCGGCATCTTCCCCCCAGACGCTTTGATCCCTGTGCAGTTTTGGGATGAGCACTGTGACGCTCTGTCCTTTTGGAATCAAGTATTTTCCCCCGATAACCGTTTCTTCTTTTGCATAAAGAGAGAAAGCCGGTGCCGTCGGCCAAAGCCTTATCGATTCATTCAAAATCATCCGGATGTATTTCAGCTGCTGAACCTGTTTGTAGGAAGGGACGGGATCGGTCAGCACGCGATCTGCTTCTTCATACGCTTTCTGAAGCTTATCCGGATGCTTCAGGAGCAGATAGATCGCAAACGATAATAAACCGCTCGTCGTCTCATGTCCGGCAATCAAAAATGTAATGATTTGATAGCGGATATTCTCATCATCCAGTTTTTCGCCGGTCTCAGGATCTTTCGCATGAAGCATAAGCGACAAGAGGTCATTTCCGCTTTCGCCGCCGGCCTGCTTCCGGTCAGCGATGATCCGGTCAACAAGAGAAAACATCGACTCAACATCGCTGTTAAACTGCCGCTTCGTTTGAACCATCAGCTTATCCTGCAGCGGGAAGCGCTTCGTCTGTCTCATCGCTTCGCTCAAACCCCGGACCATGCTCTCGATAAACGGATGCTGCCCTTCGCGGTAGAAGCTGTTAAAGCGGTAGTTAAACCCGCATAAGCCGATCGTATCAAGCGTCAGCCGCGTCATATCGTCCGGCACATCAATGCTTTCATCCTGATTGTGACGGGACCACTTTTGGATGAGCTGGACGGCGATATCCTGCATCATGTGATGGTATCCCTTCATCGCTTTTTGGCTGAAGCTCGGCAGAAGGATATTGTGGGCTTTCCGCCAATTAGGTTCTTCCGTCCAGCTTGTAAACAGCCCGTCTCCGCTGAACTCGCGAACTTTCAATAGCCCCTTCCCCATGTTTTTGTCAAACCGGGATTCATCGGAAACTTCTTTCACCAGCTCATGGCTGGACACAAATACCCCAATCGCATCCGCAAACTTAAATTGAAAAATAGGCCCCATCTCATCCGCGATTTTCCAAAGAGACTGGGAGACCCTGTTTTTGTCAAGTAAAGGCAGGTTGCCGAGCGGCCCGTAAGTTTTAGGGATTGGAATTCCACTTAATTTGTTCACGAAAATCATCCTTTCTGTTTTGGAAAAAAGCTTTTCATCCATGACCTTTGACAGCATGCCAGGAACATTCTTCAATCTCTTCGATCAGTCCGGTAGGATCTTCGATTTCCCCGGCTCTTACTAATTTTTGAATATGAACGAACGCCCCGAATACGACAGCCGACAAGATGTGGGAAGGCAAGGGGCGAATCACGCCGGCCGCTTTCCCTTTTTCAAAAAATAAATAGACGAAATCCAGCAGTTCGTTCAAGACCTCACGGCTTTTCTCTGTCAGGTAATGAGAGGTTTTGTCAATTTCCAAAAAATACAGTGCATGGACATTTTCCTGAGAAAACTCGAAAAGACAGCGGAAAATGTGCTGAAATTGTTTTTTTATCCCTGCTGAATCTTCAGGATAGCCCTCCTCTATCTTTTCTTTAAATCTTTTCACACTGTCTTGGAACAAGACGTTTACAAGGGCTTCCTTGCTGTCAAAGTAGCGGTAGATGGTGCCTGCACCGACGTTTGCCTTCTCGGCAATCATCGGAATGGTTGCGGCGTCAAAGCCTCGGTCTGCGAAAAGGACGAGCGAAGCCTCGATGATCTTCTGATATTTGCTTTCCGATTCCATTGATTTTGCCCTCCAAGCCAGCGGAATGAACGTTCATTCCGCTTTTTCCAATACATTCACTTTTTGACAGAACACTCGAATATTCCTTTTTTGATATAAAAATTTTTAAGAAAAGATGAAAAAAGGGATAATAGGCCCAACTGTTGGCATGAGCTGAAATTCATAAATCGAATGAAGAAAGGGCGGCTGTTCAATAGTATTCTCATATATTAATTTCGATAAAAAAGAGGAACTGATATGTCATCAGTTCCTTCTGCTATCAGATTATTTTGCTTTTTTGACTTTTATTTTGCTCGCTTTGCTCGTATTGCCGGCTTTATCTTTTGCAATGACCGCTAAAACGGTGTTTGCCTTTTGTTTTTTTATTTTCACAGAAAACGCGCCTTTTTTATCGGCCTTGCCGGTTCCGATCGTTTTCTTTCCTGCTTTGACGGTGATGGCGGCGTTCGGCTCTGCTTTCCCCTTAACGGCCGTGCTCTTGTTTGTCACCGTATTCACTTTCGGCGCGGACGGCGGGGTTTTGTCAAGCACAGTGACGGCTTTCGCTTTGCTGATATTCCCGGCTTTATCCTTTGCGGTTACACTGATGACCGTTCCGGCTTTTTGTCTGCTGATTTTCAGCTTGTATTCACCTTTTCCGTTCGCTTTGCCGGATGCGATCGTCTTTCCTTTTACTTTTGCGCTGACTTGCGCGTTTGCTTCTGTTTTTCCCTGAATCACCGTACTTTTATCGGAAACCTGATAAACGTTCGGGGCGCCTGGCGGGATGACGTCAGCCACCGTCATTTTAACATCGCCGCTTTCTCTGTATTCATCAACAGATGCGGAGACATACAAAACGGCATATTCTTTTTGCTTGTTGATTTTCACTTTAAATGCGCCGGATGCATCCGCTTTGCCTTGCGCAATCACTTTTTTGGACGCGTTTTTCACTTTGATCGTGTAGCCGGCTGCCGTTTTCCCCGTTACGGCAGTATCTTTGTTCGTGATGCGTTTGACGGACGGGTTTTTCGGCGCTTTTTCCACGATGGTTCTGAGCGAGGCTTCCGCCTGATGGCCCGATGCCGCAACACGAAGAACTTGCCCCGCCTTCTGAGCCGGGATTTTCACTGAAAACGCGCCGGATTTTCCGGCTGTTCCCGTGCCCAATACCTGCTTCCCTCGCAAGATTTTGACCGCCACACCGCTTTTGGCTGTGCCTGTCACTGCCGTATGGCGGTTCAAAACGGGATGAACCTTCATGTTCAGCTCAAAAACGCTGGCTGCATGATAAACATTCAGCCTTCCCCACCCGGAAACGAAGTCATATCCAGGAATTTGAGCAGCCGGTTCTACATCCAGGTCATAATCCGGGTTTGGATTATCCTGTTCTTCAAATGCCACATCTGCTGTCGTCTCGGTCAATAGCTGTGCGACTTGCTTTGGTTTCAAGGACGGATTCTGTGACAAAAGAAGTCCTGCTGCAGCTGCAACGTGCGGCGCCGCCATCGATGTTCCGCTCATATAAGTGACATTCCCGTCCGGAACGAGGCTTGGAATATCGGTTCCCGGCGCCACCATATCGAGACCTTTTCCATAATTGGAGTAGTCCGAGACGAGATCGAGGTTATTGGTCGCCCCGACTGAAAGCGTATATTTCGAAGATGCCGGGTACGAAATCTCCGACACTCCGTCATTGCCGGTGGCGGCAACGATCGTCACATTTTTGGAGGCCGCGTATTTAAGCGCATATTCCATCACCCGGCTGTATGGCCCGCCAAGGCTCAAATTGATGACTTTTGCACCGTGGTCGGCAGCATAGATGATGCCGTTTGCAATCTGTTCCGTATCTCCACTGCCTGAAGAATCCAGCGCTTTGACAGGCAGGATTTTGGCATAGGCATTGATTCCCGCCATTGAAAAATGGTTGTCTTGGGCGGCTGCGATGATGCCCGACACGTGTGTGCCGTGGCCATTGTCATCCATCGCATCCGCCGTGCGGCCGATATAGTTATAGCCTTCGTCTTTTTTGACGCTGCCGCTTAAATCGGCAAGCGTATGATCAACGCCTGTATCAACGACGGCGATTACTGTATCTTTCAGCTTTTTGCCTTTCATCAGCTTTTGAAGCTGTTCAAATTGTATGTCTGCATTCGCAGCACGGTTTTTGCCGTTATTTTTGAGCGACCATTGATATGGATATTGGGTGTCCGCTGACAGTGCTTCGTATTGCTGAACCTGTTCGACGAATTCCACTTCAGGCATCTTGGCGATCTTGGCGGCTGCCGCCTGATATTGCTTTGCCGCCGCTTTGAATCCGGAAGAACGGCTTTCCTTCATTTCCACAACGTACATATCTTTAAATGCCGGTTTACTTTTATCGAAGAGCTCTAATGCCCGAACGCCGGAAGATTGGGCTTTAGATTTGAAAGAACCCGGTTTTTTGCCGTCTTTCAATTTTACAATATAGCGTGTTTCGGGCGCGCTTGATGAAGCTGTCGCCATCCCTGCTTTTTCGAGCACAGCCGATACTTTGCTGCCCGTTAATTGTTCGATGCCGATGTCTTTTGCGACTTGATCCAGCTGTTTTTTCAACGACTCGGGAACGGACGCGCGGGCTGTTTCGTACAGGCGGCTGATCGCTTTTTGATCATCATTCGTAATGGTGTGTGCGCTCTCTTGTCCGTTTTTTGCGACATCGGCAAACAGCGGCTTCAGCTGTACCAAATCTTTGTAGACACTGTCTCTCATCGATTTGTTAAAGAGCATTTTTGCGCTGATGAATGGAGCTGCTTTATAGTAAAAGGAAGACAGCTCTTTTCCTTTTTCAGTTTTTGAAAGAACTTCATCCCTGATCGTTCTTAACTGTTTTAATATGCCCTTGCCGGTTTCCCTTTCGGAGACGCTTAATTCTGCCGGACACTCTTCTTCTGCTTCCTGGTTTGACGGAGGCAGGGTGACGCCTTCATAGCTGATGGTGTAAGAAATATCTGTAATGGAAGTGGTTTCGTTGTCCTCATCATGGTGATTTTCTACTTTTATGTAGTAAGGACCTTTCCAGGCAATCGGAAAATCGATTAGAGCGGGATTATTTTCATAGGAGTAGCCGTTGTATCGGTCAAACGTTTGTTGATCAGTTGCATTTTCCAGGCTGGAGTAGACGGAGATGTTCAGCTCTGCAGCTGATTTCAGTTTAACGCGGAAATGCGTGTAGTTTGCGATTTCCTGATTTGAAGAATTGATTTTATACCAGTGCACCTCGTCCTCACTTTGAAATGAAGCTTCAACAGGGGCTGCGCCGGTCAATGTGGTTTCGTTAATCGGAACGCTGTCTTCGGCTGCCATTGTCTTCGGTAGTAGAGGCAGCTGGCCAAAAAACAATGCAACAAGGAGAAAAAAAGCAATTGAACTTTTCACGATCCTTTTGTTCATAAATACCTCCGGAAAATATAGTAAAAACGTTCACTTTGATATTAAACCATGTTTGCTATGTTAATGGAATACTTTTCTTTAAAAATCAAAAATATGATATTTAAGATCCATCTTCAACTCTCTCAAACATAAAAAATCCCTCTCGTATTGAAAGGGATGATCATACAAAGCTCATGATTTCACCGCAGAAATACAGCAGTAATTTTTGTGCATATGTACAGCGATGTCTCTGAAATGGCTCTCTTCCAGCAGTTGCTTGATTTGCTCTTCTGAGTACAAGGAAAAGTCTTCTGTCTTTTTCGATTTTTTCATTTGCCCTTCCAGATGCACGGCGAGAAACAGCGTGCCGTCAACCTGTAAAACACGGTAAATTTCTTTTAATGCCTGTTTGAAATCCGTCCAAAAATAAATGGTGTGGACTGAATATACTTTATGAAAAGAACGGTCCGGATAAGGAATATGTTCGGCATGGCCGAGCTTCAATTCGGCTTTTCCTTTTTCTTTCACATGACGGATTCGCCGCTGGCCCTGCTTGACCATGCTTTTTGAAGCGTCTATGCCGCAGGCCTTGCCGCCCTCAAGCATCTCCGCGATCCGATAAAGTGCCGCTCCGCTTCCCGTTCCGATTTCAAGGATGCGCTCATGCGGACAGACATCCATTAAGTTGATGGTCCATTCGTTTATATCATGATTTCCGTTTTCCATATATGACGCGACCCATTTCGACATAATGCCGCTCGGGTTCCGCAATTGTTTTCCAAGCCATTGTTCAAACACGTTAAAACACCTGCTTTAATTCTAATTAGCCCGCAAATCGTACAAACGGGCCTTCCCCCACTCATATCGGTCAATGCACCGAATATTAAAAGGATTTGCAAAAATAACTGCATTCTTTTGTTACATTCCATAACTAGACGGCTTCAGCTTTGAAAATGTTTCGCTTTAAGAAAACTGTTTTTTTAATGAATTGGTCTATCCGCCCTTTCCACAACTCAAACCCATGCATAGTATATATTGAATTTTCACTAAAAGGTGGTGCTATTTATGGGCTTTGGTTACGGCGGCGGATGCTGCGGCGGCTGGGGAGGCTACTCCGGCGGATACGGCGGTGGATACGGCGGCGGATACGGCTATGGAGGCGGATTCGCGCTTGTTGTGGTTCTATTCATTCTGTTAATTATCATCGGCGCTTGTTACGTCTGCTAAATGAACAGGAGGGGGGATTTTAAAGCCCCCCTTTCATTTTGCCATTTAGTTTGTCCACATGAAAAAGAGCAGAAAACAAACGTTTTCTGCTCTTTCTCAATAATACCAATAATGCGGCCAATACCCGAATTGGCGCGCCATCTCCATTCTTTGGCGCCGGTACGGATTACCGTATCCGTGCTTGAAAGAATGAGGCATTGATGTATACCCGTGGCCGATAAAAGGCATTCTGCCGTTTTTCTGCATGCTGTTCACCCGCATTCAATGATTTGCTTGCTTCATATTATGCAGAAAAGCGGAGATGCGGAACTCGTTTCAGCCCCGGCTAAACCTGGTCCTTCTCCCGAGTGTAATGTGCCAACAGTTCCCTTCTATGCATCATCTTGATCTCCTCCTTTATGTTTTTCGCGCTTTAAGCTAGCGCTGGCTGTTCATGTAAAGATATTTCAGCTGCAGGTCTTTCATTTCATTGTACATTTGTTCAATTTCGTATTCTCGCTCGTACTCTTCCGGACTTTTAAATCGTCTCTGAATGGTTAGTGTTAAGAAGAATAGATTTATTGTCACATCGCTCACCTCCTTTCAAGTTCGCTCAAAACAAAAACAGCCCGCAGATCATCTGACAAACCTGCGGGCGCAAACAAAAACCGCCAGATAAAAACGAATCGAGTCTTTATCTTGCGGGAGGAGCAGCGTATTATTATGCCTAACTTCCTAACGGACCGGCTGTGCTGAAAAAGCATCGGTTAAGGAAGTGCACAATCTCTCCCACAGGTTTGATGAATCATGATATTGGCATTCACAAAGTCTAATGTATGTAGTCAGTGCTGGTTTCATGTTCATCAACCTCCTTTGCTTTTTGTTTACTTTGTAAGTATATCCATCAAATTCCTGTTTGTAAACCGTTTTTTTAATAAATGGACGGATTGATCAAACAAAAAAAGCGGAGAGCCCCTCTCTGAGTCTCTCCGCTTACGATTCTTCCATTTCGTCTAATTTTCTTTTATATTTGAGCGAGCGCTTCACACAATAGAAAGCTCCTCCCAAAAAGCCGCATGTCGCGAGCATCATTGTCATCTTTTGGCCGGTTTCCAAACCTTGTCCGGGAATGACCGATCCGATATATAAAAATGCGCTTACGCTGAGAAGCGTAAAAGCAAACTGCTTATAGTCTTCCATCAGCGATTTGACTTTTTTCTTCTGCATGTCATGATCACCTGCTTTTGTTTCATAATGGATATGATTCAGGATAACATAGATTGACAGATGACCAGACATGTAAATTCAGCCATTTTAAGAAAGCGGGGCCAGCGCTTGCTGCAAGTCTTCCAACAGATCGTCAATATCTTCAACTCCGGCAGAAATACGGATCAATCCGTCTGTGATGCCAAGCTCCAGCCTGCGTTCACGCGGGATCGAAGCGTGAGTCATCCGCGCCGGCACCGAAATCAGGCTTTCAACCGCGCCAAGGCTTTCGGCAATCGTAAACCATTTCAGACGGCCAAGAACAAGGTCCACGTTCTCTTCTTTTCCGATATCAAACGAGATCATGCCGCCGAAGCCCGAACTTTGCCGCTTGGCAAGCTCATGTCCCGGATGAGAGGGCAGCCCTGGGTAATAAACCTTTTTGACGGCTGGATGATCGTCTAAAAACGCCGCGATTTTCCGGGCATTTTGCTCATGGGCTTCCATTCTCAAGCCAAGGGTTTTCATCCCCCTCATTAAGAGCCAGGAATCCTGAGGCCCGAGAATCCCACCTGTAGAGTTTTGAATAAAATGAATCTCTTCTGAGAGTTCCTTCGAGGCTGTTACGACAAGTCCGCCGACGACATCGCTGTGTCCGCCCAAGTACTTCGTCGCGCTGTGAAGGACGATATCGGCTCCCAACGAGATTGGGTTTTGAAAGTACGGCGTGTAGAAGGTGTTGTCGACAATCAGCAATAAGTCGTGCTTTTTCGCTGTTTCAGCGGCTTTCTTGATGTCAGTGATTTTCAATAAAGGATTTGTCGGCGTCTCAACATAAATCGCTTTTGTATTCGGCTTGATCGCTTTTTCGATCTCTTCTATGCTGCTCGTATCACTGAAGGTCGCTTCAATGCCGATGCGATTCATCACCTTTGTCATCACGCGGTATGTGCCGCCGTATACATCATCTGTCAACACGATGTGATCGCCGCTTTTAAAAAGCATCATGACCGCTGTGATCGCTGCCATCCCAGAGCCGAACGCGTAGCCTGCTGCACCGCCTTCAACATCCGAAATCAAGGATTCGAGCGCCGTTCTCGTCGGATTTCCCGTCCGGGAATATTCGTATCCTGTATGCTGGCCGGCGCGAGGCTGTTTATACGTGCTGACCTGGTAAATAGGAACCGATACCGCTCCTGTTTTTTCGTCTCCTGTAATACCGCCGTGAATCATTTTCGTTTTTGGCTTCATATCAGATTCCTCCTTCGTAAATTTTTTTGCTTAAATAGCGGTCGCTGCTGTCGGGAAAAATGGTCACAATGTTTGTGCCGGCTTTCGCTTTTTCGGCTTCTTTCAATGCGGCAAACAACGCGGCGCCTGATGAACTTCCAATCAGAAGCCCTTCCTTTTCCGCGGCTTCTTTTACAAGCCGGAACGCATCTTCGTCAAGCACGGTGTAAATCTCATCGAAATGACTTTCATCCATGTATTCCGGAATGAATTCCATTCCGATTCCTTCGGTTTTATGTCCGTGCGGTTCCCCTCCGTTTAAAATCGAGCCTTCCGGTTCAACAATAACCGTTTTAATGGACGGATTTTTTTCTTTCAGAAACTTGGCGGTTCCCGCAAATGTGCCGCCTGACCCCGCTCCGGCGACGAAGACGTCAATTCGGCCGCCAAGATCATCCCAGATTTCCGGGGCGATCGTTTTATAGTAAGCCAATGGATTTACTGGGTTTTTAAACTGCAAAACGCAATAAGAATCGGGAATCTCCTTCTCAAGTTCAAGTGCCTTTTCAATCGCCCCCTTCATTCCGGCACTTCTGGGGGTATGAACAATCCGAGCGCCGAGCGCTTTCATAATCGACTGTTTTTCCATACTAAAATGCTCGGGTACGCAAAAAACGGGTCGAATGCCGTGCTTTCTGGCGGCGAGAGCCAGACCGATTCCCGTATTGCCTGCTGTTGCCTCAATGACTGTTCCACCGGGTTTCAGCTTTCCCGAACCGACGGCTTCAGCAATCAGCACTTCTCCGAGCCGGTCTTTAATACTGCCTCCAGGATTCATCATTTCAAGCTTTGCATATATGTTAACCCCTCTGGGAATGTGAAAATTCAAAATTTGCAGAAGCGGCGTTTTGCCGATCAATTCGGTGATATCCTTGATCACATTCATGTTCCTTCCTCCTTCAAGAGGTGCAAAACAGAGGGGGATACTCCCCCCTGTTTTTAATTGATTCTTTTGATCATGCGGAGCACAAGCTCTGTCGAATGCTTGGCAGCCTGCTCCAAAAATTGGTCAAATGAAATTTCAGATTCTTTTCCGGCGATGTCTGAAAGCGCCCTGATGACAACAAACGGCGTATTAAATTGATAAGAAACCTGCGCGACAGCCGCCGCTTCCATTTCAACCGCGTAAAGGTCTTCAAACTTGCCGCGGATGAATGCCACACGGTCAGGATCGCTCATAAAGGAATCGCCAGTTGCAATCGTTCCTTTGACAACTTGAATGTGTCCCAGTTCAGACGCTTCGTCTTCCGCCGCTTGGATCAATGCACTGTCGGCCTTGTATGCGGCCGGCAGATTCGGAACCTGTCCATATTCATAATCAAATGCCGTGACATCAACATCATGATGGCGGACTTCGGTCGAGATGACGATGTCTCCGACATTAAGCGAATGATGGAAGCCGCCGGCTGATCCGGTGTTGATGACAACGTCCGGTTTAAAGCGGTCAAGCAGAATCGTCGTGCTCATGGCTGCATTGACTTTGCCGATGCCGGACTTTAAAAGTACGACTTCTTTTCCTTCATAAATTCCGCTCGTAAATTCACAGTTTGCGATGACTTCCCGGTTCGTCTGTTCGAGCTTGCTTCGCAAAATCGTGACTTCTTCTTCCATTGCTCCGATAACTGCGATTTTCATATTTAAAACTTCCCTTCAAATTACAATTTTGCCGCTTCCATTACCCAGACAAAATCATTATGCTTTTGAAAGGCGATACTGAAATGTTCTGAGGTAAAGATCGTTTCCATCTCCGAAAGCGTCGGATAATGTTCCGTTTCAAGGTCTTCCGCCAATTGCAGGAACCCTTTTTCCTTCGCTTTTTTAACAGCGGCAGTGAAGGCTTCCCGATCCTTGAAGACGGTATCAGCAAAGACTATTTTACCATGCTTTCCGAGCATTTTTCCATATCGCTTCACAGCCTCCCGCTTCTCTTCGTTTGTCAGGTGGTGAAACGCATAGGAACTGACAATCGTGTCGGGAGAAAACGGAGGAACCGGAAAGTCGAGAAAGTCTCCGTCAACGATCACTCCATTCTCCGGCAGCTTCGCCTCGGCAATTTCTCTCATCGCTTTTGAAGGTTCTACACCCGTGACTCCCTTTCCAGCTGCCAGCAATTTTGCAGTCAAATTGCCTGTGCCGACGCCGAATTCGAGAACTTTATTCCCCGAGCGGCTGACGACATCATCCAGAATGGCGTCATAGTTGCGAAACACTTCTTTGTATTGAAGATCGCGGCCAACTACTGTATCATCATAAGAATTTGCCCAGTTCTCAAATAAAGGAATGAACTCTCTTCCCATTTTATCGTCACTCTCCATCTATTTTTACAATTCCTATAAGTATAGTATGATTTATTCGGTTGATTAGTTCTTATCCTACCACAAGTCATTCGTTTTGGGTACAAAAAAGGCTTGGTTATATTTCCCTTGTCACCCGGCCGCTTCTCTGCTTTAATAAAAAATGACTTGAAACGAATGGGGAGGATTGGTTTATGAATTTCGGACTCGATCTGATCAAAGATAAAATTGAGTTTTTTGAGGCGCTGAGCTTAGAGGAGCTTGAAAAAAAGATCAGTCAGCAGATTGAAAACAACCAGGCGATTTTGCTGAGGGTCCATTCGGTTTCCCACCAGACGGCGGTCATTGACGGACGGATCCACTACAGCGCAGTCGTTCATTTCAAAGCCGAATCATAAAAAAAGCGCCCGGTTAGAGCAACCGGCCGCTTTTTTCTTTATTTCAACTGTTCAACTTTTGTCGGCTTCCAGCCTTTTCCGTCAACCCAAGTAATGGCTACCTGGTATTTGACGCCAGAATCCTTCGCCTGAATGGTTCCTTTCGCATCTTGCGGGCTGCCGTTGTTTCCGAGCCAGATCAACGTCATGTTGTCCTTAGAAACCCCTGTCGCGTATGAAATGGCTTCAAGCATTTCCTTCCAGTCTTGTGAAGAAGAATCATATGTTGCGGTATGCTGTCCGCTCTGTTGTGTGCCGACAGGTTCCCAGTCAGGATTGATGATCGTTTTTTCAACATTGGCGCTTGAACCGCCTTCTGTCACTTTAGCTCCTTCAAACGGATCATCTGAGGTTGACTTGTCCTCGTCTGAAGCAGATTCTTTATCCTTGTCCGAGTCGGAATCGCTGTCTTCTTTGTCGGAAGAATCGCTTTTTCCTTTGTCCTCATCTTTTACATCTTCGTCAGATGTTTGTTTCTTATTGTCGGAAGCAGGTGCTTCTGTCGTCTGTTCAGAATCGTTTTTCGAGACATCTTGCGCCTGCTCCTTCGGGCTGTTCATCATCAGACTGCTGGCAACGACAACGATTAATACCAATACGATACCTATTAAAATGTTAAGCACAAGATTCGCTTTCCTGCGCTTATCACGATTTTCAAAACGAGATTCCCTTGTTTCGCTCAAGTTCATTGCACTCCTTTTTCCCTCTTGCCTCGCTTCCTATTTTATCATCACCTGAGGCATACTTCTATGTCTGGTTCTTTTCAATTTCATATACTTTTTTAACAATATCATAAAATACGGCATTTGTCGCAGCCTTGCTATCCGGCGTATCCATATGGACGACGACGAGCGCATATTTCGGCTTGTCCGCCGAGAAATAACCGGCAAACCATTTATGATAGAGCGTTTTTTTGTCATCTGCCGTCTTGCCTGTCTGCGCTGTACCCGATTTTCCCGCTACATCGTACGGAAGATCGCTGAAGCGCCGGCCTGTCCCCTTTTCAGACGTGACAACTTTTCTGAGCAGTTTTTGCAGCTTTTGCGCTGTATACTGATCGATTTTCTCTCCCGGGAGCTCGTGATCTTTAAAAGCCGTCATCAATGTGCCGTTTTTATATTCGATCTGGTCTGCGATCTTGACTTGTTTTTTCTCTCCGCCTCTTGCGATGGTCGCCATCATGTTGGCGATTTCCAACGGGGTCAGCTTCACATTTTTTTGGCCGATGGCGGTCTGGGCTACGGCTTTTTTAACTTTTTTGTCCTTTTCATCCCCCCAGATTGATCCTGCAGTTTCATGATAAAACTGTCTGAACTCATCTTCATGATACAGCTTTCCTTCCCAGCCGACCCGTCCGGTCAGCCCGAGCTTTGCGGCGGTATCTTCGATCACGGAGCTGTTTTTTTCAACGAGCTGCCCGGCAAGATTTGTAAACGTGTAGTTGCAGCTTTCCGCAAAACTGTCTTCCAGGCTGAGCTTCCCTTTGTCTTCTCCGGCCTCACCGTACAGGTTCAAATTGCAGTTAAAGGTTTTTGACGGATGGTCCAAGCCGTTTTCGATCGCTGCCGTGGCAATCACGGTTTTAAAAACCGAGCCGGGATATACCGGTGTCAGCATATAGTTCTGCCTTGTTTTTTGCGATGCCATGTTTAAGTCGGGCTTGCTCGCAATCGCCACTACGCCGTTCGTCTCGATGTCAAGCAGAACTGCCCCGCCTTTATCAAGCTTATGGTCAGCCAGTACATCTTCCATTGTCTGCTGAACCTTTTTATCGATCGTTGTTTTGACTTGCAGCGGGTAAAACGGATTTGCGTCTGCCGTATATTTGACGTCCATACCGAACAAAGGGTTTCCCAATCCGTCCACATGATACAACAGTTTTGTGTCTTGTTCAGGCAGCAGGAATTCATCAAACGTCCGCTCCATGCCGAAGGTGCCGATTTTCGTGCTGATGGAGAGGCCCTCTTTATCGGGATATTTGCGTCGGAGAAGGTCCGGGTCTTGATTGGTCATACCGAGCGTATGCGAAGCCAGCCTGTTCTTTTCTGTTTCTTCTATGTATACGCCGTAAACGCCCGGATATTTCAGTTTATTGATTTTTTCGAGAGCCGTCTTTGAAACGGACGCTCCTTCACGTTTTGTGAGGATCACGGGTTTTTTTGCATGTTCCAGCTTGCTCTCGAGCTCATCTTCTGTCATGTTTAAAATTTCGGCTGCTTCTTCGGCCGGCCACGGCTGATTTTTTAAAAAAGGGAACAAGACGATGGCCGGTTTTTGGCTGACGGACAAATGTTCGCCGTTCCGATCTAAAAAAGATCCTCTCCCGTCTGAAATCCGAACTTCCTCCGTGCGCTGTTTGACGCTTTCCTGGATTAAGTTCACATTCCGTTTAGAAAAGGATTCGGTAAAAAACAGTTGAATTTCAGCCAGCCTGATCAGCAGAAATAACAGGGCAGCCGAAATGATAATCGATACCCACTTCATGCGCTTTTGCCATTTCATTATAAAAACACCTCATCCACATTGTGGACGAGGTCATCGTTTGCTAAACAAATTTTATGAAATTTTCACAATCTTTACAAGCATTTCGCCGCCCGGTGTTTGAACGGTCACTTCGTCTCCAACCTGTTTGCCGAGAAGGCTTTTCGCGATTGGGGAATCGTTCGAGATTTTTCCTTCAAACGGATCGGCTTCCGCACTGCCCACAATCGTATAAGATTCTTCTTCACCGTCAGGAAGCTCCGTAAATGTAACGGTTTTTCCGAGGCCGACGATATCTGAGTTTGCACCGTCGTCTTCGATGATCTTTGCGTTGCGGATCATATTGTCAAGGGTTGTGATGCGCCCTTCTACAAAAGCTTGTTCTTCTTTTGCTGAATCGTATTCGGAGTTTTCGGAAAGGTCTCCGAAGCTTCTTGCCACTTTAATACGTTCAACAACTTCTTTACGTTTAACCGTTTTCAAATACTCAAGTTCTTCTTCCAGTTTTTTCTTTCCCGTTTCTGTCATAGGAAATACTTTCTCTTGTGCCATGTTCCTTCACTCCTTCTAGTTGGTTCCTCATCACTTGTATGTGAGAGTATAGACTTGAATATACAAGAATGAGGACAACCCTTGTCCCCTTCTTCTCTCCCATATTTGTAAAGTATCATATAAACCGGATGGAAGGCTCCGGTAAATGGTGCTTATACAGTTAAAGAAGGGCTCAGGATGAGAACCCTTCAATTTCTATACATAATATGGTCAGAGTTGTGTTTGTCTATGCTATGTTATTATAAAATCGCGTTTTGTTCAAGAATAGTTTGTATTTTTGTTACCATCAGGTCGATGGCGACGCGGTTTTGGCCGCCCTCCGGAATAATGATATCGGCATAGCGTTTCGTCGGTTCGACAAACTGGTTATGCATCGGTCTGACGACTGAGATGTACTGCTCGATGACAGAATCGATCGAACGTCCTCTTTCTTTTATGTCTCTGAGCATCCTTCTGATGATCCGCAGGTCGGCATCCGTATCGACATACAGCTTGATGTCCATTAAGTCGCGGAGCCTTTCATCCTCGAGAACAAGGATTCCTTCCAAAATAATAACATCTTTCGGATCGACGTGCACGACTTCCTCTGAACGCGTATGCAGCTTGTAATCGTAAATCGGCTTTTTGATCGGCCTGTACGCGAGCAATTCGTTTAAATGCTCGATCAAATAGTCATTATCAAATGCAAGCGGGTGGTCGTAGTTCGTGTTCAGCCGCTCTTCAAACGGCAGATGGCTCTGATCTTTATAATATAAATCCTGTTCGAGCATCAAGATCGAATGACCTTTAAACTGTTCATAAATGGATCTGGTGACGCTCGTTTTTCCTGAGCCGGAGCCTCCCGCTATGCCGATAACTACCGGTTTTTTCCCCATGCCATTACTGCCCCTTTCTCATCATGTTGCTAGGATAAATCTTGTTGTCCACTCTAAATTTGACGATCTGCAGGGGATGGCGGGCTGCGTCAAGCACATTGCCTTTTTCGTCCCAAATCGTGTCAATTTTGCATGTGAAATTTTCGATTTCCGGACCGAAAAATTCGACTTCATCTCCGGATTTAAAGAAGTTCCGCTGCTGGAGCGTGACCATTTTTGTCTCTTCATCATAGTCAAGAACAAGTCCGACAAAGTCGTATGTTGTCTTTTTGCCGTGGACGCCGAACATCTGCTCTTCATATCCGGGCGTTCCTTCAAAGAAAGCAGGCGCCGTGTCTCTATTGGCGCATTTGTCCAGTTCTTTCAGCCATTCTTCTTTGATGACGAAGTTTTCAGGATCAGCGCAATAAGCATCGATCACTTTTCTATACACACTGACGACTGTCGCAATGTAGTGGATCGATTTCATCCGGCCTTCGATTTTCAGGCTGTCGATGCCCATTTCAATCATTTGCGGAATCGATTCGATCAGCTTCAGATCTTTCGGGCTCATCGCAAATGGAGCATCGCCTTCTTCATACAGCGGCAGCGCATTCGCCCCGTCCGTCTGATACAAATCATAGTCCCAGCGGCATGACTGGCAGCAGCCTCCGCGGTTAGAGTCCCTGGCCGTCATATGGTTGCTGAGCACGCAGCGGCCTGAATAAGCGATGCACATCGCACCGTGTATGAACGTTTCGATTTCAATATCGACTTTTTCTTTCATTTCTCTAATCTCAAGTGCGCTCGTTTCACGCGCGAGCACGACCCGCTCAAGGCCTTCTTCCTTCCAGAACTGAACGGCTTTCCAGTTTGAAAGGGACTGCTGGGTGCTCAAATGCACTTCAAGCTTCGGCGCAACTCTGCGGCACGTTTCAATGATCAGGGGATCAGCGACAATAATGCCTGACACGCCTGCTCCTTCGAGATCGCGCAAATAATCTTCTAGTCCGTCGACATTTTCTTCGTGCGCAAAAATGTTTGTCGTCACATAAATTCTTGCGCCGTATTTTTTCGCAAATTCGACACCTTCAGCCATTTCTTCAATTGAAAAGTTATCTGCGTTTGAGCGGAGTCCATATTCACGTCCGCCGATAAATACAGCGTCTGCGCCATAGTGGACAGCGATTTTCAGTTTTTCCAAATTTCCCGCCGGA
The DNA here is from genome assembly GCF_001969855.1 of Bacillus haynesii. GTDB lineage: Bacteria > Bacillota > Bacilli > Bacillales > Bacillaceae > Bacillus > Bacillus haynesii. Next base: position 75,773 of record NZ_MRBL01000024.1, read on the forward strand.
GCAAGAAGTTCTGGCTTTTTCGTAATGACGCGTTTTCCATTAACGATTTTGGAAATTTTATCTTTTACTGCAGACATGGCTATCCCTCCTTTTAGTATACTGTTTCTTTGAAAAAGAATCCGGTATCGATGCTGCGGTTTGCAGGCTGCAGCTGTTCGATCCGCTCGATCCATTGTTCTTTCTTGTCTTCGTATGCTTCCCTGTCTGCGATGCTTAGGTCGATGGCTTCGCGGTACATGGCCGTTACTTCAGTCATGTATTCGACCGATTTTAAAATACCGTCGATTTTAAATGAATCGATGCCGGCATCGACTAAATCCTCAAGTTCATCAATGATGCAGACGTCATTCGGACTCATGATGTGCGTGCCGTTTTCGTCTTCGAAAATCGGATATTTATTGCCGCGTTCTTTATCATGGAGATACATGCTTTTTTCTTTTTTCTTGCCTTCGATATCCATGACTTTTCCCTGGTATTCAAAATAGTTGCCGATCAGGGAGCGCTTTGACTGGAACATGCATGTCATGCCGTGAACCTGAATTTCAATCTCGACTTCTGCTTTCTCTTTAATCTCAACGATGCTGTCCATGTTGAGCTCTCTTGCGAGCACCGCGCGCTTCGCACCTTTTCGCCCCCAATAGTTGCAGGAATAATGGTTGGTCGCGGTCGTTTCCGTACTCCAGTGAAGCTTCATGTTCGGCGCTGATTCCCGTGCTGCCATCAGTACGGCGGGATCGCCGAAGACAACCGCATCCACGCCTGCCTCGTCCAAGAAAGAAAGGTAGTCATTCAGTTCAGGAACCCGGTCATTGTGAAAAATCGCGTTCACCGCAACATATACTTTTGTGCCTTTTTCATGAGCCTGAATAATGGCTTCTTTTACTTCCTCTCTGGAAAACTCCCCGGCTAAACGCAGACCGTACCTTTGTTCACCGATGATAAACGCATCGGCGCCTGCCTCTGCCAAAGGCTTAATATCCGAAACAGCCGTCGGCGTCACAAGCAGTTCAGGCTTTTTCATATCCGTTCACCTCTTTTTTGACTGACGGCCAATCCGTCGCCCACAGGCAGGATCGCCGTGTGGTAGTCAGGATGCTCCATCAGCCAATGATTGTAATGATCTATTTTCGATACAAGCTTTTTGATGCGCTTGTTTTCGATCTGATTGTAATCTGATGCGACAAGGCCTTTGAAAAGGACATTGTCCGTAAAAATGATGCCGTCATCGGCAAGCATTTTTTCATATATACTGAAAAACTTCTGATACTGGCCTTTTGCGGCATCGATAAAAAGCGCATCATAAGGAGCCATCGATTGAACGGCGTCCGACTCGCTGAGCGCATCGCCAAAGAACACGTGAATTCTGTTTTCAAGCTGGAATGACCGGATGTTTTTCAGCGCTTCCCGATACCTGTCTTCATCGCGCTCGATCGTAAAAATTTCAGCTTCGGGAAGGGCAAGCGCCATCCGAATCGCCGAATAGCCAATGGCGGTACCGATTTCAAGAATTTTTTTCGGATTTTTGAGTGAAAGAAGCTGCAGGAGCACTTCAATTCCTGTCGGTTCCATAATGGGTACGCCATGCTCTTCGGCATAGGCCTCCAGTTTCATAATTTCAGCCGGCCGCGGCTTTAGCAGCTTTTCAAGATAGCCGGTCAATTCTTCGTGTCCAATCTTCACGGGCAGATGGCCTCCCTTTCATAAAAAAGAGCCTTAGGTCAGGTGTTCAGCACTCTCCTAAAGCAGTTGACTGTCTTTTCTCCAATAAACAACCCGATATATTTTATCATAAAACCTTTGTATTTGCGAATAAAAGGAGAGTATTTTTTACTCTCCTTTTTCCTCGTCCTGCGTGTTCGTAATGTATTTGGCTTTTGCTTTATTGTGTTCTTCAAGCGTTTTTGTAAAGACGACTTCCCCGTTTTTCTTTGCAAGAAAATAAACGTAGTCTGTTTGCTCCGGATTTAATGCCGCTTCCCAGGAGCTCTCTCCCGCGTTTGCAATCGGCCCAGGCGGAAGACCGGTATGTTTGTACGTGTTATATGGGGAATCCGCTTCAAGGTCTTTGTACATGACACGGTTTTTATGTTCCCCCAGCGCATACAAGACGGTCGGGTCCGTTTGTAATGGCATGTTTTTGCTGATGCGGTTGTAGAAGACGCTTGAGATTTTGTGCCGGTCCGCTTTTTCGGTAGCTTCTTCCTCAATTAATGAAGCCATCGTCAAGGCTTTGTGGACGGACATCTTTTTGTCTTTCATCTGCTTTTCGTACTTTTCAGCCAGCTGATCTGTTTGTTTGATCATCGCTTCGATGATAGCATCCAGCTTCGTCTCTGGGTCGTAAAATGGATATGTCGCAGGATACAGGTATCCTTCAAGCGGATGCTGGATATTCTTGTTTAACACGTCGTCGGTGATCAGTTTCGGGTACTTCTGTTTTAATCGGCTGATGAATTCGCGGTCATCCAGCTTTTTCATTATGTCCTCTGCCGAGTAGTTGGTTTGTCCGGCGATGATGTCTGCGATTTCCTTAAGCTGCCTTCCTTCAGGAACGGTAATTTTAAATGCCGGCACATGTGAAGCGGTTGTCAGCTTTTTGATCACGCCGGCCGCATCCATCGACTGGCTGAGTTGAAAATTACCCGCTTGAAAGCCGGAGGCATTTTTAAATTTCACATAAGCGATAAATACTTTTTCGTTTTTAATTAAGTCCTCTTTTTTCAGTTTGGCGGCGATGGACGTAACGGTCGATCCTTCCGGAATATAGACATTGACCGTTTTTGCATTATTTTTATCAACCGGTTCGAGCGCCGATTTGACATAGAGCGAAACAGCGCCTGCGGTTAAAATCAGCAGAACCGCGACCACAGTCAGCCAAAACTTTATTTTATGTTTAAGGAGTCTTTTTATAAACGGTTTCTTTGTCTGATCTTCAAACATTGGTGTCCTCCTCTCCTCCCATGGTATATACTACATGATTCGTTATCATTCGGCAATTTATTACAAAATGTTTTAATAAAAAAAGCCACCTGTCGGCAGCCGGGCGCAAAGGATTGCAGATCACGCTTTAAAGAACGACAAAATCCTAAAACTTCAATCGTTTTAGGATTTTGTCAAGCGGTCTAGCCGCTTCTTTATTCTTCTTCGTCTTCATCCGCTAAAAACGTGTTCAGCGTCTCTTCAATCATATCCCACTCTTCTTCTGTTTCAATCGGCATCAGTTCGCCGTTTTCTCCGGCTTCATTCGGTACGAAGCTTGAAGCATGGATCTCGATCTCTACCTCGTCCTGTGCTTCAATCGGATAATAAAGTACGTATGACTTGTTAAACTGATCGCTGTCAAATGTGAAGAGCACTTCACACAGCTGCTCATTCCCTTTATCGTCTACAATCGTAATATTTTTTTCTCCGTGTTCCATCTTGATCACCTCATGAGTTTAGGCTGTCGAGATATCCTTGAAGGATCATCACGGCCGCCATTTTATCAATTACTTTTTTTCTTTTTTGCCTGCTTACATCTGCTGAAATCAACATTCTTTCGGCCGCCATTGTCGAGAGGCGCTCGTCCCAAAGCACGACGGGAACTTGAAACGTTTCTTCAAGCACTTCCGCGAACTTCTGACTCGCTTCCCCCCTCGGGCCGACGGTTCCGTTCATGTTTTTGGGAAAACCGAGTACAATCTTGTCCAGTACATAGTCTTTCGTCAATTCGGCGAGGCGGTTCAAGCCGTAGTCACCGCCCGCCTCGTCGATTTTAATCGTTTCTATCCCCTGAGCCGTCCAGCCCATTTCATCGCTCAGCGCTACACCGAGCGTTTTCGAACCTAAATCCAGACCTAATATTCGCATGCTTGTTTACGCCTCTTTATGCTGTTCTAAGTACGATTTAACCAATTCTTCGATTATCTCGTCTCTTTCTATTTTCCGAATCAGGTTACGTGCATCTCGATGCCTTGGAATGTAAGCGGGATCTCCTGATAGCAGATATCCGACAATTTGGTTGATCGGGTTGTAGCCTTTTTCCTGAAGCGCATCATGGACGGTTATCAGCACTTCATTTACATTGGTTTCCATCGAATCGTCGGAAAAGTTAAATTTCATCGTCTTATCAAATGAGCTCACCGTTTTGCACCTCTTTCCCAAATTCGCAGGCAGAGTTTCAGCCTGATTACCTTCTAATCACCATTCTACACCACAACGGCTATTTATAAAACGGATTTTACCCATTCTTCCGCAGATGCTAATGCTTCAGCCAGCCGCTCAGGCTGTTTTCCTCCCGCCTGCGCCATGTCCGGACGGCCGCCTCCGCCGCCTCCGCATGCTTCTGCGACTTGCTTGACAAGCTTGCCTGCGTGGAAACCCCGCTCTATTAAATCTTTTGTAACTCCGGCGGAAATATTCACTTTTTCGTTTTGAACCGCCCCGAGAACGATGACGGCTGAGCCCAGTTTCGCCTTTAGATCGTCAACCATTGTGCGCAGGTGATTCATATCTTTGGCATTCACTTTTTCTGCGAGCAGTTTGATTCCATCAATTTCTTTTACTTTTTCCAAAATCTCTCCGGCTTCTTTATTTCCAAGTTTCGCCAATAAAGATTCGTTTTCTCTTTGAGCCTCTTTCAGATCAGACTGGAGCGCTTCGATCCGTTTCGGCACTTCCTTCACATTGGTTTTCAGGACTTCTGCGGTCTGCTCGAGAAGCTCCAGTTTGGCGTTCATCTCTTCGTAAGCGCCCTGCCCTGTTACCGCTTCGATCCTGCGAGTGCCAGCCCCGATGCCTGATTCAGACACGATCTTAAAGAGGCCGATTTCAGCCGTATTTCTCACGTGGCAGCCTCCGCACAGCTCGATGCTGTAGTCGCCGACTTGAACAACGCGGACGATGTCTCCGTATTTTTCGCCGAACAGTGCCATGGCTCCCATCGCTTTCGCTTCATCAATCGGTTTTAAGTCGATTTGAACAGGAATCGATGCCCAAATTTTCTCGTTCACTTTTGTTTCGATTTGGTCGAGTTCTTCCTTTGTCACCTGTCCAAAGTGAGAGAAGTCAAAACGCAGACGGTTGTCAGTGACTAGCGAGCCTGCCTGGTTGACATGCGTGCCGAGCACATCTTTCAGCGCCTGATGAAGCAGGTGTGTCGCTGTATGGTTTTTGACAATGTCTTTTCTGAGCCGCTCAGTGACTTCTGCAGTCACGCTCATGCCTTTTTTAATTGCGCCGCTTTCCACGATTCCTTCATGGAGGTGCTGACCGTTCGGCGCTTTTATAACGTCTGTGACGCGAATAGCGGCATCACCGCTTTTAACCCAGCCTTTATCACCGATTTGTCCGCCGCTTTCAGCATAGAACGGCGTTTTTTCGAGGATGAACTGAACTTTTTGGCCTTCTTGAACGAGATCGGCAAGTTCTCCGTCTTGAAGAAGCTCGGCGATTTTTGTTTCCGTTTTGATATCGGAGTAGCCGATGAACTCGCTTTCTGTCATGATATCGCGAAGAGCGCCACCTTGAACCTGCATGCTGCCAACGTCCTGACGCGCCTGCCGGGCCCGTTCGCGCTGCTTGTCCATCTCGCGCTCAAATCCGTCATGGTCGACTTCCATGCCTTCATCCTCGGCGTATTCTTCGGTCAGTTCAACAGGGAATCCATACGTATCATACAGTTTAAAGACATCTTCCCCGGAAATGATACGGTTTCCTTTTGCTTTTTCCTTTTGAATCACTTCTGAGAGAATCGCCAAGCCCTCGTGCAATGTTTCATGGAAGCGTTCTTCCTCTGTTTTGATGACTTTCGCGATAAAGTCTGCTTTTTCTTTGACTTCGCCGTAGTAAGCGGCCATGATGTCGGCAACTACCGGTACGAGTTCATACATAAACGGACGGTTGATATTGATGGACTTCGCATAGCGGACAGCGCGGCGAAGCAGCCTTCTGATGACATAGCCGCGTCCCTCGTTTGACGGCAGCGCACCGTCGCCGACCGCAAACGCAGCCGTCCGGATATGATCGGCCACAACCTTAAACGCCGTATCTTTTTCAGCAGATGTGCCGTACTTTTCTCCTGAAATGGCTTCTGTCGCCTTGATGATCGGCATAAACAAATCCGTATCATAGTTCGTCTTGGCGTCTTGAATAACAGATACCATCCGTTCAAGACCCATCCCGGTATCAATGTTTTTCTTCGGAAGCGGTGTGTATGTTCCGTCAGGATTGTGGTTGAACTCAGAGAACACAAGGTTCCATACTTCAAGATAACGCTCGTTCTCCCCGCCCGGGTAAAGTTCCGGATCAGACGGGTCATTTCCATAATCTTCACCGCGGTCATAGAAGATTTCGGTATTCGGTCCGCTCGGGCCTTCGCCGATATCCCAGAAGTTTCCCTCCAGTCTGATGATTCGTTCCTCAGGAACGCCGATTTTTTTTGACCATAATTCATACGCTTCGTCATCTTCCGGATGCACCGTGACTGACAGACGTTCGGGATCGAAGCCGATCCATTTCTGATCGGTTAAAAATTCCCATGCCCACTCGATCGCTTCTTCTTTGAAATAATCGCCGATCGAAAAGTTCCCGAGCATTTCAAAGAACGTATGGTGGCGGGCTGTTTTCCCGACATTTTCAATATCGTTCGTTCTGATTGATTTTTGAGCGTTGCAGATGCGCGGATTCTCCGGCACAACACGTCCGTCAAAATATTTTTTCAGCGTCGCGACTCCGCTGTTGATCCAAAGCAGGGAGGGATCTTCATGCGGAATAAGAGAGGCGCTCGGTTCAACGGCATGCCCTTTTTCTTTAAAAAAATCTAAAAACATTTGGCGCACTTGTGCGGATGTTAATGTCTTCATTATTTTTTTCCTCCTTTAATGATGCACATGCAAATGAAAAAGCCCCCGCCCTATGCAAACAACGTTTACACAGGGACGAGAGCTCCTCTCGCGGTACCACCCTGATTATGTGCGCAACAAAACGCCCATCACCTTGATATCCGAATAACGCCGGATAAAGACGGCAGGTTTTCGCCTGCACTCAGGATTAGCTTCTACTGATCTTCTGTTAAAGCTCTTTCACCGCAATGGAGCTTCTCTCTATAAAACAGGGCTTCAGTATACTCGGATCCGTCAATCGAGATACGTATGTATGTCTATTTCGAAATTATAGACAACGGAAGCCGTTATGTCAAACTTCTGACGCTCACGCTTTTCTTGCCGCTAAAAAATGGACGAGCATCACTTTGATAACAGCCATGACAGGCACAGCCAGAATCATACCGATGATGCCGGCCAGCTCACCGCCTGCCAGCAATCCAAGCATAATGACGACGGGATGCATATGCAGGCTTTTGCCGACGACAAGTGGCCCGAGAATATTGCCTTCGATAAACTGAAGAATCAAAATCGTAATGATCACCACGAAGACGAGCCTCGTCGATAAAGCGGCTGCTACCATGACAGCCGGAATCGCGCCGATGACTGGGCCGAAATACGGAATGACATTTGTCGCGCCGATGACAAGGCCGAGGATCAGCGGATAAGGCAGGTCAAAAAACCAAAATGACAGGCTCGCTCCCAAGCCGATGACAAGGCAGACAAAAAGCTGTCCTCTGATGTAGTCCCCGAGAGAATCATCGACATCCCGGATGAATTCGCTGCCTCTCGCCCTCCATGAAGAAGGCGTCAAATACCATACCGCTTTCTTCATCGTATCAATATCTTTCACCATGTAGAATACTAAAAAAGGAATGATCGCCGCCACGAGCATATAATCAAAAACGAACCGAATGCTTCTGATCGTCCGTTCCACCCAGCTTGCTACGAATTCTTCCGTCTGATTGACGAACCTGTCGATCCTGTCGTGCATGCCGTCAGGCCAGCCGTCTGTATGATGATGCAGCTGATCCAGCATGTTTTCGTAAGATGCGGCAAGAAACGGAATTCCCTCTGAAAGCTCTGTCAGCTGTTTAATGAGGATCGGTACCCCTTTGTAAAAGACGTAGCCGAGACCTGCAAAAAACAGAACATAAATCAGCAAAATACTCAATGTCCTCGGCACACCGGCCCGGTGTATCTTTTCAACGACAGGCAAAAGCAGATAGGTGATAAAAACCGCAATCGCCAGCGGGATCAGAATCGACTTCAGCAGCACGCAGACAGGCTCCCAAATCATTCTCAGCTGCAAAAAGATATAGACGGTTAATAGCAAAAGCATGAAGATCGAGACCCACATTAAAAGCTGCAGCGGTTTTTTCAGCATTTTTTTCACCCCTTGTTAGCTTTTGATTTCTGCTTGTAATTATTCCCGAAGAAAAAAAGGGACACCCTGTTAAGGGTATCCCTTCTGCTTAAAACATTTTCATGACGCGTCTTCTCAGCTTTCTCATGTTTCGCTTGTTCATCATATCGTTCTGAGACGCCATGTAGTACATCAAAGCCCCGGCTCCTAAAGAAATGAGAGAAGTCATTGTACGATTCAACTTTCTAACCTCCATTCAAAGGTTAATCGTTCGTTCGTCATCTGTAAACAGATCGTCCAGGCTGCTCAATGTTCCGTCCTCTTCGACTTGATGGGTCGAAATTTTTCCTTTTGAAAGGGTCAGCTCAATAAAGCATCCCCAGCAGTAATATTGATTTACACCGATTTTGCCGATGTTTTTGCTTTTGCAATTCGGGCAAACGAGCATTTGAACACACACCTCTTATTCGTTCAAGACGATTGTGCTTCTGCCTACTTCAAGCGGTTCCCCAGATGAGTGAATCTGCTTTTTGTCGCCTGACAAATCGGCAAAAAAACCGTCTGATAGTTCATATGCTACGATTATGCCCGTGTCGGAAGAAAAGTATACATCTTCCAGCATGCCCAGCGTATCTCCTGCTCCGTTTTTGACCATTTTTTGCCTCATCTGGTCATAAGAAAGACTCTGCTTCGGAACTTGCATCGGCTTGAATTCGGTGAAATCAACGTATACGCCGTCACGTCCGATTTCGGTGACAGCGGGAAGCGGAAGAAGCGAACGGGGATTGTAAAAGCGCCGCTTCTCTTCCATAATCAATCCGAGACATGTCCCTTCGTGAGAAAAACAGATATCTGTTACCACCCCAAGCGGGAGGGAAGATTGTCTGTCGTAAACATTGAGTCCTTCCAGCTCATTGCATGTTCTCAAAGTGTGATCAACCACCTTTTTACGAACACTCTTATGATCTGCTGTTGCGACGCGACTCATACGATGAAATGGATTCCATGAAAAACACTTATTCTGCTTCCTTTTCCATAAAATCAAAAGGTGTAATGCCTTCCATCCCGATATTGGCATCATAGACGCTGAAAGGCAGCTCTTTTTGAAGCGCCATGAGCTCTTCATCCTCTTCATGTGCCGCCTGCTGAAGCCTTCTTTTAAGCGATGTCTGCCTTTCTGATGATTCCTTATTTTTCACACCCCATTCAAGGGCTGCTTCTTCCCCGCACAGAATCAGGAATTTTTTGCTTCTTGTGATGGCCGTGTAAAGCAAGTTCCTTCTCAGCATCCGGTAATAGCTTTTGACGACCGGAAGGATGACGATCGGAAATTCGCTGCCCTGCGATTTGTGGATCGAACAGCAATAGGCGTGCGTAAATTGGTTGAAATCTTTTTTTGTAAACGTGATTTCATTCCCGTCGAAAGAGACGACAGCCATGTCTTCTTTTTCCGTATTTTCTTTTGCATAAAAAATCGAGACGATCTCACCCATATCACCGTTAAACACGTTGTGCTCCGGCTGGTTGACGAGCTGGAGCACTTTATCTCCGGTACGGTAAACGACATCGCCGTACTTCATTTCCCTGCCTTTCGGCTTCGGCGGATTCAGGATGCCCTGCAAAAGCGCGTTTAACTCATTGATGCCGGCCGCTCCTCTGTACATCGGAGCCAAAACCTGAATATCCCTGGCCGAATATCCTTTTTGCAGCGCGTTTTTGACGACTTTTTCGACGACTTCTTTGATCTGTTGCTGGCGGCAGCGAATGAAAGAACGGTCTTTTGTCGGCGCGGTCAAGTTTTCCGGAAGCTTTCCTTGTTTCATTTCATGCGCCAGTTCAACGATTGAAGAGCCTTCAGCCTGCCTGTAAATATCGGTTAATCTGACAGAAGCAATCACATTCGATGCCAAAAGATCCCTGAGCACCTGTCCGGGACCAACGGACGGAAGCTGGTCTTCGTCTCCGACCATGATGACCTGTATCCGGTCGGGAATCGCCTTGAACAATTGGTTGGCGAGCCATATATCAAGCATGCTCGTTTCATCAATAATGAGCAGCCGCCCTTCAATCGGATTGTCTTCATCATGCGTAAATCCTTCGGCTCCATTCCAGCCGAGAAGCCTGTGAATCGTCACAGCCGGCAGTCCGGTCGACTCGCTCATCCGCTTAGCGGCCCGGCCGGTCGGTGCTGCCAGTACGAACGGAAACGTTTCATCCTTTTTGTAATCAGCCGGATTCAAGCTTAAACCGTGCAGCTCGCTGTACAACTCGACGATTCCCCTGATGACGGTCGTTTTCCCGGTTCCCGGTCCGCCTGTCAAAAGCAGCATCGGCGACATCAGCGCTTTTTGAATGGCTTCTTTTTGGCTTGGCGCGTATTGCACTTTCATCCGTTCTTCAAGCTCCCCTAAAGCGAGCAGGAATTCCGATTCGGGAAACTGGTCATCATATTCGGTCTGTCCGGCGATTTTCTGCACCCTTTTCGCAAAGCTTTGTTCAGCGTAGTAAAGGGACGGATAATAACACCTTTCATCTTCAATGAACAGCTCTTTTTGCTCCCCTAAGGAAATGATCGCGTCGGCCACATCCATCTCGGTTACTTTTTCTTCACCTGCAGACTGGTTTAACAGTTTTTGCGTCTCGATGATGAGCTGTCTCGTTTCTATGTACGTATGCCCTTCTTGAAGGCATGTCGCTTCAACTGTGTATAAAATCGCCGCTTTAATCCGCTCTTCATGTTTGCCTGAAATTCCCATTCTGCCGCCCAGTTCATCAGCTTTGATAAAGCCGATTCCTTCGACATCCTTGACAAGCTGGTACGGATTTTCGCGGATTTTATCGAGCGTTTCCGCTTCGTACGCCTGATAAATCTTCATGGACAGCTGGGGGCCGAAGCCGAATTCGCTCAAGGAGATCATAATCTGCTCGAGCCCCTGATGCTGCTGAAGGGCAGCGGCAAGCTTATCCGCCTTTTTTTTGGAGAGCTTCGGAACATCATACAGGACGGCGCCGTCGCTTAAAATTTTGTTGATTGCACCTTCCCCAAGCTTATTGACAATTTCCTCGGCCGTTTTCTTGCCGATTCCTTCAAATAAATCGCTGGCCAAGTATTGGATCACGCCTTCTTTCGTTGTCGGCACTTCCTTTTTAAAATGATCCGCTTGAAATTGCAGGCCAAATTTCGGATGGGAGGCGGTTTTTCCGTAAAACGTGTAGATATCGTCTTCATGGATCAAAGGAAAGTAACCGGTGACAGAAACGGTTTTGTCTTCAAAAGACTCCGATGTTTCTTCCACTTTTACTTTCAGTACGGTATACAGGTTTGTTTCATTATGATAAATGACAGCCGTTACCGTTCCTTTTACAAAAGAAGCTTCTTCCATTTCGATCTGGTCCGGGTTATGGCGCTGCATCACTGTTCTCCCCCCCTCCATTCAAAATCCGTCATGACGGCCCTTGATCAATCAAGCTTCTTCCAAAAGCTGCTTGGCGCGAATGCTAAGCATATGGTCCGGCTGAATGTCCAGCGCCTTGTTCAGCATGTCGAGCGCTGTTTTCCGATCTTCTTTAAACGCATAAGCAACGCCTAAATTATAAAATGCATCTGCATGGGACGGGTCGCGCTCCGTTACATTTGAAAATTCCGTGATCGCTTCGTCCAGCATCCCTTCATTGGCAAGGCACATGGCGTATTGAAAACGGGCTTCGACATCCGCATCATTCAGCTCAGCGGCTCTTTGCAAATACGGCATCGCGAGCTTCGGCTGCTCAAGCTTCACGAGCGTGGTTCCGAGCATGTAATATAAGTCGCTGTTTTCCATGCCCGTCCGATGCGCTTTTTCGAACATGTCCTTCGCTTCTTGATACCGTTCTTTCATGACATAGACATTCCCCGCTCCATAATAAGCTGCTCCCGCTTTCTCATCCAAAGCAGCCGCCCGGTCGTAAAACTTAAGCGCCCTGTCCAATTCGCCGACTGCAGATAGCAGATTGGCAAAGTTGATATAAGGCACCGGATCTCCGCTGTTTTCATCAATTGCCTTTGTAAAGGCTTCTGCGGCTTTTTCAAAATCGCCTTTTTGCATTGCATCTATTCCAATTTGATTGTAATCCAAAAGCCCTCTCCCTTTCACGAACTATTTTAAAAAGGCCGCCGACATTGCCGGCAGCCGTTCGAGAAGCTCCGGGGTGAATCCAGAGCCCCGGTTTTATACATACCAAAGTTGTTGTCCGTCTTTAAACACATCATCAATCGTTCCGCCGCCGAGGCATTCTTCGCCTCTGTAGAAGACAACCGCTTGTCCCGGTGTAACGGCGCGGACCGGCTCTTTAAAGATAACCTCCGCTTCATCTGTCCCGGTCATCCTGACAGTGACTTCATGATCGGCTTGGCGATAGCGGAACTTGGCCGTGCAGGTGAGCTCGTCTTCACCGCCGAAGACGCCCTCATGCACAAAGCTTACGTTTGTCGCCGTGATCTTATCGGAGAAAAGAAGCGGATTGTCGAATCCCTGGTCTACATACAAGATGTTTTTTTCAAGGTCTTTTCCGACGACGAACCAAGGCTCTCCGCTTCCGCCGATGCCGAGGCCGTGCCTTTGTCCGATCGTATAGTACATTAACCCGTCGTGGCGGCCTTTGAATTCGCCTTCCATCGTCCGCATATCTCCCGGCTGTGCTGGAAGGTACTGGCTGAGAAACGTTTTGAAGTTCCGTTCCCCGATAAAGCAGATGCCTGTGCTGTCTTTTTTGGCAGCTGTCGCTAGCCCCGCTTCTTTTGCGATTTCCCTAACGCGGCTTTTTTGAAGCTCGCCGATCGGAAACAGCACTTTGCTTAACTGCTCTTCTGTCAGCTGGTTTAGAAAATAGGTCTGATCTTTATTTTCGTCAAGCCCTCTGAGCATTTTAACACGCCCGTCCGTACGGTCGACCCGCGCATAGTGGCCGGTGGCCAAATAATCGGCTCCAAGCGACAAAGCATGCTCCAAAAAGGCTTTAAATTTAATTTCTTTATTGCACATGACATCTGGATTCGGCGTTCTACCCGCTTTATATTCATCAAGAAAATATTGAAAAACCTTTTCCCAATACTGCTTTTCAAAATTCACCGCATAATACGGAATCCCGATTTGATTACATACCTTTATGACATCTTCGTAATCTTCCGTCGCTGTGCAAAAACCGTTCTCATCTGTGTCATCCCAGTTTTTCATAAAAATTCCGATGACATCATAGCCCTGCTCTTTCAAAAGCAAAGCCGCCACAGAGGAATCAACGCCTCCGGACATTCCGACGACCACCCGTGTATCTTCAGGCCGCTTCGCCATTTTCATCAACTCCAATAAATCAATTCAAAAACTTGTCCTTTCAGATCATATCATCATTTTCGGGCAGGATGCGAATCTTTAGCTCGGAGCATCGCTACCCGAAATTGATGACAGGCGCTTAACAATTTTCACAAGTTCTTTCGCGGCGCGCTCCACCTGTTCCTCTGTATTGCCAAAGCCGAAGCTGATCCTTATGGATGACGTCAGCCGATCGTCCTCCTCGCCAAACATGGCGGAGAGAACATGAGACGGAAGCACAGATCCAGCCGTGCACGCCGATCCGCTCGATACTGCAATTCCCGCCATATCGAGATTGACGAGCAGCGATTCAACAGATACTCCCGGAAAATACAGATTCAAAATATGCGGCAGGCTGTGCTCCCTGCTGCCGTTCACATCGAAGGAGACACCTTCAGCTTCCAGCGTACGGGTGATGATGTCTTTAAACCGGCGGTAAAGCGCCGATTTTTCTTCTCTTTCCTGACCTGACAACAAAACGGCCTCACCGAGCCCCGCGATTCCCGGGACATTTTCCGTACCCGCCCGGCGTTTGCGTTCCTGCTCTCCTCCGAAAAGAAGCTGGCTGAGCTTGACGTTTTCGTTGACGTATAAAAAGCCTGTCCCCTTCGGTCCGTTAAGTTTATGTCCGGAGACAGACATCATATCGATACGGCTTTTTTGCACATCAATCGGCAAAAAGCCGAAGGCTTGAACCGCATCTGTATGAAACAGCGCCCGATGGTCCTTTAGCAGATCGCCGATCTCATCGATCGGCTGAATCGTGCCCACTTCATTGTTCCCATACATCACTGTCACCAGGATGGTATCGTCCCGCAACGCGTCTTTCACCTGTTCGGCGGAGATTCTTCCGCTTTCATCGACATCAAGATATGTGACGTCAAATCCCATTTCTTCAAGCCTGTTGCACGTATGCAGAACGGCGTGGTGCTCGATCTTTGTCGTGATGATGTGGCGGCCCTGCTTCTCTCTCGCCAGCGCGCTTCCGAGAATCGCCATATTGTCGGCTTCGGTTCCCCCGCTCGTAAAAACGATTTCATTGGGATGCGCTCCGATTTCCCGAGCGATCAGCTCCCTCGTGCCGTCAAGCCATTTTCGGCTCTCCCTTCCAAATGAATGAATGCTTGAAGGGTTTCCGAAGTTTTCCGTTAAGTAAGGCAGCATTTTTTCCACTACCCGGGGGTCAGTCGGAGAAGTCGCTGCATGGTCTAAGTAAATCCGTTCCATCCTACCATTACACCTCGATCTTAAATGTAAAACATATACGCTTCTTGCTCGCCCTCTGTATAGCTGGCCAAGTCCTCAAGCGTCGTGGAGTCCAGCACTTCCTTGACAGCATCGCGAATCTTGATCCACAGTTCGCGCTTTGCCGGCTCCTCATTTTCAAGCACTTCCACCGGGCTGATCGGCCCTTCCAGGACGCGAATGATATCGCCCGCCGTAATCGCCTCAGGCTCGTCACCCAGAATGTAGCCGCCGTACGCGCCGCGGATGCTTTTCACAAGCCCGGCGTTCCGCAAAGGTGAAACAAGCTGTTCCAAATAATGTTCCGATAAATCGTTTGTCTGAGCAATACTTTTCAAAGAAGTCGGGCCTTCCCCATGCTTTTTAGCAAGCTCAATCATAATCGTCAGCCCGTATCTGCCTTTAGTTGATATTTTCAAAATAAACACCTCTAACCTATAATAAATCATGCCTTCAGGACGAAGGTACTCGGCGTTTTTCGCAGGACGCGAAAGTCTTTAGCCGAGTCTCCTTCTACACCAGGACGAAGGTACTCGGCGTTTTCGCAGGACGCGAAAGCCTTTAGCCGAGTCTCCTTTCACAACAGGACGAAGGTACTCGGCATTCCTCGCAGGACGCGAAAGCCTTTAGCCGAGTCTCCTTTCACAACAGGACGAAGGTACTCGGCATTCCTCGCAGGACGCGAAAGCCTTTAGCCGAGTCTCACTCCGGACGAAGGCACTCCGCGCTCCTCACAGGACGCAAAGGCGCCCGGTACATCCTCATAAGGCATAAGCCGATCTTCAAGATGAAACACCGGTGCAAGCCGGCTGCCGGTTTCAAGCATCTGTTATATATTAAAAACTCGGTTTGGACAAGGTTCCGGCCTTGCCCGTCTGATAGATTACAGGTTATTATAGCACACTTTATATAAACTTTCATTTTCGGCCTTATATTCAGCTTGCCATATTCATTTCTTTTCTAATCGTCTTTTTTCCGTTACTCTATAAAAAGAATACATTCGGGAGAGATCAATCATGAAACCACTCGCATTTCGAATGCGCCCTACAAAAATCGAAGAGGTTCTCGGCCAGGATCATCTGGTCGGGGAAGGAAAGATTATTCATCGGATGGTGCAGGCCAAACACCTCTCATCGATGATTCTGTACGGCCCACCGGGCATCGGCAAAACATCGATCGCCACGGCGATTGCCGGCAGCACGAGCATCGCTTTCCGAAAGCTGAACGCAGTCATCAATAATAAAAAGGACATGGAAGCCGTTGCCGCCGAAGCAAAAATGTCGGGGCAGGTCATCTTAATCCTTGATGAGGTGCACCGGCTTGACAAAGGCAAGCAGGACTTTCTCCTTCCGTATTTGGAAAACGGCATGATTATCATGATCGGGGCGACGACAGCCAACCCGTATCATGCGATCAATCCGGCGATCAGAAGCAGAACGCAGATTTTCGAGCTGCACGCTTTAGACCCTGAACAAATCAAAGCGGCCATTAAACGGGCGCTTGAGGATGAACACAGAGGCCTCGGTGCGTATGACGTTGCCGTCGATGATGAAGCGCTTGACCATTTGGCCCGCGGCTGCGGCGGAGATGTCCGCTCCGCTTTGAATGCGCTCGAGCTTGCCGTATTGTCCACAAAGGAAAACAGCGAGGGAACCATCCGCATCACATTGGAAATCGCAGAAGAATGCCTGCAGAAAAAAAGCTTTGCCCACGACAAAGATGGAGACGCGCATTATGATGTCATTTCCGCCTTCCAAAAATCGATCAGAGGCTCTGATGTCAATGCTGCGCTTCACTACATGGCAAGGCTCATTGAAGCGGGGGATTTGGAAAGCCTTGCCCGGAGGCTGCTTGTTATCGCCTATGAAGATGTCGGCCTGGCGAGTCCGCAGGCTGGAGGAAGAACGCTTCAAGCCATTCAAACGGCGGAACGGATCGGATTTCCGGAGGCAAGGATTCCGCTGGCCAATGCCGTGATCGAGCTATGCCTGTCTCCTAAATCGAACTCGGCGATCCTTGCGGTTGACGAAGCAATGTCAGACGTCCGCTCCGGAAAGATCGGCGATGTGCCGAACCATTTAAAAGACGCCCATTATAAAGGAGCAGCAGAGCTTGGCAGAGGCGTGGAATACAAATATCCGCACGATTACGAGAACGGCTGGGTCAAACAGCAGTATCTGCCTGATCCGCTGAAAAACAAAGTTTACTATCAGCCGAAGCAGACGGGTAAATTTGAGCTCGCGCTGAAACAAGTATATGACAAGCTGATGAAACAAAAATAATAAACAGCCTGTTTCCTTTTCATGGGAGACAGGCTGTTTTCCTTACGCCGAGCTTAAACGATGACAAAATCCCAAAACGGCTTTTAGTTTTGGGATTTTGTCAACAATCTAAAACGACAGCACTTCTGCTGTCGTTTTTGTATTACTTATCTTTCACCCTTTTGATCGGAATATCTTTCAAAAGCTCCATGATCACATGGCCGCCCATGATCAAGCCTGCGACCGACGGAACAAAAGCATTTGAAGACGGCGGCATCTGAGCTTTGCGGATTTTCGCCTCATCATTTCCGACGACTTGGCGCACGTCTTCGCGGATCACGATCGGGCTTTCGTCAGAAAAGACGACTTTAATGCCTTTCGTAATGCCTTCCTTGCGAAGCCTCGTCCGGATGACTTTTGCAATCGGATCAGTGTGGGTTTTTGAAATATCGGCCACTTGGAACCTTGTCGGATCTGTTTTATTGGCCGCTCCCATGCTTGAAATGATGTTGATGTTCCGCTTCAGGCACTCTTTCATTAAGTGAATTTTATAATGAATCGTGTCTGACGCGTCGATCACATAATCCGGTTCATAAGCAAAAAACTGTTCATACGTCTCTTCGGTATAGAACATTTTTAAAGCGATGACGTCGCATTCCGGGTTAATATCAGCAATTCTCGCTTTCATTAAGTCAACTTTCGGCTGTCCGACCGTTGAAAGTAAAGCAGGCAGCTGACGGTTGACATTCGTGATGTCAACATCATCTTTATCGACCATCACGATCCTGCCGACACCTGAACGGGCGAGCGCTTCCGCGGCGAAAGAGCCGACCCCGCCGACGCCCAAAACGGCGACCGTGCTGTTTTTTAAAATATTTAAACCTTCTTTTCCAATCGCTAATTCATTGCGTGAAAACTGATGTAACAAGAATCTCACTCCATCTTTATAAACAGTTACCGATAGTATCTTATCATAATCGGGTGATTAAACAAGCGTTCTATTTCATTTTTCCGTCATATTTTTTCGCTCTGCCTCATAGATTATCCTATGTATGGCCGAAAACGGCCCTTTCAAGCACAAAAAAGTCCCGATTGTGCCGTTGTCGTATTCCTTCGTTTTGATCCCGCTCTCGGCAGGTGGGTGTTCTGTTCCAAACTTTGCAAGTCCTCCAGCACACGAGTGAAAAGAGGCATTTGCTCCATTTGGAAACATCGAACTCCCAAGTAAAAAAATGTTCGGTCAAAACTAGGTGTACAACAAACACATCAGGACTTTATTTGTTAAAAATGATATCATACGTCCCTTTGATTTTCAATGGGATGTACAGCCGTATATTTTACAATTTACTGTCGAATTTTGTGTTTAATTTCAAGGTGCAGCTCATCAAGCTGAGCATTGTCGACCTCGCTTGGCGCTTCGGTCATCAGGCAGCTTGCGCTGGCCGTTTTCGGGAATGCGATCGTATCCCTCAAATTCGTACGGCCGCTGAGCAGCATCACAAGCCTGTCAAGACCGAGTGCAATTCCGCCGTGCGGAGGAGCCCCGTATTCAAAAGCCTCGAGCAGGAACCCGAATTGCTCCTTCGCTTCTTCTTCTGAAAAGCCGAGAAGGCCAAACATTTTCTCCTGAACGTCTTTTTCAAAAATACGGATCGATCCGCCGCCAAGTTCATAGCCGTTTAGGACAAGGTCGTAAGCCTGCGCCTTCATGTCCTGCGGATTCGTCTCGATCAGCTTGAGATCCTCCCTGACAGGCATGGTGAACGGGTGGTGCGCGGCATAGTAGCGGCCTTCCTCAGCATCGTACTCGAGAAGCGGCCAGTCGACAACCCATAAGAAGTTAAACAAGCTTTCATCGATCAGGTTCAGCTCTTTACCAAGCTTTAAACGAAGCGCTCCCAGCGCGTCATTGGCGACTTCGAGCTTGTCGGCCACAAAGAGAAGCAGATCCCCATCTGCGGCATCAAGCGCCTGAACAAGCGCCTCCTGTTTTTCGCCGGCAAAAAACTTTGCAATCGGTCCTTTAAGTCCATCCGCTTCCGTTTTCAGCCAAGCCAGCCCTTTTGCTCCATAGTTTGCAGCAAACTCTCCAAGCGCATCGATATCCTTGCGAGAGTAGTTTGCAGCGGCTCCTTTGACATTGATCGCTTTGACCGCTCCGCCGCTCGTCACGGCCGAAGCGAACACTTTAAAGTCCGAATCCTTCACTGCTTCTGACACATCCGTCAAAAGCATGCCGAAGCGCGTATCTGGTTTGTCAGAGCCGTATCGGTTCATGGCATCCTCATATGACATTCTAGGAAGCGGCAGCGAGATTTCAATGCCGTGCGTTTCACGCATCACGTGCGCCATCATTTCCTCCGAGAGCTTCATGATGTCTTCCTGGCTCATAAATGACATTTCGATATCGATTTGCGTAAACTCAGGCTGACGGTCTGCGCGCAAGTCCTCATCCCTGAAGCAGCGGGCGATTTGATAATAGCGGTCAAATCCTGACACCATCAAAAGCTGTTTAAAGATTTGCGGAGATTGCGGAAGCGCATAAAATTCCCCTTCATGCACACGGCTCGGTACAAGATAGTCGCGTGCGCCTTCAGGCGTGCTTTTTGTTAAAACAGGCGTTTCAATATCGAGAAAGCCGTTGTCATCCAAAAAGCGGCGGACAGCTTTTGTGACGTTATGACGCATTTTCAGGGAGTTGAACATCTCCGGACGGCGCAAGTCGAGATAGCGGTGCTTCAATCTGATGTCTTCAGATACTTCTGCAGCCTGGTCGCTGATCGCAAAAGGAGGCGTTTTGGCCGCACTCAGCACCTCGACCGATTCCGCCTGAATTTCGATTCTTCCGGTTTTTAAATTCGGATTGACTGTTGCTTCTTCGCGGGCAACGACTTTGCCTGTAATGTCAAGCACATATTCGCTGCGGATGCTTTCAGCTGTTTCCAGGGCTGCTTTGGAAACGTCCGGATTAAACACAACCTGCACAATGCCGGTACGGTCTCTCAAATCAATAAAAATCAAGCCTCCGAGATCGCGTCTTTTTTGAACCCATCCTTTTAAAACGACGGATTCTCCGATCGCCTTCTCCGTTATTTCGCCACAATAATACGTTCGTCCAAACAAAGCGGTCCTCTCCTTTAACTTTCAGTGTTTGTTTTCAAAAAACGGATGAATTCATCAAGGCCGACGGCCTGTTGATCTCCTGTTTTCGCATCTTTGACATTAATTTGATTTTGGTTCAGTTCATCCTCGCCCAAAACAGCGATATATTTCGCATGGAGACGGTCAGCGGATTTAAACTGACCTTTCATTTTTTTCTGTTCATAGTCGATTTCGGCGGAAATCCCTGCTTCTCTCAGTTTATAGAGGAGGGATACGGAATAGTCTTTGGCTTTGTCGCCAAGTGTCACGATATAGCAGTCAATGCCGTCATCCGTTCCGACATTTACATTTTCGGCGTCCAGTGCGGCGAGAAGGCGTTCGATGCTCATCGCAAAGCCGATGCCCGGCGCTTTCGGTCCGCCGAACTCCTCGGTAAGGCCGTCATAGCGCCCACCGCCTGCAAGCGTCGTAATCGCTCCGAAGCCTTCGGCATTGCTCATGATTTCAAAAGCCGTGTGATTGTAATAGTCAAGCCCTCTCACCAGATTCGAATCGACCTCAAATGCAATGCCGATGTCGGTCAGATATTGCTGTACTTTTGCAAAATAGGCTTTAGATTCTTCATTTAAGTAGTCAAGAATCGAAGGAGCCGTTTTCAGCAGTTCATGATCCCTGTCTTTTTTGCAGTCCAGAATCCGCAGCGGGTTTTGCCGGAGCCGTGTTTGACAGTCTGAACAAAACTCGTCGATCCGCGGCTCAAAGTGGCGGATCAGCGCTTCTCTGTGAGCGGTTCGGCTCTCTTTGTCGCCGAGGCTGTTAATGACAAGCTTCAGATTGCTGAGACCCGCTTTCCGGTACACGCTCATCGCCAAAGCAATGACTTCCGCATCAATCGCCGGATCGTTCGAACCGATCGCTTCGATGCCGAATTGATAAAATTGGCGGTAGCGCCCCGTCTGCGGCCTTTCATAGCGGAACATCGGTCCGATGTAGTAAAGCTTCGTCGGCTGAACCGGATTTGCAAAAAGTTTGTTTTCCACAAAAGAGCGTACCGCTGATGCAGTACCTTCAGGACGAAGCGTCAGGCTTCTTCCTTTTTTGTCTGCGAATGTGTACATTTCTTTTTGCACGATATCGGTCGATTCTCCCACCCCGCGGGAAAATAGTTCTGTATGTTCAAAAATAGGCGTCCGGATTTCTTTATATTGATACGCATGACACGTTTCTCTCGCAATCTTTTCGACATATTGCCAGCGTTCCGATTCTCCGGGGAGAATATCTTGTGTTCCCCTTGGAATATTAAATCCCATGTTAAAATCCTCCTCATGACTGAAATGCTTTTTTCATTTATGGAAATAAAAAAACCCCCGAGCCTACTATAAAACCAATAGTAGGGACGAGAGTTATACCCGTGGTGCCACCCTAGTTGGAACGATAAACCCGTTCCCGCTCATGCCTTTAACGCAGGTTCACGTCCGCCGCCTAATTGCTCGCATGTTCTGACGGGCTTTCAGCGGGAAACCTTCGGAGTGTTCATTCGGTCAAGATACCGTGCAGACCGCTTTCAGCCCAGGGCGGTTCCTCTCTTTTCACGTACTCTTGCCTACTATTCTCCATCTTCAGTTCAGCTCATATGTACACTAATTTATATTATAATACGAGTGTTATGTTTGCATGTCAACCCTATTTGCGGTTCTTTTTATTCTGAATTGATTCTTTGGACGTCAGCCCAAGCTCAGTGGCCGTTTCTTCCATGAAGCCGGCGTGCTCCGGGTCCGCATGCTCCTTTAGATGCAGATTCGCATCTTGCTCATGGATCGCCCTGCCCATTCTTTGATTATACCTCATGCAGCAACATCCTTTTGATATCTTTTTTCTATAGTATAAACAAATCATTTTCATTTTATTAAAAAAACGGCAAGGAATATACGATATAGAAGAAGAAGTAGTGTTCCAAGTTTTTTACCGAAAGGAGGAGATGGGTATCAAAATGAAAAAAAGAGCGGTATTGATCCTATCGATGATGCTGGCAACACAAGCAGCCTTTTATACATCGTCAAACACAGCTTCTGCAGCCATCGGGGAAGCCGTGATTGCCACCGATGAAATCAATGTCAGGAGCGGTCCTGGACTGAGCCACGAAGTCGTCAGCGTCGTCAGCCGGAATGAAAGCTATCCGATTCTCGAAGAACGCGGGGATTGGGTGCAAATTCAGCTGAACGGCGGACAAAAAGGCTGGGTCGTATCCTGGCTGATCAAGAAAAAAAGCCAAGTCTCCAGCGGGTCTGATTCCGCATCGGGAAAAGTCACATCTTCCGAAGCAAACTTAAGAATCAGAAAAGGTCCCGGCACTTCATATGAAGTCCAAGGCGTATTCCCTGAAGGAGAACAGGCTGACCTGTTAAAGACCGACGGAAAATGGATGAAGATTTCCTATCAGAACATCACAGGCTGGGTCCATTCAGACTATGTCAATCAAGGTTCAGGCGCACAACAGTCTCAATCGTCTTCATCACATGCTTCATCAACAAAATCAGGAACGGTCGGCGTATCCACCTTAAATGTCAGGAGCACAGCTTCCCATCAAGGACGGATTATTGCCACGCTCCAACGGAATGCAAGCGTGACGATTTTAAACGAACAGCACGGCTGGTATGAAATCGAATTTAATGGACAAAAGGGCTGGGCCGCAAGCCACTATATTCTCGAAGGAACCAAACAGAAAAGCGGAACTTCGGAAACAAGCAGCGGCTCCGGGTCAAAACAGCAGGCCACCATCGTGTATGAAGGCACAAATGTTAGAAGCGGGCCTTCGACATCCTCAGCGATCGTCAAGCGAGCGGGGAAAGGCGAGTCTTACCCGATCGTCTCTGCAAAAGGCGACTGGTATGAAATCAAACTGTCAAACGGCAATTCCGCTTATGTGGCAAGCTGGGTCGTTCAGACCGCTGACCAGTCAGGCTCAGCCGGAGATTCGAAAAGCGCAGCACCGCCTTTGGCAAAGCGGTCGAGCGCAAGCGGCACAATCAAAAATAAAACGGTTATCATCGATGCCGGACACGGAGGACATGACAGCGGAACAATCGGAACGCGGGGGACGCTCGAAAAACGGCTGACCATCAAAACAGCAACGCTACTTGCCGCGAAACTGAGAGCCGATGGCGTCAACGTCTATATGACACGGAATGACGATTCTTTCGTCAGCCTTCAGTCGCGGGTCGCGACCTCTCATTACCGAAACGCCGACGCTTTTATCAGCATTCATTATGATAGTTTTCCAAACGCGTCCGTCAGGGGAAATACCGCCTATTACTACAGCCCGTCAAAAGACCGGAAGCTCGCAGCAGACGTGCAGTCCGAGATCGAAAAGCACTCGCCTCTGCCAAGCCGCGGCGTATTATTCGGGGACTACTTCGTATTAAGAGAAAATAAACAGCCCGCCGCATTGTTTGAACTCGGCTACTTGAGCCATCCTCAAGAAGAAGCGGTTGTCAGCACGAACGCTTACAGAGAAAGAGTGACAGACGGCATCAGAAGCGGCCTGGAAAACTATTTTGACTAATAAAAAAAGCTCCCAAATGGGAGCTTTTTTATGCTTTCGAATCCATAATAAACGTGACGGGACCGGAATTTGTCAGCTTGACATCCATCATTTCTCCAAATCTTCCCGTTTCGACAGTGACGCCTTTTGCGCGAAGTATGCTGTTCCACTCCTCGTACAATTGAAGCGCCTGATCGGGTTTTGCCGCTTTTGTAAAATTCGGCCGCCTTCCTTTTTTCGTGTCGCCGTACAAGGTAAACTGAGAAACCGATAAAACGGAGCCCCCGACATCTAAAAGCGACAGGTTCATCTTTTCGCCTTCATCTTCAAAAATTCGCAGATTGACAAGCTTTTCCGCCAAATATGCGACATCCTCGCTCGTATCTTCGTGCGTCACACCGACAAGCGCCATCAAGCCGAGGCCGATTTGACCGACAGTCTCACCTCCCACCGAAACGCTTGCATCTGTGACGCGCTGAACAACTAATCTCATGACACTTTTCCTCCTAATTCATCACCCTGCGCACGGAGTAAATATCTTTGATTTGCTTGATCCGTTCAACTACTTTATGCAAATGATTAATATTTTGAATGAAGATGGCCATATGGATCGTCGCCACTTTATTGCGGTCCGATTTACCTGAAACGGATGAAATATTTGTTTTTGTCTCATTAACGGCCTGAAGAACTTCATTTAGAAGTCCGCGGCGATCATAGCCGAGAATTTCGATTTCGACGTTATATTCTTTTCTCCGCTGCGTCTGCGGTTCATGCTCCCATTCTACTTGAATCAGCCGGTCGAGCGCTTCATTTGTTAAAACGTTCGGGCAGTCCTCACGATGGACGGAGACGCCCCGGCCTTTTGTAATGAATCCGACGATCGGATCTCCCGGAACAGGGTTGCAGCATTTTGACAGTCTGATCAGAAGGTTGTCAACGCCTTTGACGCGAACGCCCGCTTCGCGTTTCTTCCCTTGGTAAGGTTTCACTTCAGGCGTTACGTCCTGAACGCTTTTCACCTGTTCTTCCTGATCTCTGATCTTCCGTTCTTTTTCCGTCAGGCGGTTTGCAACTTGAGCGGCTGTAATGCCGTTATAGCCAACTGCGGCATACATGTCTTCTTCATTGGCAAAGTTAAATTTGTCGGCGACCTTCTGCAGATTTTCTGCTGTTAAGACGTCTTTCACTTCAAAGTCCAGGTTTTTAATTTCTTTTTCAACCAGTTCTTTGCCTTTTTCGACGTTTTCCTCTCTGCGCTGCTTTTTAAAGAACTGACGGATTTTATGCTTCGCCTGAGATGTCTGGGCAAGGTTGATCCAGTCCTGGCTCGGACCGTACGAATGCTTGGATGTCAGAATTTCTACGATATCCCCTGTACGCAGCTTGTAATCAAGCGTGACCATTTTGCCGTTTACTTTCGCCCCGATCGTTTTATTGCCTATTTCTGAATGGATCCGGTACGAAAAGTCGATCGGCACGGAGCCTGACGGCAATTCGATGACGTCTCCTTTCGGCGTAAAAACGAACACCATGTCGGAAAACAAATCGATTTTAAGAGATTCCATAAATTCTTCGGCATCGCTCGACTCATTTTGAAACTCCAAAATTTCGCGGAACCAGGAGAGTTTTTTATCAAAACTTGAATCTTCATTGGCATTTTTGCCTTCTTTGTAAGCCCAATGGGCCGCGATTCCGTACTCCGCAATTTCGTGCATTTCAAACGTCCTGATCTGGACTTCCAGCGGATCCCCCTTCGGGCCGATGACGGTGGTGTGGAGCGACTGGTACATGTTCGGCTTCGGCATTGCGATATAGTCTTTAAATCTGCCCGGCATCGGCTTCCAGCACGTATGAATAATGCCTAAAACCGCGTAGCAGTCCTTGATGCTGTTGACGAGGATCCGGACTGCGAGCAAGTCGTAAATTTCGTTGAATTGCTTGTTTTGCATGGCCATTTTTCTGTAGATGCTGTAAATATGCTTCGGCCGGCCGGAAAAGTCCGCTTTAATATTGACCTCTTCGACGCGACTTTTCACTTCGTTTACGACCTCGTCGACGTACAATTCCCTTTCGGCCCGCTTTTTCTTCATCAAATTGACGATCCGGTAATATTGCTGCGGATTTAAATACCGTAAAGCGGTATCCTCAAGCTCCCACTTTATTTTTGAAATCCCAAGGCGATGAGCCAGCGGAGCAAATATTTCAAGCGTCTCATTTGAAATTCTGCGCTGCTTTTCCTGCGGCAGATGCTTCAGGGTTCTCATGTTGTGAAGGCGGTCCGCCAGCTTGATCAAAATGACGCGGATGTCCTGAGCCATAGCCACAAACATTTTCCGATGATTTTCTGCCTGCTGTTCTTCCTGTGATTTATATTTAATTTTCCCAAGCTTCGTGACGCCGTCGACAAGCATCGCAACTTCTTCGTTGAATGCTTCCTTTAAATCTTCAAGCGTTACGCTCGTATCTTCCACCACATCATGGAGAAATCCTCCCGCTATTGTGGCGGGGTCCATTTCCAAATCGACGAGGATTCCTGCGACCTGGATCGGATGAATAATATACGGCTCGCCCGATTTGCGGTATTGTTCGCGATGTGCGTCTTCCGCGTACTGATAAGCCTTTTTTATAAAAGCAACATGTTCATCGGAAAGGTAATTTTTCGCCTTCTCAATGACTTGCTCAGCGGTTAATACTTGTTCGTTCGCCATGGAATCACCTTTTTTATAATTGAAAACTGTATTGTAATTATTATCAAGAAAAATGTCACAGATGTAAAGAGAAGAAATTTAAAAGGGCTTTTGCCGGCCCCGGAATACTATATGAATAGGAAAAAAAGCACCCGCTTTTTATGAGTGCTTTTTATAGTATAAATTTTGTTTAGTATTGCATCAAGGTTAAAATATCATATCCGTCCAGTTTATTTCTTCCTTCAAGATATGTCAGTTCGATCAGGAAAGCGATTCCGGCCACGACGCCGCCGAGCTCTTCAACAAGCTTGATCGTTGCTTCAATCGTCCCGCCGGTTGCAAGCAGGTCGTCAGTGATTAAGACGCGCTGCCCCGGTCTAATGGCATCTTTATGGATGGTCAGGACGTCTTTTCCATATTCCAATCCGTAGTCGACTTTGATGACTTCGCGCGGCAGTTTGCCTTCTTTGCGGACAGGCGCAAACCCTACCCCAAGCGCATATGCGACAGGGCAGCCGATGATAAATCCTCTCGCTTCAGGTCCGACAACGAGATCGATCTGTTTTTCTTTCGCATACGTTACAATTTGATCTGTCGCGTAGCGATAGACGTCGCCTTTGTCCATCAATGTTGTAATATCTTTAAATTGTACGCCTTCCTTCGGGTAGTCCGGCACAATTGTCACATACTTCTTCAAATCCATCTGTCTTCATGTCCTCCTCATACTTTATAAGCGCCGGCGTTTTCCGCCATCCGCTTATCCAGCCACTGTTTAAGCTCATCCGCCGAAGAATAAATGAGCTTTTGCTCCAATTCAATCAGGCGCTGTTTTTCCCGGTAGGTTTCAGAATCTGTTAGATCGCGCTTTTCGGCATGATAAACAACAGATAAAACACCATTCTCTATTGTAACAAAACCGAGCTCAAAAAACACCTTTGTCATAAAATCAATTGTGTCTTTTGTCCAGCCTTTATGTCTGGCAAGCTCTCCGCCGTATTTCGGCAAGTCAAAAGAACCTCTTTTCAGGAGGAAAGCATAGTACCATTTAAAATATTCCCTTGTTGGAAATGTTGAGAAAAAATGTTCGTCTGATTGATAAAAAATCAGATAAATGCGCTCCAGATTTTTGCCATTTATTACATGATCAAAGATGTCGAGCGACTGCGGAATATCTATAAATACCGCATAACGGCTCTCGAGATCGAGCCGCTCTGCATCTTCGGGGCCGCTGATGACGGTCAGCTCTTCCTCAAGGCCTGTCCCTGCCAGCTTCGCTTTTGTTTCCTCGCGGAAGCAGATGCACGCCCGTTTTGCAGGGTCCAGCTGCAATATTTTTTCTTCCCATGACCGTTTACCCCGCAGATCAAACAGCTGCCATTCATTGACGGCCGCATCTTTGATCATCAGCTGCGGTTTTTTTCTGTTATTCCACTCGTTAATCGACAGTTCCCCGACAATCGAGATCTTTGCTCCAGGAACGATTCCTTCTTCGATAGCGCCTTTATAAAATCCGATGCAATCGAGCTTGTTCTCACCGTCTGCCAGGACAAGCTTCAAGTGATTCTTGTTGGCGCCGATTTTCCTGGCATCGTCAATTTTAACGTCGCTGACAAGAACGAACGGCTTCGGGTTTCCCGTGCCGAACGGCGCCAGCATGTTCATTTCGGCAATGCTGTCAACCGTTATATCTTCGAGCCGGCAGCACAAATCGACGTCTTGGACAGGAATAAAATCTTCCTCGGTCAGAACCGCTTCAGCCTGACGATTGATTCTCTCTCTTAGAGCCGGAACATCTTCCAGGTTGAGCGTCATTCCGGCTGCCATCGGGTGGCCGCCGAAGTGCGGGAGAATATCCCGGCACTCCGAAAGGTTTTGAAATAAATCAAATCCTTTGATGCTGCGCGCAGATCCTTTGGCGATGCCTTTTTCTTCATCGATGCCGAGGACGATCGCGGGCCTGTAAAACCGCTCGACAAGCTTTGAAGCCACGATTCCGACGACGCCCGGATTCCAGCCCGGCCGCGCCGCGACGATCACCGACTGGTCAAGGCCTTCCTCCTCGATCATCTGAACGGCTTCCTCTGTCATCTGATTGACGATTTTTTGGCGCTCCTTGTTCAAGGCGTTGATGTCTTCAGCAAGCTCTTCCGCTTCTGTTTCGTCTTCTGTATTCAGGAGGTAAACGGCCGGGTCAGCCTGTTCAATTCTGCCGACCGCGTTTAAGCGGGGCGCGATTTGAAAACCGATGGTTTCTTCATCCGCACTATGTATCTCCGCTCCGGCAATTTTCGCCAGCGCTTTTAATCCTGGGCGCTTCGTTTTCCTGAACTGTTCCATGCCGCGCTTGGCAATCTGCCTGTTTTCATTATGAAGCGGCACAAGGTCGGCAATCGTGCCGATCGCACAAAGGTCGAGCAAATCTTCCGGGAGCTCTCCGTTCAAGGCATGGGCAAGCTTAAATGCCACACCGACGCCGGCAAGCTCTTTAAATGGATAGCCGCAGCCCGGCTGTTTCGGATGAATGATCGCATAGGCATCCGGCAAAACGGGGCCCGGCTCATGGTGATCCGTAATGATCAGGTCGATGCCGAGCTCTTTAGCGACTTCAGCTTCATGAACGCCGGCAATGCCTGTGTCAACTGTGATGATCAATGAATAGCCTGATTCTTTGATCCCGCGAAAGGCCGCTTCATTCGGACCGTACCCTTCTTTAAAGCGGTCAGGTATATAAAAATCGGCTTGTGCTGAACATTTTTTCAACATTTGCAAAAGGACAGTCGTGCTTGTCACACCGTCCGCATCATAATCTCCGTAAATCATAATCTTTTCTTGATCTGAAATTGCCTGTTTGATTCGCCGTACAGCTTTTTCCATATCCTTCAACAGATAAGGATCATGAAAAACAGCATCCTTGCCATATAAAAATGAAGATGCTTTGTCGGCTGTATCGTAACCTCTCATGACAAGCAATGAGGCGGCAAGGGGAGTAATGCCTAACCTTCCGGCGAGCTGCTCCACCTTTTCTTTGTCGGGCGTTCGCACGTCCCAACGCATTTTTGACGCTAACATAAATTCACCCCTCAACCACACTATTATACTAGAGCGGCATGAGGGGATTCAATTTATTTCGTGCAATCTTTCTAGTCTTTCTGATTTTCGGGCGCCGCCGATTCGGCTTCAAGTTCAGGATGCTTTGCCCGTTCTTCTCTGTTGAGCGCCTTGAGCTCTTTTTTCAGCCGCATGATCTGGAAAGCGCCGGCTGAGCCGATGATAAGCGCCCCCATCAATACCGACACCAAAATGACCAAGATCAAGGGCCATTCGGCCGTTCCAAAAAGAAAATCAACTTTCACCGGTTCAACATTAATGACCGCGAAAACAGCAACAATTAATGTAAAAATAAGTGCAGCAATTAACGTCCATTGTTTGTTCATGAGATACTCTCTCCATTCGCGTCGTTTTCTAGCGTTATTTTCCCGCTCTGCTCCAATTTTAAACAAAAAGAAGACCGATAGAAAGCCGCAAAAACAACTTTTTTCTTTTAAATCAAAAAAAGACCGCCCGGCAGTGCGGGCAGTCCACTATTTAATCTTCTGCAGGCTTGCGCTTTGGCCTTTTCAGCTCGCGCCCTTTCCAGACAAGCCATACTTGAGCTGCGATGTAGAGCGATGAATACACTCCGCTCAACAGCCCGATTAACAGCGCGACAGAGAAGTTTGTAATCGATGCTGCGCCAAAAATGAGGAGCGCAATGACCACAATGACGACGGTCAGCACCGTATTAATCGAACGCGTGAACGTTTGCTGCAAGCTCAAATTCACAATATGCGATAGATCGCTGAAGCTCTTCGGCTTGCGCTTTTTCACCTGTTCCCTGATTCTGTCAAACGTTACGATCGTATCGTTGATCGAATAACCGATAATCGTCAGCACGGCTGCGATAAACGTAATATCCACCTCGAGCCTTGTAATGCTGAAGATCGCAATGATGAAGAATGCATCGTAAAGCAAGGACGCGATCGCCGCAATCGCCATCTTATATTCAAAGCGGATCGAAACATACAAGATGATCCCGAGAGCCGCGATGGCCACCGCGTAGAGAGCGTTTCTCGCCAGCTCTTTTCCGACGGTCGGTGATACTGTGCTGACGTTCGGTTCCGTACCGTATTTGCCTTTAAAATAATCCTTCACTTCGGCAATTTTTTTCTGATCCGGAACGCCGACAAATCTGGCGACGCCGTGTTTCTGATCATCACCCGACAAAACGATCGAATCGGCTGTCAGCCCGACCTCTTCGAAATCTTTTTTCAGCTCTTCGCTCGTCAGCTTGTGATCGCTTTGGACTTCAATTCTTGATCCGCTGGAGAAATCGATGCCAAGGTTTAGCCTGAAAACAAGCAGAATGACAATTCCCGCGGCCAAAACAATCCCGGAAAATGCGAAGAACCATTTACGCTTCCCGACGAAATCCCATTTGGCAAACAGGGTCGGGGGCTCCGTGTTTTCGTCTGTCTTGCTGATGTCCAGGATGTCTTTTTTGCGCACTCCAAACCAGCCTTTTTTCCGGTCAAGCCAGCGGCTTTCGACCAGCAGGCCGAGCAGGAAGCGCGACAGGAAGACAGCTGTTATAAAGCTTGTCAAAATGGATAGGATCAGCATGGTCGCGAAGCCTTTGACAGAGCTTGTACCAAATATGAAAAGCACAATTCCGGCAAGCATCGTCGTAATATTGGCATCAAAGATCGTTGCAAATGATCTTCTGTTTCCTGCTTTAAAAGCCGAACGGACCGATTTGCCGAGCTTCAGCTCTTCTTTTATGCGTTCATACGTAATGATGTTGGCGTCAACCGCCATCCCGACACCCAATATAAGAGCCGCGATCCCCGGCAGGGTCAGAACCGCATTCATCCAGTCAAAGATCTGCAGTGTAATGTAGATGTAGACCGAAAGTGTAATGACCGCAATAAAACCAGGCAAGCGATAGTAAAGAAGCATAAATAAGAAAATAATAGCAATACCAACGATTCCCGCAAACACGGTATCATTTAAAGCCTGCTCCCCAAACTGCGCCCCGACGGATGTCGAATACTTTTCAACGAGTTTGACAGGAAGAGCGCCCGCATTTAAAATGCTCGCCATATCTTTTGCTTCCTGAATCGTAAAGTTACCTTCAATCATCACGTCTGACGTATTCAGCACCTGGCTGACATTCGGAGCGGAGATGTATTTATGATCCGCTTTTTGCGATTCCTTTTTAAAGGAGTCGCCTTTTTTGTAATCAAGCCAGATGACAAGCTGGTTGTTCGGCTTCATATCGAGCACTTTCTTCGTTACTTCGCCGAATTTATCGGCATCCTTCAGCTTGATCGTCACGATCGGCTCATTCGTATCCTGTTTGAACGACTGTTTGGCGCCGTTTTCGACAAGATCCGCACCGTTCAAAAGCTCTTTGTCATTCGTATCCCTGAACGTGAGCTGCGCCTGTGTCGATAAGATTTCCCGCGCCCTGTTCTGGTTGTCGACGCCGGCAAGCTGAACTCTGATCCGGTTGTTTCCTTCGATTTGAATGTTCGGCTCGCTGACGCCTAATACATTTGCCCGGCGGTTCAGCGCTTCAACCGTGCTGACGAGGGCATCCCTGTCAATTTTGTCGCCCTGTTTGGCAGGCTGGACTTCATACAGAACCTCAAAACCGCCCTGAAGATCAAGACCGAGGCTGATGTTGTCTGCAGCCGGCTTCGTGAACATTCCCAGTCCTGTACCGATCAAGAGAACGGTAAGGAAAAACGCAATCAAGCGTCCTTTTTTCATTATGTATTTCCTCCTTAAATCAACCAAAATCAACGGCTACCTCAGCAGCTCATCGAGCATATCCTGCCCTTCTTTGCTGTCGAGTAAATTAGACGTTTTAAACGATTCTACGGTTGCATAGTTCATAAATTCGCCAATTTTCACAGATAAAATATCACCGGCGAGCTGATGAATTTGAACATCCTTCCGCTTCTTCCATTTCTTATTCAATAAGTATGACCACAATTCCTCTATTTCAATATCGTCATAACCGAGTATCCTAAACTCTTCCGTCTTGCTGTGAAGAAAGGGTTTTAAATGGTCCTTGTACAGATCAGCCGAATGTTTGCCCATGCCTAAGCCACGCTCCTTTCACATTTTTTCAGAGAGACTTGTCATGCTTGGACGATGTATGCGCATATCTTATTGTATATGATTAAAGGTTGTTTGAGAAGGCAGGGGACTCTAGAAATGACGAAGCAGACGTTTTTAAAAGGAACGCTCATTTTAATAGCGGCAGGTTTGATTACGAGAATGCTCGGCTTTATCAACCGGATTGTCATCGCAAGGTTCATCGGAGGTGAAGGCGTCGGGCTTTACATGATGGCGGCCCCGACTTTTTTTCTGGCGGTCACCCTCACCCAGTTCGGCCTCCCGGTCGCCATCAGCAAGCTGGTCGCTGAAGCGGAAGCGCGCGGAGACCACAGGAAGACAAAGCAGATTTTAGTGATGTCTCTTGCGATCACCGGGACGCTCAGCGCCATCATTACTCCGGTGTTTCTCATTTACGCTCCGCTGATGGCCGACACGCTGCTCACAGACAAAAGAACGCTTTATCCGCTTTTGGCGGTTACGCCGGTCGTGCCGATCATTGCCGTTTCCAGCGTGCTTAGGGGCTATTTTCAAGGAAAGCAAAACATGCGGCCGCTTGCCGTGTCCCAGGTTCTCGAACAAATTGTCCGGATATCGCTCGTCGCCGTCTGCACGACAGCATTCCTTCCGCTCGGCATTGAATATGCAGCAGCGGGCGCCATGCTGTCATCCGTGTTTGGCGAGTTGGCTTCACTCCTTTATTTGTTCGTCGCCTTTAAATACAAAAAGAAAATCCGCATCAGAAAACGTTTTTTCCAATCGCTGAAATCGGGGCGAACGACTTTTTTTGAGCTGATGAGCGTCTCGCTTCCAACGACGGGCAGCCGTTTTATCGGCAATCTGTCATGGTTTTTTGAGCCGATTGTCGTAGCGCAAAGCCTTGCGATAGCAGGGGTCGCCGCTTCAGCCGCAACGAGCCAGTACGGGGAATTGACCGGCTTTGCCCTGACGCTTCTCACCCTCCCGAGCTTTATCACATATTCGCTGTCTACCGCGCTCGTTCCCGCCATCAGCGAAGGAATCGAGCAGAAAAAAATGCAGGTCGTGGAATACAGGCTTGAGCAGGCGATGAGGCTTTGCCTTTTAAGCGGCGGAATATCGGCGGTCATTTTATTTTCGTATGCGGATGAGCTGGTTAGCGTGATGTACGGGTCGTCAAATGCCGCCATTTACGTCAAAATCATGGCTCCATTCTTTTTGTTTTACTATTTCCAAGGTCCCCTGCAAGCCGTCCTGCAGGCTTTAAACCTGGCCGGCGCTGCAATGATGAACAGCCTTGTCGGCGCCGTTGTGAAAACCGGTCTCATTTTTGTTCTCGCTTCACGGCCTTCGCTTGGCATTATGGGGGCTGCGCTTGCGATCTTAACGGGAATCATCCTTGTCACTTTGCTGCACGCTGCAACCGTCAGCAAAGTGCTTCCCATCAGCATTAACCTGAAAGAATATATCGTATCCTTCGGCGTCATTTTGATATCGGGGTGGGGCAGCCTTCTGATGAAAGAACACCTTTTTTTAGACCAGTCCGAGCCGATGCGCCTGCTGTTGTGTATCGCGGTTACAAGCTTTCTTTACGTCTTCCTTCTGGTCGCCTTCAAGCTGGTCAAAAAAGAAGAAATCCAGCGGTTTCCGCTGTTCGGCCGCTGGATTTCGTAGCTTTCGCTTTAAGGTTTAAATTCATCCTTTATGTCAATAAAAAAAGAACCATTATTGTATGTGCAATAAGAAATTTTGGAAAGATCGCGGTGTCCTTTTTTTTCAAGCTTTTGCTCAAGCCACTCCCGGTTCTTCCCGATCTTTTCCAATTCTTCTTTCTGAACAACTCCGTCAACAATCAACGGCAGTTCGATCATTTTGTTCGGCCCGTCTTTTGTAAACACTGAAAGCTTCCCGGTCGGCTCCAAAATCGCATACGAAACATCCGCGATTCGTTCCACATTCTTATCTCTCAGCTGCGTCATCAAATCATCGTAATTATAGCGCTGTGTCCTCATGGCGTGTTCATCAATTTTTCCGCGGTCTATGATAATCGTCGGTTTTCCATCGAGAAGCCGGCGGATTTTTTGATTTTTCAATGACAGATATGCAAATATAACCTGGATCAGCGTCAAAACGAGAATCGGGATGATCGTATGGAGAAGGTGGTCATCGAGATTTTCAATAGCCAAAACCGCGATTTCGGCCATCATGATAAAAACGACAAGATCCAGTATGCTCAGCTCGCCTATTTCCCTCTTCCCCATCAAGCGAAACAAAATAAAGATGATGAAATACAAAACGATCGTCCGAAACGTAAGAGCTAAGATTTCATCCATTACGGCCCGCCTCCTTCCGCCTATCATGATCATAAACATAGCCTTTGTTAAATTGAGGCTTTTATGTATAAAAGGTGGGGAGAGCTAGTCTATTTGCGAAACATGCAGAATACATATAAAAAGACGAGCCCGTCTATTTGAAAGGAGGATCGTGATGAACGAACCAAAACAAGTCGGCAAAGGAATTTTATACAGCTTGGTGGTCATTTTCGCTTTGATGTTTGCAGGAAGCCTGCTCATTTCGCTGCTCCTCACCTTCACATCATTGACCGAAAGTTCATTCAGCTGGTTCATTACCGCCATATCTTTTATTACCTTGTTTATCGGCGGTTTTATTGCGGGAGGAAAATCGAAGGAAAAGGGATGGCTGAGCGGGGGGTTGACAGCGCTTTGCTTCTCCCTTACGGTGCTTTTGTTTCAATATCTCGGCTTTGGAGAGGCCTTCAATTTGAAGCAGCTCCTCTATCATTCCGGCTTTTTGGGAGTCAGCATGCTGGGCGGAATTTTCGGGGTCAATCTGCAGGGGAGCCGTGCATAAAGGCAGCAAAAAGGGAGCGGATGTCCGCTCCCTTTCCCAGTGCCCGCAGGCTTCTTTTATGCCATTCACATCAGGAACAAATGCAGCTTCCTCAAAACATAGGGAACGGCGCTTATAGCGCCCGGACGTCCCGTCCGAACAGCGCCGCCATCACGTCCTGTGTAAGCCCGATTTCCGATGTTTATGTATCAGCCTTTCGGCTATTCTGCTGACGCCTCTCTGATCGCGCGGCGGTCGAATGTCAGACGGGTATTGTCGCCTGTTTTGATGACAACCTTGCTTTCGTCAATTGAATCAACGATGCCGTGCAGGCCGCCGATCGTTACGACCTTATCTCCTTTTTTCAGCTCCTCCTGCATTTGGCGGACAGCTTTCTGCTGCTTTTGCTGCGGACGGATCAAAAGGAAATAAAGAACCGCAAACATTAAAATAATCGGAAGTAATGTTCCAAGCATCTCCATTATTTTTTCACCCCTTTCAAATGGTTTTATCGCTTTCTTCGTTTATGTGTCAGAAACTTTTAGCATTTGGTTTATTAAAACCGTAGCGCTCAAAAAACTCTTCCCGGAAATCACCTAAACGATCTTCACGAATGGCATCTCTCACTTGCCCCATTAATTTTAACAGAAAATAGAGGTTATGATAAGAAGTTAAACGAATTCCAAACGTTTCGTTGCAGCGGATTAAATGTCTGATATAAGCGCGCGAGTAATTGCGGCACGTATAGCAGTCGCACTGCTCATCAATCGGTCCGAAATCTCTTTCATATTTGGCATTTTTGACGACGAGGCGCCCTTCGCTCGTCATGAGCGTACCGTTTCTCGCTATCCTTGTCGGCAGTACGCAATCGAACATATCCACTCCGCGGATCGCTCCGTCAATCAATGAGTCAGGTGAACCGACACCCATTAAGTAGCGCGGTTTATCCGCAGGAAGCAGCGGAGTTGTAAACTCAAGCACACGGTTCATCACGTCTTTTGGCTCTCCGACGGATAGTCCACCTATAGCATATCCCGGAAAATCCAATGAAATCAAGTCTTTCGCACTTTGTTTTCTCAAGTTTTCGTACTCGCCGCCTTGAACGATTCCGAAAAGCCCCTGCTCGTCAGGACGATTGTGCGCTTTCAGGCACCTTTCCGCCCAGCGGCTCGTCCGTTCAACAGACTTCTTCATATAATCGTACTCTGCCGGGTACGGCGGACATTCGTCAAACGCCATCATGATATCCGAGCCGAGCGCGTTTTGGATTTCCATCGCTTTTTCAGGAGATAAAAACAGCTTGTCTCCGTTTAAATGATTGCGGAAATGAACGCCTTCCTCTTCGATTTTGCGGAACTCGCTCAGGGAAAACACCTGAAAGCCGCCTGAATCCGTCAAGATGGCGCGGTCCCAATTCATAAACTGATGAAGGCCCCCCGCCTCTTTGACGATGTCATGGCCCGGTCTCAGCCAAAGATGGTACGTATTGCTTAAAATAATGCCTGCACCCATTTCTTTCAGCTCTTCCGGCGCCATCGTTTTGACGGTGGCGAGCGTTCCTACGGGCATAAACACCGGCGTTTCAAATGAGCCGTGGGGGGTGTGCACTCTCCCCAGCCTTGCTCCTGTTTGTTTACATGCTTTTATGAACTCATAGCGTATCGGTTGCTGTGACAAATTATGAGCCCTCCCATCTGTTTGAATTTTATTTGATCAACATGGCGTCTCCAAAGCTGAAGAAGCGGTATTCTTGTTCCACTGCGGTCCGGTAGGCGGAAAGCACATGCTCTCTGCCTGCGAGCGCGCTGACAAGCATAATGAGGGACGATTTAGGAAGATGAAAATTGGTAATCATCCCGTCTATCGCCCGGAATGTATAGCCGGGATAGATAAAAATCGATGTCCAGCCTCTCGCTTCAAGGAAGCGGCCGTCATGCTCGGAAGCGATGGTCTCAAGCGTTCTCGTCGATGTCGTGCCCACGGAAATGATCCTTCCGCCATCCTGTCTGACGCGGTTTAACAATGCTGCCGTTTCTTCCGACATTTCATAAAACTCTGCATGCATGTCGTGTTCCTCTACATTATCCGCACTGACAGGCCGGAATGTCCCGAGTCCGACATGAAGGGTGATAAACGCAATATGCACGCCTTTTTTCCTGAGCGCATCGAGAATCTCTTCCGTAAAATGCAGCCCGGCCGTCGGTGCAGCCGCCGATCCCTGTTTCTTTGAGTAAACCGTCTGATAGCGCTCCCTGTCATCGAGCTGTTCTTTAATATAAGGAGGCAGAGGCATTTCACCGAGCGATTCGAGCACCTCATAAAAAATCCCTTCATAGCGGAATTCAATTTTCCTACCGCCGTGCTCGAGCTCGTCTGTGCAGACCGCCGTTAGACGGCCGTCTCCAAACGAAAGAACAGTTCCTCGCTTGACCCGCTTTGCGGGTTTGACAAGCGTTTCCCAGACGTCCCCTTCTTCCTGTTTTAACAGAAGAACTTCAACCTTTGCTCCCGTCTCTTCCTTGACTCCGTACAAGCGGGCTGGCAGCACCCTCGTATCGTTCAGCACGATGCAATCGCCCGCGTTCAGAAAATCAATCACGTGCTTAAACGTGCTGTGAGTGATCTCCCCTGTTTTTTTATCCAGCACCATTAGCCTGGACGCATCCCGCTCTTTTAAAGGAACCTGTGCGATGAGGCGTTCAGGCAAGTCAAAATCGAATAATTCTACTTTCATCTTTTTTCACCTTACTCTATCTATAGACTTGAATGTCGCATCATTTCATTCGTCCGAAGAACGAAAACACCACGGACAGAATGATGCTGATGACAATGCATGTAACAACCGGAAAGAAAAACGTCACGTTTCCCTTTTTCACAAAAATATCGCCGGGAAGCCTGCCGATGACTTGCATGAATAAACCGATGCCAAAAATGACGGCGCCCAGCACCATTAAAATCTTTGGAAATTCAGTCATGGTTCGGAACCTCCATTTTAAAGTGGCTGTAAACATCAGGGGTTACGATGCGTCCCCGCGGCGTTCTTTGAATAAAACCGATTTGAAGAAGATACGGCTCATACACATCCTCAATCGTGTGAGACTCCTCACCGATGGTAGCCGAAATCGTATCGATGCCGACGGGACCGCCGCCAAATTTTTCGATCATGCCCAGCAAAAGCTTGCGGTCAATATGGTCAAGCCCGAGTTTATCAACCTGGAGGCGTTCAAGCGCATCAACCGCCACTTCCTCTGTGATGGAGCTGTTTCCAAGCACTTGGGCAAAATCCCTGACCCTCCTCAAAAGCCTGTTGGCAATCCGCGGTGTCCCTCGTGACCGTCTCGCGATTTCGAGAGCCGAGAGCGAATCGATGTCGACTTCAAACAGCTCTGCCGTTCTGATCACGATTTCCGAAAGCTCGTCACGCGTGTAATACTCAAGCCTCGACAGAACGCCGAACCTGTCCCTGAGAGGCGCGGTTAAAAGCCCGACCCTTGTGGTTGCCCCGACAAGGGTAAAAGGAGGAAGATCGAGCCTCACAGAACGTGCCGACGGTCCTTTGCCGATCACGATATCAAGGCAGAAATCTTCCATCGCAGGGTACAGCACCTCTTCGATCGAACGGTGCAGGCGGTGGATCTCGTCAATAAATAAAACGTCACCTGGCTCCAGAGCCGTTAATATCGCCGCCAAATCGCCGGGGCGCTCAATCGCCGGACCTGACGTCGTTCTGAGATTGACTCCCATTTCGTTGGCGATGATCGCCGCGAGCGTCGTTTTTCCCAATCCCGGCGGCCCGTACAATAAGACATGGTCAAGGGTTTCCTCCCGCATTTTCGCAGCTTCGATGAAAACCTTGAGGTTATCTTTCACTTTTTCTTGGCCGATATACTGAGCCAGTCTTTGCGGACGCAGACTTTGCTCAATCGCTGATTCATGGTTGTCTAGTTCACTTGATACAAGCCGCTCATCCATGATATCACCTTACTTTAACAATTTTTGCAATGCTTTTTTAACGTATTGGTCCGTCGAAAGCGCCTCTTCCTTTTTCAAATGAGGCTGGACTTTTTTAATTTCCCGGTCGGAATAGCCGAGCGCCCTCAATGCTTCAAGCGCCTCCTCAAGAGCCGTTTTCGCTTCATGAATTTGCTCCCGTTCTTCATGGTTAAACAGATCGGCCGCGATGTCAGGAACGGCGTCTGCAAGCTTTCCTTTCAGATCAAGGATGATCTGCCTTGCCGTTTTTTTGCCTACGCCGGGGAATTTAACGAGAAACGCTTCGTCCTCATTCTCGATCGCTTCAATCACCGCTCCCGGATCGCCGGAAGCGAGGATCGCAAGCGCTCCTTTTGGGCCGATCCCCGTAACATTCAGCATTTTCGTAAACAGCATTTTTTCTTCCCTTGTTGAAAAGCCGTACAGCGCATTCGTGTCTTCTCTTACATAATGGTATGTATAGATTGTTTCTTTGCTGTTTTTCTTATAAATAAACGGATTTGGCGTAAAGATCTGATAGCCGATCCCGCCGTTTTCAATGACAATATATTGGGGCGATACATAATCAATCGTCCCTTTTACGAATTCGATCAACGTTCATTCACCTCTTTGACTGCTCTTCATTGTAACACAAAACAGGCAAAGCTAGAATGAAAAAGTTAACATATGTTCGCTAAAAAAGGATTCTGATTGCAGCTAAAAAAAGACATAACAGCGTCATGTCTTCATATCTTTTACATGATGTTGGCTTCCGGATGATTTTACGGCTTCAATGACATGTTCAAATTCCTTCTTCGTGCGGTATGGTATCCCTTTGCGCAAATCATCCGCCATCCGGCTTTCCAGCCGCTTTATATCAATCTGAAAAAACGATTGAATCGGCTCTGATAATATGCCCGGGCGGCCGTGAAAAGTCGAAATTACGCCGTCTTCCGTCACTCCGATATAACCGTTTGTTTTGCTGAGGGGAGAAATGTCGTCCACCTGTTTGCGAAACAGAATAAACCCCTTTTTCTGATCGATAAGCTGCCACCCTTTATAGGCAGCTTTAAAGTCTTCCAGTGTGCGAGCGGCCTCTACTTTATTTTCGATTCCAACGTCTCCGTCCAGATAAACCTTTTCAAGCTGGATTTGAACTTTAGCCGGCTTTTCGGCCAAGGCCTCCAGGTGAAAGCTGAGCGCGGCCAGCAGACTTCCAATAAGCAATAAACCGATTTTGCACTTGCTTCGGCTGTACATCAATATCACCTTCTTTTTTGCCTTAACGATCATATCTATAGTTTGACCAACGCTTTTAAAAATTAATCTAAAAAAGCAAGCGATCTCTTTTTAGATGACAACCGGTTTACGAATATTACATTTTCAAACCAATATGAAGAACTCAAAAGCATTTAAGGTGCAAAACCGCCCGTTCTCATGTATAAACAACATTATAGAGAGTTTTTCGTTTGACCAGCCCTTAAAAAGAAGGTGAGCTCAGCGTGAAAAAGGCGCAAACCTATGCAGAAGCCGTAAAGTATGATACGAAAAAAAAGTTCAACAAACTTGTCCGAAAACCCGATGACCTGGAGTTGATCGGGAAAGGCAGGAGCGCATACGTTTTTAAGCTGACTGAAGAGGGCAGGGAAATGGCTCTTAAAGTCTTTTTTCCCGAATTTAAGAACATTGCCGCAAGGGAAGCGGAGATTTACAAAAAGCTTTCGGATTCGAATTATTATCCTGATATATATGAAACAGGGCCATCATATATATTAATGGAGTATATTAAAGGATACACTTTTTATGAGTGTTTAAACAAAGGCATTCCGATCGATGATGACATGATCTGCGAGGTCGACCGCGCATTGAACGACGCGCGGCGGAAAGGGTTGAATCCATCCGATATCCACCTCCGAAACCTGATATTGACGCCGTCTGGAACAATCAAAGTCATCGATGTCGCCAGGTTTTTGCAGACGAAAGAATGCAGACAATGGGATGACTTAAAAACAGCCTATCAAACCATTTACAAAAAAAGCCGTTTCCCGCAGAGGCTTCCTAAGCTGTGGATGGAATTGATCGCTTATCTTTATAAAAAAAGCTGGCTCCAAAAACACTGGGCCTCCAGAAAAAACAAATTTCACCCGTAACCTGAAACTTAAAGAAAGCATGCCCGTATATGAAATAACCCCATTACCGTCAAGAAAGGAGAAACAACTGTTGAAGAAAAAAAATAAACGAAATGATGACAAATGGGATTATCTTTATCTCCTTGATTTGCTTGAGCCGTTGTTTTATGTGCTAAGGTTCGTAGTAAGAGGACTTGCGAAAATCATAAATTAAACACTCGGGCTTTCGGGTGTTTTTTGCTGGCCGAGTGATAAGTCAAATACAAAACAAAACCCCTTCATCAGAAGGGGTTGCTTTTTAATGTTCTTTCAAATTTGTGAGCGGTACTTCCTGCTCGTTCTCCGGCTGGCCGAGCGGAAAGATTCTTGCGGTTTCATTTTGTTCGTTGACACGCTGAATATAAATCGGCTTGCCGTTATAAGTAACATCAACCATGTCGGGTGATTCGACGATTTCCTGGGCACGCTGCGTATTCATCCTGACACCCTCCTTTTGCTTTTACTCATAATGTGTACTCCCGGCTGCTTTCGTATTCCTTTTTAACCGGTTTTCTTTTAAGGAGGGTATATTTTCAGGCTCCCGGCATCAATGAATCTTTACGTACAAAGGCAGATCCGTGTGTCCCATTTCACGCACATAAACAAACAGATTGCCTTTGTGATGAATTTCGTGTCCGATCGCGAGTTGCAGCAGCTGTTCGCCGGCTATTTTTCGTCCGAAGACACCGGTTAAATCAACTTCACGATCCAATTCTTCATCCGTAAAAGATTCAAGCAGCTTTTTTGTTTTTTCTGTATACGTTTTGGCGAGCTCGCTCAGACTTGTCCCTGTTTCTTCCGGCTTCTTTTTAAAAGCCTCACCGTTCCCTTCCTTTGCCGCCGAAGCAAAGGCATAGAAAGATTGCAGCATATGCGTGACAAGTTCCTTAGCGGGCATTGACGTTTCAGTCGGTTTGTAATCGAGATGTTTTTCATCAATCTTTTGAATCAGTTCTTCTGTCACCAGGCGGTGGGACATAAATTCCTGAACGATGCGGTCTTTCCGTTCCATTCTCTTATTCCTCCTTCATGTTTTAGCAGTTCATACACAGAATAACACGAGTTTCCATTTTCAGCATCTATCCTGCAGCACCCTTCGGACCGCCTTGACATATTTGCGGAATGTTCTCGTTTTTGTCTCCTCCCTCTCTTTATAGGAAAAGTCTCCGAAAAACTCTTTCCTTTGGGCCGTGCTGATTTCAAGCTGCACGCTCATTCCTGTCTGGCTTTCATTATTGATGTTTTCCTCAGCAGTTCCGGCAAATTTCCCGTCCACTTTGACCAATTCTGCGGAAAAGTCAGACTTCTTCAGCGATTTGACGATAGCTTTTGCCAGCTTTCTGTCCGTTCCTCCTACAAGCGTGTGCGGGCGGTCGCCAGAATAGCCGTGGAATGCGATAGTATAGCGGTGTTCTTTGATTTTCTGCAATGCCAAAGGCTCGTCAAAGTTTGTGCTTGTAATATGGAGATCGGAGTTGTTCTCATCCTTTTTTCCTTCGAATAAATAAGTTGAGTAATCATCTTTGAAAGCTCGGACAAGCTCGCTCACTCCGCCTTCTATTCTTCCTCCGTGAGGCGAAAAGATTAAACAGTCGCTTCCCGCTTTTTCGTGATACTCAATGTCATAGCCGCTTTTTTCGTGTTCCTGCAATTCCTTGAAGTTCTTGTATCTGTCCCCGGCTTGGATCTGGTAGTTCTCCCGGGTTGTTTTTTCAGACCACCTGTATACACCATTTATCATCACTGCTGCGATCACCAAGTAGATGAGTACTTTTTTCTTCATTGATTATTCCCCTTTTACACTACCTTTCGATTTCTAAGCATGTCCTCCATGCCTTATTGTATATTTGGCTTTTTTGTGACACAGTTATTTTACGCTTTAGACATGACGCGTTCAATTATGAATAAGTTTGATAAAAAATAAAAATTTAAATAATTTTATTAAAACAATACTTTTTCTTTAGTTTAAAAGATCGATAAATTTTAAGAAGAAAATCTCATAACAATAGGCGTCTCTTGTTGCATAGTTTTCCTTACAGCCTATCCCGCTTGAGAATGAGGCGTTCTATCAGGAACGGGGTATACGGTTTGATAAAAGTGAAAATCAGCTGCGCCTGCCGGCTGCAGATGTTATATTTTCTTTTCCTCCCCGTTCTGTTATCCTATTACCGACAATAAAAATGCAGGTGATAAAACATGGAAACAGAATATGAAACAAAAGGCTACGACCTGACAAAAGTTTATGATTACAATCAATATCCGGATGTCCGCCACGGACGGTGCGACAATTGCGATTACACCCTTTTTAAAAGCTCTGTAAAAAACGGGCAGTTTTTGCGCGAATGCCGGCGCTGCGGCATGAAAAAAAGCATTTGAACGTTACAGCCCGATCGGTTTTCACTTCAGCATTTTTATATGTATAA
This sequence comes from Bacillus haynesii, assembly GCF_001969855.1. Lineage (GTDB taxonomy): Bacteria > Bacillota > Bacilli > Bacillales > Bacillaceae > Bacillus > Bacillus haynesii. The sequence goes on from NZ_MRBL01000024.1 coordinate 119,734, forward strand.
AAAAACTTGCCGGCAAGGCTGAATAGAGCTTCGCCGGCAATACATGTCATGCTGTCAAATGTTTAAACATCTTTTTGATCTTTGCTTGTGACGATGCCGTTGATCGATTCACCGATCTTTCCGCTAAGATCAGCATTCAGGCTGTTGATATTTTGAATGTATTCGCTGATGATATTTTGGACCGCTCGATTAATCTCTGCATTTTCGCTTTTTGTGAGGTCGGCCTCTCTCAGATCGATACCGCTGTTTTTCTGAACCAGCTCATTGATGGATTGACCAAATCCCGTGATAAAGCTGTTGATATTTTCGATGACTTGAGCGGTTTCCTGATCTTGCGCACCCGCGTCCATAGCCGTGAAAGGCTTCTCATTTTCGCGCTGTTCAGCCATTTATAGAACCTCCTCTCATGATGACAGATTCCTTCACAATATATGATGAACAATCAAATCTTGATTCCGCAGCAGCTTGATAAGGCTGCTAAATGGTTGATGATGCAGAAAAGGACACCGCTCATCTTGAGCGGCGCCCTTTTCTTTAATGAACGTTCGTATACACTTCCTGCACATCGTCATCATCTTCAAGTACGTCAATGAGATTCTCGATTTTTTCCTGAAGCGCTTCATCGACTTCTGCATAGGTTTGCGGAACCATTGTAATTTCGGCTGTTGCCGTTTGGTAGCCGCGTTCCTCCAAGCTTTTCTTCACTTCTTCAAACTGTTCGGGCTCTGTATAAATCTCGAAAAGCTCTTCGCTCGTTTCGAGCTCCTCGGCACCGGCATCAATAACCTCAAGCATAAACTCTTCTTCATCTATCTCAAGATCTTCACGCTCGATTGCAATATATCCTTTCCGGTCGAACATATAAGAAACGCATCCTGTTTCTCCCAAGCTGCCGCCGTTTTTGCTGAAAGCGGTTCTGACGCTTGTCGCCGTCCGGTTTTTATTATCTGTCAAACATTTGACCATGACAGCCACACCGCTTGGGCCGTAGCCCTCATACGTAATTTCCTCGTAGCTTTTTCCATCCTGGCTGCCGGAAGCTTTTTTGATGGCGCGGTCGATGTTGTCGTTTGGCATGTTTGCATTTTTGGCTTTATCGATGACGAGACGCAGACTTGCGTTAGATTCGGGATCAGCTCCCCCTTCTTTTGCGGCTACATATATTTCTTTGGCAAGCTTCATGAAAATTTTGCCGCGTTTAGCATCTTGGGCATTTTTTCTTCTCTGAATATTTTTCCATTTAGAATGGCCAGCCATTTCTTTCTACCTCCAAAAAAATTCTCGTCTCTATGTACACTTTATACGGTTTTCCCCGCTTTTGTAAAGAAATCGGCCGGACGCTCCAAAAAAAATTGCCGGGGAATCCCCGGCAATTCCCAGCTTGTTATTGGTTGCGCAAGCGGTTCAAATTGTTATTCGTCGTGTCTCCGCGATCCCTAATGTTCTGAGGATCATCGTTCATTTCGCGCAGCCTTGTAAATGCGCCGTCGTCCTCGACTACTTGTACGGTTCGGTCTCCAGCAAACGTTTTGGCTGCTTTTCTAATTTGAGTTCTCTCGTTATTTGTCAGCCGTTTATCTGACCGTACCGCGATGATGACCGTTTCATTCGTTACGACAGCCTGGCTTTCGTCAACATAATTCAATTTGTTGACGCGCCCAGTGATATTCCTTGAAATTTTACGATTTTCCGGTCTGTCATAGCCTGTGTCCGCCGTATTCACCAAATGGTTGTGATAATTCATGTCTCCCCGGCTGTAAGTTCCATCGCCTGTTGGAACGGGATTGCCGTTGCCCGCTCGATTGTTCACGTTTGTTGCACCGTTTCTCCCGTTCATGTTTTCAAGCATGTCTGTAACAGGACCGTCATTATCAAGACCGGCATTACGATCTGCATCATTTGAATAATATCCGATCGGACGCGTATTGTTTCCATTATCTATAGCGTCGTTCGTTCCGCAGGCAGATAGACCAGCTGTCAAAAGCAAAATACCCGAAAACACTTTCAGCTTGCTGTCCAATGGTAGTCCCCCCGTGAAAACCGCTGAATTTGAGCATTGCGCTCTTTTTTAGGATGTGCGGGATGTGAAGAGTTACCCTTGACAGTTATAGACAGTCCGTTAAAAAGCATGAAAATGTTTATGGCGGTCCACAATAAAAAAGGAACGATAGATCATCGTCCCATTCCGAATCAGTCTTCATCATCTTCCGGTCTGTTAAACATCTGTCCGCCTGCAGGCTGCTGTTGTCCGTATCCGCCCATACCGTACGGAGCTCCCATTTGCGGCATCTGTCCATATGGCGCCGCACCTGGAAAACCTCCCGGGAAATGACCTGGCCCGCACCCGCAGTCATCTTCTTTGCCGTGCGCCATATTAGGATCGCCCGCATGACCGACGTTTGGCGGTGCAAATCCCGGGAATTGCTGATAAGGCGCATATGCCGGAGCAGTCATCGGCTGCTGTTGATATCCGTGATGTCCGGCATTGTCATGCCCCATGTTGTCATCACCGTCATATTCAGCAGGAGATACATAGCTAGGCTGATGCATGTAAGGCATATGAGCAGGATATGGATGCCAAGGGTGGCATAATCCCGATCCAGGCAGCACCGGTGAAACAGGAATCCAGCAGCCTCCAGGATAGAACGGATAAGGATATGGATGGTGATGATATCCAGCTGCAGCTACATTTGGCATGCCGTGAAACTGCTTATTTTCATCACCTGCTGCACCGACATTTGGCGGCTGCGGAACATTCGGATAATTGACATTTTCCATATGATTCTCCTCCTCATTTGTCCATGGATTATACATGTTGGGGCCTTTCTCTTGATGTTCATAAGGTTTTGGAGGTACGTACGGCTGATGAAGCTGATTGACGCTTTGATACAAATTCGAAATGTCGCCTTCAGGCAAACTTGACTGCCCGATGTTCGGGACAGGCGGAACATAAGGAACCGAAGGCTTTTGTTTCGGTTTTATATCTTCAACATCAAGCTTGCTTTTCGGCTTTTCTTTTGCAAATGGATGTTCCTGCTGTTTTTTCGGTAATTCTTTTTCTTTTCGCATATTGAGCTGTTCTTCTTTTTTGACCGGCACTCCCCCCGACGGTACTTTGATTTTCATGCCCGGCATGATCAAGTCTGGATTGCTCAGCTGCGAATTCAACTTTTTCAGTTCTTCAAAGTCCACTTCATATCTTTCCGCGATTTTTTCCAGAGAATCGCCCTTTTGGACAATATGAATTTTCAACGTTTTCCCCTCCTATGCAAAAACGTGAACGAACAGATAGAATAACAAATATGCTTCTCCACAAATTTATGCGCATAGCGGAGGGGTTATGATAAAAACTTGTTCTCCAAAAAGTTAACGGATCGTTAACATCCGATTCAGCGCAAGAATGGCATCTTTTGCGATATCTTGATCAACTTTGATCACGCCTGTCGGTTCACCTTTGTCAATCTGCTCCAGCGACCACAGCAAATGCGGCATGTCGATTCTGTTCATTGTCAAACAAGGGCACATGTCAGGATTAAGGGATTCGATTTGTTTATCAGGATGTTCTTGAATGATGCGTGAAACAAGGTTCATCTCTGTTCCAATCGCCCATTTGCTCCCCGGTTTTGCTTCATTAATCGTGTCGATGATTTTTTTTGTAGACCCACTGAAATCGCTGAGTGCGACGACTTCATGAGTGCATTCCGGATGAACGATAACATTGATGTCCGGATCCCGCTCTTTAACGCTTTTGATATTCGCGACGGTAAATTTTTCGTGAACAGAGCAATGCCCCTTCCACAAAATGATTTTTATGTCTTCCAAAGCGCCGTTATACTCAAGTTTTTCTGCAATTGGATCCCATATCGCCATCCTGCTGAGAGGAATGCCGAGGTCAAATGCCGTGTTGCGTCCCAAGTGCTGATCCGGAAGAAATAAAATCCTCTCCTTTTGCGATAGCGCCCATGTCAACATGCGGGCTGCATTTGAGGATGTCACGGCTGCTCCCCCGTTTCTTCCCACAAAAGCTTTGATTTCCGCTGTCGAATTGACATATGTGAGCGGAATGACCGTATCGCCAAACAGCTCTGTCAGCTCTTCCCAGGCGCGGTTTGTCTGCAGCATGTTGGCCATATCGGCCATCGAACAGCCTGCGCGCATGTCCGGCAAAACGACAATCTGTTCGTCCGAAGTGAGCATATCGGCTGTTTCTGCCATAAAATGTACGCCACAGAACACGATATATTCCGCTTTTTTATTTTTTTGGGCGACTTGTGCCAGCTGGAGCGAATCTCCCGTCGCGTCCGCAAATTGGATCACTTCGTCTTTTTGGTAGTGATGCCCCGGGATAAACAGTCTTTCCCCGAATTTCTTTTTAATTTTCAAAATCTTTCCGGTCATTTCTTCTTCGGTCATTTCTTTATACAGCTCCGGCATCATGCCTGCGTTCCCGCCATGAATCAAATTTAAAATAGACATCTGTCACCTCTCCAATCCCGCTTATTTTTTCAGATCAACATTCATGCTGATATCAAGGCTTTTCGCCGAATGAGTCAAGTAGCCCAATGAAATACAATGCACTCCTGTCCCCCTGTATGCGGGGAGATTTTCAAATGAAATTCCGCCTGAAGCTTCTGTCGTAATGCCGGCGGGTGTCATTTCCGCAAATGCTTTCACCGTTTCAGGCGGGCAATTGTCAAACATAATGATATCGGCTCCAGCCGCAATCGCTTCATGGAGTTCTTGTTCAGACTCAATCTCCACTTCGATCTTGACCATATGGCCGCACGCTGACCGTGCTTTTTCAACGGCTTTTGAAATCGATCCGCAGGCGGCAATGTGGTTATCTTTAATCATAATGCCGCCGTCCAAGCCAAAGCGGTGATTGCAGCCCCCGCCGGTTTTGACCGCGTATTTTTCAAGGATGCGCAGGCCCGGGGTCGTCTTTCTCGTATCGCAAATCGCGATATCAGGATCATTCAGCCTGATGACGGATTGCTTTGTTAATGTGGCGATCCCCGACATTCTTTGGATGAGATTCAGCACGACCCGTTCGCCGGTCATGAGAGAAGCTGCACGACCTTTGAGCCGTGCGATCGTTTCCCCTTTACGAACAGCTTCGCCATCTGTTTTCAGCATGTCGACGGCGATCGTTTCATCAAGCAGCCGAAAGCCTTCCAGAATCACTAATTCCCCTGCAAACCAGCCGTCATCCTTTGCTGTGATGACAGCTTCACATTGCTGATTGTCATCAAAAACGGCTTCTGAAGTGAGATCCCCCCAGCCGATATCTTCCTTGAAAAATTCCTCAAGCATGTTCCTAAGTATGAACCGCTGCATATTTCACAATCCCTTCGTTTTGTCTCATCTTGATCCCGCCTTTTGTATGAACGATTTGCTTGCCATGCCAGTTTTTATCATCAGGCACCGGGCAATCTGAACGGTAATGGCCGCCTCTGCTTTCTGTACGAAGCAGTGCCGAGGCCGTCAACTGTTTGGCAGTCTGCCATAAATGAGCTAATTCAAGCTGTTCTTTTGTGATTTCTTTCACATTTACGATTTGAACCGGCAATCGCTCAAGCCATTCTTTCACCTTCGTCAATTCATCCTCCGTTCGCACGATCGATGCATGATCCGTCATTTGTTTCTGAATATCCTTCACATCTGTCAGAGGTACAGAAAACGTCACATCCTCAGGCTGAGGAGATCGGCCTTTGACAGGCTCCGGTTTTTGACAAACCTGAATCCGATCCGCCGCTCTCCTTCCGAAGACGATGCATTCCAAGAGAGAATTGCTTGCCAGACGGTTGGCACCGTGAAACCCGGAGCATGCGGCTTCCCCGATCACATAAAGGTTAGGAACGGCCGTTTCCCCCCATTTGTTCACAGAAACGCCCCCCATTAAAAAATGCATGCCCGGTGAAACCGGAATCCGGCCTTCTTCAATGGAAATTCCGGCTTTTTCGCATAGAGAGGAAATCGTAGGGAAGCGGCTTTTAAAGTCTGGTATACGGGAAATATCCAAAAATACGCTGCTTCCGCAGGCAAGCTTTTCGTGAATCGCACGAGATACGATGTCTCGCGGCGCTAAATCCTGCAAGGGGTGAATGCCTTCCATCACCCGCTTTCCGCTTTCATCGATCAATACAGCACCTTCACCGCGCACCGCTTCTGAAACAAGCCCGTGTGCACGCCCGTCTTTGACGAGCAATGTAGGATGAAATTGAACGAATTCCAAATCTGTGAGCTCGGCTCCCGCCCGATACGCCAAAGAAATCGCATCGCTTGTCACAGAACGGTTATTCGTGTTGATTTGAAATAGATTTCCGCAACCTCCTGCCGCCAGCACAACAAAGTCGGCTTTCCTGAGAAGGGTCTTTCCCTGGCGGTCTTTCGTCCAGACGCCACAACAGCGTCCGTCTTCAATCCATAAATCCGCCGCCGTTTCGTATTCTTTCAGCACGACGTGAGGACCGAGCCGTCCGATTAAGTGGCGGATCAGCGCCTGTCCTGTTGCGTCTCCCCCGGCATGTAAAATTCTGTTCATCGAATGCGCGCCTTCTTTTCCGAGGCTGAGCTTTCCTGATTCGTGAGTATCGAAAGGGAAATGCTGCAGGATCAGCTCATCAACAAGGCGCTGTCCGTCCTTAATGGCATCTTGGACCGTTTCGATTTGATTGTGACCGCATCCGGCATACAACGTGTCATCCGCATGAAGTGACCAGGAATCGCGAGGCGATACAGCCGATGCAATTCCTCCCTGAGCGAGGGCTGAATTGCTGTCTTTTACAGATGCTTTTGTCATCACAATCACTTCATAAGACGGCGGAATGGATGCAGCAAAAGACAACGCAGCGGCACCCGCTCCGACAACAATAATCGTCTGATGAGACATGTCGACTCCTCCTGTAAATTTACATGTGTCTTGACACCTATATTTACACATCGATACAATAAACTCAAGTATTTTTTATAGAGAATGGGAGACGAGAGCCGTGATTTATCTTGATTATGCAGCGACGACACCGGCGTCAAAGGAAGCCTTGGACGCGTTTCAAAAACTGAACACAGACGTGTACGGAAATTCGAGCAGTCTGCACGATGCGGGAGGGAAAGCCGAAAGTATTCTGCGTTACTGCCGCCAAAGGATGGCAGAACTTTTATCAGGTAAAGAAGAAGGCGTTTATTTTACGAGCGGCGGCACCGAAGCCAATTTTTTGGCGATTCACTCGATCTTAAATGGACTCCCCGCCGGGAAGCAGCGCTTTTTAATGGCAGAAATGGAACATCAGTCGATTCACATTTTGAAACAGCATCTTGAGATGCTGGGGTTTGCAGTCGACTTGATGAAGCCGAATGCTTCAGGCATCATCACAACGGAGATACTGGAACGGCACCTCCGCCCTGATACAGGTCTCGTCTCGATTCAGCATGCCAATTCAGAAACAGGCGTCATCCAGCCCCTGGCAAAGCTCTCGGCTTATCTGCATAAGCGGGACGTACTCCTGCACAGCGACTGCGTACAGACATTTGCCAAGATTCCGGTCGGCGTTGATGAGCTCGGCGCTGATGCCTTATCTGTCTCAAGCCATAAAGTATACGGCCCAAAAGGAGTTGGGGCTGTCTATATTCGGCCGGGTGTGAACTGGAAACCCGTCTACCCGGGCACTTTGCATGAAAACGGATTTAAGAGCGGCACCGTCAATGTCCCCGGAATCGGTGCTTTCATTACCGCTGCCGAGTCGACAATAAACCGTATGGATGCCGTGTATCTCAAATATCAGGAGCTGCGCGCCCGTTTTCTGGAAGGGGCAAAAACCCGGAAGCTTCCCGTCTCCCTTGCTGTGCCCGATTCGGCAAATTCTCATGTTCTGCCGCATATTATAGGTTGTTTTTTTCATTCCTTTGAAGGACAATATACTATGCTGGAATGTAATCGGAGAGGAATTTGCATTTCTACCGGAAGCGCGTGTTCTGCGGGCTATCATGAACCTTCGAATACGATGAAAGCCCTTTTGATCCCAAGGGAGCTCGCGCTTCAATTCATTCGAATTTCGTTCGGATGCGATACGACAAGCGAACATGTTGATCAGCTGTTGGACGTTTTTGAAGATATGATGCATGAGAAAGGAGACCATCGGATTGACAGACGGATTAAAACTTACGGGAGCTGAGCGGCGCCAGCAGCTGCTGGCGTGGCTGAAGGAGTCTGAGGCTCCGCTGACAGGAAGCGAACTGGCGAAAAAAGCATCTGTTTCACGGCAGGTCATCGTACAGGACATTTCTTTATTAAAAGCAAAAAACGAACCGATCATCGCAACAAGCCAAGGATACATGTATTTGCGGTCGGCCCTCGGCAAAAACCAGCCGGTTCAGCGGATCATCGCCTGTGACCACGAGCCGGAAAAAACAGAAGAAGAACTGAATCTGATCGTCGACTTTGGCGTAACGGTGAAAGATGTAACGATTGAACATCCGGTCTACGGCGACTTAACAGCTTCGATCAGGGTCAGCACAAGAAAAGAAGTCTCGGATTTTGTCAAAAAAATCTCTTCGACAAACGCCGCTTATCTGTCTCAACTGACAAACGGCATCCATCTGCACACATTGGAGGCAGATGACGAAGAGAAGATCGAACAAGCTTGTGACGCCCTGCAAAAAGCGGGCATCCTCATTCCCGAATAAAGAAAAGGTCCTTTGCCGTTATCAACGCAAAGGACCTTTCTTTTATAGTGTATATGCATTATAGGCTCCGAGCATTTTCACCTTGCAGCCCAAAGCTTCAAGCTCAGCTATTGCACCTGGAATCAGCACGTCGTCCAGTGCCATTTCAATATCAATAATGAAGAAATAATTGCCGAGACCGGTTTTTGTCGGCCGCGATTCAATTTTAGAAAGATTCAAATTTCTCCAGGCAAAAGCCGACAACACCTGGTGGAGAGCCCCCGATCTGTCCGAAGGGAGCGTCACCAGCAAAGTCGTTTTCGGCCTTCCCTTCAGCTGAGGATTGACCGGCGGGGATGCCTCATGATCCGGATGAAGCATCACAAATCTCGTGTGATTGTATTCATAGTCATGCACATCTCTTTTGACGATGTCTAATCCATACGTATCGGCTGCCATTTCATTGGCGATCACGCCGATGTTCTTGTCCGGATTTTCGCTCACGTATTTTGCAGCTGCTCCGGTGGAAGTCGCATATTCAAACGGAATGGAGCGAAATCTGCTGTGCAAAAATTTATGGCATTGCGCGATGGCATGGGAATGGGAATAAACCTTCTGAATGTCTTCCCAAGCCTCTTTTCTTGTAGGATGCACAAGCAAATGCTGACGGATGGGAGCGGTGATTTCTCCGACAATATAAAGAGGCTGTTCGTGAATTAAGTAGTCTATTGTCAGATTCACCGATCCTTCAATCGCATTTTCAAGCGGGACGACAGCCAGATCGATCTCCCCGTTCATCGCCGCATCCATACAGGCGGGTATCGTGTTAAATGCTTGCTGGTCTGCATCTGAAAAGCAGGAGCAGACGGCAAGGTGCGTAAAAGTTGCTTCTGGACCTAAATAACCTACTCTCATACTCATGATATATGACATTCTCTCCCTTTAAGCGCCTGAACCTAGTATTTCGACCTTTTCTACGAATTCCAGCTTTCTTAATTTGTTCATCAGCAAATCGATATTCTCATCCATTCCTCTCGTACTGACAGACAGCGTCACATTCGCTCTTCCTTGAAGAGGGATGGTCTGGTGGATCGACAGCACATTGCAGCCCGATTCAGCTACCACTTGCAGCAGATGGGACAGCGTTCCCGAGCGGTCCTCCAAATGAAAAAAAAGCGTGATAATCTGTTCCTTGACCATCGTATAAAAAGGAAAAACCGCATCTCTGTACTTGTAAAAAGCGCTTCGGCTCAAATCTACCTTTTGGACGGCTTCAGCTACAGATTCCGCTTTTTTCCGCTCAATCAGCTTTTTGACCTCAAGTGTTTTCCGCATTGCCTCCGGCAGCACGTCTTCCCTGACAAGATAAAAGGTCTCCTCTTTCACAGACTTTTCTCTCCTTTTAAAAACCCTGATTCCTTTGCATTAATCCGGCGAAAGGAAAGGTATTCCTTTCAGCTAAAAGTCGGAGAGCTTGCTTGGCAAACTCTCCGGTATGATCAGTCGATAAATTCAAATTCAAATTCGAGAAGACGGATCGTATCGCCGTCTTTTGCACCGCGGGCCCGAAGCGCATCATCAACGCCCATTCCGCGAAGCTGTCTGGCAAAACGCTTAACAGACTCGTCTCTTGAAAAATCCGTCATTTTAAATAAGCGTTCAAGCTTGGCTCCGCTGAGCACGAAGGTGCCGTCAGGATCACGGCTGATTTCAAACGGCGCTTCCTCATCCTCAAGCTTATACATGACTCTGTTTTCAGCCATGTCTTCCTCATCATAGAGCGGGAATTCCGGCGTCGTTTCCAAACGGTCGGCAATTTCAAACAGCAGATCCCTCAAGCCTTGTCTGGTCACCGCGCTGATTGGAAAAACAGGATAATCATCTGTAAGCTTTTCTTTGAAAGCCTTCAGATTTTCTTCCGCATCCGGCATATCCATTTTATTGGCGACAATAATTTGAGGACGTTCTGTCAGCCTCAGATTATACTGTTCAAGCTCTTTATTGATGGTCACATAATCTTCATACGGGTCGCGCCCTTCAAGACCCGACATGTCAATCACGTGGACGATGACGCGCGTTCTTTCGATATGCCTGAGGAATTGGTGTCCGAGGCCAACTCCTTCGTGCGCCCCCTCAATCAGTCCCGGAAGATCCGCCATGACAAAGCTGCGTCCGTCTTCCGTTTCGACCATTCCGAGATTCGGATTCAGCGTTGTAAAGTGGTAATCGGCAATTTTCGGCTTGGCCGAAGACACGACAGACAGGAGCGTTGATTTTCCAACGCTTGGGAAACCGACAAGACCGACATCGGCCAAAACTTTCAGCTCGAGAACGATATAGCGCTCCTTGCCGGGTTCGCCGTTTTCAGAAAGCTGCGGCGCCGGGTTGGCAGGCGTCGCAAAACGGGTATTGCCCCGTCCGCCGCGTCCGCCTTTTGCGATGACGGCTTCCTGTCCGTGCTCCGTTAGATCAGCGATGACCTGTTTTGTATCATCGTCAATGACAACCGTGCCAGGCGGGACTTTTACAACCATGTCTTCGGCATTTCGGCCGTGCTGGTTTTTAGACATGCCGTGTTCTCCGCGCACCGCCTTAAAGTGTCTTTGATATCTAAAATCCATCAGCGTGCTGAGACCTTCGTCAACTTTGAAAACGACGTCTCCGCCTTTTCCGCCGTCACCTCCGGCAGGGCCTCCTTTTGGCACATATTTTTCGCGGCGGAAAGCAACCATACCGTTGCCTCCGTCTCCGCCTTTTACGTATATTTTTACCTGATCAACAAACATAATGTCCTCCGTTCTATTCCTAAAAAAACCGCATTACTTGATATGAATTTCGGCGATGCATTCACGGTCTGTTACATCAAACCGCTTGACTTCATAAAAGTCGGCCAGTGAATGATGAAAATCTTTGATACCGGTCAGCTTTGTGAATACGCCGTGGAAATCCAAAAAGATGACGAGGCGGTCGTCCGGACCGTCCGTCTGCAGCGTGATCGTCAGATGATTGTCGCTGCCTTTCAAAACGGCATCGTCAAAAATCCCAAACAGCTTTCTGACGAGAACGACGAGCTTCTCTTCATAAGCTGACAAATCCCTGACCTGACCGATCACCTCATACTCAAGCGTCAGCGAATGGGCCATCCAGTTAAATGTAAGCAGCTCATACGCCGCACGCGGGATTTTAAGGTTTGAAAGCTTTGATTCATGCTGAGCTTCGATGACCACTTCATCAATAATTTCAAATACGCGGTCATACTTTTTTAATGTTAAGTTTCCTTTAATCAATTGCAGTTTATTCATCCAGTCGTGCCTTGAGTGGCTGAGCAGATGGATAAGCTCATGTGTCAAAGCCTTATCGTCCATATTCTTTTCTTGTTTTTTCGAAGTTTCTTCCATTTTGGCACTCCCAATCGTTTGTTCTCTCTTTTAGGAGTCTGATTCAGTTTGTACTTTGAATTATAACAGAGAAGGCAGTATAAATGAAACACGTTTATACGCTTTAACGAAGCAGAATCAGAGCGGAAACCCGGCCTTGTTCAGGCGGCAGGAAGGTGTTTTAAGCAAATCATGGTGCTGTATGTAAAAAACTCCGGTCAGAACGACCGGAGTTTCGTTTAAAGGTTAGGCTACAGGATATACGCTCACTTTTTTGCGGTTACGGCCGAAACGTTCGAATTTAACAGTTCCGTCGACTTTTGCATATAGAGTGTCATCTCCGCCGCGCCCAACGTTTTCACCTGGATAGATTTTTGTTCCGCGCTGACGATAAAGGATGGAACCGCCAGATACGAATTGACCGTCTGCACGTTTAGCACCTAGGCGCTTCGCCTCAGAGTCACGTCCGTTTTTCGTTGAACCTACTCCTTTTTTAGATGCAAAAAATTGAAGATCTAATCTTAGCATGTAGCTCACCTCCTATATTTTGTTCGTCGTTACTTTTAAGTAACCTTTGTAGTCTCGTTCGATCGTTTCAAGGGAGACGATCATGCCTTCGAGAAGGAGCTGCGCCTTTTCAAAAGCCTCCCGATCCGTACCGTCCGGGAATCCGAAAGATAAAAATCCGCCGTCTTCCCCGAGGTCAATGACCGGCTCAATGCCCGTCAGCTTCATTACGGCATTGACGGCTCCAAAGGCGACCGCCGATGCCCCTGCACAAACGAGATCCTGACCATGTTCAGCAAAATTCGCATGTCCCGACATTTCAAAGCCTAAGATGTCTTTGTTCGATCGGGATCTGGTAACCTTTGCATGAATCATATCATACACGCCTTAAGCGTTAATTTTTTCGATTACAACTTTAGTGTAAGGTTGACGATGACCTTGTTTTTTATGTTGGTTTTTCTTCGGTTTGTACTTAAATACGGTAATTTTTTTAGCGCGGCCTTGTTTTTCAACTTTGCCTGTTACCGTAGCACCTTCAACCGTAGGGCTGCCAACTTTAACATTTTCACCGCCGACAAACAATACGTTGTCAAAAGTAACTGTTTCGCCGGCTTCAGCAGTAAGCTTTTCGACGTATACAGTTTGGCCTTCTTCAACTTTGATTTGTTTTCCGCCTGTTTGAATAATTGCGTACATCTCTGCACCTCCTAATAAACTAAGACTCGCCAGTCACAGGGGGCTAAGAAAGCACTTAACACCTGTGCTGAGCGGTTGTAGCACGGGTGCTACATCCATAACATTAAAAAATATACCAGAAAAGAGCCCCAGTGTCAATGTCTTTTAGAAGGATGGACGGTCAATAAACCAAAAGCAGATCTTCCATTGAGGAAGTCGTGCGCTTGTCTGTAAAATAAGCGTGGAGAACTTCATTTTCATCCAGCTGGCTCAGTTTTTGTCCGTCCTTCTCAATAATGATCGGGTGTTTGCAACCCCTCTTAAACATGAGCATAACCTCATAAATCTGCTCTTCGGCGCACACCGTGATCGGTGCGAGGCGTCGCACTTCCCTCTCCTTTCCATAGTAGCGCTCAAGCAAAAAGCGGATATGGGTGTAATGCCGATTGCGATATTCCTGGTAAAGGGATGCAGCCAAAAATACGAGGAGCACCCAAGCGCTCAGCTGTGATGGGGAAATCAATAAAATCACCGCGATTAGAACAGCGCAGCAAAAACACGACACAGCCAGCATCATCCGCTGCGCTTTCTGATATGGAAGGTGTTTTGAAAATAACAGAAACAGCAGCTTCCCGCCATCAAGCGGCCAAACCGGAAACAGATTAATCAAGAGAATGGTCAGATTGTAAAAAGTAAACGTTTCAAATATATGAGGGCTGACGAGCGAATTGACAGCCAAAAGCCAGGCAGCAAATTGAAGCCAAATGTGCTGAACTGGCCCTGCGGCGATGACGGCCAGCTCTTCCTTTAACGGTCTGTTGCCGTGTTCATCGACTTCCAGCGTTCCTCCAAAAGGCAGCAGAAAAATGCCTTTAATTCTCCATGAAAAATAAACGGCAGCAGCAGCGTGGCCAAGCTCGTGGATTAAAATAATGATCATTAAACAAAACAGCGCTTTAATATGTCCTGTCATGATACCGATTGCCATGACAAGCCACAGCAGCGGATGAATGTGAAGCTTGGTGAAGAGCTCCGTCCATTTATTCAAATGTGATCACCTGTATCGGGTCGACAAATTCCTCTCCTTGTTTGATCGCAAAGTAATAGACGCCTTTTTGATTTTTATCCTGCTCAATCGTCCCGAGCTTCGTTCCTTTATCTATAAAATCGTATAAAGCGACATCCGCTTTTTTCAGCTGGCCGTAGTAGGTATAGCTGTTGTCCGCATGCTGCAAGACCACCGTCAGGCCTGTTTCCGGATTTTTGTCCACTTCAATGACATAGCCTTCCTTCATGCTGCGGATCGTTTCGTCTTCTGTTTCTACCTTAATGCCCTGGCCTGAGAATTTCTCCTGAACCTTTCCCATGGCAGGTACAGCGAGATCCTGATTCACCTCGACCTGGCCGGACGGTTTGGCGCCTTTCGATTGAAAGAATGCGAGGGGATCGCCGAACTTGGATTCATACCAATTCTGGAGGGCCGCAAATTGGAACTCTTCAGTAAACACCTGGCTGATGACCGGTTTGATTTGGTTTGCGGGTTCAAACTGGCCTTTGTAGGAAATGGCGGACACAAGAACAAGGCATGCCGACAGAAGACATTTCATGATGAGCGCATCCGCCTTGACAAGCGGGTGTTTCCCGTTTATCAGCAGGGAGCTTCCTTCAGGCGGAGAGAAGTCTCCTCCCTTTTCATCTTCCGAAAAGGCTGTCCATGCAGGCGGCTTGATCGGCCGCTTTTTGCCATCTGACGAAAAGGGCTGTTTGTCCGGCGTCTTCCGCTTTCTTTTCCTGGCCATTCTTTTTCGAATCTCATCTGCTCTATGACTCATAACCCTCATCCTTTACATTCAGGTTCATTTGTTCAATGATATGCCTTGTCCCAGGAGATTATGACGGAACATTGACATAAAACCAAATGGTTTCATATAATAGATAGGAAACCATTTGGTTTTACTTTTTATCTAGGAGGTCTATTATGAGCAATCAACAAGTGCCTGATATACATAAACAGGCTGTTTTTCACGCGTCGATAGAAAAAGTGTGGGAGGCCGTCGCCACCAGTGAAGGCATCGCCGCCTGGTTTATGCCAAATGATTTCCGTCCGGAGATCGGCTGTGAATTCACCCTGCAGTCTCCGTTCGGCCCCTCGCCGTGCAAAGTGATCGAGCTTGAAGCGCCGCACCGACTCGCTTTCAGCTGGGATACGTCGGGATGGATCGTCACATTTGAATTGAAAGAGCTATCTGCAGAAAAAACCGAATTTACCCTCATTCATTCAGGATGGGGCGCGCCGGAAGAAACGGTTTCAAAAGCGGGAGAAAAGCAAGCGGATGTCCGCAATCGGATGAATGGCGGCTGGGAAACGATCGTCAATCAAAAGCTGCGTCAGGCAGTTGAAGGCTAGTGACATCATCCGCTGTAAAACATGATGTGTTCCAAGCTGTTTCCGATCCCTCCCGGCGAAAGATGCTGAAGCTCCTCGCCGGCAGGGAATTGCCTGTAACAGATATCAGCAGCCATTTCCCGATGAGCCGGACGGCTGTTTCAAAGCATCTAAGAATTTTGTCCGAAGCCGGGCTTGTCAGCGGGAGAAAAGCGGGCAGAGAAAAACTGTACAGGCTTCATCCCGAACCTCTCGCCGAGCTGCAGCAGTGGCTCGCCTACTTCGATATGTATTGGGACAATAAGCTTTCCTTGTTAAAGCATAAAGTCGAAAACGATCAATGAAACTGCGAAAAAAGCAATCTCGCTTTGGAGATTGCTTTTTTGCAGCTAAGCGCGTACGCCGAAAAATGATTTAATCTTTGCGAAAACGCCTTTATTTTCTTCTTCAAACGACTGTAAAGGCACAGATTCGCCCAGCACGCGGCGGGCGATGTTCCGGTATGCGATTGAAGCTTTATTGTTCGGATCCATGACGACAGGCTCCCCGTTATTGGAAGCTTTAATCACTTCGTCATCATCCGCAACAATACCGATCAGTTCGATCGACAAGTGCTGAATGACTTCATCAACATCCAGCGTATCGCCGTTTTTCATTAAGTGGTTGCGGATCCGGTTGACGACAAGTCTCGGCGGCTCAATATTTTCTTCTTTTTCAAGCAGGCCGATGATCCGGTCAGCGTCACGAACAGCGGAGATTTCCGGTGTTGTCACGACAATCGCTTTGTCTGCGCCTGAGACCGCATTTTTATAACCTTGCTCAATCCCTGCAGGGCAGTCAATGACAATGTAGTCGAAGTCTTGTTTGAGCTGCTGGATCAGCTTGACCATCTGTTCGGGCAAAACAGCCGACTTATCGCTTGTCTGGGCGGCCGGCAGCAAATAAAGCAAATCATCGAAGCGCTTATCTTTTACAAGCGCCTGATGGATTTTGCACCGTTCCTCAACGACATCCACCAAATCATATATGATTCTATTTTCAAGGCCCATGACGACATCAAGATTGCGCAGGCCGATATCCGTGTCAACGAGACATACCCGTTTCCCCAAAATGGCCAAGGCGGTGCCAAGATTTGCGGATGTCGTCGTTTTGCCTACTCCGCCTTTCCCCGAGGTTACTACGATAGCTTCACCCAATTTTACATTCCTCCCTCAAGCCTTGTTAAACTAGGTCTTAAATGAGCTAATTGCTGAAGGCGGTCAATGACCATATTCTCATTTTCATCTAAATAAGCACATTCCATGTCGTTCCCTTCTTGGATGTTGTCTGGGGAGCGATTGAGCACATGATTGATACGCAATTGAGTCGGTCTCATATCCGAAGCCGCAATAACAGCTCGTTTATTTCCATTAAAACCGGCGTGGGCAATCCCTCTTAATGAGCCGAGGATGAAAATATTCCCTCCGGCTTTCACCATTCCTCCCGGATTCACATCCCCAATGAGAAGCAAATCACCCTCCGTTTCGAGGACTTGCCCTGAGCGGACAATTTTAGCGACAGAAATAATTTCGCTTTCCGCCTTTAAGCGGTTTGCTTCATCTTTGGTCATGACTTCACTTTCAATGGAGTGGATGAACAGATTTTGTTTCTCAGTGATCACATCGGTCAGGATCTGTTCTTGCTCCTCGGTCACATAACGGTGGCCGAGCTTAACGAGAACACTGATTTTCTGGCCTTTTCCATCCATATAATGTTCGAGTGACAGCATATCCTGAAGACCGTACAATAATTCTTCAAAAGAGCATGTGTCATCAAGATGAAGCGTCAATCCATTTTTCGTTCCTTTAATTGTTACGTATTGCTGCTTTTGGGTCTTCACGGTGTTCACCTCAACATCATACTCTTTTCGACATCGGCTCATAAAATCCTCTTTTTACTCATTCCTCAGCTCTTTCTTAAGACTGGTAAAAAACCATTTGAACGGGTAAATGAGCAAAAGGCCGCCAACGGCGTTCAGCGCAAGCGTGGGCAGGAGCCTGCCGAGCACAAATTGATGGAACGGCATGATTTCCGGACGTATCAGCATCTGCACGCCATATTGGTAGAATTCAAGAACACAAACGGCGAGCAGCGCAATAAAAATGACGACCAGCGCGTTTGTCTGCAATACTTTGAACGCTTTTGACGATAAATAGCAAATACCGGCAAAACCGAACATATATACACCTAAAAGGTCGGTGTAATTAATATCATATAACAGTCCGAAAATAAATCCATATGTAATGGCAAAAGGCTGATTGACATAAGCCGTCATAAAAACTAAGACAAGCAGCAGAAAACGCGGAATGAGCTGCTGTTCTTCCGTCACAAAAGGCAAGTTGACAAAATCCGCATAGACGCTGTCAGATACTAAAACAAACATCATGACGACGGGAAGAAGGAAGCGTTTCACGAGCCTTCCTCCTCATCGTCCATCTTGTCGACATCCACCGTATCAAGCGTTCTGTCGACGACGATGACGTTATCAAGGTTATACATATCGGCTGCCGGCTCTACATAAGCGATTTTCGTCAAGCCGTAGGAATCGGGTTCAACCTCTGTCACTTTTCCGATCGTCAGGCCTTTCGGAAAAACGCCGCCCGCACCGGAAGTTTCGACGAGGTCTCCTTTTTTCACTTCCCTGTCTTCATCAGGCTCAATGATTTCCATGGAAAGCGCCTTTTTATCGGAGTCGTAGCCATTGATGATTCCGTTCACCGTTTTCTTGCCTTTATCTGCAGCGATAACCGTAGAAATTCTGTTGTTTCTGTCTGTTGCGCTTAAAAGCTGGACGGTGGAAGTGAAATTGTTCACTTTTGTGCTTTTGATTTTTCCGATCAAGTTGCCGTTTTCATCTGTGACCGCCATATCCTTTTCAACGCCGTGCTTAGAACCTTTGTTAATCGTGATCAGGTTCCACCACTCATACTTATCAGGATTTCTGGCGATAACGGTCGCCAGAATCGGCGTGTAATCTTTAATCGATTTCAAATGGCCGAGCTCTTTTCTTAAAGACTTATTTTCATTTTCAAGCTCTTGCAGCTTTGCCTCGTATTGCGTCTGGCCGTCGAGCTTTTTCCGCAGGCGCTCATTTTCGCTGTACGTATTTTTTAAGTCTTCGATATTTTCAAAGAAACCCGCAAAAAATTGAGCGGGCGTATGAAAAATCGTCTGGAATACACCTGTTGTATCGCCAATAAATTTTTCGGGCCAAGTTGCATTCCGGTCATTCTTTAACGAAAATCCAATCATTGCCACTAAAATGATGATACAAAGGAGTAAAAGCATCAACCGTTTATTCGTAAAAAACTGCGGCATGATTATACACCTCTTCTATTCCCTGTGTCCTTAATTTTTGCCTTTAAATAGATGAATTTGCTCGAGAGCTTTACCTGTTCCGATCGCTACACAGTCAAGAGGGTCTTCCGCAATTAAAACCGGCATTTTCGTTTCTTCGCTGATGACTTTGTCCAGGTGGCGCAGCAGTGCACCGCCTCCCGTCAGGACGATTCCGCGGTCCATAATATCAGCCGCGAGTTCAGGCGGAGTTTTTTCAAGCGTATTTTTCACGGCATCGACAATTGCAGTCACAGTGTCGCGAAGCGCCGCTGTAATTTCTTTTTCAGTGATTTCAATCGTTTTCGGCAGACCTGTTAAAAGGTCGCGGCCGCGGATTTCCATGCTTTCTCCGTTTTCAGAAGCTTCGGCAGAACCGATTTCAAGTTTGATCGCTTCCGCTGTACGGTCACCGATCATCAAGTTATATGTTTTTCTAATATAAGTAATGATTGCTTCATCCATTTCATCTCCGGCAACGCGGATAGACTGGGAGGTAACGATGCCACCGAGGGAAATAATCGCGACTTCGGTCGTTCCGCCGCCGATGTCGACCACCATGCTTCCAGTCGGCTCCCAAACAGGAAGGTTGGCACCGATCGCGGCTGCAAACGGTTCTTCAATCGGATATGCATCTCTCGCTCCGGCCTGGCGAGTGGCGTCGATAACCGCACGCTGCTCAACCGCCGTAATTCCCGACGGGACACAGACCATGACATACGGCTTTCTCGCAAATAAGCCTTTGTTTTTAACAGCTTTGCTAATATAATGTTTCATCATTGTCGCTGTTGTTTCATAATCAGCGATTACGCCATCCTTCATCGGGCGGAGGGCAACGACATTGCCGGGCGTACGTCCGATCATGTTTTTCGCATCATTTCCGACTGCAACGATCTGTTTTGTATCTGTTTGCAGTGCAACGACAGAAGGCTCCCTGACGACAATTCCTTTACCTTTCACAAAAACAAGCGTATTCGCCGTTCCTAAATCTATTCCAAGGTCTCTCGCACCAATTCCAAACATTTGTATGTATCTTCCTTTCTTAAAACAATATTCCTAAGCAAAAACCCATAAATTCTATTATAGCTTAATTTAATGAAAAAAAAAGTGTTACAAATATCCTTTTTCTTTTAAGCTCACAAATTTTTGATCACCGATGATGATATGATCGAGCAATTCGATTCCAAGCAGCTGTCCGGACTCGTGAAGGCGCTGTGTAACTTCTATGTCTTCGCGGCTCGGAGCCGGATCTCCGGACGGATGATTGTGGACGCAGATGAATGAAGCTGCGGAGCGCTTTAAAGCTTCTTTAAACACTTCCCGCGGATGGACGATTGAAGAGTTCAAGCTTCCTATAAAAACCGTGCGCTTGTGGATCACCTGGTTTTTCGTGTTGAGATACAGGCATACGAAGTGCTCCTGAGACAAAAAGCGCATATCCCCCATTAAAAAATTGGCCGCATCTTCGGGAAAACGGATCACATAACGGTCTTTGCAAGCCAGGCTGTGAATGCGCCGGCCAAGTTCAAGCGCCGCCAAAATCTGCACGGCTTTTGCGCGGCCGATCCCGGAAATGCTTGAAAGCTCCTCAGCGGATGCTTCTTTTAACAAACGGAGGCCGTCAAACGTTTGAAGCAGCCGGCTTGAAAGCTGAAGAACCGATTCTTTTTTCGTCCCGGTCCTGAGCAGTATCGCAAGCAGTTCATGGTTTGACAAACTTTCGGCGCCGGTGTTGAGAAGGCGCTCCCGCGGCCTTTCTTCATCAGGAAAATCCCTTAATTTCAATGGCAGATCGCTTATGATAAACCCTCCCTTTTGATTCCCTTCTCGTTCGGTGCATCAAAAGGAGTGGAGATCAAACGTTTTCAGCATTCTCATCGTTTTCGAAATCGGAAGGCCCATAACTGTATAATAGTCTCCCTTTATCTGTTTGACAAAAAGCGCGCCTTTTCCTTGTATTCCGTATGAACCGGCTTTATCAAACGGTTCTCCCGTAGCGATGTAAGCGCTGATTTCCTTTTCTTCAAGAGGCCAAAAAGAAACTTCGGTTTCTTCAAAAAATGTTTCGCACCTCTCGCCGTCCTTAATGCAGACGCCGGTGAGCACTGAATGGGTCTGTCCCGAAAGCATGCTCAGCATCCTTTTTGCATCTTCGGCATCTTTGGGCTTGCCCAAATAAGCCCCGTCATAAAAAACAATGGTGTCGGCGCCTAGCACGACGGCTTCAGGATATTGTTCGGCTACTGCGCGCACTTTTTGTTCCGCCAACCATTTGACGTTTTCTGCTGGTGAAAAGTTTCGAATTAATTTTTCTTCCGCGTTGCTCGTAACGATGCTGTACGGAATCTGCAGGAGATCGAGGAGTTCCTTTCTGCGGGGTGATTGAGAAGCCAATATGAGCTGTCGGGTCATAAGAAGCCATCCTTTCAAAGGTTTTTGCATAGGAAAAAAAGATACCTGTTTTATCCTACCAAAAGAACGCCGCCGCCACAATTTCAGAAAAATAACTTTTTAATGACAAAAATCGCGAAAATAAAAAAACCAGCACGTCTGCTGGTTTTTTATTTATTTAATTTGACCCAGCAATAGCTGCTGGCTCTTCCAGCCGTTGGCTGCGGTCGGTTTCTCCAGCAGGTTGACGGCTTCTAGTATACTCTTCTTTACCTCTTCAGATTCACCTTTTGATTTGGCGCCGTCAAGTTCAGCTTTGACATCGGCTATGTTTTGAGATGTGACCTCCGCGCCGAGAATCGCTTTTGCCGACAGCTCAGCCGCTTCTTTAAAAGGCTCAAGCAAACCGGGCTCGAGTGCAACCGGAAGCTCTTTTCCGCCCCACGCTTCAAAATCGTTTTCGATTAATATTTTGCCAAGTTCAGATGTCATCTGCTTTTCACCCGTTATTCCGGCGATCACATAAAACCCGTCGTCCTTGGCAATCGAAACGGCGGCGTACCCCTTGTCTGCGATTTGAGAGGCCAGCGTCTCCGCTCCTTCTTTAGATGAAAACTTGCCGGCTTGAACGGCAAAGCTGTTAAAAGATTCTCCCGCTTGTCCGCTATTTTTTTCTCCGCTCTTTTTCTCATCGGCATCGGAGTCACCGGCTTTAACCGTCTGCCCGTTTTCCGCATCCGCACCCAGGCTGCCGGAAGCCGGCACTCCTTCTTTATGGGTTGCGAGATTCAGTGCAAACAGCCCGAGTCCCGTGCCGAGCAAAACAGCAAAGATAATGGTCGCAGCAAAGCGCTTCACAGGATACGTAAGGGACGTTTTCGTTTTTCGGTTGTTTTTGGCTTCATTTTTCTTTTGATAAGGCGCCACCACTTTAGGATCGTCTTTGTAGACGGTTTCTTCTTCATCTGGAGGCGTCCATGTAAATTCACTTGTTTCAGGTGTGCCGTCCTCTTTTGAAGCCGATATTTCCCGTTCTGCCTTTCTCTTTTCTTCCCAGTTCGAAAAGGTGAACTTCTTTTCTTCATTTCTGTTGGAAAACTCTTTTTCATTTCCGTAGATGGTCTCTTCTCTGCCGTTGATCATCACTTTGAGCGGGTCTTCCTGGGGCGCTTTTTTAGCTGAGTTTTTCTTGCTTTTCCTTTTTTTCATGTGCTTCCCTCGCTTTCCGTTTATTGTTTTATATTAAGATTAGGCGGCAGGTTGGCCGCTCTCTATACGATCGGCAGAGGGAAGCCAGAAGGAAGGAGGAGTTCTCCCAAAGGCTGTCCCTCTTATTGTCCACACTTTATCACAGCCTCAAAAAAAAAGAACAAGACTTTTGTCGTCTTGCCCAAAAAGGTTTCGTCAAATTTCTCACCACCATACTGTTTGAAGGTACCACTCAATCATTGGATCACCATAGAAACAGCTCGTCAGCGTCCCGATCAGAATCGCGGGAGCAAACGGCATGGGTTCATTTTTCTTCAGCTTGCCTGCCAGCAGTGCAATAAGACCAAGCATCGTCCCTGCGGCTGCCGAAAGGAAAAAAGCGAGAACGAGGAGGCGGCTGCCGAGCGCCATGCCGATCACCGCAAACAGCTTTACGTCTCCCCAGCCGATTCCCCCTTTCGTCAAAAGCAGTGTCAAGAGGGGCAGCATACCGCCGACCAACGCACCGCTCAAACCCGAATGCCACTGTTCGAGGGGAACAAAGAACCGTCCGATGGCAAAGACAAGCAGGAAAAAACAAAGAACAGCATCCGGAATGACCATATGTGTCACATCAGACACAAAGACGACCAAAAGCATGGAAATAAGAGCAAGCACAATCACCAGCTCCCCCTGATGCCCAATGTGCATGCCGGCAAACGCAAATAGAATGGCGGCGGAAAGCTCAACTGCCGGATACACGATCGATACCGGGGTTTGACACCCTTTGCACCTCCCCTGCTGCATCAAATAGGACAAAACCGGTATCAGCTCCGCGAAGCCAAGCTGCCTTTTGCAGACCCGGCAAAGGGAACGCGGAGCAATCAATGATATCTTTTCAGGAATGCGGCGCCCGGCCGAATTAAAAAAGGAACCGAGCACTAAACCTGCCGTAAAAAGGTAAAAGATGAACATCATGATCAGCCTCGCAGAATCAAATTTAACCGCTTCATGGAAAAGAGCAGCTTCCTGAGGCTGTTATTTTAGCAAATATGAAACGCCTCCGCTTTTCATAAAACATAAAAATGCGCCGTCAGCCGATGGCCAAAAGCGCATTTTTATGTTTTATTCAGTTAAAGCTGCCCTGACGGCGGAAATAAAGTAAAGCGACCCGGTAATAACGATCACCGCTTTTTCATCTTCAGCTTGTTCTTCGATATAGCGGAAAACCGAGCCGATGTCTTCATCATATGTTTTATGATCAGCGGCACTTTGCTCAAACAGCTTTTGAGCGGATTCCGCCCTCGGGAAATCAAAGGATGTGAAGTGAATCGATGACGCAAACGACTCGATTTTGCGGATCATGTCTCTGTACGGCTTATCTTTGAGAGCGCTGAAACATACGTGAATATTCCGCCCGTCGAAGTGGGACGTGATCGTCTCGGCCAGCCGCTCCACTCCTTCTTTGTTATGAGCGCCGTCAATATAAACAAGAGGCCTGTTCAATACCTTCTCAAACCGGCCTGGCCATCCCGCGTTACGAATACCGCGTTTCAGCTCTTTTTCACCGATGAACACATGTTTTTCGGCTGTCAGCCATTCGGCCGCAAGTATTGCTAAAGAGGCGTTTTGCCGCTGATGGGTGCCGATCAGGCTTGTTTCAATTCTTTCATAATGATGTAACGATGTTTTAAGCGAAAATTGCTCTCCATCAGACAGTGAACGCTCCCCGTACAGCGCGCAATCCTCGTGAAGGGATATAAAAGCAGATTCTGTCTCCATCGCCTTTCGCTTTATCACCTCAGCTGCTTCATGCTGATGAACGGCTGTGATAACAGGAACGCCGCGTTTGATGATCCCCGCCTTTTCTGCGGCAATCTCTTTTAATGTACTGCCTAATATCGCCGTATGGTCATGGCCGATCGAAGTGATGACCGTTAACATCGGCTTCACGACGTTTGTCGAATCCAAACGGCCGCCTAATCCCGTTTCGAAAATAACAAAATCGGTGCTCCGGTATTTAGCAAAATATAAAAATGCGCATGCCGTAATAATTTCAAATTCTGTGGCGGCTCCGAATTCGGTTTTTTCAAGCTCAAGGACGAGAGGCCCGACCTCATTAAAGAGCGCCGTCCATTCTTCGTCTGAGATCGGTGCGCCGTCAACGCTGATCCGTTCGTTAAAGGTGATGATATACGGTGATGTGAAGGTGCCTGCTGTATAACCGGCTTCATTTAATACCGAACGGAGAAAAGCGATCGTTGAACCTTTTCCGTTTGTTCCGGCAACATGAACCGCATTGAGCTTTTTCTCAGGGTGCCCGAGCTTGCTCAGCAGCCATTCCATTCGTTCCAAACCCGGCTTCACGCCGAATTTAAGCCTTCCGTTAATCCAGCTGAGTGCTTCATCAAACGTTTTGAACAAGCGCATTCCTTCCCTTCAATTGATGAAGGTGTTTTCCAGCGATCTGAGAAAGACCTGGAAAACACCTCCTTTTTTCGTGTTATTAGTTTTTCAATTCGGCGATTCTTTTTTCTACAGCTTCACGTTTTGCCGTATAATCGGCTTCTTTTGCCCGCTCTTCTTCAATGACATGCGCAGGTGCTTTTTTCATAAATCCTTCATTGCTTAATTTCTTCTGAACCCGTTCTACTTCCTTCGTCAGCTTATCGAGTTCTTTTTGAAGGCGGCTGATTTCTTCCTCAATGTTAATCAGACCTTCGAGCGGCAAGATCAGCTCGGCGCCGGATACAACAGCGGTCATCGCTTTATCGACCGCTTGAATATCCGTTCCGATTTGAAGAAGGCTCGGATTCGTAAAGCGTTCCACGTACGAACGGTTTTCTTCAAGCCGTTCGGCGATTTCCGGCGTGCTTGTTTTAATATAAAGCTCAATCTGCTTGCTGAGCGGCGTGTTGACTTCGCTGCGGATGTTCCGCACGGCGCGGATGACTTCAACGAGAAGCTTCATATCCGCCGCGGCCTCGGTGTCCGTATATTCTTTGACGGCTTCAGGCCACTTGGCGACTGTAATGGATTCCCCTTCGTGAGGAAGATGCTGCCAAATCTCCTCCGTCAGGAAAGGCATAAACGGATGCAGGAGGCGCATCGTTTGATCCAGCACATACGCTAAAATGGAGCGGGTTGTCTTCTTCGCCGCTTCATCTTCACCGTAAAGCGGTAGTTTCGCCATTTCGATGTACCAGTCACAGAAATCATCCCAGATAAAATTGTAGAGATGGCGGCCAACCTCGCCGAATTCGTACTTGTCAGCCAGCTGTGTCACGGTTTCAATCGTTTCATTCAACCTTGTTAAAATCCACTTATCGGCAACGGATTTTTCGCCTGACAGATCAAGCTCTTCGTATGTCATGCCGTCCATGTTCATCAGGGCGAATCTTGATGCGTTCCAAATCTTGTTCGCAAAATTCCAAGTTGACTCCACTTTTTCAAAGCTGAAGCGTAAATCCTGCCCCGGAGAGCTTCCCGTCGCAAGGAAGTAGCGCAGCGAATCCGCTCCGTACTTATCGATCACATCCATCGGATCGACGCCGTTTCCGAGCGATTTGCTCATTTTCCGGCCCTGGTCATCGCGGATGAGCCCGTGGATCAGGACATCTTTAAACGGTCGCTCTCCGGTGAATTCGATACCTTGGAAGATCATTCTGGATACCCAGAAGAAAATAATATCATATCCTGTGACAAGGACGTTCGTCGGATAGTAGCGCTTGAAATCTTCCTCATCGATATCCGGCCAGCCCATCGTTGAAAACGGCCAAAGAGCGGAACTGAACCATGTATCAAGAACGTCTTTGTCCTGCTCCCAGTTTTGAGCATTTTCCGGCGCTTCAACGCCGACATAGATTTCACCCGTTTCTTTATGGTACCACGCCGGAATCCGGTGGCCCCACCAGAGCTGGCGGGAAATGCACCAGTCGCGAATATTTTCCATCCAGTGCAGATACGTTTTTTCAAAACGGTCAGGGACGAAGTTGACTTTTCCTTCGTTTTTTTGCAATTCGATGGCGGCATCGGCAAGCGGCTGCATTTGTACGAACCACTGCGTTGATAAGTACGGCTCAACGACTGCTCCGCTGCGTTCGCTGTGGCCGACCGAATGCGTATGTTCTTCAATCTTGAACAGCACGCCCTCTTCCTGAAGATCTTTCACGATCTGCTTGCGGCATTCAAAACGGTCCATGCCTTTATATTGAAGCGCATTGTCATTCATCGTGCCGTCTTCATTCATGACGAGAATGCGTTCAAGGTTGTGACGGTTTCCGATTTCAAAGTCGTTCGGATCATGGGCAGGCGTAATTTTAACGGCACCTGACCCGAATTCCATATCGACGTAGTCGTCTCCGACAATCGGAATTTCTCTGCCCGTGATCGGCAGAACGACCGTTTTTCCGATTAGGTGTTTGTACCGCTCGTCTTCCGGATGCACCGCAACCGCTGTATCGCCGAGCATCGTTTCCGGACGGGTCGTCGCAATTTCAATCGAGCCTGAACCGTCTTTCAGCGGATAGCGCATATGATAAAACGCACCTTGTACGTCTTTGTAGATGACTTCGATGTCAGACAGAGCCGTTTTAGTGGCCGGGTCCCAGTTAATGATATATTCTCCGCGGTAAATCAGCCCTTTTTCATAAAGCTTTACAAATACTTCGCGCACCGCTTTAGAAAGCCCTTCATCAAGGGTGAACCGCTCCCTTGAATAGTCGAGGCCGAGGCCGAGCTTTGCCCATTGGCTTCGAATAAAATCGGCATATTCCTCTTTCCATCTCCATGTTTCTTCGAGGAATTTTTCGCGTCCGAGATCATAGCGAGTTTTTCCTTCTTCACGAAGCTTCGCTTCTACTTTTGCCTGAGTTGCAATACCGGCGTGATCCATACCCGGCAGCCAGAGCACGTCATAGCCCTGCATTCGTTTCATTCTTGTCACGATATCCTGCAAGGTCGAATCCCAAGCATGCCCCAAGTGCAGCTTACCCGTCACATTCGGCGGGGGAATGACAACGGTATACGGTTCTTTTTGAGGATCGTTTTTCGCTTCGAAAAATTTGCCGTTCACCCAATAGTCGTATCTGTCTTTTTCAACTGCAGACGGATCGTATTTTGTCGGCATCGTCAGTTCTTGATTATCCATTTTCAAACCTCCAACAGTATTAAACGGCTGAACAATAGAAAAGAGCCCTCTTGATCCTTTTAAAAGGACGAAGAGAACTCTCTCGCGGTACCACCTTTTTTCATGAATGCGAAAAAACGCATTCACGCACTTAAATGGGATAACGGGACTTTCCCGAATTTCTCTACTTTTCTTTCGAGAAATTGCGCTCCTGGGCGACCTTCCAAAAAAGACTGACTGGGAGCCTTTCAGCGAACCGGCTTCCCTCTCTGCAAGCGTCTGTTTTTGTACTCTTCCCATTCAAAGCGGGTGATCATGGACTTTTCAGCACGTACTTTTTCTTTTTCTTATATTACTAAATCTTTTTCATTTTCGTCAATCATCTTTTCCGTTTTTCTCTTGTTTTATACGAGACTGGGCCATGCACACAAGCTCCTTTTCCTCATATGATGCTGTAACGAAAAGGAGAGGAGGCATAAGATGCGAAAAAAATTCAACACACATTCATTCCAGCCGTGGCTGAAGCAAGTCAGGCTTGTTGCTGTTCAAGTCGTCCTCCCGATCACGATCTTCCAGGGCATCCGCACGATCATCTTTCCTACCACATTTGATGTCCTCCTTTTGGGCATTCTCATATTCCTTGCGTGCGCCTTTCACCTTGACTGGATATAAGCACGAAAAAAGTCCGCATCATGATGATGGGGACTCTGTTTCTTCCTGCAGTTTTCTGTTTTCTTCCGTCTCGTGAATGCTCATCACAAGCGATTCAGCGTTTTTCATTTGCCAGTACGCCTTCAAAAGCCTTGTACAGGCTTCTTTTTCCCCGAACCTCTTCTCATGATCGTAGCGGTTCAGCACGCCGAATATAGGCCCGGGGTAAGCCATATAGCTGAGGAATAAGCTGATTTCTTCTTCCCGCAAAGGATAGACATTGTGATACGTATAAAACCAGTTTACACATTCCGTGCACATGACGGGGTTCGTCTTAAACATTCTTGTAAAAAATCCGATGAGATCATTCGCAGGCGGCGCGTGTCCCGCTTTCTCAAAGTTCGTAAAGTAACCCGTTCCGGTATCGTTATAGAGAAAATGCCGGACGGACAGCTGCCCGTGGTTTAAGACCATTCTTGAAGACTCTTTGTCTTTCATGGCTTCATACCAATCTTCAAGGCGGGCGAGCGCAAAGTCGGCAGCTGATATCGTCTCTTTGAAATACATGGCTGCCTGAAGCTGGAACGGGGACATATACCATTCGTTTTCCGCTCTTGAGATGAATTCTTCATATTTCTGTTTTTGTTGTTCCCATTTCCGTTTTGTCCGTTCAAAGTGCCCGAGTATTTCTTCTCGCCTCACGCCGAGCTCTTTTTCCGTCCGCTGGTGAAGAAGAGCGATTTCTTTAAACATATATTCGTGTTTTTGATCCCGCTCTTCCTCTCTTTCAAGAGTAAGCCAGGGCATGAGGTAGCAGACGTCTTCTCCGGCTTGCGTTAAAAATTCGCCCGTGCGGTTTCGATAGACGGGAACGAACTGCCTGTAGCCTTTTTCCTCCAGCATGATCATCTGTTCCGTGAAGCGGACATTTCTTGAAGCCGCCAATTTTTTCAGGGCGAATACACCGTGATCCGTATACACTTTCCATACCTTTGGACTGACCGATTCCATATATTCAGGCGTAAGACCGTACTCATTTAAAACAGACTGGATGCCTTCCATCGGTTTCACCACATTTTTATCAATGCATTAGGCATGGCTGTTTTGATAATCCGGTATATAAAGGATCTGTCCCTCTTTTAATTCCTCATCAAGGGAAAGGGAATTCATCCGGATGAGCTGCTGGACGTTAATATCATAGCGCTCGCACAGAAGATCAATGGTATCATTTTGCTGAACGATGCACATCCTCATTCGTGTAAACTCCTCCTCTCCCTGCTTTGTAAACAGCTTTGTCAAATAGAGAGCATTGTCGTTCTCCTTCGCTGACACTTCCTGTTCATCCGCTGCCGGCATTTCATCTCTTTCTTCTTCGGGCTCCGTCTGCTCATGAAACGAATATTCAGGGATTTCAATCGTATGCCCGGCTTCCTCTTCTTCATCAATCGCTTCTTTTTCATGTGTCACTTCAACCTCAAACGCCTCAGGCTCCCTGTCATTCTGCTCTTCCTTCAGAAGAGGCGGAACACCATAGAACGGGGTTTCTTTCGGTTCCTCATGAGGTTGATAAGTCCTTTGGAGCGGCTCCGGCTCTTCTTCCGCTTCTTCCCTTTTCAGCTCATATTCTTCTTCTTTCACTTCTTCTCTTTTCAGCTCATATTCTTCTTCTTTCACTTCTTCTCTTTTCAGCTCATATTCTTCTTCTTTCGCTTCTTCTCTTTTCAGCTCATATTCTTCTTCTTTTGCTTCTTCTCTTTTCAGCTCATATTCTTCTTCTTTTGCTTCTTCTCTTTTCAGCTCATATTCTTCTTCTTCCGGCTGTTCAAGAGCGGCTTCTTTTTGACTTTCCGTTTCGCGCTTCGTACGTTCTGCCGCCGACAAAGACGCCGTAAAAAACGGCTTCGTTTCCTCTGTGCCGTCTCCGAGAAACGACTGGTAAATCGGAACCGCTTCCTCATCGGTATCATGTTCTTCTGCGTCTTCATACGGCTGTTCTTCGTCCTGTTCTTCATAAGCTCTGTCAAGCTGGATCAAAAATTCTTTCTCTTCATCCTGTTCTTCGTCGTTTGAAGGCGGTCTGAAGGCAGGCTCGAGCTCCTCTTCCGGCTGGACGGCCGCAGGCATAGTACGCGGTTCTTCTTTACCCGCTTCACCGCTCACATTCAAGAGGCCTTCAATCGCCAAATCAGCTTGAATTGTCAGCATCCTCGCATCTGTCAGCTGATAATCGAAAGCGTCAATAAAAACAAATACGTCGTTTAAATGATTGACCTTGTCTTTCGGGATGGTGATATCCACTGGGAAACAATGCGTCAGCTCTGCGCTGCCGTCCCCTTTCAGCTTTACATCTTCCACAAATCGGCTTGTCGCAGGCAGTTCTGCATACTCCCGGGTTTGATCTATGTTGTATTCGCCTGTCAGCTCTAATGACCCTCGTATGGATACATAATCATTTACTTCCTGAACGGTAATGTCAGGATCCAATGAAATCGATAATAATTCGGATACTTCCTGTCCTTTTTGAAAACAGATTGACTCTTCTACAGAAAATTGCAAACGATTGTTTTGCGGCAAACTGATATCCTCCCTTCACCTAATTTTTAAAATTAGATGTCAGTAAAGATGTATGAGAAAAGCAGGCAGAATATGAACAGAAAAATCAGCAGCCGTTTCCGGCACCATGCAAAAAAGAGCCGCCGGCAATGTCCGGCAGCCCTTTTCTTTATCTGGAGCGGCTGATTCTTTCGAATACGCGTTCAGCAGCTTTAATCGTATGCTCAATGTCGTCATCCGTATGAGCTGTTGACAAGAACAGCCCTTCAAACTGTGAAGGCGGCAGGAACACGCCTTCATCGGCCATCCCTTTATAATATTCGGCAAACAGTCCGAGGTCAGACTGTTTCGCTGTATCATAATTGATGACCGGTTCATTTGTGAAGAAAAAGCCGATCATAGACCCTGCCCGGTTAAATGTACATGGAATGCCATTTTTCTCTGCAGCTTCAGAAATTCCTTTTTCCAAGCGGTCTGCTTTGCGGGAGAACTCCCGGTAGGATTCAGGAGTCAGCTGTTTCAATGTTTCGAGTCCGGCTGTCATGGCAAGCGGGTTGCCAGACAGCGTGCCGGCCTGATAGATCGGACCGCTCGGCGCAATTTTCTCCATGATTTCCGCCTTTCCTCCATAAGCGCCGACAGGCAGACCGCCGCCGATCACTTTTCCGAGGCACGTCAAATCAGGCGTCACTCCGAAATAGCCTTGCGCACAGTTGTAACCCACCCTGAAGCCTGTCATTACTTCATCAAAAATCAGCAGGGCGCCATGCGTTTCAGTCAGCTCACGAAGCCCTTCGAGAAACCCCTTAACCGGCGGTACGACACCCATATTACCCGCGACAGGTTCAACGATGACACCGGCAATGTCGTCTCCGAATTCTTGAAAGACAAGCTTCATGCTTTCCAGATCATTGTAAGGAACGGTAATCGTGTTTTTTGCAATGCTTTCCGGAACTCCGGGGCTGTCAGGGAGGCCGAGCGTCGCTACTCCCGAGCCCGCTTTAATCAGCAGGGAATCACCGTGTCCATGGTAGCAGCCTTCAAATTTCACGATTTTGTTACGGCCTGTGTATCCGCGCGCCAGCCGCAAGGCGCTCATCGTCGCCTCCGTACCGGAGCTCACCATCCGGACGATTTCTATGGAAGGAACGCGGTCGATGACAAGCTCGGCAAGCTCGGTTTCCAGTTCTGTCGGCGCACCGAAGCTTGTCCCGTATTCTGCCGTTTTTTGAATCTCTTTCACCACTTTTTCATTGCTGTGCCCTAAAATAAGCGGTCCCCATGACAAGACATAATCGATGTACTCGTTCCCGTCAATATCATAGATTTTTGATCCTTTTCCCCGCTCCATAAAAATCGGGTCCATGTTCACTGATTTAAAGGCTCTGACCGGGCTGTTCACCCCGCCCGGCATGACTCGTTGCGCCTCTTCGAATGCCGCCTTAGACTTCTCATAGCTCCGCATCCTCTAAAACCCCCAGTTCAAATTCTTATTCCGAAATCCATTTTGCCGCGTCTTTTGCAAAGTACGTAATGATCAAATCGGCGCCCGCCCGCTTCATGCTTGTCAGCATTTCGAGAACAAGAGCTTTTTCTTCAATCCAGCCGTTTTGGGCAGCGGCTTTGACCATTGCATACTCCCCGCTCACATTGTATCCGACAACAGGCAGGTTAAATTCGTTTTTCACTTCTCTAACGATATCAAGATATGAAAGCGTCGGCTTGACGATCAGGAAATCGGCGCCTTCTTCCACATCGGATTTTGCCTCCCGGAGAGCCTCCCTGCGGTTGGCATAATCCATTTGGTACGTCTTGCGATCGCCGAACTGCGGACTGCTTCCCGCAGCATCGCGGAACGGGCCGTAAAACGCGCTCGCATATTTTACAGCGTACGACATGATCGGCACATGTGTAAATCCTTCCTGATCAAGCGCCTCCCTGATGGCGGCAACGAAACCGTCCATCATGTTTGACGGCGCAATAATGTCAGCGCCTGCACGGGCTTGGCTGACGGCGGTTTTTGCTAAAAGAACGAGCGATTCATCATTTAAAATTTCACCGTTTTCAACCAGGCCGCAGTGACCGTGGTCCGTGTACTCGCATAGGCACGTATCTGCGATAACGACAAGCTCAGGAAAGTCTTGTTTAATTTGTGCAATCGCTTTTTGAACGATGCCGTGGTCGTGATAGGCTCCGCTTCCCACATCATCTTTGTGCTCTGGCACGCCGAAGACGATCACAGATTGAATGCCGAGGCTTGTGACTTCCTCCATCTCCTCTTTCAGCCTGTCCAAAGACAGCTGGTACACGCCCGGCATGGACGGGACTTCGCTTTTGACGTTCTCTTCCTCGGTAACAAATATCGGATAAATAAAGTCAGATGCTCTTAACTCGGTTTCCCTTACCAATTTCCGCATACCTGCTGTCGTCCGCAGGCGGCGGTGTCTTTGAAATGATGCTTCCATTTGTCATTCTCCCTTTCTTGAAATGCGGCACATTTCCCGCAGCATTCCGTCGATTGTATAGACGTCCGGCATATATGAAGGAATTCCGTAGTCCGACAGCGCCTTCTTTGTCAAAGGCCCGATCGTAATAAAAACCGTACGGTTCTTTTCGGCCCACGTTCTGCTCTCCTCTTTCAGAATGGACATGAATGTATGTACCGTCGAGGAACTGGTAAACGTTACAAAATCAAAAGACGCGTGCTTTGCCGCTTCCTTCAGCTCCAGAATTCCTCTTTCATCACGCACAGTTTCATACAAAATCCATTCTGAAACTTGAATTCCGAGGGGAGAGAGGGTTTTCTTGATGACGTCCCGGGACAAATTCCCTTTTAAAACGGCCACTTTGTCATGAGGGCCGGCATTTTGCTTGAGTGCCTCCGCCAAATGTTCAGCCACGTATAACTCCGGCATCAGATCGACAGAAAGATCCCTGTCGCGCAAATACCGTGCTGTTTTTTCACCGACAGCGGCAACCTTCGCCTTTGATGCGAGAGGAACGCTGAACCCGGCGTCCTTTAAATAAGAAAAAAAGAATTTTGCCCCGTTTACGCTTGTAAAAACAAGCCAGTCCGCGCTTTCAAGATCTGCCCGAAAGCGCTGGGCCGCCTCTGGCGGAAGGGCGGGCCGAAACGAAATCAATGACGTTAAAACAGCTTCTCCGCCCAAAGCCTCCACCTTTGCCCTAAAGGATTGGGCTTGCGCTTTATTGCGGGTGACGAGCACTTTCTTTCCCTGTAAAGGAAGATCATGCTTCATGGTCTTCCAGCTCCTGTTTCACCCGGTCAATCAGTGCCTTTGCTCCTTTTTCCGACATGATCGCCGCGCATTCTCTGCCGACAGCCTCCGGATCTTTTCCTTTTACGGTTTCTCTGTATACGGTTTTTCCGTCAGGCGATGCCACAAGACCGGTCAGTTCGATGACGCCGGCTTCGTCCATCGTTGCAAATCCTGCGATCGGCACTTGGCAGCCGCCTTCCATCGCATGAAGAAAAGCGCGCTCAGCTGTGACGGTCAGCTGTGTGTAGCGGTCGTTCAGGCGCGAAAAGAGGGACAGCAGCTCCTCATCCGAGCCTCTGCACTCGATCGCCAAAGCGCCTTGCCCAACGGCGGGAAGGCAGCTCTCTGGATCAAGAAATTCGGTGACGACATCGTCCTTCCAGCCCATTCTTGACAGGCCGGCCGCTGCTAAAATAATCGCGTCGTAATCTTCGGTTTCAAGTTTTTTCAGCCTTGTATCAATATTTCCCCTGATCCACTTGATCTTAAGGTCAGGGCGCATTTGCAAAAGCTGCGCGCTCCTTCTGAGGCTGCTCGTTCCGACAACCGCGCCTTGTTTCAGGTCGGCCAGCTTTTGACGGCCTTTTGAAATGAGAACGTCCCTGGCGTCTTCCCGTTTTGGAATGCAGCCGACCATCAGCCCTTCGGGAAGCGCCGACGGCATGTCCTTCATGCTGTGAACGGCCATATCAATTTCCCCGGACAGCATCGCCTGTTCGATTTCTTTGACGAACAGGCCTTTTCCGCCGACCTTTGACAGCGTAACATCCAATATCCGGTCGCCTTTTGTAACGATTTCCTTTATTTCAAACGTGAAATCCGGATTTAATTCCTCGAGCTTTTTGATCACCCATTTTGTCTGGGTCATCGCCAATTTGCTTCTTCTTGAGCCTACAATGATGTTCCTCATGTTTTCTTCCTCCCAATCCGTCACGGGCAACCGTTTTAACTAACTAAACCAATGAAATTGCGAAAAGCTCCCTAGCAAAAAGAAATTGATTAAAAGAACAAGAAAAGATGCGGCATTCCACATGGCCGCGATTCTTCCCTGCAGCTCTTTGACAATCCTGATAAATAAATAGTATCCGTATAAAAAAAGCAGCACGATCGATCCGAGCACTTTCGGATCGGCCCAGTACAGAGTTTCAAGCGATACATACGACCAGATAATCCCCAGAATCAGGCTCAGCAGAAGCATGGGAACGCCGATGAGATTAAGGACATAAGCCATATGATCAAGTTTTGACAAATCTTCGATTCTCAAGAGCCATTTCCCCCACTTTTTCTTTTTCAATAAGCGGTACTGAAAAAGATACAGCACGGAAAAGACAAAGGACAATGAAAATGCTCCATACGAAAGAATCGCCATTGTAATGTGGATGATCAGGAGCTCGGACACGAGCCTGCCCGAAAGCTCGGCTGACTGCTGGGCCGTCGGCGTAAACGTGTGGATCGCCGCCATTGAAAAGCCGATGAGATTGGTGAAAAAAACGAGAAATTCCACTTTCAAAAGCTTCGTCAAAACGAGAGACAGCGTGACGAGTACCCACGCGTAAAAATAAAGCCCCTGCGCATTATTCAAAACAGGAAACTGATCTGTGTACTGCATGAAATAAAAAAGGTATACCGTCTGGAGAATCCAGACAATAGAAAGCAACCAGAAGGCCGCTTTGCCCGCCTTCCGGTTGTGCTGTAAAAAGTCTATAAAATAAAAGAGAACAGTGAGCGCGTACAACACGATTGTAACTTCGTTAAGCCTTGCTAACAATGTGTCTGTCATGTCTGTCACTCGCTCGCGATAGAAGTCAAACCCTGCTGGTTTTGCCGCTTAAATGCATGAACCGGCTGACGTTCGTCTTGTTTCTCCCCGTCAGGAAAAGCCGCTTCTTCAATATCAAAAATCTGCGTGAACAGCGCAAGCTTTTCTTCGGCGTCAGCTTCTGACGCAAACTCCTTCACTTTTAAAATCGGGTCGCGCAAAAGCTGGTTGATAATGCTTTTCGTATGCTTATTTAAAAGTTTTTTCTCCCTTGTGCTCAAATGAGGGAGTTTCCGTTCGATGCTCTGCATCGTTTCCGCCTGGATTGTCAAAGCTTTTTCCCTGAGAGCAGAGATGACCGGCACGACGCCGAGCGTATTCAGCCATTGTTTAAAAGCAACGATCTCAGCTTCAATAATCAGCTCCACTTCTTCAGCAACGGCCTGACGCTCCTTCAAATTTTCTTCGACGATCCCTTCAAGATCGTCAATATCGTACAGGAAGACGCCTTCCACTTCGCTGAGAGCCGGGTCAAGATCCCGCGGCACGGCAATATCCACCATAAATAGCGGACAGCCTTTGCGAAGCTTATTGACATGTTCGATCATCTCTTTTGTGACGACATAGCCGCTGGCGCCGGTTGAACTGATGAGAATGTCGGCTTCCATCAAAGCGCATTGCAGCTCATTCAAGCTTTTCGCTGCGCCTGAAAAACGGCCGGCAAGCTCCTTCGCTTTTGAAAATGTTCTGTTGATCACCGTAACCTGTCCGATTCCGTGGCCGTGCAAGTTTTGAACCGCAAGCTCACCCATTTTGCCCGCGCCGAGAATCAGCACGTGTTTATCGGAAAGGTCGCCGAAGATTTTCCTGGCAAGCTCGACGGCGGCATAGCTGACGGATACAGCATTTGAAGCAATGTCCGTTTCGGCATGGCAGCGCTTCGCGACGGTGACCGCCTGCTTAAACAAATAATTGAAAACGGTACCAATTGTTTTCTCTTCCTGAGCCAGCTTAAAACTTGTACGCACTTGGCCCAAAATCTGCGTTTCTCCAATAACCATCGAATCCAATCCGCACGATACACGGAAAAGGTGTTCAACGGCTCCGTCGTTTTCATAAAACTTCAAGTAAGGCGAAATGTCCTCCTTGCTTAATCCGAACCAGTTCGCCAAAAACATTTTCATATAATAACGTCCGGTGTGCAGCTGATCAACGACTGCATACAGCTCTGTCCGGTTGCATGTCGACACGATGATGTTCTCAAGTATGCTTTTTTCTTCTTTCAATTGCGACATCGCCTGCCCCAGCTCATCCGGCTGAAAGGTTAACTTTTCACGTATATCAACAGGGGCTGATTTGTAATCCAATCCCACGACAAGTATATGCATAACTCTTGCTTGCACCCCCAACATCTATCTAAATTAGAATGATTATAATATAGAATTTATTATTCAAAACGATTATAACATATATTCACTATTTTCTCTTCCCAAAATGTGAACAGATTTTAAAAAAATGATGTGATATAGTAGAAAATGTGTTTCTATTTCTTTCACTACATCAAGAAGGTGATACTTTGAAAAAGAAATCTGTTTTGCTTCCATTGCTGTTGATAGCCGTGGCTGTCTACGCCTTTTTGCGATCCGGCCGGATCAGCCTGTTTGACGGACAGGAAGAATGGTCTGTACTCGCGGGTCTCGTCGGACTGGCTCTTTTTTATCAGGGGCAGAAAGAAGCCGATTCCGCCCATTCCTTTGCAGGGCTCTTAATGACAGCGATCGGCGTTTATTTCACATTTAAAGAGGACTATTTCAGCCGCGCAGATGATTTTGCGGTCATCGTGCTGATCTTCGGTGCGGCGCTTCTTGTCAAATCGTTTAAGACAAAAGAATATCAATATGAGAGTCTGCTGATGATCGCCGTCGCCCTCTACCTTTACTTTTTCCGGCAGATTGCCGCCTGGCTGAAGTCGGCGAATATCGAGACGGCATATGTAGAAGCTTATTGGCCGGCTGCTTTTATAGCGGTTAGTCTGCTCTTATTATTCTTAAAAAGAAAATAGTTTATTCAAGAAAAAGCACTTGCATCAATTTCGCAAGTGCTTTCTCTTTTATTTCGCGATCATTTGCTCGATCGCCGACCATGCTTCTTGTTTACCCTTTTTCGTTTCGGAGGAAAACAATATGAGCTGGTCTTCTTTTTCTATATTAAGCGTCTCTTTGACGACTTTGGCATGCTTTTCCCATTTACCTTTAGGGATTTTATCCGCCTTTGTCGCAATCACGATCACAGGAATGTCATAATGCTTTAAAAAGTCGTACATGATGACATCATCCTGTGAAGGAGCATGCCTGAGATCGACGATTTGGACGACCGCTTTCAGTTCTTCGCGGGATGTCAAATACGTCTCTATCATACGGCCCCAGGCCTCGCGCTCCGTTTTGGAGACTTTTGCAAATCCGTAGCCGGGCACATCGACAAAGTGAAGGACATCGTTAATGATATAAAAGTTTAATGTTTGTGTTTTGCCCGGTTTTGAAGATGTCCTCGCTAAGTTTTTACGGTTAATCATTGTGTTGATGAATGACGATTTTCCGACATTGGATCTCCCGGCAAGGGCGATTTCCGGCAGTCCCCCTTCAGGGTACTGCTCGGGTTTCACCGCACTGATGACAATCTCTGATTTCGTT
This sequence comes from Bacillus haynesii, assembly GCF_001969855.1. GTDB lineage: Bacteria > Bacillota > Bacilli > Bacillales > Bacillaceae > Bacillus > Bacillus haynesii. The sequence goes on from NZ_MRBL01000024.1 coordinate 158,356, forward strand.
ACTTTCATTTCTCTTCTCCTACTAGCGCATGCTTTAGAACTTCGTCCAGGTGAGCGACGGGAATGAAGGTCAAGCCTTCCCGCACGCTGTTTGGAATGTCCTCAATGTCTTTTTCATTGTCTTTCGGCATAATGACAGTCTTTAAGCCGGCACGGTGTGCGCCGAGCGCCTTTTCCTTCAAGCCGCCGATCGGAAGAACGCGGCCTCTTAACGTGATTTCGCCGGTCATGCCGACATTTCGTGAAACAGGTCGGCCCGTCAGCGCTGAGACAAGAGCTGTCGCCATTGTGATCCCCGCGGATGGGCCGTCCTTCGGAACAGCTCCTTCAGGCACGTGAATGTGAATATCATGTTTTTCATGAAAGTCAGGGTTGATGTTCAACTCTTCCGCTTTTGAACGGACATAGCTGAATGCGGCCTGCGCCGACTCTCTCATGACATCGCCGAGCTTTCCGGTCAAAATGAGTTTGCCTTTCCCGGGGGAAAGAGACACTTCGATAGACAGCGTATCTCCGCCGACCGTCGTGTAGGCAAGACCTGTGACAACGCCGATCTGATCGTCGAGCTCAGCCTGTCCGTATCTGAACATTCTTTTTCCTAAATAATCTTCAAGGTTTTTGTCTGTGACCGTAATTCTTTTTCTTTCCCCTGATACGATCAGCTTTGCCGCTTTTCTGCATATCGCCGCGATTTGGCGCTCAAGGCTTCTGACGCCGGCTTCCCTCGTATAATAGCGAATGACGTCCAAGACAGCCTGCTCCCGTATTTGCAGATTGGATTTTTTCAGACCGTGTTCTTTCAGCTGTTTTGGAAGCAAATGATCTTTGACGATTTCGACCTTTTCCACTTCCGTATAGCCGGCGATCGTGATGATCTCCATACGGTCTCTGAGCGGGCCGGGGATTGTGGCCAGGTTGTTCGCGGTTGCGATAAACAAAACCTTTGATAAGTCAAATGTCTCTTCAATATAATGGTCGCTGAACGTATGGTTTTGTTCAGGATCGAGCACTTCCAGCATCGCTGAAGCAGGATCTCCCCTGAAATCCGAAGCCATTTTGTCAATCTCGTCCAAAAGGAACACGGGATTGTTCTTGCCTGCTTTTTTCATCCCCTGAATGATGCGGCCCGGCATGGCGCCTACATAAGTGCGGCGGTGGCCGCGGATTTCAGATTCATCCCTCACGCCGCCAAGGGAAATGCGGACAAATTTGCGCCCGAGCGATTTGGCGATCGATTTGGCCAGCGAGGTTTTTCCAACACCCGGAGGTCCGGCCAAGCATAAGATCGGGCCTTTTAACGAGCGGGTCAGCTTTTGGACTGCCAAATATTCGAGAACCCGCTCTTTCACTTTTTCAAGCCCATGATGTTCTTCATCAAGGATTTGACTGGCAAGCTTTAAATCAAGCCTGTCTTCTGTCGCATCGTTCCATGGGAGGGAAATAAGCCATTCAATATAATTGCGGATAACAGAGCTTTCAGCTGAGCTGGACGGAATTTTTTCGTACCGGTTCAGCTCTTTAAGCGCGGTTTCTTTCACATTATCAGGCATTCCGGCCTGCTCGATTTTTTCAGTCAGCTTTTGGACCTCACCCGTTTTTCCTTCTTTATCACCAAGCTCTTTTTGGATGGCTTTCATCTGCTCGCGCAGGTAATATTCCTTTTGCGTTCTTTCCATTGAACGCTTGACGCGCTGCCCGATCTTCTTCTCAATCTCAAGGACTTCTTTTTCGTTGTGAATCAGGTCGATCACTTTGTTCAATCTGGCTTTGACATCGATCGTTTCCAGCACTTCCTGCTTGTCTTTCAGCTTAAGCGGCAGGTGGGAGGCGACGATATCGGCCATTCTTCCCGGCTCTTCAATATCTGTCACAGCGGCAAATGTTTCAGCCGATATTTTTTTTGAAATCTTTATGTATTGATCGAAGTGGTCAAGCAATGTGCGCATGAGTGCTTCATCTTCAACATCTTTTTCAGTCTCTTCATCGATTCGCTCGATTTTTACAGACGTATATTCATCTAAATCGTGGTACTCAAGAATGCGGGCGCGCTGCAGCCCCTCCACCAAAACGCGGATCGTTCCGTTCGGCAGCTTGAGCATCTGCTTGATTTTCGTATAGGTTCCGAATGTAAAAATCTCGTCTTCATCCGGTTCGTCTATGGATATGTCCTTTTGCGTTGCCAAAAAGATCATATGGTCATTCATCATCGCCTGTTCAAGCGCCTGAACCGACTTTTCACGCCCGACGTCAAGGTGCAAAACCATCGTCGGATAGACGAGTAAACCTCTTAAAGGGAGGAGCGGGATGTTTCGTTTCGTTTCATCTGCCATTTTGACTGACACCTCCGTAACTTTAGTATGAACCATTATAATATACTTTTTTTATCCCTGTACAATTGTAAGCCCGGCGAAATAAAAAGGGTCTCCTGTAGTATACCCTTTCTTTCAGTTCTGAAAAAGGAAAAGATGTCCTCCGCTAAGAAAACATGCCGGCACCTGCAGCTCCGGGCTTCCGAGAAATCCGGACCGAAAAAAATCCCCATCTGAAACGATGGGGATTTAAACGGATTCTCTTTTCATTTGAACGCCGTCAGGTATTTCTGAAGGAGGGTTGACCAATGCGAGGTCCAGTACTTCCTGCAAGGTTTTGACGGGAATGATATGTACACCTTCTATCCGCTTTAAAATTGACTGGACATTTTCGTGCGGAATAATGACCGTTTTTGCCCCCGCATGCTTGGCCGCTTTGATTTTCGGAATCACGCCGCCGATCGGCTTTACCCGGCCGTTCAGACTGATTTCCCCCGTCATGGCGACAGTATGGTCTATCGGAATCTTATGAATGGCGGAGAATATGCCCGCTGCCATTGCAATGCCTGCAGATGGTCCGTCAACCGGGATACCGCCGGGGAAATTCACGTGAATATCATAATCCGAAGCTTTTACTCCCATTGTCCGCAATACAGTCATAACATTTTCGACCGACCCTTTCGCCATGCTTTTCCGGCGGATCGATTTTGACTGGTTGCCGATATTCTCTTCTTCTGCAATGCCCGTGATATTAATTGATCCTTTATCAGCAGCCTGATTGACTGTGACTTCAATTTCGAGCAGCGAACCGCTGTTAGGGCCGTGGACGGCAAGTCCGTTGACGATGCCGACCTGCGGTTTAGAGGCGATTTTTTGTTCATATTTCGGTGTCAGCTGGCTCGAATGGATCACCCATTCGATATCTTCAACCGTCACCTCGTCACGCTCTTCAGTCAAAGCCATTCCGGCGGCGATTTGCATCATATTGACAACTTCGCGGCCGTTTCTCGCATACCGCGTCAACAGGTCAAGTCCTTCCTCTGCAACTCGCTTCTGAATCTTATCAGCTGCTTTTTTGGCGACCGTTTTTAATTCGTGCTTTTCAAGGTCGCGGAAGAACACTTCCAGACATCTCGACCGAATGGCAGGCGGGATTTCGTCAGGCATCCTCGTCGTCGCGCCGATCAGTCTGAAATCCGCCGGCAGCCCATTTTGAAAAATGTCGTGGATGTGTTTGGGGATTTGCGTGTTTTCTTCACTGTAATAGGCGCTTTCCAAAAACACTTTCCGATCTTCAAGCACCTTCAGCATTTTATTCATTTGAATCGGATGAAGCTCTCCGATTTCGTCGATGAATAATACCCCACCGTGTGCATGTGTGACGGCTCCTTGCTTTGGCTGTGGAATTCCGGCCTGCCCCATCGCTCCGGCACCCTGATAAATCGGATCGTGGACCGAACCGATCAACGGGTCGGCGATCCCCCGCTCGTCGAAGCGGGCCGTTGTCGCGTCAAGCTCGACAAAGACGGAATGTTCCTGGAATGGTGAGCGCTTGTTCTTTTTCGCTTCTTCGAGGACAAGCCTTGCAGCTGCCGTTTTCCCCACACCTGGAGGGCCGTAAATAATGACATGCTGCGGATTCGGTCCGCAAAGGGCGGCTTTCAGCGCTTTAATGCCGTCCTCCTGGCCGACGATGTCTTTAAAAGCCGTCGGCCTCACCTTTTCCGATAACGGTTCTGATAAATGGATTGATCTCATTTTCCGGAGCTGTTCCATCTCTTTTTTGGACTCTCTGTCTATCGTAACCTTTTGGGTTCTTTGATTTTTGAGCAAATTCCAAAAATATAATCCGATGATGATCCCGAAAAATAGTTGTACAAAAAGTGCAATGCTCGTCCAGCTCAACTGATGGTCCCTCCTGAAATGGTTTCGTATCTGAGTATGTCAGATAGTATTTCCTGATCAGGGAGGGAATAAACGTAGAGAAAGGGATAATTTTGCTTTTCAAACCGTCATTCTGTTCCGGGTGCCGGCGGTTTCCGAATGTAAAAAAGAACCTCCTTTTGACCAGGAGGTTCTCTGTATTATGCTGAAGTTTTTTTGTCTTTATTGACGACCGTGCCGTCTTTCATCATGAGACGCGGCGGTTCGCCGTCAGTGACGGTTTTGCCTGTAATCACGCATTTTTCAATATCCTCGCGAGACGGCAGATCAAACATCACGTCAAGCATGATTCCTTCGATAATGGAACGAAGTCCGCGTGCTCCTGTTTTACGTTCAATTGCTTTTTTAGCGATCTCTGTGAGCGCTTCGTCTTCAAATACAAGCTCCACATCATCCAGCTCAAGCATTTTTCTATATTGTTTAACAAGTGCGTTTTTCGGTTTTGTTAAAATTTCAACCAGCGCTTTTTCATCGAGCGGTTCAAGGCTTGCGATGATCGGGAGACGGCCGATGAATTCAGGGATCAGCCCGAAGCGAAGCAAGTCTTCCGGAAGCACTTTGGAAAGAAGCACTTCTTTTTCAAGGTCTTCATGCTTGTTGTCAGAGCCGAAGCCGATGACCTTCTGACCGAGACGGCGCTTGATGATTTGCTCGATTCCGTCAAAAGCTCCTCCGCAAATGAACAGGATGTTGGTTGTGTCAATTTGGATGAACTCTTGATGAGGATGCTTTCTTCCGCCTTGTGGAGGAACGCTCGCAACCGTACCTTCAAGAATTTTAAGCAGAGCCTGCTGAACGCCTTCGCCTGATACATCGCGTGTAATCGAAGGGTTCTCGGACTTTCTGGCCACTTTATCGATTTCATCGATGTAGATAATGCCTTTTTCCGCTTTTTCAACATCGTAGTCAGCAGCCTGGATCAGCTTAAGCAAAATGTTCTCCACATCTTCACCGACATAGCCTGCTTCAGTAAGCGAAGTGGCATCCGCAATGGCGAACGGCACATTCAGGATGCGGGCAAGCGTTTGAGCAAGAAGCGTTTTTCCGCTTCCGGTCGGTCCGATCATGGAAATATTACTTTTTGACAGCTCGACGTCATCGACTTTGCTGTTTGAATTGATCCGCTTGTAATGATTGTAGACGGCCACGGCAAGGGATTTTTTTGCCTGGTCCTGGCCGATGACGTATTCATCAAGAATCTCGCGGATTTCCTTTGGCTTCGGAACATCTTTGAACTCCACTTCTTCTTCAGAGCCAAGTTCCTCTTCTACAATTTCAGTGCAAAGTTCGATGCACTCGTCACATATATATACGCCTGGTCCGGCGACAAGCTTGCGTACCTGATCTTGTGTTTTACCGCAAAACGAGCATTTCAATTGTCCTTTTTCCTCGTTGAATTTAAACATTCTTTCACCCCTTATATCCTTGTCATTCCAGTTTCTTCGTTAAAAGAAACATCGCTTGAAAACATTCGTTCCATTATGTATTGCATTTTACCACACTTTCCAAAAAGGCGATAACGTTGTGTTTGCCGTTCGGCATATTCAATATGTATGTTGATCAAAACGACATTATCTATCCTTTCCCAAAGAAAAGATGATAAGTCAAAATTGTATAAAACAAGGCACGAAACATTCGCGCCCTGTTTTATATAAAGTATGATTATGAAACATATTAACGGTTTTCTACAAGAAAATCAATTGCTTTGCGAACTTTTAAGTCCTCTTTCATTCCATCTGTAGAACCGATTGCTTGTTTGATGTTTTCAACAGGCATGTTGTATGCTTCAGCCATTTTAGAAAGCTCTTCTTCGACTTCTTCGTCAGTGACTTGAAGGTTTTCCGCTTTGGCGATCGCTTCCAGTGTCAGGTTTGATTTCACGCGTTTTTCAGCATCCTCTTTCATTTGCTCTTTCAGCGCGTTTTCATCCTGTCCTGAGAATTGGAAGTAAAGCTCAAGGTTCATGCCCTGCATTTGCAGACGCTGTTCGAATTCTTTCATCATGCGGTCAAGCTCTGTGTCGATCATCGCTTGAGGAATGTCAGACTCAGCGTTTTCAGCTGCTTTCACGACAAGCTCTTCGCGAAGTTTAGCATCCGCTTCGTTTTCTTTTGCTTCTTCGAGACGTTTTTTCGTTTTTTCAGTCAGCTCAGCAAGCGTTTCAACTTCCTCATCGACATCTTTCGCAAACTCGTCATCAAGCTCAGGAAGCTCTTTCGCTTTGATTTCGTGGATTTTCACTTTGAATACGGCAGGTTTGCCCGCAAGCTCTTCCGCGTGGTATTCCTCTGGGAATGTCACTTCAACGTCTTTTTCAGCACCGGCTTCAAGTCCTACAAGCTGATCTTCAAAGCCTGGAATGAAAGAGCCTGAACCGACTTCAAGGGAATAGTTTTCCGCTTTTCCGCCTTCGAATGCTTCGCCGTCTACGAATCCTTCGAAATCAAGAACAACAGTGTCCCCTTCTTCCACTTTGCCGTCTTCTTTTACAACGAGTTCAGCCTGGCGCTCTTGAAGAGACTTAAGTTCGTTTTGAACGTCTTCATCCGTCACGGCAGTGTCGTCTTTTTCAATGCCAAGGCCTTTATATTCGCCAAGTTTCACTTCAGGCTTAACCGTTACCTTCGCAGTGAAGATCAGGTTTTCGCCTTTTTCGATTTTTTCCACATCGATTTCCGGACGGTCAACAGGCTCAATGCCCGCTTCCTCTACCGCTTTCGGATACTCGACAGGAAGCAGGATGTCCAGCGCATCCTGATAAAGCGCCTCAACGCCAAAACGCTGTTCAAACAAACCGCGCGGCACTTTCCCTTTGCGGAATCCAGGTATGGATACCTGCTTTACTACTTTTTTAAATGCATCATCAAGGGCTTTATTAAAGGTATCGGCATCTACCTCAACCGTTAAAACGCCTTCGTTTCCTTCTTGCTTTTCCCATTTTACTGACATGTGTTTCCCTCCAAAATCTATTCAGGTTGTGTCGTTTTTCCATTTTAAAACAAGCAAACGGCTACGTCCATCGCAAGCTGCCGACTGTGTGCAGCTCATGTGTTTCTGACAGCCATCATTATGTATACAAAGATAAATAATGAATCTTTAGCGGCAAACGGATCAACTTCCGTTTTTCACAAATGCAACCACTATATTATAACACAAAGCCCGCTGCTTTCAACATTTACAAATAAGAAATTTCTTCTATGTCTTTGATCAGCGCGCATGCTTCGTCAAGCTGTCTATCATTGAATTCATAGAGAATATGAAGCTCCTCTTTATCGATGTCGATCCCGTGCATCTCATATCCGACTTTATGCAGCGCAGCAGCCCAGAGCTCGCGGTTTGAGTATTTCGGCTGAAACGGATAGAGGACGTAAATATGCCTTCTCCACAGCTCTTCGACCGCCTGGTACAGCGTGGGATTTTCATTCCCCAGCGTATCATCGAGCACGCTCAGAACATGCTTTAATATCGGCATATCATCCGGCTTGACCGTCTCTGTCGGATTAATTGTCATCGAATCGCCAAATTTTGCGACAAGCGTCGGCTTTTCATGGTCTGACTCGGCCAAAAGCTGAAGGATCATCGTTTTTACGACAGGATGTGCGCTCGGATTTTGCAGAATCGTTTTCAACAAGCCGATATAGCTTGTCAGATTGCGGTCCTTCAGCCCGTGAAGAAGCTTAACCTGCTCTTCCGTGTCATGCAAAAGCCTTTCCTGATCAACCTCCTCCGTCTCAGGAAGGTCTTCGGTGATGTCCTCAGGTCCCGGGTCTTCCGTCATCTTGCGGCTGAAATCAAGCAGTTTATAAAACTGTTCTGCGCTTTCAGGAGGAAGCTTGTTTTCTTCGAGTACAGCTTCAATCGTTTCTTTTACTTTTTCGTATTGTCTGAGCTGGATTAAAATCGTCATATAGACCTGTAAAACGGTAAAATAGTGGCCGTGGCCTTCTTTCAGCATTTTTTCGCAGATGCTCTTCGCTTCTTCAAGCTCGCCGATTTCCAGCAGGCAGATGGCCATTCCCAGATAAATATCCGATTCCTCATCATCATAGCGCTTCGCTTCAGAAAACAGCCTGAGCGCTTCGTGGTAATTCTTTTCTTTGAGCGCTGCCATCCCTTTGTGCACTAAACGCTCCTTTACGTTAGGGAACGGGATGATCTTCGAGTTTTTCTTGTCATGCTTCATTTCTAAGTTCCTTTCAGGCACTTATTTTTTAACAAGTGTATCAACCCGGCCCGCTAAACACAAGAAAGAACCGGCGGCAGTATGCTGCCGCCAGCAAAAAAAGCCTCCGATCTACATCGGACAGCTTTTTTATGCTTGCAGCCAAGAGCTTCTCTGTTTCTCAAATTGTTCTATTTCTTCTTCAAGGAGCAATGTTAAAGAAATTTCATCGTAACCGTTCAGCAGCATCTCTTTCCAATGCGGATCGACCTCAAAGGCAATCTGCTGCCCGGCGTGGTCTGTTATCGTCTGTTTTTCGAGATCGACAGCCATCGTCAAAGATTGATATTCATACTGTTCAGCAAGCTCTTTCCACGTCTCATAAGGAAGGCGGATCGGCAGCATACCGTTTTTAAAACAGTTTTGGTGAAAGATATCAGCAAAAGACGGCGCGATAATGATTTTAAATCCGTAGTCGTCAAGCGCCCATGGCGCGTGTTCCCTTGAAGAGCCGCAGCCGAAGTTCTCGCCGGCAATTAAAATCGAAGCGCCGTTGTATTCCGGCCGGTTCAGTTCAAAATCAGGATTGGGATCGCCGTTATCCAAATACCTCCAGTCAAAGAAAGCAAAACGGCCGTACCCCGTTCTTTCGATCCTCTTTAAAAATTGCTTCGGAATGATCTGGTCCGTGTCTACGTTGATTCTGTTTAGTACCGCCGCTATTCCGGTATGGGTCTTTAATGGCTCCATCTTGTCACTCCTCTATACAGCTGTTGTCTCTTGGTAATATTTTCTGACATCGACAAAGCGTCCGTGAATCGCGGCCATCGCAGCCATCGCCGGGCTGACGAGATGCGTCCTGGCCCCTTTGCCCTGCCTGCCTTCAAAATTGCGGTTGGAAGTCGAAGCACAGCGCTCTCCTTCAGGGACAACATCGTTGTTCATGCTCAAACACATGCTGCATCCCGATTCTCTCCATTCAAAGCCCGCTTCGATGAAAACCTCGTGAAGCCCTTCTTTTTCGGCTTGGATTTTGACGCTTTGCGAGCCGGGAACGACGATCGCTCTGACGCCATCGGCAACTTTTTGACCTTTGATCATTTCAGCCGCCTGACGAAGATCTGTCATGCGCGAGTTGGTGCATGAACCGATAAAGACGTGCTCAATTGTAATGTCCTCGATTTTTTTATATGGTTCAAGACCCATATATTCATATGCGCGCTGCGCTTCTTTTTTATCGTCTTCCTGCGAGAAAGCCTCAGGCCCCGGAATCGTTTCATCAACCGGCAGCACCATGCCAGGGTGAATGCCCCACGTCACCATCGGCGAAATCGCGCTTCCGTCCATCACGATCGTCCGGTCGTAGACCGCCCCCGGATCGGTTCTCAAATTCTTCCACTCTTCTACAGCTTTCTCAAACTCTTCGCCTTTTGGCGCATATTTTTTCGTTTTGACATATTCAAATGTTGTTTCATCCGGTGCAATCAATCCGGCTCTTGCCCCAGCTTCGATTGACATGTTGCACACCGTCATCCGTTCGTCCATCGACATGTTTCGGAACACTTCGCCGGTATATTCAATGACATAACCCGCACCGAATTTAACCCCGTATTTTCCGATGATCGCGAGAATGACGTCTTTAGCCGTCACTCCTTTTTGCAGTTTGCCGTCAACGCGGATTTCCAGCGTCTTCGGTTTTTGCTGCCAAAGCGTCTGCGTTGACAAGACGTGCTCCACCTCGCTCGTTCCGATTCCGAAAGCGAGCGCGCCAAACGCTCCGTGTGTGGATGTATGGCTGTCTCCGCAAACGATCGTTTTGCCCGGCAGCGTTAACCCCAGTTCAGGCCCGATGACATGGACGATCCCCTGGTCAACGCTTGACAAGTCTGCGAGGCGGATGCCGAATTCTTCACAATTCCGCTCGAGCGCACTGACCTGCCGTTTGGCGACATCATCTTGAATCTCAAACCGATTGACAGTCGGAATGTTGTGGTCCATCGTGGCAAACGTATTTTGCGGCCGTCTGACTTTTCTGTTCTTTTGCCTTAGGCCTTCAAAGGCCTGGGGTGACGTTACCTCATGTATCAAATGCAGATCGATATAGAGAAGGTCAGGCTTCCCTTCACCTTTTTTAATCACGTGTTGATCCCAAATTTTTTCGATGATCGTTCGAGGCATCATCTTTCTTCCTCCCTCTACCAATATCCATTTTCCTTAAACGTAAGCGGTCATGATGTTTGAAATGGCATTGTCGTCTGCCAGCGCGGCTTTTACTTCCCCTGTAATCGATTGAGTCGTGCAATGTTCCGATCCTTTTGCCAGGTCCTTCGTCCGTTTTCCTGCACGGAGAACTTGATCGACTGCGTGTTCAACAGCTTTCGCTTCAGCTTCAAGACCGAAGGACGTCCTGAGCATCATAGCCGCGGACAAGATCGCCGCAAGCGGATTGGCAATGTTCTGTCCCGCGATATCAGGAGCTGAGCCGTGCACAGGTTCATATAGAGGAAGTCCAGAGCTTGATAAGCTTGCCGACGGCAGCATGCCGAGCGATCCGGTCAGCATCGATGCTTCATCGCTTAAAATATCGCCGAACATGTTTTCAGTTACGATAATATCAAACTGTCCAGGCGCATAGATGAGCTGCATGGCTGCATTGTCGACGAGCATATGCTCAAGTTTGACGTCAGGAAACTCTTGCGCTACTTCTTCCGCGGTCTTGCGCCATAGTTTGCTTGACTCAAGGACGTTGGCTTTATCAACGGAGGTCACTTTGCCTTTTCGTCTTTGCGCCATTTGGAAGGCTTCCCTGATGACCCTTTCCATTTCCGACTTTTTATAAAACAGCGTGTCAACAGCTTCTTCCTCACCGTTCTGATTGACGTACTGCTCGCTCGGCTTTCCAAAATACAAGCCGCCCGTCAGCTCGCGAACGATGACAAAGTCAACACCTTCGATATATTCGGTTTTTAACGGAGAAGCTCCCGCAAGGCTTTCAAACACTTTAACAGGCCGCAGATTGGCAAAAAGGTCGAGCTGCTTGCGGATGGCGAGCAGCCCTTTTTCAGGCCTCAGCTCAGAAGGATTTTGATCCCATTTCGGCCCGCCTACAGCTCCGAGCAAAATGGCATCCGCAGCTTTGCAAGCGGCGACAGTTTCCTCAGGAAGCGGCGCTCCCGCCTCATCAATTGCCGCTCCGCCGATCAGGCCGTATTCAAATTCGAATTCATGCTGATAATGTTCAGCAACGCTTTTCAGCACATCAACAGCCGCGTCCAATACTTCGGGACCAATTCCGTCACCGGGCAAAAGTGCGATTCGTTTTTTCAAATTCAACAAACTCCTTCCTTCTTACTGTTATGATCCTACAGCCGCCTGTTTTGACAACCCTTCCGCATTCGTCTTCAAAACGAGATAGCGGTTCACCGCGTTCAAGTAGGCTTTGGCAGATGCTTCGAGAACATCCTGGGCAACTCCGCGTCCTCCGGATTCTTTTCCGTCGATCATCACCCTGACGTATACTTGCGCGAATGCATCCTGTCCCTTGCGGTTGGATTGAATCCGGTAATCAAGGAGCTGGACTTCTTTATCCATACAGCGCTTCAGCGTGTTGTACACCGCTTCAACGCTTCCCGCTCCGGTTGCCGCTTCCTGAATGATCTGATCCGTTTCCTGATCTTTAAGGGAGACCGTTGCTGTCGGAACCTGCGAGGTGCCGTAATGAACCTGCAGTGATATAAAGTCATAGCCGATTTTGCGGTCTGCCGTTTTCTCCTCGAGTATCAGCGAGATGAGATCTTCATCCGTAAATTCCTTTTTCTTTCCGGTAAGCTCTTTAAAGATGTTAAAAAATTTATTGATTTCCTCTTCTCCAAACTGGAATCCGAGGTTTTGCAGCTTATCTTTAAATGCGTGGCGCCCTGAATGCTTTCCGAGCACAAGCGCATCCGTTTTCACGCCGACAAGCTCCGGAGAAATAATTTCATATGTTGTTTTTTCTTTTAAGAAGCCGTCCTGGTGAATGCCTGATTCGTGGGCAAAGGCATTATCGCCGACGACCGCTTTGTTCCGCGGCACGGCCATGCCGGTCAGCTTGCTCACTAAATCACTTGTCCGCTTAATCTCATTCAGCTGAATCGTTGATTCCGCCTGGTAGAAATCTTTTCGGATATAGAGGGCGACGGCGATTTCTTCAAGAGAGGCGTTCCCCGCTCTTTCGCCTATGCCGTTGATGACTGATTCGACTTGATCCGCTCCGTTTTCAATCGCAGCCAAAGAGTTGGCGACAGCCATTCCCAAGTCGTCGTGGCAATGGGCTGAAAGCTGGACTTTATCGGCATTGCGGGCATTTTCTTTAATATAGCGGAAGATATTTCCGTACTCGGCGGGCGCTAAATAACCAACCGTATCCGGAAGATTGACGACATCCGCTCCCGCGGCGATCACTTCGCTGACGATCTCGGCTAAAAACGGCAGATCGGTCCGGCACGCATCTTCGGCAGACCACTGGACGATCGGGAAGCGCTCTTTGGCGTATTTCACCATTGCGACCGCCTGTTCCAGAACCTGTTCGCGCGTTTTTTTCAGCTTATATTTTAAATGGATGTCAGAAGTGGCGATAAAAATGTGAATCCTTGGTTCAGCCCCGTCTTTGAGCGCTTCCCACGCCGAATCGATATCTCCTTTGACAGAGCGGGCAAGCCCTGTTACCGAACAGTTTTTAATCGTCCTTGCGATTTCTTTTACTGCATTGAAATCCCCGGGGGACGAAGCGGGAAAGCCCGCTTCCATAATGTTGACCCCGAGTTTTTCAAGCTGCTGGGCGATCGCCAGCTTCTCCTGCGTGTTTAAATTAACGCCCGGCGACTGTTCACCGTCACGGAGTGTCGTATCAAAAAAGTTAATTTTTCGCACCGGCTACCACCGCTTCCTTCTTCTTGCCCTGCTTGACAAACGGCATCATTTCGCGAAGCTTTCTGCCGACCACTTCGATTTCGTGTTCATTTTCGCTTGTATTGATGGCGTTGAAACGCGGACGGTTAACTTGGTTTTCGACAATCCATTCTTTCGCGAATGTACCGTTTTGGATGTCTTTCAATACTTCTTTCATTGATTCTTTTACCTTCTCATCAACGACGCGCGGACCTGATACGAAGTCTCCCCACTGCGCTGTGTCGGAAATCGAATATCTCATGCCTGCCAAACCTTCTTCATACATCAAGTCGACGATGAGCTTCAGCTCGTGCAGACACTCGAAGTATGCGAGTTCAGGCTGATAGCCCGCTTCTGTCAGCGTTTCGAATCCGGCTTTGACAAGGGAAGTCAATCCTCCGCACAGCACCGCCTGTTCGCCGAAAAGATCGGTTTCAGTTTCTTCTTTAAATGTTGTTTCAAGAACCCCGGCTCTTGCGCCGCCGATCGCTTTAGCATAAGCAAGGGCTTTGTCTTTCGCTTCCCCGGTTACATCCTGATAGATGGCAAACAGCGCCGGAACCCCTGCACCTTGTTCAAACGTTCTTCTGACAAGGTGTCCCGGTCCTTTAGGAGCGACAAGGAATACGTCAACATCCGCCGGAGGTACGATCTGATGGAAATGAACGTTGAATCCGTGGGCGAATACGAGTGAATTGCCCGCTTGAAGTCCGTCTTTGATTTCTGCTTCATACACTTTTTGCTGCTGTTCATCCGGAAGAAGCACCATGACGATGTCGGCCTGTTCTGCCGCTTCTCTTACCGTGAAAACTTGATGGCCGTCTTCCTCTGCTTTTGTAAAGGATTTCCCTTTTCTGACGCCGACAATGACGTCCACTCCGCTCTCTTTCAGGTTCAGTGCGTGCGCATGGCCTTGTGAGCCGTATCCGATCACCGCTACTTTTTTGCCTGCCAATACGTTTTCTTTGATATCACCGTTATAATATACTTTTACCATGTCAATCTCTCCCTTTTTATGTTTTATACAATAGATATTGTTTTAATAGAGGCCGGCTTTTGCTGAGTTCCCCTCGCAAAGGCCGTGGTGCCTGTTCTGGCAACCTCTTTAATCCCGTATGGTTTCAATAGTTCGATCAGGGCTTCGATCTTGCTTGATTCCCCTGTCACTTGAATCACGACGCTGTCTTTTGCGACATCGACGACAGACGCCCGAAACGGTTCGATGACACCGTTTATTTCCGCCCTGCTCGCCGGAGGGGAAACCACCCTGATTAATGCCAGCTCTCTTTGGACGATCGATTGATTCGTAATGTCCGTGACTTTCAGTACATCAATCTGTTTGTTTAATTGTTTTGTCAGCTGTTCCGTTTCTTTTTCATCTGCCACATGAACGACAAATGTGATCCTCGAAATTCCCGCTGTTTCGGTGTGGCCGACCGTAATGCTTTCAATGTTGTAATGCCGTTTTGTAAACAACCCTGTAATTCTGTTTAAGACGCCGCTTTGATTCAAAACCGTCAGCGTAATGATTCTTTTCAAGGTTTCACCCCCACCATTTCGTGCAGCCCTTTTCCAGGGGCAACCATTGGAAATACTTTTTCAGCTTGTGCAACCTGAACATCGATGACCATCGGTTCATTCGACGTTAGCGCCGCTTCCAGCTTTTCTTCCGCTTCTTTTTCGGATGTGATTCGGACACCTTTGATTCCGTAAGCTTCAGACAGCTTGATGAAATCAGGCTGTGATGTGAACTTGGAGTGTGAATAGCGCTCATCGTAAAAGATTTCCTGCCATTGCCGGACCATTCCGAGGCAGCGGTTGTTTAAGACCACGACTTTGATCGGAAGGTTCAAATCGTGAATGACGGACAGCTCCTGCAGCGTCATCTGGAATCCTCCGTCGCCGAGTATCGATACAACCGTCGCATCCTTATCGGCAAGCTGTGCTCCGATTGCCGCCGGAAGTCCGAAGCCCATCGTGCCGAGACCGCCGGAAGTGACCCATCTGTCGGCTTTTTGGAACTGATAGAATTGCGCGGCCCACATTTGATGCTGTCCGACGTCCGTCGTTACAATAGCTTCGCCTTTTGTATAGCGGTGGATATATTCGATCAGCTTCTGCGGTTTGAACCCTTCTGTTTCATTCTCTTCATACCAGAGCGGATATTCATTTTTCCAAGCCGCAACCTGCTTTTTCCACTCATCAGAAGCGCTCGGCTTGCCGTTTTGCTTGATCAGCTCTGTCAGTACAAGCTTGCTGTCGCCGACAACCGGAATGTGTGTATGAACGTTTTTGCCGATTTCAGCCGGATCGATGTCAATGTGAGCGACTTTCGCATATTTTGCAAAATGCTTCAAGTTCCCTGTGACCCGGTCATCGAACCTGGCACCGATGCTGATTAACAGATCGCTTTCATACAGAGCCATGTTGGCCGCATACGTTCCGTGCATTCCGGCCATCCCGAGGAAAAGCGGATGGTCGGCCGGAAATCCTCCCAAGCCTAACAGCGTATGCGCCAGCGGAATTTGCTGCTGTTCGACATAATTTTTTAATTCTTCTGACGCTTTCCCGTGCAAGACGCCCGCACCCGCTAAAATAACCGGCTTTTTCGCTGCACTGACCGCTTCCACAAGCTTTCTGATCTGCAGATAATTCGGTTCCTTCGTCGGCTGATAGCCCGGAAGGTGAATCTCATGGTCGTAGCGGAATTCTCCTTCTACAGCGGCGATGTCTTTAGGAATATCGATTAAAACGGGGCCCGGTCTTCCTGTTGTCGCAATATGGAATGCTTCTTTAATAATTCTCGGCAGATCTTCGGCATTGCGAACCTGGTAGCTGTGCTTTGTAATCGGCATCGTAATTCCGATGACATCCGCTTCTTGGAATGCGTCAGATCCGATAACCGATGTTGCAACCTGACCGGTGAATACGACGAGAGGCAATGAATCGATCATCGCGTCGGCCAGACCCGTTACAAGGTTTGTCGCTCCAGGTCCGGATGTGGCGATGACGACACCCGGTTTCCCGGAAATTCTTGCATATCCTTCGGCTGCGTGGATGGCGCCTTGTTCATGGCGCGTCAGCACATGAAACATTCCCGATCCGTAGAGTTTGTCATAAATCGGCAGGACCGCACCGCCCGGATACCCGTAGATCACTTCGACATTTTCCTGTTTTAAAGCCTCGATCAGCATTGACGCCCCTGCCATTGTTTGTGTACATTGGGCATTTTCAGCATCCAACTGTACATTCGTCCCCATTTTTCTTCCTCCTTATCAAGTGATCTTCATCACTGTTCATTCACGATTGGTTTTTCAAAATAATCAATGTATATGTGCCGCAAAGCATGTATACAATCTGCTTTTGCAGCTAAAAAAAGCCTTCCCGCCCACTGTTGACGCTGCACACCTTGCAGGCCAAAGGGGCGAAAAGGCTTTTCTTTCCGCGGTACCACCCTTGTTCGCGGCTTTTTAATGCCGCCTTATGGATAATCGCTTATCCGGTTTAATAACGAGTGAACTTTCGTGACGTTCACCCGGCCAGCCTTACTAAACATGGAAATCGTTCAGGCTGACACTCAGAGGGGAGTTCACAAGCGGAGGCCGTCACCGGTTCCCAGCAATCCCGGCTCTCTGCAGGCGGCGTTTCCGCTGTTACTTATCCTCTTCAACGTTTGTCTTTATTCAGCTGACACTTAAGCTTTGATCTTTGAGGCTGACTTTTACCCCTTCACGAACGACGCGCTCGCGGAACTTTTCAAGCATCCGGTTTGTGTGGACTCCCGGTTTGCCGTCCCCGATCTTGCGGCCGTCAACTTTTACGACCGCGATGACTTCTGCAGCCGTTCCGGTTAAAAACACTTCATCGGCTGTGTATACGTCATGGCGGGTAAACGGCTCTTCTTTCACTTCATAGCCGAGCTCTCGCGCTATTTCGATGATGGCATTCCGGGTGATTCCTTCAAGCGCTCCGATATAGCCCGGGGGCGTCAAGAGCTTTCCGTTTTTATAAATGAATACGTTATCCGCAGAACCTTCGGCGACATAGCCTTGATCATTGAGCATGAGCGCTTCTGTCACGCCCGCCATATGCGCCTCGATCCGGACAAGAATATTGTTTAAATAGTTCAGCGATTTTACTTTAGGGCTCAGCACATCGGGTCTGTTTCTTCTTGTCGGAACCGTAACGATGTCAATTCCCGTTTCATATAAATGTTTCGGGAATATTGCCAATGGTTCGACAATTATGATGACACTCGGGTGTGAACAATTGTTTGGATCGAGTCCAAGGTCACCTGCTCCTCTTGAAACGACCAAGCGGATGTAAGCGTCTTTAAGCCCGTTTTTTTCGACTGTTTTGAGAACGTGCTGTGTCAGTTCTTCCTGCTGATATGGAATCTCCAGCATGATCGATCTCGCAGAATCGTAGAGGCGATCCATGTGCTCTTTCATTCTGAAGATGTTGCCGTCGTATACCCTGATCCCTTCAAACACGCCGTCCCCGTATAAAAATCCGTGATCATAGACTGATATTTTAGCGTCTTCTTTTTTAACGAGTTTGTCGTTTAGGAAGATCCACTGGTCTTTCTGGTCCCCCATCCCTCTAGCACACCTTTCTGTTGTAAATGAACGCTTTAAACGATTAAAAATTCATGATGCGGGAACCCGTTTTCCCGCTGTCATTCCCGGGAAAGATGAAAAGTTTTCAAGTGATTTGTTCTTTTGTTTGAACTCATATTACGCCCCTTTACATGCAGTGTCAACCGTATTTTTTAAAATTATTAGACAATTTCGATTAATCAATCTACTTGTATACGCTTACATGATTGATATAAAAGGAAATGTAAAATTGAAAAATAATTTAAAATTTTTTATTTAATCTATAAAGATTACATAAAAAAACTGGTGTTTCATACAGTTTTGTTAGATTTTATCACCGACAACTTTTTAAAATTTTATCCCCGCCGGTTAGATTTATTACCACATATGTGTACAGACTCCATTTTACGATTTTTTACATAAACTGCTGTTAATCAAAAAAGAAACAGGTGAATATGATGTACCGCACTTTTCCTTCACACTCTGATCCCCGCGTGCGCCAATACCCGGGATACTTCGGCTATCCGACTACTTATGTCTATAATCCTTCAGCACACGGGCCCTATACTTATTATCCGTACGGCGGGGTGTTCACCACTCCGACTCTCGGATTCGGCATCGGCTACCCGGGAATTTCCGTTCCGGCTGTGCACGCCTTTACCGGAGGATTCAGAGAAAATTAACAAAGCACAAAAAAAGAGAGAGCATCATGCTCTCTCTTTTTTACGGTTAAACGACTCCCTGAGCGATCATCGCATCCGCCACTTTGATAAATCCGGCTATATTGCAGCCGTCGAGCAGATTTCCGGACCGTCCGTATTCTGAAGCCGCTTCAACGCTTCTCTTGTAAATGTCAGCCATGATCGTCCTGAGCTTCTCATCCGTTTCTTCCGCCGTCCAGTGGAGCCGCGCGCTGTTCTGCGCCATTTCGAGCGCTGAAACGGCTACACCGCCGGCATTTGCAGCCTTAGCCGGCCCGAATAGAACCCCCGCATCCAAAAAGCGTTTGACGGCGCCCTCTTCAGACGGCATATTTGCCCCTTCTCCGACAGCTTTGACCCCATTTGAAATGAGCACTTCGGCCGCCTCTTCGTCAATTTCGTTCTGGGTCGCGCACGGAAGCGCGATATCGCATGGAATGGACCAAATGCCGTTGCAACCTTCGAAATAGTGTGCTTCCGGATGCTCGCTGACATACTCACGAATCCTTCCGTTCCCGTCTTCTTTGAGCCGCTTCACCGTCTCAAGACTGATGCCTTTTTCATCATAGATATAGCCGTCAGAATCGCTGCAGGCCACCACTTTCGCGCCGAATTGAGCCGCTTTTTCCATCGCATACAGCGCCACATTGCCTGAACCGGAGACGACAACGGTGCTGTTTTCAAAGCGCAGCCCCTGATCCTTCAGCATTTCTTCTACGAAATAAACCAGACCGTATCCTGTCGCTTCTTTCCTCGTTAAACTGCCCCCGTATTCAAGGCCTTTGCCTGTTAACACGCCTGCATCATAGCGACCCCGAATCTTTTTATACTGTCCGAACATAAACCCGACTTCCCTTGCTCCGACACCAATATCGCCGGCAGGGATATCCGTGTCCGGTCCGATATGTCTGTACAGTTCATTCATGAAGCTTTGCGTAAAACTCATGATCTCCCTGTCCGATTTGCCCTTCGGATCAAAATCAGCCCCGCCTTTTCCGCCTCCGATCGGCTGGCCGGTTAAAGAATTTTTAAAGATCTGCTCAAAGCCCAAAAATTTAATAATGCTCGCGTTTACAGAAGGGTGAAAACGGATGCCGCCTTTATACGGACCGATTGCACTGTTAAATTGAACCCGGAATCCCCTGTTAACCCGGATACTGCCTTCATCATCGACCCACGGCACCCTGAAGGTGATCATCCGTTCCGGCTCTGCAATCCTCTCAAGAATGCGGTGTTCGATATACTTTGGATGTCTTGCCAATACAGGGACGAGGGAATCAAATATTTCCTTTACAGCTTGAAGAAATTCGCTTTCGTAAAGATTTCGCTTCTGTACTGTCTCGTATGCTTGTGTCACATAATCTCTCGCCGTCTGGAAATTTGTTTCCTCCATTTTTTCTAGCGTATGCATTTTTCTTCAGCTCCCTTTCTTAAATAAAAGCAGAACGAACATTGTAAGATTTTCTATCATGGTAAATTTTACATCCAACGCCCCATTTACATCAATCTGAAAAACAGATAAAACCATTGCTGAATTGAGATGTATAACAAAAAGCGAGAATAGACAGGTAATAAGATAGAAAGACAGCTCTTAAAAGCTGAGGAGAAAAGGACCAAGAAACCATAAAATACCACTTCATCTGAAAGGTTCTTTCTGTACAAAATGTCTATTTTCTTTGTGATCGGTGCATTTTCCCCTTGTACTGCCGGCAGAGAATGAGCATCTTATCCCGTTTTTAAAATGAAACCTACTGCATGCAAAACGAAAACACATAGCTCCCCTTTTTCATGGCAACAATAAAACTAAAACAGGGGTGATCTGATGGACGACAAAAAAGAAATGTCGAACGTTGAAACACAAAGAAACTTTTTAACGGCTGAAGAATTTCCTGAAGGAGCGTATGGAGCTGCACAAGGCAAAGACAAGCCTGTTGAGAACAAAAACACGCCATGGAAGGAAGGTCAGCAATACTACAGCAATTTCACATACGAATTCCGCAATCTCCATCAAGGAATGCCGCGGCAGTACCCTGGAGCGCATCCAACCCATGACGAAGAGGATCAAAACGAGGAATGACCGATATAAAAAAGAGCCGTGCTAAACGGCTCTTTAAAGCTTTTTATTGGAGGGGCTGTTGGAAATTTTGATTTTGCTGCTGGTTTTGCTGGTTTTGCTGACCCTGTTGTCCTTGTTGTCCTTGTTGTCCTTGCTGTCCTTGCTGATTAAATGACTGCTGCGCCTGCTGAAGTGCCTGGCTCATTTGGTTCATGGCCTGGTTTGTCTGGATCCCTTGAAGAGCCTGATTCAGCTGTTGGACAGCCTGCTGAATGCTTTGCTGAATTTGCTGATCCGTTTGCTGCATTTGCTGCTGAGATTGGGAGCTGAATTGCTGAATTTGCTGCTTTAACTGATTGATTCCCTGGCTCAATTGAGAGCTCTGCTGGCCACTTTGCCCCTGCTGCTGTGACCCCATTTGATTAACAGTTTGCTCCAGCTGAGCAAGCTGCTGCTGGATATTTCCGAATTCTTGAGCAAGTTCGGTATCCGTGATGTTCACTCCGAGCAGTTGCTCATGCTTTTGTTTTTGTTGCTTCTGCTTTTGCTGTTGCTGTTGCTGCTGATTTTGCTGTTGCTTTGTCATTACAACATCCTCCTTAAAATTGATCACATCCCTTATCTTTTTCATTTTTTCCGAAAAGATGAAAGGGAATTTTTAGGATGTTGTTTTTTTATAATAGCAAAAGCCTCAAACCCTTGTATACCAAGAAGTTTGAGGCTTTTTTCAGAGACGTTCCAGGAGAGATTCGAACTCCTGGCCGACGGCTTAGAAGGCCGATGACCCTTAAAGACAGCATGTGACATCACTTGACCAAAAGCCCATAATATCACGGTTCATTGCTCTTTTTTGCTTTCTGAAGGAATGAAAAATACCTAATTGGGAGCGAATCCGCTCCCAATTTTCCAATTAATTCATAACATCGAAAACAGAACATTAATTCCCCTACAATTAATATTAAGAGGAGATGAACATCATGAATGACAACTTGAGAGATCGGGGAACAATTAAATGGACGGCCATGATGCTGCCGGAGCATGTCAGCCTGCTTCACGAATTAAACCTCATATGAAATGATAAAAATCAATGAAATAAGTCTTATCCTATTTTTATCTTGGTTCAATTTATATATATACGGTAATTCAAACCAAGAAAAAGAGCCGCGAGCGGCTCTTTTTATAGTGATGGGTATATACGAAATTATTTTGCACTGTTATTTATTCTTGTTATTAAATACATTTTGATTAGGTGTTAATTCATTTGCGAACTCGTTGGTTAGTGGAGAAGCAACATTCTGAAGAGTGTTTTGTTGCTGGAAATTTTTCATTAGATTTTGCACAGGGTTATTTTGGTTTCCATTCCTTCTGATCAAGAATGCAACTATACTGATTCCTAGCCCTAGTAAAGAGAACCACATAGTTCCTCTGTTTCTTCTCCTGCCAAATAGAAGATCTCTATTTCTAAACAGTGTTGTTAACCATTGAAAATTCACTTTTCCTCACTTCCTTTACATAAAAAATCACCTACGCAATTATTTTTCACAACATAGGTATTGTTTATGTAGGTATGCTTCAGGACTTATTTCCAAAAATGAACTTACCTGCTCCCAAAATTTAATTCTTTCTTATATCCATTGAATCATGGGGAATATTTAGTATTGATGTTTAAGCGTGGAAAAGAGGTGTTAGTATTTATGTTTCTTTTTAAGCTAATTCTTTTATTTCTTGTGTTTATTTTGTCAGTTAAGCTCCTTGGGAAATCTGCGTTGGCACAGCTTACCCCTTATGATTTTGGAGCCATTATTTTTTTAGCCTATTTAGCTTTCGCCCCCATTAAAATTGAAGGAATGAAGGATGGGGTGATTGGGATGATTGTGATCATCATCATACATCTTCTCATTTCAAGACTAAGCTTATTCAATTGGCTCAATACCTTTATTATTGGGCGTCCAACTATCTTGATTAAACACAGCAAACTCATCTATAAGAATTTGGAGAGAAGCAGATATTCATTAGCCGAACTGTTGTCAAATCTAAGGGCTTCAGGATACCCTGATATTAAGGACATTGAATATGCAATATTAGAGGCAAATGGGGAAATCAGCATTTTACCTAAGAAAGAGCTTGTACCTGTTACGCGCAAGGACCTACACATTAAACCCGAATACAGTGGACTGCCAATTGCCGTTGTCATTGAAGGTAAAGTTCAAAAACAAAATTTAAAAATAATTCACAAGGACGAAGAGTGGTTAAAAAATGAACTTAAAGCAAAAGGATATCATCAAATTAAAGATATATTTTACGCTTCCGTGAGAGATAACGATCATTCAATGACTGTTATCACGAAAGATATTGACGATCAACTCTAAATATTAATCATGTAAGGCAGGTTCAAGCTTTTGCAGCATATCTTTTAGTTTATTTGCATTTTTGGCATACAGCGCTTTAGCATGTTTTGAGTCGGTGGCCAACGCGAATAATTCGAGGTCTGTCTCACATTTTTTAATTGTTGCCAATAATAAAGGCTTTTCTTGTGGTGAGGGAACTTTAATTTGATCATCATACAGATCCACGGTCAGTTGTCCGTTTGAGTCGACTTGGCCCAGAAACACATTTTCTTTTGTCACGCCTAATTTATCAAGCTCTTCATGGAGCCAGCGACGGTTTAATCCTGCTACAAACAATGGCTCGTCTAAAATTTCTCCGTCCATGATCACGGTCTGAGGCTCTTTCTCCGATTGATAAGGTATTTGCAGATCTTTGATAGTAACTGGCCTATGTTCTTTTTCGAGCAGCACGTTTAAATCCCCGCTTTGCTCCAGGATGGCGAATTGAACTTCGGCAATATTAAATACATTCTTTTTTCTTAAAAGTTCCAACAGCTTATCTGTTGAATATTTTTCTTTTTTGAGTTTTCTTCCATAATTTTCC
>NZ_MRBL01000025.1:0-2500 GCF_001969855.1 Bacillus haynesii
ACGATGCGTAGCCGACCTGAGAGGGTGATCGGCCACACTGGGACTGAGACACGGCCCAGACTCCTACGGGAGGCAGCAGTAGGGAATCTTCCGCAATGGACGAAAGTCTGACGGAGCAACGCCGCGTGAGTGATGAAGGTTTTCGGATCGTAAAACTCTGTTGTTAGGGAAGAACAAGTACCGTTCGAATAGGGCGGTACCTTGACGGTACCTAACCAGAAAGCCACGGCTAACTACGTGCCAGCAGCCGCGGTAATACGTAGGTGGCAAGCGTTGTCCGGAATTATTGGGCGTAAAGCGCGCGCAGGCGGTTTCTTAAGTCTGATGTGAAAGCCCCCGGCTCAACCGGGGAGGGTCATTGGAAACTGGGGAACTTGAGTGCAGAAGAGGAGAGTGGAATTCCACGTGTAGCGGTGAAATGCGTAGAGATGTGGAGGAACACCAGTGGCGAAGGCGACTCTCTGGTCTGTAACTGACGCTGAGGCGCGAAAGCGTGGGGAGCGAACAGGATTAGATACCCTGGTAGTCCACGCCGTAAACGATGAGTGCTAAGTGTTAGAGGGTTTCCGCCCTTTAGTGCTGCAGCAAACGCATTAAGCACTCCGCCTGGGGAGTACGGTCGCAAGACTGAAACTCAAAGGAATTGACGGGGGCCCGCACAAGCGGTGGAGCATGTGGTTTAATTCGAAGCAACGCGAAGAACCTTACCAGGTCTTGACATCCTCTGACAACCCTAGAGATAGGGCTTCCCCTTCGGGGGCAGAGTGACAGGTGGTGCATGGTTGTCGTCAGCTCGTGTCGTGAGATGTTGGGTTAAGTCCCGCAACGAGCGCAACCCTTGATCTTAGTTGCCAGCATTCAGTTGGGCACTCTAAGGTGACTGCCGGTGACAAACCGGAGGAAGGTGGGGATGACGTCAAATCATCATGCCCCTTATGACCTGGGCTACACACGTGCTACAATGGGCAGAACAAAGGGCAGCGAAGCCGCGAGGCTAAGCCAATCCCACAAATCTGTTCTCAGTTCGGATCGCAGTCTGCAACTCGACTGCGTGAAGCTGGAATCGCTAGTAATCGCGGATCAGCATGCCGCGGTGAATACGTTCCCGGGCCTTGTACACACCGCCCGTCACACCACGAGAGTTTGTAACACCCGAAGTCGGTGAGGTAACCTTTTGGAGCCAGCCGCCGAAGGTGGGACAGATGATTGGGGTGAAGTCGTAACAAGGTAGCCGTATCGGAAGGTGCGGCTGGATCACCTCCTTTCTAAGGATATTATACGGAATATAAGACCTTGCGGTCTTATAGACAGGTGCGTTTAGATCTTGTTTAGTTTTGAAGGANNTGTTCTTTGAAAACTAGATAACAGTAGACATCACATTCAATTCGTAATGCAAGATATCACGTAGTGATTCTTTTTAACGGTTAAGTTAGAAAGGGCGCACGGTGGATGCCTTGGCACTAGGAGCCGATGAAGGACGGGACGAACACCGATATGCTTCGGGGAGCTGTAAGCAAGCTTTGATCCGGAGATTTCCGAATGGGGAAACCCACTGCTCGTAATGGAGCAGTATCCATATCTGAATTCATAGGATATGAGAAGGCAGACCCGGGGAACTGAAACATCTAAGTACCCGGAGGAAGAGAAAGCAAATGCGATTCCCTGAGTAGCGGCGAGCGAAACGGGATTAGCCCAAACCAAGAGGCTTGCCTCTTGGGGTTGTAGGACACTCTGTACGGAGTTACAAAAGAACGAGGTAGATGAAGAGGTCTGGAAAGGCCCGCCATAGGAGGTAACAGCCCTGTAGTCAAAACTTCGTTCTCTCCTGAGTGGATCCTGAGTACGGCGGAACACGTGAAATTCCGTCGGAATCCGGGAGGACCATCTCCCAAGGCTAAATACTCCCTAGTGACCGATAGTGAACCAGTACCGTGAGGGAAAGGTGAAAAGCACCCCGGAAGGGGAGTGAAAGAGATCCTGAAACCGTGTGCCTACAAGTAGTCAGAGCCCGTTAACGGGTGATGGCGTGCCTTTTGTAGAATGAACCGGCGAGTTACGATCCCGTGCAAGGTTAAGTTTGAAAAGACGGAGCCGCAGCGAAAGCGAGTCTGAATAGGGCGCATGAGTACGTGGTCGTAGACCCGAAACCAGGTGATCTACCCATGTCCAGGGTGAAGTTCAGGTAACACTGAATGGAGGCCCGAACCCACGCACGTTGAAAAGTGCGGGGATGAGGTGTGGGTAGGGGTGAAATGCCAATCGAACCTGGAGATAGCTGGTTCTCTCCGAAATAGCTTTAGGGCTAGCCTCAAGGTAAGAGTCTTGGAGGTAGAGCACTGATTGGACTAGGGGCCCCTACCGGGTTACCGAATTCAGTCAAACTCCGAATGCCAAAGACTTATCCTTGGGAGTCAGACTGCGAGTGATAAGATCCGTAGTCGAAAGGGAAACAGCCCAGACCGCCAGCTAAGGTCCCAAAGTATACGTTAAGTGGAAAAGG
>NZ_MRBL01000026.1 GCF_001969855.1 Bacillus haynesii
AGCCGAAGCCACCTTTTATAATTGAACCATGCGGTTCAATCAAGCATCCGGTATTAGCCCCGGTTTCCCGGAGTTATCCCAGTCTTACAGGCAGGTTACCCACGTGTTACTCACCCGTCCGCCGCTAACCTAAGGGAGCAAGCTCCCGTCGGTCCGCTCGACTTGCATGTATTAGGCACGCCGCCAGCGTTCGTCCTGAGCCAGGATCAAACTCTCCATGAAGTTTGATAATGACTACGCACACTCACATGTGCGATTTATAAAAATGAATTAACAGGTACGTTTTGTCTTGTTTAGTTTTCAAAGAACTTCGTTGCCGCTCTCAAAGCGACTATAATATCTTAACATTTAATCGTGATGTCGTCAACAACTTTTTTTCAAAAAAATTATTCGTCATTAGCGACGAATATTAATTTAACACCTTTAATTATATTTGTCAACAAAAAATTATATTGCGATAAATTGTTTAATGACAATAAGAGCTGCTACACCGGGAACCCCCAATAATCCGCTCACTCCGGTTGTTACAATATTAATCGGCACGTGAATGCCCACGCTCTCGCCAAACAGATTCACACAGAATAAAAACAAAGCGCCGACTACAAATCTAACCGCTATTCTTCCGATTAATCGCAAAGGTTTAAATGATGCCTTTGAAAAAAACAACAGGGCAACCAAAGTGACAATTGCCCCGATAAAGATAACAGATCCCATAAATCCCCTCACTCCTCGCTCGTTCTTGTACAAGCATATGATGGGAATCATGCAAATAGACCTGCTACTTCCAGCTACCGATCCTTAAATTTCTTTTTTTTGCTTCCCGCAAATAAAAAAAGTACTTTGCCTCGGCAACCTTTAATTCGTAAAGAACTTCCGGCGAAGGCTCAAGACTGTTTTCAATCAGCCGCTTTTGCCTGTTCCATTCTTCCTTTTGATGGATCAGCTGTTCAATCAGCTTGTTATCAAATTCTTTTCTAAGCTTCTTTTTCCGAAGAAAACCCATGGTAATGCAATCTCCTCCCTCTACATTTCACGTCTGCCTTCAAGCGCTTTAGAAAGAGTGACTTCATCTGCATACTCCAAATCGCCTCCGACCGGAAGTCCATGGGCAATTCGTGACAGCTTGATACCAGACGGCTTTAAAAGCCTTGAAATGTACATGGCCGTTGCTTCTCCTTCTATATTCGGGTTTGTCGCGAGAATGACTTCAGTCACTTGATCATCCTGCAACCGCTTCAGCAATTCGGGTATTTTAATATCTTCCGGACCGATGCCGTCCATCGGAGAAATCGCTCCATGCAAAACATGGTACAGTCCGTTGTACTCCTTCATTTTCTCCATAGCAATGACATCTTTCGGATCCTGAACAACACATATGACCGATTTGTCTCTTCTCGTATCTTCACAAATATAGCAAGGATCTTGATCTGTTATATGTCCGCAAACCGAGCAATATGTCAGATTGCGCTTTGCGTTTACCAATGCTTTTGCAAAATCTAACACGACGTCTTCTTTCATACTAAGAACAAAAAAAGCCAGACGGACCGCCGTCTTGGGTCCGATTCCTGGCAATTTCATAAAGCTGTCAATCAGCTTTGATATTGGTTCAGGATACTGCATTCTTATTTTCCTCCTAGAATAAACCCGGCATGTTCATTCCTTTTGTAAACTTACCCATCGTTTCATTTGTTACTTCGTCGACTTTTTTCAAAGCATCGTTTGTCGCTGCAAGAACAAGATCTTGAAGCATTTCAACATCTTCAGGGTCTACGACTTCCTCTTTGATGATGACGTCGATGACTTCTTTTTGGCCGTTTACCTTAACGGTCACCATTCCCCCGCCTGCAGTACCTTCGAGTACTTTTTCAGCCAGCTCCTCCTGTGCCTTTTGCATATCCTTTTGCATTTTTTGCATTTGCTTCATCATTTTCTGCATGTTACCCATTCCACCGCGCATACTCAAATCCACTCTCTTTCATGTTTTTATTCTTTAATTTCAATCAGTTCCGCTCCGAACAGTTTTTTAGCTTCTGATACGAGCGGATCTTCTTCTTTCGTTTCATTTGCTTCAGAATCTTCCGGCTGGTGATCCTGCAAAAATTCTTCTCTTATTTTACCCCATTGGGCTTCGGGAACGCCAACTATATCCATCCTTCCGCCGAGCATTCCGTCCAAAATTTGCTCCAGATTTGTCCTGACTCCGTTGTTGTCTTCAGCTACCATTTTACAGTGAATTTCGTATTTGAATGCGAGGACAAATGCTTTTGAAGATGCAGCCACCGGTTCGCTATCATTTAAAAGGGCTGCATGTGATACTTTATTCTGCTGTTTAAGCTGGGCAAGCAATTCTCCCCAGCAGCCCTTCAGTTTTTCGAGGTCCGGTCTTGTGGCATCTTTTAATATTTCATGAATACGGCCGACAGGCGCTTTATATGCGCTTTTCACGCTTTTTTGCGGACGGGACGTTTCTTTAGGCTGGGCGGGAGCCGAAGAAACCTGCACACCTTGTGTTTTAAGTTTCTCAATCTCCTGTTCAAGCTGCCGAACCTTGTTGACGAGATTGTCCACTTCCGGCTGGGCGGCCGCGGATGCTCCTGCTTTTGGTCCCTGGCAGAGCTTCACAACCGCGACTTCAAAGAAGATACGCGGATGGTTCGTCCATTTCATTTCCTGATGGCTTTTATTTAATATATCGATCATTTCGTAAAGGTCTGATGCAGGAATTTGCCGGGACAGGTTTTGGAACTCTTCGTCCACCTTCACCTTTTCAAGAACGCCTTCTAAATCGGGCGCCGTTTGATAAAGAAGCATATCCCTGAAGTAGAAAATCATATCCTCGATTAATTTCGCCGGATCTTTCCCCTGCTGAAGCAGTTCGTTCAATGTTTCTAAAGCGCCGGAAATATTTTTTTCGTGAAGGGTTGAGGCGAGCTTTCCAATATAGTGCTGTGACACAGCGCCTGTTATCAGCAGCGCATCATCCACCGTCAGCTCTTCTCCGCTGAATGATATGGCCTGATCGAGCAGGCTCAGCGCATCCCTCATGCCGCCGTCCGCAGCACTGGCGATGATGTCTAAGGCGCCGTCCTGCACCTTAAACTGTTCAGCTTCGACGATTTTTTTCATTCGTCCGACAATTGCCTGTGAGGTAATCCTCTTAAAATCAAATCGCTGACATCTAGATATAATCGTTAAAGGAATTTTATGAGGCTCTGTTGTTGCGAGAATAAAGATACAATGCTCCGGCGGCTCTTCAAGCGTTTTTAGAAGGGCGTTGAATGCACCGATAGAAAGCATATGTACTTCGTCTATGATATATACTTTATACGTGACGGCAGACGGGGCAAATTTCACCTTGTCCCGGATGTCGCGTATTTCATCTACACCGTTGTTAGAAGCGGCGTCAATTTCGATCACATCTGAAATCGAACCGTTTGTAATGCCTTTACACGCGGAGCATTCATTACACGGTTCACTGACCGGAGCGTGCTCACAGTTGACAGCTTTGGCAAACAGTTTTGCGGCGCTTGTTTTTCCCGTTCCCCTCGGTCCGGAAAACAGATAAGCGTGCGAAAATTTCTTTTGTAAAAGGGCATTTTGCAACGTTTTCGTGATGTGCTCCTGACCGACTACATCTTCAAACAACTGCGGCCTGAACACTCTATATAAAGCCTGGTAACTCACAAACACGCCCTCCTCTTGTTTTCATCATTTCCATTATACATGAAGCGGCTTTCAAATCCAAAAGCTCTTCTTAAGAAAAAAACTCATCTATATTAAAATAGATGAGTTCTTAATTTGATGATTGATTTACCGTGCACCTTCTGTCGATTCGCTACCCTAAGCGTTACTTAAGCAGTTAGCTCAGCCCAGGCAACCCTGCGGCACATGGAAGGTTCCACTTAATGCTGCTTCCTTCCGGATCTGACATGGTTCATGGATTCCCATTGCGCAGGACCCAAGCGTCAACACCACTTGCTTAAGGCAGACCTTAAAGTAAACGAACCTCGAGAAAGGAATTCGGCCTCGCTCGAGCGGATTGCGAGTACAGGGCACCGCTACCTCCCCGCTTAGCACGGCAAAATAAATATCAAATTATTTAAGCTGCGTCTTGATGTGACGCACTCATTAGTATAACTTGTTTCATCCTAAATTGCAAATTTCCGTCATCACAGCTCGCTTCGCTTTTCTGCTTTCTTTTTCGCGCGAAGCTTTCTGAAAAAATCGCTCAGCATCCTGCCGCATTCTTCTTCCATTACGCCGCTTACGACTTCAGCCTGATGATTGAACCTCTCTTCCTGCAGGAGATTCATCAACGTCCCTGCACAGCCGCCTTTCGGATCAGACGCTCCGAACACCACTTTGTCGATTCTGGAAAGAACGGCCGCTCCGGCACACATCGGACATGGCTCAAGGGTAACGTAAAGAACGGCTCTCTCCAGCCTCCAGGTTCCCAGCTTCCGGCATGCCTCTTCAATGACGAGCATCTCTGCGTGGGCAACCGATCTTTGTTCGGTTTCCCTCAAATTATGGGCCCGGGCGATAATTTCCCCATCCAGAACGAGTACGGCGCCAATCGGCACTTCGCCTTTTTCTTCAGCTTTTCTCGCTTCATTGATCGCTTCTTTCATATAAAACTCGTCTTGTGTCATCCGCATGCACTCTTTCAATGTTTTTCGTCCAACTGAATAGGCTAACTTATAGTTAAAGGAATTTGAAATCTGAAAGGAGACAATCGCATTGTCCAATTCAGCTCTCATTATAGTCGACATCATTAATGATTTTCAATTCGATATGGGTGACGTTCTTTCCAAAAAGACCAGAAACATCACCGAACATCTTCTGGCATTAAAAGAACACGCAGCCAAAATGAAATGGCCTATCATATACATTAATGACCATTTTGGAATTTGGCAAGCGGATATTGCTGCCATTATCAAGAAATGCAAAAATGACAGAAGCGAATATATCATCGACCGGCTCGCACCGAATGACAGCGATTATTTCTTAATCAAACCAAAGCACTCGGCTTTTTACGGCACCGCTCTTGAAACATTGCTGCATGAACTTCATGTCGATCATTTGATCATTACTGGGATCGCAGGCAATATCTGCGTATTATTTACGGCAAACGATGCTTATATGCGGGAGTACGCTATCACGATTCCGCGCGATTGCATCGCCTCAAACAATGAAAAAGACAACAAATATGCATTGACGATGATGGAAAATGTTCTGTTCGCCAATATTACGACGGCTAAAGAGATCACCGCCGAAACTTAGAGCATGAAACACTTCCTTTCTTCATATAGTGGTAGCAATGAGAAAGGAGGCGTTTCCCATTCAGATTTATGTCGTGAAAAGAGGCGATACCCTTTACCAAATCGCGAATCGTTACCGAACAACAGTTAATGAAATTGTCGAGACGAATGAAATTCCGAACCCGAATCGGCTTGTTGTCGGACAAACCATCGTGATACCGATCGCCGGCGAGTTTTATGAGGTCAGACAAGGAGATACATTAGCATCAATCGGAGCACGCTTTAATATTTCTCCGGCTGAACTGGCGAGGATCAACCGTATTCAGGTTAGCGCCGTTTTGCCTGTCGGACTGCTGCTTTATATCCCCCCTCGGCCAAAACGGAACATTGAAACAAACGCTTATATTGAACCTCGGGGAGAAAGCGTCAGCCCCGCTCTGCAGCAGGCGGCAAGAGAGGCTTCGCCATACTTGACTTATCTGGGTGCTTTCAGCTTCCAGGCGAAGCGGGACGGCACACTCGAAGAACCGCCGCTGAACAACTTAAAAGAAATTGCCGACAGACATCGGACTACGATGATGATGATTGTCACCAATCTCGAAAATGAAGCTTTCAGCGACGAACTCGGCAGGATCATTCTGACGGACCAGAATGTAAAAAACAGATTGCTCGATAACATCGTTGCAGCAGCCAGAAGATACGGGTTTAAAGACATCCATTTTGATTTTGAATACTTAAGGCCTGAAGATAGAGAAGCCTATAATCAGTTTTTACGGGATGCCCGGGCCCGCTTCAAACAGGAAGGCTGGTTCATCTCAACCGCGCTTGCGCCGAAAACGAGAGCGGATCAGCCTGGACAATGGTATGAGGCCCATGATTACCGGGCTCACGGCGAAATTGTCGATTTCGTCGTGCTGATGACATATGAGTGGGGCTACAGCGGAGGACCGCCGATGGCGGTATCGCCGATCGGACCCGTCCGGGACGTGATCGAATACGCACTTACGGAAATGCCCGCCAGCAAAATCGTCATGGGACAGAACTTGTACGGTTATGACTGGACGCTGCCCTATACGCCAGGCGGACAGCTGGCCAAAGCAATCAGCCCTCAGCGAGCAATTGAGATCGCGAGTGAGAACAATGCGGCGATACTTTACGATGAAACAGCTCAGGCTCCTTACTTCCGCTATACGGACAATGCCGGCAAACAGCATGAGGTATGGTTTGAAGACGCCCGCTCGATTCAAGCAAAGTTTGATCTGATTAGGGAATTGAATTTAAGGGGCATCAGCTATTGGAAGCTCGGCCTGTCCTTTCCGCAAAACTGGCTCTTGATAGCCGATCAATTTAATGTTGTGAAAGAGACGTTCCCAAGTTAAAGGAACGTTTTTTTCATGGCAGCGGATGATGATGTGATACAATATGTATGGTTCACAAATGAATTTCTTTAGTAGGAGGACACCTATGAATACAGCCCCTTTCATCGCTGTCGAAGGCCCCATCGGTGCGGGAAAAACAACCTTGGCCAGCATGCTCTCCGAAAAGCTCTCACTCTCTTTGGTCAAAGAAATCGTCGAAGAAAACCCTTTTCTTGATAAATTTTATGATGACAAAGATGAATGGAGTTTTCAGCTCGAGATGTTTTTCCTCTGCAATCGCTATAAGCAGCTTGAAGATACCGAAAAGAAGTATTTGCATCATCACATGCCCGTTGTTTCGGACTATCATATTTATAAAAACCTCATTTTTGCCGAACGGACGCTGGAAGGCAAAAAACTTGAGAAATACAGAAAAATTTATCATCTGCTTACAGAAGATCTGCCGAAACCAAATGTCATCATTTACATAAGAGCAAGCCTTCCGACGTTATTGGAACGGATCAAAAAGCGCGGACGGCCGTTTGAACAGGAAATGGACAAGCAATATTTGGAACAGCTCATCAATGATTATGAGGCTGCCATTAAGCAATTTAAAGAATCCGATCCGCCAATGCCCGTTATTGAAATTAACGGAGATCAGGAAGACTTCGTGATCTCTGAAGCCGTTTTCAATCGAATTGCCGATCAAGTAAAGGAGTATATAGAATGAGTGTATATGCTATTCCGAAAGATGCTATCATTACTGTTGCCGGAACGGTAGGAGTGGGGAAATCCACATTGACAAAAGAGCTTGCAAAAAAACTCGGATTTAAAACTTCTCTTGAAGAGGTCGTAAACAACCCTTATTTGGAGGCTTTTTACCAAGACTTTGAACGCTGGAGCTTTCACCTGCAAATTTTCTTCTTGGCGGAACGCTTCAAAGAGCAAAAATACATTTACGAATCGGGCGGAGGATTTGTTCAGGACCGTTCAATTTATGAAGATACAGGCATTTTCGCCAAAATGCACGCGGATAAAGGCACGATGTCAAAAGTCGATTATAAGACGTATACGAGCCTGTTTGAAGCGATGGTCATGACGCCTTACTTCCCCCGCCCTGACGTTTTAGTCTATTTGGAGGGCGATTTGGAAACGATTCTCGACCGCATCAAAAACCGCGGACGGGAAATGGAACTGTTAACCGACAAATCGTATTGGGAGGAAATGTACACAAGGTACGAAAACTGGATCAGCGGATTTAACGCCTGTCCGGTTGTCAGAGTCAATATTGATGAATATGACCTGTTCAACAACTCTGCTTCCCTCGATCCAATCATTGAAAAAATCAGTGAAGCCATTCAAAGATAAACAAGCAAAAAGAGCGGGCTCCCTTGAAGAGCCGCTCTTTTTGTTGTACATATAAAAAAACCGCTGCCCTATCCAGGCAGCGGCAACACAATCTCCAATTTATGCTTAGTCAATCACTAAAATGCAAATCAATAATGGCGGAGGAAGAGGGATTCGAACCCCCGCGGGCTTTGACACCCCTGTCGGTTTTCAAGACCGATCCCTTCAGCCAGACTTGGGTATTCCTCCGTATCGACAAGAATTAATATAACATGTCCTATCTTTTTTAGTCAAGGGATTTTTTAATAAAAAATTTATTTTATTGTTCACGCTTCTCATTATATGCAAAAATGATGATAAACGCAAAGGGTGATGGCATTGTGGAAACATTTTATAATCCGTTTGCCTCAAGATTACACGCTGAACAGACCTATTGAAACAGAAAAGCTTCGAAAAGCAAAAAAACTCCTCGGCGTCTCTTTCCCTGATGAACTGGTCAGCCTCTTAAAAATGACAGATGGCATCAATGATATATTCGGGGATCATTTCATTTGGCCTTCGGACAGAATAACAGAAGAGAATCGAGACATGAGAGGTGCCGACTGTTTTAAGCCGTTTGATTGTCTGTTATTTATAGCAGGTGCGGGCAATGGCAATTGATTTGCTTATTCTATTTTAAACGCTCCATACGGGAAAATGATATTTATGTTTGGAATCATATAGACGACAGCCGTATATGGGTCGCATCTTCTTTAAAGCCATTCATAAAAGGCTGGATCGACGGAACAATCACCATTTAAAAAACGATCTTAGGCAGGAGCATGATGAAATGAATTACCTATCAAAAGAATTGGCGGAGGAAATTGTCGACAGAACCATGTCGATTATTCGGCACAACATTAATATGATGGATGAAAACGGGGTTATCATCGCTTCAGGAGACCGCTCGAGAATCGGTGATGAACACGCTGGAGCGAAGGATGCACTTGCAGCTGAAAAGGTTATCAGCATTACGCCTGAAGAATGCTCGGCTTTAACGGGCACAAAGCCCGGCGTAAACCTTCCCATCGTATTTCATGATGAAATAATCGGCGTTATTGGAATCACGGGGCCGCCTTCTGAAGTCAGCCGTTATGGAGAACTTGTTAAAATGGCGGCAGAGCTAACTGTCGAACAGGCATTTTTAACAAAACAGCTGACATGGGATCAAAGGCTTCGCGAAGAAACTGTCATCCAAATGATTCAGGGGGCTGATCTAGCATCCCTTGACTTCCTTGAACGTGCGGAGCGATTGAACATACCGCTAGACGGCCAGCGTACTTGTCTTGTGTTTGAGCTGCCATCCGCTGATATGAAGCCGGCATTTATTAAAAAACTTGAGAAGCATTTAACTGCGAAAGATTTGTACGCCAATATTTCTTTAAAAGAGATCGCAGTTATTCTTGCAGGCACCCCCACTAAAAGCAGGTCCGATCTCTTTTCATCTTGGAACAGCTGGCTCAGCCAATGGAAAACGGTCAGAGGCGCGCTTGGCGAGCAGGCGAATCAGCTTCAGCAGCTGCCATTTTCCTATCAAAGTGCAAAACAAACGCTCAAGATTGCTAAAAACAGTTGTCGTTTATTCGATTATCGAGAGTTTGCGATTCCTGTTTTATTATCAAAGATAGAGCATCCGGATCAGGAGATTCATTTTCGAAACATCTGGGATCACCTTTCCCAAGCAGATCAAAAAGGCGAATTAATCCATACCCTCCTCTGCTACATAGAAGAAAACGGCGAAATCGGGGAAACTGCATCAAGACTCTTTATTCACCGCAACACATTAAACTACCGGCTGAGAAAAGTTGAAATAGCGACAGGGTGCAATCCAAAACGGTTTGACGACCTATTCAAACTGTATACAGCCATTACGCTTTTTTCACCCTTTTGTGCAAATGAACAATTTTAATATAGGATAAAAGAACGAAATCCGTATACCTGACCAATTCTCCCTTATACAGAAAGCGTTTACAATTGGACGTAAGGGAGGGTATGCACATGGATATTCAAATCAATGCAATAGGCGCCTTATGCGCATTAGCCATATCAATCTTTCTCATTCTGAAAAAAGTCCCGCCGGCTTACGGCATGATGATCGGCGCATTGGCCGGAGGCTTAATCGGCGGCGCAGATTTAATAGAGACGACGGATTTGATGATAGCAGGTGCTAAAAACATGATTCCTGCGGTGCTCCGCATCTTGGCGGCAGGCGTGCTCGCCGGCGTTCTGATTCAATCCGGCTCCGCAGCGGTGATTGCGGAAACCATTGTCAATAAGATCGGAGAAAAAAGGGCGCTGCTTGCCTTAACATTGGCAACGGCCATCTTAACAACGGTCGGCGTATTTGTTGATGTCGCTGTCATCACAGTCGCTCCGATCGCCTTGGCGATCGCGAGGCGGACCTTTATCAGCAAAGCGGCCATTCTGTTGGCGATGATCGGCGGGGGAAAAGCGGGCAATATCATGTCGCCAAACCCTAATGCCATTGCCGCTTCAGATGCCTTTCACGTCCCTTTGACATCCGTGATGGCCGCCGGGATCATCCCCGCCATTTTCGGATTGGGCGCCACTTACTTACTAGCAAAACGCCTATCAAATAAAGGAACAAAAGTAGCTGCAAATGAGATTGAAACCCAAACGGCTCAACAACTGCCGGCATTTTGGGCGGCGCTCAGCGGTCCGGTGGTGTCCATCCTGTTGCTCGCTTTAAGGCCTGCGGCAGGAATTACGATTGATCCAATTATCGCTCTGCCCGCGGGAGGCCTCGTCACTGCGATTGCCTCAGGGCAAGCGGGCAAACTGAAGGACTTTGCCGCTTCAGGACTGTCAAAGATGTCAGGCGTTGCCGTGATGCTGATCGGGACTGGAACGCTCGCGGGAATCATCGCCAACTCCCAACTCAATTCTTTCATTACCGACACCCTTGTCGGGTTGGGACTGCCGTCGTTTCTCTTAGCTCCAATCTCAGGCATGCTAATGTCAATGGCCACAGCCTCGACAACCGCCGGCACTGCTGTCGCCAGCAGCGTATTTGGCCCGACATTGCTTGATCTTGGCGTCGCCGGCCTCGCAGGTGCGGCGATGATTCACGCCGGAGCAACGGTGCTCGACCACCTGCCTCACGGAAGTTTTTTTCATACGACAGGAGGCAGCGTATTCATGTCCATGAAAGAACGTTTAAAGCTGATTCCATATGAGTCGGTCATCGGCTTAATCCTAACCATTATCTCAACTTTGATTTTTGGAATTTTTCAATTCTTTATTTAAAAAGGAGCAGGTACCATGAAAATCGTAATCGCACCTGATTCATTTAAAGAAAGCATGACATCGCTTGAGGCGGCTAGAAGCATTGAAAAAGGCTTTAAAGCGGTACTGCCTGACGCCGAATACGTCAACATCCCGGTTGCCGATGGAGGTGAAGGAACGGTTCAGGCTCTGGTTGACGCCACCGGAGGAGATATCGTACATCAAACGGTCACAGGCCCTCTCGGGAAGCCGGTGAAGGCGGCTTACGGCCTGCTTGGCGACGGAAAAACGGCTGTCATCGAAATGGCTGAAGCGTCAGGCCTTCACCTCGTTCCCCCTGGACAGCGGAATCCCCTGTTGACGACGACGCGAGGAACCGGAGAACTGATACTGGATGCTGCGGAAAAAGGGGTGTCCACCATCATCATCGGACTCGGCGGAAGCGCGACAAATGACGGCGGAGCAGGAATGGCTGCAGCACTGGGCGCGAAGTTTCTAAACCGCGATGGAGAAGAGATTGAAAATAGCGGCGGTGCATTAGCTGAGATTGCCAAAATCGATGTGAGCGGTCTCAATCCAAAATTAAAGCATATCCAATTTGAAGCCGCCTGTGATGTCGATAATCCTCTTACAGGTCCCCGCGGAGCCTCCGCCGTATTTGGGCCGCAAAAAGGGGCGAACAGTGAAATGACTGCCCTCTTGGATCAAAACTTAAAACATTATGCTGCAGCTGTCAAAGCAGAGCTGGGATGCGAAATCGATTCAATCCCGGGAGCCGGAGCGGCCGGAGGATTGGGAGCAGGCCTGTGTGCCTTTTTAAATGCGGAATTAAAAAGCGGTGTTGACATTGTTTTAGATACTTTGTCTTTTTCTGAACGCATTAAAGGAGCCGATCTTGTGATTACAGGCGAGGGAAAAATAGACGGCCAAACGGTCAGCGGAAAAACGCCGGCCGGCGTTGCAAAACGCGCCCGCAGTGAGAATATTCCCGTTATTGCATTTGCCGGTTCGCTCGGTGAAGGCTGTGAGCTTGTTTATGATATCGGCATTTCCGCTCTCTTTTCGATCGTGCCAGGGATCAGCTCCTTGGAGAATGCCCTTGCCGATGGAAGTTCAAATCTTACGCGCTGTGCCCGAAATGTAGCCGCCGTCTGGTCACTCGCATAAAAAAAGCGCGCCTATTGGCGCGCACTTTTTTATGGTTGAATAACGTCTCTGTTCCCCATGTATGGACGAAGTGCTTTAGGGATGAGGACGCTTCCGTCCTCCTGCTGGTAATTTTCCAATAATGCGGCAACCGTTCTGCCGACTGCCAATCCGGAGCCGTTTAGCGTATGGACATGCTCTGGCTTGCCTTTTGCTTCCCTTCTGAATCTGATATTCGCCCGTCTGGCCTGGAAAGCTTCAAAGTTACTGCAAGATGAAATTTCACGATATGTGTTTTGGCTTGGAATCCATACTTCGATATCGTATTTTTTCGCAGCGGTAAACCCTAGATCGCCCGTACACATGCTCATCACACGGTAAGGAAGCTCAAGCAGCTGAAGAACTTTCTCCGCTTGATTTGTCAGCTTTTCAAGCTCTTCATATGAATCCTCAGGCTTCACAAATTTCACCAGTTCAACCTTGTTAAATTGATGCTGGCGAATCAAACCGCGCGTATCACGGCCGGCTGAGCCTGCTTCTGAACGGAAGCACGCACTGAACGCCGCATAATTGACCGGCAGCTCGTCAGCTGACAAAATTTCATCGCGATGCAGGTTCGTAATCGGCACTTCCGCCGTCGGAATTAAGAAATAATCTTCTTCTCTGATTTTAAAGGCATCTTCCTCAAATTTCGGCAGCTGTCCGGTGCCTGTCATGCTTGCACGGTTCACCATGTACGGGGGGATGACTTCCGTATAGCCGTACTCGTCTACGTGGAGATCAAGCATAAAGTTATACAATGCACGTTCAAGTCTGGCGCCGAGCCCTTTATAGAAAACGAAACGGCTTCCCGTTACCTTGCCGGCCCGCTCAAAATCGAGAATATCCAATTGATCGGCAATATCCCAATGAGGCTTCGGCTCAAATGAAAATTCGGGGAGTTCGCCCCATTTGCGAACTTCCACGTTGTCGTCTTCGGTCTCACCGACCGGAACAGACTCGTGAGGGATGTTCGGAATAGACAGCATGATCTTATCAAGGGAAGACTCGACCATTCTCAGCTCTTCATCAAGTTTTTTAATGTCTTCACCGACTTCGCGCATTTCTTTAATGAGGTGGTCAGCATCTTTTTTCTCACGCTTTAATGCGGCAACCTGCTGAGATACCTCATTGCGCTTTCCTTTCAGCTCTTCCACTTTGACGATCAATTCTCTTCTCTTTGTATCCAATTCCTCAAATTGATCAAAATCTGATAAATCTTCTCCCCTATGGGCAAGCTTTTGTTTGATTTCTTCTAAATTTGCCCGCAACAGTTTGACATCAAGCATCTGCCTCGCTCCTTTTATACTGATTTGACCGAAAAAAAGAGCCCTTGTCCCCTAAATATAAGGGACGAGAGCTCTCGCGTTGCCACCCTGATTGAAAACAGGCATCTTCCTCCTGTTTTCCGCTTCATTTGATAACGGTTCTCCCGTAAATGCCTACTTTGACTGTTCAGCATTTCGCTCAAGGATGGATTCGGACAGCATCTTTCGCCGATTCGCACCAACCATCGGCTCTCTTGGAAAGAGAGGCTTCCTACTGCTTCCTATCAACGCTTTTCGATCTATATTGTCTTATAAATGTACTACAAGTTTTAACAGCTTTCAACCGTTTTATACGACGGCTTCCCGTTTATGCTTTTCGACCATCTCGACAAATAATTTCGTCATTCTGTGATCATCTGTCAGTTCAGGGTGGAACGAACAGCCGAGAAGATTTCCTTGTTTGGCAGCGACGATTCTTCCGTTGTGTTCCGAAAGCACTTCTACATCTGCGCCCGCTTCCAAAATGTGCGGAGCGCGGATAAATACGCCTGTAAACGGTGCGTCAAGTCCTTTAACCGTTAAGTCTGCTTCAAAGCTGTCCACTTGTCTTCCAAAGGAATTCCGTTCTACCGTTACATCCAGAACCCCAAGATGAGCATCGTTAGTTCCAGCTATGTTCTTCGCCAGGATAATCAGCCCCGCACAAGTTCCAAATACCGGCTTTCCGGATGCGGCAAATTCCTGAAGAGGCTTCATAAACTGATACGTATCGATGAGGCGCCTCATCGTCGTGCTTTCGCCTCCGGGCAAAATCAAACCGTCGATTTCTTTTAACTCTTCCGGCCACTTAATGACTTTTCCGGCTGCTCCGCATGCTTCAATTGAGCGAATATGTTCTCTTACTGCTCCCTGAAGTCCAAGTACACCAATTGTCAGCATGTCA
Organism: Bacillus haynesii; assembly: GCF_001969855.1. Taxonomy (GTDB): domain Bacteria; phylum Bacillota; class Bacilli; order Bacillales; family Bacillaceae; genus Bacillus; species Bacillus haynesii. Next base: position 14,648 of record NZ_MRBL01000026.1, read on the forward strand.
ATCCGTCTCCTTCGTGTTTACCAGCCGCGCTCTTGCATACGCTGTTCTGGCAGCAGATTTGAGATTTCAATCCCTTTCATCGCAGTTCCAAGCTCTTTTGAAAGCTCGGCAATCAGCTTGTAATCCGTGAAATGCGTCGTCGCTTCAACGATTGCTTTCGCAAATTTGGCAGGGTTGTCGGATTTGAAAATACCGGACCCTACGAATACGCCGTCAGCGCCAAGCTGCATCATTAAAGCAGCATCAGCAGGTGTTGCCACACCGCCGGCAGCAAAGTTGACAACCGGAAGGCGTCCTTCGGCTTTAATTTCCTTCAGCAGCTCATAAGGAGCGCCGAGGTTTTTCGCTTCTGTCATCAGTTCATCATCGCTCATGCCGACTACTTTGCGCACTTGAGCATTCACTTTTCTCATATGGCGGACAGCTTCCACAATATTGCCTGTACCAGGTTCGCCTTTTGTACGAAGCATTGAAGCTCCTTCAGCGATCCGGCGCGTCGCTTCTCCGAGGTCGCGGCATCCGCATACAAATGGAACAGTATATTCGTTTTTATTTAAATGAAATTCTTCATCCGCAGGAGTCAAAACTTCACTTTCATCAATATAGTCAACGCCAAGCGCTTCAAGAACACGCGCTTCAACGATATGCCCGATGCGTGCTTTCGCCATAACCGGGATTGAAACAGCGTTCATGACTTCTTCGACAATTGTCGGATCTGCCATGCGGGCAACCCCGCCTGCCGCACGGATATCAGCCGGAACGCGCTCCAGCGCCATGACTGCGACGGCTCCTGCTTCTTCTGCGATTTTTGCTTGTTCGGCATTGACAACGTCCATAATGACGCCGCCCTTCTGCATTTCTGCCATACCACGTTTTACGCGATCAGTACCTGTTTGAGCCATTTCAAGGATCCCCCTAATCAAAGATTGAATTGTCAGATTTAATCCTATTGTATCCTATAATTCCACAAAATCATATGAAAAACACGAAGATTATTTCTATTTTAATAACAAATTGTTAGGATTGTAAATGGTAATTCTATCTGAATATGACAATAAAGAGCCCTATCAGATAGAGCCCTTTATTTATTAAAACCAGCCGGTTACCATTTCAACAATGCTGTTCCATATTCCAGCAAAAAAGCCGCCGATGCTTCTCATCGTTAAAATAAACCAGTTTGCTTTCTCATCATCTTCTTTTGTCACCAGGTTTACACCTGATACATCGCTGCCGAGAAATCCGTAGTCCTTTTCTTCTCCCTTATAGGAGGCCGTCAAGGTACCGACTTTCTCACCTTTTTTAACAGGTGCGGTCAGCTCGTCTTTGTTCAGCGTCACTTTCGCCTTGTAATTCTTTTCTTCACCGTTCTTCACAGGCATTGAAAAGGCATTTTCCGTGACAATGCCGACTTCGGTTTCTTTCCCTTTGTCAACTGTGACCGTTTCGTTGCCTTTCACTTGTGCGCCTTTTGCGTAAAACTCTTTCATGGTGAAGTTTTTAAATGCATAATCAAGCATTTTTTTCGTTTCTTTAAATCGCGCCGTATGAAGGTCGCCTTTCGCATCCAGAACGACGGAAATCACTCTCATGCCGTTTCTTTCGGCAGTTGCCGTAAAGCATGATCCGGCTGAGTCCGTTGACCCGGTTTTCAGCCCGTCCACACCTTCATATTGCTGAACAAGGCCTTTCAGCATAAAGTTCCAGTTCGGCATGTCCATTTCATCGTCTGTGCCTTTTCTAAACTTCGTTTTGGCAATGCTCGCCGTATCGAGGATCTCAGGATAATCGCTCACTAAATGATCGGCAAGGAGCGCCATGTCTCTCGCAGACACTTCATTTTCTTCATTGGCATTTGTTCCGCTCGGATGTTTGCCGTGAAGATCCTTGTTTTCCAAACCTGTAGCATTCACAAATTTGAAATCTTTCATTCCAAGCTCTTTGGCTTTTTTATTCATTAACTCTACAAACTTTGATTCAGAACCGGCAACAATTTCAGAAAGTGCAATAGCCGCCGCGTTTGCAGAGTAAATGGCAGTCGCCTGATAAAGTTCTTTTACTGTGTATGATCCGTCTTTACGAAGAGGAACATTGGATAATGAACGATCTTGGGAAATCTCGTATACATAATCGTCAGGCGTGTATTTCTGATCCCATTTCACTTTGCCTTCGTGAATCGCTTCCAACAGGAGATACTCCGTCATCATTTTTGCCATGCTGGCAACAGGAAGACGCTGATCGGCATTTTTACTGTACAAAATTTTCCCCGATGATGCTTCCACCAGGATTGCTGCTTTTGCGTCTACATTAATTGGATCATTTGCGGCTTTTGCTGTTGACATAGGAGAAAATGCACCTACAGTCACGGCAAAAGCAACGATCATCATGATCAGCTGCTTTAATCTCTTGCTTTTCAAATCGTGATACCTCCGCTTTTCATCAGACTAATAATCTATATCAAAGCCTTTTAAGACATTTTTCAAACACAACATTATAAATTTTATCATAATGAAGCAAAAAAAAATAGACAGAGTATCACTCTGTCTACGGTTTAATTTTTGTCATATTTGATTAGGAAATGGTATAGTTAGGCGATTCTTTGGTAATTTGTACATCGTGAGGATGGCTTTCCCGCAGGCCTGCACCCGTCATGCGGATGAACTGCGCATCTTCCCTCAGTGCGTGCAAATCTTTCGTTCCGCAGTAGCCCATGCCGGATTTCAAACCGCCGATAAGCTGATAAACGGTGTCAGCAACAGGGCCTTTATAAGGCGTACGTCCTTCAATGCCTTCCGGAACGAATTTTTTGTTTTCCTCTTGGAAGTAGCGGTCTTTGCTTCCTTTTTCCATTGCAGCCACAGAACCCATGCCGCGATAAACTTTAAAACGTCTGCCTTGGTAGATTTCAGTCTCGCCTGGGCTTTCGGATGTTCCGGCAAGAAGGCTTCCAAGCATGACGGCATGGCCGCCGGCAGCCAAGGCTTTGACAATATCACCGGAAAACTTGATGCCGCCGTCTGCAATAATCGCAGCACCGTGTTTTCTTGCTTCAGTCGCACAATCGTAAATCGCTGTCACTTGCGGAACACCGACACCGGCTACTACGCGGGTTGTACAAATAGAACCCGGTCCGATGCCGACTTTAACTACATTTGCTCCAGCTTCGATAAGCGCTTTTGTTCCTTCGGCAGTTGCGACGTTGCCGGCAATGATATTTAATTCAGGATAAGTGTCACGGATTTTCTTAACGGTATCCAATACTCCTTGTGAATGGCCGTGCGCGGTATCAACGACAATCACATCGACATTGGCTTCCACAAGCTTTCTGACGCGTGTCATTGTATCGCCTGTTACACCAACCGCTGCTCCAACCAATAGGCGGCCGTGAACATCTTTCGCTGAATTCGGGAATTCGATTACTTTTTCAATGTCTTTAATCGTAATAAGCCCTTTTAAAACACCTTGATCATCTAAAAGAGGGAGTTTTTCGATCTTGTATTTTTGAAGAATTTTTTCTGCTTCATCAAGGGTTGTACCAACAGGAGCCGTAACAAGCTCTTCTTTTGTCATAACATCGCTGATTTTCATGGAGTAATCAGAAATAAATCGCAGATCACGGTTTGTAATGATTCCAACCAGCTTCTGATCCTCTTCATTGTCAACAATCGGAACACCGGAAATTCTGTATTTGCCCATCAAATGCTCTGCATCAAAAACTTGGTGCTCTGGTGTTAAGAAAAACGGATTTGTAATGACACCGCGCTCTGAACGTTTAACTTTGTCAACCTGTTCAGCCTGCTGTTCAATTGACATGTTTTTATGGATAATGCCCATTCCGCCCTGCCTTGCCATCGCGATGGCCATTTGAGCTTCTGTAACTGTATCCATGCCTGCACTAATTATTGGAACATTCAGCTTGAGAGACGGTGTAAGCTCAACCGATAAATCCACGTCGCGCGGAAGTACTTCCGATTTAGCCGGAACGAGCAATACATCATCAAATGTTAAGCCTTCTTTTGAAAATTTGCTTTCCCACATTAGTAAATCCCCCTCTTTTCGGCAAAATATTATATGTAGATTATCAACTTGAATACCCACTGTCAAGAAAGCGGGAAACAGTTGTAATTTTTAGAAAATAACCATAAGGGAAGTGGAGTACATGCAAGATAAAGGATGGAAGGATTTAAAGCTGTTTTACTCGGTCGAAACAGCCCAGTATTTTCTTGAAATGGTATATAAAAATCAACGAATGGAAGATGCCAAAAAAAACTCTTATAAAAACGGAGAGCGCTTTATTTTTTTTCTTAAACATGCAGAAGCTTTTTATAAACAAGCCAAAATCGCTACATTGGAAATCAAACCGATTTTATTATTTTACGGCATGGCACAGCTATTGAAAGCCTGCCTGTTAACGACAGATCCTTCCTATCCAAGCCATACTTCAGTGCTTGCTCATGGCGTGACCACAAGAAAGCGAAAAAAACAAAATTACCGCTTTTATGAAGATGAAGTGAAAATCCAAAGGAACGGCCTATGTATGCACGTCATCAGATCCCTTTTCCAATTATCCGGATTGGAAGATGAACGCTTCAATATGAAGCAGCTTTTGGCGAAAATTCCGGAGCTCAATAAAGCGCTGGCATTTCAAAGAAAACCAAATCCAATTGTAAAAGCAGCCGTCGAAGACCGGCTCATTTGGCTGCCAAGCGAGACGCCCAATGCTTACAATATGTCGTCAAATCGTTTCATCGAACATGTCGAATACCATTTAAACTGGTCTTTCTGCCGTGAGGAAAAAGAGGGGATTGTTTTTTCCGCCACTGAAAAAGAATGCCGTCCCAGCACTTCGACCACCTTGCTATATGATTTGGAACATGACGCATATTATGTTCCGGCTGAACGGGATCGCTTTTTAAAGCTCCCGGAAATATTGGCACATTACTTGGTTGCTTACAATTTAAGCATGATTGCCAGGTATGAAACAGAATGGTGGTATGACCTTCTGCTTCAAAGTGCTAGCGATGATTATGTCATCATTCAACAGTTTTTACATATAGTCGAGTCAAAGTTCCCCTATTTTATCGCTGAATTGCTTCTTCAAAAAAAGGAAAACAACAAAAAAGACCAGCTGATATAAGCTGGTCTTTCTAAGTGCTTGGCGGCGTCCTACTCTCACAGGGGGAAGCCCCCAACTACCATCGGCGCTGAAGAGCTTAACTTCCGTGTTCGGCATGGGAACGGGTGTGACCTCTTCGCTATCGCCACCAAACAAATTGAGAGGTGTTCTCTCAAAACTAGATAACGGTCAGACATTCACAAATATTTAGGTTAAGTCCTCG
>NZ_MRBL01000027.1 GCF_001969855.1 Bacillus haynesii
GCGCTGATCTTTAGAGTGCCTAGACAACATGGAAAAACCTCCAAAAACTAGATTTCACTCACATTTTAACAAAAAAAGCTTGTCGATCAAGCCACTTTTTGTGGCTTTGTCGACAAGCTGAAAAGAGCTGCATGACAGCTCTTTTTTTGTCATGATGATCAGGCTTCATTCAATTCTTTTCCTAATATTTTTAAGTCGTACCGGATTCCGTCCATCTCGGCGATTCCGGGAAAGTGTCCCCATTCGGTGAAGCCGTATTTTTTGAAAAGCTTCATGCTCGGTTCATTGTGAGCGAAAATAAACGCCATTAAAGAACGGATTCCAAGCTTTGGAGCAGCTTCAAGCGCTTTTTCAAGCACCGCAGAACCCGCCCCTTTGCCGCGGTGGTCTTTATGAAGGTAAATGCTGACTTCGGCGGTTTTGGCGTAGGCGGGTCTTCCGTAAAATGATTCGAAGCTGATCCAGCCGATGATATCCCGTTTTTCATTTTCTACAATATAAAGAGGCCTTTCCTCGGTATGGCTCAAAAACCAGCTCAGCCTTTCTTCAGGTGTGACGGGTTCTGTATCTGCCGTAACCATTCGCGATGCAATGGTGGAGTTGTAAATATCGACTACTGCGGGAAGGTCTTCCCGGTTGGCGATCCGTAATTTCATTCTCTCTATCCTTTCTTCATATGTTATATCTTCGGCGTTTTTTCCGTTATCATGCATACCGGTCAATTTTCAGGTTTTAGGGCGGTTTTTACATAAAAACGAAGCAGCCGGTGCAGACTAATTTGAAAAAAAGTTTTTTGTAAATGTATATATTTTCTGAAAAGTGTTCAGAATGTTGCTGAGGTGATGAGTTATGAAAGAGGAAGAAAAGAATCGTACTTCCAAAATCACAAAGCTGCAACAGTTTTTTCGTAAACGCTGGGTATTTCCGGCCATCTATTTGACAAGTGCCGTCGTTGTATTAACCGCCGTACTTTGGTATCAATCGGCTTCTAACAACGATGTAAAAGACCAGCTTGCAGACGATGGCAAGAAATCAGCCTATGATAACCGGGATGATGCGGTAGAAGTAGGCAAACCAGTCGAAAATGTCGCAATGCCGGTTGCTGATTCTGAAAATGTTTCCGTCGTTAAAAAGTTTTTTGAAACTGACGCAACTAAAGAAGAGAAAGAAGCAGCACTTGTAAACTATAATAACACGTACAGCATGAGCAAAGGTATCGACTTGGCTGAGAAAGACGGAAAAACATTCGATGTTTCCGCATCTCTCAGCGGTACGGTCATCAAAGCTGCAAAAGACCCTGTACTGGGCTACGTTGTTGAAGTTGAACATGAAAATGGTTTATCAACTGTGTATCAGTCTCTTTCTGAAGTAAGCGTCAAACAAGGTGACAAGATTGAACAAAATCAAGTCATCGGAAAAGCAGGCAAAAATCTTTACAATGAAGAAGGCGGAAACCATGTGCATTTTGAAATCCGCAAAGACGGTGTTGCACTAAACCCGCTGAACTTCATGGACAAGCCGGTCTCCAGCATTGAAAAAGCAGTGGAGGAACAAGCGTCTGAAATGAAAGAACCTGCTCAGCCTTCTGTTGAAGAAAAGTCAAAAACAGAAGACAAAGCGAAAGATCAAACAGATGGAAAAGATGACAAAACCAAACGGGAAGATTCGTCTGAAGGGTCAGAAAATCAAGACGGAACCCAGTCTGACGATTCAAGCCAGTCATAAGGCACGCTTCCCCGAGCGCCTATCAAATACGATAGGCGCCTTTTTTGTTACAATCATAAAAAACCCGTATCAATTCGGCGGAGTCAGCCGTTTATTAAGTAAGAGGCCTCTTTTAAGGAGTGTGAATGCATTCATGAATGAGCTAGAACAGCAAGCGCTGATGAAGTATTGCATGAGAATGACAGGCGATAAATGGGATGCCGAGGATTTAGTTCAGGATACAATCCTGAAGTTATTAGAAATCAATCGAACAGACGCCTCACATGCTTATCAAAAGACGGTGGCAAAGCATAAATGGATTGACCTGCTCAGAAAAAGGAAGCGCGAAAGCTTTCTGTCTGAAGACAATCAGGTAGACGGGCGGGCAGAGCGCATGAAGGCGGCCGATGACTTCGAGCACCTGCTGAAACAGCTTTCCGGTATTTTAACACCGAAGCAATTAACGATTTTTCTGCTCAAAGATGTGTTTTCCTTTCAGCTGCACGAAATCGCCGAGACGCTCGGTAAGCCCGAATCATCCGTCAAGTCGCTTTTATTCAGATCGCGTCAGCGATTAAAAAGGCTTTCACCGGATGATCTGCAAAGGGAAGCAGCGGACGGGGATGACGAACACATTGGCCTGCTTGTTCGGGCGATATTGTATCACAACCCCGATGATCTGCTTGAATTTGCCAAACAGACATGGCTTTTCGGCGCTTCACAGCCGTCTGGCATCAGCATGATGAGGTGTGCTGCCTAGGAGGAAAAAGGCTATGAACACCATTCCTTACGTCATTGAGAAAACGGCTGCGGGTGAAAGATCGTACGATATTTTTTCCAGACTTTTAAAAGACCGAATCATTATGATCGGCTCTGAATTCAACGATGACCTCGCCAATCGGGTCACCGCCCAATTGCTGTTTTTGTCAGCCGAGGACAATGAAAAAGACATTTCGATCTATATCAACAGCCCGGGCGGATCAACTTCCGCGGGATATGCGATTTTGGATACGATGGATTATGTGAAGCCGGATGTCCGCACGATCTGCGTCGGAATGGCAGCTTCCATGGGAGCGATTCTCCTCGCCGGCGGAGCAAAGGGCAAACGTTATGCGCTCAAAAACAGCGAAATCATGATCCATCAGCCGCTCGGCGGCGTCAAAGGACAGGCGACAGACATGGAGATTTCAGCGAAGCGGATCATCAAACTGAAGGAGAAAATCGAGCGCTTCTTTCACGAACGAACGGGCCAGCCCATTGAAAAACTAAAAGCCGACATGGAACGCGATTACTTTATGGATGCGGACGAAGCGAAGGCATACGGGATTATTGATGCCGTTTTATAACATTAAAAAAGCTCCCGGCTTAACTTCAGCCGGGAGCTTCGATCTTTTTTTATAAAGCGTCAGGACCTTCCTCGCCTGTGCGGATGTTGATGGTGTTTTTAATTTCGTATATGAAGATCTTGCCGTCTCCGGGTTCCCCGGTTTTCAGGACGTTTTGCGCTGTCTCGGCCACCTTTTCAACAGGCACTTTGCTGACGACGATTTCGACTTTTAACCTTTCATACACATTGCTTTCGCGTTTGACTCCGCGGTAAAGCTCAGTATGCCCTTTTTGCAGGCCGCATCCGTGTACATTGTAAAACGTAATGGACGTTACGCCGATTTTGGCCAGCTCTGTTTTCAGCTTTTCAAAGTTTGTAGGACGAGTTACAATTTCCACTTTATACATTTGACCGCTCATACCATCACTCCTGACAAATTAATCTTGATACGCTTTTTCGCCGTGCAGCGTCAGATCGAGGCCCAATGATTCTTCATCCTCTGAGGCACGGAGTTTAAAGAAGATACTGACTATCTTAATAATAGCGTATGTGACGATTGCGACAAACAAATATGTTGCAGCAATTGCAATCAGCTGTTTCCAAAGGAGACTGATGTCTCCGTAAAAAAACCCGTTGGCACCGTCTGCGTTGACTGATGTCGTCGCGAACAAACCTGTCGCGATTCCGCCCCATGTTCCGCCGAGCCCGTGAAGTCCGAAGGCATCAAGCGCATCATCGTACCCGAACTTTTTCTTGAGCGAAAACACGCCCCAGAAACAGACGATTCCTCCGATGAGCCCGATCCATACAGATGAGAAAGGCGTGACAAAGCCTGCACCCGGCGTAATCGCGACGAGCCCCGCAATCGCTCCCGAGACGGCGCCGAGCATCGTCGGCTTTTTATTGATCAGCCACTCTGCCAAAATCCAGCCGATCAGACCCGCGGCCGCAGCCGTATTCGTATTGATAAAAGCGGTCATGGCGACTTCATCGATCGTCAGTGCGCTTCCGACATTGAAACCGAACCATCCGAACCAGATCAAAGTCGCCCCGAGCAGGGTCAGAAGGAGATTGTGAGGGGCGGTGTCGCTGATATTTTTTCGCTTGCCGAGAACAATCGCAACGACCAGGCCGGCTACCCCGGAAGAAATGTGAACGACGTTTCCGCCGGCAAAATCAATCGCTCCCAGCTCGTCAAGCCAGCCTCCGCCCCATACCCAGTGGGCGACTGGCGAATAAACGAAAACCGCCCAGAGCACCGAGAAAAGAATAAAAGCCGGAAAGCGCATGCGTTCCGCAAAGCTTCCGGAAATAATCGCAGTTGTCAGCACAGCAAATGTCAATTGGAACATCATATAAAGCGTATGCGGGATCGTCTCCGAATAATCGGCATTGGGTTCAAAACCGACACCGTGCAGTCCGATCCAATCCAACCCCCCGATCAATGGGTTTCCGGGAGCGAAAGCGAGAGAATAGCCGAACAAAATCCATATGATAGAAACGATGGCAATTGAAGATAAACTGTGCATAACGGTGCTGAGCACATTTTTGCTCCTTACCAGACCTCCGTAAAATAAAGCGATGCCCGGCGTCATCAGCCACACGAGCAAAGCGCAAAAGAACATAAATACTGTGTCCCCCATCTGCATGTTTCATTCCTCCGTAGTCATTTAGATTGAGAGCAGATCTCTTTTTCTTTCATTATAGTGACAAAAGGGAGATATCATGATGAACATGTCAGATTTCCTTACATGGTTTTTGGGAAGAAAAGCGGACAGGGAGAGGCTGAAATATCCGACGGAAGGGGGATTAAGCGGTTTTTTCAACCTCAACTGCAACGATTCGATGTCCGTCCATTTCTTTTACTTTAAAACGGTACCCTTCACTTTCGATCGCCGTTCCGGGCTTGCTTTCAATATTTTGTGTCAGCATCCAGCCGCCGATTGTATCAATCTCCTCATCTGATAAATGAATCCCGAGCAGGTCGTTTACATCGCTGACCAGTACTTTACCGTTGAGGATGTAATGGTCATCTTCGAGTTTCTGAACAGCAGATACTTCTTCAGTATCGAATTCATCGCGAATGTCGCCGACGATTTCCTCGACGATATCCTCAACCGTCACAAGGCCGGATGTTCCGCCATACTCATCTACGAGAATCGCCATATGTGTATGCTCTTTTTGCATTTTGACGAACAGCTGGTAGACGGGAATCGTTTCAATCACATGGATAACCGGATGGATATATGGCTTTAACGGTTTTGTTTCTAAAGAAAATCCGCCTGCAAGCTCCGCCAGCAGCAGTTCTTTTATATTGATCATTCCGGTGATGTGATCCTTGTCTTCCTCCATGACGGGGAAGCGGGTGTGCTTCGTTTCTTTGATGAGCTGCTTCACTTTTTTTACACTGTCGTCAAGAGATAAGACGGTCATTTCATTGCGGGGCACCATAATTTCTTTTGCCGTACGTTCGTCGAATTTAAAAATATTGTTTACATATCTCAATTCATTTTGGTTAATCTCCCCGCTTTGATAGCTTTCAGATAAAAGCGTTCGCAGCTCTTCCTCCGAATATGCCAATTCGTGTTCACCGGTCGGCTTCAGGCCGAACAGACTTGTGATCATGCGGGCTGAATGATTGAGCAGCCATATAAAAGGGAACATGATTCTATAAAACCAGATCATCGGCTGTGCAAAAAGCAGAGTAACGGTTTCCGCTTTTTGAATGGCGATCGTTTTTGGCGCCAGCTCTCCGACAACAACATTGAGATAAGTGACCGATAAAAAAGCAGCCAAAAATGAAAGAATATGTGTAATCGGCTCGTTTAATCCGATTTTGGAAAAAAGAGGATGCAGTAAGGTCTGCATCGTCGGTTCACCAAGCCATCCCAAGCCCAATGCCGTCACGGTGATTCCAAGCTGGCAGGCTGACAAGTATTCGTCAAGGTGTGAGGTTACTTCTTTTGCGGCAAGCGCGCCCTTTTTTTTCTGAATGATCAATTGATCGATCTTTGTCCGTCTTACTTTTACGATGGCGAATTCGACCGCGACGAAAAAACCCGTTAATGCGATTAATCCTGCCAATGCAATCAGCTTCAATAACTCCAATGCCCCGCCTTCTCAAAAAAGAAGGCGCCACCTCCTTTTCTATGAAAAACTCATACTGGCTTCATACCACGTGCCGCAGCGCGGCAAACATCATGTTTATTTACGCGGAGGGCGGGCAAAGAAATATAAAACGAATGGGACGGAAGAGGAGGAGACGAAATATGAGAGTTTTTCAGGGAGAGGGCTGGACATGGTATCAGCTTGGCCCTCACGAAAAAACGACAGCACAAGGGCTGATTCAGCCTGATCATTGGCCGGAATGCCGAAACTGGTTTCAAGGCGTTCCTTCGGCCAACATTAATTGCCTTGATATTAATGCTGCCGTTCAAGGCAAGGAAGCAATCTACGGTTCATATATTTACGACCAGGAAGCGGAAGTTCAACAAAACCGGACAGCATTTCATTTTTACTTAACGAAAAACTATTTTTTCACAATGAACTTAGATATCTCGCAATTTGAGGAGGCAAACAGGAGGCCGATCAATCAACACTTGAAGCGATGCAAAGATGCCCCTGAAGTATTCCTGATCTTGCTGGGCGAACTGATGAGAATGTATTTGAAGGAACTTGAGCACTTTGAAGTTTACCTCGGAAAAGTAAGATGGGGATTTCACCATGACAACAATAAAAGCATCATTGAACTGATTCATAAGCGGCGTCACGAACTGCTCGTCATAAGAGGTTTAATTTTATCGATGAAAAAGGTAGCAATGGGCCTTAAAGAAACTTTTTTAACCAAATCGTTTGATGAAATTGAACAGCGCAGGACGTTTTACGAAATCGACAGAGGCATGTCATTGATCAAAGAGTACGCGAATGAAATCAATTATTTGCTTCATTCTGAGGAAGTAGTGACATCCCACAGAGGCAATGAAATCTTTAAAGCGCTGACGATTTTTACGACGATCTTTACGCCGATGACGGCTTTCGGCGCCCTGTGGGGAATGAACTTCGAAGTCATGCCTGAACTCTCATTAAAGTACGGCTATTTATTTTCGCTTATTTTAATCGCCGGTTCGACCGTCCTTGTGTATTGGTATTTGAGAAAGAAAGGCTGGACCGGCGATTTATTGAAGGATAAAAAACGATATATCAAAAGGAAAGGGCTCTTTTAAATAGGTTTAAGCCCGGAGTATTTCGGAAAAGCACATAATAACCCCATCATAAAGGAGGAATTCCGAATGAAACTAAAGGACATCATGACAACCAATGCCGAATGCTGCGAGCGTTCTGCTCCGATTGCGGAAATTGCCGGTAAGATGCGTGATTACAATGTAGGTTCAATTCCGGTTTGCGAGAACGGAAAATTGACGGGGATCGTTTCAGACCGGGATATTGTCATCAGATGTGTAGCCGAAAATGAAACAGATGCAGCTGCTCAGGACATCATGAGCACACAGATGGTGACCGGACGCCCGGACATGTCGGCTGAAGAGGCCGGCGATCTGATGGCGGAACACCAAATTCGCAGGCTGCCGATAGTTGAAGATGGCCGTCTCGTCGGAATCGTTGCTTTGGGGGATCTCTCCGTCTCACATGCGGATGAGAAAGCGGGAGAAGCTTTAAGCGAAATTTCAAAACCGGCTTAAACAGGGTGAAGGAAGAGCATTTCAGCTCTTCCTTTTTTATGGTGCAATATCAAAGCTCCGGCTAAAATTTATTAGTGATTAATCAATAACTTAACTTCACGTTAAGTTTTCATTAAGAATGTCAATGTTTCTTTCAGTCCTTCTTGATAAGGTGTCGCGGGAATTTTTCCTATTCTCTTTTCGTATTTTTCTCCGTTTAGAATGAATGCTTCTTCTGTTAGGTACATGATTTCTACTACTTCTTTCATTACTGGATCAAATAATCCGCTTATCCGAATGGCATGTTTATTTAATGGCATGACGAATTTGTTATTGCCGGTAATTTGGCGTGCGATTTTTATGATTTCTTTACCTGAAATCAGACCGGCGCCGGGGATGTTCCAGTTTTCACCGTAAGAATCGTCTTTACTTGCGATTTTCACAATCATTTTTGCGGCATCAGGCAAATATACGTACTCCCGGGGGGTTTTTAGATTGCCGATAAAAACAGCTATTTTATTTGCAGCCATTCCGGTTAATGTAGGTTGTAAATAAGAATTTTGCGAAGTTTTTCCATAATAGTCCGGCAGTCTGACGATTAATGGTTTGGCATTTTTCCATTTCTTATCGAATATTAAGTTTTCAAAATCTACTCTTATCCTTCCTTTTTTGGTATGGGGGAGTTTCGGATGATTTTCATCTCCTTTGGCAACTTGACGGCCGTAAACATATATTCCATCCACAATCACGATTTTCTTGCCTAAAATATTTGCAGCCTTCATTACACTTTCACCGAGAAGCAGGAGTTTATCTGCCATTTCATGATATTGAACATTGGCGCATTGAAATATCACATCTGCATCTTTTGCTGCTTCAATGATGGTCTTTTCATCAAAGACATCGCCAAGCTGATAAGTTAATAGCGGTGTAGAATGATGCTCATTTATGAGCTTCTTTAGTTTATTTTCAGAACGGCCGAAAGCGGTAACCTGAATATTTCTTGACAGCAATTCTGAAACAATGGCTTGACCAGTTCCACCTGTTGCGCCTAAAACAATTGCTTTTTCCATTGAAAATTCCCCCTTAAGTTTGTTATTTATTAATCAATAACTAATCCTTAAATAAAAAACCGAAACGAATCGGTTATTTTATTCTGTTTGGCCGTGCATGATCTCCGGCAAATCTAAGAAATAGGAAATGTTGCAAAGTATCCCTCTCGCCAAGAAAGTCGTTACTTCCCTCTCTGCATTCGGAACATTCGCTTCCTGGAACCTTTCCAGCGTATAGCTTCTAATACGAGATAAGCCCGTTTTTGAACAATTTCTTATCGATTCCTCCGTAACTGATAGTCCGATGACCTGCAAGGCTATTTCATTAGGGTGTGATACAGACAACTCTTCATATGCTTTGACCATGTTTGCTACGATTTGTTCGGGGCTGGATTCGACATTTTGAAACGTTTGGAGGATCCTTTCAAAGGCCCGATCGAGCGCGGCAACGAACAACTCTTCCTTCGTCTTGAAAAACCTAAATATATAGGGCTGAGAAATACCGGCTTTTTCAGCAATGAATGCTGTCGTCGTATTATAATATCCCTTTTCTGCAAACACCTCTAATCCAGCTTCAAGTATTTGCTCCTTTCGATTTTCCTTACTCTGTCTCATGATATGCCGCCTCCTTTCATTTTGTTATTGATTGATTACTTACTAAGATCGTAACAGATTTCTTTTTAGGATTCAAGCACGTCATTTTAAAAAAATGCATCATATGGCGCAGCCGTTTTCCAATCAATCAGAATAATACGCGGATTCCATCACCGGTCCCGCTTCAGAGGCCAAAATAAAACGTGCTGCCGTTTGGCGTAATGGAGAAGCGGAGCGGTTTCAGGCAATATGAGACCGCTTGCTCCGGGCACGGTGTTTTCTCGGATTTCGGCTTCGGCCCGCTGCAGCACCCATGGAGAATGATGAATATCTTCATAGTAGACCCGGTTGTTGTGCGTGGTATACAGGCGGTATCTTTCAGTCAGCCAGTATTCGATTGACCCTTTTTGCGCGGTAAAGGGATCTGACAGCGGGCGGTAGCTCGCGCGGAAGGCCGCTTTCGAATCATCCCTTCTGCTGGAAAATTCAATATGGTTTTCTTCTTTTACAAAGTTTATCCCGGCTTGAAAATAAGGCAAGTGGAACATTGAGCGCGCGCCGGCGACGGCTAAGTGCGAAGCGGCGTCAAGACTGAAAAAATAAATGCCCGGTATGCCTTTATATGATACATATGTCCGGACATTCAGCTCGGGAAATCTGCTCATGAAAGGAAAGGGCGGCAAAAAACGGGGACGCATATTTGTCAGCAGAAAAGGCAAGATGCCGATCCACGTTTTTCCGTTGAATGTCTCCAATTCCAAGGCCGCCGGTACTTGTCCGCGAATGACTTCAGGATCAACAGCCCAATGGGCAAATAATACATGATTCCATGTTTGAGTCATCATCCACGGTCCCTCAGGCAGTGGAAAAGGGCGGTGAGAAGTATTTTTTATCATAGAACAGCTCTCCTTTGGTTCAAATTTTGAAGCGCATCCCGAACCTGTTGTACGGTTTTATGATTTCCCTTTTCGGCTAAATCAAAAACGAGGATACAAAAAACGGAGGAGTGATCTGATTTGTTCAAGCATACGAAAGTGCTGCAGTACCCTGCCAAACCTGAAAGACCCGACCCTGTCTTCGCAAAGAAAATGCAGGAGATACTCGGCGGCCAGTACGGAGAAATATCTGTGGCGATGCAATACCTTTTTCAAGGGTGGAATACGCGGGGAAATGAAAAGTATAAAGATTTGCTGATGGATACGGCGGCAGAGGAAATCGGACACGTCGAAATGATTGCGACGATGATCGCGCGGCTGCTTGAGGATGTTCCGGTTTACGAGCAGGAAAAAGCAGCAGATGATCCTGTCATCGGCGCCATTATGGGCGGAATGAACCCTCATCATGCGATCGTTTCGGGACTGGGAGCCATGCCTGAAAACAGCACCGGTGTTCCGTGGAATGCAGGCTATATCGTAGCGAGCGGCAACCTTTTGGCCGATCTTCGCGCAAATGTCAACGCTGAATCACAAGGCAGACTGCAAGTCGCACGGCTGTACGAAATGACGGATGACAAAGGCGTACAAGATATGCTCGGTTTTCTTTTGGCAAGAGATACGATGCACCAAAACCAGTGGATCGCCGCGATCAAAGAATTGGAAGAAAAAGAAGGCGTCATCGTGCCCGGTACGGTTCCGGCGGAATATGAAAAAGAAGAAGTTTCGCACACTTTATACAATTTTTCGGATGGAGAAGAAAGTGCACAGTTTGATTGGCTGAAAGGAAAGGCGCCGGACGGAGCGGAATTTCACTATGAGAGCGGCCCTGTCGCATATGGAGAAAAACCGGTCTTAAAGCCCGCTCCAAAACGAAGCCACAATACACCTGACTATGGAGAATAAAAAGAGCCGAACGGCTCTTTTTTTATTTTTTAAAATGACAAAACACTCCGTAAATATTAAAATAAGTGACAGATTTGCAGATTTTTTTATTGTCAGGTAAGCTTACTATAAAAACAACAGTAAGGAGTTAGATCATGAGTAAAGTACTTATTTTTGGCCACAAAAATCCGGATACGGATACGATTTGTTCAGCGATTGCATATGCCGAATTAAAAAAGGAGCTCGGCATTGACGCAGAGCCCGTCCGCCTCGGCGAAATCAACGGTGAAACCGAATACGCGCTTGAGAAATTCAATGCAGAAGTGCCTCGCCTTGTGAACACTGTCGCGAATGAAACAGACAGCGTGATTCTGGTTGACCATAATGAGCGCCAGCAGAGCGTCGATGACCTGGATCAGGTTCGCGTGCTTGAAGTTATCGACCACCACCGGATCGCCAATTTTGAAACGAGCGACCCTCTGTATTACCGTGCAGAGCCTGTAGGCTGCACGGCAACGATCTTAAACAAGCTCTATAAAGAAAACGGCGTCGAAATTAAAAAAGATATCGCAGGACTGATGCTGTCGGCGATCATTTCAGATTCCCTCTTATTCAAATCTCCGACTTGCACAGATGAAGATGTCAAAGCTGCAAAAGAATTGGCTGCGATTGCCGGCGTTGATGCTGACAGCTATGGACTCGATATGCTGAAAGCCGGAGCTGATTTGAGCGCAAAAACGATTCCTCAGCTTCTTTCTCTGGACGCAAAAGAGTTTACGATGGGAAGCCATAAAGTGGAGATCGCGCAGGTTAACACTGTCGATACAAACGACGTTCTCTCCCGCAAAGAGGAAGTTGACGCAGAACTTGCAAAAGTGGTGTCTGAAAAAGGATTGGATTTATTTGTGTTTGTCGTAACTGACATTTTAACAAACGACTCGGTTGTCGTCGCTTCAGGACAAGCTGCACAAGCAGTGGAAAAAGCGTTCAATGTTACATTGGCAGACAACACAGCGACACTGAAAGGCGTTGTATCCCGCAAAAAACAAATTGTTCCGCCGTTAACCGAAGCCTTAAAAGGTTAAGGAAATAAAAAAACACCCGAATCATGAGATTCGGGTGTTTTCTTATACCGTTCTGGATACCGCTTTCCGCAATTTCCGCAAGATTGATTCATAGAGTGAAATGATCCGTTCAAAAAGCGGCTGCACATACGTTGAGAATCTAAACATAACAAGTGATACGAATAAAGCGACCAAAATACTGCCCAATACGTCAACAGGGTAGTGGTGTCCGACCCAAATACGGGAAAAGCCCGTCAATAACCCGAAAGCAATCAGGCAGCTTCCAATTTTTCGATGATAAAGCCAAAAAGCGATCGAAATGGCTAACGCCCCGGTTGTATGATCGCTGGGAAATGAGGCGTCGGCAGCATGGTGAATTAATACGTCCACATGGTGAGTGACAAATGGCCTCGGCTCATAGTAAACCAATGACAGCAAATAATTTGCCGCCAATCCGAGAATACCTGTTACACCGGCCTGAAGAACGCTTATTTTATAAGAACGGTTCCCGAATATCCAGATCAAAAGCAAAATGAGCGCATACATGTAAATTGCTTTTTCTGTGATCAAAATCATGGCGCTGTCCAGGATGTGGTTGTGGTTTGCTAATTGATGAATACGTGTAAAAAGCCAATAGTTCAAAAAATCACCTTTTTAATAGAGTAGTAGTTTTTGGTCAGACAGTTAGGAGACGTATTTGATTTTGCAAAAGTTTCATTGATTACAGATCGGGCTGTATCCGCCTGCATGAAAAAAGCCGGGCATTCCCGGCCCGGCGAGGTTGAACGGCTTATTCGGCCATTGAAATATCCCGCTTCTCCTTTGCGGGTGCAGGTTTTTGGCTCCATGTATACAGAAACAGGTTGATGAGCACGAAAACGCCTGAGAATAAATAAATGTTTGAAAAACCGGCATGTGCCACAACTAACCCGAAAACATAGGATCCGACTGCGATCCCGGTATCAAACAGCGTAAAATAAGTCGCTGTGGCATAGCCGCTCCGGTGAGACGGCGAAGCCTGAATCGCCAAGGTCTGAAGGCACGGTGTGATCGATCCGTAGCCGATGCCGATGACAGCTCCGGATAGCAAAAGCATCGCACTGCTGTTTGTAAAAGCAAGCAGGAAAAGCCCGACGCAAAAAATGATAATGGACGGATAAATGACGACTCCCGGACCGACTTTATCATACAGTTTTCCCGTAAACGGCCGCGTGATCATCATTGTCACCGCGAACACCATAAAGAAATAGCTGCTTGCTTCAATAAGGCCGAGAGATTTGGCATAAACAGAGATGAAGGAAATGACGCTTGAATAACAAAACGACACGAACAATCCGACCGTGGCAATCCGAATCGCACCCTTTTCAAACATGTTGGAAAAAGACAGCCTGAACACAGCTGAACGGATGTCGTTTCCTTTAGGAATCCGGACCAGTGCTGTGCAGAGGATGGCTACAGTGACGATTCCTGAAAATAAAATAAACAGATCAGAAAAACTCATTTTATCCAGCAGATTCAAGGCGATAAACGGACCGATGACAACCGCCAAATTCATCGACATGGCAAAATAGCCCAGACCTTCTCCACGGCGGGCCGGCGGGATTAAATCGGCTGCAATTGCACTCGTCACCGTGGTGATGATGCTGAACCAAATGCCTTGGAAAAAGCGAATGCCAAGCAGCAGGTAGATATCATGAATGAAAATATAAAGAAATGATGCCAAAGTAAACAGCACGACGCTGATGAGTGCCATTCTTTTTTTGCCAAAACGCTCAATAACCGCTCCCGAAAACGGCCTTGCAAAAATCGCAGACAGCATGAAGCCGCTGATCAAAAGGCCGCCCTCTGACTCGGAGCCGCCGAGCTCCTGCATCGCATAGACCGGGAGTACGGTCAACAGTGCGTAAAAATAGACGAATATAAACAAATTAATCAAAACGACCATGATAAAATCCCTGGTCCAAATGGGCTCAGCTTGCTTCATAGGCTACAACTCCTCCTGATGTCCTTCCAATAATTGATTTAATAGCCTTTGGAATATTTTTTTATCCCGTTCTTCAAATACGGAAAGCATTTCCTCTTCAAATTCTTTCATTTTTAATTGAATGTCATCATATTTAATTTTGGCTTCTTCTGTCATCTTGACGACTTTTTCCCGTTTGTCATCACCCTGTATCCGTTCGACCCAGCCGTTTTTTTCAAGGCGGCTGACGGTTCTCGTCACAGTCGGCGCCTCGACATGCAAGTAAGTCCATATGTCTTTTTGCGTCATTGGTCCGTAGGTGTGAAGACAGTATAGGATCGACCACTGTGAACCGTAAAGGCCGTATGCTTCGAGCTGTTCATTCGTTTTTTTCGCAACCATCCGTGTGCTTTGATTGAGCTGGTGAATAATCTTTCGATTGATATGTTCCATTCCCGGACTCCTTCAAAATAGTTACCTAGGTAAATAATAAACTTTATTCATTTTACCGGAAGTCAAGATTAGTGTAAAGTTAAAATTTTTGAAACCCGAAATAAAATTATCAGAGAAACCCCTTGTCCTCCTTGAGTTTTTAGCATAATCCCATTTAAATGCTAATACACTGATACAAACCTAACAAAGAGAGTGTTTGAGGTGAGGGATCGTGGGAGTATTTCAAAATTCTACTTGGAAAAGCATAAATCGAAGAAGCTGCGCAAATAGCGAATTTTTTCACAAGACGGATCTCATTTCACACTTCTCACATCCATTTTAGGGAGGTCGAGTGGTGTGCACGATTACATCAAAGAGCGAACAATCAAGATAGGGAAGTACATCGTGGAGACGAAAAAAACGGTTCGTGTGATAGCGAAGGAGTTTGGTGTTTCCAAAAGTACCGTTCACAAGGATTTGACAGAAAGGCTGCCTGAAATTAATCCTGACCTGGCCAATGAAGTAAAAGAAATTCTTGATTATCATAAATCAATCAGACATTTGCGGGGCGGAGAAGCGACAAAACTAAAATACAAGAAAGAGGAAATCTTTGAAAGAGAACCCGTGCAATAAGGAATAATGGCTCAGAAACGAGCAGCGTTTATCAGAATTTCCCGGTATCCTCCGTAAAAAGCCACAAAAATTTTATGAAGAACTTTAATAAGCTCTCTTTTTTTTCTAATATTTATGATAAAATATATAATTAGGGCAGAATGTGGACATTGCTGTGAAACAGATTTCGAGGAGGATATAGATAGATGTTTGCAAGGGATATTGGTATTGACCTTGGTACAGCGAATGTGCTGATCCATGTCAAAGGAAAAGGTATTGTCTTAAATGAACCATCAGTCGTTGCTCTTGACAAAAACAATGGGAAAGTGCTCGCTGTCGGTGAAGAAGCAAGGAGAATGGTAGGACGTACACCTGGGAATATTGTTGCGATACGTCCATTAAAAGACGGCGTCATTGCCGATTTTGAAGTAACAGAAGCCATGCTGAAGCATTTCATTAACAAGCTGAATGTAAAAGGTCTTTTCTCAAAGCCGCGCATGCTGATTTGCTGCCCTACAAATATTACTTCTGTAGAGCAGAAGGCCATTAGAGAAGCTGCCGAAAAAAGCGGCGGAAAGCATGTATTTTTGGAGGAAGAGCCTAAGGTGGCCGCAATCGGAGCGGGAATGGATATTTTCCAGCCAAGCGGAAACATGGTAGTTGATATCGGCGGTGGAACGACAGATATCGCAGTCATCTCAATGGGCGATATTGTCACCGCCTCTTCTATTAAAATGGCCGGGGACAAGTTTGATCTTGAAATCTTAAACTACATCAAACGCGAGTACAAGCTGCTCATAGGCGAACGGACAGCCGAAGACATTAAGATTAAAGTCGCAACTGTTTTCCCAGACGCACGTCACGAGGAAATTTCCATCCGCGGCCGCGACATGGTCACAGGATTGCCGAGAACCATTACGGTAACGAGCAAAGAGGTGGAAGAAGCGCTGCGCGAATCTGTATCTGTCATTGTACAGGCTGCCAAGCAGGTGCTCGAAAGAACGCCGCCTGAGCTGTCAGCCGACATTATCGACAGAGGCGTTATCATTACAGGAGGCGGCGCATTGTTAAACGGTCTTGACCAGCTTCTTGCCGAAGAACTGAAAGTGCCGGTTCTCGTTGCTGAAAATCCGATGGATTGTGTGGCAGTCGGTACGGGTGTCATGCTTGATAACATGGACAAGCTTCCTAAGCGCAAACTGAGCTGATCAGAAGCCTCATTCTTTTTTAGAATGAGGTTTTTTATGTGAAATGCTTTAAAGGAGCCGAACGGCTGCCGATAAAAAGAGTAGTATGTTTGAATACCATTATAGAACAAATGTTCTCTGTTAGCAAATATAAATTGCAAGCCTTTCGCAAAAGAGGTTGTTTTCGATAGGAAACTCTGGAGCATGACACATATTTGAGGTGAAATGATGTTAAAAGGACTTTATACAGCAACTTCAGCAATGATCACCCAGCAGCGCCGCACAGAGATGCTGACGAATAATATCGCGAATGCAAATACGCCGGGATATAAAGAAGACCAAGGGTCAATCCGTTCTTTCCCGGAAATGCTTTTGAGCCGGATTGAATCCGATTCTTTCAAGGCCGGCAGTGCTTCTCGTTCGTTTTCAACACAGACGCCAATCGGCTCTATCAATACAGGGGTTTATATGCAGGAACTGAAGCCTCAATTCTCGCAAGGTGATCTGCAAAGCACGAATGAGCCGACAGATATCGCAATCAGCGAAACTGAAGTTCCGGTCAACGAGGAAACAAACGATAAAGCAGCGCTTTTCTACGCGGTCCGGCTTGAAAATGGGGATGTACGCTATTCAAGAAGCAGCCGTTTTTCTTTAAATGAAAATAATCAATTGACAATAAACGGCCGACTCGTCCTTTCAACGGAAAATCGGCCGATCACGGTGGGAAGCGAGAATTTTCAAGTCGCTGAGGACGGTACGGTGACTGAAAACGGCCAAAACCTGGGAAGAATCGATGTTAGAATCGCGCTCGATACGAGAAATTTAGCAAGAGAAGGCGATGATCTGTACCGTACTGAAAACGGTGAGGCGCTGCCAAGCGCAGTCGGCAATCCCGAAGTCACTTATTCTGTCAAGCAGGGGATGACCGAACGGTCGAATGTCGACGTGACGAGAGCCTATACGGAAATGACCGCTGCCTACCGCTCGTTTGAAGCCAACCAAAAAGTTCTTCAGGCTTATGATAAAAGCATGGAAAAGGCGGCCAATGAGATTGGAAGGATCGGATAAATGACCGATCGCGATCAGCGTAAATGGAGGATGTGGAAAAACGATGCTTAGATCCATGATCACGGCTTCAAACACAATGTTTGAACTGCAAAAACAAATTGATAATATCAGCCATAATCTTACAAACACCGATACAACGGGATATAAGGCAAAAAACACGAGCTTTTCGGAGCTGATCAGGCAGCAGATCGAACAGGTAAACGAGAAAAATAATGAAGTAGCGGCAAGCAGAAAGACGCCGCCCGGACTTCGCCTCGGCGTCGGAGCCGTCATGACCGACCGGCTGACGCATAAACAGGGAAGCCTTAAGGAGACGGGCCGCGATCTTGATATTGCATTGACTTCTCCTTATCAGTACTTTCAGGTCAATGTCGACGGGGAAGTGCAATATACAAGAGACGGGGCATTTTACTTAACGCCTGCGGCGGGGAACGCCAACCAGATGCAGCTGGTGACGAAAGAAGGACATGCCGTTCTTGATGAAAACGGAAATGCCATCCGCTTCAACCAGCGCTATAAACACATCAAAGTCGACGATTCAGGAAGTGTCACCGTTTCGTCAGACAATCAGGGAGAAGCGCCATTGCGTTTTAACCTGGGGATCGTCCGGGCTGTTAAACCTCAGGCTCTTACGGAGGAAGGAAGCAATCTTTTTTCTGTCAGCGATGAATTGAGAGCAACGGCTCTTATCAATCTGAACGGAGCCGGGCGGCAGGACATTTCTCTAAAACAGGGTTTTCTCGAAGCATCAAATGTCGATGTATCGAAGGAAATGACCGATCTGATCTCTTCGCAGCGGTCTTATCAAATGAATTCCCGCGCCATCACGATGGGCGATCAAATGATGGGGCTGATCAATTCAGTACGTTAGCACAGCAAACAGGAGCCGGCCAAACGACGTTTGGTTCAGGCTCTTTTTATTTTCATTCTCAGCGTTTTAAACCGGTTGTACCTCATCTTTTGTTGAAAAAGATTCCGTTTCATAATATACTTCCAGATGTACAGAATAAGGCACTGACATATCATTCTATACATATTTTTCGAAAAAGGAGATGTCAAGGCAATGCTTGATGCTCAGCAAATTAAAGAAATCATTCCCCACCGCTATCCGTTTCTGCTGGTAGACCGTGTGACAGAAGTAGAGGAAGGAAAACGGGCCGCGGGTTATAAAAATGTGACAGTAAATGAAGAGTTCTTTAACGGACACTTTCCGGATTATCCGGTGATGCCTGGTGTTTTAATTGTTGAAGCGCTTGCGCAAGTTGGTGCAGTGGCGCTTTTGATGAAGGAAGAAAACCGCGGAAGGCTCGCGTTTTTTGCGGGAATTGACAGCTGCCGTTTCAAAAAGCAGGTAAAACCGGGCGATCAGCTCCATCTTGAGCTTGAAGTGCTTCGTTTCCGCGGTTCCATCGGCAAAGGAAAAGGAGTCGCAAAAGTAGACGGAGAAGTCGTGTGTGAAGCCGAATTGATGTTCTCTCTTGGTGAAAAGCAGGAATAATGTAAACAGAATGGGTTTTCGTAAAAGCCCATTTGTTTTTTTATCATGAAAGCGAAAAGGTGATCATTCATGTGGAAAGAATTTAAAAGTTTTGCGATTAGGGGAAATGTAATCGATCTTGCAATCGGTGTTATTATAGGAGGCGCTTTTGGAAAAATCGTGACTTCGCTTGTCAATGATTTGATGATGCCGCTCCTCGGCCTTCTGCTGGGAGGCCTGGATTTTTCCGCGCTGTCGTTCACATTTGTTGATGCCGAAATTAAATATGGGTTATTCATTCAGTCGATCGTCAATTTCTTTATTATTTCGTTTTCCATTTTTCTATTTATCCGTTATATCTCGAAGCTGAAGAAGAAGGATGCCGAAGAAGAAAAAGCTGCTCCTGATCCGCAGGAAGAATTGCTTAAGGAAATACGGGATTTGTTAAAAGAGCAGACGAGACGTTCTTAAAGCTATAAATGAAAAGGCTGTCCGGCGAAGACAGCCTTTTCTATATATTTTGCTTAAATGCTTCAAGAAGCCGGTCTCCGGAATATCCTTCTTTCATTAAATCTTCCAAAATCTTGTCGGAGCCTTTCCTCAGCTTTGAG
Source organism: Bacillus haynesii (assembly GCF_001969855.1). Classification (GTDB taxonomy): domain Bacteria; phylum Bacillota; class Bacilli; order Bacillales; family Bacillaceae; genus Bacillus; species Bacillus haynesii. The sequence goes on from NZ_MRBL01000027.1 coordinate 19,582, forward strand.
CTGACCATTTTGCCATCTAATAAGACGGAAACATGCTCGCCTAGCACCGTGATGTTTTTGACCTTCGCTAACAGCTGTGCTGGGCGGTTGCTTTTTTTCGTGATCGTTACATATGCTTTCACTTCTTTGCCTTCCTGAAGGAGGTATTCGAAAAAATACCGGTATTCTTTCGAAACCAGCCCTTCAACCATCCAGTGGTTTTCTCCGTCTTCTTTATTAATGATAAGGCCGTCGATCAGCGGGAACTCCTCAAGCCGCTTTGAAGTTTCATCCTGGCGGACAATTTTTAAATCAATAAGCCTAAAGGTTTTCACTAGTATCACCTCACAAGCTTCCATAGTTGTATAACCATTATAGCACATTCGCTCGGGAGAACTCTTGACCCTGGTTTGCTTCTTCAATAGGAGCATATTCATATTTTAAATTTTGCAAAAAGTATTTTATATTGCTTTATTTTTATTTATACTTTAGGTGATATTGAGCAGGAGGTGACTTATGAACCATTTTTACTTAAAGGAAGTATTTGTGATCGCAAGCAATCCAGCTGCTGACTGCCGTCAATATATGCCTATGATTTGCTTTTCAGCCGGTAACAAAAAGCACGAAATCAGCACGTATGCGAATGAAGGCATCGTGTTTCGCTATGAAACAAAGGACAGAATGGAAATATACGAATTTCAAGTAACGCTTAAACAGAAAGAGTTGTCATTTCGTCTGTATGCTTGGGACGGGGGCTCATATGTCCGCGTATACTCAGAGCGGTGGCTGTCATCTCCTGTTTTTTTTCAGTTTCTGAAAAATACGTATTTCTCAAATAACAATGAAATGATTTTTTTGATTAATGGCAGAAAAAAGCAAAAATTATGACATGAACCCGGGTTTTTTCCGGGTTATTTTTCATTTATGAGGATTTTGCTTAAAAACCGTTCTCTTATAAACTGGAGATACCCGAACAGGAAGGGAGGGACGAAATGTTTAATGAGATCATGCTGGTCGGGCGATTGACAAAAGATCCCGAACTTCGGTATACATCTGACGGTGTCCCTGTTGCAAATGTGACGCTGGCTGTCAGCAGGCCTTTCAAAAATGCAGCAGGCGAAATTGAAGCGGACTTTGTCAATTGCACTCTGTGGCGCAAAACTGCCGTGAACACAGCCGAATATTGCGAAAAAGGCTCCATCATCGGGCTGAGCGGAAGAATCCAGACCCGCCAATACGTCAATTCAGAAGGCGAACGCGTCTTTATTACAGAAGTTGTCGCCCGGTCAGTCAGATTTTTGGGAGAAAGCCGAAAAGCGCAGGAGCCGGCGGATGCTTAAACCGCAAGATTCCTTCTATAAACTCCTTTCTTAAAAAAAATCAATCAATATCCCCTTTTTTATCCCCCTTTATGGCCGGTTTTGAATGACCGGTTTTTTTATTTTAGACAAAAAATAGACAAATTTAAATTGACGTCCAAAAATTCCGTATGTATAATGTAAGCGAATACAACAACAAATGATCAACGCTTGCACAAATGTGCAAAAGTAAAGGGTGATCTTATGGAAATGAAGGATGATAAACGCCTTCTGATCAAAGTCTGCAAAATGTACTACGAAGAGGATATGACACAGAGCCAGATTGCAAAAGCAACAGGGATATACAGAACAACCGTCGGACGCATGCTGAAAAAAGCGCGCGAGGAAGGAATCGTTAAAATCACGATCGATGACCATGTCGGGACACACTACGATTTGGAACGGGAGCTCGAACAGCTGCTTGGGCTTAAAGAAGTGTACATATGCGACGCAAAACCGGAACAAACAGCTGAAGACAAGAAGAAACTCGTCGGCAAAGCAGGAGCCGAAATCTTAAAACGCGTCGTGAAAGACGGGGATACGGTAGGCTTCGCATGGGGGACGACGATGGCGGGAATGATCGGGGAGTTTCACGGTGTTAAAAAACGGAGCGCTTCATTCGTGCCGCTTGTCGGCGGTCCGGGCGCCATGGATACGAAATATCACGTGAACAGCATCGTCTACAGCATCGCCGGTGACTTTGGAGGCACACCCTACTTTATAGATGCGGCAGCCGTTGTCGAAAAAAAAGAAACGAAAGAGGAAATCGTCAAGTCCCACTATTTCAAAAAAATAGAAAGTCTGTGGAACGGCCTTACCGTGGCAGCTGTCGGAATCGGAGCGCCGCTTAGTTCTTCAAATATGATCTGGACCGGATTTTACGGCGATCAGGATATCGAGCGCCTTGAAGATAAACATGCAGTCGGAGATATATGCTCGCGCTTCTTTGATCGTTCGGGAGCATTAGTAGAGACAGAGATTCATGACAGAACCATCGCGATAGACATCAACCGGTTAAAGGACTTGGAGTATTCCATCGGTCTTGCCGAATCCCATGAAAAAGTTCCTTCCATTATCGGGGCTGCAAAAGGCCGCTATATTAATATTTTAGTGACAACTGCCGAAACAGCCAGAGAAATTGCCGAGGAGGTGAGAAATCAATCATGATCATTTACTTTATCATCGCCCTTGGAGCTGCATGGCTTCTCCAAAGCGTTTTTGGTTTTTTGCAAATCAGGCATTTCAACCGAACGTTCGCCGCGTACAGACGTATGGGGAGAGTCGCGATCGGAAGGAAGACCGGCTTATTCAGAGCCGGAACGGTCGTCCTGTTTGTCATTGACAAGCGCAATAAAATTTTGAAGGCATCAAAAATGCAAGGTGTCACCGTCTTTTCAAGAATCAGGCCTTTAAAAGGGTTTGAAGGAAAGTATTTGCTGAAGATCGGACAAGCGGAGCTTGCCCGGCACGACCGCCTCACACGGCTCGCAATTGAAGACGCCTTGAGAACATTCGACATCATCACGAAAGGGGGTGATGTCCCGCAGAAGAAAACACGGCTTCAAAAACTGATGAGCTTTCAAATCAAAAAAAGAGGTGAAATATGAAAAACGTAACATGGCTTGCGGAAAAGTTTATGGATTTATTCAGGCATGGCGGAGAAGTGTTTGTCAGTATGCTTACAGACATTGTTCCTTTATTGATTATGCTGCTTGTCGCCATGAATGCCCTGATACGCCTGATAGGAGAAAAGCGCGTCGAAGCGCTCGCGAGGAAGTCGGGAAAAAATCCATTGACCAGATACATGGTTTTGCCTGTCATCGGTACGTTCATGCTTGCAAATCCAATGACGCTGTCGCTTGGCAGGTTCTTGCCTGAAAAATACAAGCCGAGCTATTATGCGGCTGCATCCTATTCCTGTCACACGCATAACGGACTTTTCCCGCACGTGAATCCGGGCGAGCTGTTTGTTTTCCTCGGGATTGCCGCAGGGATTACGACGCTCGGGCATGAAACGACAGAGCTTGCTCTCCGCTATCTTTTGGTCGGGATTGTGACAAACTTTCTCAGGGGCTGGGTAACGGATATGACAACGGCTTATGTCGCGAAACAGCAGGGCATTGCCTTGAAAGATTCGGTTGATCTTAAATAAGAAAGGCGGTTTAGGAGATGAGTTCCTATCGTTCGGTTGAAGTTTCAAAAGGGCCGGGGGGGTTTGGCGGGCCTCTGGTGATCACGCCTGATGAAGAGAGAAATAAAATCGTGTACGTCACCGGCGGAAACAAACCCGATTTTGCGGATCACTTAGCTGAGCTGACGGGATGCACCCTGGTCGACGGCTTTAAAACGACAGTACCCGAAAGCGAAATGGCCGCTGTGATCATCGACTGCGGAGGGACGCTGCGCTGCGGACTTTACCCGCAAAAGCGCATTCCGACGATCAATGTGATGGCGACCGGGAAAAGCGGGCCGCTTGCCGCCCATATTACAGAAGATATATATGTTTCCGGAGTAAAAAAAGAGAATATTAAACTGCTGGGAGCTGTGGAGGAGCCTGAACAGTCTAATATTCCAGAAGAAAAACAAATACAAAATAAACAAAACCATTATAGCACAGAGAAAAAAATTAGTGAACAGCAGTCGCCGAAAGGGATAATGGCGACAATCGGGATGGCCATGGGATCGGTCGTCAGCACGTTTTATCAAGCGGGACGGGAAGCGATTGAAACCGTTATCAAAACAATTCTTCCGTTCATGGCTTTTGTGGCGCTATTGATCGGCATCATTAAAGAGTCAGGCATCGGAGACATTTTTGCCAAGTATTTATCACCATTTGCAGGATCACTGCCCGGATTGCTATTAATCTCGCTTGTTTGTTCATTTCCGCTGCTTTCCCCGTTCCTTGGACCAGGGGCGGTGATTGCACAAGTTGTCGGTTCTCTGATCGGTGTCGAGATTGGCAAAGGAAACATTCCGCCGAATTTGGCGCTGCCGGCTTTATTTGCGATCAATTCGCAAGCCGCTGCCGACTTTGTTCCAGTCGGTCTGGGTCTTGCGGAAGCGGAAGTCGAAACGGTTGAAGTCGGGGTGCCGTCGGTGCTGTATTCGCGTTTTCTGACAGGAGCGCCAACCGTTTTCATTGCTTGGCTGGCCAGCTTTGGCATGTATGACAGCTGAGGTTTTCTTAAGGAGGGAGAATCATGGTCATGCTGTATGAAACAAAAATAAACAGAATCGGAGCTCAAGCAGCGGCATTTACAGAAGAAAAAATGCTCATCTTATTTGGCGAAGGTGCTCCGGATGAATTGAAAGATTATTGTTTATCAATTGATATAAATCCTGTAGAAGGCGAATTCAAGGAAGGTGATGAGCTTTTGCTGGGCGGCGAGTCCTACAAAATCACAGCCGTTGGCGGAGCTGTTCGTCAGAACCTGGCGAATCTCGGGCATATTACGCTGAAATTTGACGGATCAGCTTCAGCCGAGCTGCCGGGAACACTGTACCTTGAACGAAAAGAACAACTGCCGGAGGTTTCAGCAGGAGACTGTATTCAAGTTAAAAGATTCTCATAAGGAGCGGGTGCAATATGGAGATGAATAAAGGAAAAGTGGCATTGATATGCGGCGGCGGCCAAAGTCTCGGAGAAGCGCTGTCCTACCGCATGGCAGAGGCGGGATATGACATCGCGGTCGCAGACATCAACGGCGAGAACGCCGAGAGGACGGCTGATCATGCAGCCGGTCAATACGGAGTCAAATCGCTGTGGATTCAAGCGGATTTTACAAAGGAAGCCGATGTGAAAAAAATGATCGGCAGGGTCACGGACGAATTCGAAAAAATCGATGTGATGGTGTACAGTGCGGGAATCGCCAAAAGCAATAAGATCACAGATTTTGAACTGGAAGACTGGGAACGAACCATTGAAGTCAATTTGACCGGGTATTTTCTTTGTGCGAGGGAAACGTCAAAGGTCATGATTGAGCAGGGAAGCGGGTCAATTATTCAAATCAACTCCAAATCGGGAAAAGTCGGCAGCAAGCATAATACAGCTTATTCAGCTTCCAAATTTGGAGGCGTCGGTCTCACTCAAAGCCTCGCGCTTGATCTTGCCGAACACAACATTCGCGTGAACAGCATTATGCCGGGGAATTTGTTAAAATCGCCAATGTTTCAAAGCTTGATCCCGCAATACGCGAAAAAGCTCGGCATTCCGGAGAGCAAAGTAGAGCGCGTGTATACCGAAAAAGTGCCGCTTGGGCGGGGCTGTACGTATGATGACATCGCCAATGCCATCCTATTTTACGCTTCTGACCAGGCATCCTATATGACGGGTCAATCGATCAATGTAACCGGAGGGCAGGTCATGCATTAAAACACGAGGGGGATGCGATAATGAACATGCTGATTGATTCAGCGCATATACCGGAGATTGAAAGATTGCTGGATTCAATTCCCGCTGGCGGCGTCACAACAAACCCGACGCTGATCGCAAGGGAAAAGCAGCCCTTTAAACAGCAGATTCAAGATATTCGGCGGCTCCTTCCCGAACATCTGCCTCTCCATGCCCAGGTGATCGCCGACCACTGGCGGGATATGGCTGATCAGGCGAAGGCGCTCTATAACTGGCTAGATGGAAACGTGTCGGTGAAAATTCCGGTGACGGCACAAGGGCTTTACGCGATCAGAAAGCTTGCGGCTGAAAACATCCAGCCACCGGGACAACGGTTTATACCGCTGCACAGGCTGTACTGGCGGCAAAAGCAGGCGCCTTCTATGTCGCGCCGTATGTCAATCGCATTGATCAAGAGTATGGTAATGGGGCGGGCGTTGTCAAAACGATTGTCGGCTTATTCAACACATACCGTTTAAATTGCAAAGTGCTAGCGGCAAGCTTTAAACATAACCGTCAAATTCTTGCCGTCATGGAAGCGGGGAGTCATGAGGCGACAGTCAGTCCTGAGCTTTTAAGCCATTTGGCTGACCATCCGGCTGCAGACCGTGATATCCATGCGTTTCGTGAAATTTGGCACTCTCAATATGGAACATTTTCATTTTAGTTAGCGAGCCTGAGGGCCGGGAAACCGGCCCCAGGCTTTATTTTTGCTTACCATTACTTATGTGTTCTTGATTTATTCGGTGAAATTGCTTATAATCACTTATAAATGATGAATTTTACTTGCGTAAAGAAGGAATGATCGAGTGTATCAAGAGGAAAGGTTAATTTCCATCATCGACTATTTAAAAGAGCATAAACGGATTTCCGTTGAACAAATTTGTTCTTTATTCGGAGTTTCAAGAGATACGGCAAGGCGGGATCTGGTCAAACTGCAAGAGCAAGGCGCCATTATCAGAACAAGGGGCGGGGCGATTATGCCTACCGTTCATGATGAGGTCAAAGACTATTCGGGCAGGCTTGGTATGGTTTCCGAAGAAAAAAGCATGATTGGAAAAGCAGCCGCTTCTTTAATCAGAGAAGGTGACCGCATTATTTTGGACGCTTCCACGACAGTCCAATCATGCGCCGAGCATTTGCCGGATATCAATTGCACGATCATCACCAATTCGATTAACCTTGCGGATGTTCTTTCCTCTAGAAAAGGGGCTGATATCCACCTGCTTGGAGGAAAGCTTCAAAAAGAGCACCGCTTTTTGTACGGCGCCTCCGTCATTGAAAAACTGTCATGCTATCACGTTGATAAAGCACTGATCGGTGTGGTCGGGGTTTCTGAACACGGGCTTACAATCGCCCATGAGGAGGACGGAATGGTGAAACGGAAAATGATTTCCCAAGCAAAGCAGGTCATAGCGCTTGCCGACCATTCGAAAATCGGGAGAACGGATTTTTACCGGTATGCTGAACTCAGTGATATCGACCTTCTCATTACAGACCGACTGCCGTCGAAACCGTTTCAGAAACTGCTTGATGAGCACGATGTGGAGCTGCTCGTGGCTGAACATCTCGATACTTAAGGGGGAATACAGCAGATGAAAATGATTGCGGTCGATTTAGACGGGACGCTGTTAAACAGTGAAAGCAAGATCTCAAAGGAAAACATCGATGCGATTAAAAAAGCGCGGGAACACGGGATTGAAGTAGTGGTTGCCACTGGGAGAGCATCCTTTGATGTTCAAGCGATTTTTGAGCCGACAGGTATTAAAACATGGATTATCAGTGCCAACGGAGCGGTGATTCATGATCCTGAAGGCCGCCTTTACCACTCGGTGCCGCTTAACCGGAAACGGGCGGAAGGAATTCTTCAATGGCTTGAAGAAAAGAATTACTATTATGAGGTATTCAGCGATGAAGCGATCTTCACGCCGCAAAACGGCCGCGAGCTGCTTGACATTGAGCTGGACCGCTTGAAAAGCGCAAATCCCGAGGCCGATCTTTCAAGACTGGAACTCGCGGCTGAACAGCAGCTCAGCCAAAACGGATACGCGTACATCAGCTCCTATACCGACCTGTTTTTAGCCGGAAAGGATGTCAATGTATATAACATATTAGCTTTTTCTTTTCATAAAGAAAAGCTGGAAACAGGCTGGCAGCAATTTAAAGATGCACAAGATATTACGCTTGTTACTTCAGCCGAGCATAACTTTGAAATTGAGCATCTTCAGGCGTCAAAAGGGCTTGCATTGGAAAAGCTTTCACGCAAGCTCGGCATTTCCCTTCAGGAAACAGCTGCCGTCGGAGACAGCCTTAATGATTTTTCGATGCTGAAGATCGCAGGGAAAAGCTTTGCCATGGGCAATGCGCGCGAAGACATTAAAGAGATGGCTGATGAGGTAACGCTCACTAATGATGAAAATGGCGTCGCTCACATCCTGCATCAGCTGATTGAACAGCAAGTCAAACCGGTTTAATTCGTACATCCTTTCAAATCGGCGTGATGCCGGTACACGGCAGCGTAACGATTGAAGGAGTGCGGTTAAGCAGCGGATGTTATTGATCCGCGGGCCGCCGACATTGTCGGCGGCCTTTTTAATGTGGTCTGACCCGGCGGTTATGACTTTTGATTCATTGTTGATAATGGCTAATTTTGTTACTATTTAACTATTCATTGAATTTGAAATGATAGGATCACCTGGTCAAAAGGAGAATGACAAAAATGAAAAAGCCGTTTCAATTACCTGAAAAAATGGCCCGATACCGCGGGCAGTTCGAACAATCAGCGCGGGATTTTTTGAAGCTGAACACGAGAAAAGGAAAAACAGGCCGATATGAAAGCAAACTGGCCGGCGATCCTTATTTTCCAAAGTCTGAACAGTATCCTGTCGATTCACAGGGAAAGCCGATGAAACTGCTTGCGCAAATTAATTTTTCAGAGATGCCCCGCCTTGAGAATTTCCCGGAATCCGGTATTCTGCTTTTTTTTATCTCTGTCAGTGATGATGTTTACGGTTTGAATTTTGACGATCCGTGTGAACAGTCGAGTTTTCGCATCAAGTATTTTGAGAATGTCATCGAAAATAAAGACGAGCTTGTCGACGATTTTTCGTTTGTGAAGCTTGAGGACGAGCTGGCATTTCCGATTGGATGCGAAGCTTCAATCACGCCTGACATAGGGTCTGAACTTGTCTCTGCGTCTGACTTTCAATTTGAGCGATACGCGGGAACGGATGCTTGGACATTTTTTGAGCAATTCGGCGATCAAGAGGAAGCGGTGTTCGAAGAATACCATGAAATGTACGGCGGCTTCTCCCATAAGATCGGGGGCTACGCAGCCTTCACGCAAGATGATCCGCGGGAAGGCGATTTTCAAGAACATACCGTTCTGCTTTTGCAAATTGATTCTGATGAGGACATTGAGGCGATGTGGGGAGATGTCGGAATTGCGAATTTTTTTATAAGGCCTGATGATTTAAAGAATAAGGACTTTTCAAACGTATTGTATAATTGGGACTGTCATTAAGGGGCGCCGCAAACACAAAAAACAGCTGTCTATAACAGACAGCTGTTTTATTTAACCCGTAATAGCCGAAGCGTTCAGGGTAAATAATTCCTCAAGTTCATGCTCAGAAAGTTCGGTGATCCAATTTTCGCTTTGGATGATTTGATCGTTGAGCGATTGCTTCGATTCGAGCATTTGGTCGATTTTTTCTTCAATTGTGCCGGTGGTGATCAGTTTATGAACGTGGACGAACCGCTTCTGTCCAATTCTGTAGGCGCGGTCTGTCGCCTGATTTTCAACTGCGGGATTCCACCATCTGTCATAATGGATGACGTGATTGGCGGCCGTCAAATTGAGGCCTGTGCCCCCGGCTTTTAATGATAAGATCAGAATCGGAAATTCCTTGTTCTGAAACTGCTCCACCATTTTGTCCCGTTCAAGCTTGGATAAACTGCCGTTCAGAAACTTGACCGGTTCGCCGAATGACTTCTCGAGCAGACGCTTCATCATATCTCCCATCCCGAGATATTGGGTGAAAATCAGGCAGCTTTCATCGCTTTCGCGAATCGTCTTCGTCAGCTCCAGCAGTTTTTCGAGTTTGACTGACCTTCCGTTAAGGAGCTCGCTCCCGGTCTCTTTTAAGTAAAGGGCAGGGTGGCCGCAGATTTGTTTGAGCTTGCCGAGCATGCTTAAGATGAGAGCTTTGCGCTGCATTCCGGCGAGGCTTGACATATGTTCAAACGTATCTTTGACAAGCTGTTCATATAGTGAAGCCTGTTCTGCTGAGAGCGGGATGAACTCTTTTTCTTCCTGTTTTTCAGGCAGGTTGAGCGCGACTTCCTTGTCCTGCTTTGTCCGTCTTAATAAAAACGGTTTGATCAGCTGCTGGAGCTGTTCGATCCGTTTTTCGTCGCGGTCTTTTTCAATCGGCAGGACAAAACGCTTATGGAAGCTGCCGAGGCTTCCGAGATAGCCTTTGTTCATGAAATCGTAGATCGACCACAGCTCCGTCAGGCGGTTTTCCATCGGAGTCCCGCTGAGCGCGATATGATGCAGGCCTTTCAGCTTTCTGATTGAACGGGATTGCTTCGTGTGCGCATTTTTTATGTTTTGGGCTTCGTCAAGGCAGATGCAGTTCCAGGCGACGCTGCTGAGATCGTCAAAGTCGGATTGGGCGAGGCCGTATGACGTCAAGACGATATCCGCATCTTTGTAAGATTCCTGAAACGCTTCACCTTTAGGGCGTTTTGGCCCGTAATGGAGCGCTGCCTTCAGGCCGGGCGCGAAGGTCTCAAGCTCGCGCTGCCAGTTCCCGAGGACGGAAGTCGGTGCAATGATGAGAGACGGCGTTTGTTGTCCCTGTTCTTTTAAATAGGCGAAATAGGCGATCATCTGGATGGTTTTTCCGAGCCCCATATCATCTGCCAAGCAGGCGCCGAAGCCGCAGTTTCTGAGAAAAATCAGCCAGTTCAAACCGTCTTCCTGATAAGCTCTGAGCGTTCCGTGAAAATATTTGCTGACCGGGTATGACGGGAGATCATCGCGCTGGCTCAGCTTTCTGATCATGTTTTTCAGCTGATAGGACAGTTCAAACCGCACATCGCTGAATGCGGAAGCATCGAACAGATCATCTTCCTCGCGGGTTTCGCCCCGCTCCGTCAGCTCGCGCGCCAGGATGTCAGACATATGAAGCCCCTCTGTTTCTGCTCGCTCCATCAGCTTTTTCATTTGTTTGATAAAATTCGGATCGATTTTGATCCACTGCCCGCGTATGTTGACAAGCCGTCTTTTATTGGCGACAAGCTGCTCGAATTCCTCCTCTGTGAGTTCGATTCCATTAGTCGCAAAACGCCAGTTGAAGTCCATCAATGCATTCATTCCGACAAAAGACTCGCCGCGGGGCGCCGATGACACTTTCGCTTTCAGCAGCATATTGCTGTCTCTCACGATTTGCCACCATGACGGCAGCAGAATTTCAATCCCCATGTTGACAAGTGTTTCGCTTGCTTCGGATAGGAAAATCCATGCTTCCTCTTCCGTTAAAAGCGTCGTCCCCGATTCGATCGTCAGCCAGGGCACGATTTGGCGGAATCTGTCTTGTTCGCGGGCGATTTTGTCAGCGTATGCCTGCCACGATTTTTTCAGCCTGTTCAAGCCTTCAAAGAACTGAATGGCGCCGTTTTTTTTGTCGCGCAAAAACAGTTCGATTTTCCAATCGTCTCCGTCAAAGTCAGGTTCATTTAAGCGGAGTCCGACGGTAAACGGCACAGGGTTTTCATGCCAGCCGATCGTTTCAAGAAAATCGTCTTCATCGAGAAAGTGTCCCTGAAATGTGGTGACGGCGGGAGAATGTGCGACAATCGATTCCCATTTTGCTTTTAACTCGTCATTGTAGTTAATGTAGTCTTCGACAGCGTGTGAAAACCATTCAGCTGTATAGCCTTCCAAAATCCCTTCTTTATCTTTCCAGCGCAACACCTCTTGCTTCCATGCTTCATAGTCGGGAAGAAAGTCTTCATCTGCGATAAACTCATAAATGGTGGAAGCCGTTTTCATCAAAGGTTCGGTTTCCTCGGTGAGGATGATGTCGCTGTAAGAATTAAATGAGTTTTTGCCGAGAAATTCGACCGCCATCCACGGGGACAGCAGAACCGCCGGAGTATCTAAACCGGCATCTTCGAGAAACGTTCCGTAAAAAGACGATTCGTGCCACTGAAACAAATGCCTTTCCATTTCATTTCGCGTGAGAAACTGATGATCCCCGTCATGACAAGATAAAATAAATGTATAGTCTTCTGATTGTTCGACATGTATCACGATTTCCTTAAGACTCGCCATCGATCAACTTTCCTTTCTTAAGCTCCTCCTGGAAGGCTCTCAGCCGTTTATAGCGGGCTGAAAACTGCTCCATAAACCGATTCCAGACATCCTGTTTTTTCGATTTTTTATAAAGGGTGCGCAGCTTTTTTAATTGTTTGACGGCTTCTTTGTAGCTTGAGCGGTTTTTTTGTTCAACCAGCCCGGAAATTTCTCTATGATAGGAAGGAATCAATGCTTCAGGAGCCGCTGCTGCAATATCTTTCAAGGCGTTCTGCCCGATCTCAGAGATTGAAAAACCGACAAGGCTGTGGATCTCCATCCACTCCGTAAAGCGGTTTTTGTTATATAAAAAATGGCTGTATTCAGTAAACGTATAAGGAAGGCACTTTTTGCAATACCGTTCATATACATGCTCTTCTTTTGCGTTTTTGCTGTAATCGCTCAGAAACAGGAAGAATTCGCTCAATGCATCGCGTATTTCCCGGTACGGCTTATCCAGTCTGCAGAAGCCGGCTGCAAGCTGCTCAAGGTGTTCATACCATTTTTTCAGGCGCTTCCAGTCTTTTTTGGCGGTCATGACACTGAGCCATTGAAACGTATACGGAAGAATCTCCGGTGAAAACGATCCGGCTTGATCAAGAATCACATCGTCGTTTTTCAGCAGAAATTCAAGATGCAGCCTGCCGAATTGTATTTCAGGGGACGGCTCCATATCGTTCAGTACATCGAGTTCCTGCTTCAGCCAGTTGGGCCGTGACAGAAGCGCACTCCAGATTTCCCCGAAAATCCGCAGCCTTTCATACTGGAAAATGTCTTTCTTGAGCAGCAGTTCCCGAATCACGCCGGGGGTTTTTTCTAAAAACGGATCAAGGGAGAACGATAGCGCATATGTTTTCAGTTCATCGATCGAGCTGTAGATCGTATCCATCAGCTGTTCGATATAAGGATTCAGTGAGTAAAAATCCTTTTCAGGATCGATGCGCCCTTTCTCGACGAGCGAATGCATGGCAAGCCATGTCGCAAGAGCCGCGTGGATTTGATACATTTTTTTCAGCTCCGGCTCCGCAGGCGTCCGCTTTTTTAAAGCTGAAAAATACCCGTAGTAAAGGTATTGCATCGTTTGCTGGTTTTTTGGCGTTTGCTCCTCCCATCGTCTGAACTCCGTTTTGAAAAACGAGGTCCATTGATCGAGCGTGTGGCTGCGGGGCTTCATTCCGCGCTGAAGCTGTCCGAGAATCTCCCGGTTTTCGCGGCGTTTTTGCGCTTCTTTCCAAAACTCCGTAAACGTTCCCAATCGATCATATTGTGCATATAGATATAAGTAAACGGCAAGCACATGCCGGCAGATGTTTTGAGCAGGGCAGGAACAGCTGCTTTTTTTAACGTCGGCGAGGTCGATGAAGACCTTCACCGGGACCACGTCCTGGACGTAAGCGCTGACCGTATGCCCGCTCATCGGCTTGACCCGATAGACGGAATCCTGTCTGTATAAAATAAGGGCTTTTTTCATGAGCTGGATGTTTTCTTCTGTGCACGGCAGTACATGCTTAAACTGTTCAGCTGCATCCATGACAACCGTTTTTGAGATCATGTCTTGAAGCATGTCTATCGCTCCTAACCGAATGGCTTTTAAAAAGTTTCCAATCTCTCTATTATAGCTTAATCAATCCGTCCAAAAAAGATTTTCTCTGGAAAAGGACATAAAAACGGACGGGTGTCGAATAATGTAATAGACTATGGCAAATCGATTCTTTACATCATATAATTTGAAATATAATCAGAAATGTTTTAATTTATGGAAGCTGAAAGGAAAAGGATATGGATGACAAGGAATTGAATCAGGAAGAATTTTTGAGAATTCTTATGCATGCGTATGACGTTGGTGAAAAATCAAAAGACATAACGACGAAAGAACTTCTTGAAGATCTCATTCTTCATATCAAAAATGGATATACGACGTAAAAGGTGTGCAAACTGCGGTTTGTACACTTTTTCGTTCAGCAAAAAGTGTGCAGGTCCTGCAAAAGTCGATATTTAATACCATATAAAGACGCGGTTCCCCAGGTATCTCCCGTTATTTGTCAGGATTCATTTCTTCCGGAAACGAAATAACCATGTATAATCAAAGGTAGGTGTTTAATTTGCTGAAAATTTGAATAAATACACGAATCCTAGAGGGAGGCTTTTATGAGAGATCATATCGGCTTTAAAGATGTGTTCATCGTTTTGAAAAAAAGATTCGTTCTGATCGCACTGATCACCATTGCGGCCGCTCTGTCCAGCGCTGCCGTCAACTTTTATTGGCTCACACCCGTCTATCAGGCATCCGCCCAAATCCTCATCAACGGCCGTCAAACATCGAACTTCACCGACATTCAGACCAACCTTGAACTTATCAACACGTACAACGTCATTATGAAAAGCCCGATTATCTTAAATAAGGTTAAAGACGAACTTAACCTTCCGGAAACGGCTGAAGACCTGAAGCAAAAAGTCACGGTTATCAGCGAAAATGAATCACAGATTGTCAGTATCTCCGCGACTGACAAGGATTATTCCAAGGCGGCGGACATCGCGAACACAGTCGTTGCCATATTTCAAAGGGACATTGACGGCATTATGGGTGAAAATACCGAAGTCAGCCTTGTTGCCAAAGCCAATCCCGATCATTCGCCTGCTCCCGTCAGCCCGAACAAGAAGTTCAACACCGCTGTTTTTACAGGATTAAGCCTGCTGTTTGGCGCAGGGCTTGCATTTTTGCTCGAGCTTATGAAAAATACCGTTCGAAATGAAGAAGACATCGAAAAAGAGCTGAACGTTCACGTGTTGGGAAATATTCTGTATGTGAAACCGAAAAAAGGACAGGCCCCGAAGCTGGAAAGCTTTGTCGGCAAAGATCATACATTCTAAAACGTGAAAACACGGGGAGGTCGCCTATGATCGATATTCATTGCCACATTCTTGCGGACGTTGATGATGGAGCAGCATGTATGAATGACAGTATAGAAATGGCTAAACAGGCTGCCCGTCAAGGGATTCATACGATTATCGCCACACCTCACCACCGAAACGGTGTATACGAACACCAAAAAGAGGCCATCCTTGCAGCTGTTTCGGGTTTAAAGACGAGGGTGCAAAAGGAAAACATCCCGGTTCTCATTACCCCCGGACAGGAAATCCGCCTGTACGGCGAATTGAAGCGCGATCTTGAGCGCGGCAGACTGCTCAGTCTCGCCGGCACAAAGTATTTGCTGATTGAACTTCCTTACCACCATGTTCCGCGGTATGCTGAAAAGCTGCTATTCGATCTCCAATTAAATGGTTACATTCCGATTATCGCACACCCCGAGCGGAACCTTGAATTGATGGAAAATCCCGATCTGCTGTACCGCCTCGTCCAAAACGGAGCGTGTGTCCAGCTGACATGTTCAAGTCTTGCCGGCCGCTTTGGCAGAAGCGTCAAACGGCTCGCCCGCCGCTTTCTTGAAGCGAACCTCGTCCACTTTATCGCATCAGACGCCCACAACCTCACGACCCGATCCTTCTTTTTTGATGCAGTAGAAAACGATTACGGCTGCGATTTCTTGAACGTCTTTACAGAAAACGCAGGCCTGCTCCTGGAAAACCGGGAGATTCATAAAGAAACACCGCGACCCGTCAAAAAGAAGAAGCTGATGGGCCTGCTGTGAAAGTTATTAGAATGTCAGCGCCGGTTATGCGGCGCTGATTTTTTATATCATCCGATGGAAAGCGACCGGACGTCCCCCCTCTACAACAACGGAATGACAAGCCCGCCGTAAGCAAAGGCGGCCACAATCAGGAAAGCCGGATGGACGCGGAACTTCGTCAAAGCCACCAAAGAGATCAGCGCGATGACAAGTGATTGAACCAAGCCGATCGACTGGATCGCGTCACCGCTGATTTCCCACGTCAAAAGAAGCATCATCATGGCGATAACCGGCTGAACCGACAAGGTCATTCCTTTGACGATTGGCGACTGGCGGTAGCGGCCGATCAGCTTGAGCAGCAAAATGAGCGCGATGGCTGAAGGCAGTACAGTTGCGGCAAGAGCAATAAAGACACCGGGCCATCCGAGCACGCTGTAGCCGACATAAGCGGCGATTTTTGTGGCGATCGGGCCCGGCAGAGCGTTTGCAAGCGCAAGCATGTTTGAAAATTCCTCTTTTGACAGCCAGTGAAAATGCTGAACAACTTCTTCAAAATTAAGCGGAATTGAAGCCGGCCCGCCCCCGTAGCCCAATAAGTTTGCAATTAAGAAGGCCCAAAATAAATAAAAGATAATCATGAAGCGGACACTCCTTTATCCTTTTCCCGGGCCGCTTTTCTTTTTAATTTAAAGTGGAACGCGCCATACGTTAAAAACAGGATGACAATGATGCCGGGGTGGATGGAGAACACCTGAAGACCCAAAAACGCAAGAATAAAGAAAAGTAAGCCGGCCAGCAAGCCGAAGCCTTTCAATGCTTTTTGCCCAAATTCGTAAGCCATAATGCCGAGCATGACGGCGATGACAGGGGTGACAGCGCCGATCATGCCGCTGACGATTTTTGAGTGGCTGAGCACATTAACGGCTGCGAACAAGGCGGCCATCGCAGCGCACGTCGGCATGATATGGGCTGCTGTGGCAACGATAGCACCCGGAACGCCTTTGACTTTATGACCTAAATATGCCGACATTTTTGTAGCGATCGGCCCGGGCAGCGCATTGGCGATCGCCAAAATTTCCCCGAATTCATCATCATCGATCCATTTGAACTTAGAAACGGCTTCATGACGGATCAGCGGGATAACGGACGGGCCGCCGCCAAATCCCAATATCCCCGTTCTTGTCATTGCGATGATCAGTTCCCGGTAAGGGTGCTTCATTTCCGTTTCCTCCTATTCAGTTAAAGCTTCATTCCCATTCGGCTCTTATATCGTTTAATCAGCATCTGGCAGTCGACGCTCACAACGCCCTTCAAGGGGTACAGGCGCTTCGTCAAAAATTCCTCCATCTCCTGATCATTTGCGAAAATGCCGTGCATATGCAGCTTGCTCGGCCCTGTCATATGATAGAGGCTTGTCACGGCAGGCTCCTTTTCCAAAGCAACGGCAACAGCCTCTAAATATTGGGGTTCGACTTCAACGTTGAAAAACACCGATACGTGAATCCCAACCTTGACTGGATTGATGACAGCTGTGAATTTTTCAATAATGCCTTCTTCAATCAAGTTGTTGATCCGCGTCTGTACAGCAACTCTTGAGAGTCCCACGCGCTTTCCCAAATCGGTATAAGAGATTCTTCCTTCCTCATGCAAGATCGAAAGGATTTTTTTATCCGTTTCATCAAGAATTAAATTTGGCATATGGTAGTCGAGGCTCACAAATGTCCCTTCCTTTCTGTTTGGTTATTATCATTCGAAATTACTTGTCAATCGCATTTTAAATGAACATTTTGTAAATTGTATCATAATACGGGTTTCGATATGAATCATTTTAACGTTTTTTTAATACTTATTGAAAAAGGGTGTTAGTTTTTCTTCCCTGAAAGTAGCGCCTCTTTTAACGGGCCACTATACTTCAAAAGACAAATGGATGCTTGAAAGGAAGGAAGGAGCTATGGAGAAGCTGAAGATCGGTTCGAAACAAATGGTTGTCAGTCCTCATTATCTCGCTTCGCTTGCAGGCAGCAGCATCATGGAGAAGGGAGGAAACGCGTTTGACGCGGCTGTTGCAGTAAGCGCGTGCCTTGCTGTTGTCTATCCGCATATGACAGGACTCGGAGGGGATGCCTTTTGGCTGATGTATCACAATGGAAGCGGTGAGATTAAAGGGTACAATGGCAGCGGGCGGTCGGGGCGGAAAGCGGACCGGGATCAGTATAAAGGAGAGCGCGCCATTCCGGTCAGGGGCATGAAGAGTGCGATTACCGTGCCGGGGATGGTGGACAGCTGGGCCGAAATACTGGCTGCGTACGGCCGTTTATCGCTTCGAGAGGTGCTGAAGCCGGCGATCAAGTATGCAGAAAAGGGTTTCCCGGTCTCGCCGGATCAATGTCAAAACACGGTGAAAAACGCTGAATGGCTTTCCGGTATGCCGATCACTGCAGATATTTATCTTCCGGAAGGAAAACCGCCTTCTCCGGGTGAGCGCTTTGTGCAAAAAGAGCTCGCGCGTACTTTGGGGATGATCGCTGAGAAAGGAAGAGACGCCTTTTATAAAGGAGAAATTGCCCAAGCTTCAGCAGCCTATCTGCAAAACAACGGGGGGATCTTGACCCTTGAAGATTTCGAGCGGCATCAAGGGGAATGGGTGTCTCCGCTTTCATCTACATACAGAGGATATGCGATCTATCAAATGCCTCCGAATTCACAAGGATTTACCGGTCTTATGACATTGAATATTTTGGAAAACTACGACTTTGGCACGATCGAGCACGGTTCTTTCGAGTATTATCATCTGCTCATCGAAGCATTGAAATTAAGCTTTTCCGACCGCAACAAAGTATTGACTGACCCGGAATTCTCCCAAATACCGCTTGGACGTCTGTTGGACAAAGGGTATGCTCGGGAGCTGGCCGCAAAAATTGGATGGCCGGCACTTCAGGCGGAGAGCCGGCCGCTCGGCGGCGATACAGCTTATGCTGCAGCAGTAGACGAAGACGGTAATGCTGTTTCGTTTATTCAAAGTTTGTATTTCGAATTCGGCTCAGGTGTGACAGCTGGAGATACCGGCGTTATTTTGCAGAACAGAGGGTCGTTTTTCTCGCTTGATCCCGACCATGTCAATACGCTGGAGCCGGGAAAAAGAACTTTTCATACGCTGATGCCCGCCATGGCGTTTAGAGGCGGCAAGCCGAAATTCCTTTACGGGACGAAGGGGGGAGAAGGACAGCCGCAGACGCAGACAGCTCTTATTACGAGAATGATAGATTACGGGATGGATCCGCAAACAGCTGTTCATGAACCGAGATGGGTGTGGGGCAGAACATGGGGAGAGCGGGTGGAAGGTGTAAGAATAGAAGGCAGAGTGGCGCCCGGAGTGATTGAAAAACTGCGAAAGCATGGGCATCATGTAACCGTTGTCGGCGACTTTGACGATGTGATGGGTCATGCCGGAATCATTGAGATTGATGATCAAGGTTTCCTGAGAGGGGGAAGCGATCCGAGAAGCGATGGGGCAGCAATCGGCATTTAACTACGTTTTCAAAAGGCGCAAGCGCCAATACGAGGAAAAAACCCCGTGAACAAGGAGGATTTGTCCACGGGGTTTTTTCTATCCGGCTATGAGTGTTGATCCGAGATTTCGATGAAATGCTTAAGCGCCGGATTGCGGTTGTCTTTTCGATGTGCGGTAATCCATTCTGCGCGAAGGGGAAAGTCTTCGATTTCTTTGTATACAACATCAAGGTTAAATAATCGTTTAGCCGCTGTAGGAACGACGGCGATTCCCATTCCGGCCGATACGAGGCCGATCACCATTTGGTATTCTGTAGCTTCCTGAGCGATGTTGGGGATAAACCCGGCTTTTTCACACAAGAAATTGAATTCCGTGTATAAAGAGGGCCACGCTTCTTTGGCAATGACAATCAGCGATTCGTCTTCAAGATCTTTCAAATGTACCCGGGGTTTTTCTGTCAGCGGGTGGTGTTTCGGAAGTGCAAGGACACAGTGGCTTTTCTTCACCGTGTATGACTTCAGTTCGTCGTTTCCCAACGGGGGATGCAGCACCCCGATGTCAATATGTCCGTTTAGCAGTGCATCGACCTGATTGGGGGTTGAAAGCTCACGAAGATCAATCTGCACGGACGGGAACCGGTTTCGGTATTCCCTGATGATGGGAGGCATGATCTCGTATGTTGCGGAGCCGACAAAGCCGATCACGAGTCTGCCCAGCTCCCCGCGGGCCGTTCGCTGAGCCATGTCGACGGCCTGATCAATCTGGGAAAGTCCTTCCTTGATTTGTTTTAAAAAGACCCCGCCTGCCGCCGTCAGCCTGACGGCTCTTTTTGACCTCTTCAGCAAGGTGACACCTATTTCACTTTCTAGCTGTTTAATCTGCTGGCTGAGCGGAGGCTGAGTCATGTTCAGCCGAAGAGCTGCTTTTCCGAAATGCAGTTCTTCGGCAACAACCATAAAATAACGAAGATGGCGCAGCTCCATTATTCACTCATTCCTTTCTGAATGCGATTTCAGTCGTTTTACATATTAATTGTAAGACAAAGAAGTATTGGAAAACAATTTCCACAAGATGTATATTTAATAATACAATAAATTTATTAAAAATTCATTGTAAATGAATGAAAATGGAGGAGTGAGGGCTTTGAATAATGTAGCCGCTAAAAATGAAACTCTTACTGTAAGAGGAGCAGAGCTTGTGGTGGATAGTCTCATTCAGCAAGGTGTCACTCATGTTTTCGGTATTCCGGGAGCAAAAATCGATGCGGTGTTTGACGTATTGAAAGACAAGGGGCCTGAATTGATTGTTTGTCGTCACGAGCAGAATGCAGCATTTATGGCGGCGGCAGTCGGACGATTGACTGGAAAGCCCGGTGTTTGCCTGGTGACTTCAGGTCCGGGAGCGTCTAATTTAGCGACCGGTCTTGTAACAGCCAATACAGAAGGAGATCCGGTTGTTGCCCTGGCGGGTGCTGTAAAAAGAGCGGATCGTCTCAAAAAAACTCATCAATCGATGGATAATGCGGCGTTGTTTCAGCCGATTACGAAATATAGCGCAGAAGTGGAAGATGCGAACAACATACCTGAGGCTGTAACCAATGCATTCAGAGCGGCAGCATCTGGACAGGCTGGCGCAGCGTTTCTCAGCTTTCCGCAGGACGTTACGGCCGGTCCGGCAACTGCCAAGCCGGTAAAAACCATGCCGGCGCCGAAGCTGGGCGCGGCTCCGGACGAACAAATCAGCGCGGCCATCGCCAAAATTCACAATGCGAACCTTCCTGTCGTGCTTGTCGGGATGAAAGGCGGAAGACCTGAAGCGATTGAAGCGGTTCGCCGTCTGCTAAGGAAAGTGAAGCTGCCGTTTGTTGAAACATACCAAGCAGCGGGTACGCTGTCTCACGATTTGGAAGACCAGTACTTCGGCCGGATCGGATTATTCCGCAATCAGCCCGGAGATCTTTTGTTGGAAAAAGCGGATGTCGTTTTGACGGTCGGCTATGATCCGATTGAATACGACCCCGTCTTTTGGAATGGAAAAGGCGAGCGCAGCGTGATTCATCTTGATGAAATACAAGCCGATATCGATCATGACTATCAGCCTGAAATTGAGCTGATCGGCGATATCGCAGAGACATTAAACCATATTGAACATGATTCTCTGCCGGTTTCCATCGATGAATCATTTGCACCTGTGCTTGATTATTTGAAAAAAGCGCTGGATGAGCAAAGCGAGCCGCCTAAAGAAACAAAAACGGATCTTGTTCATCCGCTGCAAATCGTTCGCGATTTGCGTGATTTGCTGAGTGATGACATAACAGTGACTTGCGACATCGGCTCCCATGCGATATGGATGTCGAGATATTTCCGCACCTACCGTCCGTATGGACTGCTGACTTCAAACGGCATGCAGACGCTGGGCGTTGCTTTGCCGTGGGCGATCGCAGCAACACTGGTTAATCAGGGACAGAAAGTCGTGTCTGTTTCCGGGGACGGGGGCTTCCTGTTCTCCGCGATGGAGCTTGAGACAGCGGTCAGATTAAAAGCGCCGATCGTTCATATTGTCTGGAATGACAGCACATACGATATGGTTGCGTTCCAGCAGGAGATGAAATACAAGCGGACGTCCGGAGTCGACTTCGGCGGAATCGATATTGTAAAATATGCTGAAAGCTTTGGAGCAAAAGGTTTAAGGGTCAATTCGCCTGACGAATTGGCAGAGGTGCTTAAAGCTGGTCTTGATGCAGAGGGTCCGGTTGTCATTGATATTCCGGTTGATTACAGCGACAACATTCATTTGGCCGATCAGCGTTTCCCAAAAAACTTTGAGGAACATTTTAATAAAGAAGCCTCTAAGCAATCTTGATCACAGCAAGTCCAGTCACTACGAACAAAATCAAGGGAGTGAAAAGAGGAAAATGAAAAGTGCAAGCAAACAAAAAGTGGTACAGCCCGTTGACAAGAACCTCGACCAGGTCTTTCAGGTCTCAACGATGATATCTTTATTGGACGGAATTTATGACGGGGATTTTTACATGTCTGAAGCAAAGGAGCACGGAGACTTCGGAATTGGAACGTTCAACCGGCTCGACGGCGAGCTGATCGGTTTTGACGGTGAGTTTTACCGTCTTCGTTCCGATGGAAAAGCCTATCCTGTTCAAGGAAGCGATTGTTCTCCATTTTGCTCGCTGGCTTTCTTCCGGCCGGATATCTATCACGAAATCAAGCAGCGGATGCCGCTTGAGGCGTTCGAAGAAGAAATGAAACGGATCATGCCGAGTGAAAACCTGTTTTATGCGATCCGCATGGACGGAACCTTTAAGAAAGTCAAAACGAGAACGGTTGAACTGCAGGAAAAACCGTACGTGCCGATGGTTGATGCGGTAAAATCGCAGCCGATCTTTGATTTTAATGATATTAAAGGGACGATCGTCGGCTTTTGGACACCGCAATATGCCAACGGAATCGCAGTTTCCGGCTTCCATCTTCACTTTATTGATGAAGACCGCAATGTGGGCGGACACGTTTTCGATTATGAAATCGAAGAATGCACGGTGCAAATTTCTCAAAAACTCAATATGAATCTCAGATTGCCGAATACGCAAGATTTCTTTAAAGCGGATCTCAATAAACACGATCTTACAGCAGGAATCGAAGCGGCCGAAGGCAATCCCGAGTAAAAGAAAAAGCCCTCTTTGAAAAAGGGGGGCTTTTTTGCTTTCGCTAAGCTTCCTTAAACATACTGTGAACACAGCAATGACGCGTATGCTGAGGGCCGGAATCCAGCGGGGCGTTTTGTTTATGCTTTCACTCCGGCAATCAATACCGCTTTCAGACAAAAAGACACCGGATGCCCGTTTTCATCGTGGACAATATTAAACATGTCGCGGCACGACTGGGATGCCTCTGACAAATGGGCTTGTATGGCTGCCTTTCTTTGTTCAGGCACGGCGCCTCTTCGAAGCCAGCTCTCGTAATCGATTGGAAGATTCCATCTCTCCCGGACAGCAAAATCAAGTCCGTTCTCTTCAAACAGCTTTTGCCATTCGCTCTCTGAATACTCCCTTACGTGTGACGGATCTCTCAATTGATTGAGCCGGTTGATGAATCGGTCCAAAGCTTCGTTCTCCGGAGCACAGTGATCGATGAGGAGAAAGGAGCCGCCTTGTTTCAATACGCGCGCTATTTCCTGCATGGAACGGACGATCTCCGGGAAATGATGGGCCGCATACCGGCATGTGACAATATCAAAAGATTCGTCTGCAAAATCCAATTGTGCTGCATCGCTTTGTTGAAAAACCACATTTTCAGCTTTTTTCTGTTCGGCAAATTGAGCGGCGGTTTGAACCATTTTTTTTGTAATATCGATTCCTGTGCAATGTTTGACAAAAGGTGAAAAGGCAATGGCTGTATGTCCCGCTCCGGTTCCGATATCGAGCAGGGTTTCATCCCCGTTCAGAGAACGGCAGCTGACCATGGCATCAAGATCTTTTCCCGATGAGAACAGTGGCTCATCGCGGTATTGCTCCGGATTTTTTGAAAATTGCTGTTGTGCGCTTGTTTTCATTTGTATCACCCTCCTATCGGCTATGTTTTTATATTAGGGGAGTCGACAGCGATCAGTCTAAGATATAAAATGTATGAAAATGATAGGCGGAAACTATGGGGGTGCGGGAATTGGATATGAGGCTTTTTGAATACGCGGCAGAGATTTTCAAAAAAGGCAGTTTTACAAAGGCGGCTGCCAGCCTGCATATCGCTCAGCCTTCACTGAGCCAGCAAATTAAAAAGCTGGAAGGCGAGCTCGGCTTTCCGCTGTTTTACAGAAACAGAGAGGGGGTTTCGCCGACTCCCCAAGGGATGCGGTTCATCCGAAAAGCGCAGGATATTTTGCGGTCAAGAGATGAACTGCTGTGTGAAATGCGCGATCAGCTCGAGGAAATGGGGACGGAGTTATCGATCGGCGTTCCCGCTGTCACGGGAGGGTATCTTCTTCCGCCGCTCCTGAAAGCCTTTCTGAAAAAGCATCCGAACGTACAGGTTCAGCTGACAGAAGACTCACCGGCGGCATTGGAAAAAATGACGGAAAACGGGACGGTAGATCTGTCGATTCTCCCTTTGCCGATTGAAAATGACAGACTCGCAATCCGGCCGATACTAACCGAGCCGCTTTTTTTAGCGATTCCAAATGAAAGAGAAAACTGGATGACCGGCCAATTACGGAAGCTCATGGATTCGGTCCGGCCGCATGCCGAAAAAACCCCCCTTGCTTTGAAAACGGCCGAGGATGTGCCATTTATTTTATTAAAAGAAGGCTACGGCTTCCGCAGGATCGTGCTCGATTTATGTGCGGAGGAGGGATTTCAACCGAAGATGACCTTCAAAACAAGCAGCATTGAAACCGCCCAATCCCTCGTTGAACACGGAATGGGGGTCACGGTCGTGCCCCGGATGGTCATGCGGCAAGGGTCTGACAGGATCGTCTATGTTCCTTTGCAATCCGATCCGTCCCGGACGCTTGTGTTTGCTTATCCGGAAACATGCTATTTGAGCCGGGCGGCAAGGGCTTTTATGGAGACGGCCAAAAAAAATCAGACCTCTATGTATGAAGAGGTCTGATTTCTTCGTTACTTTTTCGTTTCCAGTTTGAGCGGTGCGGGTATCGTTTTTTCAACTTTTTTGCCGTTCAAAATATCGCGGGCCGCTTGTATGGCGAGCTTGCCGATCAATTCAGGCTGCTGGGCGATCGTGGCCGACATGTCTCCGGCCTGAACCGCTTTAACCGCATCTTCATTGCCGTCGAAGCCGACGACAAGAATCTCTTTTCCTGAGCTTCTGATCGCTTCAATCGCGCCGAGCGCCATTTCGTCATTATGGGCGAAAACCGCCTGGATATCAGGGTTTCCTTGAAGGAGGTTCTCCATGACGTTCAACCCTTTTGTCCGGTCAAAGTCGGCTGTTTGCTTGGCGATGACATTCAGCTTGTCATCAGCGGTCTTATGAAAACCTGAGCCCCGTTCCCTTGTTGCCGATGCGCCGGGGACGCCTTCAAGCTCAGCCACTTTTGCGCCTTTGCCGAGCTGCTGCACGATAAAGTCCGCTGCCATTTGTCCGCCTTTTACGTTATCTGAAGCGACAAGCGTTTCTACTTTTCCGTTTTCAGCGGAGCGGTCAAGGGTGACGACCGGAATGCCGAGCGAATTGGCCGATTGGACTGCCGTTGAGATGGCGGAGGAGTCCGCCGGATTGATTAATAAAGCGTCAACTCCTTGCTGAAGAAGATCTTCCACATCATTCGTCTGCTTTGCCGAATCGTCCTGCGCATCCACGACAATCACTTCAATCCCTTGTTTCTTGGCTTCTTTGACAACTCCGTTCTTTAATGAAACGAAAAACGGATTTTTCAAAGTTGAGACAGATAAACCGATTTTGATATCCGTTCCTTTTTCTTTATTCGGCTTTGCCCATTCCGGCGGCTCCAGCGAGCAGGCGGACAGAAACAGAAGCGCCAATGCGGTGAAAACCGTTAATGTTTTTTTCATCAGTATATACCCCTCCTTAAGCGGATTTCTTGCGGTCCAGCAGGACTGCGATCAAAATGACGACACCTTTGACGACCATTTGGAAAAAGGAAGAGACGCCAAGCAGGTTCAAGCCGTTATTCAACGTTCCGATAATCAGGACGCCGATGAGTGTGCCGGCAATTCGTCCTCTTCCTCCGGCAAGGCTTGTACCGCCTAATACGACGGCGGCAATGGCGTCAAGCTCATAGGAAGTGCCTGCCGTCGGCTGGGCTGAGTTAAGCCGTGACGTCAAGATGGCTCCAGCCAACGCGGATAATAGGCCGGCAAGAGAATAAATCACCATTTTGACGCGCGGAACTTTAATGCCCGAGATCAGGGCCGCTTTTTCATTTCCGCCGATTGCATACGTGCGGCGGCCGAAAGGCGTTTTATGAAGGATCACCCAGAGGATGATAAAGGCGGCCGCCATTGTAATCGCAGGGACGGGGATGCCTAAAAAGTAACCGCGCCCGAAAAGCTGGAAGCCGTAGTGATTGCCGAGCCCAGTAATCGGATTGCCGTCTGTGTAAACCATCGTCAATCCGCGGAAAATCGTCATTGTGGCAAGCGTTGCGATGAACGGGGCCATTTTACCTTTCGTGATTAACAGCCCGTTGACCAAGCCGAGCAGGGCTCCGATCAGGCAGCCGATGATGACGGCGAAAACAGGATCGATGCCGCCGGCGATCATTCCGGCAATCAATGCGCTCGACAGTGCCAAAATTGCTCCGACGGAAAGGTCGATGCCGCCGGTCAAAATGACAAAGGTCATGCCAAACGCGATCAGCGCATTAATAGCGACTTGTCTTAACAAGTTTAAAATATTTAACGGTTCTAAAAAGCTCGGATTTAATAATGATACGATGACGACGAGAATGATCAGACCGAGAAACGGACCGAGCTTTTGCATTACAGAATCGACATTAAGGCTTTTTCTCACAGCCGGTTGAGTTTTCATGTTACCGCCCTCCTGTAGCGAGTGTCATAATTCGTTCTTGCGTGGCATCATTTCTTGATAGCTCACCGCTTAGCGTTCCTTCATGGATCACAAGGACGCGGTCGCTCATCCCGAGAATCTCGGAAAGCTCTGAAGAGACCATGACGATCGCGACGCCGCGGTCTGTCAGCTCGTTCATCAGCTGATAAATCTCCCTTTTCGCGCCGACATCGACGCCTCGGGTTGGCTCATCCAAAATCAGCACTTTAGGACCGATGCCGATCCATTTGGCGATGACCACTTTTTGCTGGTTCCCTCCTGAAAGGTTTCGCGCGTGGGTTTCCGGCGATTCCGTTTTGATCGTCAGCCGCTTGATCAATAGTTCAACAAATTCCTGCTCGCTTTTTTTGTCAATCCATCCTTTCGGTGAAAAGCTGGCGAGATTCGGAAGGGCGATATTTTCCCTGATGGACGTGTCGAGCACAAGTCCTTCATCCTTGCGGTTCTCGGTAATAAAGCCGATTCCCTTTTGAACGGCATCGCTCGGTTTTTTGAGCGTTGCTTTTTTGCCTTCGATGAAAATATCTCCTGAGTCAAGCGGATCGAGCCCGAAAACCGCCCTCATCAGCTCTGTGCGCCCTGCTCCCATCAGTCCTGAAATCCCGACGATTTCTCCGGAGCGGACGGAAAAGCTGATATTTTGGAAGACTCCTTTTTTGGATGCCTGCTTGATTTCGAGAACGACGCGTCCCGGATTTGGCTGTCTTTCAGGATAGCGTTCGGTCAGCTCCCGTCCGACCATCTTTTTTACCACTTCATGAAAGTCGGTGTCGGGAATTCGTTTCGTGTCCACCGTTTTTCCGTCGCGCATCACCGTGATCCGGTCGCAAATCGTGAAGATTTCTTCCATACGGTGGGATATATAGACGATGGAGACGCCGTTTTTCTTTAATGCTCTGATGACGCCGAACAGTTTTTCAATTTCTCTTTCTGTTAACGCTGCCGTCGGTTCGTCCATGATGATCACTTTCGCGTCTGTCATGAGCGCTTTGGCGATTTCGATCATTTGCTGCTGGCCGACGGAACAGTCTCCGGCTTCTTTTTCAAGAGAAATTGAGACTCCGAGTCTTTCAAGCTGCTCTTTTGCTAGCGCTTTCATTTTCTTGTTATTTAAAAATCCAAGTTTGGAAGACAGCTCTCTGCCGATAAACAGATTTTCCAAAACGGTCATTTCAGGCCAAATGTTCAGCTCCTGATGGATAAAGGCGATGCCGTTCTGTTCGGCTTCCTTTGGATCTGAAAAATACGTTTCTTTTTCGTCGATCTCGATCGTTCCGCTGTCCAGCCTGTGAAGTCCTGTCAACAGATTCATGAGTGTCGACTTTCCGGCGCCGTTTTCTCCCATTAAAGCGTGAACTTCACCTTCCTGAAGTTCGAAAGAAACGCCGGACAGCACCTGATTTTGGCCAAAAGCTTTAAAAATGTCCTTCATTTTAATATGCATGGGCTATCCCTTCTTTCCAGATGTAGAATGTAAACATCTAAAAGATCACTCCCGCGTGCAAGATGCAATTTGCATAAGGTGTTGCTTCCCCTGTGCGAATGACCGCTTTTGCATGGCTCGTCGCCTTTTTGAATGCTTCGTGCGGGATATAGTCAATTTTCCGGTTTGAAAATTCCGCTTTTAAAAATGCGGCTTGTTCGGGATTGACGCTTTCTATCTCTTGGGCTGCCGTCACTTTTTCGACGGCCATTTCATCGGCGATAAGCTTTGTGACCTCTTGAAATCCGGGCGTACCCAATGTCAGTGCAAGATCGATTTTGGGGACGCCGGGAGGAACGGGCAGACCGGCGTCCGCGATGACGATGGTATCGGTATGCCCGAGATCGGCCAGCAATTTTGCGATATGGCTGTTTAATATCCCGTGTTTTTTCATGACAGTTCACGCTCCACTTCTTCCCGTTTTGGCATGCCGCCTTGTGCGCCGAATTTCAGAACCGACAGGGAAGCCGCCCGGTTCGCAAAGCGCAAGGCAGATTCGATGCTTTGTCCTTCGGAAAGCGCAACGGCCAATCCCGCATTGAAGGTGTCTCCGGCTCCCGTCGTATCAAGTGCATTGACAGGGAATGAAGGAACGATCCTTTCTTCCAGACCATTGTGATAGCGGACTCCGTTTTTCCCTTCTGTGATGAACAGCTTCTCCGGATAGCGCTTTAACGCTTCCTCCCGGGACATGCCCTGAAACAGTACCGAAGCTTCATGCTCGTTTGGTGTGATGTAGGCCGCATGTTCGATCGTTTCCGGGCGAATCGGACGGGCTGGTGCAGGATTCAGCAGGAGGGGAATGCCGAGCGAGCTGCACAGTCCGCTGACATAGTCGACGGTTTCTTCCGGAATTTCCTGCTGAATCAAAACGATATCAGCCTGTTTAATTGCAGGCAGCGCGTTTTGAACGTATTCAGGTGTGACATGGTCATTTGCCCCTTTGACGACGATAATACTGTTGTCGCCGTCTGCGAGAACGATATGTGCGGTGCCGCTTTCTTGACCTGTAACCGGTTCCACATAGTCTGTTACAACCCCATTGGCTTGAAAATTGTCGAGGATGGCTTTTCCGTAATGGTCATCGCCGACACAGCCGATCATATGGACCTCGGCACAAAGCCGGGCCGCGGCGACCGCCTGGTTGGCGCCCTTTCCGCCCGGAACCGTTTTAAAAGATTCGCCAAGCACCGTTTCTCCGGCGGCCGGCCGCTTGGGCGATGTCACGACTAAATCCATCGAAGAGCTGCCAATCACGCATATTTTACTCATTGTCATTCCGCCTTTCTTGTCGTTTGTCTTTCAATAAAGGCAACCGGCATCTGCACTGCCGATTGTTCAATATATTCATTTTTCATTAATCTCAGCAGCAGTTTTGCCGCTTCTTTTCCCATTTCATAGGCGGGCTGCCTGATCGTTGATAAAGAGGGGAAAAGCAATTCGCTTTGCGGAATGTCATCAAAGCCGATAATCTGCAGTTCGTCGGGAACTTTGATCTTCCGTTTTAAGGCTTCATGCAAAACGGCTGTCGCCACAATGTCATTGCTTGCGATCACGCCGTCTGTTTCCGGGTAGGTGGCAAACAGCTCCGCTGCCCGTTTTTGGGCCTCCGGAAATGAAAATGTCTCGGTTTTCATGACATGAAAATCGATATCGGCCCCGCTTAGCATCTCCAGCGCTCCGTTGAAACGGTCTCTTGCAGTCTGAAGGTGGGCCGGTCCTTTAATCAGCGTAATCTTTTTCGCGTTCCTCCTGACCATTTCAGCCGCTGCGATTCTGCCGCCTTCGCGGCTGTCTGCGAATACAGCCGGCGCATTTTCACCCGTCCGGTCAAGGAAGACGATCGGCATGGACAAGTCTTGATAATTTGGCGCATCCGGATAATTGGTCGCTGAAATGACTCCGACCACATGATTTTGTTTAAACGTCTGCAGATAATCAAGTTCTTTTTCCAGATTTTCATCGCTGTTTCCGAATATGAGCCGAAAGCCGAGGCGGTGGATCTCATCTTCAACGCCGCGGGCAAGCTGAGGAAAGAACGGGTTTGTGATATCCGGCAGCAGCAGTCCGATCAGTCTGGACTCCCTTTTATAGAGAGACCTGGCTACTTCATTCGGGTAGTAATTCAGTTCTTCCATCGCTTTTAACACGCGTGTCCTCGTGTCTTCATGGACGTATCCGGTCTCATTTAATACCCGGGAAACCGTAGCGACAGATACTTTTGCAGCAAGTGCGACGTCTTTAATCGTAGCCAAAAAAGACTTCTCCTCTCTATTTGTGTAACCGTTTACATAAAGATTATCATGATCCATTTAAAATCACAATAAAAAAAAGCTCAGACAGTGAAATTTTTAGCCGGGTTGGGATATAGAGACATATACAGGTGTGTTTAATAGAAATAACCTTCATTCGGCATAAATTGCCGAATACAGTAACAATGAGAATAGTAAGAAAAATTAAAAATGTTAAAGTTTGATGAATTATCGTTGAAAAAAATTAATGGCTTTTTAAATCTTAGGATTTTAACCTAAAATCTGAAGAAATAAGGTGAATCGAACGGCTCACAAAATATTTGGAGCTGCCAATGAATCCCGCTTTATGCTAAAAGAAATTTTCGTTCTTAGATAGGTGATCTGATTGTCATAGGACGCATTTGTTTTGACGAGGAAACATTGGTGACTTTTTAACCTGTTGGAAAAGAGCGAAAATACAAAAAGAAGGGAGATATTCCGATTGAAAGCCCATTTATAGGGGATTACAGCCGGGGAAAAAAGAGATCCTGAATCCATCCTTGAATCTTTCATCAGAAATAGGGAGAAAAGTACAAAAATCATAATGTCGAATTTTGAAAGCGCATACTTAAAACGGTGATAAAAAACGGATAGGAATTAAGAACTTTCGATTTCCAAAAATATCAACAAAAAGATAGGCATTAATGACTCGGGCGAGGTGATCTTTGTCACGGAAAATTTCGTCGCCTTCTGTTACATAATGCCGATTGTGATTTCATAGTGAACCTATATACTGATGAATGAATTTACATATCAGATTCCAAGAAGGAGATGTAGACAAACAATGTGGGTAATGCTATTAGCCTGTGTGATCGTTGTTGGGATCGGCATTTATGAAAAAAGGCGCCACCAGCAAAACATCGATGCGCTGCCTGTCCGAGTGAACATCAACGGGATACGCGGAAAGTCCACGGTGACAAGATTAACAACAGGGATATTAATCGAGGCAGGCTACAAAACAGTAGGAAAAACAACCGGGACAGACGCAAGGATGATTTATTGGGACACACCGGAAGAGAAGCCGATCAAAAGAAAGCCTCAAGGGCCGAATATCGGAGAGCAGAAGGAGGTTATGAAAGAAACGGTGGAAAGAGGGGCCAATGCAATTGTCAGTGAGTGCATGGCCGTTAACCCTGATTACCAAATCATCTTTCAGGAAGAATTGCTTCAGGCTAATATTGGTGTGATCGTGAACGTGCTGGAGGATCACATGGATGTGATGGGACCGACTTTGGATGAAATTGCAGAAGCTTTCACAGCAACCATTCCTTATAATGGACATTTAGTGATCACTGATAGTGAGTATACCGATTTCTTTAAACAAATTGCAAAAGAAAGGAACACAAAAGTCATCGTCGCGGACAATTCTAAAATAACAGATGAATACCTCAGACAATTTGAGTACATGGTATTCCCTGATAATGCGTCTCTTGCGCTCGGTGTTGCTCAAGCGTTGGGCATTGACGAAGAAACCGCCTTTAAAGGCATGCTGAATGCGCCGCCTGATCCGGGAGCGATGAGAATTCTGCCGCTGATGAACGCCAAAAATCCCGGACATTTCGTCAACGGTTTTGCGGCCAATGACGCAGCTTCCACTTTAAACATATGGAAGCGTGTAAAGGAAATAGGCTATCCTACGGATCAGCCGATCGTCATTATGAACTGCCGCGCCGACAGGGTAGACAGAACACAGCAGTTTGCGGAAGATGTCCTTCCTTATATTGAAGCAAGTGAACTTGTGCTGATTGGAGAAACAACAGAACCGATCGTCAAAGCATATGAAGCAGGCAAAATTCCTGCGGACAAGCTGTTTGATTTTGAGTACAAATCAACGGAAGAAATCATGTTCATGCTGAAAAACAAGCTCGAGGGCCGCGTCATTTACGGAGTCGGAAATATCCACGGAGCAGCGGAGCCTCTCATTGAAAAAATACAAGATTACAAGATTAAGCAGCTCGTTAGCTAGGAGGAAGAAAACACAATGTTTGGATCAGATTTATATATCGCCCTCATTTTAGGAGTCTTACTCAGTTTGATTTTTGCAGAGAAAACGGGAATTGTACCAGCCGGCCTTGTCGTACCGGGTTATTTGGGACTTGTGTTCAATCAGCCGATTTTCATGTTGCTCGTTCTTTTTGTCAGTTTGCTGACGTACGTCATCGTGAAATTCGGACTTTCAAAAATTATGATTCTATACGGACGCAGAAAATTCGCAGCGATGCTGATTACGGGAATTCTATTGAAAATCGGTTTTGATTTTATCTATCCGGTGATGCCGTTTGAAATTGCCGAATTCAGGGGAATCGGAATCATCGTGCCGGGGCTGATCGCGAATACCATTCAAAGACAGGGATTAACGATTACGCTTGGAAGTACGCTTTTATTGAGCGGAGCAACATTCGTCATTATGTATGCTTACTATCTAATCTAAAGTTAGGTGTGTCAAATCGATGAAAAAACAACTGAACTTTCAGGAAAAACTGCTGAAGCTGACGAAGCAGGAGAAAAAGAAAACAAATAAGCATGTCTTTATCGTATTGCCCGCTATTTTCTGTTTAATGTTTGTCTTCACTTGGGTCGGAAGCGCCAAAACTCCTTCGCAAATGGACAAAAAAGAAGATACCAAGCTCACAGCTACCTTTATGGGCGATATCATGATGGGAAGAAACGTAGAAAAAGTGACAAACATGCACGGGTCGGAAAGTGTCTTCAAAAATGTGAAGCCGTACTTTGATGTGTCAGATTTTATCACAGGAAACTTTGAAAACCCTGTAACCAATGTAAAGAACTATCAAGAGGCAGAAAAGAACATCCATCTGCAAACGAATCAAGAATCAGTCGAAACATTGAAAAAGCTGAACTTCAGCGTACTGAACTTTGCCAACAACCATGCGATGGACTACGGGGAAGACGGTTTGAAGGATACGCTGAATAAATTCTCAAATGAGGACTTGGAGCTTGTCGGAGCAGGCAATAATCTCGAAGACGCGAAACAGCACGTATCCTATCAGGATGTGAACGGTGTAAAAATCGCAACGCTCGGTTTTACAGACGTCTACACGAAGAACTTTACAGCCAAAAAGAACAGAGGCGGAGTGCTGCCGCTCAGCCCGAAAATCTTTATTCCAATGATCGCGGAAGCATCCAAAAAAGCGGATCTTGTCCTAGTTCATGTGCACTGGGGACAAGAATATGACAATGAACCGAACGACAGACAGAAGGATCTGGCCAAGGCGATTGCAGATGCCGGAGCAGATGTCATTATCGGCGCTCATCCCCATGTTCTCGAACCGATCGAAGTGTATAACGGTACTGTGATTTTCTACAGCCTCGGTAACTTTGTGTTTGATCAGGGCTGGTCAAGAACACGGGACAGCGCGCTTGTACAATACCATTTAATGAATGACGGCAAAGGGCGCTTTGAGGTAACGCCTCTCAACATTCGTGAAGCAACGCCGACGCCTTTAGGCAAAAGCGATTTCTTAAAACGAAAAGTGATCTTCCGCCAATTGACAAAAGGAACAAACCTCGACTGGAAAGAAGAGAACGGAAAATTGACGTTTGAAGTCGATCATGCGGACAAACTGAAAAATAACAAAAACGGAGTGGTGAACAAATGAAATTTGTCAGAGCCATTTGGCCGTTCGTAGGTTTAGTTTTGATCATTGCATTCATGTCTGCTTTCAAGTATTCTGATGAATTGTCAAACGATGAAAAAGCTAAAATCTCAACGGAAATCCAAAAAGTGAATCAGCAGGATCAAACAACAGAAAACAAGCAATAACAGTGCAAAAGAGAGTGCCGCCGGCGCTCTCTTTTTGTGTGCTGATTCCGGTTATAAAAGACCTGTGAAAAGCGGCCGGTTTGAAAAGGATACACGACAATTTTCTTAACCGGTCAGTGTATAAAGTTTTATAGAAAATCAGGAGGATATATACATGGTTTTGGGGCTCATGTTTATTGTATTCTTTTGAAGGGAATAAAAACTGACAAATTTCGACTGATTTAAAAATGCATCACCTTACCAATTCGGGATGGGAACTGCACCTTATGTACATGACCTCTTTAGAACATTTCCCTTCATCTATTTAATCCGCGCTTACGTGTGTAAAAAGCTGATCATGCTGTGCTAAGCGTTTCTTCTCGCTATGACGCTGCTGTACACGCAAAAAAGCCCTTTAAATATCCCAATTGAATGACGATGAAAGAGGAAAGAAGAGGAGGAACAGATCAATTGATAAAAAAAGCGGCAAACAAAAAGTTGGTTTTGTTTTGTGGAATTGCGGTGTTTTGGATGTCTTTATGTTTAACGAATCACAATGCGGTACACGCCGATACGATCGGCGAGAAAATAGCGGAAACCGCCAGACAGCTTGAAGGTGCGAAATACAGCTACGGCGGAGAGAAGCCGAAAACGGGGTTTGACTCGTCCGGCTTTGTACAATATGTGTTTCAATCGCTCGATATTACGCTTCCAAGAACGGTAAAGGAACAATCGACTCTTGGAAGCAGTGTCGGCCGTCAGCAGCTCGAAAAGGGGGATCTTGTCTTTTTCAAGAATGCCGAGCTGGAATCGGACGGACCGACACATGTCGCCATCTATTTGGGAAATGATCAAATCATCCACAGCACAAAATCAAACGGAGTTGTCGTGACAAAGCTTGAAGGCAGCTCTTACTGGAGCTCGGGGTATTTTAAAGCGAAAAGGATCACAAAAGAGCCTGAGATTTCTATGGATCCTGTCGTCCAAAAAGCAAAAAGCTATGTCGGTGTTCCTTATGTATTTGGAGGTAACTCTCCGGATCTCGGATTTGACTGTTCAGGGTTGACCCAATACGTTTTCAGAGAGGTGCTCGGTGTTTATTTGCCAAGGTCGGCGGAACAGCAATGGGCGGTCGGTCAAAAGGTGAAGCTTGAAGATATCCGGCCGGGTGATGTTTTGTTTTTCAGCAATACGTACAAACCGGGAATATCCCATAACGCCATCTATGCCGGGGGCGGGCGGTTTATCCATGCGAGCCGTTCAAATAAAGTGACGATCTCTTACTTGTCGGCTTCCTATTGGCAGAAGAAGTTCACAGGAGCCAGACGTTTTGACAACATGTCCCTGCCGAAAAATTCGATTGTATCCGAAGCCATCAGGCATATCGGCGAAGTCGGCTATCAAAAAGGCGGCACATCGCCTAAAGAAGGCTTTGATACGGCAGGGTTTATCCAATATGTCTATAAAACGGCGGCAGGAGTGGAGCTTCCGCGGTATGCTGATAAACAATACAGTACAGGTAAGAAAATTACAAAACAGGAGCTTGAGCCTGGAGACATCGTGTTCTTTAAAGGAACCACTGTTTTGAATCCCGCCATCTATATCGGAAACGGCCAGGTCGTTCTTGTCACCTTGTCTGCCGGTGTAACGACAGCAGATATGGAGACGAGCGCCTATTGGAAAGATAAATACGCCGGAAGCGTCAGAATTGAGTAGCAGAAACAGCAGAAAACCGCTCGAAAATGGACTCGAGCGGTTTTCTTATTTATTGATATTCATTTTCCAGCAGTTTGTTAATGAAATAAGCGACGCCGTTTTCGTCATTGCTTTTCGTGATAAACGTGCTCATATGCTTTAGCTCATCGATTGCATTGCCCATCGCGATCCGATGTCCGGCTTCCTCAAACATTGACAGGTCGTTCGGGCTGTCGCCGATCGCGTAGATGTCTTTTTTCCCGATTCCGTAGTGGCGGGCCAGCTCTTTTAAAGCGCGGCCTTTGCCGGATTCATCAGGCAGAATCTCGATGATATGTCTTCCGGAAGAAGTGAGTCCCAGTTTTGGAAAGGCAGAAAGGTCTTCTTTTGCTTTTTTCAGCTTTTCCATATCAAATGAGAAGCACAACAGCTTATAAATATGTTCGTCTCCGTTAAAGATCTCGCGAATGTCAGGTACGGGTTTGATGCCGAATTGTTTAAACTGAGTCAGTGCGCCCTGCCAAAGCGTATCCCTGTCTTCGTCAGGGTTGGCGCTTGTGACGATATCGAGCTCTGCTTCAAGCTTCTGTTCTCCGTCATAAGGAGAAAGCAGCGCATCGTCCGTATAAACCTCAAAATAAATTTGATGATCTGTTAAGTATTGGGCGGCCTTTTTTCCGGCTTCCTTGTCCATTAATGTTCTGCTTAGGAGTTTATAGTTAAAATCGTGAACCGTTCCCCCGTTTGCGGCGATAATCGGAATATCCAAATCGTTCAGCAGCGCTTTTACGTCAAATGTGGCCCGTCCCGTGCAAATGGTTACGATGCAGTCTGAGATGAGCGCCTTTTTGATAGCGGCCCGGTTTTCTGCGGATATTTTGCTTTCGGTATTTAAAAGAGTCCCATCTAAATCGATCGCAATTAATCTCATTATGTAAAGATAACCTCCTGTAAGAGCAGTTTGCCGTTTTTCGAAAGGTGAAAAACAGCTCTCTTCGGCAGTATTCCCTAAAAGGACATGTTATGTAAAAGGCTAAACCTAAATTTAGATTTTTTCAATAGTAAATCTTGAGTTTTATTAAACAGAAAAAGGATGAATATAATTCATCCTTTTTCTCATTATACATCTAACTGCTGTTTTAATTCCTGCTTGATTTCGTTGAGATTTTCCTGATCAAGCTGGAAATAGTAGACTTTGCCCGGTTGATAATCGCTCCCTTTCAATTGAAGAGTATCGACTGTTTGAATGGACGTCATAAACGGGATCAGTCCGATAGCATCACTCAGCGACAAGTTCATCGATACGTTCTTTCCGACTGTATCAAGGATATCGTCGTAAGCCGGAATGGCAGTAAGCGATTTGGATTTGTTGATAATCGATTTGATGACTTCCATCTGTCGCTCGCCGCGCTTCAAGTCCGTATCGGCTTTTCTCGTTCTTACATAAGCAAGGGCCTCTTCTCCGTCCAGCGTCTGCTCGCCTGTTTGAAGGTTGACTTTGCCTTTCGTATCCTTTTTAATCTGCCGGACAATATAGTCTTCTTTGATTGTGATCGGTACACCGCCGAGCTCATCAACTACTTCCTTGAAAGCTGAAAAATTGGCTTCCATGACGTAATCAACCGGAATGTCGAGCAGGTTTTCGACGGTTTCTGTACTGAGGTCGCGCCCGCCTAATGAGTGGGCATGCGTGATTTTATCATAGCCGCGTCCAGGGATGTTGACATAGGAATCCCGCGGGATGCTCAATAGTTTCACCGATTTGTCTTTTCTGTTGAACGTGGCAAGAACCATCGCATCGCTTCGTTCTTTGTCCATGCTTTGTCCGGGACGGGCATCAATCCCCATCAACAGGATGGAGAAGTTGTCTTTTTTAGGGTTGAACTCTTTAATCCGCTTGACGGACTGTTCTCCTCTGGAAAGTGTGACTTGCGCATCTTTGGAGGCGTTCGCCACTTTGTAGTACGCATAGCCGCCTGCGGCTGCTGTCGCCGTCAGGATTAAAGCAATAAAAAACAATGAGTATTTCACCCATTTTCTTAGTCTCTTTTTCTTCGTTCGCTGCGATCGTAGCATGTATAAAGCTCCTCTTTTATTTATATTGAAACGTACAATTGTTGAATAAGTCTAAATTTTGATGAAAAAATGGTTTCCCAATCTTGGATTTTACAAGATATTTGCTGTTTTGCATATGGGGATTCTCTGGAAATTCCGCGGGAACTGATCATTTTGCCGCCTATAATAAGACGATATAACAGATAAAATGTTTCATATTTTTAAATTCCTTTTAATGGTACTCCGAGTTTCTTGAGGTTTGAAGAAAGCGAGACAAGGTTAAAGATTATAAAAGACGAGCCTTGTTAGGAGGATATACTGATGAAGGGAAAAAGATCGAATGCCTGGCTTTATTTTTTTGGAGCCTTGGGCGGTGTGCTCTACGGTTATGATACAGGCGTCATTTCCGGGGCGATTTTATTTATGAAAGATGAGCTTGGGCTCAATGCCTTTACAGAAGGACTGGTTGTCAGCGCGATTTTAATCGGGGCGATTTTCGGATCGGGTTTGTCCGGCAGGCTGACAGACCGCTTCGGCAGAAGAAGGGCGATTATGTCAGCGGCTGTGCTGTATTGCATTGGGGGGCTCGGAACGGCCCTAGCGCCAAGCACGGAATATATGGTGGTTTTCAGGATCGTGCTCGGCCTTGCGGTTGGCTGTTCCACGACCATTGTTCCTTTGTACCTTTCAGAGCTTGCGCCGAAGGAATCTAGGGGCGCGCTTTCTTCATTAAATCAGCTGATGATTACGATCGGGATTCTGGTCTCTTATTTGATCAATTATGCATTTAGTGATGCAGGCGCATGGCGCTGGATGCTGGGCTTGGCTCTTATTCCGTCAATCGGCCTTTTAATCGGTATCTTTTTCATGCCGGAAAGCCCGCGCTGGCTCTTAACAAAAGGAAAAGAAAAGAAAGCAAGACGGGTTTTGTCCAAGATGAGGGGAGGAGAGCGGGTCGATCAGGAAGTTAAAGAAATTAAGGAAGCGGAAAAGCAGGACCAGGGGGGCTTGAAAGAGCTGCTGGAACCGTGGGTGCGCCCGGCCTTAATCGCAGGAGTCGGACTGGCATTTCTGCAGCAATTTATCGGAACCAACACGATTATTTATTATGCCCCAAAAACGTTTACGAATGTCGGATTTGAAGATTCGGCGGCCATTTTGGGGACAGTCGGCATCGGAACGGTCAATGTCCTGATGACGCTTGTGGCGATCCGCTTTATTGACAGGATTGGCCGGAAGCCGCTTTTATTATTTGGAAATGCCGGAATGGTCATCAGTTTGATCGTGCTTTCTTTCACCAATCTCTTTTTTGGCAATACCGCTGGTGCGGCATGGACGACTGTCATCTGCTTAGGTGTGTTCATCGTCGTATTTGCCGTCAGCTGGGGGCCGATCGTCTGGGTAATGCTGCCTGAGCTGTTCCCCCTCCATGTCAGAGGGATAGGAACCGGAGTATCAACTTTAATGCTTCATGCAGGGAACTTAATTGTGACATTGAGTTTTCCGGTCCTTATGGAAGCGATGGGCATCAGTTACCTGTTCCTGTGCTATGCGGCCATCGGAATCGCGGCTTTCCTGTTCGTCTTCTTTAAAGTAACAGAAACAAAAGGCAAAAGCCTTGAAGAGATCGAGCAAGATTTACGGGACAAGCACGGCGGAATCACGGGAACTGACACACAGCCGATTGAACGATAGGCAAAAGGATGGGCATTGACCCATCCTTTTTTGTGTGAGGAGGCCAGCCGATCATGGCTGATCTCTGTTCTCTCCGTCTTCTGGCTGCGAATCGTCATGGCGCGGCAGATTACCCGTTCTGATCGCCCGAAACACGAGAAAGAAAATAACGAAAACAACCAGCCCTCCGACTAGTATTTGCAGCAGCATCCCAACACCTCCGTTTCCTTCTATGTATGACTCATGGCCGCTCTACATGACGGTTAATGAAACGTTTGTTTAAAAAACTGAATAAGAACCCGGGCTTATCTCACACTAAAGTCAACTGAACGATAATGGGAGTGTGACGAATTTGAAAGCTGTAACGTTTCAAGGACCTCAGCATATTGAAGTCAGCCAGGTGGAGGACGCTAAAATTGAAAAAAGCGATGATATCGTTGTCAGAATTACTTCTACGGCGATTTGCGGGTCAGACCTCCATCTTTATCAAGGGAATTTCCCTCTTCCAAAAGGCTTCCAGCTCGGCCATGAACCGATGGGAATTGTAGAAGAAACAGGACCTGATGTAACAAAAGTAAAAAAAGGAGACCGGGTCGTCATCCCGTTTACCGTTGCCTGCGGA
This sequence comes from Bacillus haynesii, assembly GCF_001969855.1. Taxonomy (GTDB): domain Bacteria; phylum Bacillota; class Bacilli; order Bacillales; family Bacillaceae; genus Bacillus; species Bacillus haynesii. The sequence goes on from NZ_MRBL01000027.1 coordinate 59,949, forward strand.
CATTGCTTTTATTGCGAAAACAAGCTGGAAAGTCAGTGCGACAATGCCAATCCCCATTATGATTCAGGCGGATACTTCGGCTACTCGGAAAAGTTCGGAAACCACCCTGGTGGCCAGGCTGAATATTTAAAAGTGCCGTTTGGCAACTTCACGCCGTTTGTCATCCCTGAATCATGCGAGATGGAGGACGAGTCGCTCTTGTTTTTGTCAGATGTCCTGCCAACCGCGTATTGGAGCGTGCTTCACGCAGGCGTCAAAAAGGGGGACACTGTCATTGTTCTCGGCTGCGGACCGGTCGGATTAATGGCGCAGAAGTTTGCCTGGATGGAAGGGGCGAAGCGGGTCATTGCAGTAGACTACTTGGACTATCGCTTAAGGCAGGCTGAAGCGTTAAACCGCGTCGAAGTATTTGACTTTACAAAATATCCTGATATGGGCGAACATTTAAAGGAGATTACAAAAGGCGGGGCGGATGTCGTGATCGACTGCGTGGGAATGGACGGCAAAAAATCTCCGCTTGAGTACCTGGAGCAAAAACTGAAGCTTCAGGGCGGCACGCTCGGGCCGATTCAAATTTCTACAAAGGCGGTCAGAAAGTGCGGAACCGTACAGATTACGGGGGTATATGGAAGCAATTATAATATGTTTCCGCTCGGCGCGTTCTTTGTTAGAAATGTTACGCTGAAAATGGGGCAGGCCCCGGTCATCCATTTGATGCCGGAGATTTACAAGAAGATCGAAGAAAATCAATTTGATCCGAAGGAAATCATTACGCATCAGCTTCCGCTTGAAGAAGCCGGCCGCGCTTATCATTTGTTCAACGGCCATGAAGATGATTGCATTAAAGTGATATTGAAGCCATAGCGATGATAAAGGCTGCCGAGTTACCGGCAGCCTTTTCGACGCATTATCTTGCCAGCCAACCGCCATCGACGGCTAGCACATGTCCATTCACATAATCGGATGCCGGCGAAGAAAGGAATACGGCGGCGCCGGCAATGTCATCCGGCTGACCCCAGCGCTCGGCCGGAATCCGTTTTAAGATTTCGGCATTGCGGTTTTGATCGTCGCGGATCTGCCTTGTGTTGTTCGTCGCGATATAGCCCGGCGCAATCGCATTGACCTGGACATTATAAGCTGCCCATTCATTGGCAAAAGACTTCGTCAATCCGGCTACTGCATGCTTGCTTGCCGTATATGCAGGGACGAGAATGCCTCCTTGAAATGAAAGAAGGGAGGCAATATTGATGATTTTTCCATGGTTTCGTTCAATCATCTGCCGGCCGATAGCCTGCGTCAGCAAAAATAAACTGTTCAAATTGACATTAATCACCGCTTCCCAGTTCTCCCGGGAAAAATCAGCCGCTTTTTCTCTGCGGATCGTCCCGGCATTGTTAACGAGAATATCAATCTGATGGCGATCAAGCACCTCTTTTGCAAAAGCGTCAACTTCGTCAAGGTTGCCCATATTAAGCTGATAAGACGTAAACGTTCTGCCGGCTTCTTCGATCAGCCGCTTTGTTTCATCAAGTCCGCTCGTATGTGAAGTGCCGATGATATCCGCTCCCGCTTTTGCAAGCGCTTCGGCAATCCCTTTGCCGATTCCCGTTCCCGGGCCTGTGACAAGCGCCGTTTTGCCTTCAAGTGAAAAATACGATTCAAGATATCCCATCTCACGTTCACGTCCTTATCGTATGACATTCATCGGGACAGCATCCATGTCCTTAAATGTATAGTTTTCTCCGGCCATCGCCCATATAAAGCAGTAGTTGGATGTGCCGGAGCCCGAATGGACAGACCATGCGGGTGAAATGACAGCCTGCTCGTTGCCGACGACAAGATGCCGGGTCTCCGTTGGTTCGCCCATGAAATGAAACACCTTTGCATCTTCAGCAAGGTCAAGATACAGGTAAACCTCCATCCGCCGGTCATGAACATGCGCCGGCATCGTGTTCCATGTGTTATTGGGTTCAAGAAACGTAATGCCCATCATCAGCTGGCAGCTTTGGATGCCGTCTGCATGAATCACTTTGTATAGATTACGGACATTTGAAGAGGCTTCTTCTCCTAAATGATCGTATGGAAGCTCTGAAAGCGAAGTTTTTTGCACCGGATATTTTTGGTGTGCCGTCGCCGAGATGAAATAAAATTTAGCCCCGCCTTCATTCAAGCTTGAGAAGGAAATGTCTTTATTCCCCAGACCGATATAGAGAAAATCTTTGTGCTCCAGTACGTATTCTTCATCACCGACTTTAACCGCACCGGGCTTGCCGACATTCACAATCCCGATTTCACGCCGTTCCAGGAAGTAGTCCGTTTTCAAAAAATCGCCGGCATCGAGCGCTAATGACTCCTTCACTGGAACGGCTCCGCCGATCACGACTCTGTCTTCATGTGAATAAAACATGTTCAGTTTGTTTTCATCAAACAATGACTCTATTAAAAAATGCTCGCGAAGCTCTGCGGTTGTGAATCGTTTCGCTTGTTCTGGATGAACAGAATAACGATTTTCCATACCTTCTCCTCCTTGAATTGGGCGTTTTAGACTGACTTGAATGAAGTGCCAAAAGTTTTTGGTAACGGTTTCAAACATGAATTTTAAAGTAAATAATGGAAATCGTCAACAGTCTTTTCATTTTTTTCTGAATATTGTCAAGGTCAATCTTGAAATATTAAAAAATACTCTTCCAAATTTTAAATGATGTGATATGCTGATGATATAAAGTTTTTGAAATCGGTTTCAAATCATAAGGTTATAGGAGTACTTGAATGAAGGATAAGCAAACAGCGAAAGTAACCATCAATGAAGTAGCCGCACATGCAGGCGTATCAAAATCAACGGTTTCCCGTTATATCAACGGGAAGATTGATGCCATTTCACCGAAAAAGGTGAAAAGCATCAAAAAAGCGATCGAGGAGCTTAATTACCGCCCCAGCCAGATGGCACAGGGGCTGAAGGTGAAAAAAAGCAAAGTTATCGGATTTTTGGTCGCCGATATTACAAACCCGTTTTCAGTTGCCACCTTGAGAGGGGTGGAAGAGGTTTGCGATCAGTACGGGTACAGCATCATGGTCTGCAACACGGACAACAGTCCTGAGAAAGAAAGGGAGATGCTGCACAAGCTGAACGCGCATTACATTGAAGGGCTGATTATTAATACGACGGGAAGGAACAACGATGTGCTCATGGATTTAATCAGCCAGGATGTATCGATTGTGCTCGTTGACCGGAAAGTGCCAGGGCTTAAGATCGATACAGTTACAACGAACAACCGCGAAGTGACAAGTCAAATCGTCAATCTCATGTATGACAAAGGCTACGCCCAGGTCGGTCTGTTTACCGAGCCGATTAAAGGAATCAGCCCGAGGGAGGAAAGGGTTTCCGCCTATACAGAAATCGCGCTTGAACGCAATGCCGGCGGTATCCCTCTTGTATATGAAACTGACGTTAAAGACAAAGAATCTCTTTTACAGTCCGTCAAAAGCTTTTTGGAAATGAAAGAAGGGAAAAAAGCCATTCTTGGAAACAACGGGCTTCTAATGCTGAAAATCATCAGCTGCCTTTATGAGCTTGGCATTTCGATTCCGGAAGACGTCGGAATTGCCGGATTTGATGATACCGAATGGTATAAATTGATCGGTCCGGGCATTACGACCATCGCCCAGCCGTCGCATGAAATGGGCAGGGTCGCCATGGAGCGGATCATCAAACGGATTGAAGGGGATGAAAGTGCTCCGCAGACGATTCAGCTTGAGGCGGAGCTTGTTCACAGGCAGTCTCTGTAGAACTTGTCAAACGGAAACACTCATGCACCCGAAAACTTAGGGGGAGTGTTTTTCCGCAACTATGTTTGAAACCGGTACCATTTTGAAAGGGGAGTGAAATCATGTCGCTTGATGTGATGACCTTCGGAGAATCGATGGCTATGTTTTACGCAAATGAAACAGGCGGACTGCATGAGACTTCTTCGTTTTCCAAGGCTCTTGCCGGAGCGGAAACAAACGTTGCCGTCGGACTGTCGCGCCTGGGCTTTCGGGTCGGCTGGATGAGCAAGGTCGGTGCCGATTCGCTTGGAACCTTTATTTTAAATGAATTGAAAAAAGAAGGCGTCGACATCTCTGAAGTCAAACGCACTGCAGACCGGCAGACGGGCATACTGCTCAAGTCAAAGGTTGAAAGCGGGGACCCTGATGTCACATATTACCGGAGCGGATCAGCCGCAAGCACGATGAGCATTGATGACTACCCGGCAGAGTATTTCAAGCAAGCCAAACATATGCATGTGACAGGCATACCTCCTGCCCTTTCAAGGGAAATGCGGGGCTTTGCCCGCCACGCCGTTCACCAGATGAAAAAAGACGGGAAGACGATTTCGTTTGACCCGAATCTCCGCTTCCAGCTTTGGCCGGACCAGCAGACAATGGTTCATACGATTAATGAGATCGCCGCGCAGGCAGACTGGTTTCTGCCGGGGATCAATGAGGGAAAACTCCTGACAGGCTGCAATTCTCCCGAGGATATCGCTCAATATTATGTGATGCAGGGGGTCAAGGTGATTGTCATCAAGCTTGGAAAAGAAGGGGCTTATTACCGTACATCGGAAAAAGAAGGTTATGTACCGGGTTATGAGGTGGAAAAGGTTGTTGATACCGTTGGCGCTGGTGACGGTTTTGCCGTCGGCATGATCAGCGGCCTTTTAGACGGACTTCCGCTGGAAGAAGCGATTCAGAGGGCAAATGCGATCGGAGCGCTGGCCGTCATGGCTCCGGGGGATATGGACGGTCTGCCGTCAAGGGATCAATTGAAAGCTTTTATGGCCGCAGAGGAAAACAACCAAAAAATAGGAGGTTGACCGTAATGGAAATGTCTATGATCGGAAAAGTGCAAGAGCAGCTGGCCGAGGCCGGGCTGATCGCAGTCGTCCGTGCAGGCGATAAGGAGGCTGCTGAGGAAGGCATTCACAGACTGATCGACAAAGGGATAACTGCGATTGAAATCACATATACGACGCCGGGAGCGTCTGAGCTGATTGAAAAATTTGCAGGAAAAGACGGTCTCCTTGTCGGAGCCGGAACAGTGGTTGAAAGCGAACAGGCGAGGGAAGCCGCGGCGGCGGGGGCAAAATTCATCGTCAGCCCGGGCTTTTCGGAAAAACTGGCTGAGGAAGCCGCCTCATTGCATACGTTTTTTATTCCCGGCGTATTAACACCAAGCGAAATTATGGAAGCGGTCTCAAAGGGTTTTCGGGTTCTTAAGCTGTTTCCGGGGGGGACCTCCGGGATTCCTTACATGAAGAACCTCGCCGGTCCCTTTCCGAAGGTTCGATTCATACCAACCGGAGGGATCCATCCCGGCGATGTGGAGAACTGGCTCGATGCCGGAGCATTGGCAGTAGGAGTGGGAAGCCAGCTGAACAAAGTGTCAGAAGCGGATCTCCAGCGCATCTTTCAGCGGCGGGTTCGGCAGAAATAAAGCGTGCGCAGCGTGAAAAGACTTCAGGTTTTGCAAGATCGACAGCTTTGCTTTTTCATTAATTTTTAGAATGGGAGAAAAAATGATGAAAATTAAAGCAACGATTGAACGTGTGCCGGGCGGCATGATGATCATTCCGCTCTTTCTGGGCGCAACGCTGAATACGTTTGCTCCGGGAACCGCGGAGTTTTTCGGCGGATTTACAGGCGCCCTGATTACCGGAACGCTGCCGATTTTAGGGGTATTTATCTTTTGCGTTGGCGCGACAATAGATTTTCGTTCTTCAGGATATATTGCGAGGAAGGGACTGACGCTTCTGCTCGGCAAAGTCGGCTTTGCCGCATTATTGGGTTTGATCGCAGCGCAGTTCATTCCAGACGAAGGCATTCAAAGCGGGTTTTTTGCGGGACTGTCTGTGCTGGCGATTGTCGCTGTTATGAATGAAACGAACGGCGGTCTGTATTTGGCTTTAATGAACCATATGGGAAGAAAGGAAGATGCCGGTGCTTTTGCCTTTATCAGCACGGAATCGGGCCCGTTTATGACGATGGTCACTTTCGGTGTGACAGGGCTCGCGGCATTTCCTTGGGAGACGCTGGCTGCAACCGTCATTCCGTTTTTACTCGGCTGCATTCTCGGGAACCTTGACCCTGAATTGCGCGATTTGTTCGGAAAAGTCGTACCGGCGATCATTCCGTTCTTCGCATTTTCACTTGGAAACACGCTCGATTTTAAAATGTTGATCCAATCCGGCTTTTTAGGCATTGTTGTCGGCGTATCAGTCGTTGTTCTCTCAGGTGCTACTCTATATCTGCTGGACCGCTTTGTCGCAAGAGGAGACGGTGTCGCGGGCGTAGCGGCATCATCAACGGCAGGGGCTGCTGTAGCCGTGCCGTATGCGCTTGCCGATGCAAACCCCGTGTTTGCGCCGGTAGCTGATTCAGCGACCGCGATCATCGCGACAAGCGTCATTGTCACCTCGCTTCTGACCCCGCTTGCAACCGTCTGGATCGAAAAGCGGACGAAACAAAGAAAACCTCCGAAACAAATGACGATCGATTACAAGTAATTTTGCCGCAGGCGCCCCGGACATTTTGTCCGGGGCGTTTTTTTTATAACCGTTTTCGAATAACGTCACCAAATTGCTAAATTTGACGAATGTAATTTGTGATAATATCAATATATAGTATCTAATGAATAAACGGATACTATATATGCTACTTTTTAGGAGAGATTAGGATGACAACAGGCTTTAAAGAACAGGGATTATTACAATTGACAGAAACATTTCATGATATCGTCGGGTATGGAGATCACGATATTATGCAGGAAAATGCCAACGTAGACGGCCGCTCCCCGATGGGGCAAATGAGCCGGTTTGCATCCGAGAGTTCCAGACATTATGCGCTCCATTACTTAATGTCGCCGGAAATCAAGAAAGCAGTCGAAGACAACTTTATATACCCGCACGATTTAGACTATATGCCGAGCGGGACAACGACTTGCTGCCAGATACCTTTGAGCCGGCTGTTAACAGGCGGATTCCACACAGGCCACGGCTCCCTCAGGGAACCGAAGGACATTATGAGCGCATTGTCACTCGCATCCATCATTTTTCAATCGAATCAAAATATGCAGCATGGCGGCCAGTCATTCCCGATGTTCGATTACGATCTGGCGCCTTACGTCCGGAAAACGTACGAAAAGCATCTCGCGAAAATCAAACAATACCCGACAACTTTGACAGAAGAAGAGATAAGGGAAAGAGCGTGGGAAGAAACGGACAACACAACTTACCAAGCGTGCGAAGCCTTTATACATAATGCCAACAGCATGCATTCGCGGGGCGGCGGACAGGTTCCGTTTGTTTCAATTAATTACGGAACGGATACGTCAAGGGAAGGCCGCCTTTTGATCAAAAATATTCTTGAGGCGACAAAAGCAGGTCTCGGCAAGGGTGAGACGCCGATTTTTCCGATTCAGATCTTCAAAATGAAAGAAGGCGTCAACGTCGATCAAACAGACCCTAACTATGACTTGTACCGGCTTGCATTGGAAACGAGCGCTGAAAGGCTGTTTCCGAACTTCAGCTTTATCGACTCGCCCGTGAATAAACCTTTTTATGACGGAACGCCGGAAAGCGAAATCGCTTATATGGGATGCAGAACGCGCGTCATGTCCAATATTCATGGAAAAGAAAACAGCGTCGGCAGAGGGAATTTGTCATTCACATCGATCAACATTGTCAAAATAGGGCTGCTCAGCGAAAACGTTGAACAGTTTTTTGCCTTGTTAAACCGCTACATGGATTTAACGATTCAACAGCTGCTTGAACGGTACGCCTTTCAATGCAAAAAAAGAGCAAAAGACTTTAAATTCCTGTATTCGCAAGGCATCTGGCATGAAAGCGAGAAGCTCGATCCTGAGGACACGCTTGAGGATGTGCTAAAGCACGGAACATTGAGCATCGGATTTATCGGGCTGGCTGAAGCTTTGACTGCATTGACCGGAAAACATCACGGGGAGAGCGAAGAGTCGTTCGAACTCGGCAAAAAAATCGTTCAATTGATGAGAGATAAGGCGGATGAAGCCACAGAAAAACACAAGCTGAACTTTTCCTTGATCGCCACGCCGGCAGAAGGACTTTCAGGGAAATTTGTCAAAAAGGACAAATTGGAGTTCGGTTCGATCCACAATGTCACAGACCGGATGTACTATACGAATTCGTTTCACATCCCTGTTCACTATAAGCTGACTGCAATCGAAAAGATCAGAAAAGAAGCGCCGTTCCACTTGATGTGCAATGGGGGGCACATCAGCTACATCGAGCTGGACGGAGACCCGAAAAAGAACATTAAAGCGATGGACATGCTTGTGACCGCCATGCGCCGGTCTGGCATGGGCTACGCCTCGATTAACCATCCTGTCGATCACTGCAAGGCGTGCGGATTTACCGGAATCATAGATAACGAGTGTCCGCAGTGCAAAAACCGGGATGAGACTTTGATTGAACGGATCAGACGGATTACAGGATATTTAGTCGGAGATATGTCAAAGTGGAATTCGGCGAAAAGACAAGAAGAAAAGGACAGAGTGAAGCATCTATGAAAGTGATGAATATTATCCATGACAGCATCGTAGACGGAGAAGGACTGAGAACAGTCGTGTTTTTGGCGGGCTGCCCGCATATGTGTGAAGGCTGCCATAATAAACAAAGCTGGAATATCAATAACGGATTTGATATGAGTGTAGACGAAGTATTTGAGGAAATTATGAAAAACCCGCTTACAAACGTCACCTATTCAGGAGGGGAGCCGCTTTTGCATGCAGGCGAACTGATCGAACTGTCTGAGAAAATTAAGCAGCATTCCGAAAAGGACATCTGGCTTTACAGCGGCTATACGTACGAACAGATCTTGAAGAATGAAAAACACAGCGCTTTGCTGGCCTATTGCGATGTCCTGGTAGACGGCCCGTTCGAAATCAAAAAAAGGGATTTGACGCTCCTTTACAGAGGAAGCTCAAACCAGCGCATTATTGAGCTTGCATAAACAGAAACAGAAGCCACCGGGGCTTCTGTTTTTCCTTTCCGGCATTGACTTCTATTGAGATAACGTCATAATGAATATGAAAAGGTTTATATTTCATCATACATGTCTATCAATAAAAGAAAGCGTTTTATTTATATAAGACAATCGTGAATTAAGGGAGGAGATGGCTTCATGCCGCAATCACCGATATTTCTGCAGCCTGAGTTTAAAGAGAGGATCTGGGGGGGAACGGCTTTGCGCGAGACATTCGGCTATGACATTCCCTCTGATTTAACAGGTGAATGCTGGGCCATTTCCGCCCATCCAAACGGGCCAAACATCGTTGCTTCGGGTCCTTACAAAGGAAAAACGCTTGCCGAGCTTTGGGACGAGCATCGCGAATTGTTCGGCGGTGCAGAGGGAGACCGTTTTCCGCTGTTAACGAAAATACTTGATGCCAATCAGGACCTTTCCGTTCAAGTCCACCCGGATGACTATTATGCAGGAGAACACGAAAACGGGGAACTCGGTAAGACAGAATGCTGGTATATCATCGATTGCAAAGAAGGAGCCGAGCTTGTTTACGGCCACACGGCAAGAACGCGGACAGAGTTGGTCACCATGATCAACAGCGGTGATTGGGACAACCTGTTAAGGCGGATCAAAATCAAGCCGGGCGATTTTTATTATGTGCCAAGCGGCACGATTCACGCTCTTTGCGAAGGGACGGTCGTTCTGGAGACACAGCAGAGCTCCGATACGACGTACAGGGTATATGATTATGACCGGACTGATCAAAATGGAGAAAAGCGCGAGCTTCACCTGACACAGGCGATCAATGTCACAACAGTACCGCACGTTGACAGCTATGTTGACGAATCGACAGAAACTCAAAAAGGCATTACCATTAAGACATTTGTTGAAGCCGAATACTTCTCCGTATACAAATGGGAGATCGACGGTGCCGCTGAGCTGACCCAGGATGCCCCTTTCCTGCTATGCAGCGTGATTGAAGGAGAAGGAAAGCTCACTCAGGGTGGCGAATTATTTCCGATCAGCAAAGGAACAAATTTTATCCTTCCGGCCGAAACCAATGATTTTACAATAGAAGGAACATGCGAACTTATCGTGTCACACATATAAAAAGCTTGACGGTCTGCAAAAGAAGGCCGTTAAGCTTTTTTATTGTATGAAAAAATATTCCGGCTCGCCGATAAAAAGAGAAAGCAAGTTTTTGAAATTGGGAGGCTTATAGGCGAGGGGAGTAGAGAATGTGAAAAACATTAGAAAAACCGTTATTTTTGCTGCAATCATTTTGCTCATACATACGGCAGTCCCGGCAATCCCTGCTTTAGCAGCGTATACCGATACTTCCGTCTACAAAATTGAAACAACAAAAGAGTTTAATAGCGAAAGCGCAGCGCTCAAAGCGGCAGAACAACTGAAAAAGGACACGGGATGGAAAGCCGAGGTCAAACCTTCAGGAAAAAACGGCACAACATACGTTTTGAGATCAGAAGGTGTCGAAGGGGAGAGCAGAGCAAAAAATCTGCTTTTGCAGTTTGAAAAAGAAACCGGCTTGAAGGCGTCCTATGGTCCGGTTGGACAGAAAGAACCGTTTTCCAAAGCGGTATCAAAGGAATTTGTCGGTGAAGCAAAAGCCAAGGAATGGGCGCTCCAATTTGAAAAGGAAACCGGTCTGAAAGCGACCTATACAATTGCAGGAAACAGGGAAGCTTATGTGAAGGTCGTCACGGGAGGAATCGAAGGCGAAGACAATACGAAAGCCATCCTCGACCGTTTTCAAAAAGAGACCGGCCTCAAAGCGTCGTACGCACCATACGGAGCGGGGCAAGCGCTCGTCAAGCTTTATTCAGGAGAAATCGCAGATGAGAGCAAAGCGAAAAGCCTGCTTGTCCGATTTGAAAAAGAAACTGCCCTTAAAGGAACGATAGAAACAGTAAAGAAACAACAGCCCAGATATAAAATTGTGACAGGTTCGATACAAGGCGAAACAAACGCAAAAAATCTGCTGAAGCAGTTTGAAAAAGAGCTCAAGGTCAAAGGGGCATATGAAGCTGCCGGTCAGCCGGCACAGCTTTACAATGTGAAATCGGGATATTTTAATGACGAAAAGAGCGCGAAAAATGCCGCCGGACAAATTAAAAAGAATACCGGTCTCACCTCAAGCACGGAAAAGGTAAAAGGTACGCGCTTTTGGATCGTAAGCATGAAAAGCGTAGACAGTCAAAACCTCAAAAAAATCGACGCCTTTTTCAAAAAGAAAACGTGGCGTTATACTGCTGCAAAGACGGGAAAAAAGCAGACATCTTTCAGAATCGTTTCCGTCCCGCTTTCAGATCAAAAGAAAGCAAACGACGGCATCCGGTTTTTTAAAAACAAAAACATTCAGGCGTCTGCTCAAAGCGCCGGCAGCACGACCGTCAGCCGCTTCCGGATCACGTCCGGCGAAACAGCCGTCCAAGCGCGAATCAATAAAGGACTGGAATTCTTTAAGAAAAACGGTGCGGCGGGAACGGCCGGACCAACAGGAAAAAAAGTGTACAGCCATTATCAGCTGACGACGGAATCCGTATACGAACAGGACAAAGTGACGAAGGCACTCAATTTCTTTAAAGAAGCAGGCATTCACGCAGAGGCCGTGAAGACCGGCCAATATTACAGCCGGTACAAACTGAGTTCGGAAGCTATGATCGGAACGGAGAAATTACAGCAAGCGCTCGGATTTTTCAGCAAGCAGAATATACCGGGCAAGATTGAACAAACGGGTGAGTACGGCTACAGGCAGTACCGGGTGACGACAGGTCAGATCACAAGTAAAGCAGATCTCGACAAGGGATTGAATGTCTTTAAGAAGAACAATGTCAGCGCAACTTACCAAACAAAGTCGGTCAGCCTGTTTCACACCTCAATCAATGAACTATTTACAGGGAAAGACCGTGCGGATGCTGCCGCCAATCGGATCAAAACGAATTACGGCTGGGCGGTGAATGTCATCAAAGTGAAAAACGGCCCGCAAATCACAACGACTGACTACGGAATCACGCTCAGTCAGATGGTCGACAAACAGATGAAAGTCAGCCCGCAAACGGATGCGTCGGCATATGTTTCATTGAGCTACATCAATACGGCGAATCAAACCGTCACGGCTGATCTGCTGAATATCAGGTCAAGCCCCCTTGTGACAAGCGGCAACATCATCGGACAGCTGCAAAAAGGGGATAAAGTCAACATCCTCTCCCAGGAAAACGGCTGGGCAAAAATCAGAATGAATTGGCGAAATGCCAGCAGGGATGAAGTCGAGAAATATGTCAATCCGAAAAATTTCACACAAGACAGCTCGGCATACTTCCAATTTTTAAAACTGTCGCAAACGGCCGGATTGAATGCCGCCGAAGTCAATGCAAAAATCCTTTATAATAAAGGGATTTTGACAGGCAAAGGCCAAGCGTTCATTGACGCGGCGAGAGCATGCAGCATCAATGAACTGTACCTCATTTCGCACTCGCTCCTTGAGACGGGCAACGGAACTTCCGAGTTAGCCAAAGGAACGATGTTCAACGGCAAAAAGGTTTACAATATGTACGGCGTCGGGGCTTACGACAGCAACCCGCTTTACTACGGTGCAAAATACGCCTATGAACAAGGGTGGTTCACACCTGAAGCCGCCATTATGGGCGGAGCCAAATTCATCGGTGAAAAATACATTCACCACCCGACTTACAAACAGGACACGCTCTATAAAATGAGGTGGTCTCCGAATGCCCTTCACCAATATGCGACAGATGTCGGCTGGGCTTATAAGCAGGTGGGGAGAATGTACAGTCTTTATACATTGCTTGATCAATATACGTTGTACTATGATGTGCCGGTTTATCGGTCATCATCATAAAAAGACCGGCTATGTTCCATTAGGAACAGGCCGGTCTTTTTTCATTTGCCGTCATATGCTCGCTCATAAAGTTCAACAGGCGCACGCTGGCATCGCCTGTTGAATATTGATGCCATTCTTGTGCAAACCTCTTGATCTCTTCCTTTGTGCCGGACATTTCTTTGATTTCTTTCAGCAGCATTTCGCTGTCCATGCAGGCTTTGCCGGGAATGACTGCTTCAAAATCATCGATCAGTCCGCGTTTTTCATTATACTCTGCCATATCATACGTGAAAAACAGAATCGGTTTATTTAACAAAGCGTACTCAAAGGCGACCGACGAGTAGTCAGAAATCAGGATGTCGCTTTCCATCAGCAAATCCTTTAACGGAACGTCTGATACGTCTTTAATCAGCCCTTCGTGCTCTTCAAAAGTAATCTGTTCCCGCACGGCCGGATGCAGTTTGACCAACAGTAAAAATTCTCCCTTCAGTTCCCCGGAGAGCTGCTCCTTAGAGAATGGGAGACGGACGGAGGTCAAACAATAGTCCCTGTATGTCGGTGCATACAGAATAACCTTTTGGTCTGGACGATCCGCTGTTTGTTTTCCGGCATGAAAATATTCATCAGTTAACGGAACGCCCGTCCGCAAAAAACGGTCATCTTCCACGCCGAATGACCGCTTGAAAATGTCCGCCATTTTCTCCGAACCGACGGTGATATAATCAAATGAACGATATACCTTTTTAAACCGCTTAATATCGCCGGTAGATCGATATCGGTTTCCGATATCTTCGAGTCCGAACTTTTTCAAAGCGCCGGATGCATGCCAAATTTGAATGCATGTCGTCTGAGGGCGTTTATTCAAAACACTTGTCAGGAGAAAATAATTATCCGTTAAAACGAATTTACACTTAAACATCCGATATACGGCTTTTATGAGATCAATCGGATGTTTCTCGTTGATCACTTGCGAGCGAACGGAAGGATATTCATCTGCAAGGGAAACGGCGTGCCTTGTAAAAAGGACTTCCAATTCAAACGGCCGGCTGCTGTTGACATACTCCTCCAGCAGCGCGCGCGCATTATCCGGAAAGGAAACAAGCAATACAACTCTGTCGCGCGCTTTTACCCTTTTGAAAATAAAACCGGTTAAAGCGAGACCGGCCGAGTAAATCATAACCAATAAAGAACGTATATTCATTCGTTATCCAAACTCTTTTCTACAAATCGATTTTAGATTGCTCTTTGATCTGCTCCGGATAGTAGTGCCGCTGTTTTTGAACTCTTTCCTCTTTCAGAACGGAAAAGACATATTTCGGGATGTTCAGCATCCGCTTCCACCTCGTCGGATTGGTCAGCAGGCGGTACATCCATTCAAGATTCAGCTTAATGAACATTTTCGGTGCTCTTTTCACTTTTCCGCTGAACACATCGAAGCTCCCCCCGATGCCGATCGCAATCGCCTGAGGAAATAGATGCTTATGTTCATAAATAAACTTTTCCTGATGCGGATATCCGAGAGCTACAAAAACCATGTCGGGCTTGGCAGCCGCGATTTGCTTGGCAACTTCGCCTTTGTCTTTGACATAGCCGTGTGAGTATCCGGCCAGCTCAATTCCGGGATATTCGGTTGACAGCCGATCAGCAACAGCTTGAATAACCTCTTGTTTGGCCCCGTATAAAAAGACCCTTTTCTTTTTGCGTTCAGCCAGGCTCAGGAGGTTGATAAATACATCGTACCCCGCGATCCTCGATTTTAATCTGCTGTTAATCAGCCTTGAAGTCAGGACGATGCCGATTCCGTCCGGCAGGATAAAGTCAGCAGATGAAACTGTTTTAAAATAATCCTTGTCTTTTGCAGCCGCATACCCGATCTCAGGGTTTACCGTTGCGATAAACGCCCCCTCATTGCGGTCGATAAAGGATTCTTCAAGATGATTCAAAAATCCGGGCAAATCCCCGTTAACATATGCAAGATGATGAACCGTTTCCGTTTGCAGCATAGTTTTTTCCTCCTTCCGGTTTAAGAAATGTAAGTATATACGAATGTATAAAAGTCGAAGATTAAGAGACCAACCCAAAAATTCAGGAGGTCTAACGTATATTTTAGCATAGATCATTCATAAAAGATTAACAATATCTTTACATTAGATTAAGATTTTTTACATCTTATTCAGAAAATGCTCGATTTTTTTAGATAAAATTTGGAATTACATTAACCTTAAAGAATACTTAACGTTTGATAGGCGATGTGCTATAATGAATGATCAGTAAAGACCTGTGAAATGAATGTAACTTATCGAGTGTTTTTGATATATCAATATAGCTTTTCGCCTTAAGATTAGAAAGGAGAGCGCATGACAATGAAGAAAGTCATCACATATGGAACGTTTGATTTATTACATTGGGGACATATCAAGTTATTGGAACGGGCAAAACAATTGGGGGATTATCTCGTCGTAGCGATTTCGACTGACGAATTCAATCTTCAAAAGCAGAAAAAAGCTTATCACAGCTATGAGCACCGCAAGCTCATTCTAGAAACGATCCGCTATGTAGACGAAGTCATCCCGGAAAAAAACTGGGATCAAAAGGTACAAGATGTGATCGACCATGACATCGATGTATTTGTCATGGGAGATGACTGGGAAGGAAAATTCGACTTCTTGAAGGATCATTGCGAGGTTGTTTACCTTCCGAGAACCGAAGGGATTTCCACGACGAAGATCAAAGAGGAAATCGCGAACCTTTAATGTCGGCTCAGTTGAATAAAAATTCAAAAAGTACTTCTTAAAAAAGATAAGAAGTGCTTTTTGTTTCGTATACGAATCATTTTAATATAATAAGTATGAACAGCTTTGCTTTTGAATAAAAAAAGAGGAGTAGACTGATTTTATGGATAGTGCAATTCCGTTAAAATTTCAGCTGCGGGAAATAAAAGTTAACGATACTCGTCTCTATTTTGTGTTCGAAAGTTCTATCTCTCTTGATCATGTCGGTGTTTTGGCAGTGAACCGCAATTCGAAAAAAGAGATGCGTGTAACTTGTAACCAAATAAGCGATTCAGAGCAGTTAAAAGCAGCGGAGATATCTTTAGATAACCTATCTAACCTGATGATAGACGAAACGGTCATCGATTTTTATGTGCTATATGAAAATAATGAAAAAAATCAATGTAAAAAGAGGATTTACACAGCCTCAAAACCGATTGAGCTGTATTGGCATCAGGATCGAGCCAATCAGTTCATTTATTTGCCGTATACGACCCGAAAAGGCCACTTCGCTCTTGATGCTTTACGGAGAAAAGCAGTGGCGGAACCGGATAGCATTAAGTTAAGCTCCGAAGGAAAACTAATGATCGGAGGCTATACTTTTCTGCTCGATGCGGAAGAACGTTTGATGATAAAAAGCAAAAGGTTGGTTTTAAAGGAAATTAGTCAAAAAGATGAGGAAAGGGTTTTTGATTTTCCTTTAAAAGACGTTCAGCGCGGCGATTTGTCAGCTCATTCTTCAGATCATGCCGTTGGATTTGAGGCTGAAATCGATCTGAAAAAGCTGTATGAAGAGAACAGGATGCCTGCTTTCTTTCAGTTTTATATAGAATACGTAGGTGAAGATGCTGTAACAGGGGAGGAAACCGTTATAAAAAGCAGGGCATTCAGGCTTATAGATGATATAGACCGTTTTTCAATTGTTAATACAAAAAAAGGACCGGCTCGTTTTCACATCTATCCGCAGAAACGAAAACGGGGTATGCGCCTAAGAATGAACGACTATACGATCAAAACCCGTGCGGTTTATTTTGCCAAAGGAAAAAGCAAAAGGCTGATGTCAGTCATTCGCAAAGGCAAGAATAAAGTAAAGAAAAAGATTTCGGGCATGGTGAAGAGAGCATACTATTTTACTTTTGGACTGGCCGGCAAACTGCCTGTTAAAAAGAAAACCGTCATGTTTGAAAGTTTTGCCGGTAAGCAGTACAGCTGCAATCCGAGAGCCATTTACGAATATATGAAGGAACATCATCCGGAATACAACTTAATATGGAGTGTAAATCCGAGTTATACAGAAATTTTTGAAGAAAAAAATGTCCCTTATATTAACCGATTCACGCTGAAGTGGCTGTTCGCCATGGCAAGGGCGGAATATTGGGTTGTAAACAGCCGGCTTCCTTTATGGATACCAAAACCAAAGCACACGACATATGTGCAGACATGGCACGGGACTCCGCTGAAAAGGCTTGCCGTTGATATGGAAGAAGTGCACATGCCGGGCACCAACACTGAGAAGTACAAGCAAAATTTCACTAAAGAAGCATCGAAGTGGGACTATTTAATATCCCCGAATCGTTATTCAACCGAAATCTTTGCCCGCGCTTTTCAATTTAACAAAACAATGATTGAGTCCGGCTACCCGAGGAATGACTTTCTGTATACAGACAACTGCCCGGAAACGATGAAGGCCATAAAGAGAAAAATGAATATCCCCGAAGATAAAAAGGTCATCTTATATGCACCGACATGGCGGGATAATGAATTTTATGCTAAGGGAAAATACAAGTTCCAGCTTCAAATGGATCTAGACAAGATGCAAGAAAAGTTTGGGAAAGATTCTGTCATTCTGTTGAGAATGCACTATCTAGTAGCTGAAAGCTTTGATTTTGAACAGTATGAAGGTTTTATATACGATGCCTCACTGTATCCCGACATTAGAGAGTTGTATCTCATCAGTGATATTTTAATTACAGATTATTCGTCTGTATTTTTTGACTATGCAAATTTAAGAAGACCTATCATTTTCTACACTTATGATATCGAAAATTATAGGGATACCTTAAGAGGATTTTATTTTGATCTTGAAAGAGAAGCACCTGGAACATTGGTCTACAATGAATCTGAGCTTATGGAAGAGATGGAAAGGGTACTGAGGAACCCTCAATTACACAAGAATTATGAGTCGTTTTATGAAAAATTTTGTTCGTTTGAAGATGGCAAAGCTTCTGAGCGGGTCGTCAAAACTATATTTTGATCTTCATAAAAAAACAGCTTGAGTTTATACTCAAGCTGTTTTTGTTTGGAGCTAAGACTGACACACATTTTTATAAAAGAGCTGCAGTGCATGATTATTATATGATTCATAATCAAAGGTGCGATATTCAATACCTTCTGTGATATATTTCTTCATAGCTTCTGTAAGTGCTTCTTCGGTATTTTCAACAAGCAATCCGAGGCCTCCCTCAAGAACCGAACGTACACCGGTAACATCAGTAGCAATAATAGGTTTGCCGACTATCATGGCTTCCATTAGGACGAGTCCCTGTCCCTCATAATCGGAAGATAGGACAAAACAGTCACATTCATCTAATAAAGCAAAAGGATTTTCGAGTTGACCTGCAAAAATAATATCGTTTTCCAAGCCTAACGTTTCAGCTTGCAATGTCAGCTGTTTTTTCAGCGGTCCATCTCCTACAATATACAATTTAGAATTTGGAAATTCCTTATGCAGCCGGGCAAAAGAATTGATTAATTTTTCTTGTCCTTTTTCGGGTGATAGACGGCCGATGTTGATAAAATTATAATTCTCTTTTTTCGGAACCGTCAGCCCAAAAATATTGAGTATATTAGGATTTTCTTCGTTCTGTTCACGAAGGATTAAATATTCCTTACCGTTCGTCTGGACTGTGTTCTTTACATCTTTATTTTTCAAGATCTGTTTTGAACCAATAACATTGTCGACATATACCATTTTTCTATCGGCATCAGGAATGAATTGGCGTAAATTCTTGTAATTTTCTTCATTAGCTGATTTCGCCACAGACACCACTTTATCGTAGTATTTGTATAAAGAGAATATAACTTTTAAGTTCTTTCTATGTTTGTATTTCCCATTAATTTTCTTGTTGTACTCTTCCATCATATCATTGTGCAGGTAAATACTTCTTGTCTTGAATTGTCCAAATGCAAATAACATAGACCAAAATTTATTATAGCCTCCAAAATCAATCCCTATATCAAACTTTGCATTTCCAATAATTCGTTTTAATTCTCTTTGGTAAGCTTTGACCGGAGCGGTTTTAGACATAGAGTCAGTATAAATGCCTCTCCGTAAAACCAATTGGTGCTCATAGGTCTCCTTGAGCGTCTTGTTAAAAACACCCGGACGATATAGTACATGAACTTTCGGGTTGAGTTTTCGGATGTTTTTCCACTTGTCTTTATGTTCATTGGCATTATCAATAACAGTCACTTCATATTTTGAATAATCAATATGATCAAAAAGGTTAATTGCCGACATCGTAATTCCGTTGTTATAAAAACCTCCGCAATAGAAGAGGAGTTTTTGTTTATCTGTTTCTGTGCTTATGAGCTGTTCTTGGTTTTGTTTTTTGAAAATCATCTCGACGAGCCGTTTTGATGCTTGACCATCATCATTGTAGCAGAATTCTTCGAGATACTTGTCATATTGTTCACTAAATTCTTTTTTCAGTATGTGAATATTTTGCAGTTTATCAATTAATTCGTTTAGGCTTTCACATACCGGTCCCGGCAGATTATTAATATCTAAGTAGAAGCCTCTTTCTGCTTCATATTCTTGATGATCAATCATATAAAACAGGACCGGTTTTTTTAATGGTAGGAAGTCAAAGAAAATACTTGAATAGTCTGTTATAAGAATATCGACAGCCGCAAGCAACTTATTGGTGTCATACCAATTTGGTACACATAAATGATCCAATTTATTTTTTTTGAAATATTCAAATGTGAAGTAATGAGATTTTAATAAGACGATATAATCATCGCCCATAGATTTTTGTATATCCATTACTTCATCAAGAAGCACTTGGCTGGTGTCGTTTTCTTTTCCGACTGTCCCTCTCCATGTAGGAGCATACAGAATGACTTTCTTATCTAAAGGAATATTAAGCGTTTTTCTTACTTCTTCACCGTTTGTTTCCAATGTAAGATCTGTTCGCGGATATCCGATATCTGCGACTTTTCCGGCATAAATTTCATAGATGTCATGCGATTTAAGCAATTTCTCGTAAGTGAATTGATTAGGACTGATAAGATAATCACTGTGAAGCAAGTTTCGCTGAATGTTCTTGTGAGTTGACATTCCGCGATTCTTAATATCCAAACCAAGCGTTTTTAAAGGTGTTCCATGCCAGGTATTAATGTATATTTGCTCATCCCTTTTAACGAAGTAAAATGGAAAGGAAGTATCGTTAATTAAATATTTAGACGTAGCAAGGTATTTTAAATAATGATTGCTGTCAACAGATGTAAATGAAACATTTTGATAATTCCTTTTAAGTTCTTCGACCATTGGGTCGCTGATATCATTAATAACCCAAACATGATGATAATCTTTAAAGTCTTTATCTTGAACTAATTTTAAAAAGATTGCATAACAGTTTCCGCTTATGCTGCGTCCATGGTAAGCTTCGTAAAGAACTGTTTTTTCCTTTATCGGAAGAGAGACATATTGACTATATTTCGCTCGAATACGTACTCTTTTGTTGCTAAGGTATTCCTTTAAAGGATCTATTATAAAGCGGACTTTTCTCTTCGCTATCTTTTTGATTCTTTTAAAATTCATAAAAATACTGTTCCTCCCCTAATCCAATCAAAGAAATTAATGTTGACTATTACTTGATTCCCAATTATTTTTAGTATCTTAAATAAATGAAGACTTTAAGTAAGGTTTGACACGCTAATAAGTATATGCTAACAAAACGCATAAAGCAATATAGCCTTATTTAATAAAATGAATGATAATATTGGGGTGATATCCTCGCATTGCCTATTGAGGGAGTAAATATTTGTGTTGTTTTTTTTCCTATTATAACAGGCATGCGTTTTGTTAGATATTTGTTTGTAATAGCAATAACGAATAAAATTTGTTACAATTATTCGGTGCACGATGTAACGGCTATTATATTATGCTAAGGAAGATAAATCATGAAAGCATTAATAAGAGTGTTAAAAGAACAGTTTTTATCGTTGCCTTTAATCATCAGGTTGGCGGCTTACGAAACAAAATCAAAATATCAAATGAATTACTTGGGCGTGTTATGGCAGTTTTTGAATCCGCTCATTCAGATGCTGGCTTATTGGTTTGTATTTGGGATCGGAATCAGAAAGAGCAGTGAGATGGTTACAGGCGTCGGAGAAGTGCCTTTCATCATCTGGATGCTTGCCGGCTTGATTCCTTGGTTTTTTATCAGTCCGACGATTCTTGATGGTTCAAACAGTGTATATAAACGAATTAACATGGTGGCCAAAATGAATTTTCCAATCAGCTCTCTTCCTTCAGTGGCGATTGCGGCTAACCTGTTCAGCTATTTTGTGATGATGGCGATTTATGTCATTGTGCTGCTTGCGTTTGGCATTTATCCAAATCTTCAGTGGCTTGAATATATTTACTATTTGTTTTGCATGATTGTTTTTATGTTCGCATTCAGTTTGTTTAATTCAACGATCAGTGTACTGGTCAGGGATTATCAGTTCCTGCTGCAATCTGTGACAAGGCTGTTGTTTTTCCTGCTGCCGATTTTTTGGGATATTTCCACGCAGCTGGGGGACAAGCACCCGGCATTGTTGAACGTGATTAAGCTGAATCCGCTTTTTTATATTATCGACGGATTCAGAAACAGTTTTCTCGGCGGAAGCTGGTTTTTCGAAGATGCGACTTACATGCTGTATTTCTGGGCTTTCACATTATTGCTCTTGACTGTAGGAGCTGTCCTGCATATGAAATTCAGAGACAGGTTTGTTGACTTTCTTTAATACGTAAGGAGATTTTAATGATGAAACTAAAAGTTTCGTTTCGAAATGTTTCAAAACAGTATCAGCTTTATGAAAAACAATCGGATAAAATTAAAGGGCTGTTTTTTCCGGTTAAAGATAAAGGTTTTTTTGCTGTGCGGAATGTCTCCTTTGACGTGTATGAAGGGGAGACGATCGGATTTGTAGGGATTAACGGATCGGGAAAATCGACGATGTCCAACCTGCTGGCAAAAATCATTCCGCCGACAAGCGGTGAAATCGAAATGAACGGGCAGCCTTCCCTGATTGCGATTTCCGCAGGATTAAACAATGCGCTGACGGGCAGAGACAACATTCGTCTCAAGTGCTTAATGATGGGGCTCACAAATAAAGAAATTGATGAGATGTATGACAGTATCGTTGAATTCGCAGAAATCGGCGAGTTTATCAATCAGCCGGTTAAAAGCTATTCCAGCGGAATGAAATCCCGGCTCGGCTTTGCGATCTCAGTGCATATCGATCCTGATATTTTAATTATTGACGAAGCGTTATCAGTAGGTGATCAAACCTTCTATGATAAATGTGTTGACAGAATTACCGAGTTTAAAAATCAAGGGAAAACCATTTTCTTCGTCAGCCATTCAATCGGTCAAATTGAGAAAATTTGCGATCGGGTTGCCTGGATCGATAATGGCGAGCTTCGCATGTTTGATGACACAAAGACGGTCGTAAAGGAATATAAAGAATTTATAAGCTGGTTTAAAAAGCTTTCCAAAAAAGAGAAAGACAAATATAAAAAAGAACAATTAGCCAGCCGCAAACAGGTCTTGTCCGAAGAAGATCTTGCTCATCTTGAAAAAGACAAGAAAAAACAAAAATCTTTGGCAAATATCATTCCGATTGCTGGTTTGTCCATCCTGGTCGTATTGGCTGCCGGAGCGATGTTTGTTTAAAAGGAAAGACGCGTCATTTTGCAGATGACATTATAAAAAGCTATTGGATATCCATCCAATAGCTTTTTTATTAAACTTCTTCTTTTGCCAGGAGGTCTTGCATAAATGGAATCAATGAATCCTTCAGTTCGCTGTCCTGCATGGCAAATTCGAGAGTTGTCTGGATAAAACCGAGTTTTTCTCCGACATCATAGCGTTTGCCTTCAAAGTCATAAGCGAATACGCGCTGGATTTCGTTTAACTTTTGAATCGCATCTGTCAGCTGGATCTCTCCGCCCGCACCGATTTGCTGTTTATCTAAGTACATGAAAATTTCAGGAGTAAAGACATACCGTCCCAAAATCGCAAGGTTAGACGGTGCCGTTCCCGGTTTTGGTTTTTCAACAAAGTTTTTGACCTGGTATAGGCGTCCTTCATTTGTCAGAGGATCAATGATCCCGTAGCGGTGCGTTTGATCTTCAGGCACTTGCTGAACACCGATAACGGATGAGAGAGTTTTTTCGTACTCGTCCATCAGCTGGCGAAGACCAGGTTTTTCTGCTTGGACAATGTCGTCTCCAAGGAGCACTGCGAACGGCTCGTCCCCGATAAAGTTGCGGGCGCACCAAACGGCATGTCCGAGTCCTTTTGGTTCTTTTTGGCGAATATAGTGGATATCAGCGAGATTTGACGCTTTTTTTACTTTTTCAAGCAGTTCGGTTTTACCTTTTTCTTCTAGATTTCGTTCGAGTTCCGGCGAGAAATCGAAATGATCTTCAATCGCTCGTTTGCTTTTACCGGTTACGATGATAATGTCTTCAATACCGGCTTCAACGGCTTCTTCAATAATATATTGAATGGTTGGCTTATCTACGATTGGAAGCATTTCTTTGGGCATCGCTTTCGTTGCAGGGAGGAAACGTGTTCCAAGGCCCGCTGCGGGAATGATCGCTTTACGAACTTTCTTCAATTCAATACACCTTCCTTAAACTATGTTTTCTACTCAGCCAGGAAAAATACGCTTAGCAAGCGGAGAGTATGCTGAATATATGTATGATATACCCCGAAAAATTACAATTACAAACTCATCATATAAGAAAAACAATTCTTAAACAAGTGTAAACAGGTATAAAGCGTAAAGATGTTATATAATGAAGGGAAATCTCATTCTTCAACAGGATGGTTTGCGGTTTGATCAATGGATGTTTTATGATGAGAATATCGTCCATAAGCAATCGATTCAGCAGACGATTCTTAAAAAAAAGCTGTTCATAAAGAAAACAGGTGATAGAAAAATGAAGAAACTAAAAGTCATGACAGTATTCGGCACGCGCCCTGAAGCCATTAAGATGGCGCCGCTCGTCCTTGAATTAAGGAAATATCCCGACATTGAGTCTTATGTGACGGTTACAGCCCAGCACAGGCAAATGCTTGACCAGGTGCTTGAAGCTTTTAACATAAAGCCTGATTTTGATTTGAATATCATGAAAGAAAGGCAAACGTTGGCTGAAATTACGTCTAATGCGCTTGTGAAGCTGGACGAGCTGTTTCAGTCCATCAAACCGGACATTGTGCTTGTTCACGGTGATACGACAACGACATTTGCGGGAAGTCTTGCCGCTTATTATCACCAAATTTCCGTCGGCCATGTAGAGGCGGGGCTCAGGACCGGAAACAAATACTCGCCGTTTCCCGAAGAGCTGAACAGGCAGCTGACGGGATCGATTGCCGATCTTCATTTTGCGCCGACAGAGCAGGCCGAACAGAATCTGCTCCGCGAAAATAAAGACCCGGAGACGATTTTCGTCACGGGAAATACCGCAATCGATGCACTTCGCACAACAGTGAGAGACGGCTATTCACATCCCGTTCTTGAAAAAATCGGGAATGACAAGATGATTTTGCTTACCGCCCACCGCCGTGAAAATTTAGGGGAGCCGATGGAAAACATGTTTAAAGCGATCAGGCGGATCGTCGAAGAATTTGACGACGTACAGGTTGTCTATCCCGTTCATCTCAATCCCGCTGTTCGTGAAGCGGCTGCAAAGCATTTCGGCGATTTGGATAAAGTCCATCTGATAGAGCCGCTCGAAGTCATTGATTTTCACAACTTTGCGGCCGAAGCTCACTTCATCCTCACCGACTCGGGAGGGGTGCAGGAAGAAGCGCCATCGCTCGGAAAACCGGTCCTCGTGCTTCGCGATACGACGGAACGCCCTGAAGGCGTTCAGGCCGGGACGCTTAAACTGGCAGGTACGGAAGAAGATAAGATCTATCAGCTGACTAAACAGCTGTTGACCGATCAAGATGAATATCGCAAAATGTCCCGGGCTTCAAACCCGTACGGGGACGGACAGGCTTCGCGGCGAATTGTGGAGGCGCTTCTTTACCGGTACGGATACAGAAGTGCGCGGCCTGACGTGTTTAAAGATAAATAAAAAAAGCTTCCTTTTCAGGAAGCTTTCAGACCGTTGACAA
>NZ_MRBL01000028.1 GCF_001969855.1 Bacillus haynesii
CTATTGACAATAATAAGAATATTTCGTAAGTTATAAATAAGGAATTTTTCTTTATGTGTTCCTTTGTTGTTTCTTAGAGCGAGGCTACAAAAGATTCATGATTCAAATTATTTAAAATTGGAGGTATGAACTATGGTTCTTTCCCAAAGCTTATCTGAGATTGAAAATTTAATTGAATTAGACAAACTGCATTACTTACATCCAACTACTGTTCCTAAATTGTTTATCGAAAATGGCCCTAAAATCATATTTCATGAAGGAAAAGGTATTCGTGTTACAGACATTAAAGGTGAGACGTATATTGATGGCGCTTCCATGCTTTGGAACGTCAACCTAGGCCATGGAAATAGGGAAATTGCAGAGGCAGCTTATGATCAAATGTCTACGCTTGCATATAGTTCTTCATTCTATGGATACTCTAATGAAAAAGCTGTACGCTTGGCAGAAAAAGTAGTTTCTGTGGCCCCTGGAAATCTCACTGCAATCTTCTTTACATCCGGTGGTTCAGAATCAAATGATACAGCATTTAAACTGGCACGTTTTTATTGGAATTTAAAAAATCGTCCGACAAAGAAAAAAATCGTTTCGATTAGCCGTAGTTACCATGGCGCAACAGTTTCAGCTGGAACAGCAACAGGTATTGATGCATTTCATAGTTTTGCAGGTTCAAAAGACCCCGACATGGTGAGAGCAAAATCGCATTTAACTAATTGTGAGTTAGGTGATACAAGTGATCCAAACTATGAAGGCTGTATTCGTGACGTTATTGAAAAAGAAGGGGCAGAAACGATCGCAGCTATCATCCTTGAACCAATACAAGGGGCTGGGGGAGTACATGTTTCTCCAGATGGATACTTACAAGCAGTAAAATCCCTCTGTGAGGAAAACGATATTTTAATGATTTCTGATGAAGTTATTTGCGGATTTGGACGTACTGGAAAAATGTTTGGTGTAGATAATTGGGATGTAGCGCCTGATATTATGTGTGTGGCAAAAGGAATAACAAGCGGCTATGCTCAGTTAGGTGGTGTTTTAATTAATAAAGAAATACGAGATACGATCATTCAATATGATCAAATTTTAGGTCACGGGTTTACATACAGCGGTCATCCTACCGCTTGTGCCGTCGGCTTAAAAACGCTAGAAATTCTCGAACGTGATCACATTCTTGAAAACGTTAACAACATGGAAATAGAATTGAAGAAAGGCTTTGAATATTTAACGGATAAACATCGTTACTTTACAAAATCAAGAGCAAAAGGTTTGCTTGCTGGTTTTGAACTTCAACAAGATCGCGATGCTGATATACCGTTCTCCGAAACAGTCAGACCCGCCTCTTTTGTCGTAGATCAATGCTTCAAGCGTAAATTGATCCTAAGAGCAGCCGACTTTGAAAAGGGTAAGGATATTGTTGCAATTGCTCCGCCTCTTATCATTAATAAAGAAGAAGTTCAAGAAATGATCAATATTATTGATGATGCACTAACTGCTTTTGAAAAAACAATATCGTAAATATGTGAAGCCTCTGCATGTCAGAGAACTAAATACATTCTATGTTTAATTTCTCTGACATGTTTATTATTAGCATGGGAGGGTCATTATTAATGGGAAAGCAATTACTTAAATTAAGCAATAAAGTGAGTGAGTTTTTAAAGGGGAAAAAGAAATTATATATTAATGGGAAATTTGTAGAGTCCGTTTCATCTAAAACATTTGATACATTTAATCCTGCGACTGAAGAAATATTAGCCAGTGTGTATGAAGCTGAAGAATATGATATTGATATGGCAGTTAAAGCAGCAAGAGAAGCTTTTGCCGATGGTCCGTGGGCAAAAATGAATGCAGCCGAAAGAGCAAGGTTAATATATAAATTAGCAGATCTCATAGAAGAACATAAAGAGGAACTTGCACAGTTAGATACACTAGATAATGGGAAGCCGATAAATGAAACACGGACAGTAGATTTGCCGGGTACTATTGAACAGTTCCGTTATTTTGCGGGGTGGGCGACAAAGAATATGGGACAGACCATTCCTGTTTCCGGCCCTTTCTTAAACTATACTCGTCACGAACCGGTTGGAGTAGTTGGACAAATTATCCCTTGGAATTTCCCTATTAATATGATTTCCTGGAAAATCGCTCCTGCCTTAGCAGCTGGTTGTACTGTTGTTTTAAAGCCAGCGGAGCAGACTCCTTTATCTGCTCTTTTTTTTGCAGAGCTTGTTGAACAAGCAGGCTTTCCGCCTGGTGTAGTAAATATTGTTCCTGGATTTGGTTCAAAAGCAGGTAATGCCCTGGTTGAACATCCCGGTGTTGATAAAATTTCTTTTACAGGTTCTACAGCTGTTGGGAAACAAATTATGAAAAAAGCAGCTGACACAATGAAACGTTTAACACTAGAACTTGGTGGAAAGTCTCCTAATATTATTCTCCCAGATGCTGATCTTTCAAAAGCAATTCTAGGTGTGTTTAACGGAATCATGTATAATCAAGGGGAAGTTTGCAGTGCCGGTTCGAGAGTATATGTTCATAAAGACCAATTTAAAGAATTGGTTAACGGTATGGTTTCTCTTGCTAAAAATTTGAAGGTTGGAAATGGATTAGATGAAGAAACTGAAATGGGCCCTCTTGTATCTAAAAGCCAGCAAGATCGCGTATTTGAATATATTAGAATAGGTACAGAAGAAGGTGCAAAGCTAGTAGCTGGCGGGAAGAAGTCAAATCAAGGTTTTTTTATTGAACCAACTATTTTTGTCGATGTTGAAGAACACATGACAATTGCAAGAGATGAAATATTTGGCCCGGTTGTTGTCGTAATGTCTTATGATACGATCGAGGAAGTAATTGAAAGATCGAATAATTCCCCATATGGGCTAGGTGCTGGCATTTGGACAGAGAATATAAAAATCGCACATCAAGTGGCTAATCAATTAAAGTCCGGCAGTGTATGGATTAATTGCTATGACGCGATTGACCCGGCCTCTCCTTTTGGAGGGTACAAGCAGTCTGGATTTGGTCGAGATTTAAGTGCCTATGCTTTACAAAGTTACACAGAAGTCAAAAGTGTTTGGGTCAACCTTGAATAAAGAAGTTTTTTTGAATATGACTGAGAGTTTAATTTTATAATGTTAATCCCGGGTCACACGAATTTTTCAAAACATGGAAAAAGAGTACCTGCCTAAATCGAATAGGTGAAGTGCGAGCAAAACGATCTTTATCTATGATGCGATAATGACCTGTAAGATTATGATGAATTCGAACCTATCAACTGTTTTGAAGCGGTATTTCAGGCGGTTTGACATTGCTCCGATTCTAACTGTTATAGCGAAAAAGCCCTTTACGGTTATGATGTGTTTGTATAATGTAATGAAAAACGTAGTATTGGTATTGCTAGCCTGAATAACTGATGTTGGATGAACAACGCCCCATCTCATATACATGGTTTAAGCTGAGGAGAAATGCTTATGCAGGCAAAAATATTTTTCCAATGAGTCATAAAAAGCTGGTGAATTTGATTTGGAAAGGTCCTAATTCCCAGCTCTCTATCGAAAATGTAGAATAGGTTGGACTACAATAGGACGAATCATGTGAAAAAATAATCTGTCAAAAAAAGTTCCTGCTTGCAGGAACTTTTTTTATTCGAATATAGGTTATCGTTTTTCTATAATATAATCAGAAGTTCTATATTTTTATATAAGGAGCCCGATGATGAGAAATGATCGTAGAGAGGCTTTTATTCAATACTTGGCAACTAAAAATGATTGGTGTACTGCGGCAAGTTTGGCAAGTTATTTTAAAGTGTCCACAAGAACCATTAGAAAATATGTCAATGAAATTAACCGGGATCAAATGGTTATTACGTCTTCTGCGCAAGGGTATCAGCTAATAAGCAGAGATAAAGTGAAAACGGACAATCATTACACTTCTCCAATAGACCGTATAAAAGTGATCTTGAAAGAATTAATTCTTCACACAGAAGGGCTAAATATATTTGATTTAGGTGATAAGCTTTTTTTAAGTGTTTCATCAATCGAAAATGATATGGTTCAGGCTAATAAAATGATTAAGCCGTACAGCTTAAAAATCCGTCATAAGAAAGACACGCTTATTTTATTAGGTGAAGAGACGGATAAGCGGCGATTAATGAGCTTTATTATTTCACAAGAAACTTCCGAAGAATTTTTAAGTTTAAAGGCTGTTCAAGATTCTTTTCCGAATTACGATGTTTTTTCACTAAAAAATGAAATCGCTTCCATTCTTGAGGAATTTAATTTGTATGTAAACGATTATATTATGAATAATCTTCTTCTCCACCTTGTGATTACATTGGATCGAATCAAAAACAACAACTCCGTCATTCAGTCATCTGACCTTAATAAATTAAAAAGTAATTTTGAAACCGAAGCAGCTAATAAAATTGCGGATTTATTGGAAGTGAAATATGGTATTGCCTTTAATGAATCGGAGCGATACAATTTTATATTGCTTTTATCAAGTAAAACGACATTGCTGAATTATCAGTCATTAACATCCAGCTCCTTAAATCGCTACGTCGCTGAACATTACGTAAACCTGTCAAAGAAACTGTTAGAGAAAGTACACGAATGCTACTTTATTGAAATTGTTGATGATGAGTTTTTTGTCAAATTCACGCTCCATATACGCAATCTGCTTTTCCGGGCAAAGCATGGGCAAATGGTTAAGAATCCTTTAACCTATAAATTAAAGGATTCATACCCTCTAATTTATGAACTGGCTGTCTTTATCTCGAATCAAATTCAGCTGATGGAAAACATTCATATTAATGAAGATGAGATTTCTTATATTGCTTTTCATATTGGCTCCTATTTCGAACGAAGAAAAAATTTGGAAAAGAAAATTATATGTGCAGTAATTTGTCCAAACTACTATGATATGCGATTGCAACTCATTCAAAAACTCGAAAAGAAATTTCACAATTCTTTAGAGATTATAAAAGTTTTATCTGACTCAAGTGAGATTGTTTTACTCGAAAAAATAGATTTAATCATAAGCACATTACCACTAAAGGATGAACAAACCCCATCTGTATTCGTTCATCCTTATCTGACAGAAGAGGACTATGGCTACATCCAAATTCAATTAAACAAATTAAATAAACAAAAAAAGAATCGCAAAGTTAAACAATATCTTGATTTATATTTTGATGAAGATTTGTTTATGAAAAATGTTTATCTCGACAGCGATGAATCTTATATTGCATTCATGGCAAAACTTCTGTATGAAAAAGGCTATGTCTCTATAGATTATGGAAAGTCTGTGCTTGAGAGAGAGCGCATGTCCTCAACTGCTTTTAATAACAATGTAGCTGTCCCTCATTCCATGCATATGGATGCTGCAAAAACAGGCATTTGTATTATCATCTTGGATCGCCCTGTAAATTGGGGGAAAGAGAAAGTTCAAATCATTGTTATGATTTCAATTAATAAACAGCAGCGTGAATTATTCAGTCCTTTCTTCGAAGGGGTGATTAACATTTTATCCGAATGGAGAAATGTTCATGAGCTAATAAAAGCCAAAGACTATAATGATTTTATGGAAAAGATGATGAGACTTTTAAATGAAAACTAATGCAGCAGAAGCATATGGACGGGCTAGTGATAACCTGATAAGTAACCAGCTTGTATGATGCATTCGCTTATAGTAATAAAACTGCATTTTGAGTGAAAAATCCCAAATTCTCAGTGGTTTTAATGAGAATTTGGGATTTTCTTTTTCGGACATTCCTTACAATTCATTGGGAGAATGATAGGGTTGTTAAAAACTTCTTTTTGAGCTGGAGGCCGATCATCAAATGATTGTCGGAAGCCTATTGGGTGATATATCGACATTCTCGGTTGATGCTGTAAAGGTTAGGTATAGCATCTTGCACCACTAATGCTGGGATCATTGGTGTTTGCCGGCACTAGTTAGTAACAGGATGAACGTGGCGTGTCTCCATGTTGCCATTTTGAAAATTTGGACTGATATTTCTCATGTAAAACGCTTGAATGTTCGTTTTTGGTCGCAAATCGGATTTGTGCCGGGGACCGAAGCGCAAGTAAACCGCAGACGGCGTTTTTCAATCCGGGATACGTAGCTCCGTGAAATTCCGAGCTCTTTTGCGATTTCGTGCTGCGTTTTTTCTTTCTTCAAATCAAGGCCGAACCTGACATAGGGTTAAAGACGAACTGGGCGATGGCCGAATTGAATATGTACCATCTTTAAGTAATGCCTCGCCTTGGTATAAATTGTCCAAGATTACATCAATGATACCAATACGGCGGTAAGCGATGGCACTTGAAGCCAATCATCACCATACCTGGATTTATGCCCTTTTCGAAGGAAAAAAGATCCTTCTTCCATCGGCGATAAGCAATAACTAAAAACTAAACGTCTGAAGGAAGTGCTCATACCCCGACAGACAAATTCCATATCAGTTATTCATGCTATTAGATACACTCTATCGACTGTGAAATTGCTATAATGTGGTTAATTCTCATTCGCGTTTGGTGGATTCTCTCAACATCTTCTGGCAGATACTCACCCCTTTCATCACCATTTTTAAAGCTGTGTAACAAATCATAAACCTTGTAGTGACTAAAGGATCAATTCTTTTGGGTAGACAGGAAAGATATTTTCTTGATGGATATATTTAATAAATAAGGAAAGGAAGATCGTCTTAAACAGGTTTTTCTCAAGATCGTTCAGTTGAAGGTCATAGTATAGTCGAAGAAAGAATTCTTAGAGCTAACAAAAAAGAAAGGATGAGATTGATGAAGGAATATTTTTCAATTGGGGAAACAGCCCGTCTAAATAACATTTCCATTCAAACATTGCGCTATTATGATAAGATCGGAATTTTTAAGCCTCAATGTACAGACCGGGATAATGGCTATCGATATTACCATGTTAAACAGTTCTTTTATTTAGATATTATAAAATATCTCAAATCTATTAAAACGCCTTTGGAAGAAATTAAGCGCATGATCTCACATACATGTACCCCTGAACTGATGCAAACCTTTCTTGAGGAGCAAGAAAACGTGATTGAGCGTGAAATGGAAAGACTCGAACGTGCCAGGCAATTGCTTCAAAGAAGAAAGAATCAGCTTCATGAACAATTGGAGATACGAACTAAAAAAGAAGAAGGTCTGGTTTATGTTCGGCATATAGAAGGCCAAACCATTTTAAAAGCAGCGACACCTCAAGTGAATCCTCATGACCAATCAGATTTGTATTACCGAAAATTGGCTGAAGTTCTTGAAGAAAGAGGAGATATAGTCGATAACTATTATGGACTGATTTATGATTTAAAGCCTTATAAAGATTCCGGTGACATTTATTGCAACAGTGTTTTTACGACGATTTATGATGGAGTAAAGATAGATATAGGAGAACAAAATATTGGGATAGATACGATCCCATCCGGTGAATATGTGTGTATTTCATTTGATTGCTCTGCAACAAATTATTTTTCATACTATCAAAAACTGTACCATTTTATTGAATCTCACGGCATCCAAACGGATGGAAAAGTATATCAGGTTTCTTTTCCAAACAGCTATAATTCATTAAAAGAAGAAGACTTCCTCACAGAATTTAGAGTGCGGAAAAAATAACGAACCCCTTGACCCTATAGCTGCTATAGGGTTTATCATTTATCCATCGTTCTGATGAATATTAGAAAGGAAGGATGTATAAGATGACAGAAAATAAGACGCTTCGGTCACTTATGCCGAAATGGCAAGGTGGAAATAGACTGCTGGAAGCCCATTTATTAAACTCTAATCGAATGCTCCATTTGAAGAAGTACTTGGCGATTTAGATGCGAGCTTCTTAAATTCTAATAAAAAATGAATCTAAAACAAAAGGAGCGGTGAAGATGAGAGCACCGATAGATGAACCAATTTGGTACGCCTATCCCGGCATGGTAGCTATCGTTACGGCACAATATGAAGGCGAAAAAAACGCAATGGCTTCCGGGTGGCATACCTACATTGGATCTTCTCCCGGAATGTATGGGATATCGATAAACAAAGAGACATATTCTTACAAATTGATTGAGAAAAGTGGTGTTTTCGGTGTGAATTTTCTTCCAGGGAGATGTTCGGAAATCATTCAAGCATTAGGCACCCATAGCGGCAGAGATATCAATAAGTTTGAAGCATTTCATATTCAATACGAAGAAGGACTAAAAGCTGAGATACCGATTTTAACTGATGCGTATTTTGCTTATGAGTGTAAAGTACACAGTGTTTCCACTTTAGGCGATCAAGAGTGGATTGTGGGAGAAGTTTTACAGAGATATCAAGATAAAGAGCTGTTCTTAAAAAATGGAATGCCAAATTTAGAGAAGCTGGATATTCCACTTCATATTGGAGGGTCCAGCTATCGCATATTAAATAGTAAAGCAGAGGAACATCAACACGCATTTTTTCCCGAAACTGATTGAGACATTCATGTTCCTCCACATTTATTGTTACGTGGCATCCAGGCACATAAAGCCACTATGGCTTTGGTTCATCTCACACGATGTGTAAGAAGAGGAAACCAATTAATGAATGTATGGGCAGTGGATTCCGCTGGAAATCCATTGACTTTATATTAAGCAAGAAAGAGACCCAAAGACCGCAACGCTTCTTTAAGAAAGCTTTGCGGTCTTTTTATATTCCAAATTAGGAAAAAGCTCCTTCTCCTCCCGGTAAAACTCGGGAAACACCTTCATCAGCGCCCGCTTCTCTATCCGCGACACATAGCTCCGTGAAATCCCGAGCTCCTTCGCAATTTCCCGCTGCGTTTTTTCTTTCTTCAAATCAAGGCTGAAGCGGCCGGCGATGACTTTTTTTCTCTGCCGTCCAAGATGTCGATATATTTTTTGACTTTTTCAAGCTCCGTGCCTGAGTTGGATGGTGTCAATGACGTCTTCGTTTCCGGTCCTGAGAACATCGATGAGGCTGATTTAAATGCCACTCACAGGTTATCCGTTTTAGGTATTACTTTTACTAGGTTGAGGGACTGAACTAAAAAGATACCAAACAATATCTAAATAGTTCCTGTTTGATGATAAAATAAAAAGATGCAAACTGAAGGTAATGAATGATCAATTCTGTGTATAAAAAAATATATTTTTGTTTCATTTTTGTATAAAAAATTATATAATGAATCCATGAATGAAATCACTTGAGATAATGCGGGTAAATGAAAGTTAGGTGTTAAGTTTGACTGAAGCAAAACAGATTTTAAAAAATTATATACCATTTGCAAAAACGATAGGGGAAATGTTTGGTCCAAATTGTGAGGTTGTCATTCATGATTTGACAACCCCCGAGTCTTCCGTCATTTTCACAATCAACAATCATGTAACAGGAAGAGAGGTTGGCCAATCCTTTGATCACTTGGTGAAAAAGGTTCTTTTATCCGGTGAATTTAAAGAGGATTACTTAGCTGGATATGAAATCCAAGCAGATGATGGGAGAACAATAAAATCATCGACTACCCTCATTAGAGATGGCCAACAGCAGGTGATTGGGGCTTTTTGCATCAACTATGACATGAATGTAATGATTCAAATGAAAGAAATGTTAGATGCATTTATGCCTGGCACTGAAAAGAAAAATCAAATACAAACTCCGAATACGGCGGAGCAGGAAACCTCGATTCAGAATGTAGAAGAGATCACGAATCAGTTAATTGAACAAATTGTAGTGAACCGCAAACATTCCCTGATGAAACGCCGGGAAAAAATCGAGCTGATCAGATTTATGGATGAAAAGGGGATATTCCTCATGAAAGGTGCCATTGATAAAGTAGCAGAACAATTAGGCATTTCAAAGGTAACAGTCTACAGCTACTTAGATGAAGTGAAAAAAAGACAATCGGAGTGAGCGGAGTGGAGAGTATTTTTGAGGCAGGGAATTTAAAATCGAACGGTCATTATGCGTTAGCTGTGATTCATCAAAATACGGTCTATGTATCAGGGCAATTTGCCATTGATCCAATCACGCAGGAAAAGAAATTTGGCACCATTGAAGAAGAGACTTTACAGGCATTGTCAAATATAGAGTATATCTTAAAAAAAGCCGGCAGTCATAAAGGCAAAATTGTAAAGATGACCCTATATATACACGATATCAATCTATTAGACCGTGTTGACAATGTCTGTCAGGGTTTTTTTCACGATGATCGCCCAGCACGGTCAGTTGTTCCGACGAACGAGCTGCATTACGGTTTTCAGGTTGAAATTGAAGCAATCGCCGGTCTGTAATATATTTTTTTGCCTAAATTATATAAAAAAATATATAACATATAAAAAAATATATAATAGGAGGTCTGAAAATAATGGAACAGTATCAATGTCATTCCTGCCGTGCGAAATACAATGTGTCTGAACAGGTGTGGAAATGCCAGTGTGGCGGAGTGTTAGACCTTGTAAAAGAAAAAGTAGAATGGTCCGATTCAAAAGTGCTCAAGGATATTCCTTCTATGTGGAGATATATTGATGCTATGCCATTTGATCGCGACTCCGCCATATGGAGCGGTATCACGATGGGGGAGGGGTACACACCTTTAATCGTGTTAGACAGCGGGGAGCCGAATACTTTTGTGAAAGTAGACTATATGATGCCTACTTTGTCTTTTAAAGATCGCGGTGCTGCTGTATTAATGGCTAAGGCAAAGGAGCTGGGAGTGAAGCATGTAATAGCTGACAGCAGCGGAAATGCAGGGACATCTATTGCAGCTTACGCCAAGCGGGCTGACATCGCATGTGACATCTTTCTTCGGAAGGGTACATCGCCTAAGAAAATCGCGCAGGTGAAAGCGCATGGAGCCAACGTTCGCGAAATTGAAGGAACAAGAGAAGATGTGGCTGAAGCAGCGCAAAAGGCTGTGAATATAGAGGAAAAATTCTATGCCAGTCACGTTTTTAATCCATATTTCTATGAAGGAACAAAAACGTATGCCTTTGAAATTTGGGAACAAATGAATGGAGCGCCGGATACGCTTATTATTCCAGTTGGCAATGGTACGTTATTACTTGGGATTTACTATGGATTTAAAGAATTACTAGAGAACAAATGTATAGACAAAATGCCAAGGCTTGTTGCGATACAGGCAGAGAATTGTGCGCCGTTGGCAAAGGCATTTATCAACAATCAACAAGCTGCTGAACCCGTCGAAAACAGCGGAACACTTGCAGAGGGGATCGCGATTGCCAAACCGGCAAGATCTGCTCAAATATTAGAGGCCATCCGTGCCACAAACGGTCAAATCATTACAACCAATGAGGAAGAGATTCTAAAAGCTCGTACAGCATTAGCAAGTAAAGGCTTTTATGTTGAGCCAACAACAGCGGCTAACTATGCAGGATATTTAAAATACGATCATTCTTCTGATGAAAAAATCGTGATTCCATTATGTGGGGCTGGGATTAAATCTAATTAGGAACTAAGAGAGAAACCTTTCATATGGAATTGGGGGAGTTAACATGGAAAACAAGAAAATCATTTTACTGAGTACCGGCGGTACAATTGCAAGTAAGCCTGATCCTGATACAGGTCTATTAGAAGCAGGTGCTATGACAGGTGAAGAGCTTTCTGAAATGTGCCGACTGCCTTCTCATATAGAGATTGAAATCAAGTCAGTCTTTCAAATGTCAAGCAGTCATATGACTTTTCATCACCTCGACATTCTCAAGCAAAATATAGAGAGTTTCTTCCGGAATGAGGATGTTGCCGGAATTGTGATTTCGCATGGGACAGATACCCTTGAAGAGACTTCGTATTTCCTTGATCTGGTTATTTTTGATGATCGGCCGGTCGTGTTAACAGGGTCACAAAGAGGACCGACACTTGATGGTACAGATGCATTTGTAAACCTAAGACAAGCTTTTTTATTAGCGGCACATCCTGATGCGCGAGGCTTAGGGGTAACAGTGTTGTTTAATGAGAGGGTCTTTGCTGCTCGATATGTGAAAAAACAGCATGCGTCAAATGTTGATGGTTTTGTCTCACCGGGATTCGGTTATTTGGGAACGGCCGATCAAGATGAGATCGCAATTCATCAAAGATTAATCAAGCGTGAGACGTATCAGCTGATTCAACCATTGCCAAATGTAGAACTTATTAAGTGTTCACTTGGATCTGACGGAAAGTTTATAGATTATGCAGTTAAGTGCGGAAGTGCAGGAATCATTATTGAGGCGCCGGGAAGAGGCCATACGGCTCCAGCAATATTAGAAAGTGCAAAGAAAGCCGTAGAGAAAGGGATTACTGTCGTTCTGACAACAAGTACTGACGAAGGTGAAGTCAAGGGAGTATATGGATTCAAAGGAAGTGCTTCAACATATGCAGATGCCGGAATCATACTAGGCGGCAGCTATGACAGTAAGAAAGCAAGGATCAAACTCGCTGTTTTGCTGGCTGCTGACCAGAAGATAGATGAGGCAAGCTTTAAATATTAGGAATGATAGGAGGAGATTATTTTGAAGCCTGTACACACGAAATATTCAACACGTGATGGAGGCCATTACGTGCCAGCCATGGAACACAATGGTGTTCTCTATATTTCAGGGCAGTTGTCGATGAATCCGGAAACGGGGAAAATTCCGGCTGGGGGCATAAAAGAAGAAGCAAAACAGGCATTGGTAAATTTGGAGCTGGTCCTCAAGGAACGGGGATTAGCCAAGGAAGATGTGATATTATGCCGGCTTTATACCCCAGATGTAAAGTATTGGCCGGATATCAATGAGGTCTATGCTCATTTCTTCGGCAATCATAAACCGGCAAGAGTAGTTGTTCCATCAAATCATTTATATGCCGGGTGTCTGGTGGAAGTTGAAGCCATTGCAGCGATAAAGGAGGAGGCACAATGAATAATTTACAATTAGATACACCAGCTCTTTTAATCGATAAAGACGTGATGTTAAGCAATATGAAGGATATGCAAAATTACGCTAATGAACAGAAAGTAAACTTACGACCTCATACAAAAACACATAAAATGCCTAAATTAGCTAAGCTACAAGAAGAAATGGGGGGTACAGGAATCGCTGTAGCAAAAGTAGGAGAAGCTGAAGTGATGGCGAGAAACGGTTTAAAAGATATCTTTATCGCAAATGAAATTGTTGGGAAATCAAAGCTTGAACGTATTAGAAAACTCTCTGAAACGATTGATATCTCTTTTGGAATCGATAGTGCGTATCAAGTACGTGAAATTGAAGAAGTATTTGAAGGAGCCACAAGGAAAGCCCGAGTGTTAGTGGAAATTGAAGTAGGAGAACAACGCTCCGGGATTATTGAAGAAGATGATTTTCGTACTTTATTAGAATTAATCAAAACATGTAAAAATGTCGAGCTTAAAGGAATCTTCTCACATGACGGACATTCTTATAAAGCGAAAAGTATAGCACATTGTAAAGAACTCTATAAAGAAAGTGTAGAACGAACATTACATTTTGCCCGAATTGCGGAAGAAATGGATCTAAAGCCGAAAGTGGTTAGTATTGGCTCTACTCCTCCCTTCATGTTTAAGTTTGATATTCCAGAAGGGGTGACAGAAATTAGACCTGGCACTTACATTTTTATGGACGCCTCACAAGCAAATGTAATTGGTACGTATGATCGCTGTGCTGCTTCTGTACTCACAACAGTGATTAGTAAACCAACAAAAGAACGAGTCATTACAGATGTAGGGGCTAAGGGAATTACTGCCCAAACACGAAGCGAAGGGCTTACTGCAACCAAAGGGCTTGGCCGTATCAAAGAATACGAGGACGTTTATATTCATGGCGTATTCGACGAACATGCTATTATTTATCATGAAGAATTCAACAACAAAGTAAGCATTGGAGATAAGGTGCGAATTATTCCAAATCATATCTGTCCAGTATGTAACTTGCACGATAAAGCCTATCTAGTCGATAATGGAGAGGTTGTAGAAGAATTAAATATTGAAGCTAGAGGAAGACTTCAATAATTAAGGGGAGATGGCATGAGCCCGAATCATCACAAACTTTTTTACAAAGATCCCTATCTTAAAACGTTCGAAACGAAAATTTTGAAACAACAACAGGACAAAAAAGGTGATGTTTATATTACCCTAGAGGAAACAGCCTTTTATCCAACAGGCGGGGGCCAGCCTCATGATACAGGAACATTGAACGGAGTCAAAGTTTTAAACGTTGAAGAGATAGATGGAGAAATTCGTCATTATGTAGAAAGGCCTTTGCCGCATTTAAATGATCAGGTTGTTGGGGTTATTGATTGGGAACGGCGTTTTGATCACATGCAACAGCATACCGGGCAGCATATTTTGTCGGCGGCATTCGCGCAGTTGTATGATCTACATACAGTTGGATTCCATCTTGGAAATGATACGGTTACCATTGACCTAGATGTATCAGAATTAACAGAGGAAATGGCAGACAAAGCAGAGAAGCTTGCAAACGAGATCATAACGGAAAATAGGTCCATAGTCGCGAAGTGGGTAGAATATGATGACTTAGTAAATTATCCGATTCGTAAACTCCCATCTGTAAAAGAAAATATTCGTCTTGTCATAATTGATGAATTTGATTACAACGGATGCGGCGGAACACACCCGAGCGCTACAGGGGAAGTCGGAGCAATAAAAGTATTGAATTGGGAAAGACAGAGGAAAAAAATTCGTCTGTATTTTGTATGCGGTAATCGGGTCATAACCCAATTCGATCAAAAACAAAAAGCAATCGTTGAATTGACTGGATTACTTAATCGTCCTGAAGGGGAATTAAGCGAAGCTGTCAAACGGTTGCTTGAAAATGTAAAGAAGCTAGACAAAGCGCTTCTAGAATCTAATGAAAAAAATCTTCAGTATGAAGCCAATGAATTATTAGCAAAAAGCGCAATTCAAAATGATACTGTCATGGTGATAGAAACGTTTTCAGATCGATCGATTCAAGAACTTCAAAAGCTAGCAAAAATGATTGCTGATCAAGAAAAACGGGCTCTTATTTTTTTCTTGTCAGAGAACGATCATCGCTTCCAATTGGTTTGCGGGCGAGGAGAAGCAAATAACATGGACATGAAAGTCCTCATGCAAGAAAGTCTTTCCCTTATTGATGGAAAAGGTGGAGGAAATAAAATGTTCGCCCAAGGTGGAGGGACTGCTTCATTAACAAAAGAGGAATTTATGAAAAATGTTATGAACATTATAGCAACACAAGTAAACTCGAAAGAAAATTAAAGGGTAACTTCCACAGGCTTCTGTAACTGGATAACAAGCTCCCGCTTTATTGAGGGCTAGGTAGGAATGAATGAATGGAAGTCGGATTTTTAGACCGGCTTCTATGACATTATTTCCCCTTCGCCTCCTCCGCTTCTCCTTCTCCGCCCGGTAAAACTCATGAAATATCTTCATCAGCGCCCGCTTTTCAATCCGCGACACATAGCTCCTTTACATAGCCATCGCTGATCCAACAAGACGTAAATTACTACGTTTGTTGGCAGAAGGGGGAGTATTGTCATTCAAAGAGTTGATCATTCATTTTGACATGAGTCTACTGGGGTTTCAAAGCATTTGGCAATCATTAAAGATGCAGGCCTCATAATCAGAAGAAAGGTCCGGCAGGGAAACAGGATATTGGATGAATACTGCGCTATTGAGAGAAATTAAGGATAAAGTGATCGATTTGAAGGTAATTCTTTGGTGAAAAAAGCTCCCAGATTTAGAGAAACAAGGGTTTCTCTAAATCTGAGCAACCTGCATTGCAGGTTGCTTTTTATCATAATGTAATCCTCGCTTTCTCTTCCGCGCCAACAGGGAAGAAGCAAGCTACTTCCTGTCCAGGCACCCCGCGTTCCTCTAGGACGGGGATTTTCGTCTTGCAGAATTCCGTAGCTTTCGGGCAGCGGTTATGGAATACGCAGCCAGTTGGCGGATTGGCAGGGGAAGGCAGTTCGCCTTTCAATACGATGCGTTCCCGTACCCGTTCCTTGTCGGGATCTGGCAAAGGCACAGCGGATAGCAATGCATTGGTATAAGGATGCTGCG
Organism: Bacillus haynesii; assembly: GCF_001969855.1. Taxonomy (GTDB): domain Bacteria; phylum Bacillota; class Bacilli; order Bacillales; family Bacillaceae; genus Bacillus; species Bacillus haynesii. Next base: position 16,051 of record NZ_MRBL01000028.1, read on the forward strand.
CATGTGTCTGGAATGTTTCACGATTGGATTTTTCCATTACTTTGCCAAGGTACATGACAGCGACGCGGTCGGCAATATGATTAATGACGGATAGATCGTGTGCAATTAATACGTAGGTCAGATCCAATTTCTTCTGAAGATCCTGAAATAAGTTGATCACTTGGGCTTGGACAGATACATCCAGTGCACTGACAGGCTCGTCACAGACAATCAGCTTTGGTTCCAAGGCAATGGCGCGGGCGATTCCGATCCGTTGACGCTGACCGCCGGAGAATTCATGCGGCAACCGGTTATAATGGTCGTCGGGATTCAATCCGACAAGCTCCATCAGCTCTTTTACCCGGGATTCCAGATTTTTTGTCTTTTTGTATGCCTTCAGCGGAGCAGCAATGCTTTCACCCACTTTCATGCGCGGATTCAGACTTGTATACGGATCCTGGAAAACCATTTGCATATTGCGGCGCAGCTCGTAAAGTTCCTTGGAAGATGCATCTGTATACGGTTTTCCGTTGAAAAGGAGATCGCCGGAAGTAGGCTTATGCAATCCGACGATGGTTCTGGCAAGTGTACTTTTCCCACAGCCGGATTCCCCTACAATCCCTAAAGTCTCTCCTTTATGGACGGTCAAATCGATACCATTCAAAGCCTTCACATGACCAGTCGTTTTCTGCAACACACCATTCTTGATCAGGAAATGGACGTGTAAATCCTTGATTTCCAATAATGCGGTCAAGATAGCAGCACTCCTTTCTGCTCTGCCACAGCTTGTTTTTCTTCATCGAATTGTGCCTTGCTGAGAACACAAGCAGCCCAGTGGCTGGTGCCGCGTTCAGTAAGCGCAAGATTGGTTTGAAGACAAGCGTCCCGTGCAAATGGGCATCGGGGATGGAAATTGCAGCCTTTGGGCGGATGAATCAGATTAGGCGGATTCCCCTCGATATGCAGCAGCCGTTCGGAACCAGCTGCATCCAGTCTTGGAATCGAGCGCAGCAGCGACCATGTATACGGCATGGCCGTATCATAAAAAATATTTGCTGTACTGCCGGACTCGACAATTTTTCCGGCATACATGACGAGGATCCGATCTGCCAGATTTGCCACGACTCCGAGGTCATGCGTAATCATGATGATGGCTGTCCCATAAGTCTTTTGTATCTTTTTCAATAGTTCAATGATCTGGGCCTGGATCGTTACATCCAAAGCTGTTGTCGGCTCGTCTGCGATGAGCAGCTTCGGTCTAGCGGCAAGTGCAATGGCAATCAGGACACGCTGACGCATCCCGCCGGAGAATTGATGTGGGTAATTCTCCATCCGGCGTTCCGGATCTGGAATTCCTACATCTGCCAGCAGCTCGATTGCTTTTTGGCGAGCTTCTTTTTTGGGAAGCTTTTGATGGGTTTGGACGGCTTCCATCAGCTGTCTGCCGATTTTGAAAACAGGATTAAGGCTGGACATCGGATCCTGGAAAATCATTGCGATTTCTTTCCCGCGCAGGTTGCGCAGTCGTTTTTTATCCATTGTCAGGATGTTTTCTCCACCGAAGAGAATTTCTCCTTTTGGGTAGGTTGCTGGCGGTTCCGGGTTCAGCTTTGTCAGTGAATGAGCAAGGATGCTTTTTCCGCTGCCCGATTCCCCGACAATGCCGATGGTCTGCCCAGCTTCCAGTCGGAAGGATACACCATCAACCGCTTTGACGAGACCGGCGGGTGTATCCAGGTGGACATGCAGATCCTTTACTTCTAGCATAATGTAACCTCCTCTAGGCAGCTGGTGCTGTTTGTTTTGTTTTGCGTTTCCGCTTTCTCTTGATGCTATGCGGATCGAAGGCATCCCGAAGTCCATCGCCAAGTATGTTCAGCGATAAGACGGTAATGACGATTGCGATACCAGGGAAAATCGAGAACCAGGGAGCGCTCGTGATATAAATCTTGGATTCCTGCAGCATATTTCCCCAAGTCGGCGTGGATGGGTTGACACCGACACCGAGAAAGCTGAGTGCAGCTTCTGCGAGTATTGCTTTGGCAAAAATGAATGTACTTTGCACAATGATAGGGGAGAGTACATTCGGCAATATATATTTGAATAAAATAACGATATTGCTAGTCCCCGTTGTCCGGGCTGCTTCGATGTATTGCGCGTTATTGATTTGCAGTACTGCGGAGCGGACCACGCGCGACATGACTGGGAAGAAAGCAGTCGTAAGGGCGATGACGATATTCGTGATGCTTCCGCCAAGTGCTGCTACAAGTGCCAATGCCAAAAGCAGTGCAGGAAAAGCGAGAAAGCCGTCCACAATTCGCATCAGGATAAAATCGGTTTTCCGGAAATATCCAGATGCAAGACCGATCAATGTACCGATGACTGGCGCAATGATGGCTACAATGACGCCGACAGCTAAAGACACCCGAGCAGCAACGACGACACGGGCGAAAATGTCACGACCAAAATCATCAGTTCCGAACCAATGAGCACCAGACGGTGCCAGCAGTCGCTGGTTGGCATCCATCGTCGTAGGGGAGACTAGCAGCCACCAATTGGCAGTAATGGTTGCCAGGGCAATCAATAGGAATATAGTCAATGCAATAATGTTCCTTTTCTTGGACATCATCGTTTATGTACCTCCTTGGCTTTAGTCATAGCGGATGCTTGGATCAAGGAATGCATACAAGAGATCGACGACGAAGTTGACGAAGACGTAGATGGCAGCGATGAACAGTACGACGCCTTGAATCACCGGATAATCCCGTCGGTGAATCGAGTCAATCAGCAGCTGTCCGATTCCTGGGATGGTGAACAGCGTTTCAATGATGACCGTCCCGCCAAGCAATCCTGCCACAGTGGCGCCAAGGACAGTCGTTGTCGGAATGAGCGCATTGGCAAACACATGCTTCATCAATACATCACGTTCACGGAGACCTTTTGCTCGAGCCGTTTTTGTATAATCCTGATTCACGGAATCAAGCATGCTGTCCCTGAGCATCCTTGCGATAATACCAATCTCTACAAGTGCCAGCACAAAAGAAGGCAGAAGCAAGTGATAGAGCCAGGGTCCAAAACCCTCGGCAAGTGGCATATAACCGGCGACCGGGAATATCCGGAATGTCACACCAAATGCCAGCACGAGCAAGATGGCAAGCCAGAATTCCGGTACCGACACACCGAGAAGGGATGCGTTTGTGAATAATGGATCCAGAATTGTCTTACGTAAAGAAACAATCAGGATCGCAGTCGGAATGGAGATGATCAAAATAAAGAGCAGGGATAAGACCATCAAACTGAAAGTAGGACCAAAATTGGCAAAAATCAGTTCCTTGACCGGCTGGGCTGAATAGACACTTGTTCCTAGGTCACCAGTGGTGACTTGTTTGAGCCAGTCGAAAAATTGAATATATAGGGGCTCATTCAGGCCAAGCTGATCTTCCAGCTGTACAATCGCTTCAGGCGATGCATCTTCACCAAGGATGATGAAGGCTGGATTGCCAGGTGTCAGGTGAATAAGCAGAAACACGATGATACTGACCACGAGCATGACAGGTATGACAGACAAGAGCCTGCGGATTGTATAGTTAAGCACAAGAATCACTCCTTTATTTAGAAATGGAGGAAAATCGCCTGCGTTACCGCTGGCGATTTTCTCGGGGCATCACTGGGTTTTCCATGTATTCCAGAAACGCGGACTATACCAATCTTCATAATCCTGCAACTTGGAAGTGCGTGCATCCAAAATGGAAAGGTTGCTTACTTTTTCAAAAGGAAGTTCATCGTAGATTGTCTTATTCAACTCAGCCAGTATTTCTTTTTGGGCAGCTTCATCTTCTGCCTCACCCCACTGCGTGACAAGCTCCTGCCAGCGTTCGCTGTTATACCAGCCGCTGCTGTTGGAATTCTGACTGACCATTCCGGCTTGGTTTGGCGAGAAGAACGGGGACCAGCCAACTACGACCATATCCCAGTTAGCAGCATCGCTCCATTTTTCCAGGTAGGTAGCCCATTCATAGGACTCAAGCTCGACATTGAAGCCTGCTGCTTCCAGCTGCTGTTCTGCAATTTCGGCGATTTTCTTATACTCTGCATTGTCATTCGAGAAGATGATTTTCACCGGCTGCCCATTATAAGAGCTTTCCTCCAGCAGCTTTTTCGCCTCATCCGGATCATAAGCCTTGAAATTATCGATATTTTTATCCGAGTAAAGAGCTGTTTGATCGGGCGTGAACAAGGCTCCATCCAGATTATAGAATTCACTGTTACCATAAGTAGCCTTGGCGATAGCCTCTTTATCAAGTGCCGCGTGAAGTGCTTCACGGACTTTGATATCGTCAAACGGTGCTTCGGATTTATCCGGGGTGATGACGGAATATCCATTGCTTGAGATAGCTGGTTCGACATTAGGTGTGGTATCGACTACATCATACAAATCAAGTGGAATGGACTGTACATAATCATATAGATCTGTCTTCAATCCATTGAGCATTACTTGTGGGTCTTTTACGATCTTGAAATGAATCGTATCCAGATAAGCTGTCTTTTTCCCAGTCAGACCGCCCCAGTCTTCCTCTTCGCGAGATTGATAATCATCGAATCTGGAAAGGACGATTTCGTTGCCGCGCTTCCAGGAATCGAATTTGAATGGACCTGTACCGATCAGCTGTTTATTTGTCAGCGGCTGTTCACCCGCAGCTTCCGCGATGTCGGCAGGAATGATGACAGCAGACGCTTTCGGAGCAGCCAGATCGGTTAGCAAAGCGGTATATGGGTCTTTCAGTTTAATGACCAATGTCAAGTCATCTTTTACTTCGACAGAATTTACATGTTTTGCTGTGATCTTACCTACGGAAGAGACCTTAAGCCAGCGTTCGATCGATGCTTTGGCATCCTCGGCAGTTACGTCCTGGCCGTTGTGGAATTTCAGTCCATCACGCAGGGTGATCGTGTATGTTTTTTTGTCATCGCTGACGGTATAGTTGTCAGCTACTAAAGGACGAGCCTGGTAATCCTTATCCAGGGCGAACAAACCTTCATAGATATGCCAGCCGATTTTTCTCGCAGCACTTTCGCCGGAATACATCCAGTCCAGTGTGTCGGGATCCGCTGTCATGGCAACATTCAAGTCGCCGCCTTTAACAGGTTCTCCATCGCTTGCACCGGAGCTGCTACTGGAATTGCCGGAGCAGCCGAACAGGGCGATTGTGGCCGTTAAGCCGAATAATATAAGTGCAATTTTCTTCTTCAAGACATTTCCTCCTTAGCTTCCCAATAGCGAGAATACGATTTTCGTGAATGCTTTCTCCGTGATGAGCAATGCCCGCTCATCAATGTCGAATTGTGGATGATGATGCGGATAGTGTGTGGCTGTATCCTCATTGCGGGAGCCGACTTTAAAAAAGCTGCCGGGTTTTTCCTGCAAGTAATAAGCGAAATCCTCTGCTCCCATCCCGGTTTCAAGTTCTATTAACTGTTCTTCACCGAATTGTTCAGAGAATAGCCGCTGCAAAAAAGCAGTTTCCTTTGGATGGTTATAAAGCGCAGGATAGCCGTGCAGGTAATCGATAGAATAAGTCGCATCGAAACCGCTCGTGATTCCAGAAACGATGGCTTCTATTTGCTGTCTGACTTGCTTGCGGATGTCGGCATTGAATGTCCGGACGGTGCCTTCCAGTTTGGCGGTATCCGGTATGACATTGAATGCGTTACCTGACTGGAAGACACCCAAAGTCACCACTGCTGATTCCACCGGGCTGACTCTTCGGCTGACAATCTTCTGCAAAGCATTTACGATATCACTGCCGATGACGATTGGATCGACAGCCTCTTGTGGTGCTGCGCCATGACCGCCTTTTCCTTGGATGGTGATCGCAAATTTATCCACTGCGGCCATTTTGAATCCTTCGCCAACGCCGATCTTCCCGACAGGGGCAGCAGAGTTAAGATGAGCACCATAAACATAATCGACACCGTCAAGTGCGCCATCTTCGATCATTGCCTTGGCACCGCCGGGCGGTACTTCCTCAGCAGGCTGGAACAGGAAGACAACTTTGCCTTTCAGGCTGTCTTTATGCTTGATCAATGCTTTGGCAGTCCCCAGCAAAGCAGCAGTATGGCCGTCATGTCCGCAGGCGTGCATCACGCCCGGTGTTTTGGATCGATAGGCTGTTTCTTTCTCATCCTCTATCGGCAGGGCATCGAAATCAGCTCTGAGGGCAATCGTAGATCCTGCTTCTTTCCCTGACAGCGATGCGACGATGCCATACCCGCCGATTTCTGTCTGGATATCTTCGTAGCCGAAGCTGCGCAGCTTATCGGCGATGAAACGGGCGGTTTTCGTCTCCTGAAAACTTAATTCAGGATGTTGATGCAGATATCGCCGCCATTCGACGACTTCTGCGAAATCATTTTCCAATTCTGCATGTACCTCTGCAAGTGTCTGCTTCATGGTCTCCATCATGTAGCCTCCTGTGTAATAATTTTGACATATCCAATGCAATTAGTCGGATTTTGCCTTTAAAAAAAGACCCCTTCCGAATAGAAGAGGGCCTTTTTTTAGCTTCCGCTCTTCTTATCTTCGGTGACAAACACCTGGAATTAGCACAGTACTGCGGCTTGCAGCCTGTTGCTTTGGCTTCGCAGGGCCATTCCCTCCACCAATCTTGATAAGAAATATTAGTTGTAAGGATAGACCGAAAAGTTCTGGGTGTCAATCCTATTTTTTAACTTAGACTACCCTCAGAAACTGCTGTAGCTAAACAATTCAACAGTAATAATTGTACTTGATAGAAAATTTGAAAAAATGACTTGACCGGATTTTCCTGTATGTTAACATATAAGTTATACAAAATTTACCATTTGGGATAATGATGCAAATGAGTATTTTCTGATCAGACGGAAATCATCAAAACGATGGGAGAAAAATATAACGTGGGATGGAGCGATAAGGCATATAGCACAATCTAGATGAGAAGAAATGGCTAAATAAATTCTTGGACGTACGCTATGATGACCTGATGAATCCGGCGGATCCCGACACCCGAGATGTGTGGAGAGAATCGGTTGCCCGTGTGGATGTGTTTCGCTCTATCTCAAGTCGAACAACTACAATCTAAACGGACCGATACATGTTCAATAAAAAGAATACGGTGATTTCGCCATCAAGTAGGCAGCGAGGGGAACGAAATCGGCTGCACCCTTTGGCTCTTGCATCCAGAATACACTGCTGTCCCGTATGGCCTGACCTGTTAAAAATAACCCCCTTTTGGCGGTGGTTAAGGTACATGAACCGATCTGAGCAAGCAAGTGTTTTTTACTGCAGCCATTTATTCTTGGCGTAAAATAGCATCGTTGGTGCTTCCCCTATAAAATTAAAAAATCATTAAACCTACTTGATTAATGGGTTTAGTTGGTTTAATATCAATTATTAATAAACATTGTGAAAGTTCTAAATTAAGGGACATCTGATTGGTCAACCAAAGGATGCAGAAATGATTGATTAATTCATTCATTTCTGCATCCTTTTTTGTTTATTAAATATGGTTATAAAAGATAGGTTGGTGGAAGAGTTGGAAATTGATTTCTATAAAAGAACTTCAAAATTGTTATGAAGAAATGGTGTAATTGGCATCATTGAAAGTGTCAAGCCAGGGAAAACTATCGCATTTCGAGCAGGTTTTGATGCATTGCCGATTCAAGATGAAAAAAGTGTCCTATAAATCAACAATCGAAGGGGTAATGCACGCTTGTGGCCGTAATGGTCATAATACATCAAGCTTACTAGGAGTAGCAAAAGTATTGAGCGATGACGGAGAGGAGAATGATTATGGGATTTCGATTTGATCATCTCGTACATTTTGTAAATAGTCCATTAAAAGCGATTGAAGAATACAACAAATTGGGGCTATACGCAGTAGAAGGAGGCAAACATGAATACCTTGGCACGTTTAACTCCCTTAGTTATTTCGATTTAAGCTACATAGAATTGATTGGTGTGTATGATTCACAATTAGTAGAGTCAGCTGCTGATATTAAATACAGCTTAAGGAAGACATTTCAAAATGAAAATTTTGTGGAAGGTTTATCAAGAATAGCTCTTGGATCAACTGATTTAGAGGCCGAGGCAGAGCGTTTTCGAAGTTTAGGCTTAGAAGTATATGGTCCTTCCCCATTCAGTAGAAGAAGACCTGATGGCAGCCTTGTTAGTTGGGAGCTGCTACATGTTGGGAAACCCGGTGAAAAGCTTGAATTACCATTTTTTATAGAATGGGGCGAAAAAGATGATGAGCGTAAACAAAATTTAATAAATCGATCTGTTATCGCTGAGCATCCAAAAGGGAACATTTCGTTATCATCAGTTGCATTTGCAGTCCCAGATTTCAAGGGTGCAATTGAAAAGTGGTCCAACTATTTAAACTTAAAAACTGAAGAACCATTTGTTGATGAATCGTTAAACGCCAACGGTCAACGATTAAAACTAGACGGTGGGGATATAGTATTTTACAGTCCAATTGGAGACGGGATAGTTTCACAAACTTTAAAAAATCGAGGAGAAAAGCCATTTTTAGTTGAATTTACAGATTCAGATCATGAAGGAGATTTTCAAGTAATGGGTTCTATATATAGATTTTCAAAAAAATAAGTAAAAAGGGGAATGCATATCAATGATTATAAAAAAAACAAAATTAGTCCTGGGATTTGTTCTATTAATGTCAGCATTACTTATATTCACGGGTTGCGGATCATCAAAAACAAGTTCAGATAGTAAAGACACAAAAGTCATAAAAATTGGTTATCAAAAAGGAAATACATTAAATATCCTAAAGGAAAGTGGATTTTTAGAAGAAGCGTTAGAGAAAGACGGTTACAAAGTAGAATGGAAACTATTCACACACGGGGGCACATTATTAGAAGGAATCTATTCTAAGTCTATTGATTTTGGTCACGCTGCTGATGGATCAGGGATTTTTGCTCAAGCATCTGGTAAACCTCTTGTTTATGCTGGGGCAGATGCTCCAAATCCTGAAGGTGTTGGTTTAATGGTTTTGAAAGACTCAGGGATTACATCCATTGAACAATTAAAGGGAAAGAAAATAGGCGTTTTAAAAGGGGGAAACCATCATTACTTAACAGTTCTTGCACTTGAATCAGTTGGTTTATCAGCTGATGATGTTCAATGGGTATTTCCAGAAGATGCTGCACAAGGCCGTTCTCTTTTTGAAACAAAAGAAGTAGATGCTCTTGCTTCCTATGATCCTTTCTTTGCTGGTATAGAAACAGAACTTGACACCATTACATTTACAGAGAATAAGGATTATGGCTATCCAAACCGTACATTCTATTATGCTACCCCCGATTTCTCAAAAAATCACCCGGATCTTGTTAAAACGATAATAGATGCGATAGATAAATCTGATCAATGGGCAAATGAAAATAAGGATGAAGTTACAACATTGTTATCCAAAGCATTAGGCATTAATGAGAAGATTATTGCCAAAGCGGTTGAACGTCGTACTTATGGAGCAACTCCAATTACACAAGAAATAATAGATGCTCAACAAAAGCAAGCTGACAAGTATTTTGAAATTGGGTTAATTCCTAAAAAACTTGATGTATCCAAAGATATGCCTATTCAATAATTAAAAATTGCTAAAAAGGAATGAAGCAAATGACACAAACTTGGTTAAACAAGTTCATACCTTGGATTATTCCAATTATACTATTGATCATTTGGGAGTTAGTCTCTTCACTAGAGCTTGTCTCGGCATCATTGTTTCCTTCTCCAGTAACAGTGTTAATGAGCGGATGGAATTTAACCGTTTCCGGTGAATTGTTCCAACATGTGCTGGCCAGTCTCTCACGTGCTGCGATTGGTATGTTAATTGGGGGATTAATTGGTTTTATTCTTGGAATATTAAATGGACTTTCCAATCTATCGTTTCGTTTAACAGATACAACAATACAAATGATAAGAAATATTCCTCACTTGGCTTTATTACCTCTTGTGATTGTGTGGTTAGGTATTGATGAAAGCGCAAAAATTTTTCTTGTTATATTAGGGGTTTTATTTCCCGTATATATTAACACTTATCATGGCATTCGAACTGTTGATCCGAGCTTCATCGAAATGGGGAAAATGTATAATCTAAAAGGTTGGAATTTATTTAAACATATTCTTTTCCCGGGAGCACTTCCTTCGATCTTTGTAGGCTTAAGATATGCCCTTGGTGTCATGTGGTTAACTTTAATTGTTGCAGAAACAATCCCAACAGAAGAGGGCATAGGATATTTGGCAACAAATGCTCGAGAATTTATGCAAACCGATATTATTATCTTAAGTATCGTAATATACGCCTTACTCGGTAAGGCAGCTGATATTATTGCTCAAATTGGTGAAAAGAAAGCTTTAAAATGGAATGCAAACTATAACAAACAACGATAAGAGAGGTGTAAAGATTGAGCGATTTACTAGAAAAAGATTTGAAAAAAAATAAACAGTCTCTCCATAATCATGCCATTCAAATTGATATTAAGAATGTAAGTAAATCTTTCGGTAACAAAGAAGTTTTAAAAGACATACAACTAACAATTGAAAAAGGTGAGTTTATAGCTATCATCGGAAAAAGCGGTAGTGGTAAAAGTACACTTTTAAGACTGGTAGCCGGATTAGAAACATTAACGAATGGGGAGCTGCTGTTTGATAAAGTTCCATCTAGTCAATCGACAGCCAATATAACAATGATGTATCAAGATTCTAGACTGTTACCTTGGAAAAAGGTAATTGAAAATGTAGGACTAGGCTTAAAAGGGAACTGGTCAGAAAAAGCAGAACGAGTTTTAGATGCAGTAGGCCTATTGTCCTTAAAAAATCAATGGCCATCCAATTTATCTGGCGGTCAAAAACAACGTGTAGCCCTTGCTCGAGCACTAATTCACAAACCATCCCTACTTATGCTTGATGAACCGCTTAGTGCGCTCGATGCTTTTACTAAATTAGAAATGCAAAATTTAGTCGAAAGTATTTGGGGAAGAATTGGATTCACTGCATTACTAGTTACGCATGATGTTAGAGAAGCAATTCGGTTAGCCGATAGAATTGTCCTAATAGAAGACAGGCAAATTGCAATGGATATAAAAGTAGATGCACCGAGACCACGCCATTTCTCTTCTCATAACCTGGCTTTGTTAGAAGAAAAAGTGCTTACTCGAATTATGAACGGAGAAACTCCGCCAAACGATATTGAAAGTAGAAAACTGTATCAATTTTAATAGGTTACTCAACCTTCGCCGTACGAAAATTGAGTTTTAATGAAATTTGCAAAACGGAATGTTCAATCAAACTTAATTTTAAAACTGCACCAGGTTAAATTTTCACATAACGATCCTGAAGTCGTAAAGTGGCTTGGCCGTAAACTTGATATTTAATGATCTGATCTATAAACGACTTCAAAAAGGCAAGCCTGCATGCTTGCCTTTTTTACTGTTGAAGATGAAACGACAGTGGATTTATTGATTTCCTAGTAATTAGATAATGATGGAAATGCGAACCATTCCTAAAATACTTGGCAAAAACCTAATGGAATCATATAATATATAAACTAAACTTTGCGATTAAGGTGTGAGAAATTTGTCTAAAAAGCAAGAAATAATATCAGCTGCAAGAGAGATTATTTATTCTAAGGGATTTCAAGCAACCTCTATAAAAGATATTCTTATGGCTGCAGAAATTGGAAAAGGCCAATTTTATCATTACTTCTCATCTAAATATGATTTAGGATTAGCAGTAGTGGAATCTATAGTCCATGAATATCAAACAGAGTTAATATCAAATATTCTTCAGTCCGATAATACTCCAGTAAATAAGTTAAATATGATGCTGGACAGAACCCTTACTTTTCATACTGAAGTGAAGAATAAATCAGGTTGTCCTATTGGAAACTTAGCCATTGAAATGAGTGAGCATGATGAAACGTTTCGTGTGAAAATTCAACATTTATTTGAATGTTGGATAGGGGCTATAGAGACTACATTAAATGAAATGGTTGAACAAGGCCTGTTAGATTCCTTTGATACTAAAAAAGATGCTCAAGCAATTGTAGCTATGATTGAAGGAGGAATTTTGTTAATGAAAAACCAACAAAACGTCAACTTTTTAAGTGACATTATAGAAGTAATCCGAAAACAATTTAATCTAGAATAGTCAACTGTTTTTTTTCTTGCAACATTCTTTTTCTTATGTTAAGTTCTTTTTGTACCGACTGGTAGGTATAATTCCGTACTGAAGGAGAGATAAACAATGGCAAAATTAAATGGTGTTGATATGAGTATTATTGAAGGTTTAGTGGAGCAATACAAAAAGAATCCGGCTGAAGGTACTGGAAGTTGGTCATCTTCTGTAAAATGGGATAATGGATTCCATGTTGAGGCAAAAGTAGGTGATCATGCTCCTATTCATGTTGATGAGCCAAAATGGATAGCAGGTTCCAATAAGGGAGCGAACCCAGTGGAATATTTATTAAGCGCACTAGGTTCTTGCTTGTCAGTGGGGTTTATTGCAAATGCTAGTGGAATAGGAATCAAGATAAACTCGTTAGAAGTAGAGGTTTCAGGACAACTAGATTTGAATGTCTTTTTAGGATTAAAAGAAGGAAATCCTGGTTTTGATGAAATCAATGCACATTTTAATATCGATAGTGATGCGGATGAACATCAGATTGAAGAACTTGTTGCACAGGCCATGAAACTTTCACCTGTAAAAAATACAATCCAAAGAAATGTTCATGTTCATGCATCTTTAAGTCACAATAAGAAGAAAGAATAATTATAAGAGTATTTTTCAATAGTTACTGTACCGAATAGTAGGTACAGTTAGGTGTGAAATAAAAAAGTTAGAGGGGGAAATTATGAATCAGAACGATAGTTTATACAAAAAATCACAAACAAAATGGGTAGTAGAGAAGTAAACTCTGTGATATTATTACGTAATATTCAAAATATAAAGACGAGTGAAACGAGGGGATGATGATGGAGAAAAAGCATTCATTAGGGTTTGAAACAATCGCTCTTCATGGAGGACAAGTACCTGACCCTACTACAAATTCTAGAGCAGTCCCTATTTATCAAACAAGCTCATATATTTTTAACGACACAGATCATGCTGCAGATTTGTTTTCTTTAAAAGAACCCGGAAATATTTATACACGTATCATGAATCCTACTCATGATGTTTTTGAGCAACGTGTTGCCCTAATGGAAGGCGGCGTAGGGGCATTAGCAACTTCATCGGGACAGTCAGCTATTACATATTCTATTTTGAACATAGCAGAAGCAGGAGATGAAATTATCGCTTCCAGCAGCCTGTATGGGGGGACCTATGCTTTATTTGCTCATACTTTGACAAAGCTTGGAATCAAATTTCACTTGGTTGATGTAGACGATCCAGCTCAATTTCAAGAAAAAATGAATGATAAAACAAAGGCTGTGTTTATAGAAACGATTGGAAATCCTCGAATTAATATTGCGGATATTCAAGCAATTGCCGATATTGCACATGCAAATAATGTTCCGCTTATCGTTGATAATACATTTGCCTCCCCGTATTTATGCAGGCCAATTGAGTATGGCGCAGATATTGTGGTTCATTCAGCTACCAAATTTATTGGCGGCCATGGAACCTCTATCGGCGGTGTTATTGTAGATTCTGGAAAATTTAATTGGGCTAACGGAAAATTTTCAGGTTTGTCAGAACCAGATCTAAGTTATCATGGGCTAGTTTATACAGATGCACTGGGATCGCTAGCTTATATTACAAAAGCACGCGTTACGTTGCTTAGAGACATTGGAGCTTCCGCTTCGCCATTCAATACATTTATGTTTCTTCAGGGATTAGAAACTCTTCCTCTACGGATGGAGCGCCATGTAGAAAATGGCCTTAAGGTTGCACAATTTTTAGAAAAACATCCCCATGTCTCATGGGTTAATTATCCAGGCCTTGCATCAAACCCTTATCACGAACTTGCTCAAAAGTATTTGCCAAAAGGAGCAGGATCCATTTTCACATTTGGTATTAAAGGCGGTGTGGAAGAAGGGAAGAAATTTATTAACAGCGTGAAGATTTTCAGTCATTTGGCGAATGTTGGCGATGCGAAATCACTGGTGATTCATCCTGCCAGCACGACCCATCAACAGCTGGATGAAGAAAGTCAGGTAAAAGCCGGTGTTACACCGGATATGATTCGTCTTTCTATTGGTATTGAAACGATTGATGATATTCTTTACGATTTAGACAACGCTCTCCAAGTCAGTCAGCAATAACATTACCTGCAGCTCATCGCAAAGTAAATTTAAAAAACGTCATTCTATCATTAGAGATATATAAAGGATAGTCGAAAGGCTATTCTTTTTTGTATTCATGGTTACATTAGCAGACATGCCGCCAATTTCAAGTCTTGAACCACATTTTTGGCTCTCCATTTTTTAACTAACCATAATTCACATAAACGTTTAGAAATGGTACAAAGTGAATATACGAGTGTAATGAGAATAAGCTTTCATAACCAATGATATGGATTCACCTATGTTGAGGGGGCCTAATGGAATGAAAAGAAGCCGGAGTTTTAGACCGGCTTCTATGACATCATTTCCCCTTCGCCTTCTTCCGCTTCTCCTTCTCCGCCCGGTAAAACTCATGAAACATCTTCATTAGCGCGCGCTTCTCAATCCGCGACACATAACTCCGCGAAATCCCGAGCTCTTTCGCGATTTCGCGCTGCGTTTTTTCTTTCTTCAAATCAAGACCGAAGCGGCCGACGATGACTTCTTTTTCTCTGCCGTCTAAGATGTCGATGTATTTTTTCACTTTTTCAAGCTCCATGTTGAGCTGGATGGTGTCGATGACGTCTTCGTTTTCTGATTTGAGGACGTCGATGAGGCTGATTTCGTTGACTCCCAGAGGTTATCCGTTTTTGTTTCGTTAAAGCGATAAAGAGTTTGACTGTTTTGTTCAGGGAGTTTAGAGTAATTTCATCAGTTTGAGTTCCTCAAAGTTTGATGCTTTACTTTGGGAAAATAGCTTTATGAAGAATTGACTTTAACATCAGGTTTTTCTTCTTCAGATCGTATGTTTTGAAGAATCTATTTTAAGTGTAATAACTTGTCAAGGGTGCTAATAAAGCCTCAACTTTTGAATTAGTTACCGTTCATGAACGAACAGCTACGGGAAAAGCCAGATTTTACTCAATGACTATTCCAACCAAGCTCGAGAGGAAGTCGCCAAAAGGGCCGTGACCATCAGTCTAAGGATACAATACAGCTGTGATAAACTCGTGGGACGGCATCTTTCGAAGCGTTGAAGTCTCTTTAAATATCAAGCTTAAATCTTTATAACACATGCATTGCATTGTTTGACCGCTTTTATGAAGGGGAAAAATGGTTCGGGGAATCCTTGTTTTTATTCCTAATATTTATGTGTTGCAACCTGATCCAGCTCGACTTTTTTGCTCGGATCAGAAAAATGATTGGTCAGGTACGTCATAGACGCCATCAGGAAACAGTAAGGCTAAGCGGTGCTTCTACGCGCCGATTCTTACACACACCTTTTAATTTTGCATTCAAGGCAAAATTAAAAGGCGTGAGCCTGGTACAATACCGGCTCACGCCAATCCAACTGCCTAAGAAATAACAATGCCGAACTTTAGTGTGGGAAGGTAGTATCTTTTTTAGTAGAAATACTATCAATCTACTCTATTCTTAAAATTATTCATTGGCAGGCGTATCAGTTAAAGTCCATCTAAAAAGATACTACCTTCCTACCTATGAAAAAAATTTAAAAAGTAATACATCGTATTATTTCATATAGTACGATGTATTACTTAATATAAGGGATGGTGAAAATGTTAAAAAAAATCTCATTTACTTTTACAACAATGCTTATACTCGCTATAGCAGTTTCATTAGGTTCGATAAAGACTTGGGCATCAGAATTAAACTTTTCTGTTGAGACAGTTATTCCTGAAAATCAGATTAATAAAAAACTAACGTATTTCGATTTACTGATGGAACCATCAAAAAAGCAAACTCTTGAAATTGTTTTAAGGTAATACAGCTAAAGATGTTATAATAGAACCTCAAATCGCTACTGCCACTACAAATTATAATGGTGTTGTCGAATATGGTCCAAGAGATGTTGAGGCGGATTCAACCCTGCTGTACAACATGAAAGATATTGTTAAGACGGAAGACAAAGTAACAGTTCCATCAAATGACACATATACATTGAAGCTTGAAGTTAATATGCCGGAAAAAGAATTTGACGGAGTATTAGCAGGCGGAATTACACTACAAGAAAGAGAAGATGAGTCAAGTGAAAATGGTACTGAATCCAGCGATGGTTCAGGGGTATCTATTGAAAACAAATTTGCTTATGTAGTAAGAATTGTTTTACAAAATGATAAAAACGAAGTAACACCAGAGTTAATATTAAATGATGTTTTTGCAGATCACATTAATAAGAGAAATGTAATTAAAGCAAATATTCAAAACATAATGCCAATGTATATGAATCAAATGTCTGTTGAAGCAAAAATTACAGAGAAAGGTAAATCAGAAGTTCTTTATGAAGCAACAAGTGAATCATTGCAAATGGCACCAAATTCAAATATGGATTATCCAATCCGTTTAGATAGTAAAGCACTTAAGGGTGGAGAGTATACTTTAGAGATGACAGTAAAATCTATGGGGAAAACTTGGCGATGGACTAAGGATTTTACTATAGATGATGAAATAGCTAAAGAATTAAATGTTGAAGATGTTACGATTCAAAATAAATATACATGGCTTTATATCTTTGCGGGAATTACCATATTGTTGTTAGCGATTCTTTTATGGTTCGTATTTCGGCGTAGAAAGAGAAGAAAAGAGGAGGAACAGGAGGAGAGCCATGCTTTAGAATCTATTGAAAAGGTAAAATCTCATGAATAGTAATTCTTTAAAAGAGAAACTGAAAGATTACCTTTTCAATATTCTCTTGAGTTGTTTGTTATTAATTGGAACATTTCTTCTGTTATCTCCATGGGTTAAAGAAGCTATAATTAAATTTTCTATAAATAATATCATGAATAATATCATGAATAATACTACAGCAGAAGAAATAAATTACAATCAAGAAAATGCAGAGGAATTCTCATGGGATCCAGCAATACAGACACCAAATCTCAAAACAATTTTATCTAATATTTCTAAGCTTAACCGTAAAGATGTCCTCGGTGTAATCTCAATAAGCGATGTAAATATCCTATTTCCAATATTGAATGGGACAAGCACCCAAAACCTTCTTGTTGGAGCCACTACCGTTAATATAGGTCAGAAAATGGGAGAAGGGAATTACATTTTAGCAGGTCATCATATTAGAGATGATACATTGTTATTTGGTCCGCTACTAAAAGTTGAAGAAGAAACACTTATTCAAATAACAGATAAAACAAACATATATACGTATCAAGTAGTCGATAAGAAAATTGTAAAAGAGACAGATTTAAGTATACTGCAAGAAACAACCATTCCGACTATTACACTATTTACTTGTAATGTTTCTGGAATCAAGACAGACAAAAGAGTTGTTATTAGAGGAGAATTGGTGGATACTAGTTCTTTCTCTGCTGATAATCAATATGTAAATATGTATAATGTACAAGAAGAAGAGAGAGTGACAGCTCATAACGATTCCTTAGTTTTTTGGTTAGTGTTATTAATTTGTCTGATATGTCTACTTGTTAGTGGAATGTATTTTTATAAAAATCAAAGAAAGAGTTAATGTAGAATTATTGATGCTTATTATTTCGAAATACAGGAAAATATCTATGGTGAAAGTAACTAGAGGTAATTTTCATTGGGAATTGTACTAGGTGCACCTAAAAGCTAATGATGAAATCATAATTGTTGTCAAACTTTTGCAACATAACATCTACCGATGTTCCTTCGTTAGAGAGTCATTGATATTGAATCCAACTATAAAAAGCACTGGGGGTTATGATAAGAAAATTCATAAAAAGCATCCTGTGGGGTGCTTTTTAATTGACAACAATTTTTTAATCCTAGTATGTTCGGAAATTGAGAATGAGGGTTATGCAAAGAACCGAACGGGGATAGCTGAAACCTATTATTACGCAGGAGGCGCTGACAAACCATTAGCTGCAAATATTTTGAATAACATGGCTAGCAACACGGGTCTCCAAAGTAATGGTATTTGCTTCGGTAATTTTTATGTCTTAAGGGAGAATCCCATAATTGCGGTATTAGG
The DNA here is from genome assembly GCF_001969855.1 of Bacillus haynesii. Lineage (GTDB taxonomy): Bacteria > Bacillota > Bacilli > Bacillales > Bacillaceae > Bacillus > Bacillus haynesii. The sequence continues at coordinate 34,328 of NZ_MRBL01000028.1, forward strand.
GGAACTTGGATATATCTCAAATCCGAATTGATTATAAGTCATAGGCTTATTAAATAAGGACAGCCAGTGGGGCTTGCTCAAGGATTATCAGAGTACTTTAGTTTCTTAATATGATCCCTATATTCCCACAGAACTATGCAGGATTTCATGTGTTTTTTATTCAATAAGAGGGGAGCATCACAAAGCGATCATATGAAGAGACTTTCTGACAAGCAAATTAATAATGCCTATTGAATAGCGAAGGAATTACTAGATGTTGACCATTATTTTATAATACAACTAGAAGCAGAATTCAAAAGTCGTTCGATCAACATAGATGTAATAAATAAGTAAAAAAATAATCAGGACTGCTCTTAAGAATTGTGTAATAAAAAGATAGGCTCACGACAAAGCGTCTGTCTTTGTGTGTTTTCATGTTCAGTCTATAGATGGTTACTGCTTTCTCAATCGTTCTCGGTTATTTACATTGGTGTGGTATAATTATGAAAGATATGAATAGGGCTAGTGGGTTGTGCCTACGAAAAATTAGTAACACAAGAACGGTACCTAAACCTTTAACCTGTTGTTAATGTCAAGAGCTTATACCGAGGAAAAGGAAGATGCTAATCCAATACTGACGATTTCGATTTTGGACTTGAACGAATTTTTTCAGATAGAATTGAGCACTACCTGTCATTCATAGAAGCTGAAAAATAGTAAATCTTTTATTGAGTAAAAGAGCCTTCATGATATCAAAATGAATGGCTATTGATACTGTATATAAAGTTTTGACATATAACGTGTCAGATAAAGAACGTAGACACTCATGAGAGACCTTAAAAGCTTGGTAATCAACTAGATTTGAAAGTATTTTCCTTTACTTGGTCAAGCATACGAATCTAAAGAGCCATTCTTTGATATCTATGAAGCTGAATGAATCAACGAAGAATATAAACTCTACATAGGAGCTTAATATGGGAAAAATTCATCTCGAAAAAAATGTGTATGAGGCTACGATGGAGCGTTTGGACTATATCTTTCAACGATTCGACCATGTTGTGGTGCCTTTTTCTGGCGGAAAAGATTCTGGTTTATTGCTAGAATTGGTGCATGTTTATTACGAACAACACCATCCCGATGTCCAAGTGTCCGTCTACCATATTGACTACGAAGGGAACTATCAACAAACGATTGAATATGTTGAACGCTGTATGGGCAAATACCCGGAATTTCATTATTACCATCTTTGTATGCCAATTTCTGCATCTTGCGGCGTTTCCATGTATCAATCTACATGGATGCCTTGGAACCCGGAGGAAAAAGAGATTTGGTTTCGAGAGATGCCGGAGAATGTGATCAACTTTGACAACCATCCGTTCGATTTTTTTGAGATAGGTATGTCGGACTATTCTTTTCAAACTAAATTTGGAAAGTGGATCCATAAAGAGAAGAGCAAAAAACGTACAGCTGTCCTGGTTGGCATACGTGCACAAGAAAGTCTGAATCGTTATCATGCCGTGACAAGAAATGACACCTTTACCATGTACGGAAAGTTGAAATATAGTAAGCGGATTGCAATGAACCTCTTTAACTTCTACCCGATTTATGATTGGAAAGTAGAAGATGTATGGATAGCTAATGGAAAATTCGGCTTTGATTACAATCACCTGTACGATCTTTATTATCAGGCAGGTGTTTCGTTGAACGATATGCGGGTAGCAAATCCCTTTCATGTTTGCGGGGTGAATGCGTTGAAGTTGTATCGTGCCATTGAACCGACCGCTTGGAGCCGTCTTGTGGAGCGAGTGAACGGCGCTAATTTTGCGGCGATCTACGGTGGAACAAAAGCCGTTGGTTATAAAGCGGTTTCTCTGCCGCCAGGACATACATGGAAAACCTACACCAATTTTCTCTTAAAGTCCCTGCCTAAAAATACACGAGACATATATCTGCGCAAATTTCAAGCTTCCATTCGCTATTGGGTAGAAGCAGGCGGCGCATTGCCTGTCTCGGTTGTTAAAGAATTAGAGAAAACGGACCTTGTTTTTGAAAACCTCGGTAAACCAAAAAACAAGAGAAAATATAAGAAGGAGTATCATGTCATTCGTTTCAAAGTATACCCCGATGAAGTGCATATAAAAGCTTTTCGATTGGTTCCTTCATATAAGCGCATGTGTATTTCTATTTTGAAAAATGACACTTCTTGTCATTACATGGGCTTTGGACAAACGAAAGATGAGTTGCAAAAGCAAAAGGAGGCCATGATACAATGGGGAAACCTTTTATAAGCCCAGTATACAAAATCTTACGAGTACCGATTAGGAAGATTCAAGCAAATTCCTACAATCCGAATTCCGTTGCCCCACCAGAAATGAAACTATTGGAGCGATCTATTTTAGAAGATGGCTATACGATGCCGATTGTTTGTTATTACTTGAAAGAAGAAGATCACTATGAAATCGTGGACGGTTTCCACCGTTATATGGTGATGAAGCGATGTGAAGAAATCGCACAACGTGAGGATTATTGCTTACCTGTTTCTGTCATTGACAAGCCTTTATCCGATCGGATGGCAAGTACGATCCGGCACAATCGAGCACGTGGTACGCACTCGATTGATATTATGGTAGATATTGTTCGAAAACTGACAGAAGCGGGGCTTAGTGATTCGTGGATCATGGAAAATATCGGGATGGACCAAGACGAACTTTTGCGATTAAAACAGATCAGCGGCATCGCATCTTTGTTTGCGGAAGATGAATTTTCAGAAGCGTGGGAAAGTGATGATATTATATGAATTAAACCTCTCGTGACTAAAATCACGAGAGGTTTAAGCCAGACCGTTGACAAAATGTTTTCAGCCGTACATGCAAGGGGGAATTCAATTAACATACGAGGTTTCAACTTAAAATCTAATGATAATTAACAGGATTCTAGTTGGTGATAGTAGGTATTGCATTATCAGTACCTTAGTTGAGCTGGATGGTGTCGATGACATCTTTGATTTCCGCTTTCAGGACATCGAAGCGAAATTTCATTGCCTCCTAGACGTTATTCCTTTTTATCAATTTAAAGTGATAAAATTTTAAGGAGTTAAGGTGGTTACAAAAAAAATTCAAGATAACAAATCCCATGAGGTATACATTTTAGCTTGACCTTTTGGCGGAATATTGAAAGCAAAATTGCTATTTTGGGAAAGCTCGAACCAATAACTCCGCTGTAGCAAGTGTATAGAATTTGTAAATGTTTGAACCCTTAAATCCTAAGAGGAATTTATAGTGTCCAAAAGAGCCTAGAGTTCTACTTTTCTTCATTTAAAATTGTAACGAGTTAAAACTCCACTCGCTCTCCCTAAGCTTCTAAATCCAAGCTTCTTTATAATCTTAACTCCATTTTCTTCTTTAAATAACAGCCAATTTTGCCACATTGACTTCTATGTTTCAAGTTCTATATTCAGTTGTATGGTATTAATTCCGTCCTTGTTTTCTGATTTGGGCAATTTATGAGAAAAATCTTGTTTACGGTAAATTCATTTAAATAATCTAGGACCATCCTCTTTATAAAATCTATATAAAATGTATTGAAAAGTACGTGTTATAAAAAAACACTATGTTGGGTACAAATCTTAGATTTAAATGATCCCTTGGAAAATGCATAAATAGAACTCATTTGGGAAGTATGGAAATAACGTGAAATATTAAGGAAGGTCCTGAGAAATGAAGTTAACAAAAATTCAACTGCCCCTTCAAACATTCAGCTTAATTGTGGGGTTTATGGTGTGGGTCATTATTTCATCATTAATGACATATATCAAACAGGATATAGCACTTTCGTCAACGCAATTATCATGGGTAACCGCAATTCCAGTAATATTAGGATCTGTTCTTAGGGTGCCGATTGGTTACTGGACGAATCGGTATGGAGCAAGGCGTGTTTTTCTCATAAGCCTTTTATTTTTGATAATTCCCGTCTATTATTTAAGCCTTGCTGATACATTTAATGACTTAGTCATCGCTGGGCTATTTTTAGGAGTCGGCGGAGCAATATTTTCGGTGGGAGTTACTTCTTTGCCAAAGTATTATCCAAAAGACCGGCATGGATTTGTCAATGGGGTGTACGGAGCTGGAAATATCGGAACAGCGCTGACTTCATTTGGTGCTCCTTTTCTTGCAAATCAAATGGGGTGGGAAGCGACTGTCAGGATTTTTCTGATTCCTCTGCTCATATTGGCTGTTCTAAATTTCTTATTGGGAGATAGACATGAGCCAAAAGTGAAAACAGCTTTAAAGGAGCAAATTCTTAGCGTTTACCGTGATGAGAAACTGTGGTTTCTCAGCCTTTTTTACTTTATAACGTTTGGCTCATTTGTGGCATTTACCGTATACCTTCCTAATTTTTTGGTTACTCAATTTAAACTAAGCGAAGTTGATGCAGGGTTGCGTACAGCAGGATTTATCACGATTTGTACGCTATTTCGCCCCCTTGGAGGGTGGCTGGGGGATAAGTTCAATCCATTTAAAGTTCTTATGATCGTATTTTCGGGATTAACTTTCTCAGGTGTATTACTCTCTTTTTCTCCAACGATTACATTGTATACCGTAGGAGTTTTAACAGTGGCGGTTTGTTCGGGAATTGGAAATGGAACTGCGTTTAAACTGGTACCTCTCTATTTTTCAAAACAAGGTGGCATTGTTAATGGAATTGTTTCAGCCATGGGAGGACTTGGGGGATTTTTTCCACCTCTAATTTTAACAGCGGTCAATCAGATGACAGGGAATTATGCAATTGGTTTTATGGCGTTATCCGAGTTTGCTTTGGCAGGCTTAATTATAGTTGTTTGGATGTTTTATTCTGACAGGCTTAGACTTGCGGACAACATTGTTGAAAATACTGGTCAAGGGGTAATGGTCACTAACACTAACGGCATTATTCAAAAAGTAAATCCTGCATTTAGTGCTGTAACCGGATATCAAGAAGAAGAAGCTGTCGGCCAAACTCCGCGGCTTTTAAGGTCTGGAAGACATGATCGAGATTTTTATGAAGAGATGTGGAAGAAACTCAAGGAAAACGGGTATTGGCAGGGCGAGATTTGGAATAAGCGTAAAAATGGAGAAGAATATCTCGAATGGTTGACAATCAGCGCCGTTGAAAATGATGCCGGTGAAGTCATGTATTATGTAGCAATTTTTAGCGATATTTCTCAAAAAACGTAAAACAGAATGGGCTTCGCAAAACAATCGAAAGGGAGTATAGTCATGAAGAAAAAAATATCCCCATTGCTCAAAAAGATGACTTTTTTTGGACGCACCGCTGATTTAAACAATCATAGTACGTTATCCAATGCAGACCGCGAGTCTGAAAGATACTATCGCAGAAGGTGGCAGCATGATAAGGTGGTTCGCACCACTCATGGCGTGAACTGCACCGGTTCCTGCAGCTGGAAAGTTCATGTGAAAGACGGAATTATCACATGGGAAACACAACAAACAGACTATCCGACTACCGGTCCGAACATGCCTGAATATGAGCCGAGAGGATGCCCGCGCGGTGCGAGTTTCTCATGGTATACATACAGCCCGATACGAGTTCGTTTTCCATATGTGAGAAGCGCTTTGTTAAAAGTGTGGAAGGAAGCCATGCAAAAAACGAACGATCCGGTCGAGGCATGGGAAGTGATTGCTGAGAATCCCGACTTGCAAAAAGCTTATAAACAAGCGCGCGGTAAAGGAGGATTCGTCCGGGCAAACTGGGATGAAGTAAATATGATGATTGCCGCTCAATTAATTTTTACGATTAAAAAATACGGCCCCGACCGCATTGTAGGTTTTTCGCCGATCCCGGCAATGTCCATGGTCAGTTATGCGGGCGGGTCGAGGTTTTTGAATTTAATCGGCGCGCCGCTGCTCAGTTTTTACGACTGGTATGCCGATCTCCCGCCTGCATCACCGCAAGTTTGGGGCGAACAGACGGATGTTCCTGAAAGCTCTGATTGGTACAACTCCAGCTACTTACTGGTATGGGGTTCTAATTTGCCGCAAACGAGGACGCCTGATGCTCATTTCTATGTTGAAGCAAGGTATAACGGGACTAAAGTAGTTTCTATCAGCCCTGATTATGCTGAGTTTGTTAAATTTGCCGATCATTGGTTAAACGTTAGTCCAGGTATGGATTCAGCGTTGGCGATGGCGATGACCCATGTTGTTCTCAAAGAATTTTATGTCGACCAAAAAACGCCTTATTTCGAAGATTACGTCAAGAAATATACTGATTTGCCTTTTCTTATTACATTAAAAAAGCATGGCAACCACTATAAAACAGACCGGTTTTTGCGTGCAAGTGACCTGGGGATGAATGTAAACAAGGCTGAATGGAAAACGATTGTATTTGATAAAAACTCCAATCAGTATGCTGTACCTAATGGAACCATCGGTCATCGCTGGTCGGAAGGAGGGGAGTGGAATTTACACCTGAAAGATACTGAAAATCAGCTCGGAGATCTTGAACCTGCACTCTCCTTTTTAGGGATTGAAGATGAAACCGTATTGCTGCAGTTTCCTTACTTTGGTCAAGAACAGAAGCAAATTATCGCACGAGGAGTACCAGTTAAGGAAATTCAACAAAATGGCGAGTCTGTTTATGTCACAACCGTCTTTGATCTCATGCTCGCGCAAACAGGCGTGAATCGCGGATTGCCCGGTGATTATCCAAAAGATTATGATGACCCGAAACCATACACACCGGCATGGCAAGAACAAATTACCGGTGTGGATCGTAAATTAGCTGCTCAAATTGCAAGAGAATTCGCCCAAAATGCGGTTGATAGCAAGGGACGGTCGATGATTATCATGGGATCAGGCATTAACCATTGGTATCATTCTGATACCATTTACAGGGCGATTCTCAATCTGGTTTTGTTAACAGGCTCACAGGGCGTAAACGGGGGAGGATGGGCGCATTACGTCGGTCAGGAAAAAGTACGCCCCCTTGAAGGATGGCAAACTGTGGCGATGGCACGTGACTGGGGAGGTCCGCCGCGTTTACAAAATGGAACATCTTTCTTTTACTTCGTGACAGAGCAATGGCGTTATGAAGATCAAAAATCCGCAGATTTAATTTCACCGTTAGTCGAAAAGCCCAGATATCATCATCTGGGAGATTATAATGTACTCGCTGCAAGATTAGGGTGGCTGCCTTCCTATCCGCAGTTTAATAAAAACTCGATTACGTTGTACGAAGAGGCAAAGGCAGCTAATAATGGTGAAGCTGTGAAGTATGTCGTTGATCAAATGAAAAATGGTCAAATGAAATTCTCAATTGAAGAGCCGGGTAATCCTGTTAATTTTCCGAAAACGTTATTTGTATGGAGGGCGAATTTAATCGGAATTTCTGCAAAGGGACATGAATATTTTCTGAAACACCTGCTCGGTACACATTCAAGCATTTTAGGCGAACAAGATCAATCCCTGCATACAGAAGAGGTAGATCCAGCATCTGTTGCAGAAGAAGGAAAACTTGATTTGCTTATTAATATGGATTTTCGAATGTCAGGTACGGGATTGTATTCGGATATTGTCTTGCCGGCTGCAACCTGGTATGAAAAGTATGATATCAGCTCAACTGATATGCATCCTTTTATTCACCCTTTCAATCCTGCGATTACACCGCCATGGGAGAGCCGGTCTGATTGGGATACGTTTAAAAAGCTGGCTAAAACGTTTCAATCTTTAGCTGAAAAATATCTGCCGGAGACAGTAAAGGACATTGTCACTGCACCGCTCCTTCACGATACTACAGATGAGACATCACAGGCGTTAGGATTGATTCCTGATTGGAAAAAGAATGAAATCGAACCTGTTCCTGGAGAGAACTTCCCGCGTATTCATGTCGTCGAAAGGGAGTATACGAAAGTATACGATAAATTCATTGCGCTTGGGCCAAATATACGGGAAAAAATCGGTGCAAAGGGACTGAGCTGGGATGCTAAAGAGGAGTATGACGAATTAAAAGATATTTTAGGTACGGCTAAAACGACTAAAGAATATAAAGATTGCCCCGACATCTCAGCAGACCGAAACGCTGCGGAGGCCATTCTGACGCTATCCAGCACTACAAATGGTTCGCTCGCGATGAAAGCATGGGATACATTGGAAAAGAAAACGGGGCAAAAGTTAAAGGACCTGGCCATTGAACGGGCTGAAGAGCACATTTCATTTGACGAGATTACAGCCCAACCGAGAAAGGTTTTATCCTCTCCGGTCTATAGCGGGACGGAGACAGGCAATCGTCGTTACTCGCCTTTTACGACAAATATAGAACGGCTTATTCCATTCCGAACTTTGACCGGCAGACAGCATTTTTTCTTAGACCATGAAATCATGCGGGAATTTGGAGAAGATCTGCCGACATTTAAAGCGCCTTTAAGAAAAGCTGCTTTCTATAATAAAGATGGTCAGCCGGCATCAACAACACAGGAAATAAAACTGCGCTATTTAACGCCTCATTTTAAATGGTCTTACCACAGCACATACTATGACACATTGCCGATGCTTACGCTGTTCAGGGGCGGACCGCATGTATGGATGAATAATAAAGATGCGGAAACTGTGGGCATACGTGATAATGACTGGCTGGAAATGTACAACCGCAACGGAGTTGTCGTCGCCAGGGCTGTCGTCAGTCATCGATTACCGAGAGGCGTGGCGTTTATGTATCATGTGCAGGACAGAACGATTAATGTTCCCGGTTCCAAAATAACGAAAGAACGCGGGGGAACTTTTAATAGCCCCACTAGGATTCACGTTAAGCCGACACAAATGATAGGGGGATACGCGCAACTAAGCTATGGATTTAATTATTACGGCCCGACCGGAAACCAAAGAGATGAACAAGTCGTTATTCGTAAATTAGAGCGAAACGAGGTAGATTGGCTTGAAGATTAAAGCGCAATTCGGAATGGTGATGAACCTTGATAAATGCATTGGCTGCCACACATGCAGTGTGACCTGCAATAATACATGGACGAATCGTACCGGTGCCGAATATATGTGGTGGAACAACGTCGAAACAAAACCGGGTGTTGGCTACCCGAGGGAATGGGAAAACCAAGAAACCCAGCGCGGAGGTTGGGAGTTGAAGAACGGAAAGATCGAACTGAAAGCCGGAGGCCGTGCCAAAAAGCTGCTCAATATCTTTTACAACCCCGATTTGACACGTATCGATGATTATTATGAGCCGTGGACCTATGATTACGAGAATTTAATCAAAAGTCCTCAGAAAAAGCATCAGCCAGTGGCAAGGCCTATCTCGCAGCTTACCGGCGAATACATCGATTTGAAATGGGGGCCGAACTGGGAGGACGATCTTGCAGGTGTTTATGAAACGGCTAAAAAGGACCCGAATATGCACAATGTGGATGAACAGGTCATCCAAGAATATGAACAAGCGTTTATGATGTATTTGCCGAGGATTTGTGAACACTGCATCAATCCGTCATGTCTCTCTTCCTGTCCGTCCGGGGCCATTTACAAACGCGATGAAGACGGCATCGTTCTTGTTGATGAGGATGCATGCCGCAGCTGGCGTTTTTGCATGTCAGGCTGTCCGTATAAAAAAGTTTATTTTAACTGGAAGACGAATAAAGCCGAAAAGTGTACGTTTTGTTTTCCGCGTATTGAAAACGGCCAACCAACGGTTTGTTCTGAAACCTGTGTCGGCCGCTTGCGTTATATCGGCATCGTCCTTTATGACGCAGATAAAATAGAAGAGGCGGCATCTGTTGAAAATCCACAAGATTTATATGAATCACACTTGGGTATTTTTTTAGATCCAAATGATCCGGATGTCGTGAGACAGGCAAAAAAAGACGGAATTCCGGAAGATTGGATAGAAGCAGCCCAAGCGTCTCCCGTGTATAATCTTGCCGTGAAACATAAGGTGGCATTACCTCTGCATCCGGAATACAGGACCTTGCCAATGGTGTGGTACATCCCGCCTTTAAGCCCAATTACCAATACGTTCGGCGGTCAAATTGATATGCTGGATCCCAGAATCATTTTCCCGACGATCAAGCAATTCAGAATTCCCATCCAATACCTTGCAAATTTGATGTCAGCTGGGGATACGAAAGTAATTGAACGGGTATTAAAGAAAATGGTTGCCATGAGGAGTTATATGAGAAGCGTTAACCTGAAGCAATCATTTGATAAAGCCGTTCTTAAAGATGCCGAGTTAACGGAAGAAACTGCCGTAGAATTGTATGAATTATCTGCAATAGCGAAATACAATGATCGTTATGTTATTCCAAAATCACACCGGGAAGAAGCAGGCAATATGTATTCGGGACAAGGATCTTCGGGGTACGAATTTATGGAGGGCTGCTCAGGCTGCAGTTTAGGCACTGAAAAATATGAAGATTTATACGCCTTCAGTGAAGAATATTGGAGTGATCTAAATGGAAATGCAATGGATGGAAGAAGATAGATTGGTGTTTAAACTTTGTTCATTATTCTTGAGATATCCAGATAAAGAATGGACTGAATCGGAAGAAGTAAATCAAATTGTGGATGAAATGACGGACAAAGGGATGAAACACTGCCTCCGGCAGTTTCTGACCTATGTGAATGAAACCTCTTATAAAGAGTTGTGCGAGAACTATGTGAGGTGGTTCGACTTTAGCGAACCAAAAACCCTTTATTTAACTCATGCAAGGTTTGGAGAGAACAGAGAGCGCGGCTTGGCTTTTGTAAAACTAAAAATGGAGTTTGCAAAAGCCGGGTTTTACATTAAAAATGATGAATTGCCTGATTATTTACCGCTTATCTTAGAGTTTGCATCAATTGCGGAAAAAGACTTTGTTCAAAAGGTGTTTTTAATCCACAAAAAAGCAATTGATCAATTACTGACAGAACTCGAAAAAGAGGATAATCCGTATGGTTTTTTATTAAAAGCTTGTTTAGCAGACATTGCAGCATATTTGCCGTCTAATGAAAAAGACGCGGATCACCATGCGGGATAAATCGAATTGGAGGGATTGTTATGACAAAATTAGATTATTTCTTATGGGTAATCATCCCCTATTTATCGTTAACGATTTTTGTTGTCGGCCATATTCATCGTTATAATACAGATCAATTCGGTTGGTCGGCCCAATCAAGCGAATTTATCCAAAAAGATCAATTATTGAAGTCGGGGAGCACACTGTTTCACTACGGCGTAATTTTTGTTTTCTTTGGACATGTGGCAGGGGTGCTGATTCCTAAAGGGCTTTATGATGTGATCGGAATAACTGAACATATGTATCACTTTGGCGCTGTATGGTTCGGGGGAGCCGCCGGGGTGATGATGGTTGTTGGAGGAGCATTATTGACAGTACGGCGGCTTAGAAGCAAAAGGGTAAGGAGAAACAGCCCAAAGAAAGACCTTTATGTTTTGCTTTTAATCGGAGTTGTGACCGTTGTTGGTTTTACGAATACTGTGGCTTATACAGCGACAGGGGGAGAGTTTGACTACCGGGCAACGATAGGTCCGTGGTTCAGGGGAATTTTGAGCTTTCAGCCTTCTCCATATTTGGTGATGAACGCACCGCTCGGGTTTCAACTTCATATTTTGGCGGCGTTTGTTTTATTTGCAGTTTGGCCTTATACGAGGTTGGTTCATGTGTGGAGTCTGCCTTTAGAATATTTGTCTAGAAAGTACATCGTATACAGAAAAATGAATCCGAAAAAAGCCCTTAAATATATAGAACGGAAAAATTAAACTGCTCTGAATACAAAAAGCCACTTCGGTAAGACCCTAGAGTGGCTCATTTAATTATCATTGACTATAACGCGCTTCATTAATGATGATCCAACAAATAGCTTTCCTCATCCCGATTGTGTATTTGTACCAGAACGTTAATCGCTTTAAAACGGTCGATCACATCATCATTTACTCCTTGTTTATCCAGCTTTTCTTTTATATCGCCTACCAGTATCCTAAGCAAATCATGATCACGTTTAAGCATGCTCAGTGTATGAGAGATATCTGGGTTTTCTTCAAGTTTTCTCTTGTACAAACCCTCTTCTTCCGAGTCTGCGTGTGCAATTGTGCGGGTTTCCCAATGATCCAGAAGGGCTTTAGCTGCAATCAAGGCGTGCTTTTCGTGTTTTTCACCATAAACCCGTTCCAATACTTCCATCAAATCCCTTCCTTCGGTTACGGCTCCATCGTGGATGGATCTATGGGCATCTAATTTATTTAAAGATGGACCTGACAATAAAGAAATCCTCCTTTTTTAATCAAATTTGTATAATATGGGTGTTTGTATACATTATGAACAGATTTTATAATCTTAAAACAAGTTCAGCATGTTTTATTTTTCAATAGAATATAATTTAGGAATATGGATAGGAACTGTAAGGGGGAATAGACCTGAAAAGTAATCAAATCAACGACAAGTACGAGCGTCCACTTCAAGATTTGCGTATTTCCATTATGGATAAATGCAATTTTCGCTGTTCTTATTGTATGCCTGCGGAAGCCTTTGGAGAAGACTATTCATTTATGCCTCAGAATGAGCTTCTGACTTATGATGAAATTGAAAGACTTGTTATCCAATTTACCGAGTTAGGTGTAAGAAAAATTCGTTTAACTGGGGGAGAACCTCTTTTAAGAAAAGATATTCACCTTCTGATTGAAAGGCTGTCAAAAATAAATAATATTGACGACATAGCAATGACTACAAATGGATTATTATTGGTTAAACAAGCTCATGCGTTAAAGGAAGCCGGACTAATGCGTGTAAATATAAGCCTTGATGCATTGAATGAACATACCATTCAATCGATGAACGGTCGTAATATTAAATCGGAGAGGATTTTAAGCGGAATTGATGCCGCCCTTGATGCAAGACTTTTTGTTAAGGTAAATATGGTTGTGATAAAGGGCGTCAATGAAAATGAGGTATTAAAAATGGCCGCTTACTGTAAAAATAGGCGGATAACCTTAAGGTTTATTGAATTTATGGATGTCGGCCAAACCAATGATTGGGATTTTTCTAAAGTGGTAACAAAAAAGGAGTTATTAGATATAGTTTCATCTGTTTGGCCACTTGAAGAGCTTCAAAAAGATAAATTAGGTGAAGTTGCTTCGAGGTATAAATATAAGGGGACAAATATAGAAATTGGATTTATTTCATCTGTTTCAGAGCCGTTTTGCAATAATTGTACAAGAGCTCGTATATCAGCGGATGGAAAACTTTATACATGCTTGTTTGCTGAAAGTGGTTATGACTTACGAGGTATGATAAGATCTGGTGCTACAGATGAAGAAATTAAAAATAAAATTTCGGAAGTTTGGAAAAAAAGAACCGATAAATATTCGGAATTACGAACTGCTGAAACTGCAAAACACAGAAAGAAAATTGAGATGTCCTACATCGGAGGTTGAGATAATTCTATGGAAGTGATAATAGATACTTGCCTATTTATGAAGCAAAGTTAGACGACCGCCTTTTTTATTTTTTCTCCGAACATGAGATAATCATTTCAATATTGTATAGAAATGGTAAGTGCAAATTATGCTTGTTTTGTTGCAATAAATCTAGACAAAAAAATTAGATCGGATTTTAAAACCCGATCTAATTTTGATAACCTTTTTTCTTCCCGGTAAAACTCATGATACATTTTCAAAGTCCTTATCGTCGATGATTTTTCTCTGCAAGATTGATCGGAGGAACCGTCACTTCGTATATTGTTCAATTTGTTTCAGCTATGGAAGGTGAAGGTAACGAGTTTCTTGTTTCTCTTGCGAGAACGGGATTTCTCCCAGTGCCTTCTGTGACGATACAGGTTACTTATTTTGACAATCAGTTTAATTTTCTCGGATACGAGTTATTTGCCATTGTGCCGTCAAGCAGAATACCGTCAGCCGAAAATGGGACATGGCTTGAAGTCTATCAAACAACTTCGCCGGCTCCCCTCGGCACCACCCAGGCATTCATTTGATTAACAACATTCCACAGGCGGGAACTGCAAACGTGCTTGTGGATGATGTTGCTCTATTGAGTGTTGAGGGTGGAGGAGCTCCGACAGGTCCAACAGGACCGACAGGCGCAACAGGAGCCATCGGACCACAAAACGAGTTATTCTTTACTAATACACCTGGTCCAATAACAGTATATAATCCACCAACTGTTCCATTAAATACAGAAGTAATAGTTGCCACAGTAGCAAACGCGCCTGTAACCAGCGGGCAAGATATTCTAATTAATTATGCTCTTGCTCTAGAAACTGTAGCTACAGCAAACAACAATGTAATTTTTCAGGTAAGGCTTTATCGAGATGGAACTTTACTACAAACTCAAATATTTAATAGAAGTGCCCAACAAGCTGGAACACAAAGATTCCCGTTATCTGACACTTATGTTGATACTATACCAGCCGCTACAACACTGACTTATACTGTTAGAGTAGCTGTTACAACAGCTTCAAGCATCACTTCTGCAACAGCATTCAATAGAAATTTAAATTTAACCCGTTATCCTTAAAATAATGGGGGGAACTCGATTAGAGTATCCCCCTCACCATATAAAAATTAATTTAGATTAGCTAACATTTTTGTTGACACCTGCTGGAGTGAAATTCACCTATACTGTTTATATGTGGTGGTTGGTCCAAACTTTACTTTTACAACAGGGCTTAAAAGAGGTTGGAGTGGGGGACGCTTTTAAAGCATCCCCCACTTACCTTTTTGTGGATTAGGATCGACATAGTCTAAATATACAATGAATGATTTTTACTTCCCCTTCGCCTTCTTCCTTTTCTCCTTCTCCGCCCGATAAAACTCATGAAACATCTTCATCAGCGCGCGTTTCTCAATCCGAGATACATAGCTCCGCGAAATCCCAAGCTCCTTCGCAATCTCCCGCTGCGTCTTTTCTTTCTTCAAATCAAGACCGAAGCGGCCGACGATGACTTCTTTTTCTCTGCCGTCTAAGATGTCGATGTATTTTTTCACTTTTTCAAGCTCCATGTTGAGCTGGATGGTGTCGATGACGTCTTCGTTTTCTGATTTGAGGACATCAATCAAACTGATTTCATTGACTCCTAGATGTTATCCGTTTTTGTTTCATTAAAGCGTTAAAGAATTTAACTGTTTTGCTAAGGTTAATCATCAACATTGTTTTATTTAGGTAGTATATGTTAGTCATTTAAAAGGGGAAACTCTTTTCTTTCTAAATTACCTCGAATAAAAGAAGAAAGCACAACGCGCAGGTACTTATTAGGTG
>NZ_MRBL01000029.1 GCF_001969855.1 Bacillus haynesii
CTTCAAGCAGTAAAAGAAAAAATCTCTCAATTGATTAATTATAGAGAAGGGATAAATGCTCATTTAACTGCTGCTGTTGCAGAAGCAGAAAGAAGTCCTGGAGGACTAATGATGCCTAATCAATCGCTCCTATATACCGGTCGTGTTTTTGCACTGTCTCATTTTCCGGCTATGGCTCATTTAACAAGAGAACTTGTTGGCGGACAGTTAGCAGTTACACCTGACTCCACAACGATGGAAGATCCTGAAATTCAACAATATATTGATCAATACTACTCTGTAGGTGAATGGACTGCGGAAGAGCGAGGGAAATTGTTATATTTTGCAAGAGATCTATTAAACTCTTCTTATGCAGGGCATAGAACAACCTTCGAATTATTTGCACAAAGTCCACCATTTGCCCAACATTTAGCTGTATTTAATAGTTTTAATATGGAAGCGCAACGTGAAATGGTTAGAAAAGCTGCTGACTTGAAAAAGACAATCCCAACCTTCTAGATTTGTGGGATTGAAAAGGAGGTTAAAGATTGAAAATTTATAAACCAGGAGCTTTGAAGCTTCCTGCATCAGTGATTACAATTGGTGCCCTAGATGGGGTTCATAAAGGGCATCAAGCACTTCTTCGTAAAACTAAAGAACAGGCGAAAAAGCTCGGAATTCCTTTTGTTATTTATACCTTTGATCCACCTCCTAAAGTCTTTTTAAAAGATTGTTTGATGCTAACTACTTTAGATGAAAAGCTTAAGCGTCTGAAGATGATGGGGGCCGAACACGTAATTGTTGGTAAATTTGATGAAATGTTCATGAAAAAAGATGTTTTCGTTTTCATTGAGGAATTAAAAGAATTAAATCCGCTTGAAATATGGGAAGGACCTGACTTTCAATTCGGTAAAAATAAAAGAGGAAACATCGAAATTTTACGTCGCCATTTTAAAGTAGGCGTATTAAATCCATTGAAATGTGAACAAGGTAAAATAATTTCTTCTTCACGTATTCGAAACCTTATGCTAAAGGGCGAAAACGCTCAGGCAGAAAAATTACTTGGGGATATTAACTGTATGTCGGGGACATTTGAAAACTCTTTTGCGATTTAAATATTGTTAAAATTCAAATAAAAAGGAGCGTTTTATTATGGAAATTAAACGATACCGAAAATTTGAAACTAATAAGTTTTATCCTTCACATATGGGAGAGGAATCCCATCATGTAGTGAATGAGTTCTCTATGGTTGTTCGTGCTGGTAATCGTATTTTTATGAGGGGGCAAACAGCTTTTGATTTAGAAGGAAACTTCCATGGTGAAAATGATGTTATAGCACAGACTGAGAATGCTTGTAGATGTATCAAACAACTTCTCGAAGAATCTGGAGGGAAACTAGAAGATGTTTGTAAACTTACGACCTATGTAACTGATCGTAATTATCGTAAGGACGTATATAGTGTTATTGCTAAACATTTTAAAGGTGTGTACCCTGTTAGCACAGGATTAGTCGTTAGCGGACTTGCACTTCCTGAAATGCTTGTAGAAATCGATGTTGAAGCCGTTATAAGTGAAGAGTAATTCAGAAGCAGATTTCAGTGATGTTTTATTAAAGAGGATAAAGAACTTGATTCAACATTTTATAGGAGGACATAAAATGAAAATGACAAATACGTTCTCTGTGGCAGGACGGTGCGAAGCTACGGGAGCGTTAGGTGCTATCGTTACTTCTAGCAGTCCTGCTGTTGGGGCTAGATGTCCTTGGATAAGGTCAAATGTAGGAGTGATTCTAACGCAAAATGTCACTGATCCCAGATTAGCTGACATTGGTCTTGCTGTGTTAGAAAAAGGCTATGATGCACCTTCTGCAATTCGAACAATGGTAGCTGCTACAGATTTCTCCATGTTTAGACAGCTTGCTGCTGTAGATAATACTGGAGGTTCTGCTGTATTTACTGGTGAAAAAGCACTTGGGATTCATGGTGAATATCATGCCGTAAATGTTGCTTGTATAGGGAATTTACTAGCTGACCCAAATATACCGAAAGCAATGGGTGCACATTTTACGAAACAAGAACAACTATCATTGCCAGAAAGATTAATTTCTTCTATTGAGCTTGGTTTTCAAATGGGGGGAGAGCTAGATCAAGAACATTCTATTGCATTAATTGTGTATCATCCAGATACTCCTTTTGCATTTGTTGACTTGCGTGTAGATTATAGTGATAACCCTTTAGCTGATCTGAAAAAGTTATGGTCAATTTATGGACCACAAGCTAAAGACTATAAAATAAGAGCAATTGACCCTGAACAAGCACCTTCCTATGGAGTTAAAGGAAATGAATAAAAATATTGTATAAGTATAGGAAGATAGAAAGTGAGGCTCCACAATAGTGAAAGTGAATATTGATCGGCTAATGAAGGACATAGAAAGGTATTCTGAGTTTGGAAAGACTACCGATGGTGGAGTGACAAGGCCGAGCTTTTCCCATGCAGATATTGAATTGCGTAAAATGTTCATTGACGAATTAAAGAAGTTGGGCTTATCGGTAACGATAGATGGGGCGGCAAATATTTGGGGGAAGAGAAAAGGAGTGGGGAATAATCTTGGGAGTATTGTCATCGGTTCTCATTTGGACTCCGTTCCCAATGGAGGATGGTATGATGGTGCACTAGGTGTTTTAATGGCAAAAGAAATAATGAGAACGCTTACGGAAAATGATGTTTTCCTTGACCATGATATTGAAATTGTTTCTTTTACAGCTGAAGAGTCAAACGAATTTAATTTATCAACATTTGGAAGCCGGTCGTTTGTGGGATGTTTATCAGCTGATAAGATAAGGGGGGTTCATAACTCTAAAGGGAAATGGCTTAGTGAGGAACTTGAAAAAGTGGGTGGGGGACTTGGTGAATTTCCTAAAATGAAAGAGCTGAGAAAAAAGATAAAAGCTTTTATTGAGCTGCATATTGAACAAGGTCAAAGGTTGGAGGATAAGAATATCTCCATGGCTATTGTTGATCAGGTGGCTGGAATTTATCGTAGCAATGTCAAGGTAATAGGAGAATCTAATCATTCTGGAACGACTATGATGGATAAAAGAAAAGATGCTTTAACAGCGGCGGCCGAAATGATACTTGAGATTGAACATCTTTGTAAAGAATGTATGAATGGAGTAGTTGGTACTGTTGGAAGACTAGATGTTTACCCGAATGCTACAAATATTATTCCTGGTGAAATTAATTTCAATTTTGAAGTAAGGGGATGTACAGAAGAATTAATTAAAAATAGAGTAAACAAAATTCAAGAAAAATTCAATGATATTGCTAATAAAAGAAAAATTGAACTTAAACAAGAAGTCTTTTTAGATCAAAAACCAGTTGATCTTGATAAAGACATCCTTTCAATTTTACAAAGTGCTGCAGTAGAAATGGATGAACCTTATACGATTTTACCAAGCATGGCAGTACACGACGCTGCTCATATGGCATCTATCACTAAATCATCAATGGTATTTGTCAAAAGCATTGGTGGAAAAAGTCATTGTCCAGAAGAGCTTAGTCTTCATTCTGATATCGAAAAATCTGGAAATTTAATACTTCAAGGGCTTATTAAGTTAGATAATGCATTAACAAAGCAAACCATTTAATGGCTACAAGTATTAAATATAAAGGGAGCTATCTGCAAAGTAATTTAGCTCTCTTTTTTGATTCCTCTTTTACTTTAATAATTCAGTATGTACACAAGAGAGTGAAGTTTATTACAAATACAAATTAGTAGGTGGGAAGTGAATGTTAAAGGAGCAAATGCGGATAGAAAGAGATTTTCTTGGAGAAAAAGAGGTCCCGGATTATGCATATTATGGAATCCAAACGATGCGCGCGGTGGAAAACTTTCCTATTACCGGGTACCGTCATCATGAAGAGTTAATTAAAGCGTTAGCTGTAGTTAAAAAAGCAGCAGCTATTACAAATTTAGAAACAAAACATTTAGATAACAAGAGGGGCAAGGTAATAATTCAGGCAGCGGATGAAATAATTGCAGGTAAGTGGCTTGAACAATTTATTGTTGATCCAATTCAAGGTGGGGCAGGAACTTCGTTGAACATGAATATGAATGAAGTACTAGCGAACCGTGCTCTTGAATTACTTGGTCATAAAAAAGGAGAATATATTTACTTAAGTCCAAATAGTCATGTGAATATGTCTCAATCAACAAACGATGTGTTCCCTACTGCTATTCATATCGCAACACTGAAATTATTAAATAGACTACTAGAGACGATGAGTAAAATGAAGACGGTGGTTAAAGTTAAATCAGAACAATTTCAGCACATACTTAAAATAGGTCGTACCCATCTACAAGATGCACTTCCGATTCGGCTTGGACAGGAATTTGAAGCCTATTACCGTGTGATAGAACGGGACATTAAACGGATAAAAAAGGCACGAGAGCATTTGTTTGAGGTAAATATGGGGGCAACTGCAGTAGGGACAGGATTGAATGCTGATCCTAAATATATAATTGAAGTTGTAAAAAAGCTAGCGGAAATTACTGACCTTCCATTGGTTAATGCATTACATTTAGTTGATGCTACACAAAACACAGATGCATATACAGAAGTTTCCTCAACACTAAAGGTGTGTATGATAAATATGTCTAAAATAGCAAATGATTTACGATTAATGGCTTCTGGTCCGCGTGCTGGACTTTCAGAAATAATGCTTCCAGCAAGGCAGCCAGGTTCATCTATTATGCCAGGAAAGGTAAATCCGGTAATGCCAGAGCTCATTAATCAAATTGCCTTTCAGGTGATAGGCAATGATCATACGATTTGCTTAGCTTCTGAAGCGGGACAGTTTGAACTAAATGTAATGGAGCCGGTTTTAGTTTTTAATTTATTACAGTCGATTAGTATTATGGAAAATGGCTTTTGCAGTTTTACCAACTATTGTTTAGAAGGGATTAAAGCAAATGAAGAACGTCTGAAAACATATGTAGAAAAGAGCATAGGTATTATAACTGCAGTTAATCCATACATCGGGTACGAGACAGCGACGAAAATAGCTAGAGAAGCGATCGCAAGTGGTCAATCTATTCGTGAGTTATGCCTTCAATATAATATCCTAACAAAAAGGGAATTAAATAATATTTTGGATGCATACGAAATGACCAAACCTGGAATCGCTGGTAATACATTATTAGAAAGAATCTAGCGAAAAAACTAAAACATGATCAAACAACAAAGTGAAAAACGCAGAATTTGGTTACCTTTTATAATTATGAGCGGATCTCAGTGTAAGAATAAGGATCTCGTTCTTTACACTGAGATCAGTAAGAAGGCGTGGCAGTAAGGTAAGATTTTCTGTTATTTTATTGACATCGTACCATCGTTATTCAATGTAAGAATTCCTTCATAGAAAAAACTAGATCTAGGTAATTAATTAAGTTTGCTCTGTTTTAATTTCTTGTTCACTTTTAATTCGATAAATCTTTCTAGGTCTTCCTTTCGTGGTGGGAGCTTCTTCTCCAATGATCACTGCAATCCCCTCATTAACTAAACCGTTAAGAATTCGTCGTGCATTCCTTGGTGTCATTTTCAGCCATTCCGAGAGAATGGCCGCTGTTATTGAGTGGTTCGTCATTCGTTTTTGAACTGATAAAATCTTATTGAATGTTGTGATTGTTACACCAGACTGTTTAAGTTTTTCGCTAATTTCTTTATTTTCAGTTCGATAGCCAAATGATATACTCTCTTGTTCTTTAAGAGGACCTTCAATTGTTCCTCTATCATCAACAAGGAAGGCGCAAAAAGAGTCATAATTTTGTGCATGGTTTAGAGCCAGACGAGAGTTTTCTTCAGCTGCTAAAGCAGTCTCTCCATAACCAATACCAACGTTCGAAGGAGAATCAGTTATAAAAGATAATTTTTCCAGCAGAGTTCCGATTTGTTGCCTTGTTTTCTGTAAAGAACCTCTTGTTGAAAAAATAATGAATGTACCTACTCCTAGTGTCATAAAGGAACCGGAAATAGACTCTGAAAAATTTAATACAGCTGATTGTATTTCTAAATTTAATCTATGCAAATCATAAGAAACCAAATTGTAATCAGTTCTTTTTTCCATCTTCTCTACTTTCACTAATATGGCCGCAATTTGTGATTGTTTAAAATGTAGCGTTTCCCACTGTTGGATTGCCATTGATAAAGTTTCACGAATGTTACTCCGAGTGGGGGAAACCCAATATGCAGGTATACCTTTTGAGAGTAATTGTTTGTATATAGAATACAGACAAGTAATGCAAAGGTTTACTTTTCCATCTGTAAATAGTTTTTGGTGAAAAGTTAACAGGTCTTTCAGGGGGGTATCATGTGAGTATTCATGTACATAAACTTGTTCACATGGAATGCTTAAATCATGATAAGTCTCATAAACATCACGTTTTCTAAGCATATCAATACTAACGCGTTCAAGACTAATACCATCCTTATAACCTATTTCTACAAGCGTTTTTGTCAAACTAGCTCCATCTAAGCGTAAATAATAAAACGGTTGTGTAGACCCGCTTTTTTGAGCAGGGCTATATAAAGCTGGACCTGCAAAAACCCAAAGGTCAACCAAGCTTTGATTCTTTTTTAAGATATCAGTCGCTTCTTCAGTATTTTGATAAATAAATGGGACGAGTTGTAAGTTGTCATCGTATTCCTTAGCGATTTCGCTGATAAGATCTACTGAGTGCCTTGGTCCAACGATTCCGGCTCTTGGTTTCATAGAATCACCACCAATATTGAGGTTATATGAATGTGAATTATTTTGATTATTTACAAATCTTCACTCTTGATCATTATAACAAGAAAGACAAGCTTTGATAACAATTATCCACCTTTTCTGAAGTACAAGGAGTGATTAAAAAACTGTATACATAGAAGAGGAGCAAGCGAAGTGTTTGGATAAATTGTTAATTTAGAAAATATGGAATTTTCAAAAAAATAATTGACATCACTTCGAGGTCGGCTGTATATTATTAAGGAATATATAAAGAAAAAATCCTTAAATGGCTTTTAAGAGCGTAAAACCATAGAAAGGATTTTATGCTTTATTAAAAAATTATGTAAGATGGGAATCTCCATTTCAGTTACCACCTGAATTTGGAAGCGCTTTCTAAAGGGGGTCTTTAGTGCATGGTATCTAAAGAGGAGGTATGTAACCTTTGACAAAACAATTAATAAGATCCATAGGCTTATGGGGAGCCGTTGCTACAGCTGTTGGTATTGTAGTGAGTTCAAGTGCTTTAGTGTCTTTAGGGCAGGGGTTTGGGATAGGCGGTAAAGGATTTATTTTCGCTATGGCTTTTGCGTTATTTTTGAATCTTTGTGTAGCGTTTTCTTTTGCTGAGCTGTCTGGAATCGTTCCTCGTGCTGGGGGGTTAAATCACTACACGATTCCTGCAATGGGTCCATTTGTGGGAATGGTTGCTGTTTTAACTGGCTATGTACTTGTTACAATTTTTGCGGGAAGTGCAGAAGCCGCTATACTGGGCATCGTATTTAACGAAGTATTTCCTTTTGAAATCAATTCCAATGTTGTCTCTCTATTAGTAGTGGGCCTACTTGGTTTTGTTAATTTGTTTGGGGTACAAATCTTCAGCTGGACACAAAGGATATTAACAACTCTTTTAATTAGCTCAACAGTTATTTTAGGAATTATCGGGTTATCAGGGATAGGTTCAGGGCAAACAATATCAAATTCAACAGCGTTTAACCCAATGGGTTGGGGTGTATTGAGCTTAACGGCACTTGCCTTTTGGCTTTTTGTTGGAGCTGAATTTGTAACACCATTGGCTGAAGAAGTTAAAAAACCAAAAATATATATTCCGTTATCTATGATTTTAGGGTTGTTTATTATTTTTATAGCAGATTTAATTTTTGGATTGGCATCTATAAAGCATACACCCTTAGATCAATTAGCGGGATCATCCTCACCTCATGTAGATGCAGCAAAAGCAATTCTAGGGGAGAAAGGGATGATTTGTATGGGGATAATTACTATTCTTGCGACTTCAAGTACATTAAATACGTTAATCAGTTCAATAGCACGTATGATTTATGCCATGGCATTAGAAGGACAAATGCCAAAGGTGTTTGGCCGGCTCAATCGCTGGAGAACCCCTTGGACAGCCATCCTGTTATTATGCTTTCTCTTTGCTGCGTTCTTACTACTTGGGATTGCAAACAGCTCCTCCTTATCAACAATGATTTTAGCCGGTTGTATATGTTGGATGATTGCATATATTATTGCTCACTTAAATGTCATTATTTTACGTATGAAATACCCAAATGTTCAGAGAGGGTTCAGATCGCCATTTGGGTATACATTTCAAGTAATAGGCATTATTGGAATGACATATGTGATATTAAATATATTTCCGGATCCTGTGATTAAGGTTGAAATTTATAAGTATACCCTTATATTTTTAGGGCTAACAATAGTTTATTCAATATGGTGGGTAAAGTTTATCATGAAGAAGAGCCTGTTTAAACCGATTCCAATAGAAGATCTTTTTGATCAAATAGATTATGAAGAAAAGAATAAA
>NZ_MRBL01000003.1 GCF_001969855.1 Bacillus haynesii
CCCTTTTGAAGAATAAAGGGGGGCAACTTTTTCATAAATAAAAGAAAAGTCCATGGCTTCTTCTATTTTCCTGACCAGATGATCTTCCGGGACAAGTTCACTTAAGGCAAAGACTTCAAGCTGTTCGCGCTGATCTTTAGAGTGCTTAGACAACATGGAAAAACCTCCAAAAACTAGATTTCACTCACATTTTAACAAAAAAAGCTTGTCGATCAAGCCACTTTTTGTGGCTTTGTCGACAAGCTGAAAGCTTCCTTTTCAGGAAGCTTTTTTTATTTATTAAGGCTTTCTTTCAGTTCGGCGGTAATGTCGGACAGGGAACTTTCGTCGGCTTTGTAATAATAGATTCCGTTGATTTTTGTGCCGTCGCCTTTCAGCTCATGCTGGATGACTTTTGAGCGGGCTTCTTTATAGCCGGATTGGATATCCCACATATCGTCAAACGTGAGATTTGTTTTAACGTTGTTTTCGATCACTTTGAACATATCTCCGAATTTCGTGATGGACGATATATTGGCGCCTTTATTAATGATTCCTTCAATGACCTGACGCTGCCTGTTCTGACGACCGAAATCGCCGTTCGGGTCCTCTTTCCTCATTCTCGTATAAGCGAGCGCTTCTTTTCCGCTCAGGGTAATCTCGCCTTTGCCGAATGAATATCCGTCATAGTTGAAAGCGAATGTACTGTTCACGGTAATGCCGCCGAGCGTATCTACGACATCCCTGAAGCTTTCCATATTGACTTTGATAAAGTAGTCGACAGGAACATCGAGGAAGTTCTCAACCGTGTCTACCGTCATCTGAACACCGCCGAAAGCGTATGAATGGTTGATTTTATCCAATGTGCCTTTGCCGATAATTTCAGTATACGTATCCCGAGGGATGCTGACCATTTCAGTCGTTTTCGTTTTCGGATTCACCGTCATATAGATGAGGGAGTCTGCGCGCCCCTTATCTCCTTTGCGTTCGTCAACACCCATGAGCAATACGGAAAACGGGTCATGGTTATCAATGTCAACAGCTGAATCGCGTTTTTTTGATTTGTTAATATTTTCATGAATGTTCGCTACAGTAGATGCCGCTTTATGCCATAAGTAATAGGCGTAACTGCCTGTGCTGAGAACGAAAATGCCAATCAAAGCGATAATGATATATAGAATTTTTTTCTTTTTCTTCCTCTTTTCAGCTCTCATATAGCCCTCACCTTTTAATAGTCTACTTTGATTATAAGTTTCTTAAAATTCGAAAACAACAAAAATTTATACGTGTCCTTTTGGATAGACGAAATCCTTAGAAAAATGTTTCAAAAAAACCAATCAATCTGCAAAATTTTTCGCTATAATTAAAGAATCTGTTGGAATTTGTCGATAAAAAGGGAGAGGTGAAGAAGATGAAAAAACTCATAGTTCTAACATTATCAATGCTGCTTTTGTTGTCAGCCTGCGGTACTTCGGGCCAATCGGAGGACAAGTCAAGCTCAGACAATAAAAATGCGGCATCTGAAGAAACCATAACTAAAGAAGGTTCATTTGCAGGATTGGCTGACAGCCACACAATTGCGGTGAACATCGATGGCAAAGAAACAACGCTTCAAGTCGGTGAAGATCTTCAAGACAAAGTCAATTCCATTGAAGAAGGCAAAAAAGTCGAAGTCCAATATACAAAAGGCGAAAATGGCGTTTTGGAGCTGAAAAGCATCGAAACAAAATAAAGAGCTGAATCAAGGGGGTTCATAACGTTTTGAAAAAGATGAAGCTTCTGCTTCTGTCGTCAGTAACTGCTGCAGCTCTGATGTTTACGCAATCTGCCCAGGCTGCCGACAAAACTATTTCGGTAAAGTTAAGCAATTATTTGGGCAATAAATCAAGCGTTGATGTCAGCGTTACCGGGGCATACGAAATTCCGGGCTCGGGAATCGCCGCGACAGAGCGGTACGGCGGGGCTACCCGCTTCGATGTGGCAAACAATGTCGCATCTGTCGGATGGACGAACCCGAGCACTGTCGTGATTGTCAACCGGGACGCTTTTGCGGACGCACTTTCTGCATCTCCGCTTGCAAAGAAGTACGATGCGCCGATTCTATTAACAGATGCGGGTACGCTCACGGCGAAAACCGAAACTCAAATTGCCAAGATGAAGCCTGATAACATCTTAATTATCGGGGGAACAACGAGCGTTTCCAAAAATGTTGAAAACACGCTGAAAAAGTATGGGGCAATTGACCGCATCGGCGGCGCCAACCGCTATGATGTCTCCAAAAACATCGCGAGCCGGATGGGGTCCTACAGCCAGGCGATTGTTGCCACCGGCCTAGTCTTCTCCGACGCTCTGTCGATCGCGCCTTATGCGGCAATGAACGGTTATCCGATACTGCTCTCAGGGAATAATACGATTCGAAGCGATTACAATATTCCGAGCAAGGTTACGATCGTCGGCGGTCCGTTGAGTGTCAGCACAGGTGTTGAAAACACATTAAAGAAAAAAGCGGCTGTTACCCGCATCGGCGGAGCGAACAGATACGAAGTGTCGGCGAATATTGTCAACACGCTTAACATGAACGCATCAAAGGTTTTCATGTCTAACGGAACGACGTTTGCGGATGCGCTGGCCGGTTCCGTCCTTGCAGCCAAACAAAAGCATCCTTTGCTGCTTGTCCAAGCGGGCAGCCTGCCGACTCCTGTTGCAGATGTAGTCGCGAAAAAAGGAACCCAGTCTTTTGCTTTGCTTGGAGGGACCACCTCGATCACGGATTCATTGAAAAATAGTCTGGCAGATATGCTTACCGGAGACGGATACTCTGTTAATCTATCGAGCGGAAAGCTTGTGCTCTATAAAAATAATAAAGCTGTCAAAACGCTTGGAACATCATTTACGGCATCACCTAAAAAATATTCGACGTCAAATTCCATCAGTATCAACGGAAGGCCTTATCTGGGCAAAATGAAGTTTACGATTGAATCAAGCAAATATGTTCGTCCGATAAACGAAAACATTCCGTTCGAAGATTATTTAAAAGGTGTTGTGCCGCACGAAATGCCGGCAAGCTGGCAGACGGAAGCGTTAAAAGCCCAAGCGGTGGCGGCGAGAACGTATTCGGTCGGTTCCGCAGGAAAAGTAGTGGCCGATACGCAAGCGTTTCAGGTTTACGGCGGATACGACTGGAATTCGAAGACATCCAGCGTTGTAAATGCCACAAAAGGACAAGTTTTAAAACATAACGGCAATTTAATTTCGGCCGTTTACTCATCAAGCAACGGGGGATATACCGAAGCAAGCGCAGAGGTATGGGGCGGCAATGTTCCATATTTAATCGCTAAAGCGGATACATATGACCCGAAAAACAGCTGGTCGATGTCTTTGAATAAAACGCAGATCAATACCAGCGGCTTAAACCTAAAGAGCCCTGGCACATGGTGGAATACGACTAACGAAACGAATTCCGCCTATTTATCGGGACTGAAAAGCTGGTTTATTACCAATAAATATCCTAGTGCAGAATCCATTAAGATCACGAAAATCTCAAGCCTGACCCTGAGCAGCGCGAAAACTGCCGGTCAGCGGCCGAAAACAGCAGAGGTGAAGTTTTCTTACTTTGTCAAAGAAAAATCAAATGGCTATGTTCTGTCAAACGGAAGTCTCTCAGAAAAAACAGCGACGATTTCCGTGACGACGACTCAATTAAGAACGATGCTGGGCGGCATGAATATGAAGAGCACGTATGCTTCTGTATCCAACAATACGAACGCTTTTAGTCTCAGCGGTAAAGGATTCGGCCACGGTATCGGCATGAGTCAGTACGGAGCAAATGCCAGAGCTGCTGCTGGGCATGATTACAAGAAGATTTTAAGTTTCTATTATCCAAATACGACTCTATCAAGCTATTAATAGAGTTAGAACAGGAGGCAGCAGTGCCTCCTCTGTTCATGTTCAGGGGAAAACATAACATTTACATTTTTGGAGGTTATTTTTTTGAGGGTTTTTCTTAAAGCTGTACCTATGTTGTTGTTAGGGTTCTTTTTGTTTATACCTAATGTATTTGCAGCCAACTCTGTCACAAGATTAGACGGTGCAAACCGTTATGATGTCGCGGTGAATGTTTCCAAGCAGGGATGGACAAGTGCAAGCACTGTCATTGTTGCAAATGGAAAGGCATATGCCGACGTCCTTTCAGCGACTCCATTTGCTTATCGAAACAACGCGCCTTTCCTATTAACAGAAGCGTCCAAATTGCCAACAGCCACTAAAAATCGAATCAGTCAGTTAAAACCTAGCAAAGTGATCGTAATCGGCGGAACCGTCAGCGTTCAAAACGGCGTCGTAAGCGAGATTAAAAAACTTGGTGTGTCATCTGTCGAACGCATCGGCGGAGCAAATCGCTACGAGGTAGCGGCAAATATTGCGAATAAGCTGCCGAAAAATTCAAAAGCTGTCATCGCCAACGGAACGGCGTATGCTGACAGCCTTGCGATCGGCGCATATGCCGCGAGAAACGGCATCCCGATCCTTTTAACATCGTCCAATTCGATACCGACAGCGACAAAAAATGCGATGAAGAGCAAAGGAACAACATCAACCATTGTCGTAGGTGGTGAGGTCAGCATCTCCAGCAGCGTATACAAACAGCTTGCTTCTCCGACGCGGATCGGCGGCAGCAACCGCTATGAAGTCGCGGCCAATGTCGTCAAGAAATACTATTCTTCTGCCAAGAGCGCAATTATAAGCAACGGCTATGCGTATGCCGACGGATTAACAGGATCTGTTCTGGCGGCTAAACAAAACCGCCCGATGATGTTCACGAATGCATCATCTTTGCCGACACCGACAAGAGAAGTAATCGGGTCTAAAAACATGACGACGTTTACCGTGCTCGGCGGAACGGTGTCTCTTCAATCGAATGTCGTGTCACAGCTGAAGAATCCGATCGTCGGCAAAAAAATCTTCATTGATGCAGGGCACGGAGGTACAGACAGCGG
Source organism: Bacillus haynesii (assembly GCF_001969855.1). GTDB lineage: Bacteria > Bacillota > Bacilli > Bacillales > Bacillaceae > Bacillus > Bacillus haynesii. The sequence goes on from NZ_MRBL01000003.1 coordinate 4,974, forward strand.
TGCTGTCGGCAACGGTTTATATGAGAAAAAAGTGAACCTTGATGTCGCAAAATTAATTAATACGAAACTATCAAACGGCGGTGCGCTGCCAATTATGGCGAGAACGAACGACACTTACCTGACGCTCGCACAGCGCGTGTCAAAAGCGCAGTCAAATCATGCGGATTTGTTTGTCAGCATCCATGCAAACTCGGCAACGCCTGCTGCTTCCGGAACAGAAACCTACTATTATACAACATATGAATCTGCCAACAGCAAAAGGCTGGCAACCGAGATTCAAAACCGTCTCTATGTTGCATTGAATACGAAAAACCGCGGTGTAAAAATCGGCAACTTCCATGTCATCAGGGAATCAAAAATGCCAAGCAGCCTTGTTGAACTTGCGTTTATCAGTAATGTAAGCGATGCGACAAAACTGAAAAGCTCGACTTACAAAGAAAAAGGCGCTAAAGCGATTTATGACGGAATCGTTGCTTACTATTAAAATATAAACAGAAAACTCGTTTTTCGGAAAAATTGCCTATGCTGCCTTTGTTTTGTCTTTATAATATAGTATGATATTTTTGTTGAATTTAAAGACAAAACGGAGGCGGTGCATTTTTAACAAAAAATCAACGAATTTACTAATTTTAATAACTCCTTTACATTGTGTTTACGTTCGTATGCTACACTGACGAATAGATCAAACAGTAACATACTAATCGAGGTGTATGCTAGTGAGTATCGACAAAAGTTTAAGAATGTACAATGAATATTCAAGCCAGCAAACTTATTCCTGTGCTCTATCTAAAAAAGCAGTACGTTATTTATATATGAAACGGATCATGGATATCGTCCTTTCGCTGACTGGGCTCGCTCTTACACTGCCGTTTATTCTGCTGTTTTGTATATTAATCTGTATCGAAACACCGGGTTCCCCGTTATACCGGCAGGAACGCGTCGGAAAAGACGGGAAGCATTTTAAGGTGATCAAACTGCGTTCTATGAGAATTGACGCAGAAAAATCCGGTGCGAAATGGGCTCAGAAGGATGATCCGCGTATCACTGCAGTCGGGTCTTTTATAAGAAGAACAAGAATCGATGAACTTCCGCAGTTGATCAATGTGCTGGCCGGAGACATGAGCATTGTAGGGCCAAGGCCTGAAAGACCGATGTTTACCGCTCAGTTTCACCACGAAATTCCTGGATTTAAAAACCGCTTAATCGTTAAGCCGGGTTTAACGGGACTTGCGCAGGTGAACGGAGGCTATGATATCAGTCCGAGAGAAAAATTGGTGCACGATCTGTATTACATTCGGAATTTAACATTTCTGCTCGATTTGAAGGTTATGCTGAAAACGATTAAAGTAGTATTGACTGGCGAAGGAGCCAGATAATACGAGGAAGTTAGGAATATGCTATGTCTACCATTACGAAACAAATATTAAGCGGTGCAAAATGGACAAGTGTTTCAACTTTGATCGTCACGGTCATTCAAATTATACAGTTTGCACTGCTCGGCAATATCATGACAATTGCCGAATTCGGTTTGGTCGGAATGCTGACCACCGTAACGATTTTCACACAAATTGTACTCGATATGGGATTCGGGGCCGCTTTAATTCAAAAGGAGAACATCAGTGAACGCCAATTATCGACCTTGTATTGGCTGAATATCCTAACGGGCATCCTTTTGTTTATCGGCCTCTTTTTCCTGAGTCCGTTCATCGCAGACTTTTATCAGCGGGACGAACTGGTTTTTCTTGTGCGGATTTTAGCCGTCATGTTTTTAATAGCCCCGGTCGGCCAGCAGTATCAATATATGCTGCAAAAAGATCTGAAGTTTAATGTGCTGAGCAAAATAGAAGCGGGTGTCACCGTTTTGTCATTTGTGCTCCTGCTCGTTTTAGTTTTTCTGATGGATCCGATCGTGGCCTATGCATTGTCACAAGTTTTTCTTAATTCAGTTAAAGGCATCATGTTTTTTGCTGTATATTTAAAAAAATGGCGCCCTTCTTTCGTCTTTGCATTGGGGGAAGTGAAAGAATTTTTCTCTTTTGGCGCGTTTCAGCTTGCCTCCAGGCTTGTTAACAGACTTGGCGCCAATATCGACATGATTTTGATCGGGCGGTTTCTCGGTGCGGAAGCATTGGGAATCTATAACCTGGCGTATCAGATTATTACGATTCCCGTATTAAAAATCAATCCGATCGTGACACGGGTAGCGTTTCCTGTCTTCTCAAAAAATCAAGGGGACAACCAAACGCTGCGCGAAGGCTTTTTAAATATGACAAAACTTCTCTCGCTGATTTCATTCCCGCTTCTGATCGGACTGATGACTGTTTCAGATTTATTTGTTGAAGTCGTCTTCGGAGAAAAATGGCTGCAGGCCGTACCGGTTCTGAACATCCTCGCGATTGTCGGGCTGCTCAGGGTTCTGATGAATCCGAACGGATCAGTTTTGCTGGCGAAGGGGAGAGCAGACCTGGCATTTTATTGGGACAGCGGGATCATGCTCCTTTACGGGCTGTCTCTTTATGCGGCGGTATTAACGAGTGATTTGACGATCACCGCTTGGACCTATGCAGCGATCAGCCTGATCAATTTCTTTATCGGCAGATGGCTTCTCAAATATGTCATCCAGCTGAAGATGGGCGAATATTTCAGAACTGTTGGAAAACCGCTGGCTTTGACACTGCTCATGGCATTGCTGGCTCTTGTCTTGAGCGTCGGCAGCAGACATCTGCTTCACGGCGCCATGCTTCAGCTGGCAGTTTCCGTCGGGATCAGCGGAATTTTTTACGGTTTTCTGGTCAGCAAGTTTTACCGGCGGGCTATGAGGGCCCAATTAGGAAGATGACAGCAGAAAGGGCGTTTCATCATTGAAGGTTCTTTGGATTACAAGCGTTTATCCAAGCAGTCAAAAACCGGGAGAAGGCGTTTTTCATGAAACACAGGTTCAGGCGCTGCAGATGCAGGGCGTTGATGTGACGGTCATATGTCCATCGCCTGTGAACCCTGCTCCCCTCAGGCTGCTGAAAAAAAAATACCGCCAAGTACGAACAGTCCCGGAATATGAAGAAAGAAAAGGCATCCCGGTCTACAGACCGCCGTATACGGCTCTGCCTGGACAGCTAAAATGGGCTCAGCCGCATCGCCGGATCGCCAAGTCCGTAGTGAGGACGATCGAGAAGCACGGGCTTGCGCCGGATCTTATTCATGCCCATTTCGCGATGCCATCCGGGGGTGCCGCTGCCGTTGTTTCACAGAAGCTGAAGGTTCCTTATGTTCTGACGTTGCACGGAAGCGATGTCAATATTTATCCTCATTACAGCAAAGGCGCTTTTCGAGCATTTGAAACAGCTGTGCATTCCGCAGCAAAAGTCTTGGCTGTCAGCGATGCGCTGAAAGCCAAAACAAAAGAAATGACCGGTGTTGAAAGCAAGGTGCTTCCTATCGGCGTCAACTTGGACCGGTTTCAAAAACCCTCCGCTTCAGCACTTGAATTGAGGGAGAAACTCGGTCTGCCGAAAGACAAAAAACTGCTGACGTTTGTCGGCCGCTTGGTGAAAGGAAAGGGAGTAGCCGAGCTGGCAGAAGCGGTCAGTCAGCTTGATGACAGATACAGAGCTGTATTCATCGGCGACGGACCGGAGAAACAGCACATCCGTCAAACCGCCGGTGAAAAAGCGATATTGACGGGGCAGGTCGCAAACCATGAGATATCAGAATATCTGGCTGCATCAGATCTGTTTGTGCTCCCTTCGTATTCTGAAGGGATGCCGACTGTTGTCATTGAAGCGCTCGCCCTAAAGGTTCCAGTGCTTTGTACGGCGGTCGGAGGGGTTCCGTCTTTATTCGGAAAGCACGAACATCTGCTGATCAAGCCGCGCTCGGCTTCCAGCATAACAGAAGCTGTCGAGGGATATTTGGAAGGCGGCAATTGGCAAGAAGCCATCGCTGAAGAGCTGTATCAAACGGTGCACGATGATTATAACGCCTTTAAAAATGCCGGCAAGTTGCTGGATGTGTATGGGGATGTTGTCATGAACAAGAATTAAGTTGGGATCTGTCGGTTAATATGCGTATGAATGTTGAATATAATACTGTTTAAACCCATTTATTTGCGTCTAAGCTAATAAAAATAAGGATTGGGAAAACGGAAAACCCAGATTTTTTCAATAGAAAAAGATAAAGATCATTACCTAAATCAAGCTATTGGATTTGAAGGGTCAGCTGAAAGAAGGGAATGATAATGTTGAAAAGAATCGCTGTCATTGGAACGGGATATGTCGGGCTGGTGTCTGGAACTTGTTTTGCCGAAGTGGGAAACTCGGTTGTCTGCTGCGATATTGACGCTGAAAAAATAAGAGGACTCTCAGCCGGAGTGATGCCGATTTATGAAAACGGCCTAAAAGAACTTGTGGATAAAAACGTAAATGAAAATCGCTTATTTTTCTCTACTGATATTCCAAAAGCGATTGAAGAAGCTGAAATTATTTATATTGCAGTCGGAACACCGATGTCGGAAACAGGGGAAGCTAATCTGACATTTGTTAAATCTGTTGCCGAAATGATCGGGAAGCATCTGAACGGCTATAAAGTCATCGTCAACAAAAGCACTGTCCCTGTTGGAACAGGAAAGCTCGTACAAGCCATTATAGAACGCAATTCAAAAGGGGAATTCCCTTTCGACGTCGTTTCGAATCCGGAATTCCTTCGTGAAGGAACAGCTATTTACGATACGATGAATATGGAAAGAGCCGTCATTGGCGCGACAAGCGAAAAGGCTGCTGCGATTATTGAAGAGCTTCATAAGCCTTTTCAAACGAAAATCGTCAAGTCTAACCTTGAAAGTGCAGAAATGATTAAATACGCTGCAAATGCATTTTTGGCTACAAAGATCTCGTTCATTAATGATATCGCGAATATTTGCGAAAGGGTCGGAGCTGATGTATCAAAGGTGTCTGAAGGTGTCGGACTCGACAGCAGAATCGGCAATAAATTTTTGAAAGCCGGAATTGGCTTTGGCGGCTCTTGCTTCCCTAAAGATACGATGGCTTTACTGCAAATCGCGAAGTCAGTCGGCTATCCTTTTAAAATGATTGAAGCCGTCATTGAGACGAATCAAAAGCAGCGCGCCCACATTGTGCAAAAGCTTCTTGATGTGTTCGGCGATTTAAACGGTATGACCATTTCGGTTCTTGGGCTGGCATTCAAGCCGAATACAAACGATATGCGTTCGGCGCCGTCTCTGGATGTCATTCCGATGCTGAGAAGCCTCGGTGCTTTAGTCAAAGCGTTTGATCCGATTGCTGTACCTGAAGCAGAAAAGCTTCTCGGCGATCAAGCCGTTTACAGCGAAGATCTGTATGAGACGATTCAAGGTACGGATGCGTGTGTCATATTGACAGAGTGGCCGGAAGTACAGAACATGGATATTGCCAAACTTAAGGCTGCTTTGAAAAACCCCGTCTTAATCGATGGACGAAATATATTTGAAATTGAACAAATGAGAAACGAAGGTATGATCTACCATTCAATCGGACGGCCGGAAGTACAGGGAGAAGGAATCCTGACCAACGTATAAACAACGGGGGGATAACAATGGAAAAAGTACTAGTGACAGGCGGATGCGGATTTATCGGCTCGCATATTGCTGAACAGCTTCTGAAAGAAAATTACCAGGTTTCAATTCTTGATAATTTAACTACGGGACACCGCTCCAACATTGACGGTCTCCCGATTGACTTTTATGAGCAGGATATTACGAAGCCGGAAGTCATCGACGTTATCAAGAACATTGATCCCGATTATATTATTCATTTAGCTGCACAAGTAAGCGTAGCGGAGTCTGTCAGCGATTTTTTAAATGATGAAAACATCAATATCAGGGGATCGCTCCATATCATTAAAGCAGCTGGTGAGTGCAACGTGAAAAAGATCGTCTTTGCATCATCAGCAGCTGTTTATGGAAATCCGGATTATCTGCCTGTCGACACCCGTCATCAAACAAATCCAGGCTCACCCTACGGGCTGACGAAGCTTACGGTGGAGAACTACTTAAAGCTGGCCTATGATCTGTATGGAACCGAGTATTGCATTTTGCGGTACAGCAACGTATACGGACCGCGCCAGGACGCAAAAGGAGAGGGCGGCGTCGTATCGATTTTCTCCGATTTGCTGACCAGCGGTAAGGCTCCGGTGATTTTTGGAGACGGAGAACAATCGCGCGATTTTATTTATGTGGGTGATGTGGCTTCTGCCAACGTAAAGGCGCTCAAAGCTCAATCAAACGTTTGTTTAAATGTTTCAAATGGCTTTTCGATCACGGTCAATGAGCTGTTTGCTGAGATGAAAAAAGCGACGAACTCGGCGCTGTCTCCGATTTATCAAGCTGAACGGCCGGGGGATATCCGCCACAGCACACTGTGTAATGAAGAAACAAAGAAAATCTTAAACTGGGAACCAAAAATGCCGCTCGCTGAAGGACTGGAAAAGACCATTTCATATTATAAAAAAGAAATGAATACGTAAATCACTGGCTGCTGGCTGATGTCGGCAGCCCTTTTCCAGAAAGAAGCGGAAGGAGGGGGAAAAATGAGTCTCAAACGTTCCGCGGTCAATGTTCTGGTTTGGCTCGCCGCATTGACCGCAGGGTTAGCATTTGTTGTATTGGCCCAATCCAATGCAAAAAAAATCTTGCTAGCATGTCTAATTTTGATTGCGCTGGCTGTGATCGTTGTGCTCCGAAAGTATTTGTCGTCCGAGCAATTGCTAATGCCCGTATTATATCTGCTCATCGCTGCAACTTTTGCCAACAATGCTTTTTTTACGATTAAATTGGGTTTTTTCAGCCTGTTTCCATATCGAATTCTTCTGATTCTGGCAGGATTCTTATTCATAGCGGAAATGTTGAAAGGCAGCCAGTACCTTGAAAAGTGGAAGCAGGTGCATGTCAAAGGCATTCTGATGTTTTTCGCGTTTTGGTTCTGCTATGGAATGATTTCACTGCTTTGGGTCAAGTCTGCTACTGATGGCATAAAATATCTGTTCCTATTGGCAATGGGAATGTTTTTTGTTTTTCTGGTTGTCATGTTTTTTCAAAAAATGGATCGTATTCTTGCGTTTTATTACATATGGCTGGTCATGACCGTATTTTTAATGGTCATCGGTTTTTACAACCACTTTACGTTAAACCACCTGCAGAGCTCGACCCTTTATAACGGGCCGCACTATAAACAGCACTATCCGACATCCGTTTTTTTCAATCAGAATGACTTTGCGACATTTCTGTCCATCAGCTTTTTCTTTTATTTATCTTTTTTCAAAAACATTAAAAACAGCTACTTAAAAATAGCGGGATTGATCCTTGCGTTCTGTTCGGCCTACTTGATTTTCCTGACTGGATCAAGAGCCAGCATTCTGGGAGTGATAGCCGGACTTGCCGTTTATGCGTTCATTTTGCTGCCGAAGATGCTTAAAAAATGGGCGCTCATCGCCGCAGCTGCAGGATGTATCGCTTTTGTCACACTGTTTGCAGGAAAGATTACCGGAGCTTTTTATACATACTTTTTGGCTCCGCAAACAGCACACGATTTCAGCGAGCCGCTGCCATCCAATGTCGCCAGGGCGAATTTGTTGAAAAACGCCGGGCATTATGTGCTGGACACTTACGGATTTGGCGTCGGCGCCGGCAATGTGCCTTATTATTTGGAGCATCATGCATTGTTCGATACGGACCAGGTCGTGGAGGTTCATAACTGGCTCGTTGAGATCATGACGAATTTTGGAGTGGTGATGATGCTCGGTTATTTAACGATGTACATTTATCTAATAACCGTGCTTTACCGATATTATAAAAGATCGCTTGGAAGACGGCCAAAGCTTCTTATTGAAGGTTTGACAGCCGCGCTCGTCGCCTTCCTTGTGTCAAGCATCAGTCCGAGTTCCGTCTCGAATTTATATTTCCATTGGGTGTTCCTCGCCCTTGTGATTGCGACAGTTAATACCTTTAGAATCAGCGGAACAGATGAAACCGAACAGTATAGGTGATTTTTGAAAATCGAATTTAAAAACAGGGAGAAATTCATGTGATGAATTTAATCAAACGTATTGCTGGTAGAGTGAAAAAGTATATTGTGGCGATTATTGCGCTTCCTCTTATTCTTGGTCTTGTCGGTTATTTTATGCCGAAGGGGAGCGTTGCACCATCTGATTACACGGCTACTGTAACGATATCAACCGGAAACTATGGAGAAGCGAAGTACAACAATGCAAAGCAAGTGCCGCTGCTGTTGAAAAACGAAGCTTTTTTAAAGGACATTTTCCCGGAGATGCCTGAAGAAGATCTGGCGCAGTTGAAAGACGATCTGGCGATTGAAATCAGAACGGATTCACTTTTTAACTTAAGCTACACAGGGCCTGACAAACAGGAAACATTGGATACTTTAGGAAAAATCAAAGATGCCTATATGAAAGGCGATAAGGCACTGTTCTCAAAAAGGGAAGAAGTCATCGAAAAGAATATTAAGGCGCTTGAAGGTGAAACAGTCAGCGCTGATTCCAAAGTTGATAAACAGCGGTTTTTGTATGAGCTTGAAACAAGCAAGCTTGATATGAAGGCTGCTGAAGAAATTGAGCCTTTGATCGTGCTTGATAACCAGGCTGCCGGCATGTCGCCTAAAAAAAGAGCGGTATTGGGCGTACTGATCGGTTTAGCGCTGTCATTTTTTATCATTGTCGTTCCGGAAGTTTTCAGAGAACGTTAAATTTTTAATTGGGGATGTGGATCAGGACCATGACGAGGCAAAAACCTTTAATCTCTGTCATTACGCCTTCCTATAACGCGGAGGAATTTATCGAAAAAACCATTCAGTCCGTCTTAAATCAGACGTTTTCCGACTGGGAATTGATCATTGCCGATGATTGCTCAACAGATGGGACAAGAGACATTTTGAAGCGCTATGAAGAAGATGATGAGCGGATCCATGCCATTTTTCTGAAAGAAAATCAAGGCGCTGCAGCGGCGCGAAATGCGGCGCTTAGCAAAGCCGAAGGGCGCTATGTCGCCTTTTTGGACAGCGATGATGTTTGGAAAGCAGAAAAGCTGGATAAGCAGCTTGCCTTCATGAGGAAGCATCAGCATGCTTTCACATTTACGGCATACGAGCTGATCAGCCAAGATGGCGAACCGCTTCATAAAACCATTCATGCACCCGTGAGCCTTACATATGATGATGTATTAAAAAATACGATCATCGGCTGTTTGACGGTGATGATTGACAGAGAGCAAACGGGTGATATCCGGATGCCGAATATTAGAACCCGTCAGGATTTGGCGACATGGCTGTCCGTATTAAAGCGGGGGTTCAAGGCATACGGACTGAACGAACCCCTCGCCGAATACCGCATCGTAGAAACATCGATCTCCAGTAACAAATGGAAGGCGGCGCGAAAAACCTGGTATGTGTACAGGGAAATCGAACGCCTTCACTTGATGAAAGCGACATGGTGCTTTTTCCATTACGCTAAGAACGCAGTCATGAAAAGATTATAACGGCATTGACAGAAAAGGTGATTGAAAGTGAAAGCAGATCAAGTCATACACGTCATAGTAGCGACAGGCGAATGGGGGCAGGATCAGCTAAGATACAGAAGGCACCGCCTTGCTGAGTTTTTGGCTGGCCGCAAGGAGACGAAGGAAGTCATTTGGGTCTGTCCGTCTGAAAATCCTTCCCGCGAGACTTTTACATTGCTTGGCAACGGAATCAAGCAATTTGCAGTCAAAGATTTTTTGAAAAAGAAAATATTCAGGTTTGCCCGCTACAAGGATGTTTTCTATCAAAGCAAGCTGAAGCCGCTGCTTGACCGGCTGAAAGAAGACGTTCAAGGGGAAAAGGTGTGCTTATGGTACACATTCCCCGGTTTTCCGCTGCTGTCATCGCTTTATCAGTGGGATCAGGTCATCTATGACTGCAGTGACCTGTGGGCGGCGCCGATCAGCGGAAGCCAAAGCCTTGTCTCAGGATTCAGGCAAAAGGTCATTTTTGAAGCTGAAGGCAGAATTATTAAAGCTGCTGATACGATTTTTTGCACTTCTGAATATTTGCACCAAAACGTAGCAGACCGGCTTCAAGGAGAGACAAAGCCGGTTTTTACAATCGAAAATGGTGTGGAATACAGCTTGTTTGCGGAAAATAAGCAAAAAGCTGATGTATTAAACGGAAGGGAAGGCACCGTCCTCGGCTTTATCGGCGGAATCAAGCCGAAGCTCGATTTTAAGCTCATCAAAGAAGCTGCCAGAACCAAAAAAGAGTGGACATTTTTATTTGTCGGTCCTGACGGGACAAACGGAGACGAAGATTTTAAAGCACTTCTTGAAGAGGATAATGTCATTTGGACGGGCCCAGCTGCGCCGTCGGAAGTACCAGCTTATATGAATGTAGTGGATATTGGTATCATGCCGTATAAACCGTCGCCATATAATAATGCGGTATTTCCTTTAAAGCTGTTTGAATTTTTGGCTGCCGGAAAGCCTGTTGCCGGTATGAACCTCCCTTCAACGGAAAAGGTTGAACAGGAACACGTTTACCGTCATCTAACAGGAAACGACCCCGCTGAATTTACAGCGGTGTGTGAAGAGCTGGAGCTTGCGCATGATGATGTCGCCCATGTGAAACTGCGCAGAAAGATCGCACATGAAAGAGACTGGCATCATTTATTTTTAACGATGCTTGATAAATTGAACTTGAATAAAGATGCATAATTTGCGGCGGGGGATATTAATTCGTGATGTTTCTTTTGGCTGGAGCTTGTTATAATAAATAATGAAATTGTATAATGAAAAGGTATGATCTTTAATACGACCAGACTTCATTTAAAAAGGAGACTTCCTTATGTCTTATGAACGCACTGTACTTGCGTTTTTTGTCTCTCTCATTACTGTTTTAATTATTACTCCGCTTGTCAAACGTCTAGCAATCAAATCCGGGGTCGTGGATCAGCCGGATAAACGAAAGATACATGATAAAGTAATGCCGAGAATGGGCGGTTTAGCCATTTTTATAGGAGTATTGACCGGTTCGTTTGCCGGCGGCCTTTATGAAAACAGAATAACAGCAATTACACTCGGTGCTTTTATGATTGTCATTTTAGGCATTGTAGATGACAAACATAATTTAAGCGCGAGAATTAAATTTATCGTTCAAATATTAGTAGCGTGCATCATCGTCAGTACAGGCTTAAAAATGGAATTTTTATCAATTCCGTTTTGGGATCTTCGCTTTGATTTGGGGTGGCTTGCATACCCTCTAACGATTTTATGGATCGTCGGGATCACCAATGCCATCAACTTAATCGACGGATTGGACGGACTGGCTGCGGGTATATCCGTCATTGGTCTTTCGACGATTGCCGTCATGGCTTTTTCTGCCGATAAAATCCTGATCTTCTCTTTGTCGCTGGTTGTCATCGGAAGTACGGTCGGCTTTCTGTTCTATAACTTCCACCCGGCAAAAATCTTTATGGGAGACACGGGCTCACTGTTCTTGGGCTATGTGATCTCGGTTCTGTCGCTGCTGGGGCTGTATAAAAGCGTGACTCTGTTCAGCGTCGTCATTCCGATCATTATACTAGGAGTGCCGATATTTGACACGACATTTGCGATCATCAGGCGGATTTTAAACAAGCAGCCGATTTCCGCTCCCGATAAATCGCATATTCACCACAGGTTGATGGCCTTCGGCTTGTCCCATCGGAAAGCCGTCATCGTCATTTATTTAATCGGCGTCGTCTTCAGCCTGAGCGCCATTCTTTTAAAAACAGCGACGCTTTGGGTGTCCATCTTCATCATCTTCGGTTTAATCCTGTTCATGCAGATCATCGCAGAGGTGACAGGCCTTGTAAATGAGCAGTACAAGCCTTTTACGAAGTTTTACAGGCGGATGGTGAAGAGGAATTGAGAAAAGACCTGATTTCATTCATTTTTGAAATCAGGTCTTTTTTTCGTTTAAATACAAGCCAATGTTAAATATCTATTAGATTGGACGATAAAGGAAAGAGTGGAATATTTTATTATAAGGAGTGTTTTTTGTGAGAAAGCTATTCTTTATGTTTGTAATTCTGTTTTCAGCTATTTTGGCGCCGTTTGGAAGTGCGTCAGCAGAGGAAAATAGCGGGAAGAGCTGGATAAGTAAAGCTGATTTACCGGAGGCCAGAAGCGCCGCGGCTACTGCCGTTGTAGATGGGAAAATTTATGTGATTGGCGGATTTGGGTCGGAAAATGTAGCGACAAATACAACATTTGTATATGATCCTAAAACAAATGAGTGGACGCAAAAAACGGATATGCCTACCAAAAGAGCAGGTGCTGCAGTTGCAGTTGTGGATCATAAAATATATGTGATTGGTGGTAATACATATAACACCAGAAATTATGCAAACACTGAAAAAGTTGAAATTTATGATTACAAGACTGACACCTGGGAAAGTGGGATCGATGCCCCTGTAAAAAGTTATTTATCTACAGCGGCTGTTATAGATAATACGATTCACTTATTTACTCAACAAGAGCCAGGCAAGCCAACGCATTTTGCGTATAACACAGCAACAAAGAAGTGGGAAACAAAATATCGTCAACCTAGAAATAATTCAGGTGCAGCAGCTGCTACTGTCAACGGAAAAATATATTATATAGGTGGGGGAACGCATAACAGTGGTGCAGGTATTTCAGGATTTATCTATGAATATGATCCAAAAACAGACAATTGGGTTAAGAAGAGTAACTTAAGAAGTGTGGCCACATATGTATCATCTGCAGTGGTTGGAAACAAAATTTATATTGCAGGCGGAGCTATAGGCAAAAATTCTGTTACTTCAAAGGTCCAAGTATATGATCCAAAAAGTGATACAGTAGAAGAAATTCAAGATCTTCAATATAAACGGGCAGGTGCAGCAACAGTTGCTGTTGGAAAGGATTTATATGCAATAGGTGGAAGTGAAAGTGTAAACCTTCGATTGTTGCATACTTCTAAATTTAGGTCTGTTGAAATGCTGTCACTAGAAGATTCAAAGAATCCGAATGACGACAACCAGGGGAAGACGGATGATACAGATCAATCAGAAGAAGGAAACGCGCTGCTTGTTATTACGATGGTAAACGGCCTTCAAAAGGAGTATCAGCTTTCAATAAAAGAAGTGAATGCTTTTTTGAGTTGGTACAAGCAGAGAGATGCTGGAGAGGGTCCAGGCTTTTATGAAATTGATGAACACGATAACAATAAAGGACCGTTTGAGAGCAAAAAAGATTATGTTGTCTTTAAAAATATTTTGATGTTTGAAGTCAATAAATATAAAGAATAATTTTAAAAACAAAAAGAAACCTCTTGAAAACTGTCATCAGTTTTCAAGAGGTTTTATTCTTAATAAGAATCAGCAGGCGATTCAGCTGAGCTGTCTGTTCCGTCAGCGGTTGCGGAAGATTCAGACGATGTTCCGCTCGAATCAGCAGTTGAGTCCGGGTATAAATGATGGGTCAATTCATTTTGCACGTTTGCCAGGTTTTGCTGGTCAGGCTCAAAGTAATAAACATTTGCAATCGTAAGATCCTGTCCTGTGATGTTTAATGTTTTAATATCATCGCCAGCAAAGCCGCTGTAGATTTGCTGGAGCGCCATGGCCTGTGTGATTCTGAAATTTGTCTCAATGTTTTTGCTTGCTTTTTGGGCAATTGTATCAATTTTAGCGAGGTTTTGCGGTTTGGAGATTTGATCAAGAGCGGCTTTTAAGATTTGCTTCTGTCTATCGTTTCTCCCGAAGTCTCCCCGCTTATCCTGTTTTCTCATCCTTGCGTAGGCAAGAGCTTCCTCTCCATTTAGATGCATGTTTCCTTTTTTAAAATAGATTCTCTTCGATTTGGAGACATCGCTTTTTTCGTTAAAATCAAACGGCACGTCAACATCGATTCCGCCGATTTCATCGATGACATCTTTGAACCCGTCAAAATCGACTGTGGCATAGTAATCAATCGGGATTCCGAGGAAGTCCTCTACCGTCTCGATTGTTTCATCCTTGCCGCCTTTTGCATAGGCCGCATTAATTTTTGTTTTTGTGCCGGTTGTGTCGCTGGCCAAATGAACCCTTGTGTCCCGCGGAATGCTCAGCATTTTCATCGACTTCTTTTTAGGATCGAGCGTCACGACAATCAGGGAATCCGTCCGTCCGTGCTCGCCGTTTGTCGAATAATCTTCAACACCCATAAAAAGAATCGAGAACGGCTTTTTTTGAATATTCACGACATCGTCCCTGAGCTTTGACTTCTCCCCGCGCGCAAGCTCATCATAAGTGCCGTCAGCAGCGGAAATCGTGTTAATAATTTTATATATGCCCACTCCGCCGATTGCGAGAAGTGCGAGCAGCATAAGGACTATAAACCGTTTAATCAGCTTTCTCTTTTTATTCTTTTTTTTCCGCACTTTCACTTTAATACGCTCAGCCATATGATGATTCTCCTTTAATTGTTAAAAGCTTCTTCCAAATAGACTTGAATGCCTTCTCTATTCTCACTCTTGCCATTTGTTAATTCGGTTATCCATTCCGTAAATGCCTGTTTTTCGCTTTCCTTGACATACGTTTCAAATTCGACATCGTCGGCATAATGAATGTCTTTTATTTGATAAGGGGACTCGCGAAGCTCGTTTTCAAGCTTGCCGATCCATGTATAGTTCACAGTGGTGTGCATGACCCGCATCAGCTTTCGTTCGACAACGCCGACATGGTTCAGCCCCTCTGACACGGATTTTCCGTAAGCCCGTATCAATCCTCCTGCGCCGAGTTTAATACCGCCGAAATACCTCGTCACAACGGCGCATGTATCTTTAAGGTTGCGTTTCTTCAAAACTTCAAGCATCGGAACGCCCGCTGTCCCGCTCGGTTCTCCGTCATCATTCGCTTTTTGAATTTGATCATTTTCTCCTATGACGTAAGCCGAGCAATTATGCGTCGCATTCCAATGCTGTTTTTTTATGTGATTGATAAAGTTCTGTGCTTCTTCTTCAGTACTGACGCGGCTCAAGTGGCATATAAACCGGGATTTTTCAATCACGATTTCATGGGTCCCTTCACCTGCAACAGTGAGATAACTTTGCAGCATGCCTGCTTACCTCCTGACAAGCCATGCGGCTGTTCTCCTAAATATCGAACAGACTTAGAATTTTGGCGCATATTTTGTTATGATTAAATAGAAATGGATCGGTAACCATAAAAAAACCAAAAAACCAGAATACGCATTCTTTCATTATAATTCGACACGAATTTCAGTTCAATGAAATTTATAATAAAACTAAATGACAATGCTGTTACGGAGGGAAAATGGGTGAGTGTTTCCAAAATGGACTCCAAAGTTTTAGATTCAATCATTATGAAGATGTTAAAAACGGTTGACGGGAGCAAGGATGAGGTCTTTCAAATCGGAGAGCAGTCCCGTCAGCAATACGAAGGCTTGGTAGAAGAGCTGAAACAGATTAAACAGCAGGTCAACGAAGTCATCGATCTTGGCGACAGGTTGGAAGTGCATGCCCGCCATGCGCGGAACCGCTTGTCAGAGGTCAGCAGAAACTTTCATAAATTCAGTGAAGAAGAGATTCGCGAAGCTTATGAAAAAGCCCACAAACTGCAGGTTGAACTGACGATGATCCAGCAGCGGGAAAAGCAGCTGAGAGAGAAGCGTGATGATCTGGAACGGCGCCTTTTGGGGCTTCAGGAAATCATCGAGCGTTCAGAAGGGCTTGTCAGCCAGATTACCGTCGTCTTAAACTATTTAAATCAGGATCTGCGTCAGGTTGGCGTTCTCCTTGAAGATGCGCAGGCCAAACAGGACTTCGGCCTGCGGATTATCGAAGCCCAAGAGGAAGAAAGAAAAAGGGTCTCAAGGGAAATTCACGACGGTCCTGCGCAAATGCTGGCCAACGTCATGATGAGATCTGAGCTGATCGAACGCATCTTCAGAGACAAAGGAACAGAAGAAGGCTTTCAGGAAATTAAAAACCTCCGGCAAAACGTCAGAAATGCTCTTTATGAAGTCAGAAGAATCATTTATGATTTAAGACCGATGGCTTTAGACGATTTGGGATTGATACCGACGCTCAGAAAATACTTGAACACGATCGAAGATTATCATGGAAAAGCAAAGATTCATTTCCAATGCATCGGTGAATCCGAAGAGAGAAGAATAGCACCGCGGTTTGAGGTGGCACTATTCCGGCTTGCACAGGAAGCAGTGACAAACGCCTTAAAACACTCCGAATCAACTGAAATTCATGTTAAAGTAGAAGTGACAAAAGATTTTGTGACGCTGATTATCAAAGACAATGGAAACGGCTTTGACTTAAAAGAAGTAAAAGGCAAGAAGAACAAATCTTTCGGTCTGCTAGGTATGAAAGAAAGAGTCGATTTGCTCGAAGGCTCAATGACAATCGATTCGAAAATAGGTCTTGGGACATTTATTTTGATTAAAGTTCCACTGTCTTTGTAAAGATAATTGTAAAATAGAGACAAAAGACATATTGACCATAAAAGCGGTGTGTTTAACAATGAGAATGGGGAGGCGTAGCTTGTGACTAAAGTAAATATTGTAATTATTGACGATCATCAGTTATTCCGTGAAGGTGTCAAACGGATTTTGGATTTCGAACCTACCTTTGAGGTAGTGGCCGAAGGAGACGACGGAGATGAAGCGGCTCGCATTGTCGAGCACTACCATCCTGATGTTGTCATCATGGATATTAATATGCCGAATGTGAACGGAGTAGAAGCGACAAAACAACTGGTCGACTTGTATCCGGAATCAAAGGTTATTATTTTATCCATCCATGATGACGAAAACTATGTTACACATGCATTAAAAACAGGAGCCCGCGGCTATCTGCTGAAAGAAATGGATGCCGATACGCTGATCGAAGCCGTGAAAGTGGTAGCCGAAGGCGGATCTTATCTGCATCCTAAGGTTACGCATAATCTTGTGAATGAATTCCGCCGTCTTGCAACAAGCGGTGTATCATCTCACGCTCAGCATGAAGTGTATCCGGAAATCCGGAGACCTCTTCACATTCTTACAAGAAGGGAATGCGAGGTTCTCCAGATGCTGGCGGACGGAAAAAGCAACCGCGGAATCGGCGAATCATTATTTATCAGTGAAAAAACGGTTAAAAACCACGTCAGCAACATCCTTCAAAAAATGAATGTAAACGACAGAACGCAGGCTGTTGTTGTAGCCATTAAAAACGGCTGGGTAGAAATGAGATAAAGGTGGACTTGCCATAAGGCAGGTCTTTTCTTTTGGCAGAAAATCAAACTTTATAATGAAAAAAGCTGCTTTTTCTTTTAAAATAGAAAAGAGTATCTTTCATAAGGAAGGTTTATTTCATGAAAACAGCAGTAGTAACAGACAGTACGGCATATATACCTAAAGACCTGCGCGATCACTACAATATTTATATGATACCTCTCAATGTGATCTTTGGAGAGACTTCATACAGGGAAGAGATCGATATGAGCTGGAAGGACTATTACAAAGAAGTAAAAGCTCACGAAAATCTCCCGACGACTTCCCAGCCCGCGTACGGCGAGCTGATTTCTCTCTATGAAAAGCTCGGAGAAACATATGATGCGGTTATCAGCATCCACCTTTCCAGCGGCATCAGCGGAACATTTAACAGCGCTGTATCAGCAAGCGGTATGCTGGATGGAATTAAACTGTATCCGTTTGATTCGGAAATCAGCTGCATGGCTCAAGGTTTTTATGCGATCGAAGCGGCTGAGATGGCGGAAAAAGGAGCGGCTCCGGAAGAAATCATTCGCCACTTGGATCATATGAAAACCTCAATGAGGGCTTATTTTATGGTTGACGACCTTTCACATTTGCAAAGGGGAGGACGTCTGAGCGGCGCCCAGGCTTTTGTCGGAAGCCTTTTAAAAGTAAAGCCGATTTTGCATTTTGAGAACAAGCTGATCGTTCCCTACGAAAAAATCCGGACGAGAAAAAAAGCGATGAACCGTTTATTTGAGCTTTTTGGCGAAGATGCCGAAAAAGGAAAGCCGCTGAGAGCGGTTGTGATTCATGCCAACCGTGAAGAAGAAGCCGATCAAATAATCGAAGAATTGTCGCAGAAATATGCACATGTCGAATTTTATAAAAGCTATTTCGGGCCTGTGATCGGCACCCACCTTGGTGAAAGA
Source organism: Bacillus haynesii (assembly GCF_001969855.1). Lineage (GTDB taxonomy): Bacteria > Bacillota > Bacilli > Bacillales > Bacillaceae > Bacillus > Bacillus haynesii. The sequence continues at coordinate 23,187 of NZ_MRBL01000003.1, forward strand.
GCAATGGGTATCGCCTGGTATACAGTATAAAAGCCAATCTCCGTTTTGCAAAACGGAGATTTTTTCTTTTTCAACGGTTTTGGAGGGAGATTTTTAGATTTTGACTGTTTTACAAGAAACCATGGATGATAGATACTAATGGCAGATTGGAGGTGATTCACATCGAACATCCGGCCTTCTATTCCCGTGAATTACGGTCATGTTTGGAGCAGCGACACCTTCTGAAAAGCGAACTTCCTTTTCCGGAATCTGTCATTGATTGGCATATCCAAGAAGGCTTGATAAAAACGGAGGAAGGTATTAAAAAAACGAAGAAAGGCTTTATTTGTTTGAGGTGCGGCCAGCACGAACACTCATGTTTCGCCCGGTATCCTTGCTATAGATGCAGTAAATGCTGCGTGTACTGCCGATCCTGCGTCATGATGGGCAGGGTGAGCGAGTGTACGCCTCTGTTGACGTGGCACGTGCATGGCAGACATGAATGGGCGCCTGTTCATACGGAGTGGAAAGGCGCGCTTTCAGCCGGTCAGGAAAAAGCGGCCAAATCCATTAGCGATGCTATACGAAGGAAAGAGGAACTGTTGGTCTGGGCGGTTTGCGGGTCGGGGAAAACAGAACTTCTCTTTCAAGGGATCGAATTCGCGCTGAACAACGGCTTGACAGTATGTATCGCCACTCCGAGAACGGACGTCGTGCTCGAGCTTGCTCCTCGGTTTCGTCAAGCCTTTCCAGGGGCGGAAATTGCCGCTTTATACGGAGGGAGCTCAGACGTTGGGGCTCTCTCGCCGCTTATCATTTCAACTACCCACCAGCTGCTCCGCTATAAAGAAGCATTTGACGTGATCATCATAGATGAGGTGGATGCTTTTCCGTATTCTTTTGATAACACGCTGCAATACGCTGTTAAAAAATCGGCAAAATGGCAAAGCGCTCACATCTATTTAACTGCCACGCCTTCAGCGGATATGAAAAAAAGGGCTGAGAGCGGAAAGCTGGACACCGTCCGTATTCCCGCGAGATTCCACCGCAGTCCGCTGCCTGAACCTATGTTGATTTGGTCCGGAAATTGGAAAAGGAGTTTGAAACGAAGAAAAGTTCCTTTTCGCCTCAAAAAATGGCTTTTTAAGCACCAGGAACTGCAGCATCCGGTTTTTTTATTCGTTCCCTCTGTCCCTGTTCTTAAATCCGTGGTCAGTCTGCTGAAAAAGGAAACATTTCGCGCTGAAGGAGTTTATGCCGAAGACCCTGACAGAAATGAAAAAGTGAACCAATTTAGGGAAAGTAAGCTTGAGGTGCTAGTGACAACAACGATTTTGGAAAGAGGAGTGACCGTCAAAAATGCGCAGGTTGGAGTGCTGGGGGCAGAGTCGGAGGTTTTTACCGAAAGCGCCCTCGTCCAAATGGCCGGAAGAGCCGGCAGGCATCCCGAGCACACAGCTGGAGACGTCTGTTTCTTTCATTACGGCAGGACAAAGCCGATGAATGCAGCGCGGCGTCATATTCAAAATATGAATAAAATGTCTAAAAAGGAAATGTTGATTGACTAGTCTGATATTCATGGTAAAGTATACCTATGAATATAAAATGAGGAGCGGTGCCGGATGCTAGTCAATGCCAAAGAAGCTGTTTTGGAAGAGTTGTTTGATCAGTATATCGATCAGTTGCACATGAGATGTACGTGCAGCAGGTGCAGGGAGGATGTGCTCGCCTTGGCTTTAAATGCAGTAAAACCGCAATATGTAACAGATGAGTCGAAGCTGACTTACATAAAAGCAGAGCTCGTTGACAAACAAAAGAATACATCAATGCTCGTCACCTTGGCTGAAGCTGCCAGAAAGGTGAATGACAACCCGCTTTGCGAAAGCAATCGAAAAGGGAGGGAATAAACTGAATTGCTTAATTTGTGAAGCGTCTCTTTTAGATTCTCTCTCATGGCATGCTTTTTTCTTTTTACGATCAGAAGAGAAAATATGCAGGGCATGTAAAGAGAACTTTATCAAGATCAAAGGAATCGTGTGCTCTAAGTGCGGACGGCCCCAGGAGAGCGAAGAGCTGTGCGGTGACTGCGCAAAATGGGAAGCTGATCCGTTAACCCGCTCTCTTTTGAGGCAAAACCGCTCTGTCTATCTCTACAATACCTTCATGAAAGAAGTCCTTGCCCGTTTTAAGTTCAGAGGTGATGCTGAACTGGTCTTCGCTTTTGCTCCTTCATTTATCAATACTTTCAATCAATACTGTCGCCGTACCCCTGCTGTTTTAGTTCCGATACCTCTCAGTGAAGAACGTAAAGTGGAGCGGGGGTTTAATCAGGCGGAGCGGCTTGCTTCCTTATTAAAAAGACCCGTTATTCATCCATTGATCAGAATCGAAAATGAAAAACAATCCAAAAAAAGCAGAAAAGAGCGGATTAAGCCAAAAATCGTTTTTAGAACCGAAAAGGGATCAGTAAAGAATCTGGATATCATATTGATTGACGACTTGTATACGACAGGGGCGACCCTTCATCATGCCGCTGATTGTCTGATGACATCCGGAGAAGCAAAATCTGTATCATCATATACATTAATTCGAAGCTAAATCATTTTTCTTCCCTGCCGATATAAAAGATAGAATTTAAGGATAGGGGTCAAAATTTATGAATCAATTGGCGAATTGTCCAAGATGTAATGCATTGTTTATGAAAAGCAGTTTTCAAACCGTTTGCGCTTCATGCGTGAAAGAGGAAGAGCGTGCGTATGAAACCGTTTATAAATTTCTGAAAAAACAGGAAAACCGGCAGTCTACAATGTTTCAGATCGTAGAAAAAACAGGTGTCGACGAAGAGTTAATATTGAAGTTTATCAGACAGAAACGCATTCAAATCTCCAATTTCCCGAATCTCGGCTATCCGTGCGAAAGGTGCAGCACGCTTATTCGGGAAGGGCGTTATTGCATGTCATGCGAGCAAGATTTAGCATCGCAAATGAGTCAATTAGACCAGCTGGAGCAGCTTGAAAAACAGAAAAACAATAGTTCAAAAGGCACGTACTATACCTTTAAGCCTAAAAATGACTGATTCCCTAAACTAACTTGAAGCTCAGACGATAAAATGAGTATGATCATAGATAACTATGGCGGAAAGTGAGAGGAATCCCATGAAGATCAACCAATATGGAACACAACCTGTTAATCCTTATCATAAATCATTTGAAAAACAAACAGCTTCTTCACAGGGTGCAGCCCAGCCGGAAGATAAAGTTGAGATTTCTGCGAAAGCAAAGGAGCTGCAAAAAGGCCCTGATTTAATGAAAGAGCGTCAGGAGAAAATTGCCCAGCTGAAAGCAGCCGTGGAGAATGGAACGTACAAAGTGGACGGCAAAGGCATAGCTGAAAAAATGGTCAATTTTTATAAACAGCAATAAAAGGAGGAAGTCAGTTCAGTGAAACGGGTGATTGAAGAGCTGGAGCGCTTATGCGTGCTGCATGAACATCTGCTGTCTCTGTCGGAACAAAAAACGGAGGCGCTGAAGACGAACGAAATAAAGGCACTTTCAGAAATCGTGACAAAAGAACAAAAGTATGTGCAGGCGATTGAACAAACGGAGCAGTCCCGCATTGAAGCAACTAAAAGCTGTATCGGCAGCTCGGACGCGACCATCAGCGCATGTATCAGCAGAGCTGCGGGCGGTGAGAAAAAGGTGCTGGAACAGCTGTATGCCAAGCTCTCACAGCTCGTCATCCGTTTAAAGGATGTGAACGATTTGAACAAGCAGCTGACTTTTCAGTCGCTTCAATTTATCTCGCTTACATTTGATATGCTCCTTCCAAAAGAAGGCGGTTCAAATTACGGAAAAGAGCAGCAGCCAAACCAGACAGGCGGGGCAAAACGGCTTTCTTTATTCGACTCAAAAGCTTAGAACGGAGTGAAAAAGATGACAAACCCAACTTTTTTAGGGCTGGAAATCGCCAAAAGAGGATTGTCCGCGCAGCAATCAGCTCTGAGCGTAACAGCAAACAATATATCCAACGCCAATACCGAAGGGTATTCAAGACAACGTGTTACATTTAAAGCATCAACCCCTTATCCGTCCGTATCAAGAGACTCTGTCGGGCTTGCCGGCCAGATGGGTACAGGCGTTGAAATCGGTTCGGTTGAACGGGTTAGAGACAGCTTTCTGGACTATCAATACCGGACGCAGAATACAAAGGCCGGCTATTACAATGCAAAAGTGGACGCTTTTAACCAAATGGAAGGGATTATGAATGAACTGAACGACACCGGATTAAACAAGGTTCTGAATTCATTCTGGAATTCCATTCAGGAATTGACGAATAACGCCCACGAGCCGAGCGCAGCTTCTGTCGTCGGACAAAAAGGGCAGGCGGTCGCCGAGACATTTAACACTCTGTATGAATCGCTGACAACCGTTCAATCAAATTTAGGCGACCAGATTGATCAAAATGTGATGACGATCAACTCGCTTCTGTCACAGCTGAACAGTTTAAACGAGCAAATTGCCAAAGTCGAGCCGAACGGCTATCTCCCGAATGATTTGTACGATAAGCGTGATCAGCTCCTTGATGAACTGTCTTCAATGGTTAATATCAAAGTCAGCTATACGAAGACTGGCGGCAACCCACTTGCAACCGCTGAAGGCATTGCATCAATAGAAATCCTGGACGAAAACGGCCAGTCTCTGGGCCAGGTTCTTGACGGACCAAACTTCACGACTGAAACGGTCAAAGTAAATTACGACAACGATACAGGCCTTGTGACAGGCGTTTCCCTCGGCGGGACGGACATCGGCATCGATTCGTTTACTAGCAAAGGGTCGCTGCTCGGTTTAATCGAGTCCTTCGGATATATGTCAAACGGTGCAGAAAAAGGTTTATATCCTGAAATGCTCGCAGACTTGGATACGATGGCACTTGCTTTTGCGAAAGAGTTTAATGCAGTCCATCAAAGCGGGTTTACTTCATCAGGAGAACCGGGAGGCATTTTCTTTGAATTCACCGGGGGAGAGTCTGAGCCTGCAAAGGGAGCCGCAGGCAAAATCAAAGTAGCCGATGAGATCCTCAATTCAAAAGGCGATAAAATCGCCGCATCGCTGAATGGTGAAGCGAGCGACAACTCCAACGCGACAAATCTCGCTAATGTCTTCACCAAGAAAATGCAAATCGGCGACAAAACGACGACCGTTTTAGACTATTACTCAGGCATCATCGGTGAAATGGGTGTAAAAGCTCAGGAAACAAACAGACTGGCCAAAAATACAGAAACGCTTGTAAACACAGCTGAATTGAACAGACAGTCTGTAAGCGCCGTATCATTAGATGAAGAAATGTCGAACATGATCCAATTTCAGCATGCTTATAACGCAGCTGCGAGAATGATAACGCTACAGGACGAAGTCCTCGATAAGATTATTAACGGCATGGGTGTCGTGGGAAGGTAGGTAGAGATTCATGCGGGTAACCCAAGGGATGATCGCAAAAAATTCTTTGCGCTACATCAATTCAAGTTATGGAAAGCTGGATAAGCTTCAATCCCAGATTTCTTCAGGAAAAAAGATCACAAAGGCATCCGACGACCCAGTCGTCGCAATGAAAAGCCTGAAGTATAATACACAGTTGTCCCAGGTTAAACAATACCAAAGCAATGCCTCGCAAGCTTTTACATGGCTTGAAAACACGGAAACGAACATTACAGAAGGCATTGATATCATGTCGAAAATCAGAGAGCTGACCGTTAAGGCTCAAAACAGTACAAACGGCGAGGATGAATTAAATGCGATCGGGGTCGAAATCGGCCAACTGAAAGACCAGCTGATCCAGATCGCCAACACGCAGGTCAACGGCCGCTACCTCTTTAACGGAACGAATTCTGACGTCGCTCCGATCACAAAAAACGCCGATGGTACTTACACATACAATTTTGAAAACTATACTAGCAACTCTGACGTTAACATCAATGTTTCGCCAAATGCAACTTTAAATGTAAACTCCAATCCGATTTCGGCTTTCGGCGGACAATCAAGCAGCGGACAAAATGTGTTTGAAATGATTGAGTCTCTCGAGAACGCCTTAAAAGCGGGAACAATGGAAGGAATGGAAAACGCCCTCTCAGACATTGACCAGTTTTCTAATCAGATGAGCAATGAGCGATCTGATATTGGAGCGCGCTACAATCGGCTCGAATTGATCAATTCACGGCTGAGCGAACAGGAAGAGACGGCGACAAAGGTATTGTCAGACAACGAAGATGTTGAGCTTGAAGAAATCATTACTGAATTTATTACACAGCAATCGGTTCATAGAGCTGCACTTGCCATAAATGCGAAAATCGTTCAGCCGACACTGGTTGACTTTTTAAGATAAAAGCGACTCTATCCGAGTTGCTTTTTTTCAGCAAAAGGAGGATATCATAATGGAGATGCCGAGGCTGATCATGCAAAATATCCCTGGCCGCATCGGTTTAACAACGCCGCCGCCGGACTTAAAAATGGAACAGCCGCAAGCCGACTTGAAAATCGAGCAGCCGCCGGCCGAACTGGAGATAACAACCACCCCTTCAAAGCTCACGATTGACCAGACAAAAGCTTGGGAAGACTTAGAAAGAAAGCATATATTTAAAAGGATTGAAGAAGGGGCGCAGCAGGGCTATCAGGATTGGCTCGCCGGAATGGCGCGGACCGCTGAAGAAGGGGACGAAATGATGCGGATCGAAATCGAAGGCAATCCGCTGGCAGACCAGGCGAGGCGGAACAGCGAGCCTGAACCGATTCAAATCGGCGTTCATTTTACGCCGTCGTTTGACAGGGTGAAAATCGCATACGAACCGGCTGAAGTGAACATTGAAGCGACGCCGCGCAAGCCTGTTATCGAAGCAACGCCGAATAAACCGGTTGTTAACTATACGCCAGGCAGTGTGAAGGTTGACATGCTCCAATATCCGGAGGTAAAAATAGATGTGGAATACCCAAAACAAAAGTAATTCAGCAAAGGATCGTGAATGATGATCATTAAAACGAAGTATCACGGAGAAGCGCAAATTCAAGAAGACCAGACAATCGTGTTTAAAAACGGCCTGCCCGGGTTTACAGGCGAGAAGAAGTTTGTCATCCTGCCGCTGTCAGAGGATTCGCCGTTCGTCGTCCTTCAGTCGATGCAGTCGGAAGAGCTTGCATTCATTGTCGCCAGTCCGTTCGTCTTTTTCAAAGATTACGGCTTTGACCTTGATGAAACGACGGTTGAACTTCTTGAAATCGATTCTGCCGAAGACGTTGAAGTGATGGCGATTTTAACGATCGAAGAGCCATTCGAGAAATCAACGGCCAATTTGATGGCGCCGATTGTGGTGAACCGCAGAAAAATGCTTGCCAAACAAGTGATTTTGCATGACTCTTCTTATCAGACAAAGCAGCCGATAGGAGGGGAAGTATGCTAGTCTTATCCCGGAAGCTCAATGAAGCGATTCAAATCGGAGACGACATTGAAGTGAAAATCATATCCGTTGACGGCGACCAGGTGAAAATCGGCATTGACGCGCCGAAGCATGTCGACATTCACCGCAAGGAAATCTATTTGGCGATCCAGGAAGAAAACAGCCGGGCCGCTTCCATCTCAAACGATTTACTTGCGAAATTATCCTCACAAAAAAAGTGAGGATTTTTTTATTTTTGCTATAAACAAATCAAAGGGAGTTCCGATATAAATTATGTAGCAGGAAGGACAGCCTGAATGCTTCAAAATATGCACATGGACGTGCAATCAAACACATTTCAAGGAGGAAATACACAATGAGAATCAACCACAACATTGCGGCGCTTAATACGCTGAACCGTCTGTCAGCAAACAACGGCGCAAGCCAAAAGAACATGGAGAAGCTTTCTTCTGGTCTTCGCATCAACCGTGCCGGAGATGACGCAGCAGGTCTTGCCATCTCTGAAAAAATGAGAGGACAAATCCGCGGTCTTGAAATGGCTTCTAAGAACGCTCAAGACGGCATCTCTCTTATCCAAACAGCTGAAGGTGCATTGACTGAAACTCACTCAATCCTTCAACGTGTTCGTGAACTAGTTGTTCAAGCTGGAAACACTGGAACACAACAAGGTGAAGATTTAACAGCGATTCAAGACGAAATCAAAGCATTAAAAGACGAAATTGATGGCATCTCAGAACGTACAGAGTTCAACGGTAAGAAATTGTTGGATGGTACTTTTAAAGCACCAGCAGATCCAGCAGCCCCTGCGGCAGGTGACAAATCTTTAGTTTTCCAAATTGGTGCTAACGCAACGCAACAAATTTCTGTTAACATTGAAAAAATGAGCACTGATGCATTGGGAGTTAAAGATCCTGCAGATACTACTGGTCAAACTATGTTAGCTAACCAATCAGTTGGAGATATCGATGTAACTAAATTTGCTGATAATGATGCGGATGCAGCAGATGTAGGTTTTGATACTCAACTAAAAATCGTTGATTCAGCGATCAACCAAGTATCTGCACAACGCGCTAAACTTGGTGCGGTACAAAACCGTCTAGAGCACACAATCAACAACCTTGGTGCTTCTTCTGAAAACTTAACAGCTGCTGAGTCTCGTATCCGTGACGTTGACATGGCAAAAGAAATGAGCGAGTTCACGAAGAACAACATTCTTTCTCAAGCTTCTCAAGCGATGCTTGCTCAAGCGAACCAACAGCCACAAAACGTTCTTCAGTTGCTTCGTTAATTTTAAAAGGATCTTGGCTTATGCCAAGGTCTTTTTTTACATTTGTCTAAAAATCCTTTGCAGGGATTCTTTTTTTATTTAAACCTCTTTGTCCTTTCTCATAATTTTTTTCCATAAAGATATTTAATCTCATTCGCCCTTAGCCGATATAAGTTTTAGATCATAGCATAGGGGATGGTAAAAATTGTCGATCAATAGATTGTCATCTTTAGAACCCATTATTGATGCTTACAAAACGCAGATGATGAATAAACAGTCTGAAGCTGTGGAACGCCCGCAGCAGACGGACGCTGCAGAATTTACATTTGCTCAGCTTGAAAAAACCGTACAAGGCGCAAACAACCTTTTGGAGCCGTCGCAAGTCCACCTTCAGTTTGTGCTTCATGAAAAACTGGGAGAGTATTATGTGAAAGTCGTGGACAATCGGACAGAGGAAGTCATCCGTGAGATCCCGCCAAAAGAGTGGCTCGATTTTTATGCGGCGATGGCGGAATGTATGGGGTTAATTGTCGATAAAACTACATAGAACAGGAGTGTTAGATGATATGGCGATCAGAATATCAGGTTTAGCTTCAGGGATGGATGTAGACGATATTGTCAGCAAATTAATGAAAACGGAGCGCGTCCCGCTCGATAAGCTTACGCAAAAAAAACAGACTTTAGAATGGCAGCGTGACAGCTATCGTGAAATCAATACGAAAATCAAAGGCTTGCAGGAATCAATCAACCTTATGCTCCGTCCCAGCACGTACGGCGCGAAAAAGGTGACAAGCTCTAACGAGTCGGCGGTTACGGCAACAGGTACCACGAATGCGGCATCAGGCACGATTCAAATCAACAAGCTGGCAACCGCCGCCACCTATAAAACTTCTAGCCTTTCAGGGTATACAGGGAGCGATCAAACGTTAACTTTCCAAGTGACAGCTCCTGGAGAAACGACTGCAAAAAAAGTTGAAATCAGCGTCAGCAGCACGGATACGCTGGATGACATCGTTTCCAAAGTCAATAAATCAAATTTGGGCGTAACCGCTATGAAAGAAAAGATTTATAACGGGTCTGAATATGTGGAAACGATCGCTTTCACATCAAAAGCAACCGGCGCAGGGGGCAGCATACAGGCAGCTGATGATGCGACGGCGAGCTTTATGTCTAATCAGCTCGGATTTGCGCTTGACGCAGACAACAAGATGACAGCCAGCCAGGCCGGTCAAAATGCCGAAGTTGTCATCAACGGATTGCAGATTGAGAAGACAACGAACAACTTTACCGTTAATAATGTGACATATCAGCTGAAGAATACGACAAACAGCCCTGTTTCGCTTGACGTAGCAACTGATGTTGACGGGATTTATGAAAAGATTAAAGACTTTGTCACACAGTACAATGAACTGATCGATATGGTCAACGGAAAGCTCACGGAAAAGAAATACCGCGACTATACGCCGCTGACAGAAGAACAAAAAGCAGATATGACGGAAAAGCAAATTGAGCTGTGGGAAGAAAAAGCGAAAAGCGGATTGTTAAGGGGCGACACGATTTTAAGCGGCGCCGCCAACCAAATGCGGACCGATTTTTATTCGAATGTGTCTGTGAACGGAGAGTCACTGCAGCTTACCCAGTTTGGGATTTCGACTACAAGCGTTTACAGTCAGCGCGGTCATTTAGAGATCAACGAAGAAAAGCTGAAAGCGAAAATTAAAGAAGACCCTGACAGTGTGGCAAACCTCTTTATGGCGGGAACGAGCAGCACGGAAAATTACAATGAAAAAGGTATCATGAGAAGGCTTCAGACTGTTTTGACCGATACGAAGAAGCAGATTGAAGATAAAGCCGGAAATTCAGCAATGACAAACAATCAATTTACAATCGGGAAAAACTTGAATACAGTTGATTCTGACATTTCGTCAATGAACGCCCGCCTGAAACAAGTCGAAAATCGCTACTACACAAAGTTCACGGCGATGGAAAAAGCGATTCAAAAAGCGAATGAACAATCGACATACTTATTACAAATGCTTGGACAATAATTTGGTGGAGGATCAACAATGGCTTTAAACAACCCGTATGCAGCTTATCAGCAAAATTCAATCAATACGGCGACCCCTGGAGAATTGACGCTTATGCTATTTGACGGCTGCCTTAAATTTATGAAGCTGGCGAAACAGGCGATTGAACAAGAGGATATGGAAACGAAAAATACGAACCTTGTCAAAGCTCAAAAGATTATCCAGGAGCTCAATATCACCCTTGACCGGAAAGTCGAATTGGCCGCTTCAATGGGGGCGATGTACGAGTATATTCACCGCCGCTTGGTTGAAGCGAACATTCACAATGACAAAGATATCGTGACGGAAGTCGAAGGGTATGTCAAAGATTTACGCGATGCCTGGAAGCAGGCGCTTCAAATCGAACGGCAGGGCCGGTTCGGATCGGGCGGGCTGGCATGATGGAAAAGATTGAGCTGCTGTACAGCGAAACAAAACATATGCTCGCTCAAATAAAAGGCGCCCCGGAAAGCGATGAGCTGGTTCAGGCAATTGAAGATTTTCTTGAAAAACGCGATGGCTTGATCAAAGAGATCAAGCCGCCTCTTTCTGAGACAGAAAAGCAGCAGATGCGGCAAGTGACGGATTTGGAGCCATTGCTCATGGCCGAACTGAAAAGGCTGCAGCAGGCTGTCAAACAGGAGCTGCTTCAGGCGAAGCAGAAGCGTGCCATGCATCATTCCTATATCAATCCGTACGCCAACATGACGATTGACGGCACATATTATGACAAGCGCAAATAGGTGATCGCTTTGACAAGCACCGACGATTACATGCTCTTAACGACTTATTATCAGCTTTTGTTTACGATTGAAGAGGGGTTTTGCTATTTAATAGAAGCGAATCAAGATTTGGCGAAGACAGAAGGAGAGCGGATTTTTAATGATTTAATCTATGCTTTTTTTCAGTTGGATTCGTCGCACGCTGTTTTGCTGTCGATTTTGGAGACAAGCTGTGCCAAATCTTCGATTCGCTTTTTTGACAGAGTTTTCCGTGAGTTTGACAGCTTGATTTACTACAATTATCCGTCTGCTGAATTTCAGCATGACTTAACCCATCATTTTTTACCGCTTTACCGAGAATGGATGAACACGATCCACCAATGCATGAAACCTTACGTCATCCATTAATGGCATACATCTGACCGGCTTGTGCAGGTGTATGCCATATTTTTTATAAAACAAAAGTGGCGTTCTGATTTTATTCGCATGTGAATATATTTAAGATTTAATAAAGGGGGTCAGCTGGCAGGAGACAATCTTCGTCAAAATTCACGGATTTTTCACATAATTTTTACGTTTATGCAGGAATTCAGCAGGGAAAAGACGAAATGTATTTACATATCCTTAATATAAAGGAGGCGTTCTTTTGATGGAGTACAACGTCAGAGGAGAAAACATTGAGGTAACACCAGCGTTAAGAGAACACGTCGAGAAGAAAATTGGAAAGCTTGAGCGTTATTTTGAAAATAACGTTGATGCAATTGTTCACGTCAACTTAAAATTCTATAATGATCAGGAATCGAAGGTGGAAGTGACAATTCCAATGACAGACCTCTCTCTCCGTGCGGAAGTTCACCACGAAGATATGTACAATGCAATCGATCTCGCAACGAACAAACTGGAACGTCAAATACGCAAGCATAAAACAAAAGTTAACCGGAAATTCCGCGAAAAAGGTTCTCCGAAGTATGTTTTTGCCGAGGGAAACGGCATCGGAACGGCCGTGCAGGATGACATTGAAGATGAACAGCCGCAGGTTGTCCGTCAAAAGCGCTTTAATTTAAAACCGATGGATAATGAAGAAGCGATTTTACAAATGAATATGCTTGGACACAGCTTCTTTGTATTCACGAACGCCGAAACCAATCTGACCAATGTGGTCTACCGAAGAAACGACGGAAAATACGGTTTGATCGAGCCGAACGAATAAATATATCAAGTCCCCTCCCGGATCTTCCGCAGAGGGGATTTTTTCCGTTTCCCCGCGGTAAATTGTTTGGAAATGACAAAAGGTATGATATGATATTGCATATATAAAAATTACTGTTTACTCATACTTAAACAAGGAAATTAAAGAGGAGCGTTATTCTATGCTTGGAATTTTAAATAAAGTGTTTGATCCGACAAAACGCACGCTCAGCCGTTATGAAAAGAAAGCGAACGAGATTGATGCGCTCAAGGCAGATATAGAGAAGCTTTCAGACGAAGCTTTGAAACAAAAGACGATCGAGTTCAAAGAGCGTCTTGAAAAAGGCGAAACGGTTGACGATCTTTTGGTTGAAGCGTTTGCTGTTGTCAGGGAAGCTTCCCGGCGCGTGACAGGCATGTTCCCGTTTAAGGTTCAGCTGATGGGGGGCGTGGCCCTTCATGAAGGGAACATTGCTGAAATGAAAACGGGGGAAGGTAAAACGCTGACTTCCACAATGCCCGTTTACTTGAACGCTCTGTCAGGGAAAGGCGTTCACATCGTGACGGTCAACGAATACCTGGCGAGCCGCGATGCTGAAGAGATGGGGAAAATCTATGAATTTCTCGGGCTGACAGTCGGCTTAAACCTGAACAGCCTGTCTAAAGAAGAGAAGCGCGAAGCCTATGCAGCAGATATTACGTATTCTACGAATAATGAGCTTGGCTTTGACTACTTGCGCGACAACATGGTGCTTTATAAAGAGCAGATGGTTCAGCGTCCGCTTCATTTTGCGGTCATTGATGAAGTCGACTCCATTTTGGTCGATGAAGCGAGAACGCCGCTCATCATTTCTGGACAAGCGGCAAAATCCACTAAGCTTTACGTTCAGGCCAATGCGTTTGTCCGCACGCTAAAAGCGGACCAGGACTACACATACGATGTGAAAACAAAAGGCGTTCAGCTGACTGAAGAGGGGATGACAAAAGCCGAAAAGGCGTTTGGCATCGAAAACTTGTTTGACGTCCGCCATGTCGCCTTAAACCATCATATTGCCCAGGCGCTGAAAGCCCATGCGGCGATGCATAAAGACGTCGATTACGTCGTCGAAGAAGGACAGGTCGTTATCGTCGACTCTTTCACAGGCCGTCTGATGAAAGGCCGTCGCTACAGCGACGGACTCCACCAGGCGATTGAAGCGAAGGAAGGCCTTGAGATCCAAAATGAGAGCATGACGCTCGCGACGATCACCTTCCAGAACTATTTCCGTATGTATGAAAAATTAGCCGGAATGACGGGTACGGCAAAAACGGAAGAAGAAGAATTCCGCAACATCTACAACATGCAGGTTGTAACGATTCCGACCAACAAGCCGATCGCCCGCGATGACCGCCCGGATTTAATTTACCGGAGCATGGAAGGGAAATTTAAAGCTGTCGCAGAGGATGTCGCCCAGCGCTATATGGTCGGCCAGCCGGTTCTTGTCGGAACGGTTGCGGTAGAAACATCTGAATTGATCTCAAAGCTGCTTAAAAATAAAGGAATTCCGCATCAGGTGTTGAACGCGAAAAACCACGAGCGGGAAGCTCAGATTATCGAAGATGCCGGGCAAAAAGGCGCGGTCACCATCGCGACGAACATGGCGGGACGCGGTACGGACATCAAGCTTGGCGAAGGTGTAAAAGAGCTTGGCGGACTGGCCGTCATCGGTACGGAGCGCCATGAATCACGGCGGATTGACAACCAGCTGCGCGGACGTTCAGGCCGTCAGGGGGACCCTGGTATCACCCAATTTTATCTGTCCATGGAAGACGAATTAATGAAACGCTTCGGCGCAGAACGGACGATGGCGATGCTTGACCGCTTCGGAATGGACGATTCGACGCCGATTCAGAGCAAGATGGTTTCAAGAGCGGTCGAATCTTCACAGAAGCGTGTGGAAGGCAACAACTTTGATGCCCGTAAGCAGCTTCTGCAATACGATGACGTGCTTCGTCAGCAGCGTGAAGTCATCTATAAACAGCGCTTTGAGGTCATCGATTCCGATAACCTCCGCTCGATCGTCGAAAATATGATTAAAGCTTCACTTGAGCGGGCTGTTGCTTCATACACGCCGAAGGAAGATCTCCCAGAAGAGTGGAATCTTGACGGCCTTGTCGAGCTTGTAAATGCGAATTTCCTTGATGAGGGCGGAGTGGAGAAAAGCGACATTTTCGGAAAAGAGCCTGAGGAGATCACAGAGCTCATTTACGACCGCATCAAGACGAAGTACGATGAGAAAGAAGAGCGCTACGGCACTGAACAAATGCGCGAATTTGAGAAAGTCATCGTTCTCCGCGAAGTCGATACGAAATGGATGGATCACATCGATGCGATGGATCAGCTGCGGCAAGGAATTCATCTGCGCGCTTACGCTCAGACAAACCCGCTCCGCGAGTATCAGATGGAAGGCTTTGCAATGTTTGAAAACATGATCGCGGCCATCGAAGATGATGTAGCCAAATTCGTCATGAAGGCTGAAATCGAAAATAACCTTGAGCGCGAAGAGGTTATTCAAGGACAGACGACAGCCCATCAGCCGAAAGAAGGCGATGAGGAAAAACAAGCGAAGAAAAAACCGGTCCGCAAAGCGGTGGATATTGGACGCAATGATCCATGCTACTGCGGAAGCGGAAAAAAATATAAAAACTGCTGCGGAAGAACAGAATAAAAAGAGGTGCTAGCCTCTTTTTATTTTGAACCGGCTGAAATATTTGATGAGGTGAAAGAATAATGGAATTGGCAGAAATCAGACAGGAACTTGAAAATATGGCTACTCGGTTAGCGGACTTCAGGGGGTCTCTTTGACCTCGAAACAAAGGAAGCAAGAATCAGCGAACTAGACGAGCAGATGGCTGACCCAGACTTTTGGGGAGATCAGCAAAAAGCGCAGACGATCATTAATGAAGCGAATGCGTTAAAAGACTATGTCAACACGTACAACAAGTTAAGCGAGTCTCATGAAGAACTGCAAATGACACACGATCTTTTAAAAGAAGATCCTGACCAGGACCTGCAAAATGAACTGGTCAATGAGCTGAAAAGCTTAACAAAGCAGTTTAACGAATTTGAGCTGCAGCTATTGTTAAGCGAGCCGTACGATAAAAACAATGCGATCCTTGAGCTTCATCCGGGAGCCGGCGGCACCGAATCACAGGATTGGGGTTCAATGCTTCTCAGAATGTACACCAGATGGGCGGAGCGCCGCGGATTTAAGGTGGAAACCCTTGACTACCTTCCAGGGGATGAGGCGGGAATCAAGTCTGTCACTCTCCTGATCAAAGGCCACAATGCCTACGGTTATTTAAAAGCCGAAAAAGGCGTGCACAGACTCGTCAGAATTTCTCCGTTCGACTCTTCAGGTCGCAGGCACACGTCATTTGTGTCTTGTGATGTCATGCCTGAATTCAACGAAGAAATCGACATTGAGATCCGCACGGAAGATATTAAAGTCGATACGTACAGGGCAAGCGGCGCCGGCGGTCAGCACGTCAATACGACAGACTCCGCCGTCAGGATCACCCACCTGCCGACAGGCGTCATCGTCACTTGCCAGACGGAGCGCTCACAAATTAAAAACCGCGAACGTGCGATGAAAATGTTGAAGTCGAAGCTGTATCAGCGCAGAATCGAGGAGCAGCAGGCACAGCTTGACGAAATTCGCGGCGAACAAAAAGAAATCGGCTGGGGAAGCCAGATTCGCTCATACGTTTTCCATCCGTATTCTCTAGTGAAGGATCATAGAACGAACACGGAAATGGGGAACGTGCAGGCGGTCATGGACGGAGACATTGACTCTTTCATCGACGCATATTTGCGTTCCAAGCTTTCCTAAAATTGTAGAAAGGCACATCCATATTATGCGGATGTGTCTTTTTTTGCGGGTAAATCTCCTGGATATGTACAGCCTAAACCTTAAAAAGCTTTGTCCCTCTGCCGCTTTATCCGTTTAATACGTTATTTGGCTGTTATTTACTTACAATAAGCTAAATGCTATACTCTCGATTGGTAACGAATCGTGCGGGGGATGACAGGTATGAATATGGACAAAAAGAAATATCAATTGTTTACGGCGCTGCGTGACTACGGCTATATCCTATTTGGATCAGCCGTCGTCGCTGTGACATTTAATATGTTTTTGCTTCCCAACCGGATTGCAGCCGGCGGCGTCAGCGGCATCAGCACCATTTTGCAATCGTTCGGCTTTGAAGCCGCCTATGTGCAATGGGCATTTAATATTCCTTTATTTATTGCCGGGGTTCTCATACTCGGAGGAAAATTCGGCATCAAGACGCTTGTAGGGTCTGTTTTTCTCCCGTTTGTCGTATATGTGACGCGGGACATTGCTCCGGCGACAGAGAATCCGCTCTTAGCTGCCATTTTCGGCGGTGTCGGCATCGGAGTTGGAATCGGGATGGTCTTTCTCGGAAGGGGCTCGACAGGCGGCACTGCGCTGGCTGCGCAAATCATTCATAAGTACACCGGGCTGTCGCAAGGCAAATGTTTAGCGCTGATCGACGGAACGATCGTCCTGTCTGCGATGTTTGTTTTTAACATCGAACAGGGATTGTATGCGATGCTTGGCGTTTATATATCAAGCAAAACCATCGATATTATCCAGGTCGGATTGAACCGTTCTAAAATGGCGATGATCATTACCAGCCGGGAAGAGGAAGTCCGACATGCGGTACTGAATAAAATCGACAGGGGGATTACGAAAATATCAGCGGTCGGAGGCTATACAGATGATGAGCGGCCCATTCTGATGTGCGTGGTCGGCCAGACCGAGTTCACAAAGCTGAAACAACTCGTGAAACACATTGATGAGTCTGCATTTGTCATTGCGATGGATGCTTCAGAGGTGCTTGGCGAGGGTTTTAAACGCGCGTAATCGAGGTTATAATAAAGGTTGACTTGTTAAAGGAGCTGACTTAAAAAAATGAAAATGAAGCTGTTTACTCTGTTTATGGCTGTTTCTTTTGTGCTGGCTGCCTGCGGCGGCAATAACAACGAAAGCAAAGAGAAAAACACAGGCGGGCAAGCAACTGCAACGGACGGGGAAGAGATTTACCAGCAAAACTGCACAGGCTGCCACGGTAAGGATTTGGCCGGCGGTTCCGCCCCGAGCTTGAAGGAAGTTGGCGGCAAGTATAAGGAAGGCGAAATTAAGGACATTGTAGTCAACGGCCGCGGCGGAATGCCTGGCAATCTTGTAGACGAAAAAGAAGCTGAAGCGGTCGCCAAGTGGCTTTCAGAGAAAAAATAAGCATGCCTTGCCGGTCAGGAGACGAAGAGAACCTTCTTCACATTCAGGTGAAAAAGGTTCTTTTTTTGTTCAAAAGGTCTTTTGGCCTATTGAAAAACCGAGACAAACAAGTTCTTTTGTCTCAAAAAAGGCCCAAAGTACAAATTTTTTGTCTGATTTTGCGTTTTTCCTATAACTTAGGTCGGCATTGAAACAAAACTGTAATATCATTTTGTCTAATCTTGACGTATAATGGGTGTTGTTGAAAAAGGGCTTGAATCAATACCATTTATCGTGAAATTAGCAGGACACAAAACGACATGCCCTTTCGAAGAGTATGACCGTATAAACATAAAAGATTAGGTGATTACATGATCGAAATAAAAGATGTATATAAGACTTATTCCAACGGGGTCTCGGCGCTGAACGGAATAAGCATCTCTATATATCCCGGGGAATTTGTTTATGTTGTAGGACCGAGCGGAGCAGGGAAATCAACCTTCATTAAAATGATTTACCGCGAAGAAAAGCCTTCCAAAGGGAAGATTGTCATAAACAATAAAAATTTGGCGCAGCTCAAAGAAAAAGAGATACCTTTCATCAGAAGGAAAATCGGCGTTGTATTCCAAGACTTTAAACTGCTGCCGAAGCTGACGGTGTTTGAAAATGTTGCATTTGCTTTAGAGGTCATTGGGGAGCGCCCAGAGGTGATCAGAAAAAAAGTGCTTGAAGTGCTTGATCTTGTCCAGCTGAAGCACAAAGCAAGGCAATTTCCTGATCAGCTGTCCGGGGGAGAACAGCAACGGGTTTCAATTGCACGGTCAATCGTCAACGACCCTGATGTCGTGATCGCTGACGAGCCGACGGGAAACCTTGACCCTGAGACGTCTTTGGAAATCATGAAGACGCTCGAAGAAATCAACAACCGCGGAACAACAGTCGTTATGGCGACTCATAACAAAGAAATCGTAAACACCATGAAGAAACGGGTCATCGCAATCGAAGACGGGGTCATTGTGCGTGATGAAGCTAGAGGGGAGTATGGTTCTTATGATTAGAACTCTCGGACGGCATTTGCGCGAGAGCTTAAAATCTCTCGGGAGAAACGCGTGGATGACTTTCGCATCCATCAGTGCTGTAACTGTTACACTTATCTTGGTCGGCGTATTCTTAGTCATCATGCTGAACGTATACAATATGACATTAAAAGCCGAACAAGAAGTCGAAGTCAAAGTACTGGTTGACTTGACGGCCAACCAGGATCAAAAAAATACATTGGAAAAAGAAATTAAACAAATACCGGAAATCAGCAGTGTCAAATACTCATCTAAAGATGAAGAGCTTAAAAGTCTGAAAGACAGCTTTGGAGAAGACGGGAAATTCTTTGCGATGTTCGAGCAGGAAAATCCGCTGAACGATGCGTTTGTCGTCAAAACAACAGACCCTCAAGATACGCCGAAAGCTGCCAAGAAGCTTGAAAAGCTGACCAACGTCTATAAGGTGACATACGGGCAGGAGCAGGTTGACCGCCTGTTTAAAATAAGCAATGTCGCCAAAGTAATCGGGATTGCATTGGTCATCGGACTGCTGTTTACGGCGATGTTTTTAATTTCGAATACGATCAAAATTACGATTTTTGCGAGACGCAAAGAAATCGAGATTATGAAACTTGTAGGCGCGACAAACTGGTTTATTCGCTGGCCTTTCTTCATTGAAGGTTTGCTCTTGGGCGTATGCGGTTCTATCATTCCGATCGCTATTTTGCTCGGAACGTATCATCATGCCGTTCAGTGGATCGCTCCGAAAGTTCAGGGCACATTCATACAGCTCTTGCCGTACAATCCGTTCGTCTTCCAGATTTCAGCGATTTTGGTGCTGATTGGAGCCGTTATCGGTGTATGGGGAAGCTTGATGTCGATTCGCAAATTCTTAAAAGTTTAAACCGGCGCTTTCGCCGGTTGTATCATGTTTAAAGCTGGGATGCCTGCAAAGCGCCGGGCACCCTTGATTCTGAAGGCAAGGAGGAACCAAGGTTGAAAAGAAAGCTTATGACGCTGGGGCTGACCGCTGTGCTCGGATTGTCGGCAGTGCTGATCCCCCTAAAAAGCAACCATGCTTTAGCTTATGAAGACTTGGAGAAAAAAAAGAGCGACGTCCAAAACAAAAAATCTGAAAACGAGTCAAAGCTCGAAAAAAAGAAACAGGAGCTTTCAGAGCTTGAATCAAAGGAAGCGAGCCTGAAAAGCGAGATCGAGAAAATCGACCGTCAAATGACGAACACGAATGAAAAGCTGGAAAAGAAAAATGAAGAAATCAATCAAACAAAGAAAAGCATCGAAGAGCTGAAAAAGCAAATCAAAAAGCTTAAAGAAAAGATTGAGAAACGCAATAAAATATTGAAAGACCGGGTTCGCTCCATGCAGGAAAACGGCGGTTCCGTTCAATACATAGACGTGCTTCTCGGCTCGAAAAGTTTTGGAGATTTCATCAGCCGCGCGGGTGCGGTTTCGACAATTGTTGAAGCTGATAAAGATTTGATGGAAGAACAAAAGCGCGATCTTCAGCTTGTTGAGGAAAAGGAAACAAAGCTGAGCAAGGACCTTGAAAGCCTTGAAAAAGCGCTTAAAGACCTTGAAGATTTAAAAAAGACGCTCGACAAGCAGCAAAAAGAAAAAGCAAACGTCATGAAAAAAGTGAAGCAAGATAAAGATCACGCACATGAAGAACTTGGTTCACTCGAAAATGAAGCAGAAATTTTAAAGCGTCAGAATGAAGCGATCAAAGCCGAAGAGGCGCATCGGAAAAAGCAGGAAGCTGAAGCGAGCCGCCAGGCTTCAAGCGGTCGATCGGAAGCCACTTCATCTAAACCGTCGGCACCAAGCAGCTCAGGTTTTATCCGCCCTGCTTCCGGCGCATTTACTTCCGGATTCGGAAAGCGTTCGCTTGGGAATCACTTTGGTGTAGATATCGCCAAGCGCGGTTCAGGCGTTCCGATTTATGCGGCAGCCGCCGGAACCGTCTATAACGCCCATTACTCGTCCAGCTACGGCAATGTTGTGTTTATTACCCATAACATCAACGGGCAAACATATCAGACGGTCTACGCTCACATGTCTTCAATTAAAGTGCAGACAGGCCAGCGTGTTGAACAGGGACAAGTGATCGGAACAATGGGAAATACAGGTCAATCCTACGGGCAGCATCTTCACTTTGAAATTCATAAAGGCCTTTGGAACAACGCGAAATCCAATGCTGTTGACCCGGCCAATTATATACCGCTTTAAAAATGAAAGCCGATTCGTCCAGAAATGGACCGAATCGGCTTTTTATCATTCAAACAAGGGTTTTCCCAACATTTATTCTTGTCAGAAAATAACACAAGGTATAGAATGAAAGTGACATCTGTCGACAGTCGACAATTTGAAATAGGGGATGATCCAATGAAAGTATTCAACATTGCCAGCATACCCGGTGACGGTGTAGGAAAAGAAGTCGTACCTGCTGCACAGCGAGTTTTGAAAGCGGTTTCTGATGTTCACGGGGGACTCTCATTTCGATTTACAGAGTTTCCATACAACTGCGAGTATTATTTGGAACACGGGGAAATGATGCCTGATGACGGCTTGGAGCAGCTGAAAGAGTTCGACAGCATCTTCCTTGGGGCGGTAGGAAACAGCAAGCTTGTCCCCGACCATATTTCCCTATGGGGGCTGCTCATTAAAATCCGCCGCGAATTTGAACAGGTCATTAACATTAGACCTGCGAAATATTTGCAAGGAATCAAGTCTCCGCTGGCCAACCCAAAAGATTTCGATCTGCTTGTCGTCAGGGAAAACAGCGAAGGGGAATACAGCTCGATCGGGGGCAGAATCTTCAGAGATGAAGATGAAATCGCCATTCAAAATGCCGTTTTTTCAAGAAAAGGGGCGGAGAGGGCGATGCGCTTTGCTTTTGAGTTGGCGGCTAAACGAAAAAAGCATGTTACAAGCGCAACAAAATCGAACGGAATCGTTTATTCAATGCCTTTTTGGGATGAAGTCTTTGAGAACACGGCAAAGGACTACCCCGATATTACCGCTGATTCGCAGCACATTGACGCGCTGTCGGCCTTTTTTGTAACGAAGCCTGAGAAGCTTGACGTCATTGTTGCCAGCAACTTATTCGGTGATATTTTGACCGATATCGGGGCGGCGATTATGGGAAGCATAGGCGTGGCGCCGGCCGCCAATATCAATGTAAACGGCAAATATCCGTCTATGTTTGAGCCTGTGCACGGCTCTGCTCCGGATATCATCGGCAAAGGAATTGCCAATCCGATCGGCCAAATTTGGACGGCCAAAATGATGCTCGATCATTTTGGGGAAGAAGAACTCGGTGCAAGATTGCTTGCCGTGATTGAAGACGTTCTAAAGAGCGGCTACTTGACGCCTGATATCGGCGGTTCAAGTACGACAGATGAAGTGACAGAAGAAATCATCAAGCGCGTGAGGACCATATAAGCGAAAGCTGCCGCCGCTCCGGCAGCTTTTTTTGCTGACCAATGGAAAATCGATTACATGATACGGGCTGTTTTGGCGCATACTACATCAAGCAACAAAACATAGTGCAGGCAGAAGAGGAGGTACAGGATGAATCAGAAGATTGCACGGCTCATCATTGCGCTCAGCCTGTTATGTGGCTTGGTAACAGGCGCCGGCCCGATTCCGTTTCATGATGTCGTTCCAAAAGCATCAGCGGCTGAAGAAGTTGCAGCCAAAAGCACCGCTAGAAACGAATTGGAGAAAATTGAGAAAGCATATGACCTGATTTCAAATGAATATGTGGAGCAGGTCGACAGGGAAAAACTGTTGGAAGGAGCCATACAAGGCATGCTTTCAACTTTGAATGATCCATACTCGGTTTACATGGATAAACAGACGGCAAAGCGGTTTTCAGATTCCCTTGATTCCTCTTTTGAAGGAATCGGCGCAGAAATCGGAATGGAAGACAGGAAAATCATTATCGTCTCTCCTTTTAAACAGTCTCCGGCAGAGAAAGCCGGATTAAAGCCGAACGATGAAATCATCAGCATCGACGGGGATTCCATGGCCGGAATGGATTTGAATGACGCCGTATTAAAGATCAGGGGCAAAAAGGGATCGACGGTTACGCTGAAAGTTCACCGACCCGGCATGAGAGACCAGCTGACATTTACGATTAAGCGCGATGAAATACCGCTGGAAACGGTGTTTGCCTCCATTAAAAAAGTACAGGACAAACCTGTCGGCTATATCGCAATATCTTCCTTTTCCGAACATACGGCAAAAGATTTTACTGCTGAACTGAAAAAGCTTGAGAAAAAGGGAATAAAAGGGCTCGTTTTGGATGTAAGAGGAAATCCGGGCGGCTACTTGCAAAGTGTGGAAGACATTTTAAAACATTTTGTGACAAAAGATCATCCTTATATACAAATCGCCGAAAGAAACGGAAATAAAAAACAATATTTCTCAAAATTAAAAGAGAAAAAACCATATCCTGTGAGCGTGATCACGGACAAGGGCAGCGCTTCGGCGTCAGAAATTCTTGCAGGTGCATTAAAAGAAGCCGAGGGCTACGACGTGGTTGGTGATCCTTCTTTTGGGAAGGGAACCGTTCAGCAGGCGGTCCCGATGGGAGACGGAAGCAATATTAAGCTGACGCTGTACAAATGGCTGACACCTAAAGGGAATTGGATCCATAAGCAAGGAATTCAGCCGACCGTTCCAGTCACACAGCCTGTATATTTCTCGGTTGGGCCTCTACAGCTGAAGGAACCCCTCAAGCCGGATATGAACAACAATGAAATTAAACGGGCGCAGTTCCTGCTGAAAGGACTCGGGTTTGTCCCCGGCCGGGAAGACGGCTATTACAGTGAAAGCACCAAAAAAGCCGTTATGGCGTTTCAGGCAGAGAACAAGCTGAAACAAACGGGAATCATTGACCAAAAAACGGCAAATACCATGAACCTGCGGATTGAAGAGAAAAAAATGAATGAAAAGAACGATCTTCAGCTGCAAGCCGCATTAAAAGTGCTGTTTAACAAAAAGTGAGGGCAAGGATGTCCTCACTTTTTTTATTCTCAGAAAGTAAATTCTCAATCTTTTTACCTAAAATTTTTGTTTTTTCATAAAAAAAACATTCATAATGAATAGAAATGACCCGATAACATAAGTGTATGGGAGACTTTATAAGGATGTAAAGATGCAGTAAAAATGTAACTTTTGCAAGTTGTATAACAAAGGAAAACTTTTTAAAATAGAACCAAAGCTTTTTCAAGAATTATAATGTGTGCATTTTTTTTGCGGAGAATGTTAGCGCTGTTTGCGTTCTTCGTCTCTGTTGGTGGAGTCGTCTGACGCTTGCGCTTTTCTTATATATAAATAATAAATGGGGGTACACGATTGAAAAGGGCAAGTATTGTGAGAGAGAAAAAATACTATGAATTAGTGGAGCAGTTAAAAGTTCGATCACAAGACGTTACGTTTTCCGCTACAAAGGCAGTAGGATTGCTTATGCTGTTCAGCAGATACCTCGTGAACTACACTTCGGTCGAAAGTGTGGAAGATATCAATGAGGATTGCGCGGAACTTTATTTCAACTACTTGATGGACAACCACAAGCGGCTCGGCATCAATCTGACCGATATCAAGCGGTCAATGCAGCTGATAGGAGATATTCTTGATGTCGAGGTCAATCATTACCTGAAAGACTTTTCTTTGTCGAATGTGACGCTTTGGATGAGCCAGGAGAAATAAACCTCACGTTTACCATACCCAAGCATTTTATTATTTGTTAGAATAATAATAATAAATGCACCAGCTTGCCTAAAGGTGCCAGCATTTGTCGTCACGAATGCGCTTGAAAAGCACCGGCGTTAAAGCATCATGACGAAAGTTTCTGCGGCTGACGGCTCAGGCATCCCGCCTGAACGGCCGCCCGTCATTTCCTCATGCCGACGCTTTAGACAAGCTGGGTTTCCCTAAAATATCCAACGTTAAAAAGCTGCTGTATTTAAGGCGGCCTGAAATGCTTGGCTGAGGCGGTGAACGTTCCCTTGTCTGTTGAAGAAAGCTTAATTGAACTTTTAAAAGGAGCAGGATTGTTCTTTTTGCACCCGCTCTTCTATTTTATGATGATCATGAGTCTTGCTTACGGCTATGCCCGGATCAAACGTGAAAGAAAGACATTCCATACGCGTATTGAAGATATTTATGACGAGTTCAAGTTTACATATTCCAAGGGACTTCTGGCAGGACTCGTTCTGTCCATTGTTTCGTTCGGCTTAGGGCTGTATCTTCCGATGGGCATGCTGGTTTTAATAGCGGCATTCAGCGTTGCCGCAGCTTTAACTTTCAGACAGAGTCTGCTGTCAGCGGCATATACGCTTGGCGTGAGCATCGTCGTTGGTTTATGTATTGAATACACCGGTTTCGGAGCGCTTGACGCGTTTCTGCCGCAACTGTCCCTCGCGAATTGGCCGGCTGCTGCCGTCTTGCTCGGACTTCTGTTGGTGGCGGAAGGAGTGCTCGTCTATAAAACGGCACATGTCAAAACGTCCCCTGCGATCGTCATGAGCACAAGAGGTCTCCCAATCGGACAGCAGATTGCGGGCAGAACCTGGCTGCTGCCGTTGTTCATTCTCATTCCGGGACATGCGATCGAATCATCGGTTCCGTGGTGGCCCGTTTTGTCATTTAACGGCGGCTTTGAGCTCCTGTGGATTCCGTATTTCATCGGCTTCGGCCAAAGGGTTCAAGGATCGCTTCCGATTGAAAGCATTAAAATTACAGCGAGGCGCATCAGCGTGCTTGGTATCATCATTCTGCTGATCGCGGCAGGAAGCGTATGGTGGACTCCGCTTGCCGCTCTTGCCGCGGCAGCGGCGATCGCAGGAAGAGCCTTTTTATCCTGGAAGCAGCGGATGAACGACAATTCCGCTCCTTTCCATTTTTCAAAGAGAGACCAGGGGCTGATGGTTCTCGGGATTATTCCGAACACGCCGGCAGCCGGTCTCGGTCTCAAGATCGGCGAAATCATCACGAAGGTCAACGGGATTGAAGTGAAAAATGCGGCGGACTTCTACGAAGCGCTTCAGAAGAACCGGGCTTTCTTCAAGCTTGAAGTCGTCGGTTTAAACAATGAAATTCGTTTTGAACAAAGAGCTTCATATGAAGGGGAGCATCATGAGCTCGGCATCATCTTTGTAAAAGAAGAGGATGCGGTGATGAAGCATGCCGAGGCAGCAGCCTCAGCAGAAACAGAATAACCGATGTTAAAAAAGCGCCGCTTTCAGGCGCTTTTGCTTTTGCCTTGTGGGAAACTTTTGGTTGTCTTTTACAAAACGTTCCGCTAGGATGATGGATAGAACGGATTGAAGGAGAATGATTGATGAAAAAGGCTTTTCTCGCCGGTGCTTTCGTTTGTTTGATAGCTGTATTGGTTTCGGCTGCGGCCGGGGATTGGACGTTGATTTTCAAAGTTTCAGGAGCCGCCGGCCTAGGCGCAATTCTGTTATCTGCTTTATGTTCCGGCGTATTTGTGAGCGGTGACCGGTTTAGGGGAAATCACGATTCGGAAACGAAAGAGCACAGGGAGTGGAACGGCAAGCTGGCAAATGTGCTCGCCATTTTTGCGATGCCGAACCTCCTGGCCGCCGGAATCTCGTTCTTTTTCGCCTTTTAACGTCTGATTTTCGAATAACGCGGCATGATGATGGACAAAATGAATGAGTGTCCATGTTTGTCCGTTTCTTTGTTCTTTAATATAATCGAATAAGATCAAGAAACGTAAGGAGGGTTTTTGTGTTTACAAAAGCCGTTTTTGCACTGATATTTCCTTTCTTGCTTGTCTTGTTTTTTACAAGGGTGACCTATAACCATTACGTCGGGATTGCGCTCACTGCAGCGCTGTTGTTCGCTTCATATTTAAAAGGATATACGGAAACCTTTTTTATTGTAGGACTTGATATCGCCTCGCTCGTGGCCGGTTCGCTCTATGTGGCGAAAAAGGTGGGCGAAAAGAAGGAAGACTCATAGAACCGTAAGGATGATTGCCGTGAAGCCCTGCTTTTGATGCCAAAAAGGAGGGGTTTTTTGATAGATCAGGAATGGTCGGCTTTTGTGGAAAAACACAAAAACCGAACTTTAGTTCGTATTTTTGCTTTGGGTGTGTTAAAATAATAAACAGGAAGATTTCGTAAAGAAACGGAGGCTTTTTTGTGAACGACCGCTTTGAATTAGTCTCGAATTATCAGCCCCAGGGGGATCAGCCGAAAGCGATTGATCAGCTTGTCAAAGGAATCAATGAAGGCAGAAAGCATCAGACGCTTTTGGGGGCAACCGGTACAGGAAAGACGTTTACGATGTCAAACGTGATTAAAGAAGTCAACAAACCGACTCTCGTCATCGCCCACAATAAAACGCTCGCCGGGCAGCTGTACAGCGAGTTTAAAGAATTTTTCCCCAACAACGCAGTCGAATATTTTGTCAGCTATTATGACTATTACCAGCCTGAGGCTTACGTGCCCCAGACTGATACATTTATCGAAAAAGATGCCAGCATTAACGATGAGATTGATAAATTAAGGCACTCTGCCACGTCAGCTCTTTTTGAACGCAAAGATGTCATCATTGTGGCGAGTGTCTCTTGTATTTACGGCTTGGGTTCTCCGGAGGAATACAGGGAACTGGTGCTCTCGCTCAGAACGGAAATGGAAATCGAGCGGAATGAGCTGCTCAGAAAGCTCGTTGACATCCAATATGCGCGGAATGATATCGACTTTCAGCGCGGAACATTCAGGGTGCGCGGCGATGTCGTCGAGATCTTTCCGGCTTCAAGGGATGAGCACTGCATCCGG
This sequence comes from Bacillus haynesii, assembly GCF_001969855.1. GTDB lineage: Bacteria > Bacillota > Bacilli > Bacillales > Bacillaceae > Bacillus > Bacillus haynesii. The sequence goes on from NZ_MRBL01000003.1 coordinate 51,009, forward strand.
GTTGAATTTTTCGGGGACGAAATCGAACGGATCAGGGAAGTGGATGCCCTGACAGGCGAAATTTTAGGGGAGAGGGAACACGTCGCGATCTTCCCGGCTTCCCACTTCGTCACACGCGAAGAAAAGATGAAGAAAGCGATCATAAACATTGAAGAGGAGCTGGAAGAGCGCCTTAAAGCGCTTCGTGAAGAAGGCAAGCTCCTTGAAGCGCAGCGTCTGGAACAGCGGACGAGATACGATTTGGAAATGATGCGCGAAATGGGCTTTTGCTCGGGCATCGAAAACTATTCAAGACATCTGACGCTTCGTCCGGCAGGCTCGACTCCATATACGCTGCTCGATTACTTTCCGGATGATTTCCTGCTGGTCATCGATGAGTCGCATGTCACCATGCCGCAGATCAGAGGAATGTACAACGGAGACCAGGCGAGAAAACAAGTTCTCGTCGATCACGGTTTCAGGTTGCCTTCCGCTTTGGATAACCGTCCGCTCAGGTTTGAAGAGTTTGAAAAGCACATTCACAACATCGTGTATGTGTCGGCTACGCCGGGGCCTTATGAACTTGAGCATACGCCTGAAATGGTAGAGCAGATCATCCGGCCGACAGGGCTGCTCGATCCGATCATTGAGGTAAGACCGATTGAAGGGCAGATCGATGATCTGATCGGCGAAATCCAGCAGAGAATCGAGCGGAATGAACGCGTTCTCGTCACTACGCTGACGAAAAAAATGTCCGAGGATTTGACGGATTATCTGAAGGAAATCGGAATCAAGGTCACATACCTGCATTCTGAGATTAAAACGCTGGAGCGGATCGAGATCATCCGCGACCTTCGCCTCGGCAAGCATGACGTTCTCGTCGGCATCAACCTGCTGAGGGAAGGACTCGATATTCCGGAGGTTTCACTTGTCGCCATTCTTGACGCAGACAAAGAAGGCTTTTTGCGGTCTGAGCGTTCGCTCATCCAAACGATCGGCCGCGCCGCCAGAAATGCCGAAGGCCGCGTGATCATGTATGCCGACAAAATCACCAACTCGATGGAAATCGCAATCAATGAAACGAAGCGCCGCCGCGAACAGCAGGAGGCCTATAATGAAAAACACGGCATTACGCCGAAAACGATCAACAAAAAGATCAGGGACGTCATCCGGGCAACTCATGCTGCTGAAGAACAGGAAGAATATCAAGTGAAAGAGGAGCCGAAGCTTTCGAAGATGACGAAGAAAGAGCGGGAAAAAGTGATCGCTCAAATGGAAAGCGACATGAAGGAAGCCGCAAAAGCGCTTGACTTTGAACGTGCCGCTGAGCTTCGCGACTTGCTCCTAGAGTTAAAATCGGAAGGATGAATAGAGAATGGCAACGAAACGAATTGAGGTGAAAGGTGCAAGGGCCCACAATCTGAAAAATATCGATGTCTCTATTCCGAGGGATCAGCTTGTCGTGCTGACAGGTCTTTCGGGATCAGGGAAATCATCCCTTGCGTTCGATACGATATATGCAGAGGGGCAACGGCGCTATGTCGAGTCTCTCTCCGCCTATGCCCGCCAGTTTTTAGGACAGATGGACAAACCCGACGTTGATGCGATTGAAGGCCTGTCGCCGGCGATCAGCATCGATCAGAAAACAACGAGCCGGAACCCTCGGTCGACAGTCGGAACGGTGACGGAAATCTATGATTATCTCCGGCTGCTGTTTGCCAGAATTGGAAAGCCGGTTTGCCCGGTTCACGGCATTGAAATTACTTCGCAAACGATCGAACAGATGACGGACAGAATTTTGGAATATCCCGAGCGCACGAAGCTACAGGTGCTCGCGCCGGTCGTCTCTGGAAGAAAAGGTTCGCATGTGAAAGTGCTCGATCAAATCAGAAAGCAAGGCTATGTAAGAGTCCGGATCGACGGCGAAATGAATGACCTCTCAGAGGACATCGAGCTCGAAAAGAATAAAAAGCATTCGATCGAAGTTGTCGTCGACCGCATCGTCATAAAAGAAGGCGTGACCGCCCGTCTCACAGACTCGCTCGAAACGGCGCTCCGCCTCGGCGAAGGCCGCGTGATCATCGATGTGATCGGACAGGAAGAGCTGCTTTTCAGCGAACATCATGCCTGCCCGCACTGCGGTTTTTCAATCGGTGAACTCGAGCCGAGAATGTTCTCTTTCAACAGCCCGTTCGGCGCGTGTCCGAGCTGCGACGGCCTCGGGTCCAAGCTGGAAGTCGATATAGAGCTCGTCATCCCAAACGATGAGCTGTCGCTAAAGGAGAATGCGATTGCACCTTGGGAACCGCAGAGCTCCCAATATTATCCGAAGCTGCTTGAAGCGGTATGCAGCCACTATGGAATCGATATGGATGTTCCGGTCAGGGAGCTGCCGAAGCACCACCTTGAAAAAATCCTCTACGGCAGCGGAGGCGAGCAGATTTATTTCAAATATGAAAACGACTTCGGACAAGTCCGGGAAAACTACATTGAGTTCGAAGGCGTCATCCGCAATATCGAAAGACGCTATAAAGAAACCAGCTCGGATTACGTTCGTGAACTGATGGAAAAATATATGGCCAATCAGCCGTGCCCTTCATGCAAAGGCTACCGTCTGAAAAAGGAATCCCTCGCCGTGCTGATAAACGGCCTTCACATCGGTAAGATAACCGAAATGTCGGTTTCTAACGCCCTTCAATTTTTCCGTGAACTTGAACTTTCGGAAAAAGACATGAAGATCGCCAACCTCATTTTGCGGGAGATTGAAGAGCGGCTCGGATTTTTGAACAATGTCGGGCTTGACTATTTGACGCTCAGCCGCGCTGCCGGCACTCTGTCGGGGGGAGAAGCGCAGCGGATCAGGCTTGCAACGCAAATCGGCTCAAGGCTGACCGGTGTCCTCTACATCCTTGATGAGCCGTCAATCGGTCTTCATCAGCGCGATAACGACCGTCTGATTGAGACGCTCAAAAACATGAGGGATATCGGAAACACATTGATCGTCGTCGAGCATGACGAGGATACGATGCTTGCCGCCGATTATTTAATCGATATCGGACCCGGCGCGGGCGTACACGGGGGAGAAGTGATCTCCGCCGGAACACCGGAAGAAGTGATGAACGATGATCAATCGCTGACAGGGCAGTACCTCTCAGGGAAAAAATTCATTCCTCTTCCTGCTGAGAGAAGGAAGCCTGACAACCGTTTTATCGAGGTAAAAGGGGCAAAGGAAAACAACTTGAAAAATGTTTCGGTGAAGTTTCCGCTCGGCGTGTTCACAGCTGTTACCGGGGTATCGGGATCAGGGAAAAGCACGCTCGTCAATGAAATTCTCCACAAAACGCTGGCTCAGAAACTGCATCGGGCGAAGGCGAAACCGGGAGAGTACAAAGATATAAAAGGAATCGAGCACCTCGATAAAGTGATCGATATCGACCAGTCTCCGATCGGCCGGACGCCTAGGTCAAACCCGGCCACATATACCGGCGTGTTCGATGATATCCGCGACGTGTTTGCCCAAACGAATGAAGCGAAAGTCAGAGGGTACAAGAAAGGGCGCTTCAGCTTTAACGTCAAAGGCGGGCGCTGTGAGGCCTGCAAAGGCGACGGAATCATCAAAATCGAAATGCACTTCCTGCCCGATGTATATGTTCCTTGTGAGGTTTGCCACGGAAAGAGATACAACCGTGAAACGCTTCAGGTTACGTACAAAGGTAAAAATATTTCTGACGTGCTTGAGATGACGGTCGAGAATGCCGTTCAATTTTTTGAGAACATCCCGAAAATCAAGCGCAAGCTGCAGACCCTGTATGATGTCGGTCTTGGCTATATTACGCTCGGACAGCCGGCTACAACGCTTTCCGGGGGAGAAGCGCAGCGGGTCAAATTGGCATCTGAACTTCATCGCCGTTCAACGGGAAGATCCCTTTATATTTTGGACGAGCCGACGACAGGACTGCATGTCGATGATATCGCAAGGCTTCTGGCCGTTCTGCAGCGCCTGGTCGATAACGGAGATACAGTGCTTGTGATCGAACACAATCTCGATATTATAAAAGCTGCTGATTATTTGATCGACTTGGGCCCTGAAGGCGGAGACGGCGGCGGGATGATCGTGGCTGCAGGACCTCCCGAAGAAGTCATGAAAGTCGAAGGGTCATATACCGGCCGCTATTTAAAACCGATCATTGAACGCGACAAAAACAGAATGAAGAAGCGGCTTCAAGAAAAAGAAGCTGTCAGACCGTAAAGAAACATGCTGCCGGTGTCACGTCGGCAGCTTTTTCAATGGCCGAATGATCCGCGGCAAGCTTTGTTTAAAAGATTTTCATTGCTCTTTTACTCAATAGCTGTTATAACGTAAAAAAACAAACAATAAAGGGGGATGGGGTGATGAAGATTGATCGCATGGATCATTTGGTACTGACGGTAAAAGACATTGATGCGACATGCGAATTTTACATCCGTGTGCTGGGGATGGACGCGGTCACTTTTCGAGAAGGAAGAAAAGCGCTGACATTCGGCAGCCAAAAAATAAACCTCCACGAAGCCGGAAAAGAATTTGAGCCGAAGGCACAGCACCCGGTGCCCGGCTCCCTTGACCTGTGTTTCATCACAAATACAGGCATTGATGATGTGATTCGTCATCTGGAGGGGCTGTCTATTAAGATTGAAGAAGGCCCCGCAGAGCGCACGGGCGCTGAAGGGCCGATCGTTTCGGTTTATATCAGAGATCCCGACGGAAATCTGCTAGAAATATCAAACGAACTTCGTCAGAACGATTAACGTTCAGTCCGGCTGATGTGTTTGGCCGCTTCAATCATACTGTTTAAAATGTGGGTGCTGCTGCTGTTCAGCAGAACCTTTAAATAGCGGATTTCGCTGGAAAGCGGAGGAGCGGAATTGATCGCTTCCAATCGGTTCACGATCTCCTGATTCATCCTTTTTTGTTCCTGAATCAGACTAAGAAGCTGGGAGGCGGATGAGGCGTATACTTCCGATTTCTGTTTCATAACGCTCGCTCCTTTTCATTGGTTTTGCCACATATTTTAAAGGGTTATAAAAAAAGAATCTATTCATAAAATCTAAAAAAATCAATTCGCGAAGTTTGACGCACGCCGATCGAATGAAAATGAAACCTAAAGGCCATGATACACGTAAACTGAGTATAAGGTCACTGTACATTAGACTTACAAGAACGGTTACATGATGAGGAGTGTTATGTATGACGAGAAACAACGCGCTGATTTCAGCAATTTGTTATTTTAGTGTTTTTTTTGCCCCGCTTATTTTGCCAATCGCTGCGTATTTTATAACAGATGATCAAGAAACAAAAAAGCATGCGATGCGTTCGCTTATTTCGCATATTATTCCGTTTATAAGCGTAGTCATATTGGCAGCAGGCGCGATCAGCGGTACGCTTATCTTTAATGATGGCGGTTATTTGGCGGTCATTTTTATGATCGGAGGTTTCGTTTTTTTCGGGATCATCAGTTTGATTATTGTGGTCTGGAACGTTGTTCAAGGGATTAAAATGCTGACTCAGGCCTAAAAGAAGGAGAACGGGGGAGCTTTTCATGAAGCATGAGAAAGAGCGAATATTAAAATTGGTCGAGGAAGGGAAGCTGTCCGCGAAAGAGGCGCTGATCCTGATCGAAAAACTTGAAGAAGACTACAGGGAAACCGAGAGCAAGGTGACAGCTTTATCTGAGGATGTCATTGATTCGGAGGATTTCTACAGTGAAAAGAAAAAAGAACCGAAGCCTTCGATCGGTTCCAAACTGTTCGAATGGATTGATACCGCTGTAAAAAAAGTAAAAGAAGCAGACTTGGATTTGAATTTCGGGCACTCGTTCGATGTCCAACATATATTCCAGTTCAAAGACACCGATTTTTCGACTCTGGATATTCAGCTTGCCAACGGCAGCGTCAACCTTGTACCGTGGAGCGATTCCGACATCAGAGTCGAATGTCAGGCAAAAGTGTACCGGGCCGAAAATCAGGATGAAGCAAGGCAGGCTTTTCTCCAGCATATCGACTGCGGTGTGGAAGGCGATAAGTTCACGATCCGTACGGAGAAAAAAACAATGAAGACCAACCTTACCGTCTATATACCGGACAAAGAGTACGGCAAAATCCGCTTTAAGCTGTTTAACGGCCCGGTCAGAGGGGAACATTTAAACGTAAAAGAGCTGTCTGCCAAAACGACAAACGGCGTGCTGTCGTTCTCTGCACTCACGGCAGGAAAAGCTTCATTGGAAACTGCAAATGGACAAATCAAACTTACCGACCATACTTGCGGAGAGATTGAAGCGGAAACCATCAATGGATTGATCGATCTTAAAGGTTCATGCGAGGCGCTTGACCTGCAGAGCTTTAACGGCAATATTGCTGCAACAGTCAAAAATCCGCACTGCCGGACAGCATATGTGAAAACAACGACGGGAAGCGTAGAGCTGAATGTTCCACGGGACTGCGCGGTAACAGCGGAGCTGAAAAGCAATCTCGGTTCTCTGTCTCATGATCTGTCAGATGCGGAAATTTTAAAGGAAAAAAACGAGACAATCCAGAAAGAAATGTATCTAAAAGCAAATCAAAATCATGATGATAGCATGACCGTGTTTTTGGAATCGAAGACAGGATCGATCCATTTAAACCATACACAGGAGTGATACAATGAAAAGGCTATTTCGATCCGAAACAGACAGAAAGATTGCCGGGGTCGTCGGGGGTCTTGCTGAATATTTAAATATGGATGCGTCATTGCTGAGAATCATTACGGTTCTATTATTTATATTTTCGACCGGATTTCCCGTTCTGCTGATTTATATTGTCTGGGTATTCCTAGTGCCGAATGAAGGGGAAGTCAACAGATGATGAGATGGATCATAAACGTTCTTGTCAATGCCTTATTATTAATCGTCATTGCCGGTTACTTTGATGCGGTTCACGTCAGAAGCATCGGGGCAGCCATTACGGCAAGCTTGATTTTATCCATCTTAAATATGTTTGTGAAGCCGGTGCTGGTGATTTTGACGCTGCCTGTCACAGTGATTACGTTAGGTTTATTTTTGTTTATCATCAATGCGATCACTCTTTATATGACCGCGTCCATTATGGGGGACAATTTTGACCTGGACGGCTTTGGGACAGCCATTTTTGCGTCGATCGTCCTGTCGGTTTTCCACTTGCTCATTCAAAAAGCAATTATCGAACCGATGTCCAAAAAATAAGCTGAAGTCTGATGAATCATCAGGCTTCTTTTTTTTCGCCCGAATGTCTCTTTCATAAAAATGATCTGTAAAGGCAAAATACGAAAGGGAGGTAGACGATGAAAAAGTACAGAAATCGCCAAACCCTTTTGTTGTTGGCCGCAGTTTTATTTTTTGCCTTGCAGATGCCGATTTCGTCCGCAGCGGGAAAACAGCATATTCAGCCTGGTTCACCGGTCATCAGGCACACTCCTGTTGAACAAGTGAAAAAAGGAGATGACTTATATTTTTCCGCGCATGCGGCCGCCGACACGGTCATTCTGTATTACAAGCAGCATGACGAATTGCCGTATCGGGCGATTCCGATGGAAGTGGAGCCGGGCAAACAGAACGGCTATATTGCCAAATTAGAAAGCGAATCCATAGCATCCGACAAAGTCCAGTATTACATTGAAGCTCAAGCCGGTGATTCCTCTGTGAAGACCGATGTGTATACTGTCGCCCTGAAAGGCATGCGTACGGATACACAAAACCTTCCGGAGCTGCTGATCACGGAAATGGTTGTCGACACATCAAACAGCGGTGTAAAAGATGGCTATGAATTTATTGAAGTTTATAACAATACCAATAAAGCTGTTCATCTGAACAGCTACAAAATCAAATACGGACATCCCGAAAAGGGCAAGGAATCAGACGCCATCTGGCCTTTTGAACAAGATGATGTGACGATTCCCTCCGGCCAAACTCACGTGTTTTGGGTAAAAAACCGCTCAAACGGGCATTTGACGGAAGATGATTTCAATCAGCATTACGGTGTTCACCTTCGTGAAGGCAAAACGCTATCTGTTCTCAAAGGGAGCGGCATGGCGAATACCGGGCCGAGAGAAGTGATCATCTGCACAAACAGCGGGGAAGAGGTCGCATCCGCCCGTTATCAAAGTGAGCAGGATAAAAACGATGTCGCTAAAAATAAAGCGCTTCTTTATCGATATCCGCTGGACGGAACGAAGCATATGAAAATCATATCGGCCGGGGAAGAAAAACCGTCGCCTGGTTCACTTCTGAAGGCGCAGGTTCCTTCACAGACGGTGACGGTTATGCCGGATAGAGAAAAACCGGAGATCCATGACATGACGGATCATCAAGCGGTAAAACCGGGAGAAACGATCCAGCTCTTAGCTGATATGAAAGACAATCGGCAAGTGAAACAGGCGCAGTTTTTCTACCGCATGAATGATGATGAGCCGTTTACTGAAGTCCGTGTTGAAAAAAGCCGTAATGACGGCCTGTACCGCCACAATATCTACTTTGCCGAGCTCATTGGCAAAGAAAAAGTGGAGTACTATATGCGGGCAGCTGATGGATCAAATGTCACGTCGACTGAAAAGAAAACGATACCGCTCGAACAGCGCATTTTGAAGGGACTCAGGCTGAATGTAAGCGAAGGCGGAACCGTTTCCGGAAAAATGCTGCTGAAAGCCACGTCAGAAAAGCCGCCTTCTGAAACGACAATTCGTATTGACGGGATTGAACAAAAAGAAGGTGAGCCGGCGCTTGAAAAAAAAGCCTACTTTGCTTTCGATGTCAATCAAACGAATCTGTATTTTAAAAATGCTGTAACGATCGGCAAGAGGGTTCAAAAAGTTTTTGACGATTCGCGCCGCCGGTATGCGACAATTACGGTCCCGGTTTCTCCGGATGAATTTAAAAAAGGAAAGCCGTTTGCAATTAAAGTTCGTTCAGGCACGAAATCAACACCATTTGAACAAACTGCAGAAGAAAACAGGGATGATTTTGTCCTCAAGAACCCCCGCCTCATACTAGCGGATGGGACCATCATCCGCGATGAGCGGTACGACGATCCGAAAGCCGAACTTCCGGCCGGTGACGGCCCTGGGGCGCATGAATGGTATGAATTCCATTTTTCGATTCCGGAAGCCAAGTTTGCATCGCTCGCTAGTCAATGGCATACACGCGCCTGGGATGAAGGGCAGCACATCGTTGAAGCGGAGAATGGCGAAGAAAGGCTCATCCGTAGGGTGACGGTCGATAACACAGGTCCTGAGATCAAAACGTCATTAAAAGACGGCAGGACGTATAAAGGATCGTTTGAGATCAATGCGGCCGCACACGATAAATGGAGCGGGCTGAAAAGGATAAAAGCCTTTCTTGACGGCAAAAAGATTGCGCTTCCCTATCTCGTATCTTCTGCCCTTCTGGATGCGGGAAAGCACGAGCTGAAAATAAAAGCGGAGGACAGCGCCGGCAACCTATCAATCGTGAAAAAGGTATTTTATATTAAAGAGGAAAAGCCGCACAAGCCCGCCCAGGTCAAAAATGCACCCGGCAGCACACATGCTAAGCTGGCCGTACGCGTCAAGGACCCGACAAAAGATAAGATGAAAGTGTCATTCCATCAGGGGTTTCAGTACACAGTAAAAGATGAAAAGCATGTTGATGTGTCAGCGAACGAGAGCGGGACGGAACCTCCGCAAAGCTTTGCGGTCAGCGGGGAAAAGGCGCTGACAAAAGAAGAGCGCAGCGGCATGTCCGCACTTGACGGAAAAGGTTTTGAAACGTCATCAACAACAAAGTTTCCGTACCATCGCTTTGATGTAAAAGTGGATGAAAATACGGGGCCGAACGACAAGGTAGAAGTGCTGTGGCGCGGCAGTTCGCTTCCTGGCAGAAAAGTCTCCATGTTCGCCTGGAATTGGACCAGCAAGAGATGGGAGACGCTGACATTCCATGTTGCAAAGGATGACAAACCTTTTACCCTCAAAGGAAGTATAAAAGCTGCCGATTATATTCGCCAATCCAAGGCGAGCATCATCATTCAGGATCAAATTCAGCTTTCGCAAAATGACTATACATTTGTGTGGATGTCTGATACGCAATATTATTCGGAAAGCTATCCGCACATTTTTGAACGTCAGGTCAAGTGGATCGCAGAACAAAAGGACAAGCTGAACATTCAGTACGTCTTTCATACGGGGGATCTTGTAGATGAAGCGGATCAGCCGCTGCAATGGAAGCGCGCCGATCAGTTCATGAAAGTTCTCGATGACAATCAAGTTCCATACGGCGTGCTGGCGGGCAATCACGATGTCAGCCATAAAGACCGGTCTTACTTGAAATTCGGCAAGTACTTCGGGGAAAGCCGTTTTAAACAAAAACCGCATTACGGCGGGTCTTATCAGAATAACAAAGGCCATTACGACCTCATTTCCAGCGGGGGCAACGACTATATCATGGTGTCGATGGGGTGGGGAATCGGAAAAAAAGAACTGCAGTGGATAGATGATGTTCTGAAACGCCATCCCGACCGAAAAGCGATTTTGTCATTTCACGAGTTTTTGCTTGTCAGCGGAAGCAGAAGTCCAATCGGGGAGAAAATATTTGAACAGATCATCAAGCGGAATCCGAATGTGATCGCCGTGTTAAGCGGTCACTATCACAGCTCAAACTTAAAAGTCGACAAGCTTGATGATGACGGGGACGGCAAACCGGATCGCAAGGTTTATCAAATGCTTGCCGACTATCAGGGCGGTCCTGAAGGTGGCCAAGGTTATTTGCGAATTCTCCATGTGGATCCGAAGCATGACACGATCCATGTCAAAACGTATTCGCCATATCTTGACGACTATAATTTTTATGATCCGCACCAATTCGGCCCGAAAGACGAATTCAACATCAAAACGGATCTGAAACCGCGGAAGAAAAAGGTTAAAACCGATTATTTTGAGCTGAATGTCTTTTCGAACAAGGAAATTGGGGAAGCAAAAACAGTGAAAAGCGGAAAGACGGCTTCAGTAACGTGGAAGGATTTGCAGCCGAATACAACCTATTTCTGGTACGCCGCAGCTTCTGATCAATACGGCGGCAAAAGCAGGTCTCAGATGTGGAAATTGACGACAAAAAATGCCGGTTTGAAATCCTTTTTAATAGATCAAACAGCCGAGGCGGGCTCGGCCCTGAGGCAATTGTCGGGGAGCCCCCCGCCGGCCGGCATGATTTTAAAGCAAGGGACAAACCTCCCAATTGCAGAAATCAGCTTGTGGCTGGCGGCGGTTTTCATTTGTGAACGTAAAAAGCATTTGTTTTCCTAAGTGGGGCAAATGCTTTTTAGTTTGTCAAGTCTTTGTTTAGACGGGTTGACGTGTCGGTTTGTTTTTTTCTGTAAAGCGATAAAACGCTGACAGAAGCGATGACGGCAAGTGAAAGGATGGCTGCTGTGAAGTAGAGGTTGAAAAACCCCGCTCCCACACTTTCATGGATCGCTTCGCTTATCATGTCTTTCACTTTTGGGTCGGGGATTTCGTTCAAACGCGATACGTCCGTCTCACCTCCTGTAAACCCCTTGATCGGCATCCCTGCATCATTCAGCTTATGTTTGATATGTGTGCCGATATTTTCGTAACCGGCCGTTATATATCCTGCATACAGCGCGGGTGCCAAGGTCATCCCCATCTGCCTGACGAGCGATAATGTACCGAGGGCTGTCCCGTAATCCTGTTTTGCTGCCTCGGATACAAGCATATTTAACGGCGCGCCTAGAAGAAAACCAAAACCGACTCCTGCGATGATGCTTGCCAAAACAAATTCCCACTTCTCTGTCACCCAGACGGATAAGAGTAAAAACCCGGCGAACGAAATGACGCCCGAGAGCCATGCCGTCTTTACCGGTCCTTTTCGGTCGGCGAGCATTCCGCCGAGCCCCGCTCCTATTCCTGAAGCCAGTGCCAGAGGTGTCATCCAATACCCCGCTTTTTCAGGAGCGACATGCAAATATTGTTCCGCATATGCAGGAATGAAAATCACCGCTGCCAAGAGTCCCCCGGATAAAAATCCGATAAAAAGCGTCCATTGAAACACCTTGTTTTTTAATAAACTGTAGGCTAGTATCGGGTCACCGCCCTTCAGCTCTACGCGCTTTTCGTAAAAAATGAGCCCTGCAAACAGCGCACAGCCGGTCAGAAGAAAAAAGGAAACCTTTGGATCGGACATGACGGCAGACAGGTGCTGTCCGTTTATATTCGTTATTCCGTACATCACAGCTAAAATCGCAAGAGACAATAGAACAGTTCCGGCCAGATCGAGCGGCTTTCGTGTTCCGCCTTTTGTTACCCTCATCAATGGAACGCTGAGGATGATCAGCACTGCGGCAATCGGAAGGTTGATCAAAAACAGCCAGTGCCAGCTTCCGGTCATATCCAAAATAAAGCTGCCGATATTCGGACCGAGCACTGCTGCGATTCCGTTCATTGCACCTAAAAGCCCCAGTGCGGTTCCCTGTTTTTCTTTAGGCAGGGCAGTGAGAATATGCGAGCTCCCGATAATGAAGATTCCACCGCCGCCAAGCGATTGAATCAGCCTCGCCAACAAGAACATCGGGAAGTTTTGGCTCAATGCAACCAGCAGCGAACCGGCGCCAAACAGCAAGACTTCGATGATAAACAGCTTTTTGCGTCCATACCGGTCAGACAGCTTTCCGACGATCGGAACGCTGACTGCCAAACCGAGCGTATAAAGCGTGATGCCCCATGCTCCCCATGAGGGGGATACTTGAAAAGAATCGTTGATTGTCGTCAGTGCGGCTGAAATGATGCCATTGTCTAAAGCAGCCATGAATACGCCGATCGTAAACAATAATACGGCCCACTTTTGGTTCACGCCATTTATCCTCCTTTTTGGTTAACTCGAAATGAATAATTCACTTTGAATGAACTATTTTAATCATCCTTAAAAAAACACGTTTTGTCAAAAGAAATTTTTCAACAAAAAAAGCTGCGCCGGTTTCCGGGCAGCTTGTCTATTCATCATCAGCTTTTAAGGCTTTTTCAAGAATTGTAAGACCTTCATTCACTTTGATTTTTTCCTGTTCATTCAGCTTCTGCAGCGCTTTTTTGAGCTTTTCGTGCCCTTTTTTGTAAAGGCTTTGAAAAATCCCCTTTGCATCTTCGGTTAATTCAACAACAATCGTTCGCCGGTCTTGTTCTGAATGTGTTCTTTTGATGAAGTTCGCCTGTTCAAGCCGGCTGAGCAGTCCGGTCATATTCGAAAGGGAAGCTCCCATTTTTTCGGCGATTTCGGAGACTTTCAGTGTGCCGTGGTTGTTCAGAAGCATTAAAACCTTCATTTGCGGCATGCTGAGATCGAGCTTCATCCATTCGGAGACATCCCCCAAGCCGGCAGCGGTCAGCACTTTCATATAAAGAACCCATGTCTCTTTCTCTTCCGGGGTCAAAATGTCTTCGTTCAGCACGGTTGTATCATGGATATTGTATTTCAACGGTTCTTCACTTCCTTTTCGCGTTCCTCTTTACATACTACTGATTTTTCGCTTTGAAAGAAAGCACTTCATCGAAGTGTCAAGGCGGCCATTTTCAAAAAATGTTTTAGGTTCATTTTGAAAGTGATAGAATAAAGCTGAATGTCTAGTTCTTCATCTGAGAAGAGGAGGGTGCATCAATCGTGCCGAAAGTTCGAACAAAAGATGTGATGGATAAATTTAAGCTTGAGCTCATCAGCGGAGAAGAAGGGATCAACCGCCCGATTACGATGAGCGATTTATCAAGACCGGGCCTTGAAATGGCTGGTTATTTTACATACTATCCTAAAGAGAGGGTTCAGCTGCTGGGGAAGACCGAGATTACCTTTTTTGAAAAGCTTCCAGAGGAAGAAAAAAAGCAGCGGATGCTGTCGTTATGCACGGAAATTACACCGGCGATCATCCTTTCCCGTGATTTGCCGATTCCGCCTGAACTCGTGGAGGCTTCCGAAGAAAACGGCGTGCCTGTGCTTCGTTCCCCGTTAAAGACGACGCGCCTGACGAGCCGTCTGACGAATTTTCTTGAAAGTCAGCTGGCTCCGACAACTGCGATTCACGGCGTCCTCGTCGACGTTTACGGCGTCGGGGTGCTCATTATCGGAAAGAGCGGGGTTGGAAAAAGCGAAACGGCTTTGGAGCTTGTCAAAAGAGGCCATCGCCTTGTGGCGGATGACTGCGTTGAGATCAGACAGGAAGACCAGGATACATTGATCGGAAGCGCGCCTGAATTAATTGAGCATCTCCTGGAAATCAGAGGCCTTGGCATTATCAATGTCATGACGTTATTTGGCGCGGGGGCGGTCAGAAGCTTTAAGCGGATTACCCTTGTCATGAGCCTGGAGCTTTGGGAGCAAGGAAAGCAGTATGACCGCTTAGGGCTTGAAGAAGACACAATGAAAATTATTGATACAGACGTTCCGAAGCTGACAATTCCGGTTCGTCCGGGAAGAAACCTTGCCGTCATCATCGAAGTGGCCGCAATGAACTTCAGACTGAAGAGAATGGGGCTGAATGCCGCGGAGCAATTTACCCATAAGCTTGCGGATGTGATTGAAGATGGTGAGCTTGAAGAATAGGAGCTGACAATATGAATGAAACGATTGAACCTTTAAATCCGATTGCTTTTCACCTGGGGCCGATCGCTGTCCATTGGTACGGCATTATCATCGGCCTTGGCGCTTTGCTGGGCTTGTGGCTGGCGGTCAGGGAAGGCGAACGGAGGGGACTGCATAAAGACACCTTTGTCGATTTGGTGCTTTTTGCGATTCCGATTGCCATTTTATGTGCAAGGGCATACTATGTCATTTTTCAATGGGGTTATTACAGTGAACATCCGGACCAGATTATTCAAATATGGAACGGCGGCCTTGCGATCCATGGCGGACTGATCGGCGCCGTGCTGACGGGTATCATTTATGCGAAGGTCAAAGGGCTTTCGTTTTGGAAGCTGGCTGATATCGCTGCTCCAAGCATCCTGCTAGGTCAAGCGATCGGCCGCTGGGGAAACTTTATGAACCAGGAAGCGCACGGTGAGGCGGTGTCAAGAGCGTTTTTAGAAAACCTCCACCTGCCTGATTTTATCATCAATCAAATGTATATTGACGGACAGTACTACCAGCCTACCTTTTTGTATGAATCATTGTGGAGCTTCACGGGGGTCGTCGTTCTGCTTCTTTTAAGAAAAGCGAATTTAAAGAGAGGCGAGCTGTTCTTAATCTACGTCATTTGGTATTCGATGGGACGCTACTTTATCGAAGGCCTTAGAACAGACAGTCTGATGCTGACGGAGAACCTTCGCATCGCACAGGTTATTTCGATCGTCCTGATCCTCTGTGCGGCTGCGCTGATAACCTATAGACGTTTCAAAGGCAGCGAGATTAAACGGTATCAGGAGATGTAGCGATTTTACAAAGGGGAGACAGCAATGAAGGGAACTTTAAAAGCCGGCGCTATGGCTGGGCTGAAAACGACGTGGACGCTCGGAAAAGTGATTTTTCCTGTCACGCTGATTGTCAGCCTGCTGCAGCATACACCGGTGATGGATTGGTTGATCAAACTGATCGCGCCGGCGATGGGAATTTTCGGGTTGTCAGGGGAAGCGGCGATACCGCTTGTGCTCGGTAACATGCTGAACTTGTATGCCGGAATTGCCGGAATTTTAACGCTTGATTTGACCGTTAAAGAAGTGTTTATTTTAGCGCTTATGCTGTCGTTTTGCCACAATTTGATTATCGAGTCGACTGTTGCTTCAAGGGTCGGAATCAAAATATGGCTGATTTTGCTCGTGCGCATCGGTCTCGCTGTTTTTTCGGCCATTATCATCAACCTTGTTTGGCATGGCGGGCAGGATGCGGCCAAATACGGCTTAATCTCAGCGAAAAGCGCCGCTCCTTCCGGCTGGTTTGAAATTGCGCTAGAAGCCGTGACCAAGGCGGGTCTCGGTGTCCTTCAGCTTGCAGCCATCGTGATACCGCTGATGATCATCATTCAATATATGAGAGACCTCGGCTGGCTGAATGCTTTTTCAAAGTGGTTTGCACCGCTGACGAGAATGCTCGGAATGAAAGAGAACACCTCAATGACGATGGTTGCCGGGCTGACGATCGGCCTTGCATACGGGGCCGGCGTTATGATCAAAGCGGTCGAAGAAGACGGCGTCAGCAAAAGGGATGTCACGCTTGCTTTTATTTTTCTCGTCGCCTGCCACGCGGTTGTTGAAGACACACTCGTATTTATCCCGCTCGGCATTCCGGTCTGGCCTCTTTTGCTGATCAGGCTTATGACCGCGATTCTGCTGACGATCGCGATTTCGCGCTTCTGGAGAAAGCCGGGTTATTCCGTTCGCAGAAAGGAAGCTTTTTATGAAAGTTAATACGGTTTTATTTGATTTGGATGGAACGCTCATCAATACAAATGAGCTGATTATCGCCTCATTTTTGCATACGCTCGATCATTATGCACCGGGACGCTATAAACGGGAGGATGTCCTTGCTTTCATCGGACCTTCCCTTTATGAAACGTTCTCAAGCATTCAAAAGGATAAGGCTGAAGAAATGATCACCATGTACCGGACATTTAATCATCAGATGCATGATGAACTGGTAACCGAGTATGAGACGGTTTACGAGACGCTTGAACGCCTTGCGGAAGAAGGGTATAAGCTCGGCATCGTCACGACAAAGCTGCGGGACACCGTCATCATGGGGCTTAAACTGACGGGGCTTGATGCCTTTTTCGAGACGGTTGTGACGCTGGATGACGTCGAGCGGCCGAAGCCTGACCCCGAGCCTGTTTTGCTTGCCCTTTCCAAGCTTGGCAGCCGTCCGGAAGAAGCCATCATGATCGGTGATAATTACCACGATATTTTAGCCGGGAAGAATGCCGGAACGAAAACAGCAGGCGTTGCATGGACGATAAAAGGAGAAGAAAGCCTGGCTAAACACGAGCCTGATTTTATGCTTCAGCAAATGAGCGATCTCCTTCACATTCTTGGAGTGGAGAAAGTTTGAGAAAAACGAAGCGCTACCCGGTGTCCGACGCCAATTCCTTATGGCACATCTATCAGACGGTTCCGTTTTTTAAAGTGGTCAAAAACTTTATCGTCATTCAGGCGGCGCGCTATACGCCGTTTCTTGGAATGAAAAACTGGATGTACCGGACGTTTTTGCGGATGAAAATCGGAGAGAAATGTTCATTTGCTTTAATGGTCATGCCGGATATCATGTTTCCTGAAAAAATCTCAGTCGGGCGAAACACCGTGATCGGCTATAATACGACCATTTTGGCGCACGAGTATTTAATAAAAGAATATCGGCTCGGCTCGGTGATCATCGGCGATGAAGTCATGATCGGAGCCAATACGACGATCCTTCCAGGCGTCGAAATCGGAGACGGAGCTGTCATTTCTGCCGGTACGCTCGTTCATAAAGATGTGCCTCCGGGCGCTTTTGTCGGCGGGAATCCGATGCAGCTGATCTATACAAAAGAAGAAATGGAAAAAAGATTGGAGCCCCCCGCTGAATAAAGAGCGGGGGTTTATTTGCAATCAGCGTTAAAATTCATGATTGTTCCTTTCTGTAATATGCTTCACACCGATCCATTTCTTGCCGACTTTTGAGTACCTTGTATTTGTCATCGTAACGGAACTTGTACTGCTGTCAGTTCTGAAGATGGCCTCTTTCATGTTTGTAATCGTACAGTTATCAATATTGACCACGGTTTTAAATGTCGAGCCTCCGAGCTGGCGAATGAATTTACCTCCTTGATCGGCAGTGAAATTTTTTACGGTAAATGTGCTCGCTTTATTAATCTGAAAGATTTTGTCCGCGGCAAGCCGGGCCGATCCTCCGTTAATCGTGACACTTCCTTCGCTTTTGACAGTCAAGGCATCTTCGCCGACATCTTCCCAAACAACATTGTTTATGGAAGCGTTTCCGTAAGTGTGAACACCATCAGCAGCAGGAGCACCAAGTACGACATTTTTGAGCGTTGCACCATCCTCCACTTTGAAAATCGGTTTTTGATCTTCGCGCTGGCTGCCGTCCCCCAGCTCCGGACCTGCAATCAGCCGCTTGCCTTTTCCGTCATACGTTTGTCCTTTCCCGACTGTGATCGTTTTGTGAACGACCTCGGCGGCCAAAGCTTTTTCAGGCAGAGCCTGTCCAAACCCGCATACGAGCAACCCTGACAAAATAACTGTACCTGCTAACCTCTTTATCATTTCCATCCTCCTCAAATATTTTTGAAACAGATGTGTTTCTCCCTTAGATAAAAGCGATTTCTGATCCTTTTGTAATAAGATGAGACACCTATTTCGGTACTATCATATATGCGAGTTTGCTGAATGTAAACAAATAATTTGAATATTATGAAAAAACAGTAAATTAAACACGTGCAAGAAGGTTATTTTCTATATGTTGGATTTGTCGAAAGGGTAAAGCGGCTTATTTCAATGAGGGTTGAAAGAACTAAAAAAGGCAGGGATTAATCTGCCTTTTTAGGCGGCGATCACGATCGCCTGACTGCCCATCTGTTTCCATGATTTCTCGAAATTTTCTCTGTCTGTTTTTCTGTTTTTATATCCGTACGGATCATTCAAATAAACGTAATCCTCATCATAGCCTGTCACGGCAACACTGTGAACGCTGTACGTCACATTGACTTTGCCTGACGGTGTATTCCATGTTTCCATATCGTTGACTGGGGTGAAATGTACAGTGGTGATGACCCAAACCGGTCTGCCCTGATTCAGCTGTTCATAAATTTTTCCCGGCTCACTTCCCGTCAAATCGACTGCTTTAGTACCTGCGTATGAATAGGCCAAATCGTAAATCGGACCATGGTAGACACTCAGTCCGGGTCCGTTTTCCATATCTCCGACAAAGCCGTCGTTAGGATTTCCCTTTAAGCCGCTTTCATATTTCAGAGGCACTCTTTTCACCTCTTTGGCTAGTTCAGTTTTTGTGACACTATATCCGCTGTAGTTTAAGATCATCGCCAGGCTGGCGACTTCACAGCCGTTATAAAGCTTCGGTGAGTCCATTTGGTTGATCAGCGGAACGTCAAGCGGCTGACGCTCTCCTTTATTGTTCGCATTGTCAGCAGCAGTTTTATGGCTGCTGTGCAACATTTCGGCTAACGGGCTTAACGCATCTTTAGAAAACAGAATAAAAACGGCGGTCATAAGAACTGCTACGAAAAAAATAAAAAAAAGAGTTTTGAAAAATTTCATTCTGAGTCTCCTGTCTTCCCGTTGCTGGTTTGGTTAAGGCAAAGATTTGCGATCGTATATATATTATAACATCAAGATGTTCATTACATAAAAGTTATCATTTCCCATACGGTGTCGGAGTCTATTTTAAAAGCGGCTGTTGATTTTGATTCTTTTATCTGTTAGCATATTATCATATTAGCGAACTAAAGGATTCGGAATTTTCCTTCAAACGTTTATGGGGGTGTCAGTGTAAATGTTTATGTTTGAAAAACCGCATGGCATGCGGGATACGCTGCCTGTGCTTTACGAAACAAAGAAAAAGGTGCGCTCTTCATTAACAGAGGTGATGGCCTTGTGGGGGTATCAGTTCATGGAGACGCCGGCCCTTGAATTTTATGATACGGTCGGTGTGCAGTCGGCCATATTGGATCAGCAGTTGTTTAAACTCCTCGATCAGGAGGGGCAGACGCTCGTGTTAAGGCCTGACATGACGGCTCCGATCGCCAGGGTGGCGGCCTCAAAGCTTCATAAAGATGATCATCCGCTAAGAGTGGGCTATGCTGCAAATGTGTTCAGGGCACAGGAGCGTGAAGGAGGACGCCCTGCCGAATTTGAACAAGTCGGCGTTGAACTGATCGGCGATGGATCTACAAGCGCTGACGCAGAAGTGATTGCGCTCGTCATTTTTTCGCTTAAAAATGCCGGCCTGACTTCATTTAAAATCTCGATCGGCCATGTCGGGATTTTAGACGCCTTGTTTGTTGAGGTTTTAGGGAATGAAGAAAGGGCTCATGTCCTGCGGCGCTATTTATACGAGAAGAACTATGTCGGCTACCGGGAGCATGTGAAATCCCTCAATTTATCCTCAATTGATAAAAGCAGGCTGCTGGAGCTTTTGGAGCTGAGGGGCGGCATTGAAACGTGCAGCAGGGCGGCATCCATCATCGACTCTGAAAAAGGAAAACGTGCGGTTTCAGAACTGGAGACGCTTTGGGAGACGCTCGGGGACTATGGTTGCACGGACGACATTAAGCTCGATTTAGGCATGGTCAGCCATATGAGCTACTATACCGGTGTTTTGTTTGAAATTTATGCTGAAAACGTCGGCTTTCCGATCGGAAACGGCGGCAGATACGACCAGCTTCTCGGCCGCTTCGACTCACCCGCTCCGGCAACCGGTTTTGGCATCAGGATTGACAGGCTGCTGGAAGCATTGAAGCCGGTGGAAGAGCAAGAAAAAATCGATGTCGTCATCTTCAGCACGGAACAGAGAAAAGAGGCCATCAGATTTGCTGAAGAAGAGCGAAAAAAAGGCAAAAAAGTCGTCATACAGGACTTAGCGGGAATCGGAGATATTGATCAAATGACAAAGTCTTTTCAAAGCGTGACCTATTTTATCGGGGCCAGAAAGGAAGAGAAGCATGGGTAAGGAATTGACGATTGCGATGCCGAAAGGGCGGATATTTGAGGAAGCGGCCGATATGCTTCGAAAAGCAGGCTATCAGCTTCCGGAAGAATTCGACGATTCGAGAAAGCTGATCATTCAAGTGCCTGAAGAAAACCTTCGCTTTATCCTCGCCAAGCCGATGGATGTCACAACATATGTTGAGCATGGGGTGGCCGATGTCGGAATCGCCGGCAAAGATGTCCTGCTAGAAGAAGAACGCGATGTCTATGAGGTTCTTGATTTAAACATCAGCAAATGCCGTCTTGCCGTAGCCGGCTTGCCCGAGACGGCGGCCGACAGCGTTGCGCCCAGGGTTGCGACCAAGTACCCGAATGTCGCATCAAGCTACTTCAGGGAGCAGGGGGAACAAGTGGAAATCATCAAGCTTAACGGTTCAATAGAACTCGCTCCGCTGATCGG
Source organism: Bacillus haynesii (assembly GCF_001969855.1). GTDB lineage: Bacteria > Bacillota > Bacilli > Bacillales > Bacillaceae > Bacillus > Bacillus haynesii. The sequence continues at coordinate 72,110 of NZ_MRBL01000003.1, forward strand.
GCTTGCCGGCCGAATCGTTGATATCGTATCAACAGGGCAGACTTTGCGGGAAAACGGGCTAGTTGAAACCGAAAAAATTTGCGACATCACGTCCCGCTTAATCGTAAATCCTGTCAGCTACCGAATGAAAGACGCAGTCATCGATGAAATGGCTTCAAGACTTTCTCTTATTGTGGAAGGGGAAAAAGCAAAATGAAGATTAAATCCATCAGCGGAAATACGCCGGTTTCACTAAAGCGCACCATTGACGCCGGAACGGAGGAACAAAGAAAAGCAGTCCGCGGCATTATCGAAGAAGTGAAAAAGAACGGGAATTCAGCTGTTTCCTCATTCACAAGGCAATTTGACGGAGCGCATGTGGCCGACTTTCGCGTTTCCGAAGAGGAAATCAAGGAAGCATACAGTACGCTCAAAGAACGTGATCTCGAGATTATTCGGGCGGCGATTTTCAACATTAAAGAATATCATGAGCGGCAGCTCGCAACATCATGGTTTTACCACCGCAAGGACGGAACGATGCTCGGCCAAAAAATTACGCCGCTTGATTCAGCGGGGGTTTACGTGCCCGGCGGAACGGCTGCTTACCCATCATCCGTTCTGATGAATGTCATTCCGGCGCTTGTTGCAGGCGTCGACCGCATTGTCCTTGCCTCACCTCCGGGAAAAGACGGCAAATTGTCGGCGGGAGTGCTGGCAGCTGCTGCAGAGCTTGGCGTCACAGAGATTTACAAAATGGGCGGTGCCCAGGCGATTGCCGCATTGGCTTATGGAACGGAAACCATTTCCCCCGTTGATAAAATAACGGGACCCGGAAATATTTACGTCGCCTTGGCTAAACGGGAAGTATTCGGCCAGGTTGATATCGATATGATCGCGGGCCCAAGTGAAATCGCCATACTCGCTGACAGTACGGCAAACCCCCGGGAAATCGCCGCTGATCTACTTTCCCAGGCTGAACACGATGCGATGGCATCGAGCATTCTTGTCACCGATTCAAAGCCGCTTGCCGAATCCGTTTTAAAAGAGGTTTACGAACAGCTCGAACATCTTCCGAGAAAAGAGATTGCACGGCAGTCGATTGACAACTACGGCTTGATCTATGTTACAGAGACGATCAATGAAGCAGTTTCCGTCATCAATGAGCTCGCTCCTGAACATTTGGAAATTTTAACAGCTCAGCCTGATGCGCTTTTCGGACAGATCAAACACGCGGGCGCTATTTTCCTGGGCCGATACAGTTCAGAGCCGGTGGGCGATTATTTTGCAGGCCCTAATCATGTCCTGCCGACTAACGGTACAGCCAAATTTTCAAGCCCGCTAAATGTGACAGACTTCCAAAAGCGCTCCAGCATCATTTCCTACAGCAGGGAAGCTTTCCGCGCGAATGCTGAGAACATTGCGGCCTTTGCCAGATTGGAAGGGCTTGAAGCCCATGCAAGAGCAATTGAATCCAGAAACCGGGAGGAAGACTGATGAGAAAAGCCGAACGGGCAAGAAAAACCAATGAAACTGATATTAAATTATCCTTTCATATTGACGGAGAAGGAAAAGCGGATATTCAAACGGATGTCCCGTTTATGACACATATGCTCGATTTATTTACAAAACACGGGCAATTTGACCTTTCAATTGAAGCGAAAGGCGATGTTGAAATCGACGACCACCATACGACGGAAGATATCGGAATTTGTCTCGGACAGGCGCTTTTGGAAGCGCTCGGAGATAAACAAGGAATCAAACGCTACGGTTCGAGCATGGTGCCGATGGATGAAGCGCTCGCCCAGGTTGCGATTGATCTGAGCAACAGGCCGCATCTCGAGTTCAGAGCCGAATTCCCGAGCCGGAAAGTTGGAACATTTGATACAGAGCTTGTCCATGAATTTTTGTGGAAGTTTGCGCTGGAAGCACGAATGAATCTTCATGTCATCGTTCATTACGGTACGAACACCCACCATATAATCGAGGCGATTTTTAAAGCGCTGGGACGTGCGCTTGATGAAGCGACATTGATCGATCCACGGGTCAAAGGAATTCCATCAACGAAAGGAATGCTGTAAATGATCGGTGTCATAGATTACGGAATGGGAAACCTGTACAGCGTTTCTAAAGCGCTTGAACGGATCGATGCTCCTTATATCGTGTCCGAGCATCCGGATGAACTTAAGAAAGCGGACAGTTATATCCTTCCGGGAGTCGGCGCTTTTCGGGATGCAATGGAGATTTTAACCGAGACCGGCCTGAAAAGATTTATTCAAGATGCTGCAAGCGAAGGAAAACCTCTTCTCGGCATATGCCTCGGCATGCAGCTTTTATTTGAAGAAAGCGAAGAACGCGGGGCGTCAGAAGGGCTCTGCCTTTTGAAAGGAAAAGTCGTTAAACTGAAAGACTGTGATCAAGCGGGAAATCGCTTAAAAGTGCCTCACATGGGCTGGAATCTTCTCACGGTCCACCGCGACTCGCCGCTTTTGCCAAAAGCAAAAGAAGGATTCGCATACTTCGTTCATTCGTATTATGTCAGCGGAATCGAAGAGAAAGCTTTGCTTGCCAGCGCCGAATACGGTGTGCGTGTGCCCGCTGTCGTCGGGCTTGGCAATGTATACGGCGCCCAGTTCCATCCGGAAAAAAGCAGTACGGTCGGCATGTCGATCTTAAAGCGGTTCAAGCAGTTTACACAAGAACAGAAGGTGAAAAAATGAGCGAGTTTACTGTATACCCTGCCATTGACATGAGAAACGGCAAGTGTGTCAGGCTCATCCAGGGAGATTACGAAAAAGAAACGATTTACGGTCATTCCCCTCTGGAGATGGCCTCCCTGTTTGCTGAAGCGGGGGCAAACTGGATTCATCTTGTCGATTTGGACGGGGCAAGGGAAGGCAAAAAAGTGAACGACAGCTACGTCATAAGCATTGCAGCTGAGCTTAACGTTAAAGTGCAGGTCGGCGGCGGCATCAGGGCCGAAAAAGACGTGTATGACTACTTGTCGCAAGGCGTTGAGAGGGTGATCCTAGGCAGCTCTGCCGTATCAAATCCCGAGTTTGTCAAAAAAATGCTGAAAGCCTACGGCCGGCATATCGCAATCGGTCTTGACGCAAGAGACGGATTTGTTTCGACTGAAGGGTGGCTTGAGACCTCCTCCGTTAGAGCGGAAGAGCTTGGCCGCGAGCTGGCAAATGAAGGTGCAGAAGTTTTTATCTTTACTGACATTGCGACTGACGGAATGCTGTCCGGACCGAATATTAACAGTACAGTAGAGCTTGCCAGGGCAACCGGCAAACAAGTCATTGCCTCCGGCGGCGTCAGCTCTCTCGCCGATCTTGGGGCGCTCGCTTCCCGCGCTGCGGAAGGCGTCTCTGGCGCTATTGTCGGAAAAGCTCTTTATACCAACCAATTTACTGTGGCTGAAGCGCTTGAAAGGGTGGCGGCAAAGTGATCACAAAACGAATTATCCCGTGTTTGGACGTAAAAGACGGACGCGTTGTCAAAGGTGTACAGTTTGTTGAATTGAAAGATGCCGGCGACCCCGTTGAACTGGCTGAAGTATATGATCATGAAGGCGCCGATGAGCTTGTTTTTCTCGATATCTCGGCTTCCCACGAGGGGAGAAAAACGATGGTCGACGTCGTTGAAAGAGTGGCGGCCAAGCTGGCGATCCCGTTTACTGTCGGCGGCGGCATCAATCGTTTGGATGATATGAAAACGATCCTGCGGGCCGGAGCCGACAAAGTTTCCGTCAATACGGCTGCCGTTCTCCGGCCGGAATTGATAACGGAAGGCGCTGACTTTTTCGGCTCTCAATGCATTGTCGTTGCGATTGATGCAAAATACGATCCGGAAGCTGATTTGTACTATGTTTACACACACGGCGGACGGAAAAAGACGGACCTTGAGGCCGTCTCATGGGCGAAGGAAGCCGTTCAGCGGGGAGCCGGTGAAATCCTGCTGACAAGCATGGATGCAGACGGAGAAAAGAACGGATTTGACTGCAGGCTAACAAAGCTTGTGTCAGAAGCTGTTTCAGTCCCGGTCATTGCATCCGGAGGCGCAGGTCATGCGGACCACATGTATGATGCGTTTGCAGAAGGCCGGGCGGACGCGGCTCTTGCCGCATCTATCTTTCATTACAAAGAAACATCTGTAAAAGAAGTAAAAGCTTATTTAAAAGAACGCGGGGTGAATGTAAGATGATCAAGGCAGATGAGTTGACATTTAATGAAGCCGGCTTGATCCCGGCAATTGTTCAGGATGCAGCGAGCAAGGAAGTGCTGACACTTGCTTATATGAATAAAGAATCGTTCGAAAAAACGCTGGAAACGAAGGAGACATGGTTTTTCAGCAGATCGCGAGGAGAGCTCTGGCATAAGGGAGCGACGTCAGGAAACATTCAGCGTGTGAAAGACATCAGGCTTGATTGTGATCAGGATGCGCTCATCGTGCTTGTCGAACCGGCGGGACCGGCCTGTCATACAGGAAGCTACAGCTGTTTCTCGACCGGCGAACATATCAGACAGACTGATGGCGGCCGCTTTGACATCATCAATGAACTTGAAACTGTGGTTGCCAAGCGGCAGGCTGAAATGCCTGAAGGCGCATATACAACATATTTGTTCCGCGAAGGCGTTGATAAGATTTTGAAGAAGGTTGGCGAAGAAGCGGCAGAAGTCATCATCGCTGCAAAAAACGGGGATCCTGAAGAGCTGAAATGGGAAGCAGCTGATCTTCTTTACCATCTGCTCGTTTTGCTGAGGGAGCAGTCCCTTCCGCTTGATGATGTGCTTGGCGTCCTGAAAGAGCGCCATGAAGGATCTGAATCATAAGCACATTCTTACAACCAAAAGGGCAGTTTGCCTTTTGGTTGTTTTCCCGATAGGGGAGCTATTTGATGTTTAATTTCATCACGATTTGCTCTCCGATCGGCCCCATTTTTCTTTCCCCTGTGTCGGCAAATCCGGCTTTCACGTACAGGTGCTGGGCCGCGGTGTTTTTCACGTTCACAACCAGCACGACTTCATGACAATGGGTGAACTCCCTGGCGACAAACTCAGGAAGTTTGAGCATTCCTTCTTTTGCAAAACCTTTTCCCTGGTGCTTTCTGTCGACGGATAACGCCGTTAACAGCATGGCGTCCGGGTTGTCTGAATAATCTTTTACCCTCTCGGTCGCATGCAGGATAAAGAATCCGACAGGCTCGGCTTCGTTTAACATCACAATTGGAAACCGACCGACCGTCCGTTCTAAAACTTCTTTCGGAAGCGCGGTAAATCGATGCTGTTCTTCAGGAAGCTCGAATTCGAGAAGCGCAGCTGAATGTTCTTCTGAGAAATGCTTCAATTCTATTGATCCGCATTTTTCCATCTGATCAACCCCCTTTCTATTATCATACAATGGGAACGTACATTCGTCACCATCAAGTGCTAAAAAAAGTTTTTGCGAGGGTTAAATTGAAAAACGTACTTCCGATATAAAACGTACCTTGAGCCTTCTGAAAGCCCTATGCGATCCGGTGCTCCAAACGTCCGGAATAAAATGGTGAAAAAACCATATGTGGAAAATGAAGAGAATTTTCTCGAAACTTGTTTTTGGCCTGTTAAGCCTGCTGGAAACTATGTTATACTACTCACGGTATATAGTTTGAAATGGAGGGTATCTGTGGGAAAGTACACTTCTGAACATCATAAAGATTCGAGAATTGTCCAACTGTTCCAAGATGGGCAATATTTTTATCATAAAGGGCTCAAAGCATACAGAGAGCGAAATTTATCCCGCGCGAGCAAGCTCATTCAGAGAGCGATTTTTCTTGAACCTGAAAACACGGGAATGCTGTCCCAACTTGCGGTTATTTATACGGAAATGGGCTTTTATCAGCAATCAAATGAACTTTTGGACTTTATCCTGAAGAACATCAATGAAAAAATGACTGAATGCTATTATTTTAAAGCGAACAACTATGCGCACCTCGGTCTTTTTCACGAAGCCTATAAAGCAGCGGAGACTTATTTAAAAGAAGACCCGGACGGCGAGTTCAGCGAGGAAAATGCGGAGCTCCTTGATTTATTGGATATGGGAGAGGAAGATCAGGGCTATTCGCAGTTCGATCAGGACGACCTGATATTGAAACAGGATCGGGCCAAATCACTGCTAGAAAATGGACAGCTTCAGGAATCGATCGCAATGCTTGAAGAAATCATTTCCGATTACCCTGAGTTTTGGTCGGCTTATAACAACCTTGCACTGGCATACTTTTATGCAGGGGATGTTCAGAAAGCCAAAACGACGATTTTTACGGTCTTGGAAAAAAGCCATGGAAACCTGCATGCGCTTTGCAATCTTCTCATTTTTTATCACTATGAACGACGGGATGATAAGGTCGAGGCGCTTTCCGAACAGCTTTCCAATATTTATCCGATGCTGTTTGAGCAAAGGTATAAGCTCGGTGCCACGCTATCCCTCGTCGGAAGATACGATCTCGGGTTTAAATGGCTGAAATCACTCTACCGCATGGGATTTGAAGGGGATGAGACCTTTTATTACTGGCTCGCCTGCTCGGCTTATTACACCGGCCGCGCTCAATTTGCCCGGTCTGTATGGAAAAAGATGCAGGAAGAGTATCCGGATGACGCCCGCATGGAGCCGTGGAAAGAACGGAAGGAAAAGAAACCTGTCCAGCGTCCGCTTGAAGAGCGCCTTGCCGCATATTATATTAGCGGAAGAAAAGGCGAAAAAGCTCAGCTGAAAGCAGTGCTTGATTCACAGATGGCCAAAACGCCGTTTGAAGATCAGTTTGTCAGACTTGTGCTTTACGGGGAAAGCGGTGCAGCCGTTGATTCAAAAGACGCGCTTCTTGCTTACAGGACTGCAAAAGCAATTGAACAAGCGGATCAGTCAGCAATTGAGCAGGAGGCCATGTGCTTTTGGATTTTCCATGTCATTCAGCAGATCAGGGCTTACGGCCTTCAACTGAAAAATGCCGGCGGGCTTGCCGCGGCGATCTATTATATTTGGAAGACGGAGCATCAGGAGCGCCTGACAAAAGCTGAAACCGCTAAAATTTTCCAGATTTCACCCGGAACGCTTTCAAAGTATGAACGTACATTAAAAGAACATCTATAGAAACAGGTGTGAACTTCAATGTTCAGCCTGTTTTATTATGTGAGCAAAAAAATAGCGATTATTCATGATATTTTATAGGATATGGGTAAGGAAGATATAAGAAGGGAATCTTATTTAACAGGAATGGACTGCTTGCCAGCATAAGATTCATGAAGGAGTGAACATTGTGTCAGAAGAAAAAATGTATGACGTCATTATTATAGGAGCAGGTCCTGCGGGAATGACGGCAGCTGTTTATACGTCAAGGGCGAACCTGTCGACTTTGATGGTTGAAAGAGGCGTTCCGGGCGGACAGATGGCCAATACGGAGGATGTCGAAAACTATCCGGGATTTGAAAGCATTCTGGGACCCGAGCTTTCAAATAAAATGTTTGAACATGCGAAAAAGTTCGGAGCTGAGTATGCGTACGGCGATATTAAAGAAGTCGTCGATGAAGGAGACTATAAGATCGTCAAAGCGGGATCAAAAGAATTTAAAGCGCGCGCGGTCATCATCACAGCAGGCGCCGAATATAAGAAGCTCGGCGTACCTGGCGAAAAAGAGCTTGGCGGCCGCGGTGTTTCTTATTGTGCGGTTTGTGACGGCGCATTCTTTAAAAACAAAGAGCTGGTCGTTGTCGGAGGAGGAGACTCCGCTGTTGAAGAAGGCGTGTACTTAACCCGTTTCGCTTCGAAAGTAACGATCGTCCACCGCCGCGATAAGCTGAGAGCGCAAAGCATCCTTCAGGCGCGCGCGTTTGACAACGAAAAAGTCGACTTTCTCTGGAACAAGACGGTCAAGGAAATTCAAGAACAAGACGGAAAGGTCGGCAAAGTAACACTGGTCGATACGGTCACGGGCGAGGAAGAAGAGTTCCGGACTGACGGTGTCTTTATCTACATCGGCATGCTGCCGCTTTCAGAGCCGTTCAAAAACCTTGGCATTACAAATGAAGAGGGCTACATCGTGACAAATGAACGGATGGAAACAAAAGTCGAAGGTATTTTTGCAGCGGGCGACATCCGCGAGAAAACCCTTCGCCAAATCGTAACGGCAACAGGCGACGGAAGCATTGCCGCACAGAGCGTTCAGCACTATATCGAAGAGCTGAAAGAGAAAGAAAAGGCTGTAAAATAATGCATTTTAATCGTCATCATGATTTAACCGCCCTGTAACACCAGTGAAACAATTATTCGTTATGATAGGTATAGTAATTGACCCCCTTTTATAATGAATTTTATTGGCACGGATGATCTTATCCGTGTCCTTTTTTTGTTTTATTTTTCCATAAAGAGAATTTTTTACAAATTTCACAAGTTGTTCAAATTTCAATATTGAAATGGGCGTTTTTGCTGTAAAATAGAATAAAAGAACGGTTTCCGCAAGCGCTTCCATTCGTTGAAAAAGCCGTTTCTTTAAGTATTCATCCGGAAAAAGCCTAAAACAGCCCGGAAAAAGGCGATTTTCGCGGCGGAACTGCATGTTCATTGTGAGCGGGGACAGGAAACGGTATAATAGAAAAAAGAATTGAAGGAATAAAAGGATGGGTGACAGACTTTGCAAAGAGTGACGAATTGTGTGCTGACTTCAGGTGATAAAGTCCTGTTGCTGCAAAAACCCAGACGAGGCTGGTGGGTAGCCCCCGGCGGCAAAATGGAAAGCGGGGAAACCGTCAGGGACGCCGTCATCAGGGAATACCGCGAAGAGACGGGCCTGTATGTGCTGAACCCGCAGCTGAAAGGAATATTCACCTTTATCATAAAGGAAAATGATCAGGTCGTATCTGAATGGATGATGTTCACATTCGTCGCCGATCATTATACAGGTAAGCATGTAGAAGAATCAGAAGAAGGCATCATCAAGTGGCATCAGGCGGGGGACGTCGGGAGCTTGCCGATGGCGCCGGGCGACGTCCATATTCTTGATTTTATGCTGAAAGGCAAAGGACTGCTTCACGGCACCTTTACGTATACGCCCGACTTTAAATTGCTGTCCTATCGCCTCGACCCGCAAGGCGAATAAACATAAGAGGGGGAGAGAAGCATGAACGCGAATGGAGGCCATGATATACAGCTTGTGATCATAACCGGAATGTCAGGAGCAGGAAAAACAGTGGCGATTCAAAGCTTTGAAGATCTCGGTTTTTTCTGTGTCGATAATCTGCCGCCATCTTTGCTGCCGAAATTTTTGGAGCTGATGAAGGAATCAAGTTCAAAAATGAGCAAAGTCGCCCTTGTTATGGATTTGCGCGGCCGCGAGTTTTTTGACAGCCTGATTGCAGCGCTTGACGAAATTGGGGAAACATCCTGGATTACCCCGCGAATTTTATTTTTAGATGCCAAGGATTCGGCTCTCGTTTCAAGATATAAAGAGACAAGAAGGTCCCATCCCCTTGCGACAACGGGCCTGCCGCTTGAGGGCATCCAAACGGAACGGGAGCTTCTTGAAGAGCTGAAAGGCCGCTCTCAAATCATTTATGATACATCCGATATGAAACCGAAAGACCTGCGCGAAAAAATCGTCCAGCATTTTGCGGCAGATCACGGACATACCTTTACGGTGAATGTGATGTCATTCGGGTTTAAATACGGATTACCGATCGATGCGGATCTAGTGTTTGACGTAAGGTTTCTTCCGAATCCGTACTATATCGACAGCATGAGGCCGCTGACGGGGAAAGACCAGGAAGTATCTTCGTATGTGATGAAATGGAACGAAACGCAAAAGTTTCTTGAAAAACTGACCGAGCTGCTACGCTTTATGCTTCCGTCATATAAGCGCGAAGGAAAAAGCCAGCTTGTCATCGCGATTGGCTGCACCGGCGGACAGCATCGTTCTGTGACGCTTGCTGAATACCTTGCCGATTATTTTAAAAAGGATTACTATACTCATGTTACTCACCGGGACATCGAGAAGAAAAGCAGAAAATAGCATGGCAGATCAGAAAAAAATCGCAATCTTTGGCGGAGGAACAGGTCTTTCGGTATTGCTCAGAGGATTGAAGCAACAGCCGGTTGACATTACGGCGATTGTGACGGTCGCAGATGACGGCGGAAGCTCGGGGAGGCTGCGCGATGAGCTTAAAATTCCCCCGCCGGGGGATATCAGAAATGTGCTCGCTGCACTGTCTGATGTCGAACCGCTTGTTGAAGACCTGTTCCAGCACCGCTTCTCTAAAGGCGGCGATTTAATCGGCCATTCATTGGGGAATTTGATTTTGGCGGCGATGACGAATATAACCGGTGATTTCTTTCACGCCGTCACTGAAATGAGCAAAGTTTTAAATGTGAGGGGAAGGGTACTGCCCGCGGCCAATACCAGCGTTGTCCTTCATGCGGAAATGGATGACGGACAGATCATTTCCGGGGAATCGACGATTCCGTCTTACGGGAAGCGGATTAAACGGGTGTTTTTAACCCCTGAAAAAATTGAGCCCGTTCCGGAAACGATAGACGTGATCCGCGGCGCCGACCTGATTATTCTCGGCCCCGGAAGCCTGTATACGAGCATCTTGCCGAACCTTCTCGTTCCGAAGATAAGGGAAGAGATCTTAAACGCCCCGGCAAAAAAAGTTTATATTTGCAATGTGATGACCCAGCCGGGAGAAACGCTGTACTACAGTGCAGCCGACCATGTAAAAGCGCTTAACCAGCATATGGGCGTTCCGTTTATCGATACGATCCTTGTCAACAATGAGGAAATCCCGGACGACATTCGGGAACGCTATGCGAAGGAGCAGGCACAGCCCGTCCAGTTTAACATTGATGACCTGTCTGCGATGGGGCTTGAGGTCATCAAAGATCAGATTGTGACATACGAGAATGGCGTGATCCGTCATGATACACATAAAGTCGCTTCGCTACTTGTTGATTTGTTAAAAGAATAGCAGGCCTTGGAATGGGGGTGTCTATAATATGTCATTTGCATCGGAAACGAAAAAAGAACTTACAAACCTTGAAGTAAAGGATTGCTGTGCGAAAGCAGAGCTCTCTGCCCTCATTCGGATGAACGGTTCATTGTCTTTCTCAAACCGAAAAGTGGTTCTCGACGTCCAGACCGAGAATGCGGCCATCGCCAGAAGAATTTACACATTGCTGAAGAAACAATACGATGTTTCCGTTGAACTGCTCGTTCGAAAGAAAATGAGACTGAAAAAAAACAATGTCTACATCGTACGCCTGATCGAAAATGCCAAGCTGATTCTTGAGGACTTGAAAATACTCGGAGACAACTTTGTCATTGCCCGAAACATCTCTGAAGACTTAGTCAAAAAACGATGCTGCAAACGGTCTTATATGAGAGGGGCATTTTTAGCCGGGGGTTCTGTCAACAATCCCGAGACATCTTCTTACCACCTCGAAATTTTTTCGCTGTACAAAGAGCATAATGATTCATTGTGCAGGCTCATGAATCAGTTTCATTTAAACAGCAAAACGCTTGAGCGGAAAAAAGGATACATCACGTATCTGAAGGAAGCCGAAAAAATCACCGAGTTTTTGAATGTGATCGGCGCGCATAATTCGCTGCTCCGCTTTGAAGACGTCCGGATCGTGCGCGATATGAGAAACTCGGTCAACCGGCTCGTCAATTGCGAGACTGCTAATTTAAACAAGACGATCGGCGCTTCTCTGCGGCAGGTGGAAAACATTAAGCTGATCGACGAAAGAATCGGGCTTGATGCGCTACCAGAAAAGCTGAGGGAAATCGCCCAGCTCCGCATTGATTATCAGGAAGTAACCTTAAAGGAACTCGGGGAAATGGTGTCGAGCGGAAAAATCAGCAAATCGGGCATCAACCACCGACTTAGGAAACTGGATGAAATAGCTGAGCAGCTGCGTTCAGGACAATCTGTCTCTTTAAAATAGGGAATGGGGGAGATCGTATGGTTCAACAAAAAGTGGAAGTTCTTTTAAAAACGGGGCTTCAAGCGCGTCCGGCGGCATTGTTTGTTCAAGAAGCCAACCGTTTTCAATCAGATATTTTTCTGGAAAAGGGAGATAAAAAAGTGAATGCCAAAAGCATCATGGGTCTGATGAGCCTTGCTGTCAGCTCCGGATCGGAAGTCACGCTGATCGCTGACGGATCCGATGAACAAGATGCCCTTGATGCACTGACTGCATATGTTCAAGAGAAAAAAGCTAAACCTTTATGAGGTTTGGCTTTTTCTCATCGATTCAAAGTGGAAGGAGAATAACCGATGACGACGATGCTCGATTCGCTGTTTAAAAGGATCGGATACAAGCCCGGTCAGCAGGTGACATTTGCTGACTTGCCCGAGTTTTTATCGCTGCTGGCTTTACAGTTTCCTTTTGAAAATGGCGCGGTTTTAAGAAACGAACGGATTTCGATGACGAAAACAGAGCTGACGGAAGCCTTGCTGAACAATAAAAGGGGCGGTTTATGCTATGATTTGAACGCTTTTCTTTACTATGTGCTGACAGAGCTCGGCTTTTCCGTTCACATGGTCCGCGGGACGGTTTTTAATGCAAAAGAGCAGGAGTGGGCGCTGACGGGAACGCATGTCGCCGTTATTCTGCGGGAAGGTGATGAAACCTATCTGCTGGATACTGGATTCGGTATCAACCTGCCGCTTGCACCCGTTCCGTTCTCAGGTGAACCCATTACCTCAAAAACAGGAGCTTACCGCATCAGGAAAACAAAGACAGATAAAGGAGATTACCTTCTTGAAATGGATAAGGGAGAGGGGTGGCAGATCGGCTATGCATTTTCGCTGATGCCAATCGATGAAGCTGCACTTACGTGCGTGCGGGATGCAATTTTCGATGAGGAAGCGTCGCCCTTTAATAAAAATCCGCTCGCTTCCAAGCTGACAAAGGACGGAAAGTTAATTTTGTCGAAAGATCACTTCACAAAGCAGACCGGGAGCGATTTGACGAAAGAAGATGTGAACGCCGGAGATTTCCAAACGATTTTCGTTCAAGCATTTTTTGACTGAAGAACCGCTGTACGCATCAATTAAAATAGCGGACGCTGTCTGTAGCGCCCGCTCGTTTTCTGTTTCATTCTTCTGTTTTCAGCTGAAAGCCGTTAAGTGTTTCTTCTGCTTCGCGAAAAAGCTGCAAATATGCTTCGGCTTGATCGCCCAAGTAATTCCGGCTTTTCTCGACATTCTTCCACTCTATCAGCAAAGGCATGCTGACCCAGCCGGTCAGACAATCCCATAGCGCATCAAGATTTTCGCCATAGTAGTCCGGAAGCTCCAGCTGTTCTTTTAATGCTTTGTGAAGATCGGATACACTTGTGATCTTTTCTCCGTATAAAATGACTTGTTTCATTTGATCATCTCATTCTCGTAAACGTTTTATAGTGGTCAGTCGTTTTATAAACCAGTCTGTCGTTAGAATAGACGATCCGGTCTGACCCCCGAAATCCCGATGTATAGTTGATGTCGGCTTCTCTCCAGACGCGTCCGGACGCATCTGGAAGCAGCTTTTCCCTGTTTTGAAAGATATCGCCGCCGATGCTTTTTCCAGGCGCTACTTCTGCCAGATTGCCTTTTTGCGGATCCCAGCCTAATTTTGCCGCCTCGGCTTTTGTGATGAAGTTGTCAGGCAGCCTGCCGTATTTCACGATATAGTCGGCAACGCCTTCAAACGTATTGATGATTTCATTTGACTGAACGGTGCCGCCTTTTTCTGCCTGCGGCCCTTCAGCTGAGCTTGTAAAGAGGTTCCCCGCCAGAAAGCCCAGCGCGAGAACAATCCCAAGCGCAAGAGTTGATAATATTTTTTTCACGGATAAAGTCCTCCCTGTCTTTAGACTTTATAGCATAAACATGAAGAATGTGCCTTCATGGGATTGAACAGCCGCATTTCCTCGTTTCCATATTTGCTATGCAATCATCTTGAATTGTACCTCAAAACATGCTCAAAAATCATTATATGATTGTAAATTTTCCATGAAGCCGAAGACGTGAACGGATCGCCGCGATTTCCTATATGACTCCCGGAATGTTAGTCAAGATCTAAAGAAAAAGAACTGACTGTTTTTCGTCAGTTCTTTTCAATGGAAATATGAAATAGGCGGTAAAGTTCCTTTGCGCTGGCGGGCGTGACAGCAACGGCCCGTGTGCGCGGGCGCCGCTCGATCCAGCCTATGCGGATAAAGGCATCAAGCAATGCGGAGCCTAAGGCGCCGGCAATGTGATGCCGCCTTTCACTCCAATCCAGGCATTTATGGCAAAAAGAGCGCCGTTTCTTTTTGACTTCCCCAACATCGATGCCAAGCTCCTTCAAAAATACTTCCCCTGCTTCAGTCACTGTAAAAACCGTCTCTTCTTCTTTCAACACGCCCATCTCCACGAGCCGTTCCGCAAGTGTGACGCCGAGTGATCCAGCCAGGTGATCATAGCATGTCCGTGCTTTTCTGACCGCCCGATCTTCGGCTGACTGCCGGAAAGAGCGAATTTCCGCAGGGGGCGCTATGTTGAGCAGGGTTTCCAGCGATTGTGCAATCTTTCCATTTTTGAGCCGGTAATAGCGGTGGCGTCCTTGCTTCCGGCATGTCAGCATCTCGGCGTCAAGCAGCTTGGAAAGATGAAAGCTTGCAGTCTGCTGCTTGATTCCCGCATAACCAGCCAGCTCGGTAGCCGTATAAAACCGGTCATCAAGCAATGCGGTTAAAATTGCTGCCCGTGACGGATCGGTGACAAGCTTGGCGACCTCGGCGATATTCGGATTCACGTTCATGACACTTCCTCCTAAAATGTAATCGATACTTCGATGTTAATTGAAATATTGAAGAATTACAATAAAAGCATAAAGGAGGAGACGCATATGCATCAAAACAGCAAAATTATTCACCCAAGCATTTTATACTACGGAACACCCGTCATTTTGCTCAGCACACTGAACGAAGACGGTTCCACGAATCTCAGCCCGCTATCATCTTCTTGGGCGCTCGGGGATTCGATCGTACTCGGCGTCGGCATCGACGGTAAAGCTTTGGAAAATTTAGAGAGACAAGCCGGATGCGTCATCAATGTACCGGATTCATCTTTATGGAGTAATGTAGAACGGCTGGCTGCCTATACAGGCAAACGATGCGTTCCGGAAGAAAAAAAGCGGCTCGGCTTTACATATCTTAAAGAAAAATTTGCAGCCGGCGGATTTACGGCAGCGGATTCCCTGGCGGTGAAACCTGACAGAGTCGCCGATTGTCCGCTTCAAATTGAAGCGGAAGCCGTCAATATCCGCCTTCCGGAACATTCCCCGTATTTTGCCGTCATTGAAACAAAAGTGCTTCATGTGCATGCACATGAAGCGATTATAAAAGGGGAACACCATATCGATCCTCAAAAATGGGGGCCTTTAATTTATCTTTTCAGGCACTATTTTGGTTTAGGACGCGAGCTCGGCAGAACATTCCGCGCCCGAATGTAAAGAATGCGCGTTATCTCAGTTCTTTGACTATATTCTTTGGCTGTCTGCCCTGAAGGCCGTCAATCAGGTTTTGGACGGCGCTTTTCAGCATGTTGACGTGTGTGACAAGGGTGGATGAGCCTATGTGGGGAACGAGGGTCACATTGGAAAGGCTTAGGAGCGGATTGTCTTTTTCAATCGGCTCCTTTTCAAATACATCCAGTCCGGCTCCTTTAATCCACCCTTCTTTCAGCGCTTGAATCAACGCTTGTTCGTCAACGGTTTGGCCGCGGGAGATGTTGATGAAAATGGACGACGGTTTCATTTTTTTGAATTCAGCTTCGCCGATGAGGCGGTATGTCTCATCTGTGAGCGGTGTGATCAGAACAATGAAATCCGAGCGTTCCAACAATTCATCGAAGCCCGTATAAACCGCGCCGGTTTTTTTCTCTGTATCGGGTTTGCGGCTGCGGCTGTAATAGAGCACTTCCATATCAAAACCCAAAACCGCCCGTTTGGCGACTTGTTCGCCGATTCGTCCCATTCCGATGATGCCGAGCGTTTGGTGATGGACATCGCATCCGAACAAGCTTTCATCATCCTCTGATTTGGTCCATTTTCCATCGCGGACGTAGCGGTCGAGCTCGGCGATTCGCCGAGCTGAGGAAAGGATCAGACCGAAAGCGAGGTCTGCGACTGTGTCGTCAAGAATGTATGGCGTGTGAGTGCCGATGACCGATTTTTCTTTCATTGCTTCAATGTCAAAGTTGTCATAGCCGACGGAGTTGTTGCTGACGATTTTTAACTTCGGTGCATTGCATAATAATTCACGGTCAATTTTTGTTCCTGAGGTCAAAAGGCCGTCCGCTTCCTTGATTTTTTCGAGCAGGGTCGATCTGGGAATACGCTCGCGCGAAGTCCAAATTTCATATGTGCAATGTTCGGCGAGCATTTCTTCGATTTCTTTTGGGACCGGTTTTGTGACATATACAAACGGTTTCATCTGTATTCTCCTTCCGCGTAAACATCTGCTTCTATTATAGATGAAAAACGGTTTCTATAAAAATCAAAGATTGTTCCGGGTAAACGCAGGACTATCAGCTCAATTATCGTTGTTTAGAAAATCATAGAATCTTATTTCAGTTTTTTAATTTATTTTAATGCATTTTTATAACTATAAATCCAAATATTTGATATTCCATTTTGCTTCCAGTTACTTTTTTATAGGTGAAGAACAGTGTAGATTTTATTATTTTAGAAAGATATAAAATTAGACTTTTTGAAATATTCAGTACATTTTTAGTGAATTTTTTGATTCGAATCCAAATCGGAAATCCATGTGCTATAATTCGGCTGTAACAATATCAAGGTCATATGACTATGAAAAGGAGTGAGAGAAAAATGGCGATTTTAACTTCCATTTTGAAGCACAATCAGTCTTTTGTAGAGGAAAAGGGATACGAGTTTTACGAAACGACAAAATTCCCTGAGAAAAAACTTGTGATTTTGACATGCATGGACACGCGTTTATTAGAACTGCTCCATCATGCAATGGGATTAAGAAATGGAGACGCAAAAATCATTAAGAATGCGGGGGCCGTTGTTTCTCACCCTTTTGGAAGCGTCATGCGCAGCATTCTTGTGGCTGTCTATGAGCTGCAGGCTGAAGAAGTCTGTGTGATCGGCCACCATGAGTGCGGAATGGCAAGCCTGGACGCTTCATCTATCCTTCAAAAGGCCAAACAGAGGGGTGTCGATGAAGGCTGTCTCGAACTCCTGCAGCATTCAGGCATCGATTTGGACACATGGATGACGGGCTTTGACAGCGTTGAAGACAGCGTCAGCCACAGCGTGAACATGGTTCGGAATCATCCGCTGATGCCTTCAGATGTTCCGGTGCACGGATTGGTGATTGATCCAAAGACCGGCCGTTTGGATGTGGTGGAAGATGGTTATTCACGTGAAGACGTTTCGCTTTCGGAAATGGGATGATCAAATGGGGAGGATAGATTGAATGTTACGTTTTTCAGGCAGATTTGAAGGATACAGCCTTAAGCGGTTTCAAAAAGATATTGTAGCAGGAATGGTCGTTGGAGTCGTCGCGATTCCGCTTGGCATGGCTTTTGCCATAGCCTCAGGAGTGAAACCGGAACACGGTCTTTACACAGTGATTGTCGCCGGTATTTTGATTTCGCTTCTCGGCGGGTCGAAATACCAGATTGGCGGGCCGACAGGCGCCTTTGTCCCGATCCTGTTCGCTATTGTGCTCCAATACGGATTTGAGAATCTGCTGATTGCCGGTTTTATGGCCGGAGTGATTCTGGTTATATTAGGGCTGCTAAAACTCGGCAAGATCATCAAGTTTATTCCGCGGCCGGTGATCATCGGGTTTACGGCCGGAATCGCGGTGATTATTTTCACCGGAGAAATCGCCAAGTTTTTAGGCTTGAGAAATGTTGAGAAGCATGAGAGTTTTTATATGAATATGAGAGAGGTTGTCATCAACCTGAATACGCTCAGCTTTTACAGCATTTTGACGGCTGTCGTATCGCTTTTCTTTGTGCTGTTTACGCCAAAGATTCTGCCGAAAGTGCCGGGAGCGCTCGCAGGCTTGCTTGTATCGACGGTCATGGCCACGATGCTGTTTCCTGAACAGGTGGTGACGATCGGCTCAGCTTACGGCGAAATTCCGCGCAGCTTGCCGAGCTTTCAATTTCCTGAATTGTCATTGGAAAAAATCATTTACCTGCTGCCTCCCGCTCTTGCGATTGCAATGCTCGGCGGAATCGAATCGCTGCTTTCCGCGATGGTGGCAGACAATATGAAGGGGACAAGGCATGACAGCAATAAAGAGCTTGTCGGCCAGGGGGTTGCGAACATTGCCGCACCGCTGTTCGGCGGAATTCCTGCGACAGGTGCGATTGCCCGTACGGCGACCAATATTAAAACGGGGGCTGCTTCTCCGATTTCAGGTATCGTACATGGCGTGTTTGTTTTATTGGTCCTGCTTTTGTTTGCACCATACGCTTCCCTTATCCCGCTTGCAAGCATGTCGCCGATTTTGATGGTGGTCGCTTGGAATATGAGTGAGCGGAAAGAGTTCATAAATATTTTGAAAATTAAGAATTCAGATTCGGCCGTGCTTATCGTCACATTTCTTTTAACGGTTTGGCAGGACCTTGTGTTTGGGGTGGCGGCCGGGATCCTGCTGGCGATCATCACCTTTATCGCCAGAATGAGCAAATCGTTCCGCATTAAAAAGGATGTGTCTGAATCGATCGTTCAGTCGGCTGCTACAGCGGAAGAAAAGCATTTTCACCGCTCTGTCAGTATCTATTCGGTTGAAGGCCCGCTGTTTTTCGGCTCATCGAATTCATTGGAGGATTCAATTTTGGACAAAGGCCACCCGCCAAAACTCCTCATCCTGCTTATGAACAAAGTAGACTACATGGATTCTTCCGCAGAAGGCAGCCTGATGACGATCGTCAACCGTGTCCACCAGCAAAACGGCAAAGTGATGATCGTCGGACTTCAACAGCAGCCGCGTGAGCTTCTTCATAAAACAGGACTGTTTCATAAAATCGGCAAAAAGCATTTTGTCGACAGGCCTGAACAAATATTTGATGTGACATAACCGACGAAGAAAACCGCCTGTTCCGGCCGGACCGAAGCAGGCGGTTGCTTTTATTCGGAAGCTTTTACAAATGTGCCTTTTTTCATCGTGGCTATTGCCGTTTCTTTCATCAGAAGGACGTCCTTTGAAAGTGTGGAGGCGGGGACTTTTCTTCCGTTAACGGCGACTTTTGGATCGATCCATCTCACCTTTAATGTTTGATGAAAAGTAAAATCACCTTCATCTCCTTGTTTAACGCGCTGGCTCGCTGTGCTGAGTTTTTCCAGCGTTTCCCCGAAGCGCGCTTTTTGCTTTAGCATCGCAAGCAGTTCCGTATCGGTTTTGAAAAAATCGCGTCCCGTGATGATTCGCATATCAAGCGCCTCTTTCAGCATTTTACTGAGCGTACAGAGCGCATATACATTGAGGGGATTCATAAAGAAGTCAATCACCTCTTGATAGTAAAGACTGGCGAACCATTCGGCATGCTCCGCCGAAGTGCAGCAAATTTCGCCTTCAACAACGGTCAGTCCCGTTTCTAAAAATCTTCCAATCTCTTCTTGATCGCCAAATCCATAGGCTAAAGAGTCGCGAAGCGTGTAATCAATGCGATCCGCGCATAAAGAAGGAGCCGGCTGCTCCAGCAGCGTCCATTTTTGCTCGTCATATAAGATGTCTTCATCTTTGAATCCGTATGTATGCAAAATCC
Source organism: Bacillus haynesii (assembly GCF_001969855.1). Classification (GTDB taxonomy): domain Bacteria; phylum Bacillota; class Bacilli; order Bacillales; family Bacillaceae; genus Bacillus; species Bacillus haynesii. The sequence goes on from NZ_MRBL01000003.1 coordinate 91,900, forward strand.
CGGGGATATCAGATTGTTTGACCCATTGGCGAAACATCTGTTCATGGTAATCTTCGTTTTCCATGTTAAATACATCATCAGCCACATGGGAAAATGCCGTATGGGAAACATCGTGAAGCAATCCTGCAATTTGCTCGTCGAGGCTTCCGCCAAGCCTGCGAATCAAAAGCATAACCCCGATGCTGTGTTCGCAGCGGCTGATGTTCCATGCGGGATTGACGAGAAAGCAAGCCCCGCCCTGATGAATCCCTTTCAGACGCTGAACGGCTTTTGAATGAATGAGGTCTGTCAGCACAGGCTCCAAATCTGCCTCCCCGTAAAGGCGGTCATTAATCTTCATGATGCTCTCCTGCAAATCGTTCCGTCAGTTTGCAACGGTGGGCATCCATCATGTCTTCCAATGAAACATCGTATATGCCGGCAAGCATGATCAAATTCCCCATCACATCGCCCATTTCTTCGATCAGGTCTTTTTTCAGATCAGCGGCCGGCTGTTTTGCTTCGTCAGGACGGTCCCTTCCGATTTCGTATGCTCTGACCGCTCTCGCCAGTTCACCAGCCTCTTCCATTAAAAATCCCATCCGGATGAAAGGTCCGTATTCGCTCCATCCCCTTTTCCGGTAAAATGCCTTTGTCCATTGCTCCGCATCTGTGATTGTCATGAGTCATACACTCCCATTTAGAAATTCAATTATATTATCGCACACGGAACAAACAATATATAGTACAATGTTAATTGGTTTTATCAATATATGGAGTTGGAGTGAGCGAAAGTGAAAACGGTATGCGTATATTCAGGATCAAATATGGGGGCGGACCCGGAGTACAAGAAGAAAGCTGCAGAGCTTGGCGTTTATATTGCCGAGAAGGGGCTTCGCCTTGTTTACGGCGGATCGAGAATGGGATTGATGGGCGTGATTGCGGATACCGTATTGGAAAACGGCGGAGAAGTCGTCGGCGTTATGCCGAAGGGCCTTTTTACAGGGGAAATCGTTCATCAGCAGTTGACGGAACTGATCGAAGTGAGCGGCATGCATGAGCGCAAAGCGAAAATGAGTGAATTAGCTGACGGCTTTATCGCGATGCCCGGAGGCTTCGGCACGTTTGAAGAGCTGTTTGAAGTGCTTTGCTGGGCGCAGATCGGCATTCACCAAAAGCCGATCGGACTTTACAATGTGAACGGCTATTTTGAACCCCTTCTTAAAATGCTCGAATACAGCGTTCAAGAAGGCTTTTCGAACGATTCGCACCTTCAGCTGATTCATGCTTCGGCAAGCCCTGCGGAATTGATCGGGAACATGAATGATTATCGCTATCCTGTCCTCGAGAAAAAGTGGAAGGATTATAGAAACCTTTACATATAGCAAATGGGAAAACACATTTGGAGCATAAAAAAAGCTGCCGGAGTCACCGGCAGCTTTTTGGCTGTTTACTTCTGTGCGTCGATATTGCGTGTGAGCACTTTATCAATCAGGCCGTATTCTTTTGCTTCTTCAGCCGTTTTGAAGTTGTCGCGGTCTGTATCGCGCTCGATCACTTCAAGCGGCTGTCCAGTGCGCTCTGCAAGGATTTTGTTCAGCTTGTCGCGCAATGAAAGAATGCGCTTCGCCGCGATTTCAATTTCAGTCGCCTGACCTTGTGCTCCGCCAAGCGGCTGGTGGATCATGACTTCACTGTTTGGAAGAGCGTAGCGCTTCCCTTTCTCACCGGCTGCAAGAAGGAACGCACCCATAGATGCCGCCATTCCCGTACAAATCGTAGAGACTTGCGGTTTAATAAACTGCATGGTGTCATAAATCGCCATACCGGCTGTGATGGAGCCGCCAGGGCTGTTGATATAGATGCTGATATCTTTTTCTGGATCTTCGGCTTCAAGGAATAGAAGCTGAGATACGATGGAGTTCGCAACATTGTCATCGATTGCTGATCCCAGCATAATGATACGGTCTTTCAACAAGCGTGAGTAAATGTCATACGCTCTTTCCCCGCGGTTCGTCTGTTCAATGACTGTAGGTATTAAATTCATAATGCTCCTCCTTCACCTTAAAAGGTAAGTATGTAGTTTAATCATACATTTTTGGTCAATAAAGGTCAAACAAAAAGCAACCTTCATACAAAAGACATACTGAGGTTTATTTTTCCCATTTTAAAGGACATTCAAACAAAATATCAACTGTATATAGAAAATTCGAGTCTAAGTCCACTGGCCTTCATTTTATTTTATAGGAAAGAAGGAAGCCGGTTATAGGTTATGTGAACGCGCACAAGAGCAGCCTGACAGATCAGCAGAGACTTGTTGTTGCTTCAGAGCTCCAACATAAGAAGAAATCGAAGCGGATCGTATTTCTTTTATGGCGGTTCCTCAGGCTGATGATCTTCATGATGATGCGGGTTTTTCGTTTCAACCAAGAGATTGTGATTGACTTTTTAAAGAACAGCCCTTATAATATGAATTGCTGACGTTAAAAATCATATTGTGCGCTCGTAGCTCAGCTGGATAGAGCGGTGGTTTCCGGTACCACGTCTGCCGGGGGTTCGAATCCCTCCGAGCGCGTTTTCAAGACAAGGGTTTGGCATTTGCCGCCCTTGTTTTTTTGTGAACACTTTAGTCGTATTTGACTCACCGGAAGCATATATCAATTGGAGTCACTCGTAATGACTAGACGAAGGGGCGGGGTTAAATGGACAAAAAACACAATTATTTTATACCATCAGGGCTGTTGATTGGATTAGGGATCGGGATATTATTCGATCATCCGGCGCCGGGGCTTTTGATCGGCCTCGGTGCGGGGATCTTGTTGTCTGCCGTTGTGCCGAAACGAAACGGGGAGTGAGCTGTAATGGCTCGCTTTTTTTGCGCTCTCACAAAAAAGGCGGCTGTTTGGCCGCCTGGTGTTGTTTAATCGCGGATTGAACGCATATGTTTGATCTTAAGATTTTCAAAGACGGCCGTTCCATTTTCGGTAAAGAGTGTGATGCCTGTATCATTCAGGTCGGGAAATGCAAGGTTTGAGTGCGTCGTTTCGCCGTCATCAATAAATGCTTCGACAGTGTTTTGATCTACGATGATTGTGAAATGCACCCGCTTTTTTTCCGGATCAAACGGTGCTTTGCTTTCCAAATAGGTGCGGCTGCTGTCAGGCTGTCCCGTAAACCCTCTATTTACAAAAGAATATCCGCCTTCAGCCGAAATTCCCACATCGATATGGCGTTTCCGATCCGCAGATTCTCTGAGCCTGAATCCCGCATTTTTAAGATCGGCCCACGAGATATCAGCCTCAAGCTGATAGGTATTTCCCTTAATCTGAAGCGTTTTTGATCCGTTTACTTCGATGCGCTCAAACTCATCGGCCGATTCGGTTAATTCATCCAATTGACCGATCGGCTGAGAGGCGAGGCTGTATTGATTTCCGCCTTGATGTTTAAGCTGAATTTGCCGGACGATCGAATCGGTTCCGTTAAAACCGTCTTTCCATGTTGGCGTCCGGTTTGCATAATCCCAGTTATTCATCCACGCCAAAGCATAGCGTTTCCCGTACGGATCGTTCGTTTCGCCGTCTTCAAATGTCACGCCCGCATACCAGTCAAATCCGTAATCAAGCCACTGGGGTTCTGTTTCGTCTGCCGTAAATTCGTTGCCGTTGAAGCTGCCTGTCCAGTATGCATAAGTATTCGGCTTGCCGGTTCCTTTCCCGTTGGCGCTCGCTCCGAGAACCCATTTGTATGTTCCGTCATCCGCCCGCATCCTGAACAGATCCGGACATTCGATGATGCCGATATTTTCTGTTTGAAAACTGCCTGTATAACGCCATTCCTTTAGATTTTGCGATTCGTAAAAGCCGATTTTCGTTCCTTCGGCCAGCGCCATCACCCATTTATCATCCTGTTCATCCCAGATCACTTTCGGATCTCTGAAATCGACGGTGTCCGGATTAGGCAAGACCGGCTCTTCACCGTAAGGTTTAAATGTTTTTCCTCCATTTTGGCTGTACCATAAAAATTGTTCTTCTTTCCCGTCATTGGCCGATGGCTGCGTCATAATCGCCACGATCGCCCCTTTGCCGAAGCCGGCTGTGTTTTGTGAGTCGACAACGACAGAACCGGACCAAGGATCGCCATTTTTATTCGTATATTTCGGAATGGCAACCCCTTGATCCTGCCAGTGGACGAGATCATCTGATACAGCGTGGCGCCACTCTGTTCCATTGCCGTCCGGATAGTCCCGGTTATAGAGGTAGTAGTAATGATATTCTCCATTGAAATAAACGGGCTTTTGAGGATCGTTTTTCCATTTGTCAGGCGTTGTCAAATGGAAAGCTGCACGATATTCCGGTGTTTCCGGGGATTCTCCCTTTTTTTCTGTTTCCCGGGCTGAAGCCAATATCATGATGAAGATTCCAAGACAAACAGTTAAAATGCTGATCCGCTTATATACTGTCTTCTTCAAGAAAATTCCCCGCTTTATTCTAAGATGATACACGAAAGAAAATGCCGATGTTCACCGGCATTTTCTTTCGTTCGTTTTATTTGTTAACCGTTAATTGTCCTTGTTCAAGGATGCTGTTTTTGACTACGGATGTTTTCGATCCTTTGATCTTCAGCAAAAAGCTTGGTGCAAATGTGGCGTGATGCTCGTTCGAAATCCCTCTGTTTGTGATGTAGCTCGTGATGACGACTTCGTCGCCTTTTTTCTGCGGTACGGCAAAGTGTGAATAAGTAAATGTGATGTCATTGTAATCCAGGTCCATGTGCAAAACAAGTCCGGATTTGTTTAAAGGTTTGAATGGCCCGGTTAGTGAATTTGATACATAGCCGAGCATATAAATGTCTTTTGCACCGATGCCGTCAATTGTCATTTTTGATCCTCTTGAATCTGTGAACAGATACCATTTTCCGTTCATTTTGAAGAGATTGGCCCGTTCGATTTCATCTGTCACCGTATTGGAGGCGATCAAAGGCTTCATGACTTTTTTCAACGTATAATCGTTATTTAATTCGATGATTCCGAGTGCGCCGTTAGCCAACGAAGCGTTCTTTTTGTTCGCTCCTTGCAGCAGCTTGCTGCTTTCTTTTTTAAAGAACTTCTTGCTGCCGCCGTAGTAGGTTCTGTTGAATAGGGAATCTTCTCCCTGGTAGCCGGTTTTTGTTCCCGTATTGGCTTCAAATACGAGATATTTGCGGCCGTGGTCTTCCACATAATGCGGGTCTCTCATCGTATGGTTGTCGCCGGAGCTGTAGTTTCCTTCGTCAATGAATTGCTGTACGTTTTGGTACACCGTGCCGTCGGCGCCGTCAAAGACCGATTTATGATCTTTTACACCGTCAATTTTGAGCGTGTCCGAATCCGGCTGAGAGAAATTGACTTGAGCTGTTGTCAGCGTCTGCTTGCCGTATTGTGTGCCGGAGAAAGCTGTGTAAAACAGTCGGACTTTTCCGTCTTTTGTCAGCGTGGCGGAACCTGACCACTCTTGTGTTTGATACTTAAGGTACGGATCGTCAGGAGCGAATTTGTCGCTGTCTTTAAACACTCTGCCGGCGTTTTTCCAGCTGTCGATGGAAGTTTCGCCTTTCTTTTGATAGAACAAGTAGATGGATGTGTCATCGACGTCTTTCGGATCGCCCGCCAGCGCGAAAACAAGATTGTAGCCGTGGTATGTAGCAACCGTCCCATCGGCATTTTGCAGCGGCCAGCTGTCCCATACGTCTAAATCGATCAGCTCTCCATTTTTGTTATACCCTTTTGCTGAAGGGATGTTTTTGATGGTTTTCGGATCGAATTGAGGAACTTTAAATTGTTCGCTCTTTTGCTGCTCGGGAATTTTCAGCATGTCATGTCTTGTGATATGAGAAAATCCGTAGCTCTTCTTGTAATCTTGCGTTTCTTTTGCAAAGGCTTGCGGCGCAGCTCCCGCAAGCAGAGCTGCTGCAACGGTTAAGGCTGACGCTTTTTTAGCGATGTTTTTGATGTTCATTAATATTTCCTCCCTTTTTCAATATGTTAATAGATTGCTCCTGACAACATGAACGTTTCCAATCATCCCTCCTAACTGCGGCATTGTCCTGAAGAACAGAAAAAAGACCTAAAATGTGCAAGGTCATATAGGCAAAAGATAGATTTCGCCCTTCACACATTTTAGGTCTTGCCTGCTTAGACAGTAACAATCCCGACGATATTGAATTACCATCATTCTAATATACTCATCTCTGGGACTCAACTGGTCTAAGTTCCTCTTTTCTCATCCATTTTTATACAATCGACATCAATATTAAGCGGAAAGACACCTTTTTTATATGAATCTATAGTCTGTGTAAAGGGGTGGAATCTTAATCATTGAAATCAATATACATCGGTATATTTTCCCAAAAGGCATCTGGAATTGCGAGCTTCCGCTGGTCATGTCTTGACAGGGTTGTTTGAATATCGTCCTCTTTTCCGGCTTGAACTTTTTGTAGCCACTCCGGATCTATTAGGAGACCCCGGCCGATTCCGATGAGATCGGCTCCTGTTTCCAGCGCTTGAAGGGCGTCTTCCGGTGTGCGTACTTGCCCGGCTCCGATCAGTGGGAGACGGTCTTGGACTGCTTCTTTGATCAGTTCCATCCTTGTGCGGGATCTGTCTGCACCCCTGCGCGGCAAGGACCGGAAATCAACCAGTGATACGTGCAGGTAATCCAATGCTTGTTCCAGCAGTACATTGACGAAAGACAACGTTTCAGCCATTGTAATTCCAGGTGTTTCCGGCTCTTCGGGCGAAAACTTGTAGCCGATGATAAAGGACGGCTTATGACAGCTTTCCGCTACACGTCTGATTTCTTCTATGATCTGAAGCGGAAACCTCATTCGTTTCTCTAAAGTGCCGCCCCAGCTGTCATTGCGCCGGTTGTAATAAGGGGAGAAGAACTGATGGATGAGAAACCCGTTTGCGCCGTGAATTTCGACTCCGTCAAACCCGGCTTCGATCGCTCTTCGCGCCGCCTGGCCGAAAGAATAGATAAGGTCTTGAATTTCTTGATCAGACAGCGCCCTTGGCACCGGTGCATTCGGTTGATTTGGAGCGACAGCGCTTGCGCTGACTGTTCGTTCTATACCTTTGGCTCCGGAATGGAACAGCTGCAGGATTGCTTTTGCTCCGTGTTTCTTTAAAGTGGCTGCAAGCCGGGTTAGTCCTGGGATTTGATCATCGTTCTCAGCTCCGGGGATGCCGGGAAATCCGGTTCCGGGCTGTACGGTTGTCGCAGATGTGATGACCATCCCGACTTCTGTTGTCCGCGCGGCATAATAGACCAGTTCGTCATCGGAAATCGATCCTCCCGGTAATGAGGATGAATGCCCCATTGGCGGCATGATGATCCTATTTTTCAATTGGATTCCGTTTTTAAAAGTAAAGGGGGTGAATAAGGAAGCATATTGTTTTTTCATGTTTTTTCTCCTTTTTGATATAACAATAGCAACCACCGGGAGGCTCCACAAGAACGCAATTTTTTTATATATGCTTTATAAAAATAAACCGTCAGATCGTTCTCTTGAATGCTCTGGCGTCCATATGGTAGGATCAAGTCAAAATTGGCGAATGAGGCAATGGAGGAATTGCTATGAATTCAGCTGTCGATCATAAAGAATGCTCTTCTTTAATTCAGGATGTATTGAAAATTTTCTCTGGTAAATGGTCATTTTTAGTTCTCGCCGAACTCATTCAGGGCAAGCGGCGATTCAACGAGCTCAGAAGGAACTTGGGAAACGTCAACACGAAAGGATTAACTGACACATTAAGACATCTTGAAGAAAGCGGTATGATTTCCCGGAAGGTGTTCCCAACGGTTCCTGTTACTGTCGAATATGCATTAACAGAAAAAGGTGAAGCGTTCCACAGCATCTTTAAAGAGATGGCTGCGTGGGGGGAAAAGTGGATGGATGAACGTGAATGATAGCCGAAGAAATAACGAAACCCGACTTTTCAGAGTCGGGTTTTTTTCGATCTAAAATGATTTCAAAAGATGATCTCTGTATGTTTTCGCGCTTTCGGCGAGCTCGCTTTCGCCGGTTGAACCCGCCCCGTAAAACACGTACGGCGGAAGATAGGTTGTGCTGATAAAATTGCTTGTCGCCTGAAAAGGGCGTAACAGTTCGCTGATCGTATAGTGATTCGATCCGCCGGCCTGATAGGCTTCTTCGGGAGCGCCTGCTGATACCGCGACCATGAATTCTTTGCCGCGAAGCGCTGTGCCGTTTGTTCCGTATGCCCAGCCGTAGAGAAGAACGTGGTCCAGCCATTTTTTTAAGAGCGGCGGCGAGCTGTACCAATAAAGAGGAAACTGGAAGACGATTCGATCGTGTTCTTCACAGAGTTTTTGTTCTTTTTCCACATCAATGGCTTCGTCAGGATATTCCTGATAAAGGTTGCGGAATGTAATGCCGGGTACGTCTTTCAATGTGTCTGCAAATGCTTTGTTCACGACTGACTGCTCCATATTCGGATGAAATGCGAGCACCAATACTTTCATTTTTTCATCTCCTTCTTCCATTTTATTCATCTTAAACGAACAGCAATCGCGGATTCAACAAAAATGCTCCGTCCCCATTCAATGAATCGTGCCGTGACAAAGGTCTGATGTAAGCCGAGAGACACAGAATTTGCATGTTATGGAGGAAGGTGTGAAAGGTGAAAATCCGAGTTTCTTCATTTATATATAAACATAAGCAAAAAGTCTCTAACCTCGGGTTTAAAGACTGCCATGAAAAAATAAGGCAAACAGGTGAAAACGGAGCTATAGACATGTATCATCAAGATCGTGCGATATCTATTAATGCGATTATTCCGAATTTTCGGCAAGTTGAAATGGAAATGTTGATCTATAGCCGGATGAATGATTCAAGTCAGAAGCTTCCGTTATCTTCTAAAAACAAATATGAATGCAGGATGAATTAATGATTTTTTGTCCTCATCAAAAACGCTTCTACTTCTTTGACGGTCAGTCCCATTTCTTTGGCCTCCAGCATGAGGGCTCTCCATTCATCGATATTGGCTTGGGTCAGCTCCCTGTTTCGATAAAGCGCCCGTTCTTTCTTTTTCTGCTTGAGGCGGTGTGTGAATTGGAACAGTTCTTCCTGGTTCATCCCCGCCTGCACGGCCTGTACAAGGTGGGTTCTCCACTCGTCTTCATGCTCAGTCCGGCGATAAAGGATCACTTCGGTATCAAACAATTCCTTTAATTCGACTTTCAGCGCACGGGAGATTTTTTTCAGGAATTCGACTGATGGATTTCTGTGAACGCCGCGTTCAATTTTGCTTAAATATGATTTTGATACGCCTGCTATATCAGCAAGCTGGTTAATGGAGTAGCCTTTTCTTTTTCTGTACATTCGGATGACTCTTCCGATCATACTGATTCCTCCCCTTCCCCTTGCCATTCAAATAAAAACGCTTTCCTGTTCATTATAAGAAATAATTTGTTCTTTATAAAATTCAAAAATTTAAGATATCGACAGAAAATAAAAGAAAACGAACGGATTTGTTCTCTAAAAAGAACTATATAGCTAAATTCAGCATTTTTCAATTCAAATTTTTTCTTTTATAATCCAATCATTAACAAACGGCAATTCCTGAGGAGGCAGTCAAGCATGAAAGAAAATATTGATTTTAGAGAACTGATTGCAATCTTGCGAAAAAGAACGGTTCTAATTCTCGTTTTGACAATAGGTGTAACATTGACGACCGGAATCATTCAGTTCTATGTGCTGACACCTGTCTATCAGGCATCGACGCAGATTTTGGTGCATCAAGTAGGAGAGAAAAAGGGAAGCGCCACGTACAGCGATATTCAAATCAACCTTCAATACACGCGGACATTCCAAGCGCTTTTGAAAAACCCGGTGATTTTGGAGCAAGTCAAGAGAGAGCTTGATTTACCTTATTCTGCCGGCCGGTTGGGTGAAAAAATTGCAACGAGCAGTGAAAGCGAATCAGAGATTATTAACATTTCGGTTCAAGATGAAAATCAGAAACGGGCGGCCGATATAGCGAACACTCTAACAGCGGTGCTCAAAAAAGAGATTAAGCAAATTATGAACACCGATCGGGTAACCGTCCTGTCAAAAGCCGACATCGTCGATTCGCCGACACCTGTCAGACCGAATTACAAAATGAATATTTTGCTGGCATTCGGTGCCGCATTAATGACCGGAATCGCTTTGGCGTTCTTTTTGGACTTTATTGATGATACGGTTGCAAGGCCGTCTCAAGTCGAAAAGGAAGCGGGATTCATTTATTTGGGAAGTATTGAGCAAATGAAACATAAAAAAAGTCTGTTTCGCGGGGACCCTGATATGAATATCCGCGTGAAAGCAGGAAGGAGTGAGCCGCTTGGGTATTAGAAAAAAACGCTCTCGCAAATATCAATCGGCGCTTGTCGCATTGCATCAGCCGAACGCGCCGATCGTTGAACAATATCGGACGATCAGGACGAACATTGAGTTCTCATCCTTTGAGAAGCCGTTTAAGTCATTGCTCATCACATCGGGCCTACCGGGAGAAGGCAAATCATTCTCGGCTTCAAACTTGGCGGTCGTATTTTCGCAGCAGGAAAAAAAGGTCCTTCTGATCGACGCGGATTTAAGAAAGCCGACGATCCACAAAATTTTTGAGCTCGATAACCATTCAGGCGTCACAAATGTATTGATGAAAAAAACGACGCTGGAAAATGTGGTGCAGCAAAGCCAAGCGGAAAATCTCCATGTGCTGACAAGCGGTCCGATTCCTCCGAACCCGTCCGAGCTGTTGTCATCGCAGGCGATGGAGGACCTGCTTGCGGAAGCGTACAACCAATACGATTTAGTCATCCTTGATTCACCGCCGCTTCTGCCGGTCGCAGACGCGCAAATATTGGCGAACCAAGTGGATGGAAGCATCCTTGTCATCCTCAGCGGAAAAACAAAACTTGATAACGCGATCAAGTCTCGGGACGCGCTGAATTCTTCAAAAAGCGAACTGCTCGGAGCCGTGCTGAACGGGCGGAAAGTGAAGAAAGCGCGCCAATATAATTACGCAACCATGTAATCTTTTGAAGCGGCTGCACCGCTTTAGGTGATGTCTCCTTGCCTTTACCGATGGAGGCACTCGGCTCTACCGTGGGCAGACTTCCGTCTGCCTTAGACGCAAGTCGTCGATGGCGGGGTGTGAGGACGGGTTAAATGCCCATTTTTATTTGATGTACGTGCTCGGTTTAAATTTGAAAATCGCCCGTATCTTTTTAGCTGATGGGATTTTGCCCTGAAAGATCCTATCAGCTAGAAAGATACATTAGGAGGTAGGAAATTGACATATCGGAGAAGGCTTTCCATTATTACCGCACTCGATTCGTACTTGGTTTTGCTGTCCATCTTTATCGGATATCAGCTGATTTTGCCATCATATGATTTATACCCTTCGGAAATGCTGCTGATGACTTCACTGATACTGCTTGGCGCTCAGCATTTATTCGCCCATTGCTTCCACCTTTACAAAAAAGTGTGGGAGTACGCAAGCATCGGTGAATTATATGTGCTGCTTAAATCGATTACCTTGTCCCATCTTGTGACGGCGGTCCTCGAACTGTTTTTCTTTCAAAACGTTCCGGTTCGTCTTTTATGTTTAAGCTGGCTGTTCCAGCTGATCTTGATCGGCGGGTCACGGATGATGTGGCGCATCATCAGGGAACAGGTGAACAAAGAAAGCAAAGGATCTCTAAGGGCGCTTATCATCGGAGCGGGCTCTGCCGGCAGTTTGATCGTAAAACAGCTTGTGCAAAAGCCGGAATTGAACATTAAGCCCGTCGCATTTATCGATGATGACAAAACGAAATACCGGCTTGAAATCATGGGTCTGCCCGTCTTAGGCGGAAAAGAGCAGATTATACAGGCAGTTCGGCAATGGAATATCGACCGGATCATCATCGCCATTCCATCTTTAAGCGTCACTCAGATGCAGGACATGTACAAGGCGTGTGCGCAAACGGGTGTCAAAACGCAAATCATGCCGAAAATAGACGAAATATTGCTTGGCAGACATCCTGTCGGCCAGCTTCGCGATGTCAAAGCAGAAGATTTGCTCGGAAGGGAGCCTGTCCAGCTTGACACAAGCGAAATCTCCAATACGGTCAAGGACCGCGTCGTTCTTGTAACGGGGGCCGGAGGTTCAATCGGCTCGGAAATCTGCCGGCAAATCAGCAAATTTAAACCGAAATCGATTATTTTAGTCGGGCACGGGGAAAACAGCATCCATTCGATCTTGCTTGAACTGCAGGAGAAGTTCGGAAAGCATGTCGACTATTATCCTGAAATCGCTGACATACAGGACAGAGAAAAAATGTTTTTGCTGATGGAACGCTACAAACCGAATGTCATTTATCATGCAGCTGCACACAAGCATGTTCCGCTGATGGAAAAATGCCCGAAAGAAGCTGTTAAAAACAATATCCTCGGCACGAAAAACGTCGCTGAAGCAGCCGACGAAACCGGAGTGGAAACTTTTGTCCTGATCTCGTCAGACAAAGCGGTCAACCCTGCCAATATCATGGGAGCAACGAAGCGGTTCGCGGAAATGCTGATCATGAATCTCGGCAAAACGAGCAAAACCAAATTTGTCGCCGTCCGCTTCGGAAATGTTCTCGGCAGCAGGGGAAGCGTCATTCCGATTTTCAAAAAACAAATTGCTAAAGGCGGCCCGGTCACTGTCACACACCAGGACATGACGAGGTACTTCATGACGATTCCGGAAGCTTCAAGGCTGGTTATTCAAGCGGGGGCGCTTGCCAAAGGAAGACAGATTTTCGTGCTCGATATGGGTGAACCGGTCAAAATCGTCGACCTCGCCAAAAATCTCATCCAGCTCTCCGGCTATACGACAGATCAGATCAAAATCGAATTTACAGGCATCCGGCCGGGCGAAAAAATGTACGAAGAGCTGCTGAATCAAAATGAAGTGCTGGCAGAGCAGGTTTTCCCGAAGATTCATATCGGCAAGGCGGTCGACGTCGAGTGGACGGTGCTGAAGACATTTATGGATGAATTTATGTATTTGTCAGACCGCGAGCTGAGAGAGCGCTTGTTCAAAGCGATCGGCCAGCATGAGAAAAAGCTGGTGACAGCTCACTAGGGGGAAGAACATGACAAGAACGGTTTTGTTTTGCGCTACTGTAGATTACCATTTCAAGGCCTTCCACCTCCCGTATTTAAAATGGTTTAAAGAGCAGGGATGGAACGTTCATATCGCCGCAAAAGGAGATATGACACTGCCTTATACAGACAAAAAATTTGATATCGATATCAGGCGTTCTCCTCTGAATGCAAGCAATATCGCAGCCTATCGGGAGCTGGCGCGCATCATTGACGAAAACCGGTACAGCATTATTCATTGCCACACGCCGATGGGAGGCGTGCTGGCAAGGCTTGCGGCCCGGAAGCAGAGAAAAGAGGGAACGAAAGTAATCTATACCGCTCACGGTTTCCACTTTTGCCAAGGTGCACCTTTGAAAAATTGGCTGCTCTATTATCCGATTGAAAAAGGGCTGTCCGCTTTGACCGATTGCCTGATTACGATCAATGAAGAAGATTTCGTCCTTGCAAAAGGCTTGCGAAAGGCGATGCGCACGGAAAAAATCCACGGCATCGGCGTCGATACGGAGCGGTTTCATCCTGTCAGCGAAACAGAGAAAATGCTGCTCAGGAAAACATACGGTTTCAAAGAAGAAGACTTTATTCTCATATATCCCGCGGAGCTGAACGCGAATAAAAACCAGGCGCTGCTCATCGAAACGGCAGCTGCTTTAAAAGACAGAGCTCCGAACTTAAAGCTCGTGTTTGCAGGAAAAGGGCAGATGGAGGAAAAATACCGAAGTCTCGCTGAACAAAAAGGTGTTTCTTCGCTTGTCACGTTTGCCGGTTTTCAAAAAAACATCCACGAATGGATTCAGCTTGCAGACGTGTCTGTCGCTTCAAGCATCAGGGAAGGGCTCGGCATGAACCTCCTTGAAGGAATGGCAGCAGGAAAGCCCGCCGTTGCAGCGGACAACCGCGGACACCGGGAAGTCATTCAAGAGGGCGTGAACGGATTTTTGGTTCCGCAGGGAGACGCCGGAACATTCAGCGACCGGATTTTGCAGCTGTACCGCCTGCCTTCTTTGCGAAAAAAGATGGGGGACGCGGGGAGACGAACGGCCGCCGCTTTTTCCCAGCAGCGCACAGTCAAAGAAATGGCGGGCATTTATTCTTCCTTTATGGATAACGAAACAGTTGAAAGGAGGCTGAAAGGATGACAGGGGGTCAAAAGCCGAAAGTTTCTGTCATTATGGGAGTCTACAATTGTGAGGACACGATCGCAGAGAGCATCGAGTCAATTTTAAATCAAACCTATAAAAATTGGGAACTGATTATATGCGACGATGCTTCGACAGACGGGACATATGCTGTTGCCAGGCGGTATGCCGATCATTACGCAGATAAGATCAAGCTGATCAAAAATGAGAAGAATCAGCGGCTGGCTGCTTCGTTAAATCACTGTCTCCAATACGCCGGCGGGAAATATATCGCGCGTCAGGACGGAGATGATATCTCTATGCCAAGGCGGTTTGAAAAGCAGGTCGCGTTTCTGGAATCACAATCTCATTATCATGTCGTCGGAAGCGGCATGATGGCCTTCGACGAAAACGGGATCAGAGGCGTCAGAATGCTTCCTTCCTCTCCCGGACCGAGAATCATGGCGAAAGGAACGCCGTTTTGCCATGCGACGATCATGATGAGAGCGGAAGTCTATAAGGCGCTGGACGGCTATCGGGTCGGCCGGAGAACAAGAAGGATGGAAGATATCGATTTGTGGCTCCGTTTTTTTGAGGCGGGCTACACAGGCTACAACCTTCAGGAAGCTTTATACAAAGTAAGGGAAGACGAATCGGCGTTTAAAAGGAGAAAGCTCAGCTACTCGATTGATAATGCGTTTATCGTCTTTGCCGCCTGCAGACGGCTGAAGCTGCCGCTCTCAGACTACATTTATATGATGAAACCCATCATCAGGGGGCTCATGCCTCCTTTTATCATGAACAAATATCATAAAAGAAGATTGATGAATGAAGGCGGAGGGGTCGTAAAACATGAATGACGGAAGCGTGAGACCAAAACGGGTACTTCACATCGTAAGCGGCATGAACCGCGGCGGCGCGGAGACGATGATTATGAATATATACCGCCATACAGACAGACGGCATATTCAATTTGATTTTATTTCCCACCGGGAAGAAACGTGCGATTATGATCCGGAAATCATCACGCACGGCGGCCGGGTGTTTTATGTACCGAGCATCGGGCGGTCGGGACCAGTCGCCTACATCAAAAACATCAGAAGGATTTTGGTTGAGAAAGGGCCGTATGCCGCCGTCCACGCCCATACTGATTTTCAGACGGGGTTTGCCGCATTGGCGGCCAGGCTCGCCGGCGTTCCGATCAGGGTCTGCCATTCCCACAACACGGCCTGGAAGTCTAATCCCCGGTTTTGGGATACATGGCAGCTCCTTGCATTCCGCCGCTTGATTTTCTCCAGTGCTACGGCTCTGTGCGCTTGCGGCAAAGATGCCGGGCGTTTTTTATTCGGCAAAAAAAAGATGGGCGAAAACGCGGTCCATCTTTTGCAAAACGGGATTGAACTTGACCGGTTCAAGGAAGCGAGCGGCGTTTCGAAGATGGATGCGAAAAAGAGCTTCGGCATCAAGGAAGACGCACTGGTGATCGGGCATGTCGGCCGTTTTTTTGAACAGAAAAACCACGCGTTTCTGCTCGGGCTTGCCGCTCATTTTAAGAAATCGGGCACACCATTTCAAGCGGTGTTCGCAGGTGATGGTCCGCTGCGCAGACAGATGGAAGAAAAAGCCGCCTCTCTCGGTGTAAAAGACGACATTCTATTTCTCGGCGTCGTCGAAGATATCCCGGCTCTCATGCAGACGTTTGATGTATTTGCCATGCCGTCTTTGTTTGAAGGGCTCCCCCTCGTTCTCGTCGAAGCGCAGGCGTCAGGGCTTCCTTGTATTGTATCAGACCATATTACAGAGGAAACCGATTTGGGACTCGGCCTGCTGCAACGTCTCAGCTTAAATGCCGGTTTTGAACGGTGGGCTGAGGATATCAGCCGTGCTGCTCAGGCGAAAAAGCCTGCATGGCCGGAAATAGAGAGAAGCCTTGCTGAGAGAGGGTATGATGCAAAAGCAAATTTGGCGAGACTGATGGACATCTATTCAATCTCCGCGGCAGAAGGACAGTGAGTGTATGTCTGTTTACATGTTGAATATGGGGATTGTTTTCATCTGGTCATGGTTTGCGAAAATGTACGGCAGGGAAGATCACAGGCTGCCGACGGGCTACCGTCCGAATGCGATCCTCACCGTCGTTCCGCTCGCGTCTTTGATTATCGTTGCCGGCTTAAGATACAAGGTCGGAACGGATTACCACACCTATATGCTGCTTTACGAATTAGCCGGAAAATACAACAACATTTGGGAGATCTTCGGTTTCGGAACAGATAAGTCGTCGACAGATCCCGGATTTACCGCACTCTTATGGATATTAAACCAGGTTTCAGCCGATCCGGCGCTCATGTTTGCCGTCGTTGCCGCGATCACCTATATCTATATCGTCAAGACGCTTTATGTATATGGAAGACCGTTTGAGTTGAGCATGTTTCTCTTTATCGGCATGTTTCACTACTATGCTTCGTTTAACGGTATTCGCCAATACATGGCGGCGGCCATTCTGTTTTGGGCGGTCCGGTATCTGATCGATGGGAAACTGGTGCGCTATATGACCGTCGTGCTGATCTGTTCGCTTTTTCATTCTTCGGCTTTGATCATGATTCCGGTTTATTTCATCGTCAGAAGAAAAGCGTGGTCGCCTGTCCTCTGGTGCCTGATGCTCTTATTTTTGGCGGGGACTTTTCTGTATCAAAAATTCCTGTCCGTATTCCTTGTCGTGCTTGAAAACAGTCAATACGGACATTACGAAGAATGGCTGATGAAAAATACGAACGGCATGAATGCCATTAAAATCATTGTTCTTCTTCTCCCGCTCGTACTTGCATTCTGCTTCAGGGAGCAGCTCAGAAAGCGCTGGCCCGAAGTCGATTATATCGTCAACCTTTGTCTGATCGGTTTCCTGTTCGGAATTTTGGCGACAAAGGATGTCATTTTTGCGAGGTTCAACATTTATTTCGGGCTCTATCAGCTGATTCTCGTTCCTTATTTTGTACGGATTTTTGAACCGAAATCGAACGCGCTTCTGTATGTTTTGATTTTGATCTGTTACTTCTTATACAGCTTTATGCTCATGCCGTTCGATTCGTCGGTATTGCCGTACAGAACGATTTTTGAACGTTGAATAGCGGAATAGGCCGTTTAGGTGTTGTGAAAATTTCGACAAAGGAGTCATCACATTGGAAAATCCAGCAGTTAGTCTACTGGTCGCTGTTTATAATACAGAAGCTTTTTTGCCGAATTGTTTGCAGTCGTTGATCAGCCAGACCTTAAAAAATATCGAAATCATTATCGTCAATGACGGTTCAACAGACGGAAGCCAGAAGATCATTGATCATTACGCCCGAAAGGACGGGCGCATCAAAACGATTCAGCAGGAGAATCAGGGCCTTGGCGCTGTCCGCAATAAAGGCATCGAAGCGGCGTCAGGCGAGTACTTGGCATTCATCGACTCCGATGACTGGATTGAGCCTGACTATTGCCAATTGATGTATGAAAAAGCGAAGGATAAGGATGCCGATCTTGTCATCTGTGATTATGCCGTCGAAATTCAGGATACCGGAAAAACGGTCTGCCCTGACATCGGGAAAAACTATGAGGGAAAGCCGAAAGAGGCATTCATGAAAGATTTGTTAAAGGGTAAAGTAAGCGGCTTTTCCTGGAACAAGCTCTACAGACGGAGCCTGATAGAGCGGCATAAGCTCGTTTTCCCGTTGCGCAACGAGCTGGAAAACATCGAAGATCAATACTTCAGCTTCAGGTGCCTTTTATATGCGAATACCGCGGCGTTCGTGACAAAGCCGCTTTATCATTACAGGGTCCACCTGTCGTCCATCGTCCAAAAGTATCAGGCGGGGCTGTTTGAAGACGGACTCGCTCTTTATGAAGCAAACCTGGATTGCCTGACAAAGCACGGAGAGCTCCCGGCTTTAAAGGAGGCGCTGCACGTCTTTATCGTCAACCACGGCTGCATCAGTATTTTAAATGAATGCAAGAGCCGAAACAAAAACCCTTCAATAGAAAAATATAAAAATATCCGCAGCATATGCGCCTGTCCGGAATTCAGGGGGAAAATCCCCGCAGTGGACATGTCGGCATTCGATTCCAAGAAGAAGCTTCTCCTTATGCTGATTCGTTTGCGGTTGGTGCCGGCAGTGTATGGATTTGCGGCCATTTACCAGAAAATGATCGAGCACAGAATGAAGAAATAGGCGGTGAGGAAATGACCTTTCAGGAACTGAAGATCAATCTTGCAGAATGGCTTTTGCTCAAGGTGAAATATCCTTCTGAATATGTGATGGGAACGCCGGGGTTAAGGCGCTTTGATCAATATAAAGGCAAGAAAAAAATCATTCTGACTTTAATTCCGTCCCATGATAATTTGGGAGATCACGCGATTGCCCTGGCAAGCCGGACATTCATAGAAAACGAGTTTCCCGATTTTGAATTAATTGAAATCGGCATCAACGATATTTACAAACATGCAAAAGCGCTCATGCGCATCCGCCACCCCGAGGATATGGTGTTCATCATCGGCGGAGGAAACATGGGGGATTTGTACCGCAATGAGGAGTGGACGAGGCGCTTCATTATCAAAACATTCAAGCATTATAAAATCGTTCAGCTCCCGGCAACCGCGCACTTTTCCGAGACACCCCGCGGTAAAAAGGAACTGAAAAGGGCGAAAAAAATCTACAACTCCCATCGCCGGCTGTTCATGATGGCGCGCGATGATACAACCTATCAATTTATGAAACAGCATTTTTCAAACCAAACGATTGTGAAGCAGCCTGATATGGTGCTTTATTTAAAGAAAGAACAGCAGTCTGAAAGAGATGGTGTGCTCGTTTGTTTAAGGGAGGATAAAGAAAGCTTTCTCAGGCCGGAAGAGCGTAAAAAGCTGCTGCAGGCTGTCGGCGACGAGTATGGCGGTGTCAAAACTTTTACAACGACGATCGGCAGGAGGGTCAGCCGCGTGTCCCGCGAGAAGGAGCTGAACCGGCTTTGGAATCAGCTGAGAGGTGCGGAGGTCGTTGTGACAGACAGGCTGCACGGCATGATTTTTTGTGCGATAACAGGAACGCCGTGCGTTGTGATCCGCTCTTTTGATCATAAGGTGCTTGAAGGCTTTCACTGGCTGAAAGACGTTCCTTCGCTGAAGCTTGTAGAAAATCCCGATGCGGCAGAGGTTCTCGGTGCAATCGAAGAGCTGATCAAGACCGGTGATTCGCATCGTGAGACTCCGTCAAGGGACCATTATTTCACAGATTTAAGACAAAAAATTATGGGTGATGTCCAATGAAGCCATTTGTCAGTATCATTGTTCCGATGTACAATGTCGAAGACTATATAGAAGAATGCGTCGATTCGCTGCGCGGGCAGACGCTAAAAAATATTGAAATCATCCTTGTCGATGATGGCTCCCCCGACAAATCCGGGGAGATAGCCAGAAAGT
Organism: Bacillus haynesii; assembly: GCF_001969855.1. Lineage (GTDB taxonomy): Bacteria > Bacillota > Bacilli > Bacillales > Bacillaceae > Bacillus > Bacillus haynesii. Next base: position 111,619 of record NZ_MRBL01000003.1, read on the forward strand.
ACTGCAGCCTGGATGCCAGAGTGAAAGTGATTCATAAAAAAAACGGCGGGCTGAGCTCGGCGAGAAATGCCGGTCTTCAAGCCGCGACAGGAGATTATGTCGGGTTTGTCGACGGTGATGATTTTGTATTGCCTGCCATGTTTGAAAACATGTACGCCGCTGCCAAAAAAGACGACCTCGATATCGTCATGTGCGGGTATCATAAACATTCCGATATGGAAGACATCTACTTCCCGCCGCCGCTGCCGACCGATCGCCTCTTGTTGAGCTGGGACATTAAACGCGAGCTCAAAAAGGCGCATGAAACCCGCTTCATCTGGTATGTGTGGCGGAATTTGTACAGGCGCGACCTGCTGAAGAAAAACCAGCTGTACTTTTTTGAAGACATTCGTTTTGCAGAGGATTCGCCGTTTAATTTGTACGCCTTTTATGCAGCGAAACGGGTGAGAGCGATCGATGCCGGCTATTACATGTACAGGTGCAACCCGGATAGCCTGACAGAGGTGCCGTTTAAACCGTACATGGATGAAAGCCTGAAAAGGCAGTACCGGGCGAAAAGGAGATTCTATGAGACGTTTCAGCTTTTGGATGAATGTGCGGACGATCTGGAAACGTACACATGCAAACATCAAATTCCGATGCTTTTAGCCAATGCCTGTGCGGAACCGAAGCCTTCAAAGCAGGTGAGGCGGCATATTAAAGACATATTGTCTTACCGGATGGTGCAGTCGTGCGTCAAAGCCACGTCTCTCCGCAGCCGCAACCTGTTAATCGGCCAGCGGCTCGTTTTATTGCTATGCAAGCTGAATATTCCGATTCTCCTCGAATTGTTTTTTAAACGAAATCTGCCCAGTAAGGGATGAGCCTTTTGAATAAAACATTTGTTTTGAATCTCGGCGCCAATGTGGCGTCTTTTTTATTATCGGTGCTGTTTTCGATGTGGCTGACGCCTTATGTCATCAAGAACCTCGGTGTTGAGGCGTTTGGGTTTGTCCATCTCACGCAGAATATGATCAATTACTTTTCGATTATTACGGTTGCCTTGAGCGCGGTCGTTGTCCGGTTTTTTTCTGTTTCCGCCCACAGGGGAGCGCTTGACGAAGCGAGAGGCTATATGAATACCTATATCGTTTCATCACTGGTGCTTTCAGTCATCTTGTTTTTTCCGCTTGGCGGCACGGTGTTTTTTATCGATCAGATCATTCGCGTTCCCGCCGGTCTTTTGGGGGATGTGCAGATCGCGCTTTTGATCGGGAGCCTGCTGTTTTTATTGACCTTTGTGATGTCGGGATTTGCCGCCGGTCCGTTTTTTGCCAATAAAATCTATATTACAAGCACGATCCAGGCCGTCCAAATGCTGATTCGCGTCTTGAGCGTATTGTTGATTTTCGCGTGGTTTGCACCGAAGATCTGGCACATTCAGCTCGCCGCTCTTATCGCAACCGCTTCGGCGTGCATCCTGTCGATCTTTTTCTTTAAGAAATTGATCCCATGGTTTACGTTTCGTGTGAGGGATATGTCGTTTGCAAAGTGCAAAAAACTGCTTCAGGCGGGAGGATGGAGCTCCGTCAGCCAAGTCGGCGTCCTGCTGTTTCTGCAAATCGATTTAATGGTGGCGAATGTGATGCTGGGGGTTTCCGAATCCGGCATGTACGCCGCGATCATTCAGTTTCCGCTGTTATTACGGACGCTTTCGGGAACGCTTGCGGCCGTATTTTCACCTACGATTACACTCTATTATTCAAAAGGCGACAAAGAAGGGCTCGTCCGCTATGCCAACCAGGCCGTCAGGTTTAACGGCATCCTGCTCGCTTTGCCGGCGGCGCTTCTGGGCGGGCTGGCCGGCCCGTTTCTGTCGCTGTGGCTCGGCCCTTCATTCGAACACTTGAAATGGCTTTTACTGATACATGCGGGTTATTTGGTTGTTTCATTAAGCCCGGCGCCGCTGTTTTATATCTTTACCTCCTATAACAAGCTGAGAACACCGGCGCTGACCACGGTAGCCTTCGGCGTTGTCAATTTGCTGCTTGCCATCGTGCTGAGCGGCCCGGCGGGTCTGGGCCTTTACGGAATTGCGCTGGCTGGTGCGGCAGCTTTAATGCTGAAAAACGTCGTCTTCACTCCGATTTATGCGTCAAAGATTACGGGTGAAAGAAAAAGGGTTTTTTATAAAGGCATATACAGGCCGGTTGCCGGCGCTTCATTTACCTTGGCTGTCTGTTACGCTCTTCAATACTTATTTGCGATCGACAGCCTGCTGTCCCTGTTTGTCGCGGCGCTGGCTGCGACGGGGGCATACGGCCTGTTTGCTTATTTCGTCATGTTGACGAAAGCGGAACGGGATATTGTCACAACGAAGCTGCAAGCATTGCGATGCTCTTTATCCTTCCCGTTTCAAAAGGGATTTTTTAAATAAAAGAAAGGGGTGCGTTTTTCGTGCTAGCGAAACGGTTTTTCGATCTTGCATTGTCGGTTATTTTGCTGGTCGCGCTCAGTCCGGCCATGATCCTGACGGCTTGCCTCATCAGATGGAAAATCGGCTCGCCTGTTTTATTTCGCCAAACCCGGCCGGGGCTGAATGGCGAGCCTTTTACATTATATAAATTCAGAACGATGACTGATGAAAGAGATGAAGCAGGCAATCTGCTAAGCGATGAAAAACGGCTGACAAAGACGGGGCGGCTGATTAGAAAAACGAGCCTTGACGAGTTGCCGCAGCTGATCAACGTCATCAAAGGAGACCTCAGCCTCGTCGGGCCGCGGCCGCTTTTGATGGAGTATATTCCCCTCTATACGAAGCGGCAGTGGAGACGGCATGAAGTTAAGCCGGGCATCACAGGCTGGGCGCAGATCAACGGGAGAAATAAAGTGACATGGGAGGAAAAATTTGAACTCGATGTCTGGTATGTGGATCATCGTTCTTTTTTGCTTGATCTCAAAATCCTTTTGTTGACTGTCGTAAAAGTTTTGAAGTCGGAAGGCGTCAGCCAGGACCGGCATGTGACTGCAGAAAAATTTACGGGGAGAAGGAATGCCTGATGCAAAACGTGGTGATCATCGGAGCCGGCGGCCATGGGAAAGTCGTTCGGGATCTTGTAAAAGAGCGGCCGGATACGGCGCTTGCCGGTATTCTTGATGACCGGTATGCGGAGCTTCATGTTGAGAACGGTTTGTATCGAGGGCCTTCAGCCGCCGCAGAAGAACTTGCGCGATTGCATCCGGACGCGAAGTTCGTCCTGGCTGTCGGCCAAAACGGCATCAGACAGCAGCTGTATGAACGCCTCGGCCTTCCGCTTGACAGGTATGCGGTTTTGATTCATCCGTCCGCTGTGATCAGCGGTTCGGCCCGGATTCAAAACGGCACCGTTGTCATGGCGTCGAGCGTCATCCAAGCGGATGCCGACATCGGCATCCACACGATTGTCAACACAGGTGTGATCGTCGAACACGACAACCGGATCGGCGATTACGTTCATCTTTCGCCGGGAACGGTGTTGACAGGCGGCGTGACAGTTATGGAAGGCGCTCATCTCGGAGCGGGAACGGCGGTCATTCCCGGAAAGACAATCGGACGCTGGAGCGTGACGGGAGCGGGATCAGCCGTGATTCACGACATTCCAGATGATTGTACCGCTGTCGGAGTCCCTGCAAGAAAGATCAAATAACAGCAGTAAAAAGGGTGAAAAACATGAGTCAGAATAAGCGAATTTATTTATCTCCGCCGCACATGAGCGGAGACGAGGAGCGCTATGTAGCTGAAGCGTTTCGGACAAACTGGATCGCGCCTCTCGGTCCCCTTGTCGATACATTTGAAGAAAAGCTTGCCGCCTATGCGGGGACGTCCGGAGCCGCGGCAGTCAGCTCCGGAACAGCCGCAATCCATCTGGCCTTGAAATTGCTCGGCGTCGGCAAAGGTGATACAGTCTTCTGTTCTTCCTTTACGTTTGTAGCGAGCGCTAATCCGATTATATATGAGCAGGCTGAACCGGTTTTCATCGATTCTGAACGGGATACTTGGAACATGTCGCCCGAAGCGCTTGAATGGGCGCTCGACGAAGCGGAGCGTGCCAGGAATCTCCCGAAAGCCGTCATCGTCGTCAACTTGTACGGCCAAAGCGCGAAAATGGACGAGATTACGGCCATTTGCGATCGATTTGCCGTGCCTGTCATTGAAGATGCGGCAGAATCGCTTGGCTCTGTTTATAAAGGCAAAAAAAGCGGAACCTTCGGCCGCTTCGGCATCTATTCGTTCAACGGTAACAAAATCATCACCACATCAGGCGGAGGAATGCTTGTCAGCGATGATGAAGACGCTTTGAAAAAGGCGCGCTTTTTAGCCACTCAGGCGCGCGAGCCAGCCATTCATTATCAGCACGAAAAAGCGGGCTACAATTACCGGATGAGCAATGTCCTGGCCGGAATCGGCATCGCTCAGCTCGCCGTTCTGGATGACCGGGTCCATGCCAGACGGGCGGTCTTCGAACGCTATCAGGAGGCGCTCTCCGGTATCGAAGGTATAGAATTTATGCCTGAAGCCGGCATGTCAAACCGCTGGCTCACGACATTAACGTTTGACACAGCAAAAATTCAAACAACACCGGCGGACATCATTGAACAGCTCGCAAAAGAAAACATTGAAGCCCGGCCATTATGGAAACCTTTGCACAGACAGCCCCTTTTTAAAGGTGCGGCCTTTTATCCTCACGATGATCAAGGCTCTGTCTGCTGCGACTTATTTCAGCGCGGGCTCTGCCTGCCGTCAGGATCAAGTATGACGCCGGAAGAGCAGGACCGGGTAATTCAACTCGTTGCCGACCGGATTAAATATAAATGAGGTGCTAAACATGGCGATTACATATTCCATGGACAGCTTAAAGCATAAGCTGGCAGAAATTTTGGATGTCATTCCAAGGCATTCATCAGTCGTTTACTTGGACTACCCGCTCTACGGAAACGTCGGGGACCTATTGATTATGAAAGGAACCGAAGCTTTTTTTGAAGCATACGGCATCAAGGTGTGCGAAAGATGGAATGCAGAGAATTTCATTCCGGGCCGCCGCATTCCAAAGGACGCCATCATTGTTTGCCAGGGGGGCGGCAATTTCGGTGATTTGTACCCTCACTTCCAGCAGTTCAGGGAACGGGTGGTCGAACATTACCCGGACAACCGGATCGTCATTCTGCCGCAGTCGATTTATTATGAACATGAAGAAAATGTTAAAAAAACGCGCGACATTTTGGCGGCTCACCAGGATCTGCACTTATTCACGCGGGAAAAGGCATCATTTGAATTTGCCGTCAAGCGTTTCGAAGGGATGAAAAACATCCGAATGATGCCAGACATGGCTCACCAGCTCTGGCCGATCGCGCCGTCTGCCGAAAAACCGTCTGAGTCCGTTCTGCGGCTGATCAGGACCGACAAAGAAGCAAACAGCAGTCTCCAGAAAGCAGGGGAGCCGGACACGTACGATTGGAACGTCATCTTATCAGAAGGCGACAAACGCGGAATCAAACGCCTGCAGACGATCAACGTCCTCAACAAAAAAGCGGGCAATCCGCTGCCGATCGCTTCTTATTGGAAACGCTATTCGGACAGCCTTGTCGACAAATCAATCCGTTTCTTCAGCCGCTATGAATCAGTCATTACTTCAAGGCTGCACGGCCACATCTTATCGTGTCTGCTCGGAAAAGAAAACGTAGTGATTGACAACTCCTACGGAAAAAACGCAAATTATTACAACACATGGATGAAGGACATCCCGAATACGAAACTGATTCAAAACCATCAGACTGAAGCAGAAAAACCGCCTGTTCACGTATGACAGGCGGTTTTTTTTGCTATGCTTCTTCGCGCTTTACTTTGTTGTAGGCTTCATCCAAATGCTGAATCCGTTTTAAGACGACCGCGTTTTTTGTCAGCTGGTCTTGGACAAGCGTTGACACGACTGAACGGTAGTAGCTGTTCATCGCGTGGATTTTATCCTCATTTGGATGCATTTCAATATGGGTTTTAAAATTTTCTATGAAATAGGGCACAGAGAAAAGTTCTGTCAATGGTAACACTCCTTTTTTAAGTCTATACGGTACGGAACCGATCGTGTAAACTAATAGTGGGAGGGGAGATATGATGAACTTGCATGTACAGCAGCAGCAAACGGCAAAACTTCACTTGACGCAAGGGCTTGCCCAAGCCATTCATATGCTTCAGTATTCGTCGGCCGAGCTGAACAGCCGGATTGACGAACTCTCATTGGAAAACCCCCTGATCGAACGAAAAGACTCCGATATTCCCCGATCATTTTACCATAAAACGAATCGTCATTTACAAAATGAAGGAATAAGCCGTACTGAGACGGCACATTCCCGAGAGGATGTCAAAAGCGCCTTGAAACGGCAGGCGCTCGATCTCCGCCTGTCAAGCCGGGAAAAGCGGATTTTTAGCTACCTGGTCGATTCCCTTGATCAAAACGGATATGTGACAGAGGACATCGCCTTTATCGCTTCTGAGCTGGCTGTCACCAGAGAAGAAGCGGAAGAAGTCTTGGGCAAGCTGCAGACTCTTGATCCGGCAGGCATCGGAGCGCGGTCGCTTCAGGAATGCATCCTGATTCAATTAAAGCGTCTGCCAAAGGAGACGGCAAAAGCAGAAAAAGTCATTTCCTCATACTTTGACCTGTTTGCCAAAAAGGGATGGAAAGAGCTGTCGGAAAGAGCGGGGCTGTCGCTTTCAGAGCTTCAGGACATACAAGACCTTGTCGCAGAACTGTCGCCGCGTCCCGGATTGATGTATGGCGCGGATGAAGGCGAAGTCTATATCGAGCCTGATTTAATCATTTCAGCAGAGGATGGAAAATTGGCGCTTGAGCTCAGCAGCCGTTCTTTTCCCGACATCCAGCTTAACGCGTTTTACGAGCCGTTTTTGCAGCGTCAGTCAAAAGACGAGGCGACAGCTTATATTTCTGAAAGGTTCAAGCAGTGGAAATGGCTCGACAATGCCCTCAGGCAAAGACGGGAAACGATGCGGAGGGTGATGGCGGAAATCATGGTGCGGCAAAAAGATTATTTTTTAAAAGGGAAAGACGAACTGAAGCCGCTCACATTAAAAGAGGTCGCCGATGCCCTCGGCGTTCACGAATCAACAGTAAGCCGCGCAGTCAAAGGGAAAATCGTGCAGACGCCTTTTGAGCTGTGCGAGCTTAAACGGTTTTTTTCGGCGAAGGTAAAGGACGCCGCTGACGGGCATACGTCAAGTCATACAGTCAAGGCGCACCTGCGCCGGTTGATCGATGAAGAAAATAAAATGAAACCGCTTTCAGATAAGAAGCTGGCCGACCTTTTAAACGAAAAGCACGGCGTCGTCATATCGAGGCGGACCGTCGCCAAATACCGTGATCAGCTCAATATACTGCCTTCGTCTGTCAGAAAGAGATATCAATAAAGAAGCCGTCCGGCACGAACGCCGGCGGCTTTTTTTACGGGATCATCCACGAAAACAGATGATGCTGCAGGAAAGTGATCATGCAAACGAGGAACAGAAGAAACAGACTGTGTTTTAGTGTAAAGCGAAGCAAGTCGGATTCTTTTCCTGCCAGTCCGACGGCTGCGCAGGCGACCGCAATCGACTGCGGAGAGATCATTTTTCCTGTGACACCGCCTGAAGAGTTGGCCGCCACAGACAGCACCGGCTCCATTCCGACCGACTGTGCTGTCACTTTTTGCAGGCTGCCGAACAGCAAATTGGCCGACGTATCTGAACCGGTTATAAACACGCCGAGCCAGCCGAGAACGGGAGAAAAGAATGCGAACATTGAACCCGTCATCGCAAGGGACATGCCCAGTGTTGTGCTCATGCCCGAAGAGTTGGTGACATAGGCAAAACCGACGACGGAAGCGATCGTTAATATCGGTTTGCCGAGCTCCTTCAGCGAATCTGTAAACACGGCGCCCCATTCTTTCCAAGGCATGCCTGTGACAAACTTTGTCAGTACGGCGGCAATCAGGATCGCCGTTCCCGCCGATCCGGCGAGATCAAGTTTATAAAGAGCTTCAAGCGGTTTTCCGGAACCATCGAGAATTTGATTGTGTAAAAAAGGCACGCCGGGTGCAAACGTCAGCCTGCCGCCGATGTCATGTATGAACAGCAGCAATGGATTTGAACCTTCGTAATAACCTGTCAGCGCCTGTTTGACAGCTGGAATTCCCCAGATAGAGACCATTGCCGTGAGTAGCAAAAACGGTGTCCACGCCTTGAAAATCTGCCCCGCCGAGTATGACGCCTTTTGCTGTTCAAGCTGCTGCGCCTCCGCTGCAGCGGCCATTTCCTTTTCGTGCGAAAATTTGAATGTCGTTTTCGGTTTCCAAAATTTTAAGAATACAGCGAGCGCGATAAGCGATACGATGGCTGACAAAATATCCGGGAGCTCAGGTCCCAGGAAGTTTGAGCTTACATACTGCGTAACGGCAAAAGAGACACCCGACACGAGAATCGCCGGCAGCACTTCCCAAGCCCTTTTGAAGCCGCTCATGATAATGATCAAATAAAACGGAATAAATACAGATAAAAACGGCAGCTGGCGTCCGACCATTTTTGAAATGTCCATCGCAGGAATCCCCGTCGGCCCTTCAACCGCAATAATCGGGATGCCGATCGCCCCGAAAGCGACAGGCGCCGTGTTGGCGATCAGGCATATACCTGCCGCATACAACGGATTGAAGCCGAGGCCGACAAGCAATGCAGCCGATATCGCGACAGGGGCGCCGAAGCCTGCCGCTCCTTCTAAAAATGCCCCGAATGAAAACGCTATCAAAAGTGCTTGCAAACGGCGGTCATCTGTAATCGACAATACCGAGCTCCTGATGATTTCAAATTGGCCGGTTTTCACTGTAAGCTTGTACAAAAAAACGGAAGTCACGATAATCCAGCCGATCGGAAGCAGCCCGTAAACCGCACCTTGCGAAGCCGACATCACAGCCTGATGAGCGGGCATACCGTATACGAAAACGGCCAGCGCGAGCGCAATCAGCAAAGTCGTCACACCCGCTGTATACCCTTTCATTCTTTTGATTGCCAAAGCCCAGAAAAAATACAAAATCGGTATAAGCGCTGCAAGCGAAGAGAGCAGCAAACTGTTCCCCAGTGGAATATAATCTTGCGTCCATCCCATCTCCAATTCCCCCTTTGTTCGTCAAAGAAAAGCCTCATCTAATCATCTGATGACATGATGACAAGACTAATCATTTAGCATTATATTTCTCAATGTCATAAATTACAATCTTTTTTTGCATGAAGCCGAAGGCTATATGTTCCGGACGGAAAGAACGGTATAATAAAAAATAGCGCATCATGCCCAGTCTGGTTACGAGGTGAAAAAAGTTGAAATACAAACAAATCAAGACGAAAAAAATATACGAAGAAGTCGCGGAAGCGCTTCTTGATTCGATTAAAAGCGGAGAGCTTGAGCCCGGTGACAAGCTTGACTCCGTCCAGGCGCTCGCCGAAAGCTTTCAGGTCAGCCGTTCGGCCGTCAGGGAAGCGCTGTCCGCGTTAAAAGCGATGGGGATGGTCGAAATGAAGCAGGGGGAAGGGACGTATGTGAAAAGGTTTGAGCCTGAGCAAATTTCCATCCCCCTTTCGGCTGCGCTTTTGATGAAAAAGAAAGACGTCGCTGAACTGCTCGAAGTCCGTAAAATACTTGAAATCGGGGCTGTCTCCAGTGCGGCTCAAAAACGCACGGAGGATGATCTCGGACGCATGCAGGCAGCACTTGAGGATATGAAGCTGGCGGACGGGAACGGCGAACTTGGCGAAAAAGCCGATCTCGCGTTTCACCTTGCGCTTGCCGGCGCCTCGCAAAACGATCTGCTGAAAGGCTTGATGAATCATGTATCATCGCTCTTAATTGAGACGATGAGGGAGACGCGCAAAATTTGGCTGTTCTCGAAGAACACAACCGTTAAGCGCCTTTATGAAGAACACGAAGCCATCTATCAGGCTGTGAAGGAAAAAGACGGCCAAAAAGCAGAGCAAGCGATGCACAATCATCTGACAAATGTGGAACAAGTGCTGGCCTCATATTTTGAAGAAACAAAACGGGCCGACGAGCCGGCCATATAAGCAGCGGCCAGAGTGAAAACGAAAAAGAAACCCCTTTCGAAAAATTTTACCAAGGTGTAAGATGGAGAAAGAGGTTTTTCTAACCAAGTCATCAGATGACCTGATTTATCGGGTTGGAGAGGGGATCAAGATGAAAGTATCACTGTTTATCACGTGTTTGGTTGACATGTTTCAGTCAAATGTCGGAAAAGCGACGGTTGAACTGCTGGAACGGCTCGGATGTGAAGTGGATTTTCCCGAAGGGCAGATCTGCTGCGGCCAGCCTGCATACAACAGCGGCTATGTCAAAGATTCCAAAAAAGCGATGAGACGGATGATTGAGACGTTTGAATCAGCTGAATACGTCGTCAGCCCTTCAGGATCGTGCGCTTTTATGTTCAAAGAGTACCCGCACCTTTTCCGGGATGAGCCGGCCTGGGCGGAAAAAGCGCAGCGGCTGGCTGACAAAACGTATGAGCTGACCGATTTTATCGTCAACGTATTGAAGGTTGAAGACGTCGGGGCGACACTTGAGAGAAAGGCGACATATCATACGTCATGCCATATGACAAGGCTTTTGGGTGTCACGGACGCGCCGATGAAGCTGCTTCGGCATGTGAAGGGACTGGAGTTCACGCCGCTGCCGCGCAAACACGACTGCTGCGGATTCGGGGGAACTTTTTCGGTGAAGATGTCGCAAATATCCGAACAGATGGTCGATGAGAAAGTGGCGTGTGTCGAAGAAACAGCCGCAGATGTATTAATCGGGGCGGACTGCGGCTGCTTGATGAATATCGGCGGGCGGATCGGGAGAAAGAACAAGCCGATTGAAGTCATGCATATCGCAGAAGTGCTGAACAGCAGATAAACAGACATCCGGTCATTTCACACATAGAGGGGGACATTCGTTATGGCAATGAAGATCGGAACACAGAAATTTCAAGAGCGCGTGTCAGACGGGCTCGATAACGAGTTTATGAGGGGGGCTGTTTCAAGTGCGCAGGAGCGCTTGAGAGCGCGCCGTCTTGAGGCGGCAAAAGAGCTCGGAAACTGGGAAGAATGGCGGTCTCTGGCCGAAGAAATCAGGCAGCACGTGCTGGAAAACCTGGATTACTACCTTGAACAGCTCGCCGAAAATGTCGCCAAAAAAGGCGGGCACGTATTCTTTGCACAGACGGCTGATGAAGCGACAGGCTACATCCGCGACGTCGTGAAAAAGAAAAACGGCAAAAAAATCGTTAAATCAAAATCAATGGTGACCGAAGAAATTAACATGAACGAGGCACTTGAAAGCAACGGCTGCGAAGTGGTCGAAACCGATTTGGGCGAATACATCCTTCAAATCGATGATCATGATCCGCCGTCTCATATCGTCGCACCTGCTTTGCATAAAAACAAAGAGCAAATCCGCGACGTCTTCAAAGAGCGGATCGGCTACCGCAACACCGAAAAGCCGGAAGAGCTTGTCATGCACGCACGCGCCGTGCTCAGAAAGAAATTTCTCGAGGCTGATGTCGGCATTACGGGCTGCAATTTTGCGATTGCCGATACGGGATCTGTCAGCCTTGTCACAAACGAGGGAAACGGACGTCTCGTCACGACCATTCCGAAGACGCAAATTACCGTGATGGGGATGGAGCGGATCGTCCCTTCATTCGACGAGTTTGAAGTCCTCGTCGGCATGCTCACAAGAAGCGCGGTCGGACAGCGGCTGACGAGCTATATCACGGCGCTGACAGGGCCGAGGCTGCCCGGTGAAGCAGACGGACCCGAAGAGTTTCACCTCGTCATCGTTGACAACGGGCGTTCGAACATTCTCGGAACGGAGTTTCAATCCGTCCTCCAATGCATCCGCTGTGCGGCCTGCATCAATGTCTGTCCCGTTTACCGTCATGTCGGCGGGCATTCTTACGGTTCAATCTATTCAGGTCCGATCGGAGCCGTATTGTCGCCGCTGCTCGGCGGATATGATGATTATAAAGAACTGCCGTACGCCTCTTCGTTATGTGCGGCCTGCTCTGAAGCGTGTCCGGTGAAAATCCCGCTTCATGAACTGCTTCTGAAGCACAGGCAGCGCATCGTTGAAAAAGAAGGGCGTGCGCCGATATCCGAAAAGCTGGCGATGAAAGCGTTCGGCTTGGGAACATCTGCGCCATCCCTTTATAAAATGGGCTCCAAATGGGCGCCGGCAGCCATGAAGCCGTTTAAAGAAGACGGCAAAATAACGAAGGGACCGGGCCCTTTAAAACAGTGGACCCAGATTCGCGACTTCCCCGCGCCGAACAAGTCAAGATTCCGCGACTGGTTTGAAGACAGACGGAAAGAGAAGGGGGAAGACAGATGACAAACGGAACAATCCAAAACAAAGACGGCTTTTTAAACCGGATTGCGGAAAGACTCGGCCGCAACAGGCGCTCGGCAGGCGTCACCGTTCCCGATTATACCTACCAGCCGCAGCACCGGGTATATCAAGGCTATACACAGGATGAGCTTGTCGGCGTCTTAAAGGACCACTGCCGGAACATTCATACGGAGCTGATTGAAACAGATGTCATCGGCTTGCATGATGCTTTGTATGAACAGGCATCGCGATTTGGAGGCGGGCCTGTCATCATTCCGAAAGATGACCGTTTTAAAGAGTACGGGCTGTCAGGCCTGTTAACAGACAAGTGGCCGAATGAGGGGACAAAAGTGTGGGAATGGAATGCAGCGGCCGGAGATGAAAATATCCAGCGGGCCGAACAGGCTAACATCGGCGTGACATTCAGCGAGATCACGCTTGCTGAATCCGGAACGGTCGTCCTCTTCAGTTCAAAAGACAAAGGGCGTTCCGTCAGCTTGCTGCCGACGACATATATCGCGATCGTCCCGAAAAGCACCATCGTCCCGCGGATGACACAGGCAAGCGCAATCATCAAACAAAAGGTTGCAGACGGCGGCGTCATCCCGTCCTGCATCAACTATGTCACTGGACCGAGCAATTCAGCCGACATCGAAATGGATCTTGTAGTCGGCGTCCACGGCCCGGTAAAAGCGGCTTATATTGTCGTGGCGGACCGGTAACTAAACGATAACAAAAAGATTAGCCTCGTGAGCTAATCTTTTTTATTTGCGATATGACAATCCCGGCGCATACTGATTTAACGCATCGTGCCACTTTTTTTGCCGGTCATAAAATAGCTGTAACTCGTTATATTGAAATGCCATTTTTATCGGATTGCCGGCTCTGCATATCCCATTTCTTCCGCTGGTTCCAGCCTCTTGCATCTCATTTATCATTCTCGGAAACGCCCCTGAAAGAAAGAGTCTATTAAAATTTAAGGTAATGTTAAGGATAAGATTATTTCCCGATAATGTTCACTCACTATAATGGAGAATAGTGAAGGAGTGACTCGTATGCGGGCAGTGTGTCTGAACGAATTTATCAGTCTTTTTAAAAGCATCAAGTCGATTATTGTCATTATTATTATGTTTTGGGTGAGCTATAAGACCGCGGGATTGATCGAACAGGCGCCTGCGGACTTCGTGCGCGAATTGGATTTAGGAAGTGATGCAAACGCAATCGGAACGGCCGTTATCGTCTTTGCTCTCGGTTTCCTGTTTATCGCGGGGCTTTCCCATGACATGATCAACCGCGAAGTCCATACCCGGACGGTCCGATTTCTCGTGACGAAAACGTCGCGGATCAAGATCATTCTGGGAAAGTTTTTTGGCGTCTGGCTGTTTTGGTTTTTCTGCATGCTCGTTTCGTACACCTTGGTGATGATCGTCTCAAAAGAGTTTTTATGGATGAGTTACGCAGACAGCATGGCTTTTCTTACAGCTGCAATCTCTTTGAACCTTTTATTTTCGATCATGATTTCAAGGCCCGCCATGTCCATGTTTTTTGGAATCGTGTTTGCACTCGTCTTTCCCGCGGTCAGTTTATGGGCTGTTTATTCAGAGAACGGCATGATCACCTGGTTTAAATATTTAACGCCGTACTATTACTCCGTACTGGGCGGTTCTTTTATTTTCATCAACTTTGTCTACGCCGCCATCGTTCTGTCTGGTGCGATCGTTTTGTTTAAAAGGAGAGATTTATAATGAATGTGGTGATCGAGGCAAAAGGGCTGATGAAAAGCTACGGTGCTAAAACCGTCGTCAACCATGTCGACCTTCAAGTTGAAAAAGGAGAGATTTACGGATTCCTCGGCCGCAATGGTGCGGGGAAATCTACGTTCATGAATATGATCACAGGCATTACCCAGCCGACAGCTGGCAGTTTTCTGCTGTTAAATGACGCTTCGATTGAAAACGTCAAGCATCGCATCGGCGTTTTACCCGATTATTTGACCCTCTATGATTCAATGACAGCGGTCGGGCATTTGAAGTATTTTGCAAAGCTGAACGGACAAGCCGTATCGACTGAGCGGTGCGAAGAAGTCTTAGAGAGAGTAGGGTTCACTGAGCATACTGAAAAAAAAGCGGGCGCGTATTCATTCGGTATGAAAAAAAAGCTCGGCATCGCCCAGGCGATCATCCATGATCCCGAGCTCATTTTTTTGGATGAACCGACATCAGGTGTTGATGCCGAATCGGCCCTGCACATTCAAAAGCTGATCATAGATTTACAAAAAGAAGGTAAGACGGTATTTATGACGTCACACAACCTGCATGAAATTGAGAAAATCTGTACCCGAATCGCGATTATGAAAAACGGCCACATTTTAATGGAAGGCACGCTCGATGAATTAAGAAGGCATTTCATGTCAAACATAAGCGTTCGCATCCGCCATTCGAATATTCCCGAGCAGCATTTCGGCTTGATCGACAGTTTTCTTGAATCAGCTGGTGAAAACGTTCAATTTAAGCACCATGAGATTTCGATCAGCGTCAATTCGGAAGAAAAAATTCCCGCCATCGTCAGAGTATTAACGAACTGCAAGGTGGGAATCTACAGAATCCACGTCGATGAACCGTCGCTTGAAGACATCTTTATGGACAGCTCAGAGGAACGCGTTGTTTCTTGACACCATGGCAAAATAATATTTCAGAAAGACTTTGATTGGCATGTTCCGGGATTGTTTCCGGCTTCATGCCTTTATACTGGCTGACGCGAATGGCGTCAGTGGCTAGATCCATTTATGAGAACAAAAAAACGCCTTTGAATAAAGGCGTTTTTCATAAGAGGCGCTCGGTTTCTAGTATCTCCACAAAATCGACATGTCGCCGGTCGTTTTTTCATCAATGACATTTCCGTCTTGGTCCATCTTGACGAAATACCTGCCTCCGTTTGTTACGTTTTTATACTCGGTTTCCGATGTACCGTCATCGTTTTGTGTGAATTCAAATTGAACATCAGCGATGAGTGTGCCGCTGTTGAGGTCGACATAGTAGGAATGGAAGCTGACATGGCTCCAGTCATCTTTTTGGGCAGGGATGTCTGATATGACGCCGATTTTTTCAGCAGGATCATTGACAATCACACCGTAATCCTTCTGCAAATTGCCGGTTTCGATATCAGCATCGTTTAAAATCTCTTTCATCTGGCTAAATTCAGCATCTGTAGGTGTTGTATATCTGTCTTCAGGAATGTCTTTCGCAAAGCTTACGGACGATGAACCAAAGACGAGCGTTAATACGGACAAGATCACCATAAACGAAAGTTTTTTCATGTTCTCTTCCTCCTTTAGCTGATGTTATGATTCGGTTCACACTCTATCATTGTTAAAATATTTTGTAAAGTTTGAATAATATTTCAATTTAACTATTTTTTTCGGGGGAGATCCGCCGATTTTTACATTTTTCCTCTTTTGGATCATGCTCCATCATCATGAAAGTTGTGTATATCTTCCCTTGCATTTCCCAATAGAAAAGGCGATTTTCCTTGAAAAAAGAGAAAAATTTTAATTTTTATTTTTTGGCATCGGATTTGATGTTGACAAAGTCAAGATCGGCACGTATATTATATGAATATATTTCAGGCAGAAGAAAACACAATGAACGGGAGCAGTAAAAGATCGACATTGGCAAAGAGAGCTGCGGGGAGGTGTGACGCAGACCAATGAATCTTTGAACTCGCCCGGGAGTGGACTGGCTAAAGGACGGACATCAATTCCTGAGGACATTACGATTAACCTTCGTTAACGGGTTTGCACAGCATGGCTGTGCTTCGCAAAGCAGGATTCTTGGCATAGAATCAAAAAGAGTGGTACCGCGGTAAGCTTCAAAGCTCATCGTCTCTTTATCTTCAAATCGAAGAGGGAGACGGTGAGCTTTTTTATTTTAATAGAGGAAGTGAACATAGATGGAGAAAGACATGCAGAAGCTCGAGCGCACGATGACATCGCGGCATATTATGATGATGGCATTGGGCGGAGCAATTGGAGCAGGGTTATTTAAAGGAAGCAGCAAAGCGATCGATTTGGCGGGGCCTTCGGTCATGATCGCCTATTTGATCGGCGGCGTAATTTTGCTGTTTATCATGCAGGGGCTCGCTGAGATGGCTGTCCGAAACAGTGAAGCCAGAACATTCAGAGATCTGGTGCAATCAATATTAGGGCCATATGCCGCTTATTTTTTAGACTGGATATACTGGAAAATGTGGGTTCTCAATATTGCGGCAGAGGCTGTTGTCGCCGCGATATTTTTGCAATATTGGCTGCCGGGGCTGCCGATCTGGGTGCTGGCGCTGTTCGTTTCACTCGTCATTACGAGCGTGAATTTGCTTTCTGTCAAAAGCTTTGCCGAGACCGAATACTGGCTTGCTCTACTTAAAATCACAGTGATTGTCGTCTTTATTATATCCGGATTTATCTTATTATTTTTCTCTTTTGGACAACATTCAGCTGTCGGTTTTACTCATTTGACAGACCATGGCGGCTTCTTCCCGAATGGCGCCGGAGGGCTGATTACAGCCATGCTTGTTGTGATCTATTCCTACGGCGGAACCGAAATTATCGGGGTGACCCTGGCGGAAACCAAAAACCCTGAGAAGGTCGTGCCTAAAGCCGTGCGTGGAACGTTGACACGAATTATTGCTTTTTATCTTCTGCCGTTTTTCGTGATCGTCAGCTTGATCCCATGGAATCAAGTCAACGGAGTGTCGGAGAGTCCTTTTGTCATGGTCTTTAAGATGATCGGCATTCCCGGAGCGGATCATTTGATGAATGCGGTCATTTTACTCGCGGTCATTTCTTCTATGAACTCAGGGCTTTACGGCGCCTCTCGGATTTTGTATACACAGGCGTCAGACGGAAGAATGCCGAAAATCTTTTCGAGACTTTCCGTGAGAAAGGTGCCGGTTTATTCGATTCTATTATGTACTTCTTTCTTATACTTGGGCGTATTATTTTCACTGTTTGCCGGCAGCCAAACGTTTGAATATTTGATGGGATCTCTCGGCTATACCGTCCTTGCGATCTGGATGCTGATTGCCGCCGCCCATTTAAAATCGAGGAAACGGAATCAAACAGCGGGGAACGGCTACTATGTCAAATGGTTCCCTTATACCACTTGGGTGGCAATCATTTCGCTGACAGCGATACTGATCGGTGTCATCCTGACCACGTCGATTGTCATTACATTGGTGACGGCGGGAATCTATTTGCTCATTAGCGCTGCTTATTTCTTTAAAGGAAGGAACCAGACAGCCAGCTAAACGGCCGCTTCTTAAAAAAAGGGCTTGCCTCCGCAGGGAGGCAAGCTTTTTATACATTAGTTCGATTTTTTTCGAACTAATTTCTTTTATTCACCGGGACGGTTATGTTATCGTCTAATTACATGACCACTACACTTCAGGAAGAAGGAAAGACAATGTCAGAACAGCATTTCAAAAATACGAAGTATTCCGTATTAAATCTGTCTCCTATCGTACAAGGCGGAAGTGCGGGACAATCTTTTAAACAATCTATGGATTTGGCGCAGCATGCCGAAAAATGGGGATACCACAGGTTCTGGCTGGCTGAACACCATAATATCGAAGGTGTAGCAAGCTCGGCCACCTCTGTTTTGATCGGCTATATCGCCGGGGGCACTAAGAAGATGCGCATCGGTTCGGGAGGGATTATGCTGCCGAACCATTCCCCGCTCGTCATCGCCGAACAGTTCGGAACGCTTGAATCCCTTTATCCCGGCAGAATTGATTTAGGACTGGGGCGCGCTCCGGGTACGGATCAATTAACCGCCCGCGCATTAAGAAGAAACATAAGCAGCGGGGAGGATTTCCCCGAGCAGCTTGAAGAACTCCGGCAGTATTTTAAGCCGTCCGGCAATGTAAGGAATCACGTGCGCGCCATACCGGGTGAAGGGCTTGATGTGCCGATTTGGCTTCTCGGTTCAAGCGGATTCAGCGCCCGGCTTGCCGGGGAACTCGGTTTGCCGTTTGCATTTGCGGCTCATTTTTCGCCTGCCAATACGCTGCCTGCCTTGGAGCTGTACCGGAGTTCGTTTAAGCCCGGCGTCTTGGAGGAGCCTTACGCGATGGTCGGGGTGACCGTGATCGCAGCCGATACGGACGCGAAAGCACAGCGCCTTGCAACGTCGCACTATCAGAAGTTTTTGGACCTTGTCCGCGGCGCCCCGACACAGCTTAAGCCGCCTGTAGATGACATGGATCAGATTTGGACGCCGCGTGAAAAAGCGATGGTGAATGAGCAGCTTAGCTCAACGATCATCGGCGGGCCGGACAGTATGAAAGAAAAGCTTGAAGAATTCATCCGGACGACTCAGGCGAACGAGATCATGATCAATTCAGAAACATTTGACCATGCTGACAGACTTCGCTCGTTCGAAATCATTGCAGATGTATGGAAAAACGGATAAACGCAAAAAAGCAGCGGAACAGAAAAAACCTGTCCGCTGCTTTTTTATTGGTGAATATGTATTTTAGCAATATATTTATTTTTGAAAATAGACACAATATAATACAGTAAAATATTTACAGAAAATACAACTATAAAGATCTATAATGATACGTATTAGTTTAGGTTTGATTTTAAAAATCTCTTAACATGTACGTATGGAAAATCGCCACAATAAAAGCGCTTCAAAACATAATCAGAAGGATTGACAAAAATCCGGCTCAGCTAGAAACAAATGTACCAGCTGCAAGAGGTCATTCAATGGGATTCGTGCTATTGATTTCGTGCGCGGCAGGACTTGGCGGCTTGCTGTACGGATACGACACGGCAGTCATTTCCGTGTCATGAAACAAAGAATAAAACACTGGAAGAAATCGAACAGCTTTGGGTGAAATGAAAACACTTTAAAACCAAAAGTCTTTTTGAGAAAAGGGGTTTTTTTCATTGGAGGCACGTTTTTATAAAATATGTATAATATAGAAATCATCAGGGACAATAATTACAACAGAAGTGTGAACATTCGCGCGAATGTTGTCGATGAATTGATTCTTAACAGTTGAATAAACATTTTAACCCTGTTACAATAATGAATGTAAGCAGGAGCAATTTTTTTTGGCTGAGGTGGGACGTTTTCAGTCACTGCGGGACATTATTTGTCCAGGACGAGATGAAAGGAACGTTTTGTCATGAATCAACTAATACAGGCTCAAAAAAAATTATTGCCGGATCTTCTCGATGTCATGCAGAAAAGGTACAAAATTTTGCAGTACATAAGGCTGACTGAACCGATCGGCAGAAGAAGCCTTGCCGCCAGCCTCGGCATCAGCGAGCGGATTTTAAGGGCGGAGGTTCAGTTTTTAAAAGAACAAAATCTACTAGAGATTAAAACAACCGGCATGATATTGACACTTGAAGGATCCAACCTGCTGAAAGTTCTCGAAGATACGATGAAGGACGTTTTAGGTTTAACCCATTTGGAAAATACATTAAAAGAGAGGTTAAACCTCGACGAAGTCATCATTGTATCGGGAGACAGCGACCAGTCCCCATGGGTCAAAAAAGAGATGGGGAGAGCGGCCGTCGCATGCATGAAAAACAGGTTTACGGGGGAAAATATCGTCGCCGTAACCGGAGGTACGACACTTGAGGCCGTGGCAGAAATGATGACGCCTGACTCGAAAAACCGCAAGCTGCTTTTTGTTCCGGCAAGAGGCGGACTCGGCGAAAACGTCAGGAATCAGGCCAATACGATTTGCGCCCATATGGCCGAGAAAGCTTCCGGTACATACAGACTGTTATTTGTGCCGGGTCAGCTGAGCAAAGAGGCATATTCTTCTATCATTGAGGAACCTTCTATTAAAGAAGTGCTTCAGACGATTCAATCATCCAGTATGGTGATTCATGGAATCGGGGATGCTAAAACAATGGCAGAACGACGAAATACACCAAAGGAAGATTTGAAAAAAATAGAAGAAAATGAGGCAGTTGCAGAAGCGTTCGGCTACTATTTCGACCGCCACGGGGAAGTCATTCACAAAGTGCACAGCGTAGGCATCCAGCTCGAAGATCTCGATTCGATCCCGAACATTATTGCGGTGGCGGGAGGCTCGTCAAAAGCGGACGCCATAGAGGCGTACTTCAAAAAGCCGCGCAACACGGTTTTGATCACTGATGAAGGAGCCGCGAAACAGTTATTAAGGGAAGCTTCTTCCCTCAATATAAATTAAATATCTCTTATTTACTTAAAGGAGGAAATCATCATGGCAGTAAAAGTCGGTATTAATGGTTTTGGTCGTATTGGACGCAATGTATTCCGCGCAGCATTAAATAATCCTGAAGTTGAGGTTGTGGCAGTTAACGATTTGACAGACGCTAACATGCTTGCTCACCTATTACAATATGATTCAGTACACGGAAAATTGGATGCAGAGGTTTCTGTTGACGGAAACAACCTTGTTGTTAACGGTCAAACAATCCAAGTTACAGCAGAGCGCGATCCTTCTAAACTAAGCTGGGGAGAGCAAGGTGTTGAAATCGTTGTTGAATCAACTGGTTTCTTCACAAAACGCGCAGACGCAGCGAAACATTTAGAAGCCGGCGCGAAAAAAGTTATCATCTCAGCTCCTGCGAGTGAAGAAGATATTACAATCGTTATGGGTGTTAACGAAGATAAATACGATGCGGCTAACCACGATGTTATCTCTAACGCATCTTGCACAACAAACTGCCTTGCACCGTTTGCAAAAGTTCTGAACGACAAATTCGGCATCAAACGCGGAATGATGACAACTGTTCACTCTTACACAAACGATCAGCAAATCCTGGATCTTCCGCACAAAGACTACCGTCGTGCGCGTGCGGCAGCTGAAAGCATCATTCCTACAACAACTGGTGCAGCGAAAGCCGTTTCTCTTGTACTTCCTGAACTGAAAGGAAAACTGAACGGCGGAGCAATGCGTGTTCCAACACCAAACGTATCACTTGTTGACCTGGTTGCTGAACTTGACAAAGAAGTAACAGCAGAAGAAGTAAACGCAGCGTTTAAAGAAGCAGCAGAAGGCGAGCTTCAAGGCGTTCTTGGCTACAGCGAAGAGCCGCTTGTATCTAAAGACTACAACGGCAATGCAAACTCTTCTACAATCGATGCTCTTTCTACAATGGTTATGGAAGGCAGCATGGTTAAAGTTATTTCTTGGTATGACAACGAAAGCGGATATTCTCACCGTGTTGTTGACCTTGCCGCTTACATCGCAAAACAAGGTCTTTAATCCGGAAACCAGAATCAGACTTGGTTCTTGATGAGAGAAGCGCTATAATGAAAGCGGACAAGGGAAGGGGACACACACTCCCTTTCCCTTTTTCCATATCGGCGCCTTTTAAGCCGCCCCGGGGATTTCCGTTTTCAGGCTTGTAAAACATTAAAAGGAGGATCTCCTAAAAGCCATGAACAAAAAATCAGTAAAAGACATTGATGTAAAAGGCCGCGTTGTTTTCTGCCGTGTTGACTTTAACGTTCCGATGAAGGACGGAAAAGTGACGGATGATACGAGAATCCGCGCCGCACTTCCGACGATTCAATACTTAACAGAGCAGGGAGCGAAAGTTCTTCTTGCAAGCCACTTGGGCCGTCCGAAAGGCCAGGTTTCAGAAGAGCTTCGCTTAACGCCGGTAGCCGCACGCCTCGGCGAACTGATCGGCAAAGAAGTGAAAAAAGCGGATGAAGCTTACGGCGACGCCGTCAAAGCGCAAATTTCCGAAATGAAAGACGGAGATATTCTCGTATTGGAAAATGTCCGCTTCTATCCGGGAGAAGAAAAGAATGATCCTGAGCTGTCTAAAGCGTTTGCCGACCTGGCTGACGTTTATGTCAATGACGCATTCGGAGCGGCTCACCGTGCCCATGCTTCAACAGCAGGTATCGCTGAACACCTTCCCGCTGTTGCAGGCTTCCTCATGGAAAAAGAGCTTGAAGTACTGGGCAAAGCACTGTCCAACCCTGAGCGTCCATTTACAGCGATCATCGGCGGTGCAAAAGTAAAAGACAAAATCGGCGTGATCGAAAGTCTTCTTGAGAAAGTAGACAACCTGATCATCGGCGGCGGTCTTGCTTACACGTTCGTCAAAGCGCTGGGCCATGAAGTAGGAAAATCCCTGCTGGAAGAAGATAAAATTGACTTGGCTAAATCTTTCATGGACCGCGCCAAAGAAAAAGGCGTGAACTTCTACATGCCTACTGACGTGCTTGTTGCTGACGATTTTTCAAACGACGCTAACACGAAAGTCGTGCCGGTCAGCGAAATTCCTAGCGACTGGGAAGCGCTTGACATCGGCGAGGAAACAAGACAAACATATGCTGACGTCATTAAAAACAGCAAGCTTGTCGTTTGGAACGGACCGATGGGCGTATTCGAACTCGACGCGTTCGCTAAAGGAACAAAAGCTGTCGCTGAAGCTTTAGCAGAGGCAAAAGATACATACTCTGTCATCGGCGGCGGAGACTCTGCAGCTGCTGTAGAAAAGTTCGGCCTGGCTGACAAAATGAGCCACATTTCAACAGGCGGCGGAGCATCCCTTGAGTTTATGGAAGGAAAAGAACTTCCTGGCGTCAAAGCATTGAACGACAAGTAAGCAAAATATACAGCATAAGGAGTGGAGCACATGAGAAAACCAATTATAGCCGGTAACTGGAAGATGAATAAAGTGCTTTCAGAAGCTGTCAGCTTCGTTGAAGAAGTGAAATCTTCCATTCCCGCAGCAGATAAAGCAGAAGCTGTTGTCTGTGCGCCTGCACTGTTCCTTGAAAAGCTTACATCAGCTGTAAAAGGCACAGATCTGAAAGTCGGCGCGCAAAACATGCACTTTGAAGAAAGCGGTGCTTTCACGGGTGAAATCAGCCCTGTGGCTTTGAAAGACCTTGGAGTTGAATACTGCGTCATCGGCCACTCCGAGCGCCGCGAAATGTTTGCTGAAACGGATGAAACGGTCAACAAAAAAGCGCATGCTGCATTCAAACACGGCATCGTGCCGATCATCTGTGTAGGTGAAACGCTTGAAGAGCGCGAAGCAAATAAAACAAATGAGCTTGTTGCAGACCAAGTGAAAAAAGCACTTGCAGGCTTAACAACTGAACAGATAGCTGCTTCAGTGATCGCTTATGAGCCGATCTGGGCGATTGGAACCGGCAAGTCTTCAACTGCACAAGATGCAAACGAAGTGTGCGCACACATTCGCAAAACCGTTGCGTCAGAGTTCGGACAAACTGCAGCAGACAGCGTCCGCATTCAGTACGGCGGAAGCGTAAAACCTGCGAACATTAAAGAATATATGGCCGAATCCGATATCGACGGCGCTCTTGTTGGCGGAGCAAGCCTAGAGCCGCAGTCTTTCGTGCAATTATTGGAGGCAGGTCAATATGAGTAACAAGTTAGCCGCGCTCATCATTTTAGATGGGTTTGGACTAAGGGACGAAACCGTCGGAAACGCCGTAGCCCAAGCGAAAAAACCGAACTTTGACCGCTATTGGAACAAGTATCCGCACCAGACGCTGACAGCTTCAGGAGAAGCGGTAGGTCTTCCAGACGGCCAGATGGGCAACTCGGAAGTCGGCCATCTGAATATCGGCGCAGGCCGGATCGTTTACCAAAGTCTGACGCGCGTGAACGTTGCGATCCGCGAGGGAGAATTCGAACAGAACGAAACATTCCTTGCCGCGATGAAGCACGCCAAAGAAAAAGGCACAAACCTCCACTTGTTCGGACTGCTGTCTGACGGCGGAGTTCACAGCCATATTCACCATTTGTACGCACTCTTGAAGCTTGCGAAAAAAGAAGGCGTTGAAAACGTCTATATTCACGGCTTCCTTGACGGCCGCGATGTAGGCCCGCAAACAGCCGAGAAATACATCAAAGAGCTTCAGGAGCAGATCGAAGAAATCGGCGTCGGCGAGATCGCAACATTGTCAGGCCGCTACTATTCAATGGACCGAGACAAGCGCTGGGACCGCGTCGAAAAAGCGTACCGTGCCATGGCATACGGAGAAGGACCGAAATATCAAAATCCGCTCGATGTCGTGAAAGATTCTTATGAAAACGGAATTTACGATGAATTCGTCATTCCGTCAGTCATCACGAAAGAAAACGGTGAGCCTGTTGCGACAATCAAGGACAACGATGCGGTCATTTTCTACAACTTCAGACCTGACCGGGCGATCCAGATTTCAAACACGTTCACCAATGACGACTTCCGCGACTTCGACCGCGGAGACAAGCATCCGAAAAACCTTCATTTCGTCTGCTTGACACATTTCAGTGAAACGGTTGACGGATACGTGGCATTCAAACCGGTCAATCTTGACAACACTGTCGGCGAAGTTTTATCCCAAAATGGGCTGAAGCAGCTTCGCATCGCTGAAACTGAAAAATATCCGCACGTCACATTCTTTATGAGCGGCGGACGCGAAGAGAAATTCCCGGGCGAAGAACGAATCTTAATCGACTCGCCTAAAGTCGCAACATATGACTTGAAGCCTGAAATGAGCGCATATGAAGTAAAAGATGCGCTTGTCAAAGAAATTGAGGCTGAAAATCATAACGCGATCATCCTCAACTTTGCCAACCCTGACATGGTCGGACATTCAGGAAAAGTCGAGCCGACGGTCAAAGCAATCGAAGCAGTTGACGAGTGCCTCGGCGAAGTCGTTGATGCGATTCTTGCAAAAGGCGGCCACGCGATTATTACGGCCGATCACGGTAACGCAGACGTGCTGATTACCGAAGAAGGCAAGCCGCACACCGCACATACGACAAACCCGGTTCCTGTCATCGTCACAAAAGAAGGCGTGACATTAAGAGAAGGCGGAATCCTCGGGGATCTGGCGCCAACTCTTTTAGACTTGCTGGGCGTTGAAAAACCGAAAGAAATGACAGGATCGTCATTAATTCAAAAATAAGCATTGAAGGAGAGAAACAAACATGCCATACATTGTTGATGTTTATGCACGTGAAGTATTAGACTCCCGCGGTAACCCGACGGTTGAAGTTGAAGTATATACTGAATCAGGAGCTTTTGGACGCGCGCTTGTTCCAAGCGGAGCATCCACTGGTGAATACGAAGCTGTTGAGCTTCGTGACGGCGACAAAGACCGCTACCTTGGAAAAGGCGTTTTAACAGCCGTTAACAACGTGAACGAAATCATCGCACCTGAGCTTATCGGCTTTGATGTGACAGAGCAAGTATCAATCGACAAATTGCTGATCGAACTTGACGGAACTGAAAATAAAGGCAAGCTCGGCGCCAACGCCATCCTTGGTGTATCAATGGCTGTTGCCCGCGCAGCTGCAGATTTCTTGCAGATTCCTCTATACCAATACCTTGGAGGATTCAACTCTAAAACGCTTCCTGTACCGATGATGAACATCGTAAACGGCGGAGAGCATGCGGACAACAACGTTGACATTCAAGAATTCATGATCATGCCTGTCGGTGCGGAAAACTTCCACGAAGCACTTCGCATGGGAGCACAAATTTTCCACAGCCTGAAATCAGTCTTGAAAGAAAAAGGCTTGAACACAGCTGTAGGTGATGAAGGCGGATTCGCTCCAAACCTTGGTTCTAACGAAGAAGCGCTTCAAACAATCGTTGAAGCGATCGAAAAAGCAGGATTCAAACCTGGCGAAGAAGTGAAATTGGCAATGGATGCCGCATCTTCTGAGTTCTACAACAAAGAAGACGGCAAATACCATCTTGCTGGCGAAGGCGTTGTAAAAACGTCAGCTGAAATGGTTGACTGGTATGAAGAGCTGACTTCTAAGTACCCAATCATCTCAATCGAAGACGGCCTTGACGAAAACGACTGGGAAGGCCACAAACTTCTGACTGAGCGTCTTGGCTCAAAAGTTCAGCTTGTCGGTGACGACCTTTTCGTAACAAACACGAAAAAGCTTGCTGAAGGAATCAAAAACGGTGTCGGCAACTCTATCCTGATCAAAGTAAACCAAATCGGTACATTGACTGAAACGTTCGATGCGATCGAAATGGCGAAACGCGCAGGCTACACTGCTGTTATCTCTCACCGCTCAGGTGAAACTGAAGACAGCACAATCGCTGACATCGCTGTGGCAACAAACGCAGGACAAATCAAAACAGGTGCTCCGTCTCGTACGGACCGTGTTGCGAAATACAACCAGCTTCTTCGCATCGAAGATCAATTGGCTGAAACTGCGCAATACCACGGTATTCAATCTTTCTACAACTTGAATAAGTAAGCATAAACAGAGCTTGGCTGCAGATGCGGCCAAGCTTTTTTACTTGTGAAATTCATAAAAACCCTGACAAGAGCTGTCAGGGTTTTTGATTATAATAGGCTGTATCAATTGTGATTGGAGTGTTATTGGATGCAGTCGAAAACAGTTTATCTTTATGCATTTCATACAATGTCAGACTGGGAATATGGATATTTAATGGCCGAACTGAACTCGGGAAGATATTTCAAAAAAGATGCAGCACCTTTAAAAGTCATGACAATAGGAGTGAATAAAGAAATGGTGACGACGATGGGAGGGCTGCGCATAAAACCGGATATCTCCCTTGATGAGTGGACGCTTGAGAATACGGATCTCATCATTTTACCCGGAGGGAATACTTGGGGAGAAAAGATTCATCAGCCGATCTTGAAAAAGGCCGGCGAAGCTTTAAAGCTTGGCGCGATGGTTGCCGCAATTTGCGGTGCAACAATGGGATTGGCGAATAGCGGATACTTGGATTCAAGAAAGCATACAAGCAATGACTTGGCATATATGAAAATGGTCTGTCCTCATTATAAAGGAGAACCATTTTATGAGATGGGACCCGCGGTATCTGATGGGAATCTGGTTACTGCATCAGGAGCGGCTCCTCTCGAATTCGCAAAGGAAGTACTGAAAAAATTAGACGTGTTTACACCGGATACATTGGATTCATGGTATCAACTCAATAAGACCCACCAACCTGAATACTTCTTCAAGTTAATGAATTCAATCAATAAATGAGCTGAAAGACCAAGAGTTTAGTCGATGTCGAAGCATGGTTTTTTCGGCGGAAAAGCTGGATTTCATGAGTGAAAAAAGTTTTTTATTCTTTATTTAATGTTCTGCTTGATATGGTATAATCTACCTCGTATAAAAAGCTTTGCTCACTCAAGGGAAGTCTTGCTCATCCCCTTCCGAAAGGGGGTGATAAAAATGACAGCATATGAAACAATCTCTTTAATGATTGCTTTTGGCATGCTGATTGCCGTGTTGTCAAAGGATAAAGAAAAATAGACCGCCCCTTGAGCCTGGAAAGTGATAGGGAGTGGTCTATTTTAGATCAATCTGAGCAAGTCCCTTTAAAGGGCCGGCTTTTTGTACAAGCCGAAGTGTTGGAGCACTTCGGTCTTTTTAGTATATGCAACATGCTTCCTGAGATTACATCTATATCATAAAGAATTTTCATTAATTTGTAAATGGCGATAGCAAATTGTTGTTTTAAAAAGAATCAATCGCCGGATTATGAATCGGCAAGTGATTTTCTATCCACAGAGCACCATATTCCTAGCGCCGTTTACAAACACTAAGTTCATCTTGGGCTCCTTCAGCCTAAGAAAAAACCACCCGTTATCACAGATTTTTCACAGGCTTCAGAAACCAGGCGGGAAGAAAACCGCTGATGCCAATGATCAAAAAACCAATGATCGACAACAGCGCAATCGCGATGGAAGAGAGCGCTTGCTGAAGGCTGTAAGCCGAGCAGGAAAGCAGCACGCCCAATCCTAAAGCGATAAGGAAGACTTTTTGATTCGTAAAAAACAACGTTTCAGATCTTTTGAATTTGATATAAATTAAAGGAAGACCTGTATAGCCTCCTATGAAAGATGAATAGCATCGCTAAAAAAAACTGAGGTATTGCTGAAACATTGACTCCGAACATTTCTCCAAATGAAACTGACCAGCTGCTTAACATCACAAATCCTAAAAGATAGAAAATCGATAAGGTCAAATTTTTCATTTAAATCTCTCCAATTGAAAATATACACTATAATTATCAGAAGTAAAAGCGGATTATTTATCTTAGTATTTGAACTTTAAACGATTAACAACTAAAGTTAAAAAAACTATTGTTTTATTGAGAAAATAATAGTTAAATGGATTTTAATGGGATTAAATGTTGCCAGAATATTTTTTTATAATGTCAACTTTATAATTAACTTATACATTTAAGGAGCTGTTTAATTTGAAACAATATAAAGGGGATGGCGCGGTATTTCTAGTAATCGGTTTTTGTTTAGGTCTTTTCCTTGGAGTCGTTTTTAATATTTTATCGTATGGTCTTTCCATAGGAATAATGCTTGGATCGTTAATTGATCTTTCTTTTTATATTAGATACAAAAAGTTAAATAATAAATAAGTCTAATGTGATCTTTTTATTAAATATCTATGCCGCGTAAAAGGCTTCTGACTTTTTAGTTGTCAAGATCAGAATACTATTAAGTATTCTATCTGGTTATTTTTTTGACAAGACATAAAAAGTTAACTAAATATAATTACATTCAGCGCAAGGCGGTCTTTAGCACAATCCAAAGCAGATTTATAGGAATTTCATATTGACTTTGGGTTGATTCATTATATAATCTAATTGATAATGAAAATCATTTGAGAAAAGGGGATACAACATATCATGAAACGTTTTAAATGGTTTGCACTGTTCGCTGCGCTTATCCTTTTATTAGCTGCCTGCGGAAATCAAGATAAAGATCAATCTGCGGAGAAGAACGACAGCAAAGATTCCTATACTGTAAAGCACGCAATGGGAACAGCGACAATTGACGGCACCCCGAAAAAAGTCGTCGTACTCACGAATGAAGCGACAGAAGCAGTGCTCGCACTTGGCGTTAAGCCAGTCGGCGCCGTTCAATCCTGGCTGGGAGATCCATGGTATGACCATATTAAAGATAAAATGAAAGGCGTAGAGAATGTCGGAACGGAGGCTGCGCCGAATATTGAAAAAATCGCGAGCCTGAAGCCCGACCTCATCATCGGCAATAAAGTTCGCCAAGAAGAAGTATACGACAAGCTGAAAGCAATCGCGCCGACCGTATTTGCTGAGACATTGTCAGGGGAATGGAAAAACAACTTTAAGCTTACAGCCGAAGCGCTCAATAAAAAAGCTGAAGGCGAAAAAGTTATCGCTGACTTTGACAAGCGCGTTGAAGACATTCATGAAAAACTCGGCGATAAAGTGAAGCAAAAAGTCTCTCTCGTCCGCTTTACAGATGCTGATACCCGCATCTATCACAAGGGATCATTTGCCGGAACGATTTTAAATCAGCTCGGTTTTGCAAGACCTAAAGGCCAGGAAGCCAACGATCTCGGACAAATGGAAGTGACAAAGGAACAAATTCCTGATATGGACGGGGACGTGCTTTTTTATTACACGTATGAGACAGGCGATGACAAAGCAAGCGCCATTGAGAAAGACTATGTCAACGATCCGCTCTTTAAAAACTTAAGCGTCTCCAAAAAAGGAAACGTCCATAAAGTGAGCGATGCCGTCTGGAATACAGCCGGAGGCGTCCTTGCAGCAAACCTGATGCTTGATGATATCGAAAAATACTTTTTAAAATAATCAAAAAAGCCAAACGGATCAGCGCATTCGTTTGGCTTTTTTTGATGTGGCCTTAATATTAAATCCCTTCTTACGATAAATATAGTATAAAATGACTAAGAGTGTTTTTGTTTGATAGGAGGAAAGTCATGAATTTTTGCAAGGAATGTGGAAGGGAACGAACAAAAAATGCGCTGTATTGCAAGCACTGCGGCGCGCGGGCGGACGAGGAACGAGCTTCCGACCCGGCGGCAAGGTATCAGCATGCGATGACGCGAAAAAGAATCATCACCATGGCGGCAATCGCGGCCTGCTTGATTTTATTGTTTGCCGGCTATAAAACCGGTGAAGCACTCACTTCAAAGGAGAAACTGATTTCTGATTTTGAAGCTGCTCTCGATCAGGAAGATGCCAAGAAGGCAGCAAAACTGCTGCAATCATCAGACGTTGATCTGACGGTCACGGAGAAAAACGTCAAGCCGCTCCTTGATTACTTAAAGGAACACCCGGATGAAGAAAAAGAATTGATCACATCCTTAAAGAGCGGTACCGGCCATCCATTGATGACGGTCGAAAAAAAGGGCAGGCGTTTTTGGATCTATGACCGCTATGTCCTGAACACGGCGCCTGTCTATTTAACGGTTAAGACAAACTATAAAGACACCGGCCTGTTTGTTAACGGCGAAAAGGTCATAACGACAGAAAAAGAAAACTTCGAAAAAAAGATCGGTCCGTTTGTTCCCGGAATTTACGAGGTGAAGGCAAAGCTGAAAAACGGAATTGCCGACCTTGAAAAAGCGGAAAAGGTCACTGCCCTCCAAGGCGATGTGAAAGTGAATGCGGACCTTGACGGGCACATGGCAAAGCTCGTCTTTGGAGAAGGCTATGAAAACCTGAAAGGAACGCTCTGGATCGATGATCAGAAGATGAAGATCAATCCATTCAAAGGAACTGAATTCGGACCTGTGCTGACTGATGGTTCAATGTCTGCTGCGGTAGAGGCGCAATTTCCGTGGGGGAAGCTGAAAAGCGAAAAAACGCCGATTGAAAGCGGGGAAATTGAAGTCAATCTTGCATCAGACAAGGGGTTTATGGATGGCATGATGACCACGGTCGTCAGTCATACAAAAGAAGCAGCAAAGGCCTTTGCAAGCGGCAATGTCAGCGGCATGACAATGGCCGCGCCGTCTTATCAAACCCGCCTGAAAGAGGTCACGGACGGACTGAAAAGCAGCAGCACCTACTATAAAGGCACCTACTTATCTACCGTATTTGATCTTGATTCGTTCCGGTTATACAAAGAAGACGGGCAATGGAAAACAGAGGTCAAAGGAATTGAAAAGCACAAATCGGCCTATTATGACGACTACAGTGCGCCTGAACTGGAAGAAAACGATAACGGCTATACATACACATTGGTCTATTCCGAAGGCAAGAAAAAGTGGTTCGTCGAAAAAAGCGATCCTGAAGCCGTGATCGATATCGAGCATCAAAAAGAAATCAAAAATGACAATCCGAAGGAATACACATCGGCATGGGCTTCGGCAAAAGGGGCTGTGAACAATGCAGCAGCAGGCGAAGCGCTTACTGACCAAAAGGTTGCTTCCGCCATTGAAGCGTATTTATACGGTCTTCAAGACGCTATCAACTCAAACGATTTCGGCCTTGTCCGTGACAGCTTGAAAGAAGGAAGTCCCCTGTACAATGATCAAAAGAAACTTGTCGCTAAACTGTACAACAGCGGGACGCAGGAAGAAGTAGAAGATTTCAGTGTGAAGAGCTGGCAGCAAAACGGACGGGAGGCAACGATTCAGACAACGGAAAAAATCAACATCATCAAAGGCGGAAAAGAACAGGTAAAAACGTATCATTGGACATATCACGCCGCCATCAAGGACGGCAGATTGCTCTTGACGTCAATAGAATAAAAAAAAGCCTTTTTCCCTTGAGGAAAAAGGCTTTTTACTTCACTAAAACAGCCGCCCTAAAATAGAGCCTCCGATCCTTCCGATATATTCAAGAAACAAATCTCCCATGATCCGGATAGACATAAATGTCAGCAAATAGACGATCAGCGTCGCGTAAATCGTATCAACAGTGCCTGCCGCTCTTTCGTGGTAGCTGGAGATAACAGCCGGCGGAATTAAAAAGGCGATACCGCAGAGGGCAAAGAAAAGAACGTATATAAACAAACCCGTTTGCATCAATGATAAAAGCAAAGCGGCGAGCAGAAGGACCACGAAAGGAATAAGCACCGTTCCGAACCGTCCGAGCACTTCCTTAAATGTCGCTTGCACACCCCGAATGCGCACACCTGCGTATGTAAAAACAAATAATAAGAAAATATAAATAGCAAAAGTAAAAGCGGGCTTCACGACGATATCAAAAAATGTCGGCATTGCGTAGGAGCGGGCGAATATTCCGGAATAGTCCCCCAGGGAGTCAAAAAAGCCTTTGAGTCCGAAATAAAACATCAGCGGCACGGCAAGCGCAAAGATTACCATTGTGATGATGCTGTTGAGGACGTGCTGTTCTCCGGCGTTTTTTATTTCGATAAACGGTCGTTTCAGCACCTTTAAACAAAAGGAAAAATACATGGAAGACGCTTGTTTCGCCGCCTCCGTATACCTCGCCGCCTGCGGCGTTTCAGCTGCCTCTTTGCTGCCATCACTGCCGCCGGCCAAACTTGTCCCGCACTGCTCGCAAAATTTTCCGCCATCTGTATGATGGCCGCACTTTGAACATGTCATAAAAATAAAATCTCCTTTGAAAATAGTTATTTTGACCTATGAAGGTTCATTATAAATGAAAGTGCCGGAAGATGTCATTGTTTTTTGCAAGTTTAAGCGGTCAGCGTCGGAGGTAAAAATCGATTACCTGAATTTTTACATAGAGGAAGGAGTGGCAAACTGTGTTTGCTTTGATCATCCACGTTTTTGTATCATTGTTCGCCGTCACAAATCCGATCGGCAATGTTCCGATCTTTTTGGCACTCACAGAAGGCTACGAAGCAAAAGAACGCACCACATTGGCGAGAAAGGCTGCGGTTTTATCGTTTCTGATTCTGATCGCGTTTCTCATATTCGGAGAGTTCATCTTCAGGCTTTTTGACATTAACATCCATGCGCTGCGAGTTGCCGGCGGCATTTTTATTTTCGGAATTGCCTACAACCTGCTGAATGCAAAGCAGTCCCATGTTCAGTCGCTCCATCATAATGAGCACCGCGAGAGCAAGGAAAAAGAGGATATCTCGGTGACGCCGCTCAGCATTCCGATCATTTCGGGGCCCGGAACGATTGCGACGGTGATGAGCCTTTCGGCCGGCAGCCGCAGCCTTGTTCATTTTGGCGGGCTGATCATCGGCATTGCAGCCGTCCTCCTGCTGACGTTTGCGGCCTTTCATTATTCGACGCTGATCAGCAACAAATTGGGGCAGACGGAGATGAATGTGATCACCCGGCTGATGGGCCTGATTTTGGCTGTTGTGGCGGTCGGCATGATCGGCACGGGATTGAAAGGGCTGTTTCCGGTTTTGGCGGGATGATTGGAGAAAAGCAAAAAAGCTGCTCAGTCTTCGCAGCTTTTTTCGGTTTATGAAGGTTTTGGCACATGCTTAAAGATCTCTTCGCTTTCCAAAAACGCGATCAGATGATCAAGCCACTCGCAGTAATCAATCCATTGTTTTGTTTCAGCCAGCAGCTCGTTGATTTTAGCTTCGGTTTCGGGTGAAAGGCCTTCTTCCTCAAGGGCTTCCAACAGCTCTTTTCTGATTTTTTTCCCGATCATCCGGTTCTTTTTGACAACTTTGCTCCAGTTGGCCGTAAACAATGAAATAAACGTTTGATAATAGTCTTGTTCGACATCGTACAGATCTTTGCGGACGCCTTTTTCAAAAACTTTTTCAGCTATATTTAAATCGAGCATTTCGCGGACGACCTGACTCATTCTCGTTTTGCTCATGCCCGTTTCTTCTGACAGTTCATTTAAAGTCATCGGCTTTCTGTTCATATAGATGATCCCGAGCACGCGGCCGACAGTTGATGATATACCGTACGTATTCATGTTTTCCGCGATTTTTTCTATGAAATGTTCTTCCGCTTGTTCAATCACTTTTAAAGCGTTTTCCTCCAAAGCACATCATCCCTTCGGGCAGCCAATTTTATTGTCAATATATCATAATTTTGTTTGCGGTTGAAAACACTAAAACGATAGCAAAACAAAGAAATCAGGCGTATTTTTAAGAATAACCGGCAGATTGACGACATAAATATATTTTTTTATGTCTTATATATATAATTTAAACACTTTATAAACTTTTTATTTTACAAAGTGTATCTTATAATGAATGAGATGTTGAAATTTTAAAAAAACAATTGGAGGTGTGCGTTTTGCTGAAGCTAGAGAATGTATCAAAGGTTTATAAAGGCGGAAAAAAAGCGGTCAAGAACATTAACCTTGATATAGCAAAAGGTGAATTTATCGTCTTTATCGGACCGAGCGGCTGCGGGAAGACAACGACGATGAAAATGATCAACCGTTTGATTGAACCGACTTCAGGAAGCATTTACATCGACGGAGAAAACATAATGGATCAGGACCCGGTGGAGCTGCGCCGGAAAATCGGCTATGTCATTCAGCAAATCGGACTCTTTCCCCATATGACGATTCAGCAGAATATCACGCTCGTTCCAAGGCTTTTGAAATGGCCGGAAGAAAAGCGGAAGAAGCGGGCGGAGGAACTGCTACAGCTCGTTGATATGGGACCGGAATATTTGAACCGCTATCCTCATGAACTAAGCGGCGGACAGCAGCAGAGAATCGGCGTGCTGCGGGCGCTTGCGGCGGAGCCGCCCCTCATTTTAATGGATGAACCGTTCGGAGCGCTGGACCCGATCACCCGTGATTCGCTTCAGGAAGAGTTCAAAAAGCTGCAGAAATCGCTGGACAAAACGATTGTCTTTGTAACCCACGATATGGATGAAGCGATTAAGCTTGCCGACAGAATTGTCATCCTTCGCGCCGGCGAGATCGTTCAAGTCGGAACGCCTGACGACATTTTGCGGAATCCGGCGGATGAATTCGTTGAGGAGTTTATCGGAAAAGAGCGGCTTCTTCAGTCCCGTCCTGACATCGAGCATGTCGAACAAGTGATGAACCCGAATCCGGTCACAATTACGAGCGAAAAAAACCTGACTGAAGCAATTCAAGTGATGAGGGAACGCCGCGTCGATTCACTGCTCGTTGTGGATGAACACAATGTCTTAAAAGGATATATCGATGTTGAAATCATCGATCAGAACCGGAAAAAAGCCGTCACAGTCGGAGAGGTTGTCAATGAGAATGTTTACTCCGTTCAAAAAGGTACGCTCATCAGGGATACCGTCCGGAAAATTTTGAAAAGAGGATTCAAATATGTTCCCGTTCTTGATGAAGAGGGCCGCCTTGTCGGGATTGTCACAAGAGCAAACCTTGTCGATATCGTGTACGACTCGATTTGGGGAGAAGAAACCCTTGTCCAACGTTAAATGCAGGGAGGTGCATCAATCATGAATCAGATTGTCCAATTTCTCCAGCACAACGGCGGGGAAATGATTTATAAAACATGGGAGCACTTATATATATCCATTTTTGCGGTGCTTCTCGGCATCATTGTGGCGGTTCCGCTCGGTGTCGTTTTAACGAGAATGAAAAAAGGGGCCGGCGTCGTGATCGGCGTTGTCAACATTATTCAGACGCTGCCGAGTTTGGCGATCCTGGCGTTTTTTATTCCGCTTCTCGGAGTGGGAAAGATTCCGGCGATTGTCGCGCTGTTTTTCTATTCAGTCCTACCGATTCTGAGAAACACTTACACGGGCGTAAAAGGCGTCAATCAAAATTTGCTTGAATCAGGAAAGGGAATCGGTATGACTGCATGGGAACAAATCCGCCTGGTCGAACTGCCGCTGTCGGTACCGGTGATCATGGCAGGCATCCGGACATCAACCGTTTACTTAATCGGCTGGGCGACGCTCGCGGCTTTTATCGGCGGCGGCGGTCTCGGCGACTATATTTTTATCGGGCTCAACCTGTACCAGCCTGAGTACATTATTGCCGGAGCGGTGCCGGTTACGATACTGGCCATCGTGATCGACTATATGCTGTCGAAAACCGAAGACAAAGTTACGCCTCAAGGATTAAAAGGGATGAAGGAAGTATCATAAGGAGTTGGCTCTTATGCAAACAAAACAACTGAGACGGCTCGGCGCCGTCATGCTGGTCCTCTCGCTTTTGATCAGCGGCTGTGCGCTGCCGGGTCTTGGCGGGGCTTCCGATAAAACGATCAAAATCGGGGCGCAAAACCTGACCGAATCCGAAATTCTTGCCAATATGATCTCGCTTTTGATCGAGCATGATACAGATCTCAATACGGTCTTGGTCAAAAACCTCGGCTCAAACTATGTACAGCACCAGGCCATGCTCGGCGGAGACATCGACATTTCAGCGACGCGCTATTCGGGAACTGACCTGACAAGCACGCTTGGAAGGGAAGCGGAAAAAGACCCGGAAAAAGCGCTTCGCATCGTACAGCAGGATTTTAAAAAGAAATTCAACTACAAATGGTTCGATTCTTACGGATTTGACAATACGTACGCTTTTACAGTCACGAAAGAACTCGCTGAAAAAGGGAACTATGAAACCATATCCGATCTGAAAAAAGACGCGGATAAACTGAAGCTTGGCGTTGACAATGCCTGGCTGAAACGAAAAGGCGACGGATATCCGGGATTTAAACAGGAATACGGGTTTTCATTCGGCTCGACCTTTCCAATGCAGATCGGACTCGTTTATGACGCCGTCAAAAACGGCAAAATGGATATCGTTCTTGCCTATTCAACAGACGGCAGGATCAAAGCTTATGATTTAAAGCTGTTAAAAGACGATAAACGCTTTTTCCCGCCGTATGACTGTTCGCCGGTCGTGCCGGAAAAAGTGCTGAAGGAACATCCGGAGCTTGAAGGGACCATCAATAAACTGATCGGAAAAATCGACACCGAAACGATGCAGGAGCTCAATTACGAAGTCGATGGAAAACTGAAAGAGCCTTCTGTCGTCGCAGCCGAGTTTTTAAAGAAGCACAATTATTTTGAGTAAAGGAGGGGCTGACAAATGGAAGTGCTGCAGCAGCTTTGGACGTATTACGCGCAAAACGGTGGCTATGTGCTGGGGGAATTTTACCGCCACTTTTTAATGTCGGCATACGGCGTATTATTCGCCGCCGTCGTCGGCATCCCGGCCGGTATTTTCATCGCCAAATACCGGAAAATCAGCAAATGGGTCTTTTCCATCACCAATGTCATTCAAACGATTCCGGCGCTTGCGATGCTCGCCGTCTTGATGCTTGTCATGGGACTCGGCGCCAACACGGTGATTCTTTCATTGTTTTTGTATTCGCTTTTGCCGATCATTCGAAACACATATACGGGAATTGTCAGCATTGAGCATGCCTATCTTGAATCAGGGAAGGCGATGGGCATGACGAAATTTCAAGTGCTCCGGATGGTGGAGCTTCCTCTCGCCTTGTCAGTCATTATGGCGGGGCTCAGAACCGCGCTCGTCATCGCAATCGGCATCACGGCCATCGGCACGTTTGTCGGCGCAGGCGGCCTCGGGGATATCATAGTCAGGGGAACAAATGCGACCAACGGAACAGCGATCATTCTAGCAGGCGCGATCCCGACGGCGCTGATGGCGATCATCGCCGATCTGTTTATGGGCTGGCTCGAGCGTGCGCTGAGCCCGGTTAAACATCATAAAGGCAAGACGCCGAATCCGGATGCCGCTTAAATGGCATCCGAAAAAAGCCGAATTTCTGCTAAAAGGAAATTCGGCTTATTATGATTGACGCTTTTTCGCTTCATTGACCAAAAAATGAAAATACTGTTCGAGATTGAGCAGGTCTTCGCGGGACAAACAGTCCCATTTTCCGGGCTCAAACAGCCACAGGTCTTCGACACCGTGCTTGGCAGCGATGTCCTGCATCGTGACATAGCCGCGCGGCTGTTCGCGAATCTCGTCAGCCTTCATATAACCGGCAATATCCATGAGCTGCTCGTACGGCATTTTCAGAGCATCGGCCAATTTTCTGATCGTCGCGGGTTTGGGAACGCCGCGGTGGCCGTTTTCGATTCTGGAAATGGCTGCGGCGCTCACACCGGCATACATGGCAAGCTGATTAACCGACAGGCTTCTTTGTTCTCTCAGCTCTTTGAGCCGCTCGCCGAACATTGTCATCGCCATCCCCCCGCAAATTCATGATATGAACATTTTAATACAAATGTTGACTAAAGGAAATACTTAAACAGGAAAAATATTGACAAAAGTTAACGAAAGGGATAAAATAACAGCAGGATCGTAAACAGACGAAAATGAGGGGAGTGCGCTTGGAGAAGGTATTCAGTTTTTGTTTCGGCTGCTTGCTTCCTGCACGAGAAAGTCGAAATATTTGTCCAGGTTTTCGATGTCTTTTTTTGAAAGCACCTTCCACTTTTCGCTGTCAAACAGAGAAAGGTCCTCTAAATCGTACTGTGAAACGATGTCGTAAATGGAATCATAGCTGCTTCTTGCTTCCTGGACTGTGGTCGCGCTGATATAGCCTGCAGATGCCATCAGTTCCTCATACGGGACTTTCAAAGCGTCCGCCAGTTTTCTGATCGTCGCCGGCTTCGGCACGCCTCGCTTTCCGTTTTCAATTCGCGAAATGCCGGCCGAACTGACGCCGGAATACATCGCCAGCTGATTGACGGTCAGCTTTTTCCGTTCCCTTAATTGTCGTAAATGGTATCCAAAGTTCGTCATGGCCAAAACCTCGCAATCTCTTATTATAAAATATTTTAGTACGAATATTGCCTATAGGAAACATATGGATGATAAAAGTATTGACAAAAGTTAACAAATCGTTTATGTTCAATATAGACAAAAAGAAACATAAGAGATTAGAAAGGGGAGTAATCATGGTAAAAAAGATTCATATCAAAAGAGATTTTGTTCTCCAGTATATGATTGAACACAATCTCTCCTTAAATCAGCTTGCCATTGAAATCGGTGTATCCCCGGCGACACTCAGCAGAGTTTTGAATGGCGAAAGGAGGCCCGGACAACTTGTGATCGGAAAGATGATTCAGTATTTCAACAAAAAATTTGAAGATCTCTTTTATTATAAAGATGTTGACAAATGTCAATAAATAAAGGAAAAAAGGAGGCTTTCAAACGTGAAAAACACGGGAA
Source organism: Bacillus haynesii (assembly GCF_001969855.1). Classification (GTDB taxonomy): domain Bacteria; phylum Bacillota; class Bacilli; order Bacillales; family Bacillaceae; genus Bacillus; species Bacillus haynesii. Next base: position 150,937 of record NZ_MRBL01000003.1, read on the forward strand.
TTGTCCGGAGAATCGATGAGCTCGGCCGGGTTGTTCTCCCGGTCGAAATGCGCAGAGTGCTGAATATCAATGAAAAGGACCCGCTCGAAATATACACCGACGGAGAAAACATCGTTTTGACAAAATACGCCGCCAACATGGCATGCTTGATGACCGGCGACATCACCACGAAAAATAAAACGTATGCAGGCGGCAAAATCGTACTCAGCCCGCAGGGAGCGGAAATGCTCCTGGAAGATATGATGGCAGCCTTGTCAGAAAAGAAATAAATGTCTTTACATATTCCGCCGGAAAGGGAGCATAGTTGCTCCTTTTTTTGTATACCTTATTCCGGCGCTGGGAAAAAATAAAAAAAGCTGCTCGAAACGCTCGTGACATGCGCTTGCTTTTCATGTAAAATAAAACTATTGTCAGCCAGTTTGTCTGGAGGTGTAGGTTATGGCCGCATTTTTAACGGTCTTATTAGTGATTGTAAGTATCGTATTAATCGTTGTTGTTTTACTGCAATCCGGCAAAAGCGCCGGATTATCAGGCGCGATTTCCGGCGGAGCCGAGCAGCTTTTCGGAAAGCAGAAAGCAAGAGGACTTGATTTGATTCTCCACCGGATGACGGTCGTTTTAACCGTGCTTTTCTTTTTCTTAACGATTGCGCTTGCTTACTTTGTATAAGACAATGAAGCGTGAGGTCTGATGTTCAAGTCAGGCCTTTTTCCTATTTGCAGGTCTTTGTATGACGGGACCGGCGGATTGATAGAGTTTGTTTCAAGACAAAACGTGGAAGAATACATATGAAAAGGAGACAGTGAATCATGAAAATCGTCAAACCACAACCTTTCACATTTAAAGGCGGAAAAAAAGCCGTCCTGCTGTTGCACGGATTTACGGGCAACACGGCGGACGTCAGAATGCTCGGAAGATATTTGAATGAAAAAGGCTACACATGCCATGCGCCCCAATATAAAGGCCACGGCGTGCCTCCGGAAGAACTTCTCTCCACAGGGCCGGAAGACTGGTGGAAAGACGTCATGGACGGGTATGAATATCTGAAATCGGAAGGGTATGAACAAATCGCCGCTTGCGGACTGTCTCTCGGAGGAGTTTTTTCATTAAAATTGGGTTACACTGTACCCATAAAGGGAATTGTTCCAATGTGCGCGCCGATGTACATCAAAAGCGAAGAGACGATGTACGAGGGTGTGCTTGAGTATGCCCGCAATTATAAGAAATTTGAAGGCAAGACAGCGGAGGAGATTGACGCTGAGATGGAAGAATTCAAAAAAACGCCGATGAACACGTTGAAAGCACTGCAGGATTTGATTGCCGATGTCAGAGAGCATGTGGACATGATCTATTCGCCTACATTTGTCGTGCAGGCGCGCCACGATCATATGATTAATACGGACAGCGCAAACATCATCTACAATGAAGTGGAAACAGATGATAAGCAGCTGAAATGGTATGAAGAATCCGGTCATGCCATCACATTGGATAAAGAACGCGAAACACTGCACGAGGATGTGTATCAATTTTTAGAAACGTTGGATTGGCAGACATAAGGAGGTCTGGTTAGTGGAAAAAGAAGAATTTATGGATAAGCTTCTCTCCTTTATGAAAGAAGAAGCGTATAAACCTCTTACAGTTCAGGAACTGGAAGAGATGCTGGAAATCACCGATTCGGACGAATACAAAGAGCTTGTCAAAGCTCTTGTTACCCTTGAAGAAAAAGGGCTTGTCGTCAGAACGAGAAGCAACCGCTACGGTTTGCCCGAAAAAATGAATTTGATCAAAGGGAAGGTGTCGGCGCACGCGAAAGGCTTCGCGTTTGTCCTCCCCGAAGACTCCTCGCTTGACGATGTCTTCATTCCGCCGTCTGAGCTGAACACGGCAATGAACGGAGATACGGTGCTCGTCCGCTTAAGTACAGAGACCGGCGGTACAAAAAAAGAAGGGGCCATCATCCGCATCATTGAGCGCAACATTCAGAAGATTGTCGGCACATATACAGAGACGAAAAACTTCGGCTTCGTCATTCCCGATGATAAAAAAATCACGAATGACATCTTTATTCCGAAGCACGCCAAAAACGGCGCCGTCGAGGGTCATAAAGTCGTCGTCCGCCTGACAAGCTATCCTGAAGGCCGGATGAGTGCAGAAGGGGAAGTCATCGAGATTCTCGGCCATAAAAACGACCCCGGCATCGACATTCTTTCCATTATTCATAAGCACGGCCTCCCGGGAGACTTTCCGGCTGAGGCGATGGAGCAGGCCGGCAATACGCCTGATACAATCGATGAGAAAGATCTTGAAGGCAGACGGGATCTGCGCGATCAAACGATCGTCACGATCGACGGTGCAGATGCCAAAGATTTGGACGATGCCGTGACTGTCACAAAACTCAAAAACGGCCATTATAAACTCGGCGTCCACATTGCCGATGTCAGCCATTATGTAACAGAAGGGTCTCCGATTGACCAGGAAGCGTATGAACGCGGCACGAGCGTCTACCTTGTCGACCGGGTGATTCCGATGATCCCGCACAGGCTGTCCAACGGAATCTGCTCTTTAAATCCGAAGGTCGACCGGCTGACATTGTCGTGCGAAATGCTCATTAATCCTCAAGGGCAAGTCGTCGAGCACGAAATTTTTCAAAGCGTCATCAAAACGACCGAGCGAATGACTTATTCTGACGTGAACAAAATTTTAGTCGATGATGATGAAGAGCTGAAACAGAAGTATCAGGCGCTTGTCCCGATATTTAAAGACATGGAAGACTTGGCTGCGATTCTGCGCGGCAAGCGGATGGAACGCGGAGCCGTCGACTTTGACTTTAAGGAAGCGAAGGTTCTCGTCGACGAAGAAGGAAAAGCGAAGGACGTCGTTTTGAGAGAACGGTCAACTGCTGAAAAGCTGATCGAAGAATTTATGCTTGTCGCCAATGAAACGGTCGCCGAGCACTTTCATTGGATGAATGTTCCGTTTATTTACCGGATTCACGAAGATCCAGATCAGGAAAAGCTGCAGAGATTTTTGGAGTTCGTTACGACATTCGGCTATGTCGTCAAAGGGACGGCGGGAAGCATCCATCCGAAAGCGCTGCAAAGCGTGCTTGAAGAAGTCAGGGATCGTCCTGAAGAAGCCGTGATTTCGACGGTTATGCTCAGGTCGATGAAACAGGCGAAATACGATCCGCAAAGCCTCGGACACTTCGGCTTGTCGACTGAATTCTACACGCATTTCACGTCTCCGATTCGCCGCTATCCTGACTTAATCGTCCACAGACTGATCAGGACGTATTTGATTCAGGGCAAGACAGACGAAGCGACAAGGGAAAAATGGGCCGAGAAACTGCCTGAGATCGCCGAGCATACGTCAAATATGGAACGCAATGCCGTAGATGCAGAGCGGGAAACGGACGATCTGAAAAAAACCGAATTTATGCTCGATAAAATCGGCGAAGAATTTGACGGCGTCATCAGCTCCGTTACGAACTTCGGCATGTTCGTCGAGCTGCCGAACACGATCGAAGGGCTTGTCCACGTCAGCTTTATGACGGACGATTTCTACCGCTATGATGAACAGCACTACGCGATGATCGGTGAGCGCACGGGCAATGTCTACCGGATCGGTGATGAGATTACGGTCCGCGTCGTTGACGTCAATAAAGACGAGCGGAACATCGATTTTGAAATCGTCGGCATGAAAGGCTCCCGCCGCCGGCAGAAGCCGGAACCAAAACAGAAAAAGGCTCCAAAAAAGGATGCTCCATCGGCTGACAAAGGGGAATGGTTCACCAAGCCGAAAAAGAAAAAAGTAAAGAAAAAACGCGGTTTTCAAAACGCGCCGAAACAAAAACGCAAGAAAAAGAAAAAATAGACGGCACACGTCAAAAAAGGGCGGCGAAATTGTAAGACGAACGTTCATTTGATAGAATAATACGTATTCGCCGCCCTTTCGAATGTGAGATTGAAGGCGGGAGGAGGTTGCCGTATGCCAAAGGGAGAAGGGAAGGTTGTTTCCCAAAATAAAAAAGCAAATCACGATTATTTTATAGAAGAAACATATGAAACAGGCATCGTACTTCAAGGTACGGAAATCAAGTCCATTCGCGCCGGACGGGTGAATTTAAAGGACGCGTTCGCCAAAATTGAGCGCGGAGAAGTGTTCCTTCACAATATGCACATCAGCCCGTACGAGCAGGGGAACCGCTATAACCATGATCCGTTGCGGACGAGAAAGCTTTTGATGCACCGCAAGCAGATCAACAAATTGATCGGTTTGACGAAAGAGCAGGGATACTCGCTCGTACCGCTCAAGATTTATTTGAAGAACGGCTTCGCGAAAGTACTGCTCGGTCTCGGAAAAGGGAAGAAGAAATTCGACAAACGCGAAGACTTGAAGCGCAAAGACGCCAAACGCGAAATCGAAAGAGCGTTCCGCGATAGGCAAAAAGGCTTGATCTAAAGCCAGAACTCATGTTATCCTATATGAACGTGATCACAGACATTACCATTTGGAATTGACGCGTGATCTTGTTATAATAGTGATGCAGCCAGTTATCCGGCTTCCTTTTCATCCAAGGGGACGTTACGGATTCGACAGGGACGGATCGAGCTTGAGTTGCGAGCCGAGAGGCGATCTCGTAAAAACGCACCTAAATATAACTGGCAAATCTAACCAGAACTTAGCACTAGCTGCCTAATTAGCGCAGCGAGCTCTTGCCCGCATCGCCTATGTGCCGGTTAAGAGCCCATAACGAAGTAGGCTACGCTTGCGCTCCCGTCTGAGGGCGCAGGAAGAGACTCGTCAGACTAGCTCTCCGAGGGCCTGCCCGCAGGCACGAAGATGAGCGAAACTAAATATGCAGGGCTACGCTCGTAGACGCTGAAGCAATCGACGTTTCTGGACGTGGGTTCGACTCCCACCGTCTCCACCATACATATGATGGTGGTTTTTTTGTTTTAGTGGGGAATTTTAATGTTAATAGCAGAGGCTTGATATGGTATTTCATAATAAGCTTTGATATTTTATTACTTCTGCCTTCCATGTACCGGAGGCATTCAAAAAAAACGACCTCCATTATGAGTGGTCGTTTTTTTATGTTTAGAAATAAGGTGGAAATTGAAATATACAAAAGAGAACAAACCTCTCTTCTTAATATTGCAATTTTAATTTTTTGGCCTGTCCATATGTAGTCACAAGCTCTCTGAAAGAATCAAGTTCGTTTTCAAATGTGAAAAAACGTTTCGGTATCAAAATCAACTGGCTGCTTGACGTTTTCATGAGGATGAGACGTTTATATTCTGTTACTGCTGTCACTTCATACCATTGAAACAATGTATCGGAATTCTTAAATTGAATCTGAATCCCCTGTGGATTGATAGTGTAAGTTCTTTTGCGTTTTAACCGTTCATTTTTTCGATAGACAATTTGCACCCGGATATAAAAAAACCCAATTAAAAGTGATGTTAATATTATTGAAAGTACAATAATAAGAAGGCCATTCAACAGCAATTCGAGTGTTTCACTATGATAAACGGTAATTGGCATCTTCCCATCGACGGAAAACACCCATACAAACAATAGAAAAATAAGAATAAAATAAAGGAATGCGTATTTTTTAAGCCAATAAAGAAAGAAAGTTCTCATATCCTGTAATGTATATTCTCCCTCAAGAAAGACACTATGTTGGATCATAAGCTTACTGCACCTCAAACTTGTTTTCCTTTCATTTTAGCATAAAGTCTCATTTATTCGCAGAAATTGGCTTTTCTTTCGTTGGAGTCGGCCTGGCAGAGGCACCGTGTAATCCACTTAGGGATCGCTAAAAAAGGATCAGAGGGTATTATGTCGAACTTAGGTCGTATATACATACGAAAGAGCTGGCAAAAGGAGGTCCCCCATGCTCATCATTGAATCGCTAATAGGATACGTTTGTTTCTTTACTGTTAATGCCATTTATGATACATACATCAAAAAAGCCAAGACTCCGTTTGGGCACTTGGCTGTGGTTTCGCTTGTTCAGACCGCGATTGCATTAGGTATTTTCTTTATTTTTTCATGATCGTGAAGAGGGGTGCCGCTCTCGCTGACGGCACCCGTTTTGTTGTTTTCGGTTTATTCCTTCGGAAACTTCACTTCCGGATATGATGGATTCGGCTTGCTGATCAAGTTGCCGCCGCAAGCTTTCTCGGCATTTTTTGCTGAAACAGCATGATAAAAGACAGCAGAGTTAATAATATTTCGAAAGTTCTCATGATTTTCTCCCTTATGTAAGATGTTGGTCTTATACATAACGAATGTCTGGTTTGATTGGTTGCAAAAATATTCCTTGGGCTGCATTTAGTGTAAATAAAAAAACCGCTGGATGACCCAGCGGTTGCAGCTTATGATGTTGTGGATCGCAATAAGCTAGCTCTCCTTTATCTGTTTCACATGAGCAACAATTCTGTTTCTCTCCGTTTCTTCCAATGTGTAAATTTGCGGGGAGAGAGGTACATCAAATCCGGCGTGAGAGTGATAAAAGTCAAAGAGCAGCGTCCCGGCATGCTTTTTTTGCTGATCGGAGATAACAACCCAAAACACACGCGAGCGGCAGTTGTCAGCTCCCCATTTTTCCATGGACTGTCTAAAGTTCAAGCCTTTTCCGATAAAAAAATCGCCTTTTCCCGCATCTTGAATCGTTGTAAAGCCGGACTGTTCGAGACTTTCAAATACAGGAGGCAGCAAGTGGTCCAAGTAGACCCCGTAAGTCGCGTCTTCCAATTCGGGAAACACCTTTAAAAGCGCGTCGCGATGATCGTCAAGCGTTTGTTTCCAATTTGCGGTGATATAGTCTTGCACCTGTTCGCCAATTTCTTTGATCGACATGCCGGGTCTGAAACGAACCTTATTCATGAACAAAAACCTCCTTTTAATCACTGCAAATCCAGTATATAACATTGTTGTGAACCATTGAGTCCTGCATTGAAAAAATTCTAAAATGGATCGTCAATATAAGAGCGAACCGGACCTCTGCCGTGGATAAAGGATTTTATCAACGGCAAAAAACGAAACGGCGATCATGATTTCCGCCGACGTCGTCAGCAGAACGTCGTCCAGCAATTCGTCCGCCGTAAAAATGGCGGCCCATAAACATCCGATCGTGATCATTTCGGCGGCAAAAAACGTGATCCGCCGATTGATGCCCAGCAGCTTCATACTGTGGATGAGCAGCTTTTCAGCCGGTTCCAGGACAAAGGTCAGTGCGGAATAACATAGCGTAAACAGTAGCAGTGATCCGACTGTTTGGTAAAATGCGCCCGGCAGATGAAACAGGATCGAAATGCCGAGAAAGTGGGCGAAAAAAACGAACATAATCGATAAGCAGCAAATAATGAAATGTTTCATGTTACAACTCCTTTAAAATATGTACACAGCAGCCGAAGGCCTGCAGGATATGTCTCCTGCAAGCCTGGCTGATTACTTCTTATCAAATTTGACGACCGGATGCTTTTCTTTAGAGAGCATGTTTGTAAACTCGCTGCCGACGTCAAGGTGCTGACGGACAAGCTCTTCCGGAACGAGTGCGAGCCATTGGTTTAACGAAACGTCAGCATAGTGGTCGTCTTTGAAAATTTCGAGGAAGCGAAGCGGTTCGTCTCCTGTATTTTGGACGTAGTGTCCCATTGCAAACGGCACATAGCCGACATCTCCGGCCTGGTAATTAAATGTTCTGGCATGTCCGTCAGCCGCGAAAACCGTCATTTTCGCTTTGCCGGAAATATAGTACTGCCACTCGTCTGTATTCGGATGCCAGTGCAGCTCCCGGACGCCTCCGGGTTCGACTTCCACCAACGCCGAGGCGATCGTTTTCGACGCTTTAAAATTGGTGGAATCGGCAATCCGTACTTTGCCGCCGCTTGAGACGATCGGTTCCTGTTCAAGCAATTTGTAGCTGAAAGATTCCGGAACCGTTCCGTTCGGGCTTTCAACCTTGTCTTTCTCAAGCGAGCCCGGAACCGCTTTTTGGAAAATATATTTTTCCTCAGGCGGAAGTGATGCGACGACTTCTTTGGAGATGCCGAAGTTTGCGGCAATGACATCATCTGGTGTATGGGCTAGCCAATCTGTCACCTGGAAGGTGCTGTTTTCAGAGAAAGAGCCGTCATCGAAGACGAGCAGGAATTCGCAGCCGTCTTCAAGGCCTTGAAGCGAATGCGGAATCCCGGACGGAAAATACCATAAATCGCCCGCCTTCACATCATCAATAAAGTTTCTGCCGTCTTGGTCGACAGCTGTAATTCTTGCTGATCCATAAATTACATAAGCCCATTCGGCTTCCTTATGCCAGTGCAGTTCTCTGATGGCTCCAGGTTTCAGCCTCATGTTGACAGACGCGATATTATCGGAGATCGGCAACTCGCGGACGGTGACTTCCCGTGCGTATCCGCCCTTTTCGAGACGGTTATGGACATCGGAAAATGAAAATTTCATGTTTGGCACTGTTCCGTGATCGGTTTCAGGCGGCACAAGCATGTCCGGATTTTGCCGGTCGCGTTCGACGTTGTGCGGAATTTTCGTTTCCGCTCCTTCTTCTCCTCTGATCGGCTGCGGAATTTGTTTGTTTTTTTCCATGTGATATCCCCTCTTTCTAAAAATGTAAAGGAGAGCTGAAAGGCCTTTCGTTTTTCCCCTTCTGTCATGTTAAGTGAAAAAAGTGAGGCCGATGTCAATCATCGGTGTCATTTTTTTCTTTGATCAATTCGATCAGTTCATCGATTTTCTTTTCAAAACGCGTAAGCAGGTAAATTGCCAATACAGCTGGAAAGCCGACATTGCCGATTTGTTTCGCTGCTTCCTCAATGAATGCACTGTCCATTCTTACCACCTCCTATGTTAAGAAGTGATGAAAGTTTGAAAAATGTAAGCAAAGAACTATTTTCTCTAGATGGGAACTTATGTTTGCATGTTAATAGAAGAGATGAGTTTACTTTTTTTTCATTTCTTTCATCTAAATAAATAGGAGGCGGTTTTTATGATTGATCAAACGTTACTGCGTGCGAAAATCAAGGAGGTCACAAGGCATCCGCTTGTGAAGCATTTTTTGAGCAACCCCCGGTATGAGCGGCTTTTCAACCACGTTTTGGAACATCCGGATTCTGAAGAGGCAGAGTGTCTCGATCGTGAATTTAAGCGGTTTTACAAAAACATCCGCATGATCAAATACATCAACTCGATGATCCGGATTTTCTCCGTTGACTTTGATAAAAGAGTCCGGAAAAACCGAGAGCGTTTTCCATTGATGATCGACGACAGTCCGAATCTGCCCGAGCCGCCCCGAGGGGATCTGTTAGACGATGTCTTGGAACAGGAAGAGGATTTAAGCGAACATCTGCAAGACCCGATGCTTTATGAAGCGTTTTTGCAATTGACGGACAAGCAGAAAAAAGTACTTGCGCAAATTTATATTCATGGGGTATCCATGCAGGAAATGGCCGACTCTTTGGGAGAATCAAGGCAAAATATTTCAAGAATTCATAAAAGGGCACTCGAAAAGATAAGAGAGCTGCTGAATTCTAAAGCAGAGGGGAATGATAACAGTGAGTCTGCACGATGAAAAAGAGATCGAGAAATTGCTGGAAAATTTCACGCCGATGATCAAAAGCAAATTAAACAACACATCCTATCAAGAGAGGGAGGATCTTGAACAGGAGCTGAAGATGAAGATTTGCGAAAAAGCGGAGATGCTTTTATGTCAAGATGTGCCTGGATTTTGGGAGTTTATAACAGAATTGCTGAAAGTCCTTTAAGCTGAGCTGTTTTGCTTGCGTAAAACCGCCGGAAGTGTTAAAATTTCTAACATTTGATTAATGGAATGTTCAAGCTGCTGCATTGAAATCATGGTGATGATTTGTTTTAATATGACTGAAGGTTGACAATGTAAATGGATGAAGATTCCATTTTTGATCTTATAAAAACATGCATCAGATAGGTGGTAAGATATCATGAATAATCAATACCGAGTATTGTTGTATTATAAATATGTTCATATCGACAACTCCGAGCAATTTGCCGAAGATCACCTCAAGTTCTGCAAAGATTTGGGCCTGAAAGGGCGCATCCTAGTGGCGAGTGAAGGAATAAACGGAACCGTGTCAGGAACCGTAGAGCAGACAGACCGCTATATGAGTGAAATGAAAAGCGATCCCCGCTTTGAAGATATGGTGTTTAAAATCGATGAATCAGAAGGGCACGCTTTCAAAAAAATGCATGTCCGCCATCGCGATGAGCTGGTGACGCTCCGCCTGGAAGATGATATCGATCCGAATGAATTGACGGGAAAATACCTTGAGCCAAAAGAATTTTATGAGGCGATGCAGCGGGAGGATACGATTGTCGTCGACGCGCGGAACGACTATGAGTACGATTTGGGACACTTCCGCGGCGCGGTCAGACCGGACATTAAAGCGTTCCGCGAATTGCCTGAATGGATTCGCGATAACAAAGAACAGCTCGAAGGCAAAAAAATATTGACTTACTGCACTGGGGGAATCCGCTGCGAAAAATTTTCAGGATGGCTGAAAAAAGAAGGATTTGAAGACGTGTCCCAGCTTCACGGCGGCATTGTGACGTACGGAAAAGACCCTGAAGTTCAAGGTGAACTGTGGGACGGGCAGTGTTATGTTTTCGATGAAAGAATCAGCGTTCCGGTCAACCAAAAAGAGCACGTCATCGTCGGCAGGGATTATTTCACCGGCGAGCCTTGCGAGCGCTATGTCAACTGCGCCAACCCTGAATGCAACAAGCAGATCATCTGCTCTGAAGAAAATGAGCACCGCTATTTGCGGGGCTGCACGCACAAGTGCCGGGTTCATCCGCGCAACCTGTATGTCAAAGAGCACGGCCTTTCAGAAGAAGAGATGCAAGAGAGACTCGAAAAGCTGAAAGAAGAGGGACATGCAGCGCATTCGTAAAAGCTGTAAACAAAAGTATCATATAAAAAATCGAAGGTGCCGCGAGCATCTCTAAATGGCATTGCTCCTCCAAGGGAGTCGGCTATTGTTTTAAGGAACGCCTTGATCTGAAAAATCGGGGCGTTCCTATTTTTATTCGTAAATGAAAGCCGAGTGAAAATATAGCAACTGCCAAACAAAAGCATCAATTGATCCAGCCGCTAGTGAAAAATGCAAAACAGGCCATCAGCCATTAGTGCAAACTGCGTCATAAAATTTCCGTACTGGGGAGTGCTCATCCTTCCCCGATGAAACGGCTGAATCATCGGGAAGACACAGCATCATCCGATTTTTCCTGAATATTTGCCCGGGAACGTACCATACTAACCAATAACAATACAAAAAGGCAGGTAGCAAAAGAGATGACAAAAACCCTTTACATTACCGCTCACCCGCATGACGAAAGGGCATCATACAGCATGGCGGCGGGAAAAGCTTTTATCGAATCTTATAAAGAAGCCCATCCGGATGATGAAGTCATACACCTTGATCTTTATCGGGAAAACATTCCGCAGATTGATGCAGATGTTTTCAGCGGCTGGGGAAAATTGCAGTCCGGATCGGGCTTTGAACAGCTTTCTGAACACGAAAAAGCAAAAGTCGGCCGTTTGAATGAACTGAGCGAGCAATTTATTGCGGGAGACAAATACGTGTTTGTCACGCCGCTTTGGAATTTCTCTTTTCCGCCGGTGATGAAAGCGTACTTTGATGCGGTTGCTGTAGCGGGAAAGACGTTTAAATATACCGAACAGGGACCGATCGGGCTGTTAACCGATAAAAAAGCCCTGCACATCCAGGCGAGAGGCGGCTACTATTCAGAAGGGCAGGCTGCGGAACTTGAGATGGGGCACCGCTATATCAGCATCATGATGCAGTTTTTCGGCGTTCCGGAATTTGAAGGATTATTTATAGAAGGTCATAATGCTGAGCCGGATAAAGCTGAAGAAATTAAACGAAATGCGATTGCCCGTGCCAAAGAATTGGGCCGGACCTTTTGAAAAAACCGCGGAGGTGATCCGCGGTTTTGTTTTATTTGTTTAAGAACACCGTTTGGTTCGTTTCGCTGCTTTTTTGCGCGGCTTCGATCATCCGGATGACATCGCGTCCTTCTTCCGCCGTGACAGGCAGGCTGCCGCCTTCAAGAATGCTTGAAGCAAGCTGCTTATAATAGGTTAAGTATGAACCCGGGAGCGTTTCAACGGTTTCCTTAATGACCTCGTCGCCTTCAACTGTGGCCAGTTCCCCGTAATATTCGGGTTGATCGGCTCCCCACTCATCGCCTTCAGGTTTTTGACCCGCTCTGAGTGCATCCTCCTGGCCGTCGATACCGTATTTAATAAAGCTTCCTTTTGAGCCGTGGATTTGGTAGCGGGGACCGTTAGCCGGAACAATCGAACCCGAGTGGAGAATCACTTGGCGCTGATCATAGTGAAGGACGACATGGAAGTAATCGTCTGTTTCCGCATTGGCTCTCTGCGCGGTCACTTGAGCGGTGACGCTGTTCGGCTTGCCGAATAAATGAAGCGCCTGATCGATCAAGTGTGAACCTAAATCGTACAGTGCGCCTGAGCCCGGTCCTTTCTGCTCTCTCCAGCGCTGTCTGACATTCGGGCGGAACCGGTCGTAGGAGGCGTGGAATGTGTTGACCTCTCCGAGGCGCCCTTCTTTGATGAGCTGTTTGATCGTCAAAAAGTCGTTATCCCATCTTCGGTTGTGGTAGACGCTGAGTAGCACGTCTTTTTCTTTCGCGGCATTGATGAGCTTTTCCGCTTCTTCCGCCGTGGCCGTCATCGGCTTTTCAAGGACGACATGCTTTCCGGCGCGGATGCACTCTTTCGCCATTTCATAATGAAGGCCGCTCGGCGTCGTCACGATGACGAGATCAATGTCCGGGTCATTTGTGATGTCTTTGATCGTACTGACGGCTTCCGCTTCGGGGAGGTCCTGTTTGACTTGTTCTTTCCTCGAAGTCATCACCTTTCGAATCTCATAATCTGCTAACACCGATAATAAAGGCGCATGAAACACCGAACCTGACAAACCGTATCCTAATATCCCTGTGCGAACCTTGTTCACCAGTCATTCTCCTCTCCCATGTTTGTTTTTAATATGTAATCAACACACCTTTATTTTACCCTGTTTGCCTATTGGAACAAACCTAAAGACCTTTTCAAATCGGAAAACGGAAGATTTTATCACCATTTTGTTCATTTTAAAGGGCGTCCGGTTATCGTTAAAAACAAAAGCTGATGGGGGGATTCATACAAATGCGGCGGGAAACCCTGATTGGCTGAGGACGCACGAACCTGCCGAAAAAAACGCGGAAGCCGTTGACTTGCTGCTTGGACTGAAAAGCACGTGTTATCTCTACAAGTATGAGAGGAAGCATATGCTGCGGATCTTTTCTGCATTGATATGCTTTTTGCTTGCTTCAAATATCGTTAACTGGTAAACTATTAAATAGTTAACAGGTTAACGATAATAGAAAGGATATGATGACAGTGGAAAACAAAACGTATGAGCAGGCATTTCAAGCCGTTCAGGAATTTATTCTCAATAGAGAAAAGCGGGCTCAGCATGAACAGCAGGCGTTCGCCAAGGAAGCTTTTCAAGAAGACGACAGCATGCGGAAGCATTGGACCCTGACCCAGCTTCACATTATCTCGCTTATCAGCGAAAGCGAAGCAGACGTCAATAACGCTTTCCTGGCAGCGAAGCTTCAAATATCAAAGGCGGCAGTGACAAAAGCGGTCAATGTGCTCACAAAGCACGGGATGATCGAATCGCACAAAAAACCGAACAACAACAAAGAATTGTATTACACATTAACAGACGAGGGGAAACAACTGGCCGACGTTCATGACAGGATGCACGAAATTGCAAAGCAGCGCTACATCGAGCTGTTTGATCGGTTTTCCGAATCCGAGCTGGAAACCGTCATCCGCTTTTTAAACGAATGGTCAAAACACATTTAATCAAAAGGAGCAGCGAATGAATAAAAGTGAAGCCCAACAGTTTTTAAGCAACATGTATCAGGACATCGTGTCGGAAATGAATACTGAAAAAATTCCCGATTATTTCAGCGAGGATTATGTTCAAGTAACCGACGGCAGTCAAATTGACCTTATGCAGTTTAAAGATCACATGCGGACGCTGAAAAAGGTTGCCCGCACGATAACGGTATCGCCCTTTCATGAGTTTTTGTTTGACGAGCGCCTCGAAAGCGCAGCGGTCAGGTATACGGTCAAGGTTGTCAAAAAGAATGGAGACCGGGGGAGAATTGATATCATCGCGATATTTAAAATGAGTGGTTTTAAAATCGTACAATGCCACGAATTTTCACATGCGAGCGAAGGTAAGGAGGGGTTTGAAGAGCTGGCGAAGATCAGTGAGGCAGCAATTGAAAAAGCCTCCTCTCGGGAGGAGAAGGCTTTTTCACAAGATTAATGTTTGGCATCAAACCTGATATTGAGCGACACGGGTCCGCGTGTGTAAAGACCTGTCTCGCGGTAAACGAAATCTTCCTCCAGCTTGATATTCTCCAGCTGATCCAGGACGATATTTGCGACAAGCTCGATTTCCGTCTTCGCAAACCCCGCTCCTACACAGTTGTGGACGCCTGAACCGAATGCGAGATGCCTGGCTGCGCCGCTGAATGCGCTTTTGACTTCCAGGTCGCTGCGATGGATGTTGAACTCGTCGGGATCCTCAAACGCTTCAGGATCGCGATTTGCCGCGCCTATCATGCAAAATACAGTCGTCCCTTCTTTGAGCTCGACTCCGCCGATTTCCGCGTCTTGTGAAAGCTGGCGCGGGATAAGCTGCACCGGCGGCTTGTAGCGCAACGTCTCTGCGATGGCCTGAGGCAGGAGCGTGCGGTCTTCCAGCACGTCTTTCATTTGATCGGGATGATGAAGCAAATGATAAATCATTAATGCGAGCGTCTTGTCCGCCGGTTCCGTGGCGGCAAGCAAGATATTGAGAATCAGCGCGCGGATGTCCCGGTCAGACATCGCCACTCCCTCGTATTCGGAAGTGCAAAGGATGGATATTAAATCATGTCCGGGATTTTTGCGCCTTTCCTCGATAATCGGATTCAAATATTCAGCGAGCTGTTCACTGCATTTGAGGGAATGTTCCCGGTCCTCAGGCGCCTGATTCAAACTGGTAATGAAATCGGCGACGCCGCTGTGCCAGTTTCTCACCGTTTGGTGGTCGTTCTTGTCCAAACCTAAAATGTCCATCGTCACGCAAACGGCGAACGTTTTGCCGAAATCATTGACAAGGTCGATCCGTCCTTTCTCAAGATGAGGGGCCAAAAGCCTTTGTGCATTTTCTTTGATGAGCGGTGTGAGGTGATCAAGGGACTCCCCGATAAAACGGCGCAGAACGATTCTCCTTTTCGCCGTGTGCTCTTTGCCTTTCATTTGGGCGAGCACAGGTCCGCGCATGACGGGCTCGGCCCGTTTGGCAAGCGATTTCGTTGTAAAGACATCCTGATTCTGGAGCACGCGGCGCACATCCTGGTAGCGGCTGATAAAATAGCTGTCCAGCGACTCTTCATAATGGACGGGATCAGATTCCCGAAGGTATGAGAAATATTGATACGGATTCTCGTGATATTGTTCTGACAACACGCTGAATGTTTTTAGCGATTGATTCATACTCGTTCCTCCTGCATGCTTTTAGATTCGACACTTTCGTCCGATTCGGAAACCATAAGATATCCTTGATTCGGGCGCATTTTGACAGCAAATTCGTTACGGGAGATCCGTTCGCCGAGCCTCCATGGACGGTGGTAAGCAAGAAGCGTCTCTTCGACGCCTAAAATATCAGGGGCGGCGATGAAAAACGGAAGTTCAGCGATGACGTATTCAACAGCCAGCTCCAGCATGTCTGCGCTGACCTCCCGGACATCCATCCGAATACCCCGGGCCCGTCCGAGGATAGCCGCATGCGACATCTCCAGGCAGGCTTTCCGAAAATGCGGCTGGTCGAAAAAGGCATCTTCGACTTCCATCCGCAAACGCTGGTATGCGGTCTGGTTCGTGAAATCGGAGAATGTATGGATGGCCTCGGGGTTGCCGCCATGCGCTTCCAACGCCTTTTCAGCGAATCTCCGGTTCCGTGAGACTTCTTTCCTGACTTTCCGTTCGGCCTTCCCATTTGGGGTGCCGAGCGCTTCGAGAAGGTTGGCTGCTTCCTTTCCCGCCAAAAGCACGGATACATGTTGAAATTCACGGACGGCCCAGCCGATAAGCCGATGTATATAATCTTCGGAAAATCGGCTGTTAAACGGGCTGATGCCAACAAGAACATGGCGTCTGCGTTTTAGTATTTCATTGCAGTTTTGGGTAAGTGTTTCGGTTTTGAATGGCCGGTGTTTGCTCTCCATTATAAGCTCTGTCATTGATTTCCTCCTTAACGGACATAGAATGACTTCTTTTGCAATCAATGATGGATACGTGCGGCTTATCGAACTGGGAATAGGCTGGTTTCACTTCGGTATGAATCGAGAAGAAAACAGCGATGGTGCGGGTCATGATGAGGGGTGTAGCATTTGTTCAATCGTTAAAGCAGGGCAAGGGTTTAAGCTCAAAATCAGGCAAGGTACAGCATAAAAGTTTACTAGTAAACAATAGTCATTTTATCCCTAACTTTTCCAACTGTCAACACAATTCAAATTCAAAATATGAAAATATTCGTAACGTTTTTTTGTAAATCTAAGGAATTGTGATTAGAATAGAAAGGGTAAAACCTTTTTTAAAGGTGTTTTTCGAGTGAAGGAATCCGAAAAGTAAAAAATATGTAAATAAATTTAAAGCTCCAATAAGAAATGTTCGTTGACAATGATAAAGGGGTCATCTACAATTAATATTGTTAACTGGTAAACGATATTGATAAGATTGTTAACGAATAAACAAAAACAAGGCAGGCGGTTTGACATGAGGCCAATGAAATTAAATGCTTCTTTCATTATGTATTTTGTGTGTATCAGCGCCTTTTTCGCATCGTTGAATCAAAATATTTATTCACCCATCATTCCGTTAATCAGAGACTCGTTTCACGTTTCCGTTTCGATGGTAAACCTGTCCGTCTCGCTGTTCATCTTCATTACAGCTGTGATGCAGATCATTGTCGGCTCAATTGTTGATTTTAAAGGGGCGAGATTTGTGATGATGGCGAGCATGATCGTAACGGTTATCGCCACAATCGGCTGCGCAGCCGCCCGTGACTTTGGCCTGTTTCTTTTTTTCAGGGTGCTGCAGGCTTTGGGGACGGCTGCGCTTCCATTAATTGCGGCAACCACAATCGGATCTCTGTTCCAGGGAACGAAGCGGGGCAGTGCGATGGGGACTTATCAAATGCTGCTTTCCCTTGCGCCGGCAGCGGCGCCCATTCTCGGCGGTTTTATCGGGGAACGTTATAATTATCCGGGTATTTTTTGGTTTTTGACAGTATTGTCAGTTCTTTTGCTTTTCGGAAATGCGTTTTGCTTTCCGCAGAGCCATGCGGAAAAAAAGACCAATCTCAGCGCGGGCAGCCTGTTGTCGCATTATAAGGACATATTCAAAAACAGGACGGGAAATGCCGTTTTGGTATTAAGCTACCTTATTTTCTTTATTTATTTTTCAATGATCGTGTATTTGCCGATTTTGCTGACCGATCATTATCACCTTGATCTGCAGATCGTCGGCTTGTTGTATTTGCCGATAGCGGTCAGCACGAGTGCCGGCAGCGTGCTGTTTAAGTGGATACAAAAGAGATTATCGCTCAGACGCCTGTTTTTGATCGGCAATCTGACCGCCGCAGGGAGCGTCGTCTGCTTTGGCTTTACCCATTCGTTTTCGCTTTTCGCCATGTCGGCAGCCCTCGTTCTTTTCGGCGTCACGATGGGGCTGATTCCGCCGCTCTTCTCTACGATGATGGCGAATGAATTTGAGGAGAACCGCGGCAGTGCGATGGGCATGTTCAATTTTATCAGGTATACGGGAATGGCCTGCGGTCCCGTTATATCAGGCGTGTTATTGGGATTGTCATCTTCTGTTTTCGTTTTCGGCTGCTTCGGTATCGTCTATGCTGCGGCCGCCCTTTTGATGATCGCGGTCATGCGGAAAGCAGCTCACACAAAGACGCTGCAAGAACCAAACAAAAAAGCTGCCAGGTCTTAAAGCCGGGCAGCTTTTTGATTACAGGTCTGTTCTCCACATTTCTTCTTTTACTTGTCTTTTCTCAGACACATAGGCGAACATCGTCAGCGTCAGCCCGCACATGGTCATTAGCGCACCGCCTGTGGCAAGGTATGTGTAGGACTCTGATGCATTAAGAATAAGTCCGCCGATCCATGCCCCGAGCGCGTTGGCCAAGTTAAATGCAGCGATGCTGACAGAAGTGGCGATCGTTGTTCCGTGTTCAGACGCAGCCACGACCTTTGTTTGCAAAAGAGGCACTGTTCCGAACGCGCCGGCTCCGAATAAAAACGTCACGATGATGGCGCCGGCAGGATGTCCGCTGACAAAAGGGAAGGCCGCAAGAATCGCCATGAGCGCGATCATCACCCCGATCATGGAGCGGGTTAACAGGTGAAACGGCACCTTTCCGGCGTAGAAATTGCCGACAACCCCGCCAAATCCGTAGGCGAAAAGGGCGGCTGTAATGCCGAGACTGCCGAAACCGGCAGAATGCCGCAGCATCGGTTCAATAAACGTGTAGGCGATGAATACGCCTGAATAGCCAAAAATTGTGATAGCAAAAGAAAAAAGAACTTGCTTATTTTTAAACACATCCCATTCATGGATCAATTTAGGGACAACTTTCGGTTTTCTGTGCGGTACCGTCAGCCAAATGCCGGCGAGGCCGATCAATCCGAGGCAGACGATCATCAGAAAAACGATCCGCCAGTTGAAAAGGTCGCCTAAATAAGAACCGAACGGAACGCCGAGCATCAGGGCGATGGTTAAACCGCCGTTCATTGAAGCGGCAGCGGCGGCCCGTTTTTCGGGCGGCACCATTTCGCTGACGAACACCATCGTCGTTGCAAAAAATGCACCATGAATGGATGCTGACAGGATTCTTGAGATCAACAAAACAGTGAAGTTCGGTGCCAGGAAACTGAGCGCATTCGACAGTACAAACACACTCATCAAGCCGAGCAATACCGGTTTGCGCGGCATTTTAACCGAAAATATGGTGACGATCGGCCCCGTCAGACAGACGCTTCCCGCGTATGCCGTTACCAATAACCCGGTAGACGAAATCGGAACAGAGAGATCCTTTGAAATGGAAGTCAATATACCCATAACGACGTACTCTGTAAAGCCGATGGAAAATGTGCAAATCATAAAAATTGCGATGATCAGTTTGACTGGTGCGTGCAGTGTTTTTTTCATCCTGACCCCTCCTTTTAAAAAACATGAGTTTATATATTAAAAGATCAAAAGACGAATTTCAACCGTTTTTTGCGGATCAATATGTTCCCCAAACGTTATGTCGGCGGCACAAAAAGCGCCATCATCATGATGCCAGCGTTTTCATAAAATCTGACATTTCATTTTCAAAATCAAAGGGTAAACATTCCCGCATTCTTGACCCCGACGGCCGCCTGCTGTTGGCGGTTTTTTATTTATCGACCGATTGAACAGCTTCTATTTTAAAATGGTTTCCGAAAAAAGCGCTTACAAATAAAAACAAAATATGTTACTCTTAAAACAAACATATTCAAAAATAAACAAACAAAAACGGAGTGATACGCATGGTAAAATATTTATGGTCAGAGGCTGAGGCTGCATTGCTGCGTCCGGGTCTTGACGAACTCGTCTACCGTTCCAACCTGATCGGCTCTGACCGCTCGGTCTGCAACTGGGGCGGGGGAAACACATCGATGAAAACGACAGAAAAGGATTTCAGAGGCAGGGATATCGAGGTGATGTGGGTGAAAGGCAGCGGCTCGGACTTGGCGACGATGTCAGCGGGCCAATTTACCGGATTGAGGTTGGATGATATTCGACCGCTGATGGAACGGAGCAGCATGTCTGATGAAGAAATGACGGCATATTTGTCCCATTGCATGATGGACGGAAAGCATCCGCGGCCGTCGATCGAAACGCTTCTTCATGCTTTTTTGCCGTTTCCGCATGTCGATCACACCCACCCCGATGCGATCATCAGCATCTGCTGCGCTGATAATGGAAAAGAGATCGCAGAGGAGATATTCGACAGCCGATTTGTATGGGTGCCTTATGTCAGACCGGGCTTCACTTTATCGAAGATGATAGCAGAAGGCGTAAAAAACAACCCGAATGCAGAGCTTGTTTTAATGGAGAAGCACGGGCTCGTCACGTGGGGGGAAACGGCGAAAGCAAGCTATGATCAGACGATTGCCGTGATTCGCGAAGCGGAAGCATACATTAAAAGCCGTTCGGAAGATCATCAGGCGTTTGGCGGACAGATGGTCGAGCCGCTTGCACCGGAGGAGCGGAAACGGATTTTAGCCGATATCTTGCCGGTTATCCGCGGCGCTGTCAGCGGAGAAAAACGCATGCTGCTCACCTGGTGCGATGCAGACGATGTGCTCGAATTCGCGAACAGCAGGCGCGCTCCGTCGCTTTCACAGGTCGGCGCCGCTTGTCCGGATCACCTCGTTCATACAAAGCGGGTGCCTGCCTATATTCCGTGGAATCCCGCTGAACAGGACACAGAAGAGCTGGCCGGACGGATCAAAACCGAGATTGCTGGATTTAAAGAGTCGTATGCAGCCTATTTTCAACGAAACCGGCATGAAGGAGACGAGATGTTTGAACCGGCCCCGCGCGTGATACTGATCCCTGGAATCGGCATGGTGGCAGCAGGAAAAAGCCTGGCGATGGCGAAGGTCAGCCGAGATTTATATCGCCGGGCAATTGCTGTTATGAAGGGAACGGAAGTCCTTGGAAACTTTGTATCTCTCAATGAGGAAGAATCCTACAATGTTGAATATTGGCCGCTTGAGCTTTATAAATTAACGCTTGCTCCGCCGGAAGCCGAGTTTTCCCGCAAGATCGCATTTGTGACGGGGGGAGCGGGCGGAATCGGCAGCGAGACCTGCCGCCGCCTTGCTTCAGAAGGTGCGCATGTTGTGGTCGCTGACATTAATATGGAAGGTGCAGAAAAAACAGCTGCCGAGATTAATAAACAATACGGTGCAGAACGAGCTTTCGCCGTCCGCATGGATGTGACGAAAGAAGAGGATGTTCAGGCGGCCTTCGAGGAAATCGCCCTTAAATATGGCGGGAATGACATCCTCGTCAACAATGCGGGGCTTGCGACATCCAGCCCGCTTGATGAAACGACGCTCGAAGAATGGAATCTGAATATGAATGTACTCGGAACAGGATATTTCCTCGTCGCCAGAGAAGCTTTTAAGCAAATGAAAAAACAGGGGTCAGGCGGCAGCATGGTGTTTGTCGGCTCGAAAAATTCCGTCTATGCAGGCAAAAACGCTTCAGCATACAGCTCTGCAAAAGCGCTTGAGGTTCATTTGGCGAGATGCATCGCCGCTGAAGGCGGACCGTACGGAATCCGTGCGAATTCAGTTCTTCCGGATGCGGTGCTTCAAGGGTCGGCCATCTGGGACTCCAAGTGGCGCGAAGAAAGAGCCACCGCCTATGGGATTGAACCCGACCGGCTTGAAGAGCATTACCGCAAACGTACGGCTCTTTCCGTCAACATTTATCCGGCTGACATTGCCGAGGCGATCGCTTATTTTGCTTCAGAAAAAACGGCAAAAACGACGGGATGCATGCTGACGGTTGACGGGGGAGTGCCGGCCGCATTTTCAAGGTAATTGGAAAGGAGCGGCTTCGGCTGCCCTTTAAGAAAACAAAGGGGGAAAAGGGAGATGAAGGGCGAGACCCATTGGATCATACCGGACGGTTTTATTCCTCCGGAAAGTTCCGGAAGCTTAACGAGCCATGAAGCCATTTGTGTTTTAAATTGCCATGAAGAAGACGCAAACCTTGCGATCACAGTATACTTCGAAGACCGTCCGCCGCTCGAAGGTATATCCGAGACGGTTCATGGCAAGAGAACGAAGCATATTCGCACAAGTTCTTTGCACAGATCAGGAGAACGCATTCCTGAAAATGTTCCTTATGCGATCGAGATCGCAAGCGATGTACCTGTGATCGTCCAGTACAGCCGGCTGGACACAACCCAGCCGGAACTTGCGTTAATGTCAACCATGGCATATCCGTTAAAAACAAGGGGGATGGGCGTACATGATGAATGACCGGGCCTACGCTTTATTGGAAGAACAACAGAAAGACAGGGGAATCAGCCTTTCTGAAGCAAAGGAAAAATTGAAAGCGCTTAAAATTGAGACACCTTCATGGGGATACGGGGACTCGGGCACGCGCTTCAAAGTGTTTCAGCAAGAGGGCGTACCAAGGGATCCGTTTGAAAAAGTGGAAGATGCATCAGTCGTTCACAAATTAACCGGAACCTGTCCTTCCGTCGCCATCCATATTCCGTGGGATCAAGTTGATGATTACGGAAAGCTGAAAACGCACGCCGAGGAGCTTGGCCTTGCCATCGGCGCCGTGAATCCGAACTTGTTCCAGGACGATGACTACAAACTCGGAAGCGTCACAAACGTTAAAGCAGACATTCGCCAAAAAGCGACTGAGCAATTGCTCGAATGCGTCGATATTGCAAAACAAACAGGCTCCAAGGAAATCAGCCTCTGGCTTGCCGACGGAACCAACTATCCCGGTCAGGGCGACATCAGAAAACGGAAAAATTGGATGTATGAGTGTCTGGTTGAAGTATACGAAGCTCTTGACGATGATATGCGGCTCTTGATTGAATACAAGTTTTTTGAACCGGCTTTTTATCATACTGACCTGGCGGATTGGGGGATGGCTTACAATTTGGCGCAAAAGCTCGGGCCGAAGGCCGAGGTGCTTGTCGACACCGGCCACCATGCCCAGGGGACGAACATCGAGCACATTGTCGCTTATTTGCTTGACGAAAAACGTCTCGGAGGCTTTCATTTCAACAGCCGCAAATACGCTGATGACGATTTGATCGCTGGCGCGCACAACCCGTACGAACTGTTTCTCATTTTTTATCAAATTTTGGATGCCTGCCGCGATTCTGACCCGAACGTCCGGAAAACGGCCGAACATATTTCGTATATGCTTGATCAATGCCATAATCTCGAACCGAAAATTCCGGCTGTGCTGCGCTCGGTTATGAATGTGCAGACTCAATTTGCAAAAGCGCTTTTGATCAACTTCGATGAAGTGAAGAAAGCGCAGGAAGATCATGACGTGCTTGCCGCAGAGGCTGCGATCCGCGAAGCATTTGAAATCGACGTCAAACCGCTCCTTTACGCCGTGCGGGAGGAAATGAACGTTCCGCCTGATCCGCTCAAGGCTTATGCGGAAAGCGGGTATGCGGAAAAAATCATGGCGCGCGGCAAAGGCGGTGCGAGCTGGTGACAATTCTCGCTTTTGATCTTGGTGCGTCGAGCGGCAGAGCTTATGCAGGTCATGTGGACGGCGGTCTGATCAAAGCCGAGGAAATTCACCGTTTTCCAAATCAGCCCGTTCAGGCGGGAAAACACCTTTATTGGGACATTCTCAGGCTGTATCATGAAATCAAACAGGGCATTTTAAAGGCGAAAAACGGCTGCGGACGAATCAGCTGCATCGGAATTGATTCATGGGCGGTTGATGTCGGTTTTCTCGATCGGAATGGAGAGCTGATGGGGAACCCTTATCATTACCGCGACCCTTACACGGATGGAATGATGAGGGAGGTGTTGAATGAAATCGGAAAAGAAGAGCTGTTTTCCAGAACCGGTATTCAGCTTTTGCCGTTCAACACCATCTTTCAGCTTCGGGCGCTGAAAAAAGCGAATTCACCGCTGTTGGAACACGCGGAAACGCTTTTAATGATTCCTGATTTGCTGCGCTATTTTTTAACGGGTGAGAAAAAAAGCGAATTTACAAATGCGACGACAACTCAGCTGTTCAACCCGAAAACGTCTGACTGGGATTGGGGGCTCATCAGCCTTCTGGGGCTCCCGGCCTCGATTTTTCCAAAGGATATAGCAAAACCCGGAAGCGAAGCGGGGAGGTTGTCACAATCAGTGTGCAGCGAATTGTCGGTGCCTGCCGTACCGGTCATTGCCGTCGGCGAACATGACACGGCTTCTGCAGTTGTCGGCGTTCCCGCTGAAACGGATGACTTTGTATATTTGATTTGCGGCACTTGGTCGCTGATCGGAACCGAACTTGACACTCCGCTGATGACAAAGCAGGCGCTCGATTGGAATTTTACAAATGAGGGCGGTGCTGGCGGCACATTCCGTTTTTTAAAAAACATTATGGGATTGTGGCTGTTCCAGCGCTGCCATGCGGATTGGGAAAAAGATGGGATCAGTTATTCGAGCGCCGAGCTTGTCAAACTTGCCGGACAGTCAGAAGCATTCAGGTCGGCGGTTGACCCGGATGACCCGGTGTTTCTCAATCCCGTGCATATGCCTGAGGCGATCAGGGAGTACTGCCGTGCAACAGGGCAGCACGTGCCGGAAACGCCCGGACAGATCATCCGCTGCGTGCTTGAAAGCCTTGCATTTAAATACCGGTTCACGCTTGAACGGATTGAAACATTGACAGGAAAAAAATATGACGGACTTCACATGGCGGGCGGAGGGATTCGAAATGAACTGCTCTGCCAATACACAGCGAATGTACTGGCCAGAAATGTATGGGCCGGACCGGCAGAAGCAAGCGCCATCGGCAACATTGCCGTACAGGCCATCGCGCTCGATATGTTTTGGGATATTCAGAGCGCCCGGAAAGCGATCAAGGCTTCCTTTCCTCAAAAAACGTATGTACCGGAAGATACAGAAGCGTGGGAGACGGCATACCGCCGCTTTACAAGTCAGATTCTCGGCGCCGCTTCCCGCTGAAAACATTTCCTGTATCGGCGCTGATGCGCTATCATGAAAGTAACAGTGACTTTTACCAAAAAAGGAAGGAAGTAAACGGATGCTTGTAGCTGAAAGACACCAAAAAATCGTCGAGCTTGTCAATCTGCGCTCGAGCGTACGCGTCACAGAACTGAGCGAGCTTTTTTCCGTCACGGAAGAAACGATCAGGCGCGATTTGGAAAAGCTTGAGAAGGAAAATAAGCTGAAAAGAAGCCATGGCGGCGCAGTCAGCGTGCAGACTGAAGAAGCAGAAGTGCATTTTCGCGAGCGCGAAATTACAAACGTAAACGAAAAAAAGATGATTGCATTTGAAGCCGTCAAGCACGTGAAAAGCGGGGAACGGATTATTCTTGATGCGAGCACGACGGCATGGTACATGGCAAAAGCGCTTGAAAATATCCCGCTGACCGTCATCACGAATTCAGTCAGAGTCGCAATTGAACTCAGCAAAAAAGAAAAGGTGACGGTCATTTCAACCGGCGGGATGCTGCTGTCGCAGTCGATGTCATATGTCGGCCCTTTGGCTGAGCGCTCCCTTGACATGTATCACGTCAACAAAACATTTCTGTCTTGCAAAGGCGTCGACCCTGCGAGCGGCTTGAGCGATTCAAACGAAATGCAGGCGCTGTTGAAAAAACGAATGATCGAGATTGCGGACGAAACGATTTTGATGGCGGACAGCAGCAAATTCGGAACCCGTGCTTTCTCGCAAATCGACCACCTTCATGACCGATACAGGGTCATCACAGATTCAGGGATTGACAAAGCAAACCTTGCCCTCTTGAAAGACATAACAGAGAACATCACGATCGTCGGCTGAAAACAAGCTTCTCAAGCACTTGATTTTAAAATCAGGCGCAAATGGGATAAAATAGAAGAGTAAAAAAGGAAAGGAGATGTTTTTGATGGCGAAAAAGATTTTGATCGTAACGGGCGACGCAGTTGAAGCGCTGGAAGTGTATTATCCTTATTACCGCTGTCTTGAAGAGGGCTATGAAACGACGATTGCTGCACCGAAAAAGAAAAAGATTCATACGGTTGTTCATGACTTCCTGGATTGGGATACATACACCGAGAAGCCGGGCTATTTAATTGACGCGCATGCTTCATTTGATGAGATTGATCCGTCCGAATACGACGGCATCATCATTCCGGGCGGACGCGCACCGGAATTTATCCGAATGTACGATTCCCTGCTGAAAATCGTTGCTCATTTCTTTGAGGAAAATAAACCGGTCGGCGCGATTTGTCACGCCAGCATGATTTTCACAAGCCTGAGAGAACATCTGAAAGGTCGGGAGCTGACGGCTTACATCGCCTGCAAACCGGAAGTCGAAGCTGCGGGCGCGACTTATGTTGAGGAGAAGCTTCATGTGGACGCCAACCTGGTCTCAGGTCATGACTGGTCCAATCTGCCGGAGTTTATGAGAGAGTTTTTTAAAGCGTTAAACAAATAATATGCAGGGATGACCCCGCAGTCCGGGGTTGTCTCTTTTTTTAGACATGTTCCGCTTCGCATTTTATAATGGTACAAACGGGTATCTTGGACAAAATATAATGGAAAGAGAGGTGCTCCGATGTCAGCAGATCATCATGAACACACGTTAAATCCCAAAAGCTCTAAAGGAAAAGAACAAATCACAAACCGCTTAAAGCGGATTGAAGGACAGGTCAGAGGCATTCAAAATATGATTGAAAATGACCGCTATTGCGTCGATATTCTCGTTCAAATCTCAGCTGTGCAAGCCGCAATGCAAAAGGTGGCTTTCAGCCTGCTTGAAGATCATACCCACCATTGCGTTGCCAACGCGATTAAAAGCGGTGAAGGCGCAGAGGCCATCGAGGAACTGCTTGATGTGTTTAAAAGGTTTTCAAAATCATGAACGAAAAAAGAGAAACTCGTTTTCTTGAAATACCCTACAGGGGTATGGTAATATAAAACCGATTGATATCATCAAACCACAGGAGGTTTTCAATATGGAACAAAAAACACTGAAAGTCGAAGGGATGTCTTGCAACCACTGTGTTCAGGCAGTAGAAGGAAACGTCGGAAAGCTTGGCGGAGTAGAGTCCGTTAAAGTGAATTTAAACGAGGGCAAGGTCGACGTTTCGTTTGATTCAGGCAAAGTATCGCTGAAGGAGATCATCGATACGATCGAAGATCAGGGGTATGATGTCGCAGTTTAATGTATACCTATAAGGGGTATATAAGGAGTGGAACGATATGGACGGACAAAAAGAAGCCACCCTCCAAATCTCTGGTATGACCTGCGCCGCCTGTGCGGCGCGGATCGAGAAAGGGTTGAAAAGGCTTGACGGCGTTCAGGACGCAAATGTGAACTTGGCGCTGGAAAAATCAAAAATTGTTTATGATCCGGGGCAAATCGAAGTCGGACAGCTGGCTGAGAAAGTCGAATCTCTCGGCTATCAAGTTCCTGCGGAAAAAGCCGAATTTGCGGTTTCCGGTATGACGTGCGCGGCTTGCGCCAACCGGGTTGAAAAGCGCCTCAACAAGCTGCCGGGCGTCAAAAACGCCGCCGTCAACTTTGCCATTGAGACTGCGGCAGTCGACTATCATGCCGGTGCGGTTTCGCCGGAGGAGATGATCGAAGCCGTTGAAAAGCTCGGCTACAAGCTTGAGCTGAAAAAAGACCGAACTGCGGACGGTCGGGTGGAACAAAGAGAAAAAGATATTCAGCGTCAAACCGGCAAATTTATTTTTTCAGCCATTTTGTCTTTTCCGCTGCTCTGGGCAATGGTCAGCCATTTCAAATTCACGTCATTTATATGGCTGCCGGGGATGTTCATGGATCCCTGGGTTCAGTTCGCGTTGGCGACACCGGTTCAGTTTATCGTCGGGAAGCAGTTTTACACGGGGGCTTATAAAGCGCTTCGGAACAAGAGCGCCAACATGGATGTGCTGGTCGCTCTCGGCACGTCTGCCGCCTATTTCTACAGCTTGTATTTAAGCATTGAAAGCCTCGGCACGAACCGGCATCCGGACGGCCTTTACTATGAAACAAGCGCCATCCTCTTAACTTTGATCATTTTAGGAAAGCTGTTTGAAGCGAAAGCGAAAGGGCGTTCATCCGAAGCGATCAAAAAGCTGATGGGGCTGCAGGCCAAGACAGCGACCGTCGTCAGGAACGGCGAGGAGATGACCGTACCGATTGAAAACGTTTTGGCAGGTGACATCATGTACGTGAAGCCCGGTGAAAAAGTACCGGCAGACGGAGAGATTGTCGAAGGGCGTTCAGCGCTGGATGAATCGATGATCACCGGTGAAAGCATTCCTGTTGACAAAACGGTTGGAGATCCGGTTATCGGCGCTACAATCAATAAAAATGGATTTTTAAAAGTAAGAGCAGAAAAAGTAGGCAAAGATACTGCGCTGGCGCAGATTATAAAAGTCGTGGAAGAGGCGCAAGGTTCAAAGGCGCCGATTCAGCGGCTCGCAGACCGGATTTCCGGGGTTTTTGTGCCGATTGTCGTGGCCATCGCGGTCATCACATTTTTCGTCTGGTATTTGGCGGTTAGCCCCGGCGAATTCGGCACGGCGCTGGAAAAGCTGATTGCGGTGCTTGTGATCGCATGTCCGTGCGCGCTCGGTTTGGCAACGCCGACATCGATCATGGCCGGATCGGGCCGTGCGGCTGAATTCGGAATTTTATTCAAAGGCGGCGAACATTTGGAGACGGCTCACCGCTTGGAGACGATTGTGCTTGATAAGACGGGGACGGTCACAAATGGAAAGCCCCAGCTCACAGATGTACGCCCTGAACCGTGGATCGATGAAACATCGTTTCTCAAGCTTATCGGTGCTGCAGAAAAAAGCTCTGAACATCCGCTTGCTGAAGCCATTGTCGAAGGCGTCAAAAAGAACGGGATAGAACCTGCCTCAGCAGACAGCTTTGAAGCGATACCCGGCTATGGTATCGAAGCCGCAGTCAACGAAAAACGGATTTTGATCGGTACAAGACGGCTGATGGAAAGCCGTGATATTGACATTCGAGAGGCTCACAAAGAAATGGAAGAGCTCGAAATGCAAGGAAAGACGGCGATGCTTGCCGCCATCGACGGTCGGTTTGCCGGGCTGGTCGCCGTCGCCGATACGATTAAAGACACGTCGAAGAGAGCAGTGAAAAGGCTGCATGATATGGGACTGGAAGTCGTCATGATCACCGGGGACAACCGGCGGACGGCAGAAGCGATTGCTGCAGAAGCCGGCATTCAGCACGTTATCGCCGAAGTTTTGCCTGAAGGAAAAGCAGATGAAGTGAAGAAAATCCAAGGAGAAGGCAAAAAAGTCGCGATGGTCGGCGACGGCATCAACGATGCGCCGGCACTGGCGGCGGCCGATACCGGAATGGCGATCGGAACGGGGACTGATGTCGCCATGGAAGCCGCTGACGTCACCTTGATCCGCGGCGATTTAAACAGCATCGCCGATGCGATCCTCATGAGCAGACTGACCATCAAAAACATTAAACAAAACCTATTCTGGGCGTTTGCCTACAACAGTATCGGCATTCCGTTCGCGGCCGTCGGGCTTTTGGCCCCGTGGATCGCAGGGGCCGCGATGGCATTCAGTTCAGTTTCAGTTGTTCTGAATGCACTCAGGCTGCAAAAGGTGAAGCTTGATTGGAGGAATCCGTCTTGAAGGATAAAACAGTGCTCGTTTGGACGGTTTCGGCGGTTGTGTATGTAGGAATCGTTATGCTCGTATACAGCATATTGGCCGGTCAGGAACCGATACCCGATGAAAAGCCTCATGACGGTCATGTTTTAGAAGAGCATAGCAAATGATTTGCTGAAGCCGGATGTTAAAGAACATCCGGCTTTTGTATTAATATCTGTCATTGCTCATACACATCAAAATCTTTTCTTGGACGATTTTTTTCATGGCTTCTTTGGCGGGGGCCATATATTTTCTTGGATCGCTTGCATCGATGTGTTCATGCAGATAACGGCGCAGTTTATCTGAAAAAGGAATTTTTAATTCAGTCGCGATATTTACTTTTGCACATCCTAGCTTAATGCACTTTCTTACATCTTGCTCTGAAATTCCTGAGGCACCGTGCAGGACGAGCGGAACTGAAACCCGTTTTTGAATCGCGGCCAACCGGTCAAAATCGATATTGGGCTCTTTTGAGTAAAGCCCGTGGGCTGTACCGATTGCCACCGCCAGCGAATCGATTCCGGTTTTCTCGACGAACTCTTTTGCTGCATCCGGATCGGTGTAATAGGCGTCGGCTTCATCCACGATCAAATCGTCTTCCTGTCCGCCGAGCCTTCCGAGCTCGGCTTCTACAGTGGCATCTTTTTGCCGGGCATATTGAACGACACTCGCTACAATTGCGGTATTTTCGGCAAATGGATGGTGCGATGCATCAATCATGACAGATTTTGTCCCTAATGATAAAGACTCGCGAATATCATCAATTTCTTCATGATGATCGAGATGGAGGGCGACCGGGATTGAGCAGCGCGCGGCGGCCGTTTCTGCAATCGCTTGAATATAGTCGCGGCCTGCATAGCTGAAGGTTCCGGGAGTAGCCGCAAGAATCACGGGGGACCTTAAGGCTTCAGCCGCTTCTGTCACGGCCTGCACGGTTTCAAGGTTGTGAATGTTAAAGGCCGGCACCGCATAGCCGTTTGTCTGTGCGTCCAGCAGCATTTTCTTCGTATTTGTCAGCATATCGATTCCTTCTTTCTGATCAAAATTAAGATATATAGCTTGAGAAGGTGCTCAGAATGTCGTCAGGACTCGAGGCTTCAAGCAGCTGCTGCCTCGCATCTCCGTGAACAAGCATGCGAGACACCGATGATAATAGATTGAGATGTGTGCTGCCTGCCTCGGCATCGGGTATCAATAAAGCAATGATAAATATGACAGGCGTTTGATCAAGCGCATTCCATTCGATTCCTGCCTTGTTTTGAATGATAATGACAGATGCTTCTGTGATGTCCTTCAGTTTTGCATGGGGGATGGCGAAGCCGTCGATAAAGCCGGTCGTGCTTTCAGCCTCTCTTTGTGCCAATCCGCGAATGACCGCTTGTTTTGTTTTGGCGGCTCCTGATTCATATGCGATTTGAGCCACCCGGTCAAAAGCTTCCGCTTGGGAAGATAACGTTTCTTGAAGATAGATGTGCTCTTTTTTGATTAAAGCTCCTGTGCCCATGTTTGATCAGCCTTTCTCTTTTTCATATGTCCGTTTTTGGTAAAAGCCGTATAAGAAGGCGCCGATAAGCGATCCGATGATAATCGACAGCACCCACTGAAAGGCTCCTGTGACAACGGGAAGTACAAGGAATCCGCCGTGCGGGGCAGGTACTTGAACTGCAAATGAGTATGTTAATATCGCCGAAACCGAAGAGCCGATCATCAAAATCGGAATGACAGGGATCGGTTTTTTTGCGGCGAACGGGATAGCGCCTTCGGTAATATGAGTGGCACCGAGAATAAAATTGACAAGCCCTGCATTTCGATCTTGCCGGCTGAAATATTTGCGGAAAAGTAAAGTGGCAAACGCAATGACGAGCGGCGGTGTGATGCACGCGGCGGAGACGCCTGCCATGAAATATTGGTTCCCTTCAGCGAGAAGAGCAGTTCCGGTGACATAAGCGGCTTTATTGACCGGACCGCCCATGTCAAACGCGCTCATACAGCCGATGATCAAGCCGAGAATGACGGGGTTCGCCCCTTGAAAATCGGCTAAAAAGTCCTTCATCCCTTCATTGATGGCCGTCATCGGCTCCACGAGAAAAAACATGACCGCACCGATCAGAAAAATGCCGATAACCGGATAAAGAAAAATTGCTTTCAGCCCTTCAAGGGACTGAGGCATTTTTTTAAGTGCATACGAGAGACCGTAAATAATCAGTCCCGCCAAAAAACCGGATACGATGCCACCCAGAAAACCTGCTCCACCCGTACTGGCGATCATGCCGCCGATAAAACCGACAATCAGGCCGGGGCGTTTAGCCATTGAATCGGCGATATAGGCGGACAGAATCGGAACCATCAGCTGGAAGCCGAATGCGCCCGTTTTATTCAGCAATTCGGCAAAAGCGTTGTAGCTTGGATGTTCAGGATCCGCTGAATGGATGCCGAATAAAAAGGAAAGTGCAATCAAAACCCCTCCGCCGACGACAAATGGGAGCATGTGGGAAACCCCGTTCATCAAATGTTTATATATTTTACGGCCGATGGAAGCGGCTTCGCCTGTTTTGGGTTCATCCTCTGTTTTTGCTGCTGTTTGTCCGCGGTAAATCGGCGCTTCGCCGTTCATGAGCGTCCGAATTAAAGTTTCTGCATCGCGGATGCCCCGTGCGACCGGGACGTCAAGGACACGTTTGCCTGCAAAACGCTCGGCGCCTACATCCTTGTCTGCCGCGATAATGACCCCGTCGGCTTGTTTAATGTCCTCTGGTGATAGTTCGTTTTGAACGCCGATTTGCCCGTGTGTTTCGACTTTGATTTCTACACCCAGTTTGGCGGCAGCCTGTTTTAAAGCCTCTTCAGCCATAAATGTATGGGCAATTCCTGTTGGACAGCCGGTTGCCGCGATGATTTTGAACTTTTTCATAAGAAAACCCCCTTTATAAATGAGTGATTTGAATTTGTGAAGCTGTTTGATCGAGATCTGACACATCACCGAGTCCTTTCGAGAATGCCGTCAATGAACCGGCGGCAGAGGCGTATCTGAGTGCTTCAGGAACGGAACAGCCGAGCTCCTGTTTTCCGACGAATACGGCAAGCATGGCATCGCCAGCACACGCGGTATTGACAACTTTGCCTTTGGCGGCGGTCGCTTTTAAGGTTCTTTGGCGGTCTAAATAAAGGGCGCCGTCTTTGCCGCGGGAGATGAGAACCCTTTCAGCGCCGCGGTCGAGAAGCTCGTTTCCATAATGGATGATTTCTTCTTCGGACAGCGCTTTCTTCTGGCTGAAAAAAGCGGCCAGCTCCTGTTCATTCGGTTTAATCAGGAAAGGATGGTATGAAAGACAATCTAATAGGACGGGAGAACTGATATCCAAGATCAATTTCAGTTTGTTTTCGGCGGCAATCTCGGAAAGCGAAAGGTACATGTCATCGGGGACCCCTCTCGGAAGACTGCCTGAAATAAATAAGAAACGGCCGGACGGGATTTGACGGATTTTGTTGATCAGCTCCTGTTTTCGGGCTTCAGATATGAGCGGTCCTTTGTTTACGATTTTGAATTCCCGGGTGGCATTGATAAAAATATTGATCCGTGAGATGCCTTCCACTTCGACAAAGTCTGTGACGATTTTTTCATTCAGCAGTTCATTTTCAATAAAACGCCCGGTAAATCCGCCTGTAAATCCAAGCGCGGTATTGTCAAGACCGAGGCGCTTGAGCATAAAGGAAATATTGACGCCTTTTCCGTTTGGCTGGTAATCTTCATCTTTAGTGCGGTTGACAACATCGGGAAGCAGCTCGTCGGTTTCAACGAATAAGTCGACTGCGGTATTCATCGTGCATGTATAGATCATGCTGTATCCCCCCTTTATCTGTGGCTTCACAGACATTATGTCACAGATAAAAGGGGGGATGTTTACAGGTTGTGTAAAGGTTTTCAGCTATGAGCGGTGCGGATGACGTATGAGTCCAGCATGATGCGGGAGAGGACTTGCAGAGGGAGGCGAGAGCGGACTTCATAATCGGGAAAAAATGATTGTTCACCTTTAAACCCGACCAGTACGATCTCTGATAATTTCGCAAGACGCGAATCGATCCTTGTCGTTAATGTAATGGTGGAAATAGCTTGCAATTTGAAGTTTTGAGCGGCTTCAACAAGCTCTTCTGTCTCGCCGTTCAGGGAAACAAAAAGGCCGAGGTCTTTTTTGGTCAGTGTTTTTGACTTGCCTCTGATAATATTCGGGTCGCTGTGCATCTCGCAGTTTTTGCCGAGCAGCTGAAGCTTGATCGTCATCTCTGTTCCAATCATTTCAGACAATCCTCTTGCGAAAATGTAAACTTTTTCGGCATTGCTGATTTTTTGAATGGCATCTTCGATCAACCCGATATCAAGCATTTTAATTGTATCCAGAACTTCTCTTTCATTCTTTAGCACGGCCTGTTTAATTTGGCTGTCGATATCATCCATCAGCGGAGCGTGTCCGAGGTGGTGTTTTTCTTTTAATGCATACTTAAAAGAAGTGTAGCCGTCATATCCGAGTTTTTTCATTAACCTGACAATCGTGGCTGTTGAAACATTTGCATCCTCGCTTAATTTGACAATCGATAAAGTGGCGATGACGTCCAAGTGCTGATAAATGTACTCGAGCAAATGCCGTTCTGAATCGCTGAGCGACTGATATGTGTCAGAAGTCATTTGAAACACGCTGTCTTTCATAATAAAACCCCCTTTTATAGTCATATTGTATCAGTTTAGCAAGGGGGGAGGAGAGAAAATAAACATTTCCAACATAAGAATATCCGGCTCGAGAGCCGGATATTCCAAGTTAAGAAGCCATTTTTCTGCATGCTTCCGCACATTTAAAGCAGCTTTCAGCGCAAAGCTGGCAGTGGTCATGCTTATGCAGGCTGCATTCATTGCCGCAAGCTTCGCAAACCTTTGCGCAAAGCTGGCAAATATCTTCGGCATACGGGCTGTTGCGCGTCATTGCTTGAACTGCGAAACCGCACATCTCTGCGCATTCCCGGTCAAGACGGATGCATTCGGCCATCATCCCCGCGTCTTCTTCCATCAGACATTTGTCAAAGCAGTGATTGCATGCTTCAAGACATTCCCGGCAGGCTTCGATGCATTCCTCATATAAAGATTTCACGAAACACACTCCTTTTTCTGCGTTTTCCCTTCGTTGTACCCTGCATTAAAATCGGGGAAACATACGAAAAAACTGCTGTACACGGTGTACAGCAGTTCATTGGTTATTCGGCGAGGCCTTGATGGATCCGGTCAAGGTTTTCTTTCATCATCTTATAATAGGAATCTCCCGCTTCACCGGGCTTCCCGATCGAATCGGTGAAGACTTTTGCTTTAATCGGCACGCCCGTTTCCGCTGACAGGCTTTCCATGCTCCGCGGGTCAACGCTTGTCTCCACGAATAAGGCCGGGATGTCCTTTTTCTTCACGGTGTCGACGATTTTTTTCATCTGACCGGGAGTTCCTTCATTTTCGGTATTGATTTCCCAAATATACTGCGCGTCGACGCCGTAGGCCGAAGCGAAATATTTAAAAGCCCCTTCGCTTGTCACAAGGACGCGGCGCTCTTTCGGTATATCTTTAAAGCGGTTCACCGCTTCATCATGAAGCTTTTGCAGCTTGCCGATATAGGCTTCCGCGTTTTTTTCGTAGTCTTCTTTATGGTCGGGATCGTTTTTGATCAGCGCATCTCTTGCGTTTTTGGCATATTGAATCCCGTTTTCTATATTGAGCCATGCATGGGGATCTTCTTGTGTTTCTTTACCTTTGGCGGTGAGGTGCTTTGGCTTGACCCCTTTGCTCAGCTTGTAGACAGGGGCGTCATCACCGTCTTTTTCAGCCGTTTCCAGCAGCTTGTTAAACCAGCCGTTCCCTGTCTCCAAATTCAGGCCGTTGTAAAAGACGACATCGGCATCCGTCGTTTTTTGCACGTCTTTAGGGAGCGGATCG
Source organism: Bacillus haynesii (assembly GCF_001969855.1). GTDB lineage: Bacteria > Bacillota > Bacilli > Bacillales > Bacillaceae > Bacillus > Bacillus haynesii. The sequence goes on from NZ_MRBL01000003.1 coordinate 186,549, forward strand.
TATTCGTGCGGGTCTGTTCCGACAGGTACAATGCTGTATAAATCGATGTGATCCCCTCCGACTTGTTTGACGATGTCATAGAGAATGGAGTAGGTGGTAACGACCTTCAGCTTTCCGTTTTCTTCACTGCTGCTTTTCGAGGAGCAGCCGGCGGCGAGAACCAGAATTAATGCCGCCGCAATGGCTAATGTTTGCTTCCATTTCATATTTTGTTTTCCCCCTTTATTTTGTGGTTATTGTTGAAGTGCTGCCCGTTTTCTTCTTGATTTCACCGCTCTCCAAAGTACGCCTTGTTTCGGTGAAAACGTAAAGGAAAGTCCGAACAAAATCGTAGCCACGAGCACGATTGCTGCTCCTGAGGAGAGGTTGTACGTATAGCTTAATCCAAGGCCGATGACCGCTGACAAAGCGCCGAGGAAAGCGGACAAATAGATCATCACCCACAGCCGGTCTGTCAATAAATAAGCGGTTGCGGCAGGTGTGATCAGCATCGCGACGACGAGGATAATGCCGACGGTCTGAAGCGATGCGACCGTAACCATCGTTAAAAGCGTCATTAAAAAGTAGTGGATCAGCCGGTTCGGCAAGCCGTAGACGGCCGCCATCGTCGGGTCGAAAGAGGTGATGAGCAGCTCTTTGTAAAACAAAAAGACAGCGGTAAGAATAATGACTCCGATGACGAGCGTGATCCACATGTCGGATGAACGAACGGCCAGCACATTTCCGAATAAGATGTGGTACAGATCGCTTGAGCTTTTGACAAGCGTGATCAAAATGATCCCGACGGCGAAAAAGGCCGTGAATACGATGCCGATGGCCGAATCGTTTTTAATCCGGCTGTTTTGGCTGACATAGCCGATTCCGAGAGCTGTCAGGATGCCCGTAAAGACGGCGCCGAAGAAAAAATTGACGCCGAGCATATAAGAGATGGCGACGCCGGGAAGAACCGCATGTGAAATCGCATCTCCCATCAGCGCCATTCCCCTGAGAATGATAAAGCAGCCGATGACGCCGCAAATGATGCCCACCATAATCGATGTGAACAGCGATTTTTGCAGAAACGAATATTCCATCAAACCATGGATAAACTCCATCAGATCGCACCTCTTTTCGATTGCAGGAACGGAAGCTGAGATTCGTAGGCTTTCATCATCACGTCGGGATTGAGGATGTCGGAGACAGGGCCTTTTTGAATCAGCTCTTTGTTCAGCAAAATTAATTCATTGAAGTAGCTGTCCGCTTTGCTCAAATCGTGATGGACGACAAGAGCGGTCTTTCCTTCATCACGAAGTTCCTTTAAGATGCTGACGATCATTTCTTCGCTCGTCACATCAATTCCGACGAACGGTTCGTCAAGACAGAACAGCTCTGCTTTTTGGGCGAGCGCCCGGGCGAGAAAAACGCGCTGCTGCTGTCCGCCTGACAATTCACCGATCTGACGCTTGGCATATGCAGCCATCCCGACTTTTTCAAGGCAGTGATATGCCCAGTCTTTATCGCGTTTTTTCGGACGTCTGAAAAGGCCGAGTTCAGGATACGTGCCGAGGATGACGGTGTCGAGGACATTGATCGGGAACGTCCAATCCATATCATTCCTTTGCGGAACATAGGCGATTTGCTTGCGTACATCTTTGAGCGGTTTTCCCAGCAGACGGACATCGCCTTTATCTTTTGGAATCAATTGGAGCATGGATTTTAACAGCGTTGATTTTCCTGCGCCGTTGGGTCCGATAATGCCCGCCATCATTCCTTGATCGAGCGAGAAATTGATATTGCGGAGCGCTTCTGCGCCGTGATAAGAAACATATAAATCTTTTACGGTAATTGCGGGTTTCATAGCGTTCATTAACCCCTTTCTATGTCTATATGAAAGTTAACCTGCATACAATATTTTTGTTTCGGTAATTTTTTGTTACCTAAAGACATTTTTTTTACCTAATGCAACTTTTGATTGAATTCTAATATATCATTCCTAAATTGTAAAGCGCTAAAATTGCTGAAAAACGGTAAAAGCCATGCAGATCAAGCTGCATGGCTTTAAAAAAATTTCTTCTTTGCCGGTTTATCGTTCAAATTGAAACGCATCGATTGCAACTTTCCCTTTAAAGACAAAATAGACGCGGTGGGGGCCTGCCGATTTGCGGACGGAAACTTTTACTGTTTTCCAGTTTTGCAATCCGGATGTGTCAGGCACTTTTAACGAACCGATTTGCTTTCCTTTTTGAGGATGGTCGAGGAAGATGCCGATTTCGCCGCCGCCGCTGCTTGCAACCTTTGCTTTTATCCTTTTTTCGCCTTTGAAGCGGACATCATGGAAGGCGATCCACGCGTTTGTTGTACTGTTTTTTACCGCATCGCCGCCGTATTTGGATTCTTCGGTGATGAGCACGCCTTTGTAGTCGTCGTAGTTTTCAGCGTTTGTCTGCCGGCGCAAGTTCCGTTCCCGAATCGTGTCACCCTGGACGAAAATCCGCTTTGTCTTGCGGATGTCCGCCGACGAGCTGCCGACCGATATTTTGTAAGTCCCTCTTTCAACGGCAAATGTTTCTCTCGTCACATCCCAAAAGGCAAGGTCTGTCTGTTTCAGCTTGAATGTCACGGTTTTCGTTTCTTTCGGTGCCAGCTCAACCCGCTGAAAATCTTTCAGGTCCAGATTCGGTTGTTTAACACGCGTTTTAAATAGTGGAGAAGTATAGAGCTGAACGACTTCATCCCCTTTTCTTCCGCCTGTATTGGTGACGTTGACGCTGATCGTGACAGATCCGTCTTTTTTGATGCTGTCAGAGGAAACGTTTAAACCGCTGTAGCGGAACGCTGTATAGGATAACCCGTGGCCGAACGGATACAGCGGCCTGCCATCGAAATATTTATAGGTTCTTTTCCCTTTGATGATATCGTAATTCATCATATCCGGCAGTTCTTTGACTGAGGTGTGCCAAGTTTGCGTCAGCCGTCCGCCCGGATTTTCATCTCCAAAGAGAATGTCCGCCAATGCGCTTCCCGCCTCCTGGCCTCCGTGAGCGGAATATATGATCGCAGGAATGTGCGCTTTTGCCCAGTTGAGAGCGAACGGATAGCTGCTCGTTACGACAAGCACCGTATTTGGATTGGCTTTAGAAACAGCTTTCAGCAGATTTTCCTGGGCCGGAGGGAGTGTAATGTCTTTCCGGTCTTCGGTTTCCCGGCCGTTGATGTAAGGATTGTTGCCGACAAACAAGACGGCTTTGTCCGCGGCTTTTGCCAGCCGAACCGCTTCATCCGTACCGCTCTTGATGATCGTCTTTGAAAACTTTTCCGCTGTAGTTGCCGGCTTTTCGGCGGCGGCTGTTAACGTCCCGTCTTTACCGGCGGTGAGATATTTGCCGTTTGCCGTATTTTTGATGGCAAATGTCCCGTCAGACTGCTGTTCAAACTGAAAAGTTTCTTTGACGGTCCAGCCGTTCGGCTGTTTCTGATCAGCGATCAGCCGGTCGTCATCCTGAAGCGAGACATAGAGACCGTTCGCTTGGGCGCGGAGGGTGAAGATGCTTTCTCCCCAATCCGCCGCATCGAATGCCGCGCTTTTCTCAAGCTTATCAGCCGCTGCTGTAAGCGGTTGTTTGCCGTCCCGGCCTGCAGTTACAAACTTTCCGGTCAGCGCGGATTTGAAGCCGCATTGTTCCAGACCTTCGGCAAAGGAGACGCGGTCTTTGCCGATTTTGTCCGCGATTCCGTCAAGCGGGGTTTTCCGATATGGCATCGTTCCGCTGTACCAATCTTCGTAAAGCGTATTTCCGAACGGGCCGATGACTGCAATGCTTTCATGCTTCCGGGCATTAAAGGGAAGCAGATCCCGGTCGTTTTTCAGTAAAACGATGGCTTTTTCAGCCGCTTTTTTCGCCAGCTGCTGATGCTTTGGACTGTTGATGACGTCATCTGTCAGGCGGCTGTACGGATTGAGTTCGTCCGGATCGAATTCGCCCGTGCGAAAACGGATGCTGAACGTGTTGGCCAAGGCTTGATCGAGGTCTTTTTCAGAAATAAGGCCTTGCTTTAAGGCGCCGGTTAAGGCGTTTTTCGTCAGCTCGGGATTTTCTCCCTGATCCGTAAAGTTGTCAATGCCGGCTTTTACCGCATGGGCATGCGCTTTTTCGTGTCTGTCATAATACTTGTGGTCATTGACGATTCCTGAAGGATCAAAGGCATCGCTGACGATGAAGAAATCGTCTCCGGCCCATTTTCGTTTAACTGTGCTGTTGAGCAGCGGGCTCAAAATGGCCGGTTTATCGTTGACAGAATTGTAGGCTGGCATCAGACTGTATGCGGCTTTTGCGGAAATTGCCGTTTCGAAGGGCTTCAAATAATACTCGCGCATGTTCCTGGGATCAATGCTTGAGGAGCTGAATCCCCGGTCTGTTTCGTTGTTATAGCCAAGAAAATGCTTTAAGGTTGGAACTGTTTTCAAATAGAAGGGATGATCGCCCCTTAAACCTGAGGCATAGGCGGTTGCTATTTCCCCGGTTAAAAAAGGGTCTTCGGAATAGCCCTCTTCATTTCTTCCCCACCTTGGATCACGCAGCAGATCGACGACCGGCGCCCAGACGTTGACGCCGTTTGCCGCAGGATCAAGGTGGTGGAAGCCGCGGACTTCATCACCGACCGCCGAGCCGATTTGTTTGATCAAAGAGCGGTCCCATGTGTGCGCGAGCCCGACAGCCTGCGGGAAAACGGTCGCTTCCCCAAGCCAGGCGACGCCGTGAAGCGCTTCTGTGCCCGTTTTAAAAGCGTGAATATCCAGCCGGGGAATGGCGGGCTGATATTGATGCATCAGTGACACTTTTTCCTCAAGGGTCAGCCGTGAAAGCAAGTCGCTGACCCTTTTTTTTACAGGGAGACCGGGATCTTGAAAGGGATACTCATATTTATCAGCCTGAGTTTTAGCGGCGGCGGGCGGCGGATTGAAAGCGGCGGCGGAAAGGATCGTGCACATTGCAGCCAACATGATGATGCGGACCGTTTTCAGCATCCTGATCACTCCTTTTTAGAAAAAAATGAAGACATCCCGTTCTTTTTCTTTTGGCTGAATCGCTGTTCCCTCCTGAAGCGCTTCCGCTGCTCCATTAATAACCGAGGTAACAGAAAGACCGCGGATGAGCAGCTTCCATTTCTTTTGGACGCCTGTTGTTTTCACGGTAATCGTATTTTGATGCCGTGAAGCTCTGACTGTCATTGCTTCGCACTTTTCATTGTAAATCGTCTGTTCGGCTGAGCAGCCGTCTTTTAATTGGTAAAGGCAGAACGTCACATCGTCGAGATAATCATAATCAGGTCGCCCGGATTCCTGCCCGAGCGGCAGCAGCGTGTTTTCCCTGACGAATAGGGGAAGCCCCATATAACCGTACTGTTCTTCTTTCCATTCTCCGCCTTCCGTCTCTTTTCCCGTCAAAAGGTGTGTCCAGATGCCTTTTGGCAAATAATAACGGACAGCGCCGTCTTCCTGAAAAACGGGAGCAACGAGCAGCCTTCCGCCGAGCATGTACTGTCTGTCAAGCCAGTGGCAAGTGTTGTCCCCTGGAAATTCGAGGAGCATCGCCCGCATCATCGGAATGCCTTCAGCGTGCGCTTCATATGCAGAGGCGTACAAATAAGGCATCAGCCTGTGCTTCAGTTTGACAAAATACCGCATGACATCGGCTGCTTCTTCGTCAAACAGCCACGGAACGCGGTATGATTCGCTCCCGTGCAGGCGGCTGTGCGTCGACAAGAGGCCGAATGCGGTCCAGCGCTTATACAAATCGGCTGTTGCCGTGCTTTCAAATCCGCCGATATCGTGGCTCCAGAAGCCGAAGCCTGAAAGGGAAAGTGACAGGCCGCCGCGAAGGCTTTCAGCCATTGAATCATAGCTGGCAAAACAATCCCCGCCCCAGTGTACGGGAAATTGCTGGCCGCCGGCCGTCGCCGATCTTGCAAACACGACTGCTTCCCGTTCGCCGCGCTTTTGCTTCAACAGGTCAAATACGGTTTTGTTGTATAAAAAAGAATAATAATTGTGCATTCTCTCGGGGTCTGATCCATCAAAGTAGACCGCGTCTCTCGGAATCCGTTCTCCGAAATCGGTCTTAAAGCAGTCAACCCCCATGTCGAGCAGGCTTTCAAGCTTTGAACAATACCAGTCACGCGCTTTTTTATTGGTGAAGTCGACGATTGCCATTCCGGCCTGCCACCGGTCCCACTGCCACACATCCCCCCGGCTGTTTTTTAAGAAGTAGCCGTTTTCTTTTCCTTCCTGAAAAAGCTTCGATTTTTGAGCGATATAAGGATTGATCCAGACGCATATTTTCAGGCCTTTTTCTTTCAGGCGGCTGAGCATGGCTTCAGGCTGCTTAAAAAATCGTTCATCCCATTCGAAGTTGCACCATTCAAATTCTTTCATCCAGAAGCAGTCAAAATGAAACACGCTGAGCGGGATGCCGCGTTCAGTCATTCCGTCGATGAAGCGGGTCACGGTCTCCTCAGAATAGTCGGTTGTGAACGATGTTGACAGCCAGAGGCCGAAAGACCAGGCCGGGGGAAGCGCCGGTTTTCCCGTTAACGCCGCATAGCGTTTCAAAACATCTTTTGGTTCGGCGCCGCTGATGACAAAATAGTCAAGCGATTCTCCTTCGACCGAAAACTGCGCTTTGGATACGACTTCAGAACCGATTTCATATGAGACGAGCTCGGGATGATTGACAAAAACACCGTACCCCTTGTTTGACAAATAGAACGGCACATTTTTATACGCCTGCTCCGTGCTTGTTCCGCCGTCCTGATTCCAGATGTCTACGGTTTGGCCGTTTTTCACGAATGCCGTAAAACGCTCGCCGAGGCCGTAGATCAATTCGCCGACTCCGATGTTGAGCTGTTCCCTCATAAAGGTGCGCCCGTCATCGCTCGTGATATAGGCGAGGCTGTTCGATTCGCTTGCGGTCAGGCTCTGTCCATCACGTGAAAAATGGTAGCCCCAACCGTTTTTGCTCACTTCGACGCACAGACCGCCGCTTTGGAAGGTCAACGCATCATCGTGTTCGGAGATGACCGGTTCAACGTCTGTCATATGCAGCTGAAAGTCGGGTTTCCGAGGCGTTTCCCCTTGAAAATGGAACACTTGCACACGGATCACGTCTTCAAGGGGACTCGAAAATCTGACGGTGAGCATGCGGGTGTCCAGCGTGTCCCCGCGCTTTTGAATCGCTTTGACAGGCCCGTATACAGTCAATGATTGCTGATCAATCCTTCGGTCGTAGGCTTCTTTTGGCGTGTTGATGTGATATCCTTCGCGCGTCAGCCAGTAGCCGTCTGAAAATTTCATGATCGAAAGCACCCTTTCTTTTTACTTGATGGATCCGCTGATAAGTCCTTTCACAAGCTGCTTTTGAAGCAGTATAAAAATGATGATGACAGGCAGAACCGATAAAACGGCAAATGCCATCAGATCATTCCACTGGATTCCGTATTGGCTGATCACATTGTAAATGCCGGCCGTCAGCGGCCACAGCTCCTGATTTCGGTTGAATGTCATGCTGTAAATCAAATCTCCCCATGTGAAAAAGAAGGAAACCGCTCCGCTGACGGCAATCCCGGGTCCGCTGATAGGCAAAATGATGCGGATGAATGCGGTAAAACGGCTGCAGCCGTCGATTTTGGCCGCATCCTCAAGATCCTTGGGGATTCCGAGAAAAAAGGTTCTGAGCATTAAAACCGAAAAAGGAACACCAAGCGTTGCCCCCGTCAAAATCGGTCCGATGTACGTATTTAATATGTTCAGTTGATTAAAGGCGATAAACAGCGGGGTCAAAACAACGGTGGCAGGCAGCATTTGCGTGATGAGAAACAGTAAAATGAACATTTTTTTGCCCTTGATCCGAAAGCGCGCCAAGCCGTAAGCTGAAGGAACGGCCAATATGAGAACAATGACGGCAGCCGCCCCGGAAATCAGCAGGCTGTTCAAAAAGTATCCGGCGATGCCTGAAGTGAACACAGCTTCAAAACCGGCCGTCCGGAATGACTCAGGCCATAATAAAGGCGGTGTTTTAAACAATTCTGCATCGCTTTTGAAAGCCGTGGCGATCATCCAGTAAACGGGGAATAAAAAGCCGGCCGTAATGAGGACGCCAATGATGTTAAAGAGCCATTCCTTTTGCTTCGTTTTCATGACATCACCTCATCTTTTTTGATCAGCCGCAAATAGACAAGACTGACAAAAAGAAGAATAAAAAACAGGACATTGGCGCTTGCTGCTCCCATGCTGAATTGAAATTCGTCAAAGGAGTAGCGGTAGCTGACGGTTGACAGGACTTCAGTTGCGTGCACCGGGCCGCCTCCAGTCATCACAAACACAAGGTCGAACACTTTGAACGTATAAATGAAGCCGAGCATCATGACGACAGTGATCACCGGCCGCAATAAAGGCAGTGTCAGATGAATGAATTTCTGAAAAGCATTGGCGCCGTCAAGGCTTGCGCTTTCATAGACGTCTTCCGGAAGGGAGCTGAGTCCGGCAGAAATGAGCAGCATGTTAAAGGGAATACCGACCCAGATGTTGGCGATGATAACGGACCAGATGGCAATATTCGGGTCTGACAGCCAGGGAATTGGATTGTCGATCATTCCCCATGATAGGAGGAGCTGATTGAACACGCCTTCGTTTGAAGCCATCATAAACTTGAATAAAAGCGCCGTAACCGTCAGCGGAATGAGCCAGCTCACCATCATCAATCCCCTGAGAAACGGGGCAAGCCGGAACTTCATGCTGAAAAACAAAGCGAGCAAAAAGCCGATTGCAAACTGAAAAACGACGCTTCCGGCCGTGTAAAGCAGCGTGTTTTTTAAAGATGCCCAAAATACTTTATCCTGGGCAAGCCGCTCATAATTGTCGATTCCTATAAAGCTGATATCCTGTGAGGCTATATTTGTAAGCGACACGTTTTGAAAGCTGAGAATCATATTGTAGATGAGAGGATAACCGATAAGAGCAAGCATAAAAAGAACTGCCGGAAACAAATAGAAGTACCCCTCCCATTTACGGACGATGGTTCTGAACATGTCAAAACTCCTTCGTGCGCTTAAAGCTAGTTTAAGGCGCTGATTTTTTGTGCGGCCTCATCCAGCGCTTCTTTCGGCGTTTTGCTTTCGCTCAATGCTTCCTGCAGGGCCGTCTGCAAAGCTTCCGAAATTTTCGGCCAGTCTTTCGAAGGGCCGCGGGCTGATGCGATCTCCATGATCGGAATGAAGGCTTTTAAATTGTCATCTGTTTTCCAATGGCTGGATGATTCGAGCAAATCCCTACGCGGCGGGAATACACCTGTTTCCGCTGTCAGCGTTTCGAGCCGCTCCGGATCGATCAGCCAAGTGATAAAATCCCAGGCACCATCGGTGTTTTTTCCCTTAACGGCCGCAATATTTTCCCCGCCGAGGGCGGAAGCGAATGTTTGATCTTTCGGGATATAGGTAATTCCGTAATTTAAGTGCCCGGTTTCTTTCAGGCGTTCAATATTCCAGGAGCCGTTGATCATCATGGCGAGCTGTCCTGCTGCAAACTGTCTGGCTAGATCATCCTGAGTGGCGTTTAACACTTCCTTGCTCATTGCGCCTTCTTTGACCAGATCCGTTAAAAACTGCAGGGAAGAGGCTGCTTCTTTTGAATTCAGCTGTTTTAGATCTGCTTCGGAAGACAAAAGAAACGGATAAAATTGAAAAGCGCTTTCCTCTGATTTGACGGCTGACAGGGCAAATCCTTTCGTTTGGCCTTTGCTCGTTTTTTTCGCTGCTTTTTTCAGGTCGCTCCACGTTTCAGGCGGCTCGGAAATCCCTGCATCCTTCAAGAGGTCTTTGTTGTAAAACAAGGCAAGCGCGTTGCTTGCGAAAGGGATGCCGTAGTACTTCTCTTCATATACGGCTGATGATAGCGGCCCCTCATAAAACTGGTCAGCCTGCCCCCATTGATCGATTTTCTCCGTCAAATCTTCGAGCACGCCCATGGCGGCGAATGAGGCATTGTCGACATTGTCAAGGAAAACGGCGTCAGGCATGGCATTGCCGGCTGCCCCGACAGACAGCTGCTTTTTCACTTCATTAAAAGGAATGTACTCCGTTACGACTTTGTACCGGTCCTGAGACCGATTGTACTGTTCGACAAGTTCATGATAAAGAGCCTGCTGCTTGCCGGTGAAGTAATCCCAGACTTTTATTTCTTCCGCATGCTTTGCGCCGGTGCCGGCGTCGTTGCCGCTTTTGCAGCCTGCCGAAAAAACGAGAAGAAAGGCGAGGCAGATGACCATCAGAGACGATTTTTTCAAAAACGCTCACTCCTTATGAAAAAAGCTTGTTAGTTTAGTAGCTAAACTAAGTATATTTGGGCATCGCTTCCGATATGCCAGCAGAGTTTTGCACAAGCGAAAAGCAGGGTAAACACGGAAACAGCCCTGATGCGTATGAGAACAAAGATCGATTGACACATTTTTCGGATGAAGCATATAATAAGGGTATATAATATATGCGTATATGCTCATATATAAAATAAAGCCCGGCGCTGAAAAAGAAAGGTGAGAGAGATGGAAAAGGTGAAGCAGGAATACACGTTAAACGGCCTCGACTGCGGCAATTGCGCACAAAAAATCGAGCATGAGATAGCCGGTATGAAGGGGATTGAAGCTTGTTCGGTCAATTTTGCTACAAGCACGCTGACTGTCAAAGTCGACCAAAACAGCGGCGAAGACATTCCTTCAAAAATAAAGAAAAAAGTAACCGAGATCGAACCGCACGTCAATGTGACGTTGAAGGAAGGGACAAAACAGGCTCCATCCGCAGGCGATGGACGCTTTAAAAAAACGGTTGCAAGACTAGCTGCAGGAACCGTTCTCGGAGCGGCGGGCTTTCTGCTTCCCGGCGGTACCGCAGCTGAGTGGCTTCTCTTTTTCCTTGCTTATCTCATCATCGGCGGTGATGTCGTATTAAGGGCCGTCAAAAACATCTTTCGCGGCCGGGTTTTTGATGAGCACTTTTTAATGACGATCGCCACTCTGGGTGCTTTTATCATTCAGCAGTATCCCGAAGGTGTAGCGGTTATGCTGTTCTATCAAATAGGCGAGCTGTTCCAGGGAGCCGCGGTCAGCCGCTCCCGGAAATCGATCAGCGATTTGATGGACATCCGTCCCGATTATGCCAATCTTCAAACAGAAGGCGGTACGGTCAAAGTATCTCCCGATGAGGTCAAAGCGGGCGATGGCATCATCGTCAAGCCCGGAGAGAAAGTGCCGCTTGACGGCAAAGTGCGGGCAGGCAAATCGCTTGTCGATACGTCCGCATTAACCGGAGAATCCGTTCCGCGAGAAGCCGCGCCAGGCGAAGAGGTGCTGAGCGGATTTGTCAACAAAAACGGCGTGCTTGAAGTAGAAGTGGACAAAGAATACAGTGAATCAACCGTTTCAAAGATTCTTGACCTCGTCCAAAATGCCAGCAGCAGAAAAGCGAAAACAGAGAATTTTATCACCAAATTCGCCAAGTACTACACACCTTTTGTTGTCATAGTCGCGCTTCTTCTCGCTTTTGTCCCGCCGCTGATCATTTCCGGCGCCATGCTGTCGGATTGGGTGTACCGCGCCCTCGTCTTTTTGGTCATTTCTTGTCCGTGCGCGCTCGTCGTTTCCATTCCGCTCGGCTTTTTCGGCGGCATCGGAGCGGCGTCAAAAGCAGGTATACTTGTGAAAGGCGGCAATTATTTAGAAGCGCTGAATGATGTCAAATACGCCGTTTTTGACAAGACAGGCACTTTAACAAAAGGCGAATTTGCCGTTGTTAAGCTGTCGCCGGCAGGCCCTGTCAAAGAAGATGAACTGCTTGAATATGCGGCGCTTGCCGAACATTTCTCAGGCCACCCGATCGCCGAGTCGATCCGGGAAGCATACGGGAAGGAAGTCCAAGCGGATCGCATCAAGGATTACAGTGAGACGGCCGGCTTCGGCGTCAGAGCGGTTGTAGACGGAGCCGTCATTTTGGCCGGCAATGCCAAGCTCATGAAGAAAGCCGGTATACAGTATCAAGAGGAAGGCGAAATCGGAACCGTTGTTTATGTAGCCGCCGGCGATACGTTTATCGGCTCGATTGTCATCGCAGATGAAATCAAAGAGGATGCCAAGCGTGCGATCTCTGCTTTGAAAAAAGCGGGTATTAAAAAAACGGTGATGCTGACGGGCGACGCGAAAGAAACCGGCGAGGCGGTCGGCGCGGAACTGTCCATTGATGAAGTGCATGCAGAGCTTCTTCCGCAGCACAAAGTGGACCGCATTGAAGCATTTGACAAGCAAAAGCTTCCAAAAGAAAAACTGCTTTTCGCAGGAGACGGCATCAACGATACGCCGGTCTTGGCGAGAGCGGATATCGGTGTTGCCATGGGAGGTCTCGGCTCTGATGCAGCAGTCGAAGCGGCTGATATTGTGATCATGACGGATCAGCCTTCAAAAATTGCAGAAGCCATTAATATTGCCAAGCGGACGAGAACGATTGTCTGGCAGAATATTATCTTTGCGCTCGGTGTTAAAGGTGTTTTTCTCATCCTGGGTGCTTTTGGCATCGCAACGATGTGGGAAGCCGTCTTTTCAGACGTCGGTGTTACCCTTCTGGCCGTTTTAAATGCGATGAGGGTTTTAAAAGTGAAGGAAATGTAACTTTTTTACCACCTAATGAACTGGAAATTCCTTTTTTAGCATCTTCACGAATGTGGCTTGTCTTGTTAAAATGAAAGAGGTTATCAAACTGGTATACTAAAAAATAAAAATAATGAGGTGTCTAAGTGAAGAAGAAACAGCAGTCACCGATGAAATTTGCAGTGATTATGACAGTCTTGGTCGTTTTTCTGATCGGCGCACTTGTCGTAATCAACAATCAAACCCAAAATGCTTCGCAAACCTTTGATGACAAGCCTTCAACTGAAGGACAGCCGCTTCTTGGCAACAAAGATGCGACTGTAACGATCACCGAATTCGGAGATTACAAGTGCCCCAGCTGCAAACAGTGGACTGAGACCGTCTTTCCGGATTTGAAAAAGGATTACATCGATAAAGATCAAGTTAATTTTGCATATATTAACTTCGTCAATGAACAGCACGGCAGAGGCTCTGAATTGAGTGCCCTCGCTTCCGAGCAAGTATGGAAGGAAGATCCGGATTCATTCTGGAAATTCCATGAAGCACTGTACAAAGCACAGCCTGACAATGACACGATGGAAAACGAGTGGGCGACGCCGGCAAAATTGGCGGACATCACGGAAGCGAATACGAAAATCAAACGCGATAAACTTGTCAGCAGCTTGAATGACAAAACGTTCGCTGAGCAATTAAAAACGGACAATTCGCTCATCAGCAAATACAGTGTAGACTCGACGCCGACGATCTTTGTCAACGGTATAAAAATCGACAAACCGTTTGATTATGACAAAATCAAAGAAACGATCGAGAAAGAGCTGAAAGGCCAGTCTGATGAAAAATAAACTGCTTTTTCTGTACGGCGCCTGGATCGTCTCATTAACGGCGACGCTAGGCAGCTTGTACTTCAGCGAAATCCGTAAATTCATTCCTTGCGAACTGTGCTGGTATCAGCGGATTATGATGTATCCGCTCGTGCTGATCCTCGGAATTGCGACATTTCAGGGCGATGCCCGCGTGAAAAAATACGTGCTGCCGATGGCGGTGATCGGCGCAGGCATTTCCCTGATGCATTACATGGAACAAAAAATTCCCGGATTCAACGGCATTAAACCGTGTGTCACAGGAGTGCCTTGCTCAGGGCAGTATATCAATTGGTTCGGTTTCATCACGATTCCGTTTCTCGCCCTTATTGCATTTATTTTGATTATCATTTTTATGTGCTTTCTCAAGGGGAAAGACGAGTAAAAAGAGCATTGTCTGACAATGCTCTTTTTTTTATATGTTCAATAGAATAAATGTTATAATATTTGGAAATTATCAAATAGATGAGAGGGAGGATGTAGGTGGAGTTTAAGATTCGTAAAATGAAAAAGCAAGATATCCGTCAAGTACAGACGATTGCCAAAACAAGCTGGAATCATACGTATGAAGGGATCATCCCTTTCGATATTCAAGAGCAATTCTTGCAGAAAGCGTACAATGATGAGAGCATGCAGCAGCGTTTGCAACACTCGTTAATGCTCGTTTCAGAAGCGGAGGGAAAAATCGTCGGCTTTGCCAACTACTCTTTTGTCAGAGAAGGAGGGGAAGCCTATCTCGCGGCCATTTATTTAGCTCCGGAATACCAAGGAAAAGGGATCGGAACCGCATTACTGGAAGAGGGGATAAACCATTTGGAGGGAGTGAAAAAGATCTTTGTAGAGGTTGAAAAAGAAAACCGCACCGGAAAAAACTTTTACAAGGCGAAGGGTTTTGAGGATGTCTCCGAATATGATGAAGATTTTGAAGGGCATATCCTCAAAACAGTCCGAATGGCCTTGCACGTATAATACCAGCTTTCACTTCGTGATTTGGACATAGTAGTATAACAAAACCGCCATAATAAAGGCGATGGCTATTGTAAGCAATTTATGTTTTGTCTTTTTCAGCATGCCGGGCCGCTCCTTTCCAAATGTTTTGCTTTCTCAATCACGGCTGTGATGAACGATTCTTTTCCTTTTGTGTAGGAGGTGCGGTCATATGGAAAACGCCTCGCCAAGGTTTTTTTCAATGTTTCATATTTTTGCCGCTCGACGGAATGCTTTCTTAAATAATTTCGGAATCTCAGCTGATTTTTCCATTCTTCGCTTTGAAAAACGTATACATGCAGATGGTGTGTGCCTGCCCTCCACATTCCTTTTCGAAAAAAGCGCCTGGCCGGGAAACCTTCGTGAAATACATGTTCATAACCGAGCTGCTGAAGCGGTTCGATCCATGCTGAAGCTTCGCTGAGACTGTTGACGCCGGCGATCAGATCGAGCACCGGTTTTGCTGCAAGGCCGGGAACAGAGGTGCTGCCAATGTGTTCAATAGCGAGAACTTTTTTTCCGAGGACATCCGTGAGCCGCTGTTTTTCAGCTTCAAATTCGTGCGCCCACTGGGCTTTCGCTTTTTCGATGATGATCTCCTGTTCCATGTTTCCGCCCCTTTAAAAACGTCTTTTTATATTATAAGATATTTTGATTCAAAGAGGGTTGATTTAAAGGTTGGAGAAGTTATAAAATCAAAAAGATTGAAGTTTCGTATGGAGGACATCTTAGATGGCATGGGAAGTGTTGAGCATCATCGGAACCGTTGCTTTTGCGATCAGCGGAGCGATCGTTGCAATGGAAGAAGAGTATGATATTTTAGGAGTTTATATATTGGGGATTGTGACGGCGTTCGGCGGAGGGGCGATCAGAAACCTGCTCATCGGAGTTCCGGTGTCCGCCTTGTGGGAGCAGGGGAGTCTGTTTCTAATCGCTCTTGTCTCGATCACGATCGTTTTTTTGTTTCCGAAGCTTCTGTTAAAGCATTGGAGCACCTGGGGGAGCTTTTCAGACGCGATCGGTCTTGCCGCATTTGCGATACAAGGAGCGCTTTATGCCGTTCACATGAACCATCCGGTCAGCGCGGTGATCGTTGCGGCGGTCTTAACAGGAAGCGGCGGCGGAATGATCCGGGACCTTCTGGCCGGAAGAAAGCCGCTTGTGCTGAAAACGGAGATTTACGCCGTTTGGGCCGCTTTGGGCGGATTCATTATCGGCATGGGCTGGGCGGAGAAGCCGCTCACATTGTATATCCTGTTTGCTTTGCTGGTCGCATGCCGTGTATGTTCGTACATGTTCAACTGGAAGCTGCCGAACCGTTCGCTGCGGTCCCACAGCTGAATAGAAAAAAAGCCGATTTTTCGTTGATTGAAAAATCGGCTTTTTATATTGATTTGACCTAAGATTATATGATAAGATGAAGTGTATTTTAACATAAAATTTCAATTATTATAATTTTATCCATTTTTATTTTATCATGAATCTTTTTCAATGTCAAATCTTTTTAGGGAGTGGTCAGCGTGCAGAAAAACGGTCAGGAATGGCTGGAAGAGGAAAAACGAATCCGGCTTGTTTTAAAGGAATTGGATCAGAAGCTTCATTCTCTAAAGGGAAAGACCGGCGGATTGAAGGAGGATATCATCGATTTACGGAAACATTTTTGGAGTGATGTCACCGTAAACTTGGCCGATGAAAATGAAGCGGTTGAAACATTTTTTAGCATTAAACAGCAGGCTGAAGTTTTGGCTGAAAGGGAAAGGAGCCATAAGCAGTTTTACAGCCAGTTGAAAAACCTGTTAAAAGTGAAAGAGTCGCCTTATTTCGGCCGCGTAGATTTTTTGGAGGACGGCGAAGAAAACGCTGAATCCGTCTACATCGGACTCGCCTCTTTAATGGATGAAAAAGAAGAGCGGTTTTTGATTTATGATTGGAGAGCGCCGATTTCCAGTCTTTTCTACAACTATGGACCCGGCGCGGCTCAATACGAAGTTCCGGACGAGACGGTCAGGGGAACGATTGAGCTGAAAAGGCAATTTCTCTTCAAAAACGGACAGCTGAAAGCGATGTTTAATACGGATATGGCGATTGGGGATGAAGTCCTTCAGGAAGTGCTGGGGCAGCAGGCCGATATCCAGATGAAAAGCATCGTCGCGACGATTCAAAAAGAACAGAATCAGATCATTCGGAACGAAAAGAGCCGTTTTTTAATTGTTCGGGGAGCGGCTGGGAGCGGAAAAACGTCGGCGGCATTGCAGCGGGCCGCATATTTGCTGTACCGCGGCCGCGGGCAGATCGAGTCGAGCCAGATGCTGCTATTCTCTCCAAACCTGCTTTTTAACAGCTATGTCGCCAATGTTCTGCCTGAGCTCGGAGAGGAAAACATCCAGCAGACGACGTTCCAGGAATTTGTGGCGCGTCGCCTAGGAAAGCAGGTATCATGCGAGACTCCGTTCGATCAGCTCGAATATTGTTTAACCGCTTCAGACGGTGAGGAGCAGCGCATCCGGATGAAATCGATTGAATTGAAATCCAGTCTGGCTTTCAAAGGCATCATCGATGATTACGTCAAATATTTGGCAAAAGGACACCTGGTGTTTAAACATATCGCCTTTCGCGGAAAAAGGATCATCACAAGCGGTCAGATACGGGAATTTTTCGCGGCCCTTGATCATTCAGACACGCTGTCCAACCGGATTGAACAAACGGGAAAATGGCTGTTACAGCTGCTAAACAAATATGAACGCCAGGAAAGAAAAAAAGACTGGGTCATCGAAGAAAGCGAGTTGCTGGATAAAGGGGAATACTTAAAGGCTTATAAACGTCTTCAGGAGGAACAGCGCTTTACGGAGAATACGTTTGACGATTATGAAAGGGAGCGAAACCTCCTCGCCGCCATCATTGCCGAAAGGGAGTTCAAACCGCTCAAGCAAGCGGTAAAAGCGTTCGGCTTTATTGATTTTAAAGGAACATACCTTCAGCTTTTTTCCGGACGCTTTACCCCGCAAACGCGCCCTGATGACTGGCAAAGCATTTGCACATTCACTCAGAAAAGCTTTCGTTTTGAGAAGCTGCTGTATGAAGATGCCGTCCCTTTTTTATATATGAAAAACCAGCTGAAAGGCGGGGAAAAAAACACGGCAATCCGCCATTTATTCATTGATGAAGCCCAGGATTACACGCCTTTTCAGCTTGCTTTTTTGGAGAGCTTGTTTCCCGCGTGCAGCATCACGATGCTGGGAGACTTAAACCAGGCGATTCTTGCCCATGCCTATCACGACAAGACGCTTCTATCAGGAGGCGTGTTTGAAGGCGAAAAAACGGAGATCATCACCTTGAAGCGCAGCTACAGGTCGACGAAAGAAATTGTTGAATTGACAAAGCGCATCATCGAAGGGGGCGAAGAGATCGAAGCTTTTAACAGGAACGGTCAAAAACCGACTTTGACAATATCAGCCGATCCTCATGCACACCATAAAGAGATGGCTTCCCTTATGACCGCCCTTCAAAAAGAAGGACTTGAGACGATTGCAGTCATCTGTAAAACAGTCCGGGAATGCAGGGATGCGTTCCAGCATCTTCAGCAGCATGCAGAGCTTAAACTGATCGATAAAGAAACGAGAACGTTTCAAAAAGGCGTGGTCGTCATTCCCGTCTATTTGGCGAAAGGGATCGAATTTGATGCCGTCGTCATTTATGACGCTTCTGAAAAGCAATACAAAAAGGAAAGAGAGCGGACTTTATTTTATACGGCGTGCACAAGGGCGATGCATGAGCTCCATCTCTTTTCTCTTGGAAAGGAAACGCACTTTTTAAACGGTGTTTCAAATGATATGTACACGAAAAGAGAGTGACGCTGGATCACTCTCTTCTTCCGTCATATATATCCGTTCTGACGTCCAGCACGTTGTTGTTGATGGACACATGGTATTTGTCTTGCCATTCAATTTTGGCACGTTCTTCTTCGTATCCCCAATAGATATTCTTTCGTTCACCGGTGGCAACCGTTGTCAATTCCCCTCTGACGGAAGGGGAGTTGGTTCCCCCGCCTTTATTTACTCTGTACAAATTCAGGTTGTATGCTTGATTCGGCGAAGCTGAAGACTGAAACCAATTTCCTTTCGGCAGATGATTCATTGAGTAAAAATGCGTATACACGATATATCCGATGGTAATCCCGGACGCAAGCAAAACAGCCAAAACGGCAAACAAAATTTTTCGGCGCGAAGGCTTCCTCTGCTCTTTTAATCCGTCAATATAAAGCTCCAATTTGTCTCATTCCTTGATGAAAATTGTTTTTTTATAGTTTAAGGAAAAAATCGCATTCTGTCTATTTTGAAGCCGGCTTAGCCCAAGAGTGCCGCGATCTCATCGATCACAAACCCGATTTCCTCCTTTGTGTTGTAAAAATGCGGAGCTATTCTGATGACGTTGTTTCGCGCTGAGACGATGATATGTTTTTCCCGCAAGAGGGATTCAATACGGCCCGCCTCTTCGGCATACACTGAGATCAGGCTTGTTCTGTTATGTACGGTCTTGGGGCCTGTGATCTTCAGGCCTTTTTCCGCACCGTATTGCAAAGAGAATGCCGCGAGCTGCCGCAGGTAGGGCTCGATTCTGTCGGGCTCTGCTTCGAGCAGCAGCTTCAAGGCCGCGTCTGCCGCATAAATGCTGATAAATGCCGGTGTCCCCGACTCGAAGCGTTTCGCACCTTCCGCAAAGCCTGAATCTAAGGCAAATGGTGTGTTCCTTCCGAACCAGCCGGCCGTTTTTGGCTCAAATTGTTCGCAAAGTTCGCGTTTCATATACAAAAAAGCTGTTCCGGGAATGCCGAGCATGTATTTGCGAGTCCCCGCCGCAAGGATGTCGATATCCATGTCTTTGACATGAATCGGAATGTGGCCGGCGGTTTGATAGGCGTCGACGAATAAAAGCGACCCTTTTTGATGAACAATCTCGGCAATCTGTTTGACGTCTTGCTTAAACCCGTTCCGATAGCCGGCATGGGGTACACATGTCAAGAGCGTCTGATCGGTAACGTCTTTTTCGTATTGTTCCAAGTTAATCATTCCGTCTTCGCTCTGAATGATGTTGAGGTGATCCTTGAAGCGGTCTTGCGCAAGCCAAATTTGGCCGACGGCAGGAAAATCGATATCCGTGAAGACGATCTGCCTTCGGTGCAACGGCTGCGGCAATGAAGCGGCCACAGCAGCCACAGCGTCGGATACTGACGGCAAAACGGCTATCTCTTCTTTTTCGGCACCGATCAGCCGGGCGAATTTTTCCTTAGCCTCATCCATCTTGCCGAGATGCGCTTTCCAATCTGCGCCGGATGTTAAAAGGCCGTTCTGATACTCATCAACTGCTTTGGCAACAGGCAGAGCCAGCGCGCTTCCGGAGCATGCGGCAAGGTGAACATGATCAGACAATATCGGAAATAAAGAACGGAAATTGTGAAATGGATGCTTCATGATATCCCTCCTCATTAAAGCTTCGTGCCGGGCTTTAAAAAACCTCTTTTTCACGGTTGCGATAAAGCGGTCAGAAGTCTCTTTAAGGGAATGTTTTTAACGCGGCAGCTGTTTAAAAACTGCCACATTTTCGGGAAGCAGTCTTCCGACGGCGTCAAAGCCCCCATGCTCTGGTGAATCCATGTTCAGTGTGATTGCTTTCTTTCATTGTCTGATTTATGATTCAATTAAAGCAGTTCAAACAGATGAAAAGGAGCCGAGAGGATGAAACATTACGGTGCAATAGAAGCAGGAGGCACAAAGTTTGTTTGTGCAGTTGGAACAGTAAACGGAGAAATCATAGACAGGATGACGATCCCGACGGAGACGCCTGAGGAGACCATTGGAAAGCTGACCGATTTCTTCAGCAAATATCAGCTCACATCAATGGGGGTGGGTTCTTTTGGACCTATATCGGTTGCAAAAGATAAAGAGGATTACGGATACATAACCAATACGCCGAAATTAGCCTGGAAGGGGTACCCGTTTATTCCCGAATTGGAAAAAAGGCTCGGCATTCCGGTTTCGTTTACGACTGATGTAAACGCTGCCGCGCTTGGCGAGCTGACGAAAGGAGCGGCGCAAGGCTTGGAAAGCTGCTTGTATATTACAGTCGGCACAGGAATTGGAGCAGGAGCGATTGTCGGCGGCCGGCTCGTGCAGAGCACGCTCCATCCTGAAATGGGTCACCTTCTCATTAGACGGCATCCGCAGGATACGTTTGAAGGAATCTGTCCGTATCACAAGGACTGCCTTGAAGGGATGGCATCGGGTCCGGCGCTTGAAAAGCGATGGGGGAAAAAGGGCAAGGATTTGGCTGAAAACGAGGAAGTTTGGGAGCTTGAAGCCGACTATTTAGCGCAGGCTCTCATGCAATATATTTTGATTCTGTGCCCTGAAAAAATCATCATGGGCGGCGGTGTCATGAAGCAGCAGCAGCTGTTCCCGCTGATACGCAAAAAGCTTGCCGAATATATGAACGGATATGTCGACCTGCCTGATCTTGAAGGCTACATCGTGCCGCCTGGTCTCGGCGACGATCAAGGAATCACCGGAGCGCTCGCTTTGGCACATGCAGCCGGATGAGCAAGTTGTTTTGTAAAATCCACCCAGTGTGAGATAATAAAAGCGGTGCGTTTAAAAAGCATCTAGAAAAAAGAAAGGTGGTCGTTCAAAATGGTAAGCAGTTTAAAGGACACTGTGACATTACATAACGGTGTGAAAATGCCATGGTTTGGACTTGGAGTTTTCAAAGTGGAAGAAGGCAGCCAAGTCGTTGAATCTGTGAAAGCAGCCATTAAAAACGGATACCGGAGCATTGACACAGCCGCTATCTATCAAAATGAAGAAGGCGTCGGCAAAGGGATTAAAGAATCAGACGTTTCCCGCGAAGAGCTTTTCATCACGTCAAAGGTTTGGAACAGTGACCAGGGATATGAAAAAACATTGGCGGCTTTTGATGAAAGCCTTCGAAAACTCGGCCTTGACTACCTTGATTTATATTTGATTCATTGGCCTGGAAAAGACAAATATAAAGATACGTGGCGCGCGCTTGAAAAGCTGTACAAAGACGGCAGAGTGAAAGCGATTGGCGTCAGCAACTTCAATGTGCACCATTTGGAAAGCTTATTGGAAGATGCGGAAATTAAACCGATGGTCAATCAGGTTGAATTCCATCCGCGGCTGACTCAGGCTGAGCTTAGGGACTACTGCAAAAAGCAGGGCATTCAGGTGGAAGCATGGTCTCCGCTCATGCAGGGAAAACTCCTCGATGATCAGGTGCTGACTGATATCGCAAACAAATACAATAAATCCGTCGCTCAAGTCATCCTGCGCTGGGATTTGCAAAGTGAAGTCGTCACCATTCCGAAGTCAATCAAAGAACACCGCATTATTGAAAATGCCGATATTTTTGACTTTGAATTATCAGCGGAAGATGTCGAAAAAATCAACGCTCTTAACAAAGATGAGCGCGTCGGTCCGGATCCTGACACAATGGTTCACGGATTCGAATAACCATAAGAAAATCCCGGGTTTTTATGCACCCGGGATTTTTTTATTTCTCATGAATGGCCAAGCGGCCTTTCGCTTGTTTTCTTCTGCTGCCGTCAAGCCGTCCGCGTCGGTGCTGCTTAATAAAGAATGAGAGAACCAATCCGATTCCCGACAATGCGGCCGCGGTCATAAACGCCAGATTGACGCCGTGAATCATCGCCGTATCTGAAGACGGACCGGCAGGATCGGTAAGCGCACGCTGTGTCATGATGGTGATGAGAACAGCCGTCCCGATCGATCCGGACATCTGTCTCATCGTATTGTTCATGGCCGTTCCGTGAGGTATCAAATGGCGCGGGAGCTGGTTCAAGCCGGCTGTCGTAACAGGCATGAGCACCATCCCCATGCCGACCATCCGAATCGCATAGACGATAGACAAATAAGCAAAAGGCGTCGTCTTTGTCAGATGGGTTAACAGCAATGTGGTCACGAAGATCATCGTCAAACCGGTGATGCTCAAGATCCGCGCGCCGATTTTGTCAAAAATTCTTCCGGTAATCGGAGACATCAGCCCCATCACTACTGCTCCCGGAAACAACATCATCCCCGATTCCATCGCCGTGAAATGGCGCATATCCTGCATATACATCGGCACGATCGTCGCCGCTCCGATCATCGACATAAAAACGACCATCCCGATAATCGTCGCCAGGGTAAACATCGGATATTTAAATACCCTGAATTCCAAAATCGGTTCTTCCAAATGGAGCTGCCTCCAAATGAACCAAAACAGCGCAACGCTGCCGACGGCGAAGCCGGCCAGCACGTCCGCACCCGTCCAGCCGGCAACACCGGCGCTGCTGAAGCCGTACAGAATGCCGCCGAAGCCAAGCGAAGACAAAATGATGGAAGTAACGTCCATCTTAGGTGATGTCTGTTCGGTGACATTTTTTAAAATAAAGTGTGCGGCAATCATGTCGATAACGGCGAACGGAAGCAACAGGTAAAACAATACTTCCCAAGGATAGCGATCGACGATCCAGCCTGACAGGGTCGGTCCGACAGCGGGAGCGAAGGCAATCACAAGCCCGACCATTCCCATCGCTGATCCGCGTTTTTCCTTTGGGAAAATCAATAAAAGCACCGTCTGCATCAATGGCATCATAATGCCCGCACCGGCCGCCTGCACGACGCGTCCTGCAATCAGCGCCGGAAAGCTGAATGACAAGGCGCAGATCAGCGTCCCGGCCGTAAATAAAGACATTGCCGCCATGAACAGCTTTCTCGTTGTGAATTTTTCAATTAAAAAAGCCGTAACTGGAATCATGATCCCATTCACGAGCATAAAAACGGTCGTCAGCCATTGGGCAAGCCCCGGCGTAATGTTTAAGTCCCTCATGATCGGAGGCAGAGCCGTCGTCAAAAGCGTCTGATTCAAAATGGCGATAAACGTCCCCATAATCAAGACGGCAACAATCGGTAATTGATTTGTCTTGTGCTGTGTTTCACTCATATTAAAACCTTCTTATTTATCATTTTTTATAACACTTTATGAAATAATCGGTACTCGAAATAACTTCTCTTTTCATTTAGGGTAACGAAGGAACTGCAAAACCGCAAGATCATTTTTAACATTCGGTATATAATACCCAGCGGTCCCTCAATTTAAACAGCCCCTTTAAGCCGGATTCTCCCCGGCTTAAAGGGGACGGATTATTTTTTATAAAACCTCAGCAAATCACCGTTAATAATCTTATCGGAAAGGGAAAGCTCTTCATTCGCTTTCTCTATGAGAGGGCCGCATTTGTCCTCTCCATCGTTGATCATGTCCCCGGTTTTTTTGCTGTAGCACGTATTTTTCGTGTAGATATAATCATCTGTAATAAAGCTGCCGTTTCTCAACACAGCGAAAGGCATTCTTTCTTTCGAAAACAGGTCATTGCCGAACTGAATCATGCCTTTTGTATCAATTCCGAGCAAATGGAGCAATGTCGGTTTGACATCAATCTGGCCGCCTGTTTCAGATATCGTTTTCGGATCTTGGTCCGTTACCCCCGGAATGTGGATAATCAGCGGTACCCGCTGCAGCTGAACGGTATCGTAAGGGGTGATTTCATCTTTGCCCAAAAATTGAGCCAGCGCATCGTTGTGCGCTTCTGATATGCCGTAGTGATCTCCCATGAAGACGATCACAGAATTGTCGTATAGGCCGTTTTTCTTCAGTTTTGCGATGAAATGCTTCAATGCTTCGTCTTCATAGCGTACAGTCGTGACATACCGGTTTAAAATCTCACTGTCCGAATCGTACTCATCAATCAGCTTATCCTCATCATCAATTTGAAACGGAAAATGGTTCGTCAATGTGATCAGGTTGCTGTAGAAGGGCTGCGGCAAGTCTTTCATCAAGTCGGCCGATTGCGTTAAAAACTCCTTATCCTTCAGGCCCCAGCCCGTTGAATTTTCAGGTGTCACATGAAAATGGGAGACGTCATAAAAGCTGTCGATGCCAAGGGCTTTGTACATGACGTCCCTGTTCCAGAATTTTTTATGGTTGGCATGGAAAACCGATGTTCTGTAATCGTGGTTCGCCAATGTTTTATACATCGAATTGTACGCATTTTCGCTCTTCGTAAAAAACACTGAACCGCTCAGAGACGGATAGAGCGAATTGGCGACAATGAATTCAGAATCGGACGTTTTCCCCTGTTCGGTCTGCTGATAAAAATGGTCGAAATAATAGCTTTTTTGAATGAACTTGTTCATGAACGGCGTGATCTCCTGGCCGTTCACCTCTTCATTGATGACAAATGTCTGGGTGGATTCAAGCGTTACAAAGATGACGTTTCGTCCTTCAGCAATCCCGAACATATCTGGGTTCGGTTTGCTGTAGTCGGCATTTGTGTAGTTTTCGATCGTTGCCAGACTGTTTTCATCAGCGACCGCTTTTTGTGTCAAATTAAAGGTCTGTGAAATGCCGTCCAGCAGATGAAACTGATATAAGCCGATATTTTTTACAAGCACTTCCCTGTCGTAGGAGTAGCTTAAAAACTTCGGCTGATCCAGCTCCGACAGGGCGAGATTAAACAGCACCGTTCCGGCGGCTGCCGCATAGTAGATCTTAACGGCTTTAGCGGAAAGCTTTTTGCCGGTTCTTTCGCGCGTTTTCGCCAGCCAGACCATGAGAGCCAGGTCCAGGAAAAGCGCGATGAAAACCGGATTGAACAGCTCCTGAAAACTGCTTCCAAGCCCTCCGAGGTTTTTTGCCTGGAACAGGACGGGAATGGTGATGAAATCGATGTAGAAACCATAAAAAATGCTGTTTGCAATCAAGATGCCCGTCAGGACGACATTAGCCCCGATTAAATAGAGACGCTGCGTTTTTTCGCGAAAAAAGAGGCTGATGCCGAGTACAGGGATGAGAAAGCTAAGCGGGTTGATAAACAGGATCAGTTCCTGAAGTGCGTTGTCGATTTGTAAATTAAAGCCCAGCTTGTAGATGAAGTACGTCTTCATCCACATGAAAAAGATGGATAGGCATAAAAACCACTGCTTTTTAAAAAATTGTTCTTTCATATAAATAGCTCCTCACATATAATCCCCGCAGGTAAAGAACACCAAGATAAAATATAGCAATCAGTCAAACCGTCCCCTTCGTCAGGCGATCAAGTTCGCAATAAAATAGCACGAAACAACAGTAAGCACAGCAAGAACGCCTTGTTCCGCCTTCCCGCCGGTTTTAATATAAAGGGGCAGCCGAACCTTAATGGCGGACGGAAAGAAAAGTTTGATGCCGTTTACAGTCCCGGCATCAAGGAGCAGATGGCTCGCCATTCCGGCCATCAATCCGACAAGTATGCTCTGATCTGTAAAATATAAATGTGCCGCAAATGCCGTGATCAGCAAAAAGAGCAGGCTGTGTGTAAACGTCCTGTGCCCGAAGACAGAACTGATCACTGCTGATAAAATCGGAAGCCTTCTGCCTATCTTGCTTTTTGTATGGCAAATATCCGGAATCAATGCTCCGATAACGCCCGAAGCTGTCATGAACACCGGATCATATCCATAAAAATAAGCAGCAGCCGTACAAGAAGCGACCCCTCCCATGATGTGTGTTTTTCCTGTCATATCGCTTCTCCTTTAAGACCTATAACAATTTCCTAATGAAAACTATATCAAGAGTTCTGACGGCCTTCAAGACAGATGGTGATAACTTGTCAGCTAAAAAATCGCATTTTCCTGAGGCGATCGGCACGTTTTCATCTAAAATAAGGTGTTTTCAGTGAAAAAACACCTTTCAAGGTTCTGCATAATTTTAAAATGATAAGCCAAATTAAAATTGTACCACATTTTTAAAGAGGTGATTCATTTGGGTATTTTCTTCAATAAAGATAGAGGAAATAAGGAAAAGGACCAAAACGCTGTTCGGGGGGCGCTTGACGATGCAGGACAAGCGCTGAAAGGAGACCCTCTGCAAGAGGCGGTCAACAAAAAGAAAAATAACCGATAAATAACAGATGGAAGGGCCCGTCTTCCATTCTGCAGAAGGCTGCCAAAAAAGGCGGCCTTTTGGTGCACCTGTCCGTTTTTTCCATCACTTCCCTTTGACAGATTAAATTTTCTCTGGTAACCTCTTTTCAGAATATGTGATAAATCCTCACTCTTAACTCTTAGTGAGGTAGAGGTTGCGCGGATGATGAGTCGCATGTGTGAGGCTGATGGGGCCGATGATCATATGCAAAAGGCATCAGCGCCGAAGCATAAGGAAGCCATTCATTCTTTATGCTGGGTCTGCATTGAATAAGTGCAGGACTGCCGCGGGTTTTCCCGCGGAGGGCTATCCGGAGATCAAGAGTGTATGTTTAACCAAAGCATGGACTTTTGTTCATGTTTTTTTATTTTGAATGATCTCACGGTCTGGTCCGGCATATTTTTTATAAAATGCTCGGAGGTTATATCTTATGGAACAGACAAAAAAATGGGGCTTCTGGCTTCTTACGGCTTTTGTTGTCGGCAATATGGTCGGCTCAGGGATTTTTATGCTCCCCAGCACACTCGCTCAGACGGCAAGCCCGCTCGGCGTAACGGCGGCATGGCTGGTGACGGGTGCGGGGGTGCTGATGATCGCCCTTGTATTCGGTCATTTATCCATTCGCCGCCCGGATCTTAAAGCAGGTCCGCAAAGCTATGCAAGAGCTTTATTCTCAGACCCTAAAAAAGGGAATGCGGCAGGTTTTACAATGGTTTGGGGATATTGGGTGGCAAGCTGGATCAGCAACGTGGCCATCATTACAAGCCTTGCAGGCTATATGACGACTTTCCTGCCGATCTTAACTGACGGACGCGAGCTGGTTGAACTCGGCGGCCACTCCGTCACACTTGGACAGATCTTGACATTTATCGTGTGTACGATTTTGTTATGGGGGACGCATTTCATCTTAGTCTCCAGCATAAATGGAGCAGGCAAGCTGAACTTTTTAGCGACTTTTTCCAAAGTGCTTGGGTTTGTCCTGTTTATTGTTGCAGGTTTATTCGTTTTTCAAACGGCATTATTCGAATCATTTTATTTTCCGATCGAATCAGAAGGCAAAAGCATAGGGCTGGGCGGACAGGTTCACAATGCGGCGATTTCAACGCTGTGGGCGTTTGTCGGCATCGAGTCCGCGGTGATCTTATCAGGGCGCGCATCATCCCAGCGCGCTGTGAAACGCGCGACGATTACCGGACTGTTAATTGCGCTCGGCATTTATATGATTATCACTTTAATTACGATGGGCGTCATCCCGCACGATCAGCTCCAGGCATCAGATAAACCGTTCGTTGATGTACTGCACGTGATCATCGGCAGCTTTGGCAGCGTGATTATGGCGGTCTTGGCAATCGTTTCTTTGTTCGGATCGATGCTCGGCTGGATTTTAATCGGCGCAGAGGTTCCGTATCAGGCGGCAAAGGCCGGTGATTTTCCTGCTTTCTTTGCGAAAACGAACAAAAAGGGAAGCCCAGTCAATTCATTGATCGTCACAAACGTGATGTCGCAGATCTTTATTTTCTCAACGATTTCGGGAACGATCAGCGAGGCCTTTACGTTTTTAACAACGTCGGCGACGCTCGCTTACCTTGTGCCTTATCTCGTAGCGGCTGTTTTCAGTTTGAAGCTTATCCTCAAAGGGGAGACATACGGCGAGCTGAAAGGCTCAAGAACAGGGGACGGCATTATCGCTTTGGCCGCTCTTGCGTACTCTTTATGGGTCATCGTTTCAGGCACGTCTGACTTGACCACCTTTATCTTGGGAATCGGGCTGTTTTTCGTCGGTCTTGCGATCTACCCGTTCGTCTACAAAAAGTTCAAAAATAATCAAGTGTGATAAAGCTCTTTGCCAGCCGGGTCTTTTAGCAGAAGATCGGCTGGCTTTTTGATTCCCGCCGAAAATTTTGATTAAAATTTTTGCTTAGGCCTGTTATACTATACATGAAAATGATAATCGTTATCGGTTAAAAAGATCGAAAGGAATGGCATCGAGTGAGCTCTCACAAAAACATACATCATATCAACAGCACGGATGGCCCTGATGAAGAACAGAAACCGATCAGCCGTCCGCTCGGCGCTGTTTTTGTCCTGGCCGGCGGAATCATGCTGCTGC
Source organism: Bacillus haynesii (assembly GCF_001969855.1). Lineage (GTDB taxonomy): Bacteria > Bacillota > Bacilli > Bacillales > Bacillaceae > Bacillus > Bacillus haynesii. The sequence goes on from NZ_MRBL01000003.1 coordinate 215,198, forward strand.
TTTTTGGCGCCGCATTATCGATTGCGCTCGGTGCGGCTGATATAAAGCTTGGAACGGTTTGGGACGCCGTTTTTCATTTTGACGCGAAAAATACGGCCCATCAAATTATTCAGGAGCTCAGACTGCCAAGAACGGTAAGTGCGGCTCTTGTGGGCGCCTGCCTGGCGGTTTCCGGGGCCGTGATGCAGGGGATGACGAGAAACCCTCTCGCATCGCCGGAAATTATGAGCGTCACGCACGGGTCAGCTTTCGCAATTGCCATTGCATTTGCTTTTTTTCCAGGAACCTCATCGGTCGGGCTGATGATCTGGTCATTTGCCGGTGCCGGTCTTGGAGCGGGGCTCGTTTTTGCGATCGGAATGTTTTCAAAAGGCGGTCTTACGCCTGTAAAGCTGGCTTTGGCCGGTACGGCTGTCGGCACGTTCCTGAGCGCTCTTTCTACGAGCATCGCGATCCATTTTGATGTGGCGCGCGACGTCAGTTTTTGGTATGCAGGAGGCGTCGCCGGCACGAAATGGCTCAGCATTCAGTTGTTGATTCCGGCGGCAGCACTCGGTTTGGCGGTCGTTTTTGTCATCGCCCGTTCCATTACGGTTCTAAGCCTGGGAGAGGAGCTGGCGAAAGGGCTCGGTCAATATACGAAGACGGTTAAAGCGATCGGAATCGTGTCGGTTGTTCTGCTGACGGGTGCCGCTGTATCCGTAGCCGGGGCGATCGGTTTTATCGGATTGATCATTCCGCATATGACCCGCTTTCTGGTCGGGGTTGATTACCGCTGGATCATTCCATGCTCAGCTGTGCTTGGCGCCGTCCTTCTGATCTATGCGGATATTGCGGCAAGGCTGGTCAACCCGCCGTTTGAAACACCTGTCGGAGCAGTAACGGCGCTTGTCGGCGTACCATTCTTTCTCTATCTGGCTCGCAGGGAAAGGAGTGGACTGTAATGCTCAGGAAAAACAACAGACGGGCGGCTGCGGTGATGCTCGTCATGGCCGTGCTGACGGCCGCCGTGTTTTTATTAAGCATGAACATGGGAGAAATCCGCATCGCACCGCTTGATACATTGAAAACACTGTTCGGCTACGGAACGCCGCAGGATGAACTTGTATTGTTTGAATTCCGTTTGCCGCGCATGGTCCTCGCCATGCTGATCGGTGCGGGAGTTGCTGTCTCCGGAGCCGTCTGGCAGGGGATATCCCGGAATGACCTGGCCGATCCGGGGATATTGGGCATCAATACGGGAGCAGGTTTTGCCGTTGTGCTGTTCATCTTCTATTTTCAGGGCGACGTTGGCAACCTGCAAAAAGGATTCGTTTTTTCCCTGCCGATTTTCGCATTTTTGGGAGCCTGCTTTGCAGTCGTTTCCATCTATTTGCTGGCGTGGAAAAAAGGCTTGAATCCCATTCGCCTCGTTCTGGTCGGCATCGGAGTGAATGCGGCGTTTTCGGCGGCCATCTTAATGCTGCAGCTTAAAATGGACCCGAATGACTTTATGCAGGCGGCTGTTTGGCTGTCAGGAAATATATGGAGTTCAAACTGGAGCTTTGTCTCGGCCGTGCTGCCATGGATCGTCGTGCTGATTCCTTTTATCCTCTATAAAGCGCGCTATTTAAACGTGCTGAATCTCGGTGATCAGCTCGCAACAGGGCTCGGAACGGCAGTTGAAAAGGAGCGGCGCACACTGCTTCTGTCGGCAGCCGCGCTGAGCGGCGCGTGTGTAGCGGCTGGAGGAAATATTACGTTTCTCGGTCTTGTGGCTCCGCATATTGCCAGAAGACTTGTCGGGCCGAAGCACCAGCTTTTAATCCCGGCTTCCGCGTTGACCGGAGCATTGCTCTTTTTACTGGCGGACTTAATCGGAAGAATGATACTGGCGCCTTCGGAAATTCCCGTAGGGCTTGTCATTGCCGCTTTAGGCGCGCCGTACTTTATCTATTTGCTTATGAAAACAAATTAAAGAAGGGAAGGGTGCAAGGTGTCTCTTTCAACTAACAACCTGGGGATCGGCTACGGCGAACAGATGATTGTCGAAAACCTAAACCTCCACATACCAAAAGGAAAAGTAACGACCATGATCGGTCCAAACGGGTGCGGCAAATCAACGATATTAAAAACGATGGCGCGCATACAGCGTTCGAGAACAGGCGCCGTTTATTTAAACGGCAAAGCGATCCACCAAATGTCGACGAAGGATATAGCCAAACAGATGGCGATTCTTCCGCAGACGCCTGAGGCGCCAGGCGGTTTGACCGTATATGAGCTCGTTTCTTACGGCCGTTTTCCTCATCAAAAGGGAATGGGCAGGCTCTCGGCCGATGACCGCCGCATGGTGGAATGGTCTCTCGAAGTGACAGGAATGCTGCCTTTTTATGACCGGCCGATTGAAGCCCTTTCTGGGGGACAGCGCCAGCGCGTCTGGATTGCGATGGCCCTTGCCCAGGAAACGGAGCTCTTGCTGCTTGACGAACCGACAACCTATTTGGACTTGGCGCACCAGCTTGAAATTCTGCAACTGCTGGAAAAGCTCAACAAAGAAGAAGGCCGAACGATTTTAATGGTTATTCACGACCTCAACCATGCCGCTCGCTTTGCCCATCATATGGTGGCGCTGAACAGCGGTGCGATTGTCAAAGAGGGCGCTCCTCATGAAGTCATGACATCAGAAGTATTAAAAAAGGTGTTTCAGATTGATGCTGAAATTATTTTAGACCCGCGCACAGGAAAGCCGGTGTGCCTGACTTACGATCTATTGAAAAAAGAAGAGGATCAGAGGCTGGCAACCGGATGACAGACATCGGACAGATGTCTGTTTTTTTATTCCATGATTTCGTAAAGTAAAAAATCATTTCTAAAAAAGTTTATTTTTACTTTAAAATCAGAAAATGGGTGCCGATAAAGATATAATAGATGGTAAGATGAGGATATCAAAACATGATATTGACAGAAAGGAAAGAAGGATTTTGGAAAATGCGACGATTTTGATTGTGGATGACGAAGACGCCATTGTTCAAATGGTCAAGCGCGTCCTCACGAAGGAAGGATTTTCAGAAGTTCTGACCGCGAACAGCGCAGAAGAAGCGCTCGACATCGTGAAAAAGGACACCGTGCACTTAATACTTCTCGATGTCATGATGCCGGGACAGACAGGATTTGATGTATCTCCTGAAATCAGGCGGCACACCAACGCCCCGATCTTCTTTTTGACGGCGAAAACATCCGATCTCGATAAACTGTCAGGTTTTGCCTACGGGGCTGATGATTATATTACAAAACCTTTTAATCCTCTGGAGCTAATTGCCAGGATTAAAGCGCATTTAAAAAGAACGTATATACATAAGGAAGTCGCAGCTGCTTCGATATCTTCAGCCTACGAATATGAACGCTTTACATTTCATCCCGACTTTGCGGAGCTGATCGTGGACGGAGAAACGGTCAGCTGCTCGGCGCAGCTGCTCCAGCTTCTGCAATATTTTTGCGATCATCCGAACAGGGTGCTTTCCAAGGACCAAATTTATGAAAAAGTGTGGGGCGTTCCATCTTACGGAGACAGCAACACCGTCATGGTACATATCAGAAAGCTGAGGGAGAAAATCGAAAAAGACCCGAGCAGCCCCGAATATATCGTCACGATTCGCGGTCTTGGATATAAGTTCGTTCCCAATCCTGGAAGAAAAGAGAGCGAAGGATGAAGCTCAGGGGTAAGCTCGTTCTCCATTTTGTCAGCCAGATTTTCCTGATTCTCGGTCTTGTCCTCGCCACTCTGCTGCTATCCTTCATCTTTTTCGCTCTCCGGTTAAGCGAGAGCGAAGCGGATACAGGCTTGGCAAAAGCCACATCAGACACGTTTGAAAGCTGGGTCAGCGTAGATGACAATAACAATTGGCAGATTGAAGATATCTTGAAATCGGCTATCGACAAACAGGGAGGCTGGCTTCAAATATTAGACGGCAAAGAGAAAACCGTTTATTCCTACCGTCTTCCTTCGGAAATTCAGAGGCAGTACCACAGGGAAGACCTGGTATCCGTTTTTGACAAAAAAAGAATCAAAAAATATCAAGTTAACTTCTGGTCTGCCAATTTCAATGATGAAGACTACGTGATTTTATTCGGCTGGGAGTCGAAAAGCGATACGATCCTGTCCTATTTGGATAAAGAAGAAAAGGATATGGCGGACCTTTCTTCCTATAAAAAAAGCACGCTTGATTTCATTAAGAAAAACAAAGGGTCCGTCTATCTGTTCAGCGAAAAAGGGAAAATGTTGGACTCGATCTATCAGGACATAGACTACAGCCAGGGAATCAATGAGCTGGAGCTTTTAAAATACGGATCAAAGCCATGGAACTACGAGCACGAGTTTTCATACAGGCGCTTAAGCGCGACAGAATGGCTGATCGCGGCTACGCCGAACCCGATTTATAATCCGGATCATGAGTTCAACAGGACGATGATCGGACTCGCTTTAAAAATCGTTCTGCTCGTGATCGGCGTTCTGATCGTATTGATGTCTTCCATGACGATCTGGTATTCTTTCAGATTCGGCATGCCGATCATCCATACGATTAAATGGATCGTCAACCTTTCAAAAGGGCGATTTGAAGAACCGAGAAACCGGAAAGGCCGCCCGCAAAGCCGGAACAAAAAAGGAAAGCGAAAACAGCCGTACCGGCTGTTCACAGAAGTGTTTGAATCGATGGAACAGCTGACAGAAACGCTGAAAAAAGACGAGCAAAACCGCAAGAAAATCCAAACGACCCGTGAGGAATGGATCGCAGGGCTCTCCCATGATTTAAAAACGCCGCTCAGCACAATTTACGGCTACAGCATGATGCTGGAGTCTCCAAACTATGAGTGGTCAAAAGAAGAAATCCGCGAAATCGGCCAGGCGATGAAAGAAAAGTCGGATTACATGTCACAGCTAATCGAAGACTTGAACTTGACGTACAGGCTGAAAAACGATGCCTTGCCGATTAAACGCCAGACAGTGAAGCTTGTGCCGTTTTTAAAGAGTTTCGTCGAAGAGTTTAAGCGCCATTCGTTTTCGGAAGGATACAACGTGTCTTTTGAATACAAGCAAGAAGATACCGAGTTTGCGATAGACAGAGGCTGGTTCAGAAGAGTCTTGGAAAACCTCCTCGCCAACGCCGTCAAACATAACAAAAAAGGTACTGACATCAAGGTGATCCTTGAAGAATCCAAGCAATATATCATTCTTAAAATTCAAGACAACGGAAGAGGCATGGACTCTGAAACCGTCTCAAATTTATTTAACCGCTACTACAGGGGAACGCATACAAAAGATGCGACAGAAGGAAGCGGTCTCGGCCTTGCCATTTCTTTGGAACTTGTCCACCTCCACGACGGCTGCATCGCAGTTGACAGCCGGACAGGCCGCGGGACGGAAATCACGATGGAATTTAAGAAAAACCCTAAAGCCGCCAAATAAGCGGCAAGAAAAAGAAGAAGCCGAAGGCAGTTGCCTTTAGGCTTCTTTTATATTGAGAAAATAATGGAAAAGAAGGCGCGGTTAGTATAAAATAAGATTGAATGTTAACGTTCACATTATGTTGCAGAAGAAAATGTTAACGTTAACATTTTAAAAAAAGAAAGGTGGAGATTCTGTGAAGCCGTTTTTGAATGACGATTTTCTTTTAACGAATGAAACGTCGAAAGTGTTGTACCACCAGTATGCAAAAGGGATGCCGATCATCGACTACCACTGCCACTTGAGTCCGAAGGAGATTTACGAAAACAAAACGTTTAAAAATCTGACCGAAGTATGGCTGTACGGCGATCATTACAAATGGAGAGCAATGAGGGCCAATGGAATATCCGAAGAGTTTATTACAGGAGACGCGTCAGACGAAGAGAAGTTCAGCGCCTGGGCAAGAACGGTTCCGATGACGATTGGAAACCCGCTCTATCATTGGACCCATTTGGAGCTGAGGAGGTTTTTCGGCATTGATGAACGGCTTGATGAAAAGAGCGCGCCGCATATTTGGGAACGGGTTAACGAACAGCTGGCCGGAGAAGGATTCGGCGCCAGAGACTTGATCGAAAAATCAAACGTTGAAACGGTTGTCACGACAGATGACCCGGCAGACAGTCTAGAGTATCATGTAAAGCTGAAAGATGAAGGCTTTCATGTAAGCGTTTTACCCGGATTTAGGCCAGACAAGGCGCTGGAAATCAATCAAGAAGGCTTTGCCGCCTGGGTGAGCAAGCTTGAAACAGCATGTGGCATGAAGATAGAGAATTATGACGATTTTTTGAAAGCGCTTAAAAACAGAATTGACTTTTTCCATGAAGCAGGCGGACGGATATCGGATCATGCCATCAATCAAATGATGTACACGGAAACAGATGAAAGCGAAGTTCGCCCAATTTTTGCAAAGGTGATGAACGGGGAAAGCGCTTCGTCTGAGGAAGAGTGCAAATTCAAATCCTTTACCCTGAACTTTTTGGGAACATGCTATGCAGAGAAGGGCTGGGCGATGCAGCTCCACATTAACGCCCTCCGCAACAACAGCAGCAAAATGTACCGGAAGCTCGGGCCTGATACGGGATATGATGCGATTAATGATCAGGACATCGCAAAGCCTTTGTGCGGCTTTCTCGATTCTCTTGACCGAAAAGATGCGCTGCCAAAAACGATCTTGTATTCTTTAAATCCGCGAGACAACGTCGTGATTTCAAGCCTTTGCGGAAGCTTCCAGGACGGCCGGATACCGGGGAAAATCCAGCACGGTACCGCCTGGTGGTTCAACGATACGAAAGATGGCATGCTCGAACAAATGAAATCGCTCGCCAACATCGGACTATTGAGCCGTTTTATCGGTATGCTGACTGATTCGCGCAGCTTTCTTTCCTACACAAGACACGAATATTTCAGGCGCCTGCTCTGCGATGTCATCGGCACATGGGTTGAAAACGGCGAAGCGCCGGATGATATCGAGCTGCTGGGCCGGATCGTCAAAGGGATCTGCTACGAAAATGCAAAACACTATTTCCAGTTTGAAGTGAAAGATCGTTTGAAAGCTTAGAATCACAAAATGGCTAGCAGAGGAGCTGCTTTTTCATGGAAATATCGACGAACAAACAAACCGAAACAGTCGCCGTCACTCAAGAGAAATTAAGTTTAAAAGAAAAGGTTTCTTACGGTTTTGGAGATTTTGGGAACGGATTTATGTTTGACCTTGGACAGCTCTATCTTCTGAAGTTTTTCACGGATGTTGCCGGCATTCCGGCGGCGGCGGCCGGAGGCATTTTTCTTGTGAGCAAACTTTTTGCCGCTTTTGTCGATCCGATTGTGGGAACATCGATCGACTACAGGAAGAATATCGGCCCGAAAGGTAAATTCAGGCCGTATCTGCTATACGGAAGCTTTGTGCTCGCGATTTTGACGATATTGACCTTCATCTCGCCGAATCTGTCACCGACGGGCAAACTCATATACGCTTATGCGTCATACATGCTTTGGGGTCTCGGCTATTCCTTTGTCAACATCCCATACGGCTCGCTCGGGGCGGCCATGACGCAAAACTCGGTGGAACGGACTTCGCTTGCTTCCTTTCGCCAGGCCGGCTCACTGGGCGCTCTGTTTGTGACGAGCATTGTTGTCATCCCGATGATTGTCAGGTTTGACAACCCTGCGGTTGCTTATCCGGTCGTCATGGGACTGATGTCTTTTCTGGGTGTGTTGTTTTTCTACATTTGCTACAGGAACTGTCAGGAACGGATTGTCGTAAAAGATGAGAAGTACAAACAGGAAAAAGTAACATTCAAAGCAATATCAAAGACGTTTTTTACGAACAAACCGCTCCTTACGCTTATATTCATGACCATTTTTACGATTTCAGCCTATAACCTTAAATCCGCGATGCTGATTTACTTCGCGCAGTATAACCTCGGCAATGCCGAACTGATGGCTTACATGAATTTTATCATCATCGGCTCATCCTTTATCGGCGTCATCATGCTGCCGAAGCTCGTGAAGTTGTTCGGGAAAAAGCATACCGCCATTTTGGGGCTCGCGGTTTCCGTCTGTGCGGATCTGATTAATTTTTTTGTACCGGGCAATGTCTTTGTTTTTACGATTCTTGCAAGCATCGCCTTCATCGGCATCAGCATTCCGAACGGAATCACCTGGGCATTCGTATCAGATGCGATCGATTACGGCGAGTGGAGAACAGGGGAAAGGAAAGAAGGAACGGTATATTCGCTGTTTAACTTTTCGAGAAAGCTGGCTCAGTCGCTTTCCGGCTTCCTGTCAGGGATCGGTCTCAGCATCATCGGCTATGTGCCGAATGCGACCCAAAAAGCGGGGACGCTGCTCGGCATTAAAGCGATTCTCCTTTTGTATCCGGCAGCTGCGCGGACGGCGGCCATTCTCGTTCTCGGCTATCTGTACCGTTTAACAGATCAGAAGCACGCCGAAATGATCGCGGAAATCGAAGCGAGATCCTAGCGGAATTTCACTTTCTAAAAAGCGCTTTTGATATGGTAAACTGATGGTAACAACAGCAGGAAAAGGCAGGTAAAAAACAATGTCAGTAACGATTAAAGATATCGCCAGGCTGGCGAATGTATCGCACACCACAGTATCCAGAGCGCTGAACAACAGTCCGCTGATAAAAGAGAACACGAAAAAGAAAATACTCGACATCGCAGCCGAAATGAATTATAAACCGAATTTTAATGCGAAAAGCCTTGTCACGCAAAAGTCTTTTACGATCGGCCTGTTTTTAACAAGCCTGACAGACGGGACGTCTTCAAGTTTCTTTGCAGACATCCTGCGCGGCGTCAACAAGGTGATCGATGAAAACTATAATATGGTTGTCAGAGGGATCGACGATTATCATGATTTGTCATCCATTCACCGCAACCGCTATGACGGGATGATTTTAATCAGCCAAAGCGAACAGGATCAGGCTTTTATTGAGCATGTCCTCAAACAGAATATTCCGGTCGTCGTGCTGAACAGAAAAATCGAAGGGCACTCCGTCGTCAATATTTTGGCGAATGAACACGAGGGCGCTTTCCTCGCTGCTTCATACTTGATCAAAAACGGTCACAGACGGATCGCCATGGTGCAGGGGAAAGAAGGTTTTAAATCCTCTCAAGAAAGGAAAGGAGGATTTCTTCGCGCGCTTCACGACGCAAACCTTGACATGCCCGGCGAATACCTCGTTCAGGGCGATTATACGATGCAAAGCGGTTTTCGCGCGGCTGAAACGCTTCTTAAGCTGAAGAACCCTCCGACAGCCCTGTTTTGCGCCAATGATGATATGGCGATCGGCGCGATGAATGCCCTTTATGCAAACGGGAAACGCTGTCCTGACGATATGTCGATTATCGGCTTTGACGATAGCGGATTTTCGGCGTATACGACACCGTCATTGACGACGGTAAAAAAGCCGACGGAAAAAATCAGCATGCTTGGTGCGGAACGCCTGTTGTCACTGATCGAAAACCCGCAGGCAGAAGGCAGGCAGACGCTGATCAGCACGGAGCTGATCATTCGCAATTCAGTTAAGCATCTATAGCATCATTTTTGATGCGCTGTAAAATGTGAACGTGTGCAAAAATGAGGAGGGGATTGAAATGGAGAGGCTGTCCAAACAGATAAGGTCTAAGCCGAGCCGCCCCGAACGGATTTTGCAAATCGGGGAAGGTAACTTTATGAGGGGATTTATTGACTGGCAGATTCATAGATTAAATGAAGAAACCGATTTTAACGGCAGCGCCGTCGTCGTGCCTCCGCGCCGCGGTTCTGTAACGGCCTTTCAAGAACAGGATGGGCTTTACACGCTTTATCTTGAAGGTTTCCGGGAAGGACGGGAGGTTCGCGATTCTGCTGTCATTACATCAATCAGCAGAGTCGTCAGCAGTTATGAGCACTATGATGAATTTATAGAGCTGGCTGATCTGCCGGATTTGCGGTTTGTATTTTCAAATACGACAGAGGCCGGCATCATTTATATCGAGGAAGACCGGCTGTCCGACCGTCCGCAGAAAAGCTATCCAGGGAAGCTGACTGCACTTTTATACAGACGATACCTGACTTTTCAGGGAAGCAGGGAAAAAGGTCTGGTGATCCTCCCCTGTGAGCTGCTTGAAGATAACGGAGAAAAACTGAAAGACATTGTGCTGCGCTATACAAACGCGTGGGCGCTTGAACAAGGGTTCATCGATTGGCTTGAAGAGGCAAACGTGTTTTGCAATACGCTTGTGGACAGGATCGTACCGGGGTTCCCGAAAGAAAATGCACACCGGCTTGAAGAGGCGGCCGGCTATCACGACTCCTTGATGGTGACGGCGGAGCCGTATCATTTATTCGTGATTGAAGGGCCGAAATGGCTACGAGACGAGCTCCCGCTTCATGAGGCGGGCCTGAATGTCGAGTTTGTCAAAGATGTGACGCCGTACAGGGTGAGAAAAGTGAGAATCTTAAACGGCGCCCATACTGCGATGACGCCGGTCGCTTATTTGGCAGGCCTTGAGACGGTGCGTGAAGCAGCTGAAGACGAGCTGATCGGATCATTTGTGAAAGAGCTGATCCAGCAGGAGGTGCTCGAGACGATCGATATGCCCGGCAGCGAGCTTGACACCTATGTGGAAGAGATTCTCGACCGCTTTAAAAACCCGTTTATCCGTCACAAGCTGATCGATATTTCCTTAAATTCCTTTGCAAAATTCAAAGTCAGAAATTTGCCCGTCTTAATCGAGTATGCGGAACGAACAGGCAAACTTCCGGCTCGAACCGTATTCGCTTTAAGCGCTTTAATTTATTTTTACCAAGGAAAACGGGAAGATGAGGCCATTCCGCTGTCTGACGACGATGAGGTGCTGGCTTTCCTCAAACGGCTCTGGACAGAAGAGACAGACGTTTCGAACATCGCATTCCATGTTCTCGGGTTTGAAAAAGTGTGGGGGCAAAACCTGAACGATATGCCCGGATTGACGGACAAGACGGCTGAATATTTAAGGGACATGAAACAAACGGGAATGAGGAAGGCACTGAAAAAAATGATGAACAGCCAAATGGCTGAGCTGGGGGACATGTGATGAAAGACTGCTTGATGATCAATCCTCAAGATAATGTCGGCATTGCGTTAAGAGAATTGCAGACCGGTGAAACGATTACTGTCGGAGAACGGACCATCGTGATCAAGGAAACAATTTTGAAAGGCCATAAGTTTGCTTTAAAAGACATTGCTGAAAATGAAGACGTCATCAAATACGGCTTTCCGATCGGGCACGCCACTGAAATGATTCAGACGGGGGAGTGGGTGCATACGAAAAATGTGAAAACGAATTTGGGCGGTGTCGAAGAATACAGCTACAAGCCGAAGTTTACGGAAAACCGCTATCAAAAAGAACCGCTCACATTTAAAGGATTTAAACGAAAAGACGGAAAAACGGGGATCAGAAACGAGCTATGGATCGTGCCGACCGTCGGCTGTGTAAATGGTATTGCAGAGCTGATCATTAAAGAATTTAAGGCCGAGGTTGGCTCCATCGCCCCTTTTGAAAGCGTTCACGTATTAAAGCATCAGTACGGCTGTTCACAGCTTGGCGATGATCATATCAACACGAGAACGATTTTGGCGAATGCCGTCAAACACCCGAATGCAGGCGGTGTCCTTGTACTGGGACTCGGCTGTGAAAACAACAGCATTCACGAATTCCGCGAAGCGCTCGGCGATTATGATCACAGCCGGGTCAAGTTTCTGCTTTCCCAAGAGGTATCAGACGAAGTCACGGAAGGCGTCAAACTGTTAAAAGAAATTTATGAGCATGCAAAAAGTGACCGGCGCGAAGATGTTCCGCTTTCTGAACTGAAAATCGGTTTGAAGTGCGGCGGTTCTGATGGATTTTCCGGAATTACCGCGAATCCGCTGCTCGGCCGCCTCTCCGATTTTCTGATCGCCCAAGGGGGAACGGCGGTTTTGACAGAAGTTCCTGAAATGTTTGGGGCGGAAACGCTTTTGATGGAACGGGCTGAAAATGAAGAAGTGTTTCATAAAATCGTCCGCTTAATCAACGATTTTAAACAGTACTTTATCGATCACAGGCAGCCCGTCTATGAAAACCCGTCTCCGGGCAATAAAGCGGGCGGCATTACGACATTGGAAGATAAATCGCTCGGCTGTACGCAAAAAGCCGGCACTTCAAAGGTGACGGATGTCCTTGAATACGGGGATGTTTTGAAAAAGAAAGGGCTGAATCTGCTGAGTGCTCCCGGAAATGACCTTGTTGCTTCATCCGCACTGGCTGCTGCAGGGTGTCAAATCGTTCTATTTACAACAGGGCGGGGCACACCTTTTGGCACCTTTGTGCCGACGATGAAAATTTCGACAAATACAGCGATTTATGAGGCGAAGCGCCATTGGATCGATTTTAATGCGGGAAGGGTGCTCGAAGACCGGTCAGAAGATGACGTTTTGAAGGAGCTGACAGCATATTTGATCGAAGTCGCGGGCGGCAGGCAGCTGAACAATGAGATAAACGATTTCAGGGAGCTTGCGATATTTAAAACAGGCGTCACATTGTAAAGGGGGGCGGTAACTTGAGTCTGCAGAAAATAAAAAACGAGATTGTAAAGAAGCTGAAGGTTCCGATATTTCCTAATCGCTTATTTGATGTTACAGCGTTTGGGGCTGACGAAAGCGGAAAAAACGATTCGACGGAAGCGATACAGAAGGCGATTGATCAGGCCCACCAAGCCGGCGGTGGAAGAGTAGCGGTTCCTGAAGGCATGTTTCTTTCCGGTGCGCTCAGGCTGAAAAGCAATGTGGAGCTTCATATTGCACAAGGAGCGGTGATCAAATTCAGTCAGAACCCTGAAGATTATCTCCCCGTTGTGCTGACGAGGTTTGAAGGGGTCGAACTCTATAATTATTCACCGCTCATCTACGCTTATGAAGCCGAAAATATTGCGATAACCGGAAAGGGTACGCTTGACGGCCAAGGCGATGACGAGCATTGGTGGCCGTGGAAAAGGGGAACGAATGGCCAGCCTTCACAGGAAAAAGACCGGAATGCTTTGTTTGAAATGGCTGAGCGCGGTGTCCCGGTCACTGAGCGGCAGTTTGGAAAAGGGCATTATTTGCGGCCGAATTTCATTCAGCCGTATCGCTGCAAACATATATTGATTCAAAGTGTCACTGTGCTGAATTCGCCGATGTGGCAAGTTCATCCCGTGCTTTGCGAGAATGTGACAGTGGACGGCATCACGGTCATCGGGCACGGCCCGAATACCGACGGAGTCAACCCGGAATCGTGTAAAAACGTGGTGATCAAGGGCTGCCATTTTGATAATGGAGACGACTGCATCGCCGTCAAATCGGGAAGAAATGCCGACGGCCGAAGGATCAACATTCCGTCAGAAAACATCGTCATTGAACATAACGAAATGAAAGACGGGCACGGAGGGGTCACGATCGGAAGCGAAATTTCCGGAGGCGTGAAGAACGTCATCGCCGAGGGCAACCTTATGGACAGCCCGAACTTGGACAGAGCCCTCCGCATTAAAACGAATTCGGTGCGCGGCGGCGTTCTTGAAAACATCTACTTTCACAAAAATACGGTTAAAAGCTTGAAGCGCGAAGTGATCGCCATCGATATGGAATATGAAGAAGGGGATGCCGGAGATTTCAAGCCCGTCGTCCGTACCGTTGATGTTAAACAGCTGAAAAGCAAGGGCGGGCAATACGGGATCAGGGTGCTGGCATACGACCACTCTCCGGTCACCGGGCTGAAAGTGGCCGATTCCGAGATCGACGGCGTCGATGTTCCGATGGAACTGAAATATGTGAAAGACCCTGTTTTTTCGAAGCTGTATATTAACGGAAAACGGTATGATTCACACGAATCCTAAACAAAAACCCTCTGCCGATCGGCAGAGGATTTCTGTTAAATGGAGCGGATAATTCCGCCTTCCACTCTTTGTGCGGAACCGTTGATGGCCGCAGCTTTTTCGGAAGCGAGATAGACGATCGTACTCGCCACTTCTTCCGGTTTTGCATAGCGCTGAATCAAAGAAGTCGGCTCATTCACTTTGAAATAATCTTTGACAAAGGTGTCTAAATCGGTTTTCTCCTGAGCGGCGGCACCCTCCATATAATTGGCGACGCCTTCCGTCCATGTAGGACCCGGAAGGACAGAGTTGACCGTCACATTTGTCCCTTTCGTCATTTCGGCCAAACCTCTTGATAAACTGATCAGAGCGGTCTTCGTCATCGAATAAGGGATCATCTGCGGAAGCGGTTTAATGCCGGCTTCGCTTGCCAAATTGAGAATCCTCCCCTTATCCCGCTTCAGCATGGCCGGCAAAAACGCGCGGCAAAGCCTAACAGCGCTTAAAACGTTTACTTCAAAATAGTTGAGCCACTCCTCGTCTGTCACCTCTGTGAAATCCTTCACTTCAAAAAAGCCCATATTATTGACGAGGACATCAAGCTCCCCGATTTCAGCGGTTTTTTCGACCAATGCCCTGCTTTCTTCAGGATCGGATAAATCAGCGGCAATTCCGTGAACGTTTCCGTGGCGGCAAAGCTCATCAACGACCGACTGGACTTTTTCTTCTGTCCGTCCGTTTACGATGACCTCGGCGCCTTCCGCCAAAAAGGCTTCCGCCGTTGCTTTTCCAATACCTGCAGTAGAACCTGTCACGAGCACGAGTTTGTTTTTCAGCTTTAAATCCATATGCCATCAATCCTTGTTTTGAGAGTTAAGATGAAAAAAACATCTAATAAACAGTATATCGCAGCTGGATACAGCGGTCGAAAATCGTGCCTGGCACTTTATTGTTCCCTGTCTTTTAAAATCTTATGAATATCTTCCATCGGACGGAGCCAATTCTTTTTCATCACTTCAGCCGCCAATTTTGGATCGTTATTTTCAAAAGCGGCGATGATTTCCCAATGCTCGGCGGCGGACTGCATTTTCGGAGCAGCCGGCCGATTGAAAAACACATACTTCATTCGTCTGACATGAAGCTGCAGAACAGCAGAAAACTGAAGAACATACGGGTTTTTAGCCGCTTCTGTAATCAAATGGTGGAACTGTTCGTCCAGTTCAGCTGCATCGTGGTACCGCTCCTCCTTAAACGCGGCTTCGTATTGAGCCACGAGTTTTTTTAGCTCGGCGATCTCTTCTTCGGTCAAAAGCGGCGCGGCCAGTTCTGCCGCCAGAGCCTGAAGGTGTGCGAGCGGGGGATAGACGGCCAACGCATCATCGGGATGAATGAGCGTGATCTTTGTTTCTTTTCCCGGCTTCATTTCCACAAAGCCCTGCGATTCCAGGAGCTGAAGCGCTTCTCTGACCGGTGTGCGGCTGACGCCGAGCGCTTCGGCCAGATCGGTGTCCGTGACTTTTTCGCCGGGTTCAAGGGTTCCGTCAACAATCCAGCGCTGCAATTGGTGAAACGCTTTTTCCTTTGCTGAAAGTCTGACCTGAGGCGTATAGTTTTTCGGTATCGGCATAAAACCACCCTTTCTCTATATGCAATATATCGTAAATGATTTAGCAAAAACAATGTTTTTCAGTTGAAAATCTCCTTTTCAGAATCTCATATACAGACCTGTGTCGATTATAGTATAATAATTCCGAAATTAGGATACGAATGAGTCAGAAAGGTGCTGCTCATCAGCAGCTTAAGAGGGGAAGCCGGCGAGAGTCCCGCGAGCAGTTCGGACAGGCCGAGAGCGATGAACCAAAAGCCGGAATAACCGCCTGGATGATGACCGCGTAATCTGCAAGGACAGATGCGGTATAAGCGATGTGCACTTTTTGTACGTTCTTGGTTTGCTGCATCTTTACTGAGTAGAGATGTTTTTATTTTATCCCGAGGAGGAAGCAGGATGAAGAAGTTAGGGCTTTTATTGCTGTCACTGCTGTTGGCCGCCGGCGTCCTTAGCGGCTGCGGTCAAGCGCAAAAACCGGCAGATCAGCAAAAGCAGGAGAAGGCGGCTGAAGCGTTTCCGGTCACCATAAAAGATGCTTCAGGACAAGAGGTCAAAATTGAAAATGAACCGAAGAAAATCGTCTCTCTGATGCCGAGCAATACCGAAATTACATACGCCCTCGGCCTGGGGAAAAAAGTCGTCGGCGTGACGGATTTTGATACATATCCAAAAGAAGTGAAAAACGTTGAAAAAATCGGGGGCATGGAATTTAATACGGAAAAAATCATTTCGTTAAACCCCGACTTGGTCCTGGCCCATGCTTCCAGCATGCAGAGTGCCGAAGAAGGGCTGAAGCAGCTAAAAGGTGCAGGAATTACGGTGGTGACCGTGAATGATGCGGCCTCTTTTGAAGAGGCGTACCGGTCGATCGAAATGATCGGAAAGGCTGCCGGCGCAGAGGATCAAGCGGCGAGCCTGATCAAGAGCATGAAATCTGACCTGGCTGACATAAAGGAAAAAGCTGCCGGCATATCTAAAGCCGATCAAAAGAAAGTATTTGTCGAAGTGTCTCCGGCTCCGGACATTTATACAACCGGAAAAGGCACCTTTATGGATGAAATGCTAGAAGCGATTCATGCGGAAAATGCCGCTTCCGCGCAGAAAGGCTGGGCCAAGATAACGGAAGAAGCGATCGTCAAGCTGAATCCCGATGCGATCGTGACGACAAACGGCGAGTCTGCTGTCAGCGAGATTAAAAAACGAGGCGGCTGGAACGGTGTAAAAGCCGTCAAAAATAACGAAGTATACGACGTGGACCCTGACCTCGTGACCCGTCCGGGGCCGCGATTGATCAAAGGGGTCGAAGAGCTTGCTGAACATATTTACCCTGACGTCTTTAAGAAATAACCGCTTCGCGGCATATGCCTTCAGCCTGTTGTTTTTGTCGGCATCTGTTCTTATGGGAATCTCTATCGGATCTTTGGAGATTCCCATTCCGTCTATTATCAAGGTTTTTTTGGACGAATGGTTTGGCATTCAAGGGTTAAATCCCGATCCGACAGAGGCGAACATCATCATGAAAATCAGGCTGCCGAGGGTGGTATTGGCCGCTCTTGTGGGCGCGGGTCTGGCTGCTGCGGGAGCCGGGTTTCAGGGGCTTTTGAAAAACCCGCTCGCAGATCCGTATACGCTCGGCATTTCGTCAGGCGCGGCCGTCGGTGCAGTGGTCACGCTGTTTTTTGGGATTCAGCTGCCGGTGATCGGAAGTTTTACACTGCCGTTTTTAAGCGTTGCCGCGGCTGTTGTCGTGATTTTTTTGGTTTTGTTCTTTGCGCGGCTCGTACACCCTTCGTTGACCCTGTCTGCTTTGATTTTAACAGGGATCATCTTCAGTTCGTTTTTGGGTGCGCTTATTTCTCTCATGATCGCTTTGACCGGCGATGATTTAAAACCGATCGTCCACTGGCTGCTCGGCAGCGTATCGATGAGGGGCTGGGGCTATGTCGCGCTGTTTCTGCCCTTTTTTGCTGCGGGCGCTGCCGCGCTTTTGATCAGCGGGAGAGAACTGAATGTGATGACTTATGGCGAGGAAAAAGCGAGACTGCTCGGCGTGAATGTGAAGCGGAGTAAATATGTCGTTCTGTTGGCGGGAGCTATTTTAACTGGCAGTGCGGTTGCTGTGTCTGGAACCATTGGGTTTGTCGGCCTCGTCATTCCGCATTTTATCCGGCTTCTGTCTATTACGGATCACCGTCATCTCCTGCCGCTCTCGATGCTGAACGGCGCTTCGTTCCTTGTGCTGTCAGATCTTTTGTCGAGAACCATCATTGAGCCGTCCGAGCTGCCGATCGGCATTATTACCGCACTGGTAGGGGCACCTGTTTTCGGCTTTATTTTGATTCGGCGCTACCGGGGAGGGCGAGTTCATGATTGATGTCATCCGTGTGTCCGGCGGCTATGGAAAAACGGATGTCTTACAGGACATCAGCTTTGCTGTAAAGCCGGGCGAATTTTTAGGAATACTTGGTCCGAACGGCAGCGGAAAAACCACTTTGCTGAAAATGTTGTCGGGAACAATCGCACCTCGAAGCGGCGAGGTGCTGCTTGAATGCCGTTCAGTCGGGGCGTACCAAACGAAGGAGCTCGCTCGCAAAATGGCGGTCCTTCCTCAAAAAACGGAGCAGGCCTTTTCCTTTACAGTGGAGGAAACGGTACAGTTTGGCCGCTACGCGTATCAATCAGGCCTTTTTCGGCAGCTGACAGCGGAAGATCATGATATCGTGAAAAGGGTGATGAAGCAGACAGACACACTTCGCTTCGCCCAAAAATCCATTCATGAGCTGAGCGGCGGAGAGCAGCAGCGGGTGTATTTAGCGCAGGCACTTGCCCAGGAACCCGAATATTTGCTGCTTGATGAACCGACGAGTTTTCTCGATTTGTCATTTCAAAAGAGTCTGCTTGATTTAATGAAACAAGAAACGGCTGCATCCAAACTTGCAGTGGTCGGGGTGTTTCATGATGTGAATATTGCGAGTTTATACTGTGACCGCCTGCTGTTGTTGAAAGATGGAAAAGCAGAAGTTCTTGACCGCCCGGAAGCTGCTCTTTCTGCCGAGCGTATCGGACGAGTGTATGATACGGGCATCACAGCGCTGGACCATCCTCAGCGTGCAAATCCGCAGTTTACGATCAAGGCGAAAACCATCCCGCAGAAAACCGAGCCCCTCTTTTTAAAAGAGCGAATTGAACAATATTTGCCGCACGGCATCGCATTTTCGGCAGACCGTCCGCTCCGTCTTCTGTCCCCTGAAGGGGGCTTTGCTTGGAGACGAAAACTTGTTTTCGCAAGCGGAAATAACTCTGGATGGCCACATGACCTGTCAGCCTTTGAAGATGAAACGCTATTTATCCAACATGATACTGAATTGGCTGACTGTCATATTGTGTCGTCGGAAAGCGGTGATCTTTGCATCGTCGGTATGAAAGATACGGCGGGGCGTTTGATCATGTGGGTGTTAGTTGACGGCTGTTTGCAAGATGGTCAATTTGTGAAGGCGATCAGCACTGCAGCAAATGCCGCAGCCCAGCACCATGTTCCGTGCGGTGATGTGCTTGTAGCGGCCACTCAATCCGGCCGGTCAGCGGATCAAGCCGCTTTTCTGATACAAATTCAAAATAAAACAGCGGCTTGTGTGAAAGCTTTAAAAGATTAATTTGACCTGTCTTTGGACAGGTTTTTTTATTGTTTTAAAAAGCATCAGCTGAAGGTAAGATTTCATTCTTTTGTCCCAAATCCAAAAATAGTGTTGCTTAATGAAGCATAACACCTTTATAATAAAGTTTGTGAAAGCGTTTTACTATTTTATTGTTTAAAAATGCAACAGAGGGGAGCGAAGTCACTTGAAAGTAGAGGGAATTATCCCTGCCATACTGACACCGCTTACAAAACAACAGGCTTTTCATCCGGAAGCAGCCGAAAAGCTGGTAAATCATTTAATTGATTCAGGCGTCCACGGCATTTTTGCTTTAGGAACAAATGGCGAATTTCATTTATTCTCGCAAGAGGAAAAGCTTCAAATTGCTGAAACAGTTGTAAAAGCGGTTAATAAACGAGTGCCTGTTTTCATCGGAGCAGGAGAAAACAGTACTGAGGCGACCATTTCCTTATCCAATCAAATGGCGGATATCGGAGCGGATGTTCTTTCGATTATTACGCCATACTTTGTCGCACCTTCGCAGGAGGAATTGTATCAGCATTTCCGCACGATTTCTGAAAATGTCGCGCTTCCTGTCCTGCTTTACAACATTCCGTCGAGAACAGGCGTATCATTGGAGCCCGAAACGGTTGAACGGCTGGCGGCATTGCCGAACATCATCGGCATTAAGGACAGCAGCGGCAGCTTCGCCAATATTAAGGCGTATCTTGAGCGTACAAAAGAACAGTCCTTTTCCGTCCTGGCAGGAACCGATTCATTGATTTTAGACACATTGAAGGCGGGTGGAACAGGAGCTGTGGCAGCCACAGCCAATGTGCTTCCACAAACTGTTGTTTCAATCTATGAATCTTTTAAACAAGGAAACATTGAAGAGAGCGAGCACTATCAACAGCAGCTGCAGCCGCTCCGTGATACGTTTTCACTCGGTTCACTGCCGGCTCCGCTTAAAAAAGCAGCGGAGCTTGCCGGCATCGACGTCGGACCGCCTAAACGTCCGATTGCAGAGCTGTCGGGAGAGCCGCTGCAAAAAGTGAAAAAGATGCTGGAAGGCTACGGAATTGAAGCAAAACTGACAAAGGAGCAGTGAGGTTATGAAGACGCTTTATCATTTTCAAACGGCCGCCCGAATTGAGGCTGGTGCACATTCACTCAATTTGCTTGGTGATCACTTAGATCAGATCGGATTGAATCAGATTCGTTCGGTGTTTATTTTAACTCAGCCGTCGATCGTTTCTCTCGGCTATGCAGACCAAATCAAAGAGGTGCTGGCTGAGAAAGGCATCTCAAGTGAAGTCAACACGGATATACAGCCGGAGCCGACGGAACAAAACATCGAAGAGGTTTTTCAGCTTTTTTCTGAAGGAGGCCATGACGCGATTCTAGGAATTGGCGGAGGCAGTGTGCTCGATGCGGCTAAAATCCTCTCTGTTCTGAAAACAAATGAAAAACCAATTTCAGCTTTGATTGGCACGAATCTCGTTGAAAAGCCCGGCGTTCCGCTTGTGCTGATTCCGACAACATCCGGAACAGGGTCAGAGGTGACGCCGAATGCGATTGTGACGTTCCCGGAGAAAGAATTAAAGATTGGTATGGTCAGTCCCTATCTGCTGCCCTCGCTTGTCATTTTAGATCCGGTTTTGACGACCGGTCTTCCAAAGGCGATCACAGCTGCAACCGGAATGGATGCATTTACACACGCACTCGAATCCTATATTTCCAACAAAGCAAACCCATTCAGCGACATGTTTGCGCTTGAATCTATGAGACTGATTTCCTCCAGTATTCAGGAGGCCTACCATCATGGAAATAACTTGGAGGCAAGAGAGAAAATGCTCATTGGCGCCATGTATGGCGGAATGGCCTTGACAAGCGCAGGAACAGCGGCGGTTCATGCGATGGCTTATCCGCTCGGGGGAAAATACAAAATTTCGCACGGTGTGGCCAATTCAATGCTGCTTCCACATGTAACGGCCTTTAATGCGGATCATGTGACTGACCGCCTTTCGGATGTGGCTGGCGTGATTGGAATCGAATCAGAAGGTTCGAAGGCCAGCCAAGCAGAGCGGGTCATACGGAAAATTGAAGAGTGGACCGCCGATTTAGATATTCCGCAAAATTTAAAGACATTCGGGGTATCAAAAGAGGATGTGTCATCGCTTGCTGAGGCGGCAGCCGACGTCAAACGGCTCATGGATAACAATCCAAAGCCGATGTCTATTGCGGAGATTGAAGCTGTCTATTTGAAATTGCTGGATATATAGACTGCCGGAATCTGTACATGGTTTTCACCATGGGCCTGTAAGAGGCTCACAAACAAAGGGGGAGTTTGGGTGGATGTCTTAAGCGGTTCGATCATAACGTTTATTTTGGCAGTGATTGTGGTATACATTCTCTTTACGACATGGCTAACGATGCGGTTTCGCAGTAAATCCAGTTCGGAATTCAACAATGCTGCCAAAACGCTGCCGGCGATTGTTGTCGGGATTTTGCTGATGAGTGAATTCATCGGCACTAAATCGACAATCGGGACCGCTGAATCAGCTTATACACATGGTTTGGCAGCTTCATGGTCGATTGTAACGGTCTCGATTGCGTTTTTTATTTTTTCCTACTTCTTAGCAGGGAAATTTTATAAAACAGGCCAATATACGATTTCCGGGATTATTAGTGAAAAGTTTGGCCGTTCGACCAAGCTTGTCGTTTCTATCATTATGATTGTGGCCCTTTTACTTGTGAATCTTGGAAACTATTTAAGCGGATCGGCGGCGATTTCGTCTATTTTAGGTCTTCCGCTGATGACGTGTGCGATCATTACAGCGATTGTCAGCACCTTTTATTTTACGTTTGGCGGAATGAAGGGCGTTGCCTGGGTGACGATTCTGCATTCTCTTGTTAAATATGCGGGGGTTCTGATCACTTTAGGGGTTGCACTCTATTTGACAAAAGGCTGGGAGCCGATGACGCAGCAGTTGCCGGAGCATTTCTTCACTTGGGACGGCAGCATCGGATGGGGGACAATCGGCGCCTGGTTTATCGGCAACATGGGGGCGATTTTTGCGACTCAGTTTATTATACAGGCTATTACCTCCTCGAAAAGTGAGAAAGATGCAAAGAAGTCGACGCTCTATGCAGCGCTGCTTTGTCTGCCGCTTGCGATTGCCATTGGAGTCATCGGCGTTGCTGCACGGTATTTGTACCCGGAAATTGATCCGATTTACGCATTCCCGGTGTTTATGCAGCACATGAATCCTGTGCTGAGCGCGGTTGTGGCGACATCCCTTGTGGCGTCTATTTTTGTCGGCGTTTCAACGGTTGCGCTGGCGACAACGACGCTGATCATAGATGACTTTTATGTACCGAAAGCAAATCCGACACCGGAACAGCGCATGAAAATTACGAGATATGTTTCTATTATCGTCGGTTTTATTCCGCTGCTCGGGGTTGCGCTGGCGCCGGAATTGTTAACGCTTTCTTTCTTTACGAGGGCGCTTCGGACATCAATTGCCGTTGTGGCGGCGATGGGCTTTTATTTGCCATATTTTAATTCAAACCGCGGAGCAACCATTGGCTTGGCGCTTTCCGGCATATCAACGACGGTATGGTATTTATTGGACAATCCGTTTGGCATCGATAACATGTACATCGCCATCATTGTTCCGTTTATTGTGCTCGTATTGGATCGTCTGATCAGCTCACCTGCGAAAAAAGAGTCAAATGTTGAGGAGGAATTATGATGAAACAAAGTGAAGTTTCCCTGCCGATAGATGGGCGCATCAGAGAAAATAAAACCGATTCGGCCAGAAAGGATGCGTTTTTGCCGACAGACTGCCCGCAAAACCATGCAGCCAACCTGCTGGAGCTGGACAATGGTGATCTGTTGTGCGTCTGGTTTGGGGGAACGCAGGAAGGCATCCCGGATATATCGATTTACATGTCAAGGCTTGAAAAAGGAAGCGGTGAGTGGACACAGGCAGAAAAGCTGTCAGGTGATCCTTCCCGCTCCGAACAAAACCCTGTGCTTTTCCAAGAGCCTGACGGTCGGCTCTGGCTTATGTATACGGCGCAGCTTTCCGGCAATCAGGATACAGCGGTTGTCAGATACCGGACATCGGATGATAGAGGCCATACATGGAGCGGGATTGACACATTGTTTGCCGAAGCAGGGACTTTTATCCGCCAGCCGCTCATTGTTCTGGATAACGGCGATTGGCTGCTTCCTGTCTTTTACTGCATCACCCTGTCGGGCGTGAAATGGACTGGAAACCGTGACATCAGCGCGGTGAAAATTTCATCTGATAAAGGCAAGTCGTGGGAGGAAGTGAAGGTGCCGGGCAGTACCGGATGTGTTCATATGAATATTGAAAAACTGCACGACGGCACCTTGCTTGCGTTGTTTAGAAGCCGTTTTGCAGACTCGATTTATGTGAGCCGCTCTATTGATAACGGCCGCACCTGGTCAGAGCCTGAGCCGACCGAGCTGCCGAACAACAACTCCTCCATTCAATTTACAGCGCTTCAAGATGGGACGCTTGCTCTCGTATACAATCATATGAATGCGAATGAAACGACCGAAAGAAGAGCATCTCTATACGATGAAATTGAGGATGAGGATGATACAAGAACAGGTGTTGACACAGACGCGCGTCCAGCCTTCTGGGGAGCGCCGAGGGCGCCGATGACTTTGGCGCTTTCCTGGGACGGCGGCATCACATGGCCTGTCAAAAGAAACATCGAAGTCGGCGACGGTTATGCGATGACGAACAACTCAAAAGACAAGCTCAACCGCGAGTTTTCCTATCCGTCGATCAAGCAGGGGAAAGACGGTGATCTGCATATTGCCTTTACGTACTACCGTCAGGCGATTAAATATGTGCGTGTCCCGCAAACGTGGGCCTCGGCCGGTCAAGAATAAAGCCGTTTGAACGAGCGCGCGGCACTGGCATGAATTGTATCCCTATATCGCATCATTTATAATTTAAGTTCGAGGGGGCTGTCCCAATCGTTTGAACGGACTCCCTCACCGTCTCCTTGACTGAGAGAGAATGAAAGAGGGGGTCCATTTCATGAAAATTAAAGTGCTTGGCATTGCGCCGTATAAAGGCTTAGGGGATTTATTGACAGAGCTCGCGAAGGAAGAACAGGACATTCAATTTCAGCTGGAGGTCGGCGATTTGCGCTCCGGCGTTGCGATTGCAGAACAAGCTGAATCGCAGGGAATCGATATCATTATGAGCCGCGGAGGTACAGCCTCGCTCATACAGCAACATGTGCACATCCCTGTCGTGGATATTCCTGTTTCCGGGTATGATCTGCTGCGGGCGCTGACGCTCATTAAAGATTATCAAGGAAAAACAGCCGTCGTCGGCTTTGAAAATATTACCCAAGGGGTTCGCACCATCAGCGAGCTTTTTGGAATAGAAGTTGATTTATATACGATTAAAGAAGAAATGGAAGTATGGAATCTGCTGAGGGACATTCAGCAGCAGGGGACACAAATTGTATTGGGAGATGTCATTACCGATAAAGCGGCAAAGGAGCTGGGCATGCAAAGCATGCTGATCACGTCCGGCCGTGAATCCGTTAAAGAAGCGTTTCACAGTGCAAGGCAAATGTACCGGCTCTTTAAGGAGGCATCCGAGGAGCAGCGGATGTTTAGAGAGATGATCGATCAGGAAGAAAAAGGGATGCTCGTTATTGGTGACAACAGCCGGATCCGCTTTGTGAACAAAACGGTGAAACATTGGATTAATGAGGGGCTTCTTGAACCCATTGCTCCTGCCGACGCCATCCTTGAATGGTGGGAAGAGCTGGCTTTTGCCGTACAGTCTATAAGAGAAGGCAAACAAAGCGGGTATTTTCAATTAGAAACAGGAGAAGTTGTCTGGCATATGAAAGGCTCCCTTCTTTCAAAAGGAGAGCTGCTGATTGCCATTGAACAATCAGTGTCCTGCCGCGATCATCAGCATCTTGCATGGTCGTTTGCAGCGCCCGTCCATTCATTGCATCCATTTTCATCATTTACACAACAAAGCAGGTCTATGAGGGACACGGTTCAGCAAGCGCAGGCATTCAGCCAGACGCATAAACCTATTTTACTGTACGGAGAGGAAGGAACGGGGAAATCAGATCTAGCCTTTGCGATTCATCAAATGAGCCCTCGGCAGCAGCATACGTTTGTGACCATTCACTGCAGCAAGGTGAAAGAGTACGCATTGCTGAAAAACCTTCCGGCTGTTCAGAACGGAACGGTTTTTCTTCGAAATGTCGAGCATCTGCCGCTCGAAGTCCAGCATGATCTCGTCGTGCAGTGGATGAAGACAGATCAGCAAATCCGCTGGCTCGCCTCTTCATCTGCCGATTTATTTGAAGAAATGAAAGCAGGGCGATTTGACCCTGATTTATACAGTTGTTTACAAGGATTGACGCTCTATGTCCCGTCGTTATCAGAGCGGGTGGAAGACATGGAGGACATGAGCAGACTGTTTATTGCTGAATTGAATTCAGCTTACGGGACACAAGTGGTCGGACTTGCGCCTGAGGTGATGGACGCGTTTCGCAAGCAGACATTTCGGGAGAATGTCCGGCAGTTTAAGCGATTACTTGAGGAGCTTGTGCTGACGGTAAAAAGCGGATATATCACTTTAACTGAAGCCGCACCGCAGCTTGACCGTCTGTCCAACGAGAACAAGGAAGAGAGCTTAAAAGGCTATTTGGAAGGGACGCTTGAGGACATCGAACGGCGCATCATTCAAGCGGTGCTGCAGGAGGAGAATATGAACCAATCCAAAGCGGCGAAGCGATTGAATATCAACCGCACCACCTTGTGGAGAAAACTGAAAGAATAGCTTGAGACCGAGGTGTCAATATGACAAACGTACGATGCAAAAAAGGAGCGGACATCAGCCAAAAAATATTGATTGTCGCTGACGATTTGACGGGTGCCAATGACACAGGCGTTCAGTTTGTTAAAGCCGGACTGAGCGCAGCAGTTCTTTTTGACCAGTCCGGTGCAAATCCAGCGAATGTCAAAGAAGATGTCATGATATTAGATACGGACACGCGCGGTGCGTCGCCGAGCGAGGCTTACAAAGAAGTCAGTTCAGCATCGCATCCGTTCGCACACCTTGAATCCCACCTTTTTTTAAAGAAAATTGACTCTACATTAAGGGGAAACATCGGGGTCGAAATCAAAGCACTGATGGATTTGGGGCGTTTTGATGCAGCAGTCATCGCCCCTGCTTTTCCTGATGCAAGGCGGATTACTGTGGATGGCGTGCATTATGTCAATGGGCTGCCTGTCCATGAAACTGAAGCAGCCATTGATCCGAAAACACCGGTTACTGAATCGCGGATCGCTGAATTGCTTTTCAGGCAAACGCAAATTCTGCCAAAAGCGGTAGGCATCGAAACGTTTCGCAAACCTGATGAACAGGTGCAGAAAAACCTTAAATCGTGGATAGCCCAAGGGCATGAATGGTTTGTCTGCGATGCAGAGACAAATGAGGATCTGCATCGCATCGTGCAGGTGTTCATGAACAGCGGGCAATCCATATTATGGGTCGGCGCTGCCGGACTGGCCGGTGCACTCGCCCGGCATGTCAGAAAGAGGCCGCTGCAGACAGACAGACGGAATGAGCCGGTAATGATCGTCTCCGGCAGTGCATCGAACATAACAAATGGACAGCTCGCATATTTAAGAGGTCAGCAGGAACCCCTTGACGTGTGCATCAATCCGCTGAACGTATTGAATGGATGTGAAACACGGGAGCAGAAGCGTGCGCTCGATCAAGTGCTGGCTCATCAAGGGAAAGATGTTCTGCTTTATACTGATGCGAAGCCGGAAACTGTGCAGCGCATCATCGCTTTTGGGAGAAGCCAAGGCCTTGACCGGCAGACTGTAGGCGAACGGCTCTCCCGATTTCTTGGTGCAGTTACAACTGAAATCGTCAAGATGACAGGGTTAAAACGCCTCGTTTTGACAGGCGGAGACACAGCGCGTGCGATTTGCAACGAGCTTGGTGCAGACGGCATTCAGCTGCTTGGTGAAATTGAAGCGGGCATACCGCTGGGCAAGTTGCTCAACACAGATATATATGCGGTGACAAAGGCGGGCGCCTATGGTCAAAACGATTCTGTTCTAAGAGCCGTTGAGGTGCTGAGAAATTTAGAGGAGGAAGACAGATGGCAAAACCAATCATTGCGTTGACGATGGGGGATGCGGCAGGTGTCGGCCCGGAAATTATCATCAAGGCATTTGAGCAAAACAGTTTGCATGAAAACGGAACATTGTTTGTGATTGGGGATTACAGCATTTTAAACAGAGCGAAGACGTTCACCGGCTCAGACGCAGACATTGTAAAAATCAGCGAGCCGGAAGAGGCAGCTGATGTAAAGCCCGGCGTCATTCCTTGCCTGGACCTTCAGCTGCTGACAGATGATCTGAGAGTCGGCAAGGTGTCGGCTGAAGCGGGAAACGCAGCGTTCCGCTATCTTGAACAGGCGATTGCCCTTGCCAACGAGAAGCGGATTGACGGCATTTGCACAGCGCCTTTAAATAAAGAAGCCCTCCATAAAGCGGGGCACATGTACCCGGGTCACACCGAAATTTTAGCTGAATTGACGCAAACAAAGGACTATGCGATGATGCTGGCTGCACCGAACCTGAAAGTGGTCCATGTCACGACCCATGTCGGTCTGCTTGACGCCATTCATCTCATTGATGTGAATCGGGTGTACACGACAATTCAATTGGCGCATGACACGCTGATTCGCGCAGGCATTCCGCAGCCTAATATCGCCGTGTGCGGCATTAACCCTCACGCCGGTGAGAATGGTTTGTTTGGACATGGAGAAGAGGAAGAGAAAATTGTCCCTGCCGTTGAACGCGCACAAAGTGAAGGTATACAGGCATTCGGCCCGCTGCCCGCTGACACGCTTTTCTTCAGAGCAGTGAGAGGCGACTTTGATATAGTGGTGGCGATGTATCATGATCAAGGACACGGCCCGATTAAGGTGCTTGGCCTTGAAGCAGGTGTGAACATTACAGTCGGCCTGCCGATAATCCGTACGAGTGTTGACCACGGAACAGCCTTTGATATTGCGGGAACCGGCAAAGCTGATCCTGCCAGTTTAGAAGAAGCGGTGAGACAGGCGATCATGCTGTCCGGTACACGTGAACGGCATGTATAAAAAAGAAGAGCCCTCCGATTTTAAGGAGGCTCTTCTTTTTAGTTCATGTAGGTGCCGCCGTTAATATTAATGGTTTCACCCGTCATAAAGTCAGATTTGTCAGAGGCCAGGAAGGCGACAACGTTTGCGACATGCTCTGGTGAGCCGATCATTTTCAGCGGAATCCGTTCGACGACTGCTGCACGATACGCCTCGCTCCACTGCTTGCTCATATCCGTCTCAATCGGCCCCGGGCAGACAGCGTTGACATGAATGCGGTGTTCAGCGAGCTCCTTTGCCAAATGCATCGTTAAATAGTTGATGCCTGCTTTCGAAGCACCGTAAGCAGGAGAGGCATTGTGATGCGGTGTTTTGCTCGTCGTTGAGCTCATGTTGACGATTTTTCCGCCGCCCTGCATGATCATTTCCGGGATGACAGCCTGACACATAAGAAAGGTGCCGGTTAAATTCAAATCTATCACTCTTTTCCACTCTTCAAGCGACGTATCAACGGTCGTTTTGCGCAAATTAATGCCGGCATTGTTGACCAAAATATCGATCCGCCCAAACTGCTGTTTTGCCTCAGCGATGAGAAGCAAGGCTGTTTCCGGCAAACTTGCATCACCTGCAACATAAGAAGCGCACTTTCTCTCGGTATTCAATTGTGTGCACAGGGACTTGAGCAATTCTTCGTTTGTCCCATTGATGACGACATTTGCCCCTTTATCCGCAAGCGTTTCTGCAATGGCTCTGCCGATGCCGCGGCTTGCACCGGTGATAATGGCCGTTTGCTGATTCAATTCCATCCTCATCCCACCTGTCTTTGAATAAAAACGTTTACATTTCTATTATAAAAGTGAGTGTTTCTTTATTCAACAAAACTTTGTTTTTGATGATTGCTCCTGAATTTTGTGTTTCATAATGAAACGATCTATGCAGCCATTATAAACAGGGTATACTATAGGGACAAGTGATCAAGAGAGGGGTATGAAATGAAACTATATACAAAAACAGGCGATCAGGGAAAAACGAGTTTAATTGGCGGAAAGGCGGATAAAGATCATCTTAGAGTGGAAGCGTACGGCACGCTAGATGAAGCAAACAGTTTCATCGGGCTGGCTCAGTCTTATTTAAAAGCGGAAGAAGCGCTGTTTCAAGATATTCTGTCAGAGTTGACCGCCATCCAGCATGAGCTGTTCGACTGCGGCAGTGATTTGGCGAATATCAATGTTCAGGAAGAAGGCAAGCTGAAGGCTGAATCGATCACGATGCTTGAAGTACGAATTGACGCCTATGTCGAGGAAGCGCCGCAGCTGACCAAGTTTATTCTTCCGGGCGGAACAGAAGCGGCATCATTTTTGCATGCAGCGAGAACGGTCATCAGAAGAGCTGAACGAAAGATAGTCGCTTTGGCCAAAGAAGAAGACATTCCGCCGCTTGCGCTGCCATACGTCAACCGGCTGTCCGATTATTTATTTGCGGCGGCGCGCATTGTCAATCACCGGCTCGGGGAAGTGGATGTCGAATATGAACGAAGCGCTGACGTATTCCGGACAAAGAAAAAATTATGAATAAGCCATTCACCAATCGTTATCGAACAGAAACGGGCCGATTGATCAGATCAAGCCGTTTTCCGGCAGGGGAAAACGGCTTTTTGTCGTAAACGTTAAGTAAACGTTTTCAAAGAGAGGGTGTGTTCAAGTGGTCAATCGGGAGGCAGCCGCTATACGGCTGACGGTTTCGAAGGATGGAGACGGCGAATTTCAAACCGTTCAAGAGGCGATCGATGCTTTGCCTGAGTACAGTCAGGAACAGAAAGTGATATTCATCAAAAAAGGGGTTTACAAAGAAGTCGTTCATATTCCGGCTACAAAGCCGTTTGTGAAGCTGATCGGCGAAAATCGTTACGAGACTGTGATTACTTATGACAACTATGCCGGAAAAGAAAAGGAAGGAGGAGGGAAATACGGCACGACCGGAAGTTCAAGTGTGTTTATTTATGCGGATCATGTTGAAGCCGAAAATCTGACGTTTGAAAACTCGTTCGACCGCACGAAAGTCGACACGACCGGCACGCAAGCAGTGGCGGTTTATGCGAAAGGAAACATGATGACGTTCAAACATGTCAGGTTTATAGGCAGACAAGATACACTGTTTGTCAATGACGGTACGCAATATTTTTATCAATGCTATATAGAAGGCGATGTCGATTTCATTTTCGGAGGAGCAAGATCCGTATTTGAAGAGTGCCAGATTCATAGCGCTGACCGGGGGTCCGCTACTAACAACGGTTATGTGACAGCTGCGAGCACGCATATCGCAAAGCCGTTCGGCTTTTTGTTGACAAACTGCAGACTGACAAGCGATGCCGCGGCTGGAACCGTATACCTCGGGCGTCCTTGGCATCCGGGAGGAGACCCCGACGCCATCGCCAGTGTGTTATATCACCGCTGCGATTTAGGCGCGCATATCAAGCCTGAGGGATGGACGGATATGTCAGGCTTTTCTGCGGCCGATGCCAGATTGTACGAATACGGGAATACGGGTCCGGGTGCGATTTCGCATGAGGCCCGAAGGCAGCTTGCCGATCATGAGGCTGAGAAATGGACAGTTGAAAATGTACTGGATGGCTGGAATCCTAAAGTCGAATCATAGCAGAAGAAAGTGCAGAAAGACCGCTCTCTGGCTGAGATGAGCGGTCTTTTCATGCGAGCGGGTCCGATGTGCCATACGACCCTGGTCGTACGGCAAAATCAATCTGTGACTCGTTTTGTCGAAGCCTGAAATTGACTATAGTGAAGACATGAACGAGAAAGGAGGAACAAATATGAATATAAATGGGAAGTCCATCATCGGCTTTTTTCTAATCCTTTTTGGCATCTCCCTATTCTTCGGTGGAGGCCATTTCGGCGGATTGGTTACAGGTGCAATTGGAGCATTGCTTCTATTCTATTCCGTGAAAAAATGGAAGGACGGCCGCCAGTTTGCCGCAGTACTGG
This sequence comes from Bacillus haynesii, assembly GCF_001969855.1. Lineage (GTDB taxonomy): Bacteria > Bacillota > Bacilli > Bacillales > Bacillaceae > Bacillus > Bacillus haynesii. The sequence goes on from NZ_MRBL01000003.1 coordinate 246,488, forward strand.
CCGCGATCTTCGGCATCATGTTTTTGGGAGGGTCATTGCCGTTTCTGATCGGCATCGCGGTTGCTACAGCGATGGTTTATTTCGGATGGAAAATGATGAAGCAGGATGACAAACAGGATGACATCCTTTATTCAGAGAAAACGGAGCCTGCGGCTGCTTCATATGACACAGGCTTTGATGCAGAGTGGGAAGAGTTTTTGAAAAAGAATAAATAAATATTTTTGGGAGGACGAGATCATGGCTTTAAAAAGAATCAGAGACATGTTTGTCGCATCAGTAAATGAAGGATTGGATAAACTTGAGAACCCCAGGGTGATGCTGAATCAATACGTACGCGACATGGAAAGCGATATTGCCAAGGCGAAGCATACCATCGTCAAGCAGCAGACAATTGAACATAGTTTTAAAGGAAAAGTGGAAGAAGCCGAAAAGCTTGTTGTCAAGCGAAGAAACCAGGCTCAGCTCGCTCTCGATGCAGGTGAAGAAGACCTTGCTAAAAAGGCGCTCTCAGAAATGAAGTATTTTGAAGAAAAAGCTGCTGAATACAAGGACGCTCACCAGCATGCGAAAAAGCAGCTTGCCGAATTAAAGGAACAGCTGGAGACACTTGAGGTTAAACTGCGCGATATCAAAGACCGCAAGCATGCGCTGATTGCCAGGGCAAACGCGGTGAAAGCGAAAGAACATATGAATGCATCATTTAATAAAATCGACAGCGAAAGTGCCTACCGGGAATTTATGAGAGTGGAAAACCGCATTGAAGAGATGGAAACAAAGGTGAACAGCTATGCTGAATTATCCGCTTCATCAAGCAGCCCATTCGGCCGCCTTGAATATGCAAAAGAGGTGGAAGAAGAGCTGGAAAAAATGAGGGCTGAAAAGACAGGCTTGGAAAAGCAGACACATGCGGGAAATGCATAAACGAATAGGGGCTCTCACAGGCCCCTTATGCAATTTTTGATTTCTTTCAAAGTTCATTTTCCTTATAATAAGGAGCATACACTTATTAGCCGAAAGGATTATCCACATGAAAAAAACGTTTGGAAAACTGCTGATCATCGCCGGCATTCTCATCCTTGCCGGCATGATGTTTAATGGGCGTGAAGGCTTTTCTTTCTTCGGCTTCAATGACGAGTCAGACCGCACATATCATGCACAGGCAAAAGACATCGATAAAATTGACATTGATGCAAAGAGTATAACAGTCAACATTCAAGCTGAAAACCGCGATGATATAAAAGCCGAGATTTCAGGAAAAAACGTCCGGCTTGATTCGTCTGAACAGGGGCGTACACTTCAGCTTTCCGCTCATTCGAAAGGCTTTTGGCCGTTTTTCTGGAAGAAAAATGAGCTGATTGTCAAGATCCCTCCTGAATATCAAGATGATCTGGCGATTTCTTCGGGAAGCGGAAATGTCAAACTGTCCGGCGGCGATCTGCATTTGCGAAATGTAGCCTTAAAGTCGGGAAGCGGCAGCCTCAAGGCAGATGACCTTCAGGCGCAAAACCTTTCTGTAAAAGGGACGTCAGGGGCGGTCAGACTGGAAAACGTTCAAACGGCAGCTGCTGACATCCGCTCCACATCCGGTAATACAAAACTTGAAAATGTCACCGGCAGACTCAGCATCAAACAGACTTCGGGCAATTTGCGTGCTTCTTTTACAGAGATTAACGATCCACTGAGCATCAAACAGACATCCGGAAACACCAAGCTCAAACTTCCCGATGATGCCGACATCAGTCTTGAAGCCGAGTCGACAAGCGGGAACATCAGTCATTCTTATTCATTTGACCAAGTCACCAATGAGAAACGGACGCTGACTGGAAAAAAAAGAAATGGAAAAAATAAAATCAACATCTCCATTACGAGCGGAAATGTCTCAATTGAGTAATCGACAAGAAGAAAGGGGGCTCGAGTCAGCATGCGTCTTACAAAAAACCAGCTGATCGGACTGATCATTGTACTCTTCGGAATCAGCATATTTTTGCAAAACAGCGGGCTTGGAGACGCGTTATTCTGGCCGCTCGCTTTTCTTTTTGCCGGGTATTTTCTTCACAAATATTCCCGCCGCTGGCTCGGGTCTGTCATGTATATTTTTGCGGGCTTTCTGCTGCTGAAAGACATCTTCAGCATTACATTCAGCCTGTTCGGCTTTTTCTTTGCCGCTTTCTTAATCTATGCGGGATACCGGCTGGTGACAAACCAGCCGGTATTTGACCGCCATAAGCCGAAAGGAAGAGGAAAGGAAAAGGCGGATTCCAAGCCGCTTCAGGAGAAGAACAGTCCGGGACAGCGCAGCTTCTTTTTCGGTGATGTAAAATTGATGAAAACACCTTTTGACTTAAATGATTTGAATATCTCCGGGTTTATCGGTGACGTGAAAATCGATTTGTCAAAGGCGATTATTTCAGAGGGAGAAAACACCATCGTCATTACGGGGTTGATCGGAGATGTCGATATTTACATTCCGTCCGATCTTGAGGTGTCCATCAGCTCTTCTGCGTTCGTTGGAGACATTGACGTCATCGGCGGCCGAAAAAGCGGTATCGGCAATCAAATCTATACCGAGACAGAGAATTACGAGCAGTCGGCACGACGGGTCAAAATTTCGATTTCGCTGTTTATCGGCGATGTGGATGTGCGGTTCATATGAGAACGAACAGACTTGCAAACATTCAATGGCGCGCCGTCCGCTTATCCCTTGGTGTCAGCTTTACGATTTTTATTGCAGTATTGGGATTTATGCTGTTTTACTACCAGCTGGATCCAAGTGTACTTATCGTTTCCAGGTGGTTCGGGATTCCGTTTATCGCGCTTCTCGCATTGATCAGCGTAGCTGTCGGATTCGGCTCAGGTTATATGTTCGGCAATCAGCTGAAAAAACGGCTTGAAAAGCTGATCGAATCGATTCTAAAGTACGAAAACGGCAACTTTGCCTACCGGATTCCGTCGCTTGGAGACGATGAGATCGGGCTGGCCGCCGACCAGCTCAATGAGATGGCCAAACGGATCGAAAGACAGGTTGCCTCTTTGCAAAAGCTGTCCAATGAGAGAGCGGAATGGCAGGATCAAATGAAAAAATCGGTGATCTCCGAAGAGCGGCAGCGTCTCGCGCGCGAATTGCATGATGCGGTGAGCCAGCAGCTGTTTGCGATTTCCATGATGACTTCAGCCGTATTGGAGGGAATCGACGCTGCCGCTGAAGAGAAGCTCGCCCAAAGGCTGAAAATGGTCGAAAAAATGGCGGCCGATGCCCAGAATGAAATGAGGGCGCTGCTTTTACATTTGCGACCTGTTACGCTTGAAGGGAAAGGTCTAAAAGAAGGGCTTGCAGATCTTTTGAAAGAATTTAAAGCGAAACAGTCGATCGACATCGATTGGGAGATCGAGGATGCGGGCAAACTTCCGAAAGGTGTGGAAGACCACCTGTTCAGGATCGTTCAAGAAGCGCTCTCAAACGTGTTCCGGCATTCAAAAGCGACAAAAGTCACCGTCCGACTGCTGCTCAGGAACAAACAGCTCCAGTTGAAAGTCATTGACAATGGTGAAGGATTTAAGATGGACGCCGTCAAAACATCTTCGTACGGGCTGAACTCGATCAAGGAAAGAGCCAGCGAAGTCGGCGGAGTGGCCGAAATCATTTCATTTACGGGAAAAGGAACACAAGTTGATGTAAAGGTTCCGATTTTTGAACAACAAAAAGGAGAGGCTTAAAAGGTGATTCGAGTATTGTTAATTGATGATCATGAGATGGTGAGAATGGGGCTGGCCGCTTTCCTGGAATCCCAGCCTGATATTGAAGTGATTGGAGAGGCTTCAGACGGAAAGCGCGGCGTTGAATTGGCGGTGGAAACCAAACCCGACGTGATTTTGATGGATCTTGTGATGGAAGGAATGGACGGAATTGAGGCCACGAAAGAAATCTGCCGGCAGCTTGCCGATCCGAAAATCATCGTTCTGACGAGCTTCGTTGATGATGACAAGGTCTATCCGGTCATCGAAGCCGGAGCGCTCAGCTATTTGCTGAAAACGTCGAAAGCGAGTGAAATCGCCGATGCGATCAGGGCTGCGAGCGTGGGAGAACCAAAGCTTGAAGCCAAAGTCGCAGGCAAAGTATTGTCCAAGCTAAGACACTCAGCCGGCGAACAGCCCCTTCATCAATCGCTGACGGCAAGAGAATTGGAAATCCTCAAACTTGTAGCAGAAGGTAAAACAAACAAAGATATTGCTGAAGAATTATTTATCACCATTAAAACAGTTAAAACGCATGTGACGAACATCCTTTCCAAGCTTGAAGTCGACGACCGGACCCAAGCCGCAGTCTACGCCCACCGAAACAAACTTGTCGACTGATCAAACAAAAAAACAGCTTTCTCAAGAAAGCCGTTTTTCAGCCGTTCCAGTATTTTCGGTCCTCAGCTGCAGGAAGAGTGAATGAATCTGTTTCAACCGTGCGGGCGGTAAGTTGGGCGGTCTCGTTTTCTTCGCGTGCATGTTCGCCCGCTGCGCCGTTTTGGCAAATGATGTCGAGCCGCTCGGCCACTATGGCGTTGTGTTTCTCCTGCAAGTCGATCAATTTGCCGATGCCTAGCAAAATGAATCCGCCGATGAAGCAAAAAAACGGAGTGGTGAGGTATGTGCCGATCGTAAAGAAAAGCATCGACTGCGAATCCTCCATAAACGGATCATAAGCGACATCACTGATAATGAATCCGGACAGAATGACTGCCGCTGCAATCAAAAAAATGCCTGTCATGTGCAATATCCGCTTCAAGCTCATCACCCTTTCAAACACATTCTATCAGAAAAACGGGCCGCTATCTGCTTTTTGTCGCACCTTTTGTCCCAAAGTCCTGAATCGTCGCTTTGATATGATAGTCGATATAGGCTTCGCTGAAGTGCTTATCCCAATTGGATCTGTCTCTTTCCCATTCCTTCGGAAAATTGATCCGTGCATTGTCGGAAAGATCGGTGACGTCCGTTTTGATATCGTGCTGCAGGACATGGATCAGCTGCTCAACCCGCTTTTCAATGTCTTTTTGAACCGATTTTTCTATGTTTTTAATATATTGATCATTAAAAGAATCCTCTCCAAGATACCAGTCCTCTGACAGTCTTCCTTTAATATTGGCATTGATGACAAATTTGTACTTTCCGTTCTGCCTCATCGCCCGTACGCGGTGGGTCATCGAAAACACTTCATACGAGAACAAATGTCCATCATGACTTGAGTCAATCACCCCGCCGATTACTTTGCCCGTTAATAAATTCAGCGCTTCGATCTGAGGGGGCGAAAGGTTTGCATGGTATTTGTTGTTTTTGATCACGGCGCCGCCTTCAAGCTGGAGCTGTCCTTTTTCAATGACAACCTTTGGCATGATATAAGATAAATCAGATTGCATTTTGATCGAAATGTCGCCCAATGTGACAGGCTTGAGCAGCTTGATTGTTGATGCTCTGTTTTCAGATATGTTGTGGATCACGTCTGACGCGGGATCCCCTGCATCGTCAATCTTCAAAATGCTGCCGGCAGTCCCGGGCGTCATATAGACTTCGCTGCTCCTTCTGATGCTGTTGTCCCTAATAAACTGATTGATCAATGCTTCCAGCGAAATATCGGATACAAGCTCCTCCGAGAAAATCAGGACTTGCAGATGCTGCGAGAATACCGGGAAATTTTTCAAAGCGGTGGAACGGATGGTTTGATGAACCGTGTTTCCGGAGGTGGACACCACTTTGGTCGGGTCCTGAGCGTTGCCGTCTTGTCCGATCTGTTTAGGAACAATAAACTGGTACGTTAATTTCACCTTTTTATCGGCCTCGCCTTTATCCAGACCAAGACCGATGGCAATGCTGAGTTGTTCGATCTGCCTGCTGTCCCAGCAGCCTGTTAAAAGGAGAAGCAGGGACAAGGCTGCTAACATTCCCTTTTTTTTCACGAAGATGTAAACCTCCTTTTGACGGACACGAGCAAAAAGATCAGCAGCGGGAGCGCACAGAAGACAACGATAAAAATATACCCGAGGTAATCGCTGAAGGCACTGACCTGGTTAGAGTCCCGCGGTACAAGAGATGCCAGATAAACAATGGCGCCGATGAAGAGGACGTTTTTTTTCACAGGCCATCCGAATACGTTTTCAAGTCCTGAGGCGGCGAAGTACGTATAGACGACAAATGTTGTAAAAAATTGGATCGTCCAAATGACAAGCAAAAAAGATTCGAACCTTTCGATGAAAATCCCTCTGATCTCAAAAGACTGAAACAAAGAGATCGTTGGCCATGTCATCGTCATAACCTCAGTCGCAGTCAGCGCCCCGACAACGACCGCAAATGTGAGGGTATATAAGAAAAGCGGTATCCCAAATCCGATCGCCGATGCCTTAAAAAGCTTTTCTTTGTTTTTAATGTATTTCGGCAGAAACATCATCAGCTCCACCCCTAAAAATGAAATGGAAACCACCGTCAAAGCTCTGCTGACCGGTTCCAATCCAAGGCCGAGGACCGGCCGCAAATGATTCAGCTGAAACATATTCAGGCTCAGTCCGTAGACGATCAGAAGAATGACGATGGTAACGGACAGAAAGAACGGGAATATCTTTGACATATCGCTGATACCCCCGACGACCAAATAAATCGCACAAACGATAAAAGCAAAAATCGTCACGCTCATTGGCGTGAACTGAAGAAGAAAAAACTTTGCCATTTCAGCCATTGCTCTCGCTTCAAAGCTGGCCACGCCCATGAAGTATAAAACGATTAAAAGGTTGAGAATATTCCCGATCATAAAGCCGCAGCCTTCTCTTGTGTAATCAAAAAAAGACAGGACATTGTGTTTTTTAACGATTTTGGCATTGATGTAGATAATGAGAAAAAAGACGAGCCCCTCAAAGAGTAATACGATCCATCCGTCGGGCGACAGGGTCTTTTGCGTCAGCGCCCTGGGCAGCGTCAGCAGGCCTGCACCGAGCATTGTGCTTGTAATGATCGAAGCGGCTTCATACGTGCTAATCCGATCGTGCTGATTTTTTGGAGCCATTTTTAGGGTTCACCTCCCGGTCTTTTGTTGGCAGACGAATGATGGCTTCATCCGAATGTTTTAAGCTGAAAAAATGGTTCGGGTTAAAATACGGGATGCCGAAGCTTCTTTGTCTGACCAAATGGGTGAAGATGACGAGCATGCATAATATAATCCCGTAAAGCCCGAACACAGCTGCAGTCACCATGGAAATGAAACGAAGCACACGAAACGACAGACCCATGCCGTACTGCGGCACAGTAAAAGAAGCGAGGGCAATAATGCTGACAATGATCACCATCACGGAGCTGACGATATTAGCTTCGACCGCCGCCTGGCCGATGACGACGCCTCCCACGAGGCCGATCGTCTGGCCGAGCGGATTGGGAAGCCGCAGTCCCGCTTCCCGTAAGAGCTCAATCGTCACTTCCATAATCAGCGCTTCAAGGAGCGGCGGAAACGGCACATTTTCGCGCGTGCTTGCGATCGTAACAGCGAGAGCCGTCGGCAGCATCCCTTGATGAAAAGACACAAGCGAAATGTAAAACGCCGACAGGAACAGGGTGATGAAAATTGAGCTGAACCGGAGAAATCGAATCAAGGTGGTAGAGATCCACCTTTCATAAAAATCGTCCGGGGACTGCATCACCATTCCGAAAGAAGCAGGCACGATCAAGGCAAATGGCGAGTAATCAACAAAGATGGCGATCCGTCCATTAAACAGCGCTGAAGAGACCTTGTCAGGCCTTTCGGTATTCTGGATCTGCGGAAACGGCGAGTACTTATTATCCTCGATTAATTCTTCAAGAACGCCCGAATCTTGAATATCATCCAGCCGAACCTTCTGCAGGCGTTTTTTAAGATCTTTAATAATCGAATCATCCGCTTTGCCCTGGATATAGAGAATGGTCGCATCTTTAAACTTGCGCTTGCCGAGCGGGATTTTTTCAACGGTCAGTTCTTTATCCGGGACACGCTGCCTGACTAGGGCCACATTTGTATCGACATCCTCGATAAAACCGACTTTCGGGCCTCTGACGACGTTTTCCGTATTCACTTCTCCAAGGCTTCTTTTCTTTTTCTCAGCTGTCGGCAGCGTAAAAATAACGTTCATGCCATTGATCAAGAGCAGGCACTTTCCTTTGAAGATCGCGTTGATTGCGTCTTTCTCTTTTGTGACGGGTTCCGCATTCAGCTCATTTAAACGGAGCCGGACATCTTCCAATGAATAAGAACTGTCATCGGAAACCAGCAATTTCGCAGCTTTTTGGATTTTCTTGTCGTCATTCAAATCTTTAAAGTACAAAAAGTAAAAAATGATTCCGTTCTTCAGCATTTTTTTATTTTGAACCAGATCATCGTTGTGCTCGAGATGGGGAAGGAGCATTGCGAGATTTTCATGGATGTGTTCTTTGAATTCCGACTGAGTCATGATCGTCACCTGCCCTGGTGTTTCTGGAGTTTGATATAGGTTATCTTTTCCTGTTAAAAAAACAATATACTGTGTTACAGTAGTGTTTGGTGAAATTTTCATTGAACAGAGACGGAGTGAGAAAAGTTGGCGCAGATCAGGCTTACGGGGAAACCGGAAGAGATTGAACGCATTATCCAATCTTTTTCTATGCATTATGAGGTTTCATATGTATCGAAAGAATACGGCAAGACAAACCCGAAATATAAATATGCAAAAGATTCCCGAGTTTATATTGAGCTAAAATTAAAATAAAGATAAAATTTAAATGGAAGGGTTTTAGCGATTTTTATCGAAATATAGACTATTGTAGATTTAGAGAAGGAAGGGATACGAAAGTGGACTACAGAATTGAAAAAGATACGATGGGTGAAGTCAAGGTTCCCGCCGATAAGTTTTGGGGAGCCCAAACCCAAAGAAGCAAGGAGAACTTTAAAATCGGTTCTGAGAAAATGCCGCAGGAAATTGTGTATGCGTTTGCAATCTTGAAAAGAAGCGCTGCGATTGCCAATGAAAAGCTTGGAAATCTTGAAGCGGAAAAAAAGGAAGCGATTGTTTCTGTATGCGATGATATTTTAGAAGGAAAGTATGACAGCCATTTTCCGCTCGTCGTCTGGCAGACCGGCAGTGGAACACAGAGCAACATGAATATGAATGAAGTCGTGGCAAACAGGGGAACGGCTTATTTGCAGGAAAAAGGATCAAGCCTGAAGGTTCATCCGAATGATGATGTCAACCGCAGCCAAAGCTCTAATGACACATTCCCGACTGCGATGCACGTAGCTGCTGTCCTCGCGATTCACGATAAACTGATTCCGGCGATTGACCGCTTAAGAAGCACGCTGCATGAAAAAGCTGAAGCGTTCAAAGACATTGTCAAAATCGGCCGCACTCACTTGCAGGATGCGACACCGCTGACATTGGGACAGGAAATCAGCGGCTGGGTATACATGCTGGACCGCTCTAAAGAGATGATTCTTGAAGCGGCTGAAAAAATCCGCGACCTTGCCATCGGCGGAACTGCCGTTGGAACAGGTATTAATGCTCACCCTGAATTCGGAAGCACCGTTGCCAAAGAGATCAGCGCCCTGACCGGACAGACATTCAAAAGCTCGCCTAATAAGTTTCATGCGCTGACAAGCCATGATGAACTGACACACGTGCATGGCGCACTTAAAGCGCTTGCAGCAGATCTCATGAAAATCGCCAATGATGTCAGATGGCTTGCAAGCGGACCGCGCTGCGGAATCGGTGAACTGATTATCCCGGAAAATGAGCCGGGAAGCTCGATCATGCCTGGAAAAGTCAACCCTACGCAAAGCGAAGCGCTGACAATGGTCGCATCCCAGATCATGGGGAATGACGCAACGATCGGCTTTGCCGCGAGCCAGGGGAACTTTGAGCTGAATGTCTTTAAACCGGTGATTATTTATAACTTCCTGCAATCCGTTCAGCTTCTTGCCGACGGCATGGATTCATTCCATGACAAGTGTGCTGTAGGAATCGAGCCTAACCGGGAAACAATTGAAAAGAACCTGACCAACTCTCTCATGCTGGTTACGGCTTTAAATCCGCATATCGGATACGAAAATGCGGCGAAAATCGCGAAACTGGCCCATAAAGAGGGTCTGACGCTGAAAGAAGCGGCTCTCAAACTGAACCTTTTAACAGAGGAGCAGTTCGACGAGGTTGTAAAACCTGAAGAAATGGTGAAACCGAAAGCATAATCAACAAACCGGCTGCATGCATTGCAGCCGGTTTTGTTTTGTGGATCATCCGTGCGGATGGTGCATGTCTTTTTTGATCAATTCGGCGAGTTTGTCCGTTTCTTTTCGAATCGCGGTATATTCTTTCAAGTTGGATATCATGCCTTTGATGATGGCGTTTTTACGCTTTTCTTTTCTCAGCTCTTTCTCCAGAATATCCAGGCTTTCGGCAAGGTCGGCAGGAGGAGCGCCGTTGTACTGCTTGTTCGCTTTGACGCGCATTTCATTGAGTAGGGCGTCCTTCAGCGGATCAAATGTGTAAAACGGGCCGAACCACTCGTCTGCTTTTTCGAATGGGATCAGCGGCTGGTCATTGCGCTTGATCATCCCCTTTGCCAAATCGTCGAGGCGGTTCAGCATGTGGTCGGCGAGAGACTGCAGATCGAACGAATGGTGCAGCAAAATCATCAGCTCAAGATAGACATCGCTCATTCCGTTGATCATAAAGCACAGTTCGGCGCTGTACGGTTCAATGTCTTTGCCGTAAATGTTCTGGATGTTTTCGATGTGCAGCCTGAGCGTGGTTCTCCGCATTTTTTTCGCAAACGCTTCAATTTCTTCATTGATCGGCATTGACCGCTCATTAAACTGCATCGTGATAAACTCTTTATGCTCCAAAATGTTTTCGAAAAAAACGATGAGCTGCATCCGGTACACATCGCGCGGATTGTCATGCTCCGTTTTGATTTTCTGAATTCGGGTAAAGATTCTTTCATAGTAGTAGTGAAGGACTGAAAGGAGGAGTGCTTCCTTTGATTTAAAATAAATGTAGAAAGCGCCTTTTGACATTTGGCACTCTTTTGCAATCTCCTGGACTGAAGTCGAACTGTATCCTTTTTTTGCGAAAAGTTTGATGGCTGTTTCAATAATGACTTTCTCTTTTTGTTTCATGGCTTTCACCTTCCTGAAAGATCGAACCCGAAAGCGGCTTTCGGCGGACCGGGGTGACTGGCGGGTCACTTTTTTTGCTTCGTTATATTTTTAACTAGATTGTAACTTGTTTTTTTGTTTGATATTATTTATATTATAAAGTAAGGTGACCGAGTGGTCAAAATTTGTGGAGAAAGGGTGAAGGTTGATGAAAGAAATCGATGACATGATCAGACGCCTGCGCAGCAGGGGAATTAAGGTGGACAAAGTCAAATATCCAAAGCACGTTCTGTGCGAAAAGAAATGGATGAAAAAGCCAAAAAACACGATGAAACCGAGCTACCGGGATTTCAACGGCTATTCGTTTATATGAAAAAAGACTGCAGCGTCTACAGTCTAATTTCGCGGAACGGATATTGAGTAGCACACACCGGTTTGATCATTCCGAATGGTCATGTCAGCATGGTGGAGCGTCAAGATTCGTTTAACGATGCTGAGTCCAATGCCGAATTCGCCTTTCTTCCCTTTATTAAAAGGCTCATACAGGCTGGAAAGCATCTCTTCTTCAATGTGTGGTCCGTCATTTTTAATGGTGATCAACGTATGTTTTTTCGTCGACCTGACGCTGATGTCAATGTATGACTCCGCATAACGGATCTGGTTTTCAAGAACGTTTTCCAACAGCTTGCTCCATTGTTCTTGATCGCCCGTCAACATTGTTTCCTCTTCAAGATCAATCTTCCAGTTCAATTCTTTTTTGGACCATCTCAAGCGTTCAACAACTTCTTTAATGACCTCTTGTATATCGAAAGTTCCGTACTGTCTTTCTTGTCTCAGCAAATAATCAAGCTTTGTCAAATAAAGAAGATCCTTGATTTTCTTTTCAAGTTTTTCAGCTTCGCCTTCAATGACTTCAATCGTGTTTTCCAAATCTCCTTTAGGGTAAATGCCGTCTTTGATCGACTGGGTATACCCGCGGATGACCATGACCGGCGTTTTCAGATCGTGGGAGATGTTTTGCAGGAGCGTGCGTTCTGTCTCATCTTTCTGGATGAGCTTTTGCCGCATGTCTTCAATCGTGTGCCCCAGCTTGCCGATTTCGTCTTCCCTGTCGACAATCACGGGATCATCCCAATCCTGTTTAGAGATTTGTTTGACGTGCTTTTCGAGCGTGACGAGCGGTCTTGATAAATATTTCGCCAGCCAGATTGAAGGAATCCAGCTCAGCAAAATAACGACGATCAAAATAAACAGCAGCTGCTTAAACAGCGTATGGGACAAATCGTCCCTGTATGAATCAAGCGCATAGGACAACAGCAGAAACGTCTGGTCTTGAGTCTGGATTTTTTTGAGCACAAAAAAAACGTGCTCACCGTTGACATTCTCCGAATACCTTTTCGATGACTCGTCCTGCCTTTTGCCGAGTTTCTGAACCTTCTCGATAAATGAATCGGGGAGAATCTGCGGGCTCTGATAGACGGTTCCTTTCTCAGGCAGCAGGACGTGCTGAACGTGGCGGTTTGTGCTTCGCGATCCGCCGCTTCCGCCGAAGCCTCTTTCCGGTGAATCGGAAAATCCGTATTCTGTCAGAACATGCTGCTCATTTTCAATGTTTGTATAAATTTCATCAGTGAAAAAGTTCTGCAGTGTCGTCGAGAATAAAAACGTCAGCAAAATCGAGACCGTTAACAGGATGCCGCAAATGACACTCCAAATTTGAAAGGCAAGCGACCTGTTCTTCATGATTTCAACATCCTGTAGCCAAACCCGTAGATGGTTTCCACTTTCAGTTCGGGCATTTTCTTGCGCAGCCTTCTGACAAGATCGTCGACGACGCGGTCGGTTCCGAAGTAATCATCTCCCCAGACGCTGGTGAGGATATCCTCCCTTGAAAAGGCGCGGCCCTGGTTGTTTATAAATAGAAGCAGAAGATCAAATTCCTTTGACGTCAAATTGATCATGCTGCCATTTTCATAGACTTCTCTCAAGTCCTCATAGACTTCATAGCAGGAAACCGGCGTTCCTTTTTTCTTTTCTCTCGGTTCTTCTTTATATATCAACTTGAGCAGCTTTTGTACGCGGATGATCAGCTCCCTTGGGAGAAACGGCTTAGATATATAGTCACTGCTTCCCAGCTCGAGCCCCAGCACTCTGTCAATATCGGCATCGCGCGCAGAAATGAAGATGACGGGGACTTCCGGATCTTGATTTTTTATTTCTTTTATTAGCGTATACCCGTCGATATCTGGTAACATGATATCGAGAATCCATAAATGAGGTGACTGGCCTATTTTTTGCCTGGCACTTTCACCGTTTAGAAAAGAAGTGACGTGCCAGCCTTCACTCTCTAAGTATTTTGTCAGCAATTCATTTAAATTCTCTTCATCTTCAACTAGATAAATGGAGTATGACAAGGGCGGTTCACATCCTTTCTACGTCATTATACATTATACTAGTTTTAACATAAGTCTGGTCAATTTTCATAATTTCACATATTCTTTTCATTTTTATCCCACAATGTTTTCGTAACATATTCATCAGGGAAGAAAGGGAATGAACACAGAGTGAACGACGGCCGGGTCTCTTTTTTTGTGGATGTTAAAGCTTTTATGCCATTTGCGATAGTTGAAGACAAGAAAAATAAAGGAAGTGTACGCTTATGGATTTTAGACGCGATGACGAACAAAAACATGCAAATGAAGAGCAGCTTCACGAAGAAGCGCAGACGCCGCAAACGGCAGGTTCTGAGGAGCAGCAGTCAGAACAGCCGGCAAAGGAGCCCGAGCTGATTTTAAAGAAGGATACAGACGATCAGTCAGATCTTACGAATAAAGAAACCGCTGCAGCCCTGGAAGATGCCAGGGAAACGAGAGCGGTAAAAGAAAAACGGCGTAAGGCTTCGTGGCTGAGCCCGATTTTGGGCGGCATCATCGGAGGCGGCTTAGTGCTTGGAATCTCCCCATATCTGCCGGGCGATCATCCGAGTGAAACAGCCGGAACTGGACAGACCGAGCCGAAGCAGTCGCAGAACTTCTCCACAAAACCTGTCACGAACGCAGATAACGTACCTGATATGGTGGAAGATTTGGAGCCTGCGATCGTCGGAGTTTCAAATATTCAAACGAGCTTCGGCTTCTCTGAAGACGACGTCGAGGAGAGTGGCACGGGATCAGGCGTCGTCTTTAAGAAAGACGGCGGCAAGGCCTACATTATCACAAACAACCATGTCGTTGAAGGCGCCTCGAAGGTGACCATCTCCTTATATAACGGAAAGACCGCAGATGCCAAGATTATCGGCAGCGACGCTTTGACTGATCTGGCTGTTTTAGAGATCAGCAGCAAAGGCGTTGATAAGGTTGCAAGTTTCGGAGATTCCGCAAAACTGCGCGCCGGCGAAAAAGTAATCGCGATCGGGAACCCTCTCGGCCTGCAATTTTCAAGAACGGTTACCGAAGGCATCATCAGCGGTGTCAACCGGACGATTGAAGTCTCCACATCTGAAGGGAATTGGGATATGAACGTCCTGCAGACAGATGCGGCGATCAACCCTGGAAACAGCGGCGGGCCTCTGATTAACGGCAGCGGGCAGGTCATCGGCATCAACAGCCTGAAGATCAGCCAAAGCGGTGTTGAATCGCTTGGTTTTGCGATTCCGAGCAACGATGTTCAGCCGATCGTTGACGAGCTTTTGGAAAAAGGGAAAGTGGAACGGCCTTTCCTCGGCGTGCAAATGATCGATATGCAGCAGGTGCCTGAACAGTATCAGCAAAATACGCTCGGCCTTTTCGGAGACCAGCTCAATAAAGGCGTGTACATCGATAAAGTATCACCGAAATCGCCTGCGGCTGAAGCGGGTATGAAAGCCGGCGACGTCATCACCAAAATGAACGGCAAAAACGTCGAAAACACTTCAGACCTCAGAAAAATTCTTTATACAGAAGCAAAAGCAGGAGATACTGTCACATTTGAAGTGCTGAGAAACGGAAAGCAAACAACAATGAAAGCAAAACTTGCGAAAAGTAAATCATAAAAAAAAGCCATGGCGTCTGCCATGGCTTTTTCATATTACTTGTCCAAAAATGAAGAAAGCATCCAAATTTGCTTATCAATTTCCTCTGTCAGGGCGATATAAAGGTCAGCGGTAGAATGGTCTGATTTGTCTTCCGCCAGTTCGATGGTATGCTGAATTTCATCGCGGATTTGACGGTAATCGCTCACTAGTGCGGAAACCATTTCTTCGGCCGTTTTTTCGGAGCCGTTTTCCTCGATTGTGCCGTGGTCAAGGTATTCTTTCATTGTGGCGAGCGGCTGTCCGCCGATGGCCAGCAAGCGTTCCGCGACCACATCTGCTGTTTCTGCGGCATGGTTGTAAAGCTCTTCGAATTTTTCATGAAGGGTAAAGAACTGCGGCCCTTTTACATACCAGTGAAAACGGTGAAGCTTTGTGTAGAGGATGAACCAGTTTGACAAATTCGTATTCATTGAGTTTTCAAGTACAGGATTTTGCTGTTTTAATTGTTGAGAGATCATGTGATATTTCCTCCTCGTGTTTTTCATTTGTTAATTATATTATAACAAATATAAAATTAAAATCAATACTAAATTATAATTATTTTAAATAACCTTATTTAAACAATTTTTTCACGACCGCACGTTCCCAAATCCGCCATGGCAGGGCGCTGTGGAGGAGGATCAGGAGACGAACACCCCTGCCGATCGGATAGCGCAGCCTGTTCAGCCGCTTTTTTGCAGCGAGGCGGCAGATCAGTTCAGCCACATCATCAGGGTTTCCGTATTGTTTGCGGCTCGCCTCAATGTAGGCGGAGATCCGCTCGAAATATGTACTGTACCGTGATTCGGATTCAGGTACAGTGACTTGGGCGGCAAATGATGTCTCCCAAATCGCCGTCTGATACGATCCCGGCTGGACGACGGCCACATCGATCCCGAATGGACGGAGTTCGAGGCGGAGGCTTTCTGAAAAGCCTTCAACCGCATGCTTTGATGAAGCATATGCCGAGAAAGCCGGGAAAGCGATCCGTCCGCTGATGCTGCTCAGATTGATGATTTTGGCGCCGCTGTGTTTCTTCATATAAGGAAGAACCGCTTTCGTGACTGCCATCAGGCCGAAAACATTTGTCTCATACTGTTTTCGGTAGTCGTCAAGAGGGAGCTCTTCAGCAAATCCGCCGTATGCCGTTCCTGCATTATTAACGAGAACGTCAATCTGTCCGTACCGTTTCAGCTCTTCGGAAAATGATGATATCGATTGTTCGTTTGTGACATCAAGTTCAGCGACGGCAATCGATGACTCGATCGAGAGCTCCGCTATGCGGTTCCGCAAAGCTTCCGCTTTTTCTGGATGGCGCGCCGTTGCGATTACGAAATGAGTGCCGGCGAGTTTTAAAGCTGTCAATAAACCAAATCCGCTCGTCGCGCCCGTTACGATGGCGATTTTATTGTTCAATGAGTTTCCTCCATTCAAAATTTTGGTTTGTTGACAAAAAAAGGCTTGTCAGCGACAGTTTATCATTGATAAAATTTAAAAAGTGCTAAAAGACCTATTTTTATAAAAAAATGCAAGCGAGAAAGAAGGCAGGGTGACACGATGAATGTTAAACGATCCCTCCTGTTCATTATTGTACTATGTCTGACGCTGTTTTTTCATAGTTCGGCTCAAGCAGGAGAAAAAAACAAACCGGAAATCAAAAGCGTTTCCGCCATATTGATCGATGGGAAATCGGGGCAGGTCCTCTATGAAAAAAACAGCCGCAAAAAAATGTATCCAGCCAGCATTACCAAAATTGCCACGGCGATTTATGCAATAGAAAACGGAAATTTAGAAGATCGTGTGAAAGTCAGCAAAAATGCCGCTCAAACGGAAGGATCAAGCGTATATCTGGAAGTTGGGGAGTCGGTTCCGTTAAAACGGCTGCTCCAAGGGCTGCTGATGAACTCGGGAAATGATGCCGGTACGGCGATCGCCGAACATGTAAGCGGAAGCGTGAAACAGTTTGCGGATGATTTGAACGCGTATATTGCTGAGCATGCCGGAGTGCATGACACTCATTTTATGAATCCTCACGGACTGTTTGACAAACATCATTATACGACGTCCGCCGACATGGCGAGAATTACCGAGTACGCAATGAAAAACAAAACGTTTCGAGCGCTTTTTTCGGAAAAGCAAACGGCTTGGCACGGACAGACGTGGGACACAACGCTGAAAAACCATCACCGAATGCTGACGGGTGAGATTCCTTACAAAGGTATAACCGGCGGCAAAACAGGATTTGTGAATGAATCAAAGCATACCCTTGTCACGACGGCAACGCGGGGCAGCCTTGATTTAATCGCGGTCGTCATGAAGGCCGATAGCAAGAAAATGATGTACAGCGATACAAAAACGCTTTTGGATGAAGGATTTCACAATTACGAGACACAAGAACTCAAAAAGGGAGAAGCGTTTACTGACCAGAACGGGACGAGCCATGAGCTGAAGGGCCCTTTATACGTTACGAAAAAGAAAGGCGAATTCCTGAGTGAAAATGTAGACAGCGACGGAATCCTTAACATTAAAGGGGAGGACGGCAGGCTGCTTCAGGCACTGCAAATCGCAGAACCATTCAGCGCGGAAATGACAAGCGGCACAGATGGTGTTCACGGTCAACCGCAAAGTAAAGGCGGATTGTTTTTATTTGTGTTCGGCCTAATCGGCTTATTGACAGCCAGCTATGCGGTCAAGCGGATGAGGCAGCTGTAATATGATAAGGGAAGAGGCGCGCCGGCTCACAAGCCGGCGTTTTTTATTTGCCCTGAAAAGGCAAATTTATCTTATAATGGAAACAAGCCAATGAAAGGGGACGGGAACAATGACATTTCATCAACTGAAGGATACGTGGGATCTCGAGGTTTTCTTTAAAGGGGGGAGCGGCTCCGCCGAATTCCGCCAATATTTACATGAGATTAAAACACTGCTTTCAACTTTTAAACGCTCGGCCGAGGCTCTTACCGTTTCAAAAAGCGGCCTTGATGAATTGAAAGAAACACTGGCACTTTTTGAGACAATTGATGTTAAAATCCGCGAAGCAGACGCTTTTGTCGGATGTCTCCAAGCCCAGGACATCACGGATTTAAAGGCGAATGCCCTTAATTTTGAGGTCACCCAGCTCGCTGCCGATGCGCAGAAGGCACTGGTCGTCCTTGATAGCAAATTTGCCGTTGTCCCAAATGAAGAATGGGAAGCGATCCTACAAGATGAAGGTATTTCCGATATCGCTTATATTTTGAATGAAAGAAGAGAGCGGGTAACGGAAAAGCTTGGTTCCGAACAGGAAACATTGATTCAGGGCTTGTCTGTTGACGGATATCATGCCTGGGGCGATATGTACGACAGCATCGTCGACCAAATTCAAATTCCGTATGAAGAAGATGGCGAGACGAAAATTCTGTCTGTCGGACAGGCGCAGAATCTGACATCTAAACCCGACAGAAAGATCCGCCGCTCCGTATCGGAAAATTTGGACCACGGATGGGAACAGCACGCTGATTTGCTCAGCAGCACGCTGAATCATCTGGCCGGTTTCAGACTGAACGTCTATGAGGCGCGAGGCTGGGACAATGTATTAAAAGAACCGCTGGACATCAACCGCATGAAGCAGGAAACCCTTGATGTCATGTGGCAGGTCATTATTGATCATAAAAAGCCGTTTGCAGACTATCTTGCCCGGAAGGCGTCTATGTTCGGGCTGGATAAACTGAGCTGGTATGACGTCGAAGCGCCTCTCGGTTCAGCAGCAAAGGAATATTCGTATCAAGAGGCAGCCGCTTTTATTACCGGGCAGTTTGAAACGTTTGGAAAAAAGCTCTCCTCCTTTGCCGAAAAGGCACTCAGAGACAGATGGGTTGAAGCTGAAGACAGGGGAGGCAAACGTCCGGGCGGTTTTTGCGCCAATTTTCCTGACAGCGGGGAATCGAGAATATTTATGACATTTGCAGGAAGCCAGTCAAACGTTTCCACCCTGGCGCACGAGCTTGGCCATGCCTTTCATCAGGAATCCATGCTGGACGTCAGACCGCTGAACAGGGCGTACGCGATGAATGTGGCGGAAACCGCGTCCACTTTTGCAGAAATGATCGTGGCTGATGCGGCGTTAAAACAAGCCGGTTCAGACGAAGAAAAACTCGTCCTTTTGGAAGATAAGGTTCAGCGGAGCGTCGCCTTTTTTATGAACATTCACGCAAGGTTCCTATTTGAAACCCGCTTCTACGATGAACGAAAAAACGGCGTCGTATCCGCCGGAAGGCTGAACGAACTGATGGAAGAAGCTCAGAAAGAAGCGTTTTGCGGTGCGCTTGGCGAGTATCATCCGTATTTTTGGGCATCAAAGCTTCATTTTTATATTACGTCTGTCCCGTTTTATAATTTTCCTTATACGTTCGGCTACTTGTTTTCGCTTGGCATTTACGCGCAAGCGCTGAAAGAGGGAGCGGCTTTTGAAGAAAAATATATTGCCCTCTTAAAAGATACAGCCTCCATGTCTGTTGAGGAACTGGCCATGAAGCATCTCGGTGCCGATCTGACGAAGCGGGATTTCTGGGAAGCGGCCATTCAGCCGGCTGTCCGCGATGCAGAAGCATTTTTAGCGATGACATAAAAGGCTTCCGCTAAGAGATTGAATGAGTTTCCGCAAAGTGGACATAGCTAAGGATAATGTGCATAGAGGAGATGAACGGTATGAACCAATTTCGGATGGCCGTTATCGCTCTCGTCATGATCCTGATGACCGGCTGCCGATCCATAGCGGAAGAACATGCGGAAGGCAAGGAGGCCGTTCCCGATAACGCCCCTGTTTCAGATGCGGAAAGCGTGCCTTACGATACATTTGCATTGGAAGTAAACTATGGCCGTGGAAAGCACAATACGTTTGAAGCCGTATACGACAAACAGGAGCGGGAAGAAGCATCAATTAAAGACCATCTGAACGGAGCGGACCGCGAAGGGGAAGAAGCTTTAAACGAAATGAAAATGGTGTTAAGCGAGCTTTCGGTCGCCAAATCCGATTCAAAGCAGGACGTGATTAGCAATGTGCTCGAGGCTTTTAATCTTGACGAACGATATGACCGGTTTCATCTGCGGGTGAAATGGCCGGATGGTACGTCAAGAATCTATAACGGAAAATAAACAAAAGAGCATTTCCAACGGCGGAAATGCTCTTTTTTGCTTACGATTTTAAAAAGTATTTTTCGATATCATCAAGGAACAGATACGCTGCTTTTACACCGCCGGCCGTCGTCCAGATCGCATCGTCGACTTCATGGGCGTTTCCGGTTTTTACAGCGTTCAATTTTTTCCAAAGCGGATCGCTTGTCCAATCGTTTTGCCACGTTTCAGCTTCTTTTTTGCTTTCGGCAGGTTTATATGTGAAATAGAATAGGACATCCCCATCCATTTCAGGGATCGATTCTTTATTTTCCGTCATAAAAACAAATTTGTCGTCTTGTTTCTCAAACAGTTTTTCCTGTTTTTCCGGATACTTGAATCCGAGCTGATCCAGGATGATTCCCGGGAAAGAATCTTTATAATAAATCCTTGATTGGCCGGCCATAAATCTGACAACCGACACCCGTTTCTTTTTCTCGTCGCCGAGCTTGTCGCTTAATTCGCTGACTTTTTTATCAAAATCTTCTAAAACTTCTTTGCCCTTTTCTTCTTTGTTTACCGCTTTCGCGTAGAGGGAGAAGTTATCTTTCCATTCCCCGCGCAGTGTTTCAGAGAAGACTGTCGGAGCAATTTGTTTAAGCTTGTCGTATATTTTTTCATGCCTCATTTTATTCCCGATGATTAAATCAGGCTTCAGCTCGGCAATCGCTTCGATATTCGGTTCGCCTTCGAGTCCGACTTGCTTAACGCCTTCCATATCGGCTTGAATATGCTTATACCAAGGGTCGCCTGTCCAGGATTTGACTGCACCCACAGGTTTGATTCCAAGTTCCAAAAGCGCTTCGGTTCCTTCATTTGTCAGGACGACGACTCTTTTTGGGTCTGCAGGCACTTGGTCTTCCGTACCCATTGCATGTTTAACGGTGATCGTATCTTTATTCTCTCCGCCCTTTGCAGAGTCATCCTTGCCTCCGCCGCAGGCTGCAAGAATTGAAATCGCTAACAAAGCGATAAATCCAACAATTGACCATCTCTTCATGTGTGTCCTCCTTAGGTATGTAAGTCATTCAACCTGATCATAATTTTCGATCAGAATTTTGTCAATTGTTAATTGAAAATGATTTTCAAGATCATTGTTATCTGATACAATAACCAGTAGATGTTTCAGTCAAACTAGGAGAATTTTAATTTATGCTCTTAAGAACGAATAAATATAGAACAATCGCACTACTGTCGTTTATTTTGGTGCTCGTTGCCGCCGTTTGCGCCAGTATCGTATACGGTTATACGAATACGTCATGGTCGATGGCCTACAAGGCTTTTACCGACTTCAGCGGCTCTAATGAACATCTGGTCATCAAAAACGTGCGTTTGCCGCGCGCGCTGATTGCTGCAACTGTCGGCGCTTCCCTCGGGGTTGCCGGTGCTTTAATGCAGGCGATGACAAAAAATCCGCTTGCTTCCCCGGGAATTTTCGGAGTGAACGCGGGGGCCGGTTTCTTTGTTGTTGGTGCGCTGTTCTTCTTTCACGTCGGTTCGCTTCAGGCGATTGCATGGATCTCGTTTTTCGGTGCAGCCTTTGCCGCGATTGTCGTCTATTTGGTCGGCTCTCTCGGAAGGGAAGGGCTGACGCCGGTCAAGCTGACGCTTGCAGGGGCGGCGATGTCAGCGCTGTTCTCCTCCCTGACGCAAGGAATGCTTTCCGTTAATGAAGCAGCGCTTGAGCAGGCATTGTTTTGGCTTGCGGGCTCTGTCCAGGGGCGCGATCTCAGCCTCTTGGTCTCCGTCCTTCCATATATTTTACCGGCATTCATCATCAGCTTTTTACTCGGATCTAAAATCAATGTCTTAACGATGGGGGAGGAAGTGGCCAAAAGCCTCGGCCAGAAAACGTGGCTGATTAAAGCGCTGATGGCGGTTTCGATTGTCTTGCTTGCCGGGGGATCTGTCGCCGTGGCCGGGCCGATCGGTTTTATCGGTATTGTCATCCCGCATTTTGCAAAATTTATCGTCGGCCACGACCATCGCTGGGTTCTTCCGTACTGCGCCGTGCTGGGAGCCATCCTGCTCGTATCCGCAGACATTGGTGCAAGGTACCTGATCATGCCTGAAGAAGTACCTGTCGGCGTCATGACAGCCATCATTGGGACACCCATTTTTGTCTATATCGCGAGAAGGGGGTTCCAAAAATGAAAAATTACCGCACGCTGAGAATCGGAAAAGGCGGCGTTTCATTGTTGATCGGCAGAAAAGCGCTGTTTTCGTTCACGATCCTGTTCGTTTTGACGGCTTGTGCCGTCGTCCTCAGCGCCGGCATCGGTGAACGTTTTATTTCTCCGGGTGATGTCGCGAAAACGTTTTTGGGCATGGGTGATCCAGGTGATGACCTGATCATCATGTCCTTCAGGATGCCGCGGATTTTGGTCGCTCTGTTTGCAGGAATCTGTCTGGCGGCAGCCGGGTCGATCCTCCAGGGTCTGATCCGCAATCCGCTCGCTTCCCCGGATATCATCGGTGTGACCGGCGGGGCTTCAGTCGCTGTTGTCTTGTTTTTAATGCTGTTTTCCGATAAAAACAATGCGCTTACGGTCAGCATCAGCTGGCTCCCGGTCGCCGCATTTATCGGCGCTGCTCTCGCCGGAATGCTCGTTTATTTTCTTTCATATAAAAACGGCTCTTCGACTTTCAGGCTCGTTTTGATCGGAATCGGCTTTTCGATGCTTGCCCAGTCGTTGACGACATTGTTTATGATAAAAGGACCGATATACAGAATGTCCCAGGCGAATGTCTGGATTACCGGATCAGTATATGGCTCCAACTGGCAGGATGTGAACATTTTATTGCCGGCTGCGCTTGTCCTTTTGTTGATATCGGCAGCCGCTGCCAGAAACGTCAATATCCAGACGCTCGGCGAAGAACTTGCGACAGGGGCGGGCAGCTCGGTTCAGCGGAACCGCTTTTTGCTCCTGCTTCTGAGCACGGCTTTTGCCGGAATCGCCGTTGCCTTTGCCGGCACCGTCGGATTTGTCGGTTTGATGGCCCCGCATATCGCAAGAAGGCTTGTCGGTTCGTCATTCGGCGCCCTCTTGCCGGTTGCCGCGCTGATCGGGGGATTGCTCGTGCTGATTGCCGACATCATCGGGCGCACGCTTTTTTCTCCCGTTGAAGTGCCTGCCGGTGTGTTTACCGCAGCGATCGGCGCCCCATACTTTATCTACTTGCTGTATAAAAGCAGAAACCAATAAAAGGAGAGATTTCATTTATGAGTGCCATTTCAACAGAAACGTTAAGCTTAGGTTATGGAGAAACAATCATTATTGATGAGTTAAACTTAACGATCCCAAAAGGTGAAATCACCGTATTTATCGGCAGCAACGGCTGCGGTAAATCGACTCTCCTTCGGTCTCTCGCACGTTTGATGAAGCCAAAGGGCGGTTCAGTGCTCCTCGAAGGCAGCTCCATCGCCAAACTTCCGACGAAAGAAGTGGCAAAGGAGCTGGCCATTCTTCCTCAAGGACCTTCTGCTCCGGAAGGCTTGACCGTTCTCCAGCTCGTTAAGCAGGGGCGGTATCCTTATCAAAACTGGCTGAAGCAATGGTCAGCAGAAGATGAAGAAGCCGTGCAAAATGCTTTGAAAGCGACAAGAATGGAAGAGCTGGCTGAGCGCACAGTCGATTCCTTGTCCGGAGGCCAGCGGCAGCGCGCCTGGATCGCGATGACGCTCGCCCAGGAAACGGATATCATTTTACTGGATGAACCGACGACATACTTGGATATGACGCATCAAATCGAAATTCTGGACCTTTTGTTTGAATTAAATGAACACGAAAAACGCACGATCGTGATGGTGCTGCACGATTTGAACCTCGCCTGCCGCTACGCCCATCACCTCGTCGCGATTAAAGATAAAAAGATATATGCCGAAGGCCGGCCTGAATCTATTATCAACTGTAAGCTTGTACAGGACGTTTTTGAAATGGACTGCGAAGTGACGAAAGATCCGCTTTTCGGCACACCGCACTGCATTCCGTACGGAAGAGGAAGATGCATCGTCCAGCAGGTGGTTCAGTCCCATGCTTAATTTAACAAAAGAGGAGCTTGAGTCATTGCTTCGTTTTCGCCTTGGAACGAAGCAGACCGGCTCCTTATTCTCTGTTAAAGGAAACATGCTCCTTGATGAGGATTTTTTAGGCCGTTATGCAGAAGCTATAAAAGACAGGCTGAACGCTCCGAATCAAAAAGTTGCTGCTTCAATGCTCGTCAAGCGCTGCGGCATGCTTGCTGCGCTGCATTTCTATCTGTTTACGGTTTGCGGAAAACGGCTCCCCGCCGACCCCGCTTCCGTATCGTGGGAGATAGAAGCGGATGATCAAGGGTGGACGCCGTCGTTTTATTTTCACAAAGGTGCTGAGCTTATCGAAGGGGACCGCACCGAAGAACTGAAAAAATTGACCGAAGATATCTTCAGTCGCCATCTGGGCGGCCTGATCGCGGCCTGTCGACGGACATTCTCGATTTCAAAGCACATTCTTTGGGAAAATATTGCGGTTTATCTGTATTGGATGTACGACTTGCTTCAGGAAGATCCGAAGCTCAAGGCACGGGCTGCGCGAGATTTCCGTTTTCTTCTTTACGAAGCAGAGCCCGGCCTTTTTGAAGAAGGTGCGGACGAAAACCCTCTCAAAAGGTTTTATCCCGGACAGCATGCAGAGGATCGGACACGCACGACTTGCTGTCTGTATTATGCAACAGACGAAAACGGCGTCAAATGCAGGACATGCCCGAGAAATAAACATAAAGAAAGGGTGTCGTGAGTGGAAAAACTCAGGGAGCAGCTGGACGGACTGGTTGAGAAATACACGGAACTGCTTTTGGGCGAAACGGACGAAGAACTGAAAGAACAGGTGAAGATGTGGATCATCTACAGCCATATCGCTAAAAGCATGCCGCCCCTCGCCAAGCATTGGAACGGAGCTTATCCGGATGCGAAGCAGGAGATAAAAGAAGTCATCAGCCAGATTAAAGAACGTAATGAAGCGCACCGGGCGGCTAATCAGAAAAAATAAGTAGAGAGATTCCTCTGCTTATTTTTTGTTTATTGATTTTGCTGATATGGCGACTGGTCTTGCAATGTAGAGTGGAACTGCTGATAGGACTGCTGGATTTTCTGGGCATCTTCTGCCTCCACCTTGTACCATCCGTTTTGAAACATCACTTGGTACAATCTGCGCTGCACGTTTTGCGCCTCGTTAAACAGCGGCTGAACGGCCTGGTAAAGCGATTCATGGCTTAATTCATTAAGCGCTGTCGAGTATGCTGACGTCATATATTTTTCGGTTGTCAGCAGTTCATTGACAAAATCCCTGTCGTTCATCGCGCTTGTCTTTGGGACAGGGGTTTCCTGATTGCCGATTTTCTGTTGGTTTTGCTGATTCATCATTGACCTCCTATTGCATGTATGCTGACGGGTTTTGCGTTTGATTTTGACGAAGCTGCTCCAATATCACATTGTAATGGTGATGGTGCATTTGTCCGACCCTGTCGAGTTCTGTTTTAAGGGACTGATCCTGGCATTGATCCGCCATAAAATGCGCTTTTTTCATTGCGAGCAAGTTCCAGTTCAGCATATCCTGCAAATACAGATGGTCCTTCGTTGAAATGACCGGCGGCGGTGTTGTCATTCCTTGCTGATGTTGCATGCGTCTGCCTCCTTTTAGCGTTCGTTAATTTTTAGATTTCCTAATACAGGAAAATTTATACCAGATGCTTAAAGGGGCTTAATCATCTTCAGGAACATCCATATTATGCTTTTTATATTGCTGGTTTTGGCTTGTCTGTTTTCCGCCCGCATCCGCCTTTTTATAATCCGGACCTGCATTGCCTTTTATGCTTGCGGCACTGACTGCGGCTGAAGATGGATTTTTTCTTTCACGTACCAAGGCCTTCACCTCCTCTCTATTGGTTTGTCCCAAAAACGGGGAAACATGTAAACGCGGCAAAATCATACCCGATGAAAAAATTTCAGAAATTTTGCACCAAGTTATTGAACTCGCTTCCAAAATCTTTTAAGATGAAAGAAGACAGGAGAGTTTATTTTTTTTGGAGTAAAAATGAATGAGTATTCATTCAAAGGTGGGGGAGGATCTTTCATGGTCAAGCATATTCGAAAAGCCGCCGTTATCGGTTCCGGTGTAATGGGTTCCGGAATCGCGGCTCACTTAGCCAATATCGGGATTCCTGTATTACTGCTCGATATGGTGCCGCGTGAATTAACAGATGAGGAAAGGAAAAAAGGCCGCACCATTGAAGACCTGGATGTGCGCAATCGGCTGGCACGGACAGCCGTACAAAAGCTGTTAAAGCAAAAACCGGCTCCGCTAACATCAAAGAAGAATATTAGCCGTATCAGCACAGGGAACATGGAAGACGATTTTGAAAAAATTAAAGATGCCGACTGGATTATTGAAGTTGTTGTCGAAAACCTGGAGATCAAGAAGCAAGTGTTTTCAAAGGTCGATCAATACAGAAAACACGGAAGCATCGTCAGCAGCAACACATCAGGCATCTCCGTCAGGCAGATGGCTGAGGGAAGGTCCGCTGATTTTAAAAAGCACTTTTTAGGAACGCACTTTTTCAATCCGGCCCGCTATTTAAAGCTGCTTGAGGTGATTCCGATTGACGAAACGGATCCCGAAGTGTTGGCCTTTATGAAGAAATTCGGCGAAGACGTTCTTGGCAAAGGGGTTGTTGAAGCGAAAGACACGCCAAACTTTATCGCCAACCGCATCGGAACCTACGGCTTGCTTGTGACGGTTCAGGAAATGCTGAAAGGCGGCTACACGATAGGCGAAGTCGATTCGATTACAGGTCCGCTGATCGGACGCCCGAAAAGCGCAACCTTCAGAACGCTCGATGTCGTCGGCCTTGATACATTTTCACATGTAGCCAAAAATGTCTATAACCAAGTCACGGGCGAAGAAAAAAACGTTTTCCGGCTGCCTGAATTTATTGAACAAATGCTCGAAAAAGGCTGGATCGGAAGCAAAGCGAAACAAGGTTTTTACAAAAAAGAAGGAAAAGACATCCTTGAGCTCGATCCGATGACGATGACCTACAGCGCGCGTCAAACATTAAAAACATCGGGACTGGAAGCGGCCAAGCAAATGAAAGGCGCAGGAGCGAGATTGAAAGCGCTTATTTATTCCGATGACAGAGCGGGAAGCCTCCTTTGGAACATGACAGCTCCGACGCTTGTATATTCGGCAGAGCTGACAGGGGAAATCGCTGACAGCATAACGGCGGTTGATCAGGCGATGAAATGGGGATTCGGCTGGTCGGAAGGGCCGTTTGAAATGTGGGACAGCATCGGTGTGAAAAATGCGGTGCAAAAGCTTGAAGCAGAGGGCTGGAAGGTCGCGGACTGGGTGAAGGAAATGCTCGCGAAAGGACATGAGACCTTCTACCTTAAGGAAAACGGAAAGACGTTCTACTACTGTTTTGAAAGCGGCGAATACAGGGCGCTTCAAGAAAACAAGAAAACGATCCTTTTGTCATCACTCAAAGAAACAAAAGGCGTCATCAAGAAAAACAGCGGGGCAAGTTTGATCGATTTAGGCGATGATGTCGCACTGCTCGAATTTCATTCGAAAAGCAACGCAATCGGCCTGGACATCATCCAAATGCTGAAATTTGCTCTCGAGGAAGTAGACGCCAATTATAAAGGGCTTGTGATCGGCAACCAGGGCAAGAATTTCTGCGTCGGGGCCAATCTCGCGATGATGCTGATGGAAGCTCAAGACGACAACTATATGGAAATTGACATGATCATCCGTCAGTTCCAGGAGACGATGATGAAAGTGAAATACAGTTCCAAGCCGGTCGTCGCTGCTCCGTTCGGCATGACGCTTGGCGGGGGGACTGAGCTTTGCCTGCCTGCTGCCCGTGTGCAAGCCTCAAGCGAGTCATACATGGGCCTCGTTGAAACAGGCGTCGGTCTGATTCCGGGCGGCGGAGGCAATAAAGAGCTTTATTTAAATTACTTGAAGGGGCTGCCTGAAGGCGTTAAACCGGATATCCAGGAGGCCGCGATCAAGACGTTTGAGACAATTGCCCTTGCAAAAACGTCGACTTCGGCTCAAGAAGCGAAAGAGCTGAACATCTTAACCGCAGAGGATCAAATCAGCATCAACCAGTCTCACTTGTTATACGATGCCAAAAAACTCGTCCTGACGCTTTCCGAAAGCGGCTACCGTCCGCCGGTGAAAAAGAAAGTTCCGGTGACGGGCGAAACCGGCTATGCGGCGCTCCTGCTCGGTGCGGAATCGTTAAAGCTGTCAGGCGCCATCTCTGAGCACGACATGAAGATTGCGAAAAAACTGGCGTTTGTCATCGCGGGCGGCCGAGTTCCATTCGGCGCCGAAGTAACGGAAGAATACTTGCTCAATTTGGAAAGAGAAGCGTTTCTGAGCCTTGTGAGCGAACCGAAATCGCAGGCGAGAATGCAGCATATGCTTGTGAAAGGCAAACCTTTGCGTAATTAGGAGGGAAAATAATGAAAGAGGCAGTTATTGTATCGGGGGCGAGAACCCCGATCGGAAAAGCAAAAAAAGGCTCATTGAGGACTGTCCGTCCCGATGATTTAGGCGCATATGCGGTGAGAGAGACGCTGAAAAGAGCTGGCGGTTATGAAGGGAATATCGATGATTTAATTATCGGCTGTGCTACGCCTGAAGCCGAACAAGGCTTGAATATGGCACGCAATATCGGGGCGCTGGCCGGTCTGCCACACACAGTTCCGGCCGTGACGATCAACAGATATTGTTCATCAGGACTTCAATCAATCGCATACGGGGCCGAAAAAATCATGCTTGGAGCTGCCGACACGATCATTGCCGGCGGCGCTGAATCGATGAGCATCGTACCGATGATGGGGCATATCGTCAGACCGAACGCGGCGCTGGCGGAAACAGCTCCTGAATACTATATGGGAATGGGCCATACGGCTGAACAGGTTGCCGTCAAATACGGCGTTTCCAGAGAGGATCAGGATGCATTTGCTGTCAACAGCCATCAAAAAGCAGCCAAGGCGATCGCGGAAGGAAAATTCGAAGATGAAATTGTCCCGGTGGACGTCACCATCAGAGAAGTGGATGAACATCACAAGCTGAAGGAGCGGACGTTTACTTTCTCTGCCGATGAAGGTGTACGCCCGGGGACAACCAAAGACGTTCTGTCAACGTTAAAACCGGCGTTTTCAGCGAACGGCTCGGTTACGGCAGGGAATTCCTCGCAGACGAGCGACGGGGGTGCCGCAGTGATGATCATGGACAGAGAAAAAGCAGACGCACTCGGTTTAAAGCCCCTCGCAAAATTCCGTTCGTTCGCAGTCGGCGGCGTTCCGCCGGAAGTGATGGGCATCGGTCCTGTTGAAGCAGTCCCAAGGGCGCTGAAGATGGCGGGACTTGAGCTGTCAGATATCGGTTTATTCGAATTAAATGAAGCGTTCGCATCACAGGCGATCCAGGTCATCAGGTCGCTTGGCATCGATGAAGAAAAAGTCAATGTCAACGGCGGAGCGATTGCGCTCGGACATCCGCTCGGCTGCACGGGAACAAAGCTGACGCTGACATTGATCCACGAAATGCGGCGCAGAAGCGAGCAATTCGGCGTTGTGACGATGTGTATCGGCGGAGGTATGGGAGCAGCAGGCGTATTCGAATTAGTTTAATCACAAGGGGGATGGAACAATGGAACAAACAAAAGATCATATGAAAAAAGGCGGCGCCTTTCTAATTGAAGAGGTAACAGCTGATCAGATGTTCACACCGGAAGATTTCACAGATGAACATAAAATGATCGCCAAAACGACTGAAGATTATATTCTCGGAGATGTTCTGCCATACATCGACGAAATTGAAGAGCACAATTTCGATCACTCTGTCAGGCTTCTGAAAAAAGCCGGCGAACTCGGGCTTCTCGGGGCTGACGTTCCTGAGGAGTATGGCGGACTCGGACTCGATAAAATCAGCTCGGCGCTGATCACCGAAAAATTCTCAAGAGCGGGGAGTTTTTCGTTATCGTACGGGGCGCACGTGGGGATCGGCACGCTTCCGATCGTATTTTTCGGAACCGAGGAGCAAAAGAAAAAGTATCTGCCGTCCCTTGCAACAGGGGAAAAATTTGCAGCCTATGCTCTAACAGAGCCGGGCTCCGGATCTGATGCATTAGGGGCAAAAACAACGGCCGTTTTGAATGAGGCGGGAACCCACTATATATTAAACGGCGAAAAGCAATGGATTACAAACTCAGCTTTTGCCGATATTTTCATCGTCTATGCGAAAATAGACGGCGAACATTTTTCAGCCTTCATTGTGGAAAAAGATTACGCAGGCGTTTCCACAGGGCCTGAAGAGAAAAAAATGGGCATCAAAGGCTCTTCGACCCGCACACTCATCTTAGACCAGGTTCAAGTTCCGAAAGAAAACCTTTTAGGCGAACCCGGAAAAGGGCATGTCATCGCCTTCAATATTTTAAATATCGGCCGCTATAAGCTCGCTGTCGGGACAATCGGCGCTTCCAAACGGGTTATCGAGCTGTCCGCTGCATATGCCAATCAGCGTCAGCAGTTTAAGACGCCGATTTCAAGGTTCAGCTTAATCGGCGAAAAAATCGCCAATATGTCAGCCAAACTTTATGCGATGGAAAGCTCTGTTTATCGTACGGTCGGGCTGTTTGAAGACAAAATGGGCACCTTGAGCGAAGAGGAGCAAAAAGACGGGCGCCAGGTCGCAAAATCGATCGCAGAATATGCAATCGAATGCTCCCTTAACAAAGTATTCGGATCTGAAACGCTTGATTATATCGTTGATGAAGGCGTTCAAATCCACGGCGGTTACGGTTTCATGCAGGAATACGAAGTGGAGCGGGCTTACCGCGATTCACGGATCAACCGGATTTTTGAAGGAACAAACGAAATCAACCGCCTCATCGTCCCGGGCACCTACTTGAAAAAAGCGATGAAAGGCGAGCTTCCTCTGTTTGAGAAAGCAAAGGCGCTTCAGGAAGAACTGATGATGCTCATGCCTGAAGAACCAGGTGACGGTGTTCTCGAACAGGAAAAGTATCTGCTGAGAAACGCCAAAAAGACCGCGCTCATGATCGCGGGACTCGCCGCGCAAAAATACGGAAAAGCGATCGACCAGGAGCAGGAAATCCTCGTAAACATCGCCGACATTGTCAGCCAGGTCTATGCGATGGAAGCAGCTATTTTGCGTACTGAAAAAGCCATCCAGGCAACCGGCGAAGCCAAAAACGCCCAGAAAATTCTTTATACGCAGATTTTTGCGCAGGAAGCTTTTCAGGAAATTGAAAGCCATGCCAAGGAATCACTCATTGCGATGGAATCAGGCGATTCGCTGCGCATGATGCTGTCCGCGCTCCGCAAATTGACGCGCTTTACGCCGGTCAACGTAATTGAGAAAAAGCGCCAGGCAGCCAAGGAAGTCTTTGAAGCTGAGAAATATATCGTTTAAACGAAAAGCCCTGCTTTAAGCAGGGCTTCAGCGTGTCGAGAAACCCTCGCATTCGTTGTCAGGCCTGCTAAGTCGGTGCTCACGAATAAAAGAGGAACGGCGGCTAACAGCCCAGGCGTCCTGCCTGAACACCGCCGTCATCACATTCTGTGAAAGTCAGCTCCGATGCTCGGCCTTCCTAGACCGCAAGGGTTGCGGGTCTCGCTGAAGGGATGACAAAATCCCAAAACAAAAAGCCGTTTTGCGATTTTATCAACAATCTGAAGCCCTGCTTTATACAGGGCTTCCTGAGCTGTTATAGAATCGAGCACTGTTTTAGGTTTTTCATTCGATCTGTGTTAAAATTACCTCGATTAAATGAGAGGGGTGTATGTATGGCTTTGGATTTTTACTGGTATCCGAAATGCGGGACATGCCGCAAAGCGAAAAAATGGCTTGAAGACCACGGCAAAGAAATCAATGGGATACATATCGCAGAACAGCCGCCAAGCAAGGAAAAACTGAAAGAGCTCTACGAGAAAAGCGGGCTTGAATTGAAGAAGTTTTTCAACACGAGCGGCCAAAAGTACCGCGAACTCGGCCTAAAAGACAAGCTGCAAAGCATGTCTGAAGATGAGCAGCTGGAACTGCTGGCTTCGGACGGTATGCTGATCAAACGCCCGATTACGACAGACGGCAGTAAAGTAACGGTCGGTTTTAAAGAAGATCAGTTTAAGACATACTGGTTATAACACATCAAAATATGATATCTTCAATGTAGGATCGATTAAAACACTTTATGGAGGGGTTAGCATGAGCACACCGAAAGAGTTGCGTTATTCAGAAGAACACGAATGGGTGAAGACAGAAGGAGATAAAGTCAGAATCGGCATTACAGACTTTGCCCAATCCGAACTTGGAGACATCGTATTTGTCGAGCTTCCTGAAGTGGGAGACGAAATCAAAGCGGACGAGCCTTTTGGCAGCGTTGAATCCGTAAAGACCGTTTCTGAGCTGTATGCCCCGATCAACGGAAAAGTGGTCGAAGTGAACGAAGATTTGGAAGACAGCCCTGAATTCGTCAACGAGTCTCCGTATGAAAAGGCATGGATGATTATCGTTGAGCCGTCTGATGCTTCTGAAATCGAAAATCTGATGACAGCCGAGCAATATGAGGACATGATAAAAGAAGACTAAGGATTATTCAGGATAGCTGTTCGTCGTTTGGATACTCTATATCAAGAGGGGGTGTCCAAATTGACGCTGAAAAAAGAACGTATTGATATTACAGAACATGTTGAAAGCCGATTGAAAAACGGCGGAATGCAGCTGTACCATGAAAATGAGCTGATCGGCCGAATCACCGGAAAGGATCAATACGAGTTGAAATCTGGATATTCATTCCAAGATGAAAAAATTTACAAAATGGCGGATACCGTAAGCGGACCGGATGCTAAATATGTAGACTGTGATGACCACCAAGGCTGGTGTTAATCAAGTCAGGCGGTGAATATTCACTGCCTTTTTTTACAAGTAAATCTTTAAAGGTGATCCATATGCCGGAAAATGAAAAAGTCATGATCGTCGAAGGGAAATCAGATAAGCAAAAAGTGAAGCATGTCATCGAAGAGCCCGTGGACATCATTTGCACAAACGGAACGATCAGCCAGGCAAAACTCGATGAATTCGCCGAAACGTTGTTTGATAAAGACGTTTATATCCTGGTGGATGCCGATGAATCAGGCGAAAAGCTCCGCCGTCAGCTGATGAGGGAGCTCCCCCAAGCTTCGCATCTATACATCGATAGAGTATACAAAGAAGTCGCTTCCGCCCCGAGTCAGCATGTTGCAGAAGTATTATTTCGTTCAAACATCCGGGTCTATACAAAATATTTATTATAAAACGTATTGAGGTGCGGTTCAACAGATGCAAGAACTTCAAGAAAAAGAGCTAAAACGGCTTGAGCATGAAACCTGTCTTCTATATGTATACACGCCGTTCTGCGGAACGTGTCAGCTGGCCGGAAGAATGCTGGAAGTCGTTGATGAAATGATGAAGGACATTCCTTTTTATAAAAACAATCTCAATTATTCCCCGTCATTTGCCAAGCTGCATGAAATAGAAAGCGTCCCGTGTTTTATCCTTTACAAAAATGGGCGAGTCGTCAAAAAAGAATACGCTTTTCACTCCGTTTCCTACTTATATGATACGATTAAACAAAATGTTGTGGATTAAGGGCGGTTTTGACATATTTCTCGGGAAATAACCAGCAAAAACTTGTCGAGCAATTCCTAAAGGAACTCCTGCGGCAGACAGAGAATCTGTAAGTATGACCAATTTACAGGAGGTTATACAGTTGGAGAAAATGGGATTGATAGAAAGAGAGGACAAGGCTCTTTTTTTAAAACCTCTATTATCTACAACGGCTTTGCTGATTACGTTTCAAGGCGAGAAAGAAGCTTTTACGTTAGCGATCAACGAAAAAGGGGAAATGGAAAAATCTTCTCCTGTAGAAAAAGCTCATTTGACCTTTTTTGGAGAGCAAAGCGAGATTATTGACCTTCTACACGGCGACATTTCATTGCAGCATCTCGTACAGCGCGGCACTGTTAAAGTGAAAGGCTCTTTCAGAGCTTTATTGAAGCTTGAAGCGATTTTATGGCTGACGGACGGCTTCTTTAAAAACAGCGATCTTTATTCATAGACATTTTAAACATTTGAAAAATCGGCACATTCCTTGTATAAGTCAGACAGGGGGCGGGCGTTTACGTTCGTCTCTTTTCGCCGTAGGCCGATTGTCTTACGGAAAATAGTTGACAACTATTTTTTCGCATGATATCCTACTTTAAGAATTCCGATCATAATAATCAAAAAATGAATATATGTTTCTCTTATCCAGAGAGGTGGAGGGAAGTGCCCTATGAAACCCGGCAACCATCAACACGTGTTGAAATGGTGCCAATTCACACGAAGCGTCATGCTTTGAAAGATGAGAGAAAGGCCCAGACTATTCAAAAGCCTTTCTGCTCATGTGTGCAGAAAGGCTTTTTTCATTGTTTGATCAGGAATTTAGACAACTATGAGAATTGAGCAAGAAAGCAGGTGATGGCTTTTGATAAATCTTCAAAATGTTTCAAAGATTTATCGGTCAAAGCATGGAGATGTCAATGCTGTCCAAGATGTCACCCTTACGATTAAAAAAGGTGAAATCTTCGGAATTATTGGATATAGCGGAGCGGGAAAAAGCTCCTTGATCCGTCTCTTGAACGGACTTGAACAGCCGACTTCAGGCACGGTTGAAGTAGCCGGCAGAACAATCAGCCAGATCAAAGGGAAGAAGCTGAGGAATGCAAGGCAGGAAATCAGCATGATTTTCCAGCATTTCAACCTCTTGTGGTCAAGAACGGTGCGCGACAATATTGCGTTTCCGCTGGAGATCGCCGGTGTCAGCAAAGCAAAACGTCTGAAAAGAGTCGCTGAACTGATTAAGCTTGTCGGTCTTGAAGGCAAGGAAAACGCCTACCCTTCACAGCTTAGCGGAGGGCAAAAGCAGCGCGTCGGCATCGCACGGGCGCTCGCAAACAATCCGAAAGTTCTCTTATGCGATGAAGCGACATCAGCGCTTGATCCGCAGACGACTGACTCGATCCTGGGTCTTCTGTCCGATATCAATGAAAGACTCGGGCTGACCATTGTCCTGATTACTCATGAAATGCATGTCATCAGGAAAATCTGCCATAGAGTGGCCGTCATGGAAAACGGAAAGGTCGTAGAAGAGGGCGATGTGCTGAACGTATTCCTCAAGCCGAAGGAAGAAATGACAAAGCGCTTTGTTCAGCAGGTAACAGAACCGGTGGAAACAAAGGAAACGCTGAAGCATTTCCTCGAAGAAACGACATCCGGGCGGACGATCAAGCTCACCTTCGTCGGTGAAGCAGCCGAATCGCCGCTGATCACGCAGATCATTCGGAAGTTCGATGTTGAAGTCAACATCCTTCAAGGCAAAATCTCGCAGACTCAGGACGGCGCATACGGTTCATTGTTCATTCATGTCGATGGGCGTGAAAACGAGGTCAATGACGTGGTCGATTTCATCAAGAGCCGCCAGGTAGAAGCAGAGGTGATCACGAATGTTTGAAAAACTGTTTCCAAACGTAGATATGGAGCAGCTGTGGGAAGCAACGTATGAAACGATCTATATGACAGGAATTTCTCTGTTGTTTGCTTTTATCATCGGAGTGATTCTCGGTATGCTGCTGTATTTAACTTCAAAAGGCAACATTTGGCAGAATCGGGTCATTAACGGTGTAATCTCGGCAATCGTCAATGTGTTCAGGTCTATTCCTTTTATTATATTGATCATTTTGCTGCTCGGTTTCACAAAGTTTTTAATGAACACGATCCTGGGGCCGAACGCCGCACTTCCGGCTTTGATTATCGCATCCGCTCCGTTCTATGCCCGCCTAGTTGAAATTGCTTTGCGCGAAGTTGACAAAGGCGTGATTGAAGCGGCGAAATCGATGGGGGCAAAAACATCGACGATCATATTTAAAGTACTCCTGCCCGAATCGATGCCGGCGCTGATCTCAGGCATTACGGTTACGGCGATTGCACTGATCGGTTCGACGGCGATGGCCGGAGCAATCGGTTCAGGCGGACTCGGGAACCTTGCCTATGTAAACGGCTTTCAGATGAACAATCCCGATATTATACTCATCGCAACTATTTTCATCTTAGCTATTGTGTTCATCATCCAATTTATCGGGGATTTTATAACAAATAAATTAGACAAACGTTAGGGAGGACATCAACATGAAAAAAGGTTTATTAACAGCTTTATTCATCATTTTTGCAGGTGTTTTGGCCGCTTGCGGATCTTCCAGCAGCGAAGGAGATAAAGACAGCAAAGTCATTACAGTCGGAGCGACGCCAACGCCTCACGCTGAAATCCTTGAAGAAGCAAAGCCGCTTTTGAAAGAAAAAGGCTATGAGCTTAAAATCAAAAATTTCACGGACTACAAACTGATCAACAAAGCGCTCGCTACAAAAGATCTTGATGCGAACTACTTCCAGCACATCCCGTACCTTGAACAAGAAATGAAAGAAAATAAAGATTACGATCTTGTCAACGTCGGTGCGGTACACCTTGAGCCATTTGGCATTTATTCTAAAAAGTATAAATCTTTAAAAGACCTTCCTGACGGTGCAAAAATTATTATGAGCAACAACGCCGCTGAACAGGGCCGCATGCTTGCAATGCTTGAAAATGCGGGGCTGATCAAGCTGAAATCAGGCATTGAAAAAGTGGACGCGACAGTAAAAGATATTACAGAAAACAAGAAAAACCTAAAAATCAAAAATGATGTGGCGCCTGAAATGACGGCAAAAGCATACGAAGCCAATGAAGCTGACGCAGTGTTCATCAATGTGAACTATGCGATCCAAAACAAGCTGAATCCGAAAACCGATTCAATCGAACTTGAGTCTCCAAAAGACAATCCTTACGCTAACATCATCGCCGTCCGCAAAGGCGACGAAGATTCTGACAAAGTAAAAGCTCTGATGGATGTATTGCGCTCTGATGACATCAAAAAGTTCATCGACAAAAAATATGAAGGCTCTGTTATTTCTGTATCTGAGTAAATGAAAGAACACCCCGGTTTCCAGAAAACCGGGGTTTTTTCGCGTATTTTTTGAAAAGAAGCTCATAATAAAAAAAGACTACCAACTGAAAATGGAGGAACAAAACGTGAATCAGCATGAATCAGAAAGCATTATCGAATCCGCACTGCATGAATATAAGGCGGGGATCGGCATCTTTTCCGAAAAAATGCCCGGGATTGCCGCCAAATACAACGAATTTACCGAAGAATGCTTTAAAAAAGGCGCGCTCAGCGAAAAGGATAAGCAGCTGATCGCACTGGGCATCAGTGTCAATACGCAGGATGAATATTGCATTATTTATCACATCAAGGGCTGCCTGGATTGCGGAGCGTCAGAGGAAGAAATTCTTGAAGCAGTCGGTGTAACTGCGGCATTTGGCGGAGGCGCGGCCATGAGCCAAGCCGTCACACTCGTTTTGCAGGCGATGGAAGAATTCCAGCAAATGAAGCATTGATTTTTCGTCCGTGAAAGCATATTGAAAGCACACACATCTTTGCAGAGTTTGTATATAACTGGTACTATGTAAGAAAATCTCTGAAAGGATGATTTATTATTTGTTCAAGCCAAGATCAGCTTGACCTTGAATTCACGGCCGAAATGGAAAAAGCGATGCACAAGTCGCATGGAATGGGGTACGAGGAGTACAGCAGAAGCCATGTGAACCGGCTTGAAGTTGAGAAAAGGCGCGAAAAGCAGTATCAAAAAAGCAAGCAGATCGTATCAGACTTACCCATGATCGGATAAACGCGAGGGGGGCGGATGTCAATCCGTCCTTCTCCATGTTCCAGCAGCCGCTTGACCATAATTAAAGGAAAAGGTAAAATTTAAATATGAATAAATGATCATATATTGAGGAGGCTTTATAATGGCTCATTTTCACGGTCATACAGGCCATAGCCACCATGGCAACCGATCAGCAAATCAAAAAGCGCTGTTCATCAGCTTCGGTTTAATTTTTACTTTTATGATGATTGAAGTGATAGGGGGAATATTCACGAACAGCCTTGCTTTGCTGTCAGATGCGGGACATATGCTCAGCGACGCTGCAGCGCTTGGTTTCAGCTTCTTGGCATTTAAAATGGGGGAAAAGGCCGCAAGCGCGAGCAAAACATTCGGCTACAGGCGCTTTGAAATTTTGGCTGCGTTTATCAATGGGATCACCCTGCTTTTGATTTCACTTTATATTTTTTGGGAAGCATACAATCGCTTTTTCAGCCCGCCGGAAGTCGCGGGAAGGGGTATGCTTGCAATTGCGACGGTTGGTCTGTTCGTCAACATTGCTGCGGCCTGGATAATAATGAAAGGCGACACAAGCGAGAATTTAAATATGCGGAGCGCTTTTTTGCACGTCATCGGCGATATGGTGGGCTCTTTCGGAGCGATCATCGCAGGCCTCCTTATGCTTTTCTTCAATTGGAACATCGCCGATCCAATCGCGAGCGTCGCCGTCGCGGTTTTGGTTCTTGTCAGCGGCTGGCGGGTGACGAAAGAATCGGTGCATATATTAATGGAAGGAAAACCGAAAGACATTGATGCGGAAGCGCTTAAAAACGGCCTGCTTTCCATTCCGTCAGTCAGGGAGGTTCACGACCTCCACATTTGGTCGATCTCATCTGCTATGCCGTCATTAAGCTGCCATATCGTGGCGGATGAAAACAGTGACAGGGATAGAATTTTAAAACGAGTATCAAAATATCTAAGGAAAGAATGCAACGTGGAGCATGTGACGGTTCAAATAGAAGGGGAGCGCTGTTCCCCTCATGAATCGTGCAGCCTGGGAGCAAACCATCCCCGCTCTTAATGACGGATATACCGCTGGTTTTCGATAGCTTGGAAATAAATTCCGCCTTTCTGTCCCGGGAAGTTTTCTAGCCCCAATCTCTTTAAGAACAAAACGTTTTTTGTTAAACTTGAGAACATGTACACGAAAAGATAGGAAGACTATTGTTGTATTCAATTTTCATTTGTTATAAAATTAGAATGAGAATAAATTGAGAATGATGATTATATATATTGGAGGTATATTTCATGGCTGCTTCGACATTAACAATCAAAGATCTTCACGTTGAGATTGAAGGAAAAGAGATTTTAAAAGGTGTAAACCTTGAAATAAAAGGCGGGGAATTCCACGCTGTAATGGGACCGAACGGAACGGGTAAATCAACTTTATCCGCGGCGATTATGGGACATCCTAAATACGAAGTGACGAAAGGAAGCATCACGCTTGACGGCAAGGACGTTCTGGAAATGGAAGTGGACGAGCGCGCTCAGGCCGGCCTGTTTTTGGCTATGCAGTATCCGAGTGAAATCAGCGGTGTTACAAATGCCGATTTTCTCCGTTCAGCGATCAACGCGCGCAGAGAAGAAGGCGACGAGATTTCTTTAATGAAATTCATCCGCAAAATGGACGAAAACATGGAATTTCTTGAAATGGACCCTGATATGGCGCAGCGCTATCTGAACGAAGGTTTTTCAGGCGGTGAGAAAAAACGCAACGAAATCCTTCAGCTGATGATGATCGAACCGAAAATCGCGATTCTTGACGAAATCGATTCAGGTTTGGATATCGACGCCCTTAAAGTCGTTTCAAAAGGAATCAACAAAATGCGCGGCGAGAACTTCGGCTGCCTGATCATCACGCACTATCAGCGCCTCTTGAACTACATTACGCCTGACCATGTGCATGTCATGATGCAGGGCCGCGTTGTGAAATCCGGCGGACCTGAACTTGCACAGCGCCTTGAGGCTGAAGGATATGACTGGATTAAGCATGAGCTTGGAATCGAAGACGAAACTGTCGGTCAAGAAGCGTAAGCGTTAGGGGGATAAACATGACATTGGAAACAAAACTATCTGTAGATCGGGAATATGTCAAAAGCTTCTCTGAGAAGCACCAGGAACCGGCATGGCTGCAAGATCTACGCTTAGAAGCGCTCGCAAAAGCAGAAGATCTGCCGCTGCCGAAACCTGATAAAACAAAAATTGCAAATTGGAATTTTACACGGTTTGATAAGCATACTGTAGTAAATAAACCGCTTGATTCTTTGGATGATCTTTCAGATGAGGTTAAATCGCTGATCGATCTTGGAAATGAAGACAAAACGCTTTATGTCCAAAGAGACCAGACGCCGGCTTACCTTTCTCTTTCAAAAGAGCTGCAGGATAAAGGCGTCATCTTTACAGATATTCATACTGCGTTCCGCGAACACAGTGAGCTTGTTAAAAAATACTTTATGAAAGACGGCGTAAAAGCCGATGAGCATAAATTAACTGCATTGCATGCAGCGCTTCTGAACGGCGGAGCCTTCCTTTACGTTCCGAAGAACGTCGAACTGGAAGCTCCGGTGCAAGCTGTTTATGTCCATGAAAGCAATGATACAACGCTTTTCAACCATGTACTTGTCGTTGCAGATGACAACAGTTCAGTCACATATGTAGAAAACTACATCAGCACGGTGAACCCTAAGGAAGCGGTCTTTAACATCGTGTCAGAAGTGATCACAGGCGCGAATGCCCGCGTGCAATACGGTGCGGTCGACAACCTTTCCGCAGGGGTAACGGCTTATGTCAGCCGCCGCGGAACTGCACTCGGACGCGACAGCAAAATTGAATGGGCGCTCGGTTTGATGAATGACGGAGACACCATTTCTGAAAACACGACAAATCTGCATGGAGACGGCACATTCGGCGATACGAAAACGGTTGTCGTCGGCAGAGGAGAACAGACTCAAAACTTTACAACGCAGATCATTCACCACGGAAAGCATTCAGAAGGCTATATTTTAAAACACGGCGTTATGAAAGATTCCGCATCTTCGATCTTCAACGGTATCGGAAAAATCGAGCACGGCGCGTCAAAATCAAATGCAGAGCAGGAATCCCGCGTTCTTATGCTGAGTGAAAAAGCGCGCGGCGACGCCAACCCGATCCTTTTAATCGATGAAGACGATGTAACGGCAGGTCACGCTGCCTCCGTCGGCCGCGTCGATCCGGTTCAGCTCTACTATTTGATGAGCCGCGGAATTCCAAAAGAAGAAGCAGAGCGCCTCGTCATTTACGGCTTCCTCGCACCGGTTGTCAATGAACTTCCGATCGAAGGCGTGAAGAAGCAGCTGGTCTCTGTGATTGAAAGGAAAGTAAAATAATGAATGCTAAAGATATTCGCGAACAGTTTCCGATTCTCAGCCAACAGGTCAACGGACACGATCTCGTTTATTTGGACAGCGCGGCTACCTCGCAAAAGCCGCGCGTCGTCATCGAGACGCTTGATGAGTATTACAACTCTTACAATTCCAATGTCCACCGCGGCGTTCATACATTAGGAACGAAAGCAACGGATGGATATGAAGGAGCACGTGAGAAGGTCAGGAAGTTTATAAACGCGAAATCGATGCAGGAAATTATTTTTACAAGGGGTACGACAACGGCCCTGAACACGGTTGCGCTCAGCTATGCCCGCGCAAACCTCAAGCCCGGTGATGAAATCGTCATTACACCGATGGAGCACCATGCGAATATTATTCCGTGGCAGCAGGCTGTCAAAGCAACCGGCGCCACGCTGAAGTACATTCCGCTTCAGGAAGACGGAACCATTTCCCTGGACGATGTCAGGGAAACGGTGACGGAAAATACAAAAATCGTCTCTGCAGCGCATGTTTCAAACGTTCTCGGTACGATCAACCCGATTAAGGAAATGGCCAAAATCGCGCACGAAAACGGCGCGGTCATGGTCGTAGACGGTGCGCAAAGCACGCCTCATATGAAAATTGACGTCCAGGATTTGGACTGCGATTTCTATACGTTTTCAGCCCACAAAATGTGTGGTCCGACAGGAGTCGGGGTATTGTATGGAAAAAAAGCATTGCTTGAAAACATGGAACCTGCAGAATTCGGTGGAGAAATGATCGATTTTGTCGGTCTTTACGAATCGACTTGGAAGGAGCTGCCTTGGAAATTCGAAGCCGGTACACCAATCATTGCCGGTGCGATCGGATTGGGAGCGGCGATTGACTTCCTTGAAGACATCGGACTTGACGAAATATTGGCGCACGAGCACCGTTTGGCGGCATACGCGCTGGAGCGCTTTAAAGAGCTTGAAGGCGCTGTTGTCTATGGTCCGCCCGAACGTGCAGGACTTGTAACCTTCAACCTTGAAGACGTTCATCCGCACGATGTGGCAACCGTGCTTGATGCAGAAGGGGTCGCCGTCAGAGCCGGCCATCACTGCGCACAGCCTTTAATGAAATGGCTGAACGTTTCCGCCACTGCAAGAGCGAGCTTTTATCTGTATAATACGGAAGAAGACATCGATAAACTGATTGAAGCTCTTCAGAAGACAAAGGAGTATTTCACAAATGTCTTTTAATGTGAACTTGGATACACTGTATCGCCAGGTGATAATGGATCACTACAAAAACCCGAGAAATAAAGGGGTTTTGAATGACAGCATCGTCGTTGACATGAACAACCCGACATGCGGTGACCGAATCAGACTGACGATGAAGATAACGGACGGTAAAGTAGAAGATGCAAAATTTGAAGGCGAAGGATGCTCAATCTCAATGGCTTCTGCGTCTATGATGACACAGGCGATCAAAGGGAAAGACGTGGAGACTGCCCTTCAGATGTCACAGATCTTTTCAGATATGATGCAGGGCAAAGACTACGACGATTCGATTGATTTAGGCGATATTGAAGCCTTGCAAGGCGTTTCAAAATTTCCGGCCCGGATTAAATGCGCAACATTGTCATGGAAAGCCCTTGAAAAAGGCGTTTCCAAAGAAAACAGCGATAACGAATAAAGATTGGAGTGAAAATGGATGGCTAAGAAAATGCCGGATATCGGCGAATATAAATACGGTTTTGCCGACAAAGACGTTTCCATTTTCCGTTCAGAGCGGGGATTGACAAAAGAAATCGTTGAAGAAATTTCACGCATGAAAGAAGAGCCACAGTGGATGCTCGACTTTCGCCTGAAATCTCTTGAACACTTCTACAATATGCCAATGCCGCAATGGGGCGGAGATTTAAACTCATTAAACTTTGATGAAATCACGTACTATGTAAAACCTTCTGAGCGTTCAGAAAGATCATGGGACGAAGTTCCTGAGGAAATCAAACAGACATTTGACAAACTCGGAATCCCTGAAGCTGAGCAAAAATATTTGGCCGGTGTATCCGCGCAGTATGAGTCAGAAGTCGTTTACCATAACATGAAAGAAGACCTTGAGTCGCAAGGGATCGTCTTCAAAGACACAGACAGCGCCCTTAAAGAAAATGAAGACATTTTCCGCGAGCATTGGGCAAAAGTCATCCCGCCGACTGACAACAAGTTTGCGGCCTTGAACTCAGCGGTATGGTCAGGCGGATCATTCATCTATGTGCCAAAAGGCGTAAAAGTGGATACTCCGCTGCAAGCATACTTCCGCATCAACTCAGAAAACATGGGACAGTTCGAACGGACGCTGATCATCGTAGACGAAGGCGCTCACGTTCACTATGTAGAGGGATGTACGGCACCTGTTTATACAACGAACTCCCTTCACAGCGCGGTTGTTGAGATCATCGTTAAAAAAGGCGGATACTGCCGTTATACAACGATTCAAAACTGGGCGAATAACGTCTTTAACCTTGTGACAAAGCGTGCGGTTTGTGAAGAAAACGCGACGATGGAATGGATCGACGGAAACATCGGCTCCAAGCTGACAATGAAATATCCTGCCGTTATCCTGAAAGGCGAAGGCGCGCGCGGCATGACGCTCTCTATCGCCCTTGCAGGAAAAGGACAGCATCAGGATGCCGGTGCGAAAATGATTCAC
Source organism: Bacillus haynesii (assembly GCF_001969855.1). Classification (GTDB taxonomy): domain Bacteria; phylum Bacillota; class Bacilli; order Bacillales; family Bacillaceae; genus Bacillus; species Bacillus haynesii. The sequence goes on from NZ_MRBL01000003.1 coordinate 290,765, forward strand.
CTTGCACCGAATACGTCATCCACAATCGTTTCAAAATCGATCTCAAAACAAGGCGGAAAAGTCACATACCGCGGAATCGTCCACTTCGGACGCAAAGCCGAAGGCGCCCGCTCAAACATCGAGTGCGATACGCTGATCATGGACAACAAATCAACTTCTGATACAATCCCATACAATGAAATTTTGAACGACAACATTTCATTGGAGCACGAAGCGAAAGTATCAAAAGTATCTGAAGAGCAGCTATTCTACTTGATGAGCCGCGGTATTTCTGAAGAAGAAGCAACAGAAATGATCGTCATGGGCTTCATCGAGCCGTTCACAAAAGAACTGCCGATGGAATACGCGGTTGAGATGAACCGTTTGATCAAGTTCGAAATGGAAGGGTCTATTGGTTAATTATTGAAAAAAAGGGTGTAATCAGATTTCGATTTGATTGCACCCGAATAAACTTTATGTTTGTGTACCGCAGTTATAATCTATGCCTATCGATTTTCTAAAAGGCGTAGAAAATGTATCTGCGGTTTTTTCTTGAATAGATTAAATGATAATTCATACGGTCAGAGGACTTTAGCTTTTTATTTCATAAAAGAGGTTTGAATTTTCCCTCCTAACGATTAGTTATGCCAAATTACATATCAACAGGAAAATATAATCCTTCATCTGTTCTGCCTTCCTTCCTATACTTCTAAAATTCACCCGAACACGGAAAACGAATCATATTGATTAGGTCAAAAAACCCCTAACTTTTAAAGATTTCTTAGAATGTTGTTGTGAAAAATTATTCTTTTATGTAAAATGATGACTATGAATAAAAAGGAAATTGCTATTTTGGGTTTTTAGAAAAATTATAATCTTGCAAGAAAGGAAGAGGATATGTGAGCGTGATACCATATGATTTGGTTGCGACGAAAATGAATTTTTGGTATACAGCCTTAAAAAACAATTGGACAGGCAAGGCTGAGGATACTAAGAAAGAAGTTGAACGAGAATTAGAACAAATGGAACAAAATCAGGATGTGATTGTCTATTACAACTTACTGCTCTTCCGGCATAATCTTCAACTTGATTATATGTATTCTAAACCCGGTGTAAATTTAAATAGTCGTTTTGATGAGTTCAAAAAGATTCGCGATCAGAACAATCTGGAAGGAATGTTGGATTATTATTATCATTTTTTCGCTGGAATGTATCATTTCAGACAAAAAGAATTAATCCTTGCGCTGAATTTTTATAGGGATGCCGAGAAAAAACTCGATTCTTTTGATTGTGATGAACTGGAAAAGGCTGAATTTTATTTCAAGGCATCTGAAGTGTATTACCATATGAAACAAACCATCTTTTCGATGAATTATGCAAGTCGTGCGTATAACTTATTCAAAAAGTATGATACTTACGGTGAGCGTCGAGTACAAAGTCAGTTTATTATTGCAGGTAACTGGTTAGATCTAATGTATCCCGAAAAAGCTCTACATAATTTAAATAAAGCACTTGAAGAGTCGCAGAAACAAAGAATCCTACACCTTATAGGTTCATCACATTTAAACATTGGAATATGTTATAACCAACTGGAAGAACTCGATAAGGCAACCGAACATTTTCAAAAGGCCCTGAATTTATATAAAGAGGAGAATCTCAGTTTTTTGCCAAAAACATTATTCAACCTCGCACATGTCAGGGCAAAGCAAGGAAAGTTGTCAATAACTGATGACCTATACTATGAAGGCAAAGAGTTGGCTGAAAAGAACAAGAATTTAGATATGCTTGCAAAGTTTGATTTAATAAAAGGGCTTTATCTTTCATTTGATCTGGATATGGTTCGCGAATCGTTCAAGTTTTTCGAAAGTAAAGGCAAGTATGCAGACATGGAGGAATACGGTCTTATAGCAGCAGAACTATTAGAGAAAAAAGAAAAAATTCGAGATGCAGTGGAATTCTACCGGATAACAGTTAATGCGAGAAGACAAATTCAAAGGAGTGCTTTTCTACATGTAAACTAAATCGTTCTAGGGGTAGTTAAAGCAGCAGGATTTCTTACTATAAAAAAGAAATTCCCCCAGCATTATTAAAACCTCAAATTTTGAATACTTGAGTATTATTTTAAGTAATCGCAGAAAGAAAGGACGGTCTATGGCAAACTATTTAAAATCCAGAATTGTATCTTATCTGTTTATTCTTTTGGGAGTAGGGGCCGGATTTGCAATTTGCGAGGTATCAATGAAAAATCCGGATTACTCCTCAGTTTGGGAGGTCTTTATCATAGGCTTTACGTTTGGGGAATGCTTCATGATTAGAAAATGGTTAAGGCGGGAGACGGCATGACAAAGAAGTGGTTTTGTATCAATGATCGGCCCGCCTAGATTTCCCGTCCCATTGAGCTGTATAAAGAATTTCAACTGTTATTCGATCGACGAACATTTCTACAAGGTTGCCTGCGAGGAAATGATAGTCATAAAAATATCCATCTTCATCAACAATTTTTATTCCTGCGTCTATATGATCTTCATGCAGGATTCCTCTTATTAAATAGTTGTAACGATCTCCAAGCCGCTGCAGCCCTTTAGTTTGTGTATCCGCTTTACACAGGTCGAGTTTATCTAAAATGGTAAAGCTGATCATGACGGGATACTCTTTCCCCTCTTCTATAAAGTAGGGACAGACAGTCGAAAAGCCGGTAAATTCATAACCTTGTATTTCAAGAGTAACTTCTTCTTCTATATGCGGGTTTAATTTTTTCACCTTCGCTTGATACATGTAAATCATCTCCTTTCACCCACTTATACAGTATTTGTCCATTAAAAGAAGAACAGGATCTTCTTGGCAAATATCTTTATTCGATCATATTGTCATGTATAATGGAGAGTATAGCATGTGACATTCATACTGTATAAGAAAGGATATGACCAGTGAAAATGTTGAAAAAGGCTGTGTTAATAGCCGCTGTTTTCTTGCTGGCCGCATTTGCCGGGAGTACTGAAGCCTTTGCTATGCCTTCCAAAGGCGCGGTGAAATTCAGGACGGATGCCAATACATATATGAAATCCGCCACTTCGATCGTTGTCACGGGAAAAAGTCCTGTTACGGGAACGATGATTGCCGTCCGGCTGATCAATAAAAAAGGAACTGTCCTGATCTATCGAGATGTTCATTTAACACGCGGAAAGCCTCATTTTCGGGTGAGCTTCCCGACGAAAAAGCTGAAACCAGGCAAGTATGACGTCTGGGTGGATGCCGTCAAAGGAAAGAAGTGGCACGGGGAATTGAAGCGCTACATTGTCATCAAACATTGAGCTCCTTTATCATGAACGGAGGGCTGTGTAATGACTGTCGTGGGTTTTTGCGTATTATTATGTTCTGCATTTATCCATGCATCGTGGAACTACCTTTCTAAAAAAGCCGATGGAGGCGTTCCGTTTATCTGGCTGTTCACAGCGATTGCAGCCGTTGTCTACACGCCGTTGGCCATAGGTGTTGTCATATATGAAAAGCCTGAGATCGGCATCTGGCAGCTTGTCATCATCATGGCGAGCATCTTTGCTCACTTGGGCTTTTTTCTTGTTCTTCAAAAAGGGTACAAAAAGGGCGATCTTTCCCTCGTCTATCCGATCGCGAGGGGGACAGGCCCGCTGCTTACCTGCGTGCTGGCGGTCGCCGTTTTTGGTGAGACATTGACGCTGCCCGCTATTATAGGGATTCTTTTGATTGTGATCAGCATTCTTTTTTTTACAGGGGGAGTCAAGCGGTTAAAAGAGTCAGGCTCGTTCACCCCGGTTCTTTACGGGCTGGCGATCGGCGGTATTATTGCTGCATATACCCTCCTTGATAAAGCAGCGGTCAGCCGCTTTCTCGTTCCGCCATTGCTGCTGGATTATTGCAATACGCTCGGCCGTCTGATCATATTGACTCCTTTTGCCGCGAAAAGCTGGAACGAAGTCCGGTTTGAGTGGAAGCATCATCGGATGGAGGCTGTCGGAGTGGGGGTTTTTAATTCTTTGGCTTATGTTTTGGCGCTGAGTGTCATGGTATTTGCTCCGGTCAGCTATGTGGCGCCGGTTCGGGAAATCAGCATTTTAATCGGAACGGTGATGGGGGCGGTTCTTTTGTCCGAAGGTTTCGGACGATTGAGGATCATCGCGGCTGTTTTTATGGTGCTTGGCGTGATATCGGTAGCCGTTGGTTAGGTTGTGTTCCATCGGTGTGATCCGTTATATTTGTAGAATAAACAGAAATGAAAAAGGTGTTAGTCATGAAATCTTTTATTGTAGTCGGAGCGGGCATCCTCGGCGCTTCTGCCGCTTATCATCTTGCAAAAAAGGGCGCGGATGTGACATTGATTGACCGCGGAGAGCGGGGAAGGGCTACAGATGCCGCGGCTGGAATCGTCTGCCCCTGGCTTTCGCAGCGTAGAAACCAGGCGTGGTACAAGCTTGCAAAAGGCGGTGCGGCGTACTATACCGATTTAATCAAGCAGCTTGAAGCTGACGGAGAATCGGAGACGGGGTATAAACGGACAGGCGCTATCAGCTTGCATACAGACGAGCGAAAGCTGGAGAAAATGGAAGAACGGGCGCATCTAAGGCGCAAAGATGCGCCTGAAATCGGCGAGATCACCCGTTTATCCCATGAGGAAACGAAGCGTTTATTTCCGCCTTTGGCAGAGGGATACGGCTCGGTTCATATCAGCGGAGCCGCGCGCGTAAACGGAAAAATGCTGCGCCGCTCACTTGTGAACGTCGCACAAAAATACGGAGCTTCTGTTGTAGCAGGAAACGCTTCATTACTCTATGAAGGAAACCGGGTAACAGGGATCTCCACAGCGGAAAAGAAAATATACGCTGATCAGGTGCTGGTCACAGCGGGAGCTTGGGCGGACGAGCTTTTGAAACCGCTCAGCGTGCGTTTTTCAGTCAGCCATCAAAAAGCGCAGATCGTTCATCTTCGTCTTCCTGATGCGGAGACCGGCAGCTGGCCTGTTGTGATGCCTCCGAATGACCAATACATACTGGCATTTGAAGACGGCCGGATCGTTGCCGGCGCTACTCACGAAAATGAAGCTGAACTGGATGATCTGCGGGTAACGGCCGGCGGCCTTCACGAAATTTTCTCAAAGGCGCTTGCCGTTGCGCCGGGGTTGGAATTGAGCGAGCTGCTTGAGACGCGTGTAGGCTTCAGGCCGTTTACACCGGGATTTCTCCCCGTGATCGGCTCATTGCCGAACATTTGCGGGCTGCTCGTTGCCAACGGTCTCGGCGCTTCAGGGCTTACGTCAGGTCCGTACCTTGGCGCGGAATTGGCAAGGCTCGCTTTGGGAGAAGAGCCTGAGCTTGATATCGCTTTATATGATCCGGCCGGCGCGCTTGAAAGTTAAATCATCATCATATAGAAAAAGTTCACTCAAGCTTCGAGTGAACTTTTTTCTTGTTTACAGTTTTAAAATAGAACATTTTTCAATATAAATTCATGGAGGAAAATTTTAGAAAAATAACCCGGCTTTATTTGAAGTGCATGCGGGTTTTTTGGAGCGGCCGGCGTTCCGTTGAATCGGCTGCCTCTGATTCCCGAACAAATTTGGAAAATGAAGGAGGGTCGCCATGATCCAGTTTGACTTTGAGTATTACAGGCCCCAATCTGCGCAGGAAGCGGTAAAGCTCTTTCAAAGCCTGGAGCGGGAGGGGAAAAAGCCGGCGTATTGTTCCGGCGGAACAGAACATTTGACGCTCGGACGGCTGAATGTGATCCATACAAATGCCGTTATCGATATTAAAGACATACCTGAGTGCAGGACTTTGCAATTTGAACGGCATCACCTTGCTTTAGGCTCAGCATTAACATTGACGGAGATCACGGAAAACGGCGGCTTTCCGCTGTTAAGCAAAGCGGCGAGAGAAGTGGCCGACCATACGGCGCGTAATAAGATTACGCTTGGCGGCAATATTTGCGGGCAGATCTTTTACCGCGAAGCAGTGCTCCCTTTTTTATTAACCGACAGCAAAGTGCTGACAATCGGAGACGAGGGGGAAAAGCGCTATTTGATTCACGACGTATTTGATCAGCAGCTGCGGCTGAACAAGGGAGAAATCCTCATTTCGCTTTTGATTGAAGAACGCTATGTTCATCAGCCTTTTGCAAGCATAAAAGTGAGGCAGCAATGGGATACGGGATATCCTCTGGCAACGATTTCAGCTCTCGAAATAGACGGACGCGTCCGCTGTGCATTCAGCGGTGTCTGCCCTTTTCCGTTTCGCTCCACTGAAGTGGAATCTGCGTTGAATGACGAGGCACTCCCTGTTGATCAAAGGGTGGAAGAGGCGATCAACCGCTTGCCCGGCCCTGTTTTGGACGATGCGCAAGGTTCCGCAGAGTACCGCAAGTTTGTCATCAAACATACGCTGTTTGACATTCTCGGCATGCTGAAAAAGGAAACCTTATGACAAAGCGCTAAAAGGATGGAAGTAACCCTTGAGATGAACGGAGAAAAAAGGCCGGCTTCCATCAACCGGCCGACACGCTTTTAGATATGCTCAGGAGGAAGGCTCGGATTAACAGGCGTAAAGCCCGGCTGTTGAACGGAGACTGCGTTGCCTGCACTGTCAGTGTAAACAATCGGCCGATGAAGTCGAGCCTCATGCTGGTCGCCGAGTGCCAATTGAAGGGCTAAAAGCACTCACCGATTCACGACGTCTTTATCCGTCATTTTGCTTTTCAATGCGGCTGCTGCACGCCGGTTTTATCATGAACTGCTGCCATTTGCTGATTAAAAACCATCCGGACGCAGATGACGCCGTCATGAAAGAATGGCTTGAATCCAATATTTGCAGGTGCACGGGGTACCATGAAATTGAACTTGCCGTAAAACTGAATCCGAACAAAAAAACAGAGGTTTAAAAAAGAGCGCTGGGCAGGCGTTTTTTTTGTTCAATTCAAATCGCCCGAGCCCCAAATATCCTCCGCCCATTCAGGGTGATCAATGAACGGATTGCGGTTATGCTGGTATTGCTGATAGATGATATCGTTCCGCTTTCTTTCGAGGGCATCGACAGGGTCTTCATGATGCCATTTCAATAAAACCGACATTTTTCCGTGGTACGGTTTAGATCCGTTGTTCGTTGTGTCGTTCATTTCTAGATCCGGATGACCGTCGTCCCCTTCATAGCGGATCGCCATATAGAAAATCATTCTGGCGACATCGCCTTTGATGCTTTTGTCGGGTTCCCACGAATCGCCGTCATAGTAGTTTCCGGGAGCGCCGGGATAGGGGCTGCCGCCTTCGTCAAAATCAAGGTTTCCGCGGGCGGCATTTACTTGCACATCGCTGGGCCTGAGGTGATGCAAATCTGTTCCGGGCCCTTTGCTTGTCCCGAAATCACCGTGTGATTTTGCCCATACGTGCTCGCGGTTCCAATCGCCCGTTTGCCCCCCGTTCGCCTGTTTAGAGCGCGACTCCCTGGAATATAAGAGAATCACGTTGTTTCGATTGGACGGATCTTCGTCCGTTGCTTTCAGCGCTTCCCATACCTCGCTGTAAGACAGCTCTCTATGATCGTCGATCGTGTCGTGAAGCGCTTGTTTTAAAGCTTCACCTGTTTTGCCTTGCGCCTGTTCGTAGTAATCTGCCGGGGCTGAGGACTGGGCGTGTAAGGAAAACAGCTGGAAGGCTTCTGCGTTTTGGATGGGCGCGCACATCGCTGACAACATCAAAATAAACGGTATGACACACTTTCGGTTCATCTTTCGATCGCCTCCTTTTCATTTCTTTCATTATCCAATCTTTTCATGAAAAGGAAATATCATTTTCGTTACGGTTTTCTTACGGTCTTGTAAATGAAGCTTTCCACCTTTCAAGGGCCTCCAGGCCGGCTTTTTCTTTCAGCTGTTTTTCCGCCGTTCGGACGCCTTCTTCAATGGCCGTGCAGTGTCCGAATAAATAATAGCGCAATGCGGTATTCATGATGACTTGTTTTCTTTCGTATTCGGTATCTGCCGATTCGTCTCCGGCGAGAACGGCTGTTATTTTTTCCGCCTGCTCCTCAGCAGACAGCGGTTTGTTGAGCTTTGCTTCCTCTGCGTAAAGTCCGTATTCTTCCGGTTTTAATATAAAAGAATCGATCTCGCCGTTTTTTATCGCAAACACAAAGCTGCCTCTGTGGACCGGCACGTCTTCCGCGCCTTCCGCGCCCTGGACAATGAACACTTCTTTGTACGTCAAGCGCTGAAAAACGGGATGCATTTTCTGAATGGCCGTCCGGTGAAACGCACCCATCATGAGCTTGTCGGCATCAGAGAAGTTGACCAGTTTTTCTGCTGTATTCAGCACGGTGCGGACGCCGATTTCCTCGCGGATTTTCCTCATGCGAACAAACGGTTTGCAAAATGTTTCGGCGGCGGCGAATCCGATTGAGGCTTCTTCCAGTGAGTGTGCCGTTTGCGCCGGATTGGTCTCAGAAGGGATTCCGAGTTTGTCCAAGACATCTTTTATGCTCGTTCCATACTTGGGCGGCAATGCATCACTGCCGTGGAGAAACGCAGGAACGCCGTTTCCTGCGAGAAGGAGCGAGACGGGAATGGTTGCTAAAAAAGAATGTCTTCCTGTGTAAGGTCCCGCAAAATCGATGACCGCATCTTTTACAGCTTTGGAAAGGCTCAGTGTTTCCGAGCTGTTCCGCAATGCTTCGGTAAACGCGAGCAATTCTTCAGGGGACTCCGTTTTGATCCGCTCCGCTATTAAGAATGCGGCGGTCTGAGCGGGGCTTGCAATTCCCGTAATGATCGCTTCTGCAGCCTGTTTGGCCTCTTCATAAGCTAAATCGCGGGCGCCCCTTTTTCCTCTTGCGACTTCTTTAATCCACTGCTGCAATGTGAACGCTCTCCTTTACATGCTGATCTTTCTTATGACTTTACATGAAAATGCAGAAAAGGAACAGTAAAGATTGTCAGCTTAATGATTGATAGAAAATGTGACAATTTTCTGGATTGGTCGTGTCGATTTAGGTATTTTAACTGAAAACACGCTGAAATTCAGAGGATTTTTCAATGCTATTCATGCTGTGATCATTTAATATGTTAAAAAAATTAACACGGAAGAAGGGGATGAGCGAAAATGGGAATGCCGGCTTACAAAACAGAAGACTTGAAAAAGAACGAAAAACGCAAAAAAGAATTTCCGCATATTTATGTCATTCTGGCTGTCATGATTGGTCTAATGGCGCTTATGACATATGTTATTCCAGCAGGCGAATATGAACGGGTGGAAAGTCCGGACGGCAGGGAAATGATCGATCCAGCGTCCTATAAACGGGTCGAACAGACGCCGGTTGATATGCTTGGCTTGCTTACGGCGGTTCCGAAAGGGATGACGGAAGCGGCTCCGATTATCGTGTTTACATTTGTGATCGGCGGCGCTTTTGCCGTTCTGAGGAAAGCGTCTGTCATTGAGCTCGGCGTCCGTCTGCTGGCCGATCAGTTCAGGAACAAGCCGGTTTTCGTTACGCCTGTCTTAATATTCGTTTTTTCCGGCATTTCCTGTTTTATCGGGACGCCTGAGCTTTCCATCGTTTATGTCCCTGTCATTCTTCCTCTGCTGCTGTCTTTCGGGTATGACCGGATGACAGCAGCAGCAATCGCATTGTGCGGGACGATCGCCGGCTTTACGAGCGCTTTGACAAACCCTTTTACCGTGGGGACCTCACAAATGATTTCCGGTCTCCCACTTTATTCCGGGATGGGGTACAGGGCGGTTATCTTTGTTGTCATTACGGCGATTGCCGCTGTATATGTGCTCAAATATGCGGAAAAGGTCAGAGCGCATCCTGAAAAAAGCCTGACGGGCAAGGAAGCAGTCGAACCAGTGCAGGCTTTTAAAGCAGGCGGACGGGTGAAATGGGCCGGGATCGCGGCGCTTGGGTTGTTTGCCGGCTTAATTGGCTGTGTGATTTATTTCAGGTGGGATATGCTGACAATGGCGGGCTATTTCCTGGCGCTCGGCATCATTCCTGCTTACATTGCCGGTATGAGCTCGAGAGACATTGCTGAGTCCTTTAATGAAGGTTTTAAAGAAGTGCTCGTCGGTGCGATGATTTGCGGCATTGCAAGAGCTGCAGCGGTCGTTATGGCGGACGGGCAGATCATGGATACGATGGTTTACGGCTTGTCCCATGCGGTCTCACAGCTTCCTTCTTATTTCACGGTTACGGCGATGCTTTTTACACAGATGCTGTTTAACTTTTTTGTTCCAAGCGGAAGCGGACAAGCTTTAATTATGATGCCGATTATGGCGCCTTTGGCTGATATCGTCGGGATTACGCGGCAGACGGCGATTCTGGCCTTCCAATTCGGAGACGGTTTTTCAAACATCGTCTTTCCGACATCAGGTTACTTTATGGCGACGCTTGCGATCAGCCGGATTGCCTGGAACAAATGGCTGAGATTCATCCTTCCGCTGTTTTGCCTCTGGATGGGAGCGGCCGTGATTTTCCTGATGTTTGCCAATGCCGTCGGCTGGTCGTAAATGGATAAAAAGGCGGGGAATCCCCCGCTTTTTTTATTTCCCATTCTTCCTTGAGAAGAAAAAATATGCAAAAATATGAAAAAACTAGACTTTAAACCTATCTGTGGATATACTAATTTAGTAATTGTTCGAATTTAAGATTGTCCGGTATTTTCGGGCTGAAGGAAGGTATCCGCGGATGAAAAAGATGGCCAGATTGTATATTCTCATGCTGAACGTATTCATCGTTATGCTTGGTATAGGCTTGATTATTCCACTCATGCCTACGTTTATAGAAGAATTCGGCGCTTCGGGCAGCACGCTCGGATTGCTGATTGCGGCTTCGGGGATTACCCAGCTGCTGTTTTCGCCCGCTGCCGGGGAAATGACCGATAAATACGGAAGACGGAAAATGATCATTTTAGGCATCGGTGCGTTTGCGGTTTCCCAGCTGCTTTTCGCCTTGGCGAGCCAGATGTGGCTGCTGTTTGTTTCCCGCCTTCTCGGCGGAGCGGGAGCCGCATTTTTGGTGCCGGCCATGTTTGCCTACATCGCTGACATCACATCGGAAAAGGATCGAAGCAAAGGGATGGGGCTGATCAGCGCCGCGATGTCTCTCGGCTTCGTCATCGGTCCGGGAGCAGGCGGATATTTGGCGGCGTTCGGGCTCACCTTCCCGTTTTACGTGTCAGCCGGATTAGCCGGCTTGGCGACGGTTTTATCGCTTTTTGTCCTCCCGGAAACGCTCAGTCAAGAAAAGATGCTTGAAAAGCGCCGCTCCGCTCAAAAGCGCGAACCGCTCGCTAAGCAAATGGCGCGCGCGCTGCGATCGCCGTATGCATTTCTGTTTGTCCTCGTGTTCATCCTGAACTTCGGGATCATGAATTTCGAGGCGGTATTCAGCCTTTATGTCGATCATAAGCACGGCTTCACACCGGGAGACATTGCCTTTGTCATTACAGCAGCAAGCCTGATCGGTGTGTTCGTCCAGGCGGTGGCTCTCGGGATGCTGACGAACCGCTTCGGCGAAAAAAAGCTGATGAACATGACGCTGATCGGTTCAGCCGCAGCGCTTGCCGTCTGCTCGATTGCCGGTTCGTACTGGCTCGTTTTCGGTGCAACAATTGTTTTCTTCATGCTGACGTCTATCCTCCGTCCGGCGATTAATACGCTGATTTCAAAAATGGCCGGTGATGAACAGGGCTTTGCCGCAGGCATGAACAATGCGTTTATGAGTCTTGCCAATATTGTCGGACCGACGGTGGCCGGTCTGTTATTCGATGTGAACGTAGAAATTCCATATATTTTTGGTGCGGTCGTTCTCGTGCTCAGCTTTTTGGCGGCAGTCAGCTGGGGGCGGAAGCAGCAGGCACGCACAATTCCCGAAAATGTATAAGGGAGCCGGCACATATGCCGGCTTTTTTTATGGTGAAATGCTCAAATCATCAGAATGCCGGCGCGGCTTTACATCCTCCGATTGCCGCGTGGAAGAAAACTGTTGGAATTGCTCATAACCCAAGCAGCATTTGAATTCTGAGCGCCAGTCTCAAGCGCAGGGTCGTGTCCGCATCTTTCAGGCTTTTCCCGAGCAGTTCCTCGCATTTTTCAAGCCTGTAGATGACGGTGTTTCTATGGACGTACAGGCGCTTGGCCGTTTCAGAAATCTGACAGTGCGTTTCCAGATAGACGGACAATGTTTGCAGGAGCCCTGGGTCATCCTTCGGCAGGCTGGCAAGCTGATGCAGCGCATGCGTGTAAAATGTCTTCAAATCATCAGCCGGAATCATGCGCAAAAGTTCTGACACGTCTTTCATATGGTACGTCTGGATGAACTCGGTGCTTCCTGACAAATGGCCGGAGTGGAGCGCGTCGACGGCTTCTTTACAAATGTGCGGAACGTCGCTCAGCTGATGGCTGAGGTTGCTGATTCCGAAAGAGATCGTCCGCTGAAAATGCTCAGATGCATGGCGCTGAAACGTCTTTAAAAATCCGCCCACGGCTGCATTCATTTCAGCCCAGCTGTCTGTGGCCTCGGCCAGCAGGAAGCATACGTTTCCTTTTGTGAAAAGGTGCGGAGGAAACGGGAACTCAACCAGCTCTTCTTCCAGGCGCTCGAACACGGAATCTGATTCGAGCTAATTCTCTGTGAAGCTGAGCGATTTTTCGCGGCGGTCCAATTTGCCGGCGATGCACACATATTTTTGATCCCATTTGAGCTTAAATTCTTTGGCCCGGTTTTTGATTTCTTCAGCAGAGGAAAAGGCGCCGTCCAAAAAATTGCTGAAAAACTCGTTCCGCGCTTTTCGCGAATACTGCTTGAGCGCATTTTCCTTCATCAGCTCAAAGGCGATGACATTGGCGGCTTGTTCGAGTGTTAACAGCAAGCCTTTGTCTGAAGCGGAAATCATTCCGCAGACAACAAGGAAGCCGCATTTTTTTTCGTGAGTATAGATCGGAAATACCGAATAGGTTTGTTTGTCGGAAAGTGTTGAAAAGCAGGTGAACCCCGTTCTGCTTCCTTTTTGAAATATTCCTTCATAAAGCGAAAGCGCACCGGCGGCATCCGCTTTTGAGGAGGCGATCGGCTTGAGGTGCTGATTGAATAGAAGAACGGGAAGGTTCAAAACAGCAGAGACGTTATGCAAGAGCGATTGAATGCTTTTTCCGCTCATAATATGGCTTGTGAACTTTTTTTGGGCGGTGATGGCCTGTTCGAGTTCCGCCGTCCGTTTGTCTAAAATATGGCTCAGTGTATGATTGACAATATCACCGAGGCGGACATCTTCATTTAGCTCGATGATCGGAAAAGACTGCTCGTCGGCAAGCTTGATCACCTCGTCGGGTATTTCCTGCAAAAAACGCGTTTTGATGCCGAGTCCGGCGCAGCCCCGCCTGATCATCTTTTCAATCAATTCCTTCAATAAAAAAGGCCGGTCTTTCAAATGATAAGCGGTCGTGACGAGGAGCTCGCCATAATGCAGATAATCGGCAATATCTGGTGCATCCATCATATTGATATGTTCGATGTTCCGGGTCCCGCCCGTTTTTCCGGCGGCAAGCATTGCGCCATTAAACACGGGGAGTTTCATCATGTCATAGATATTCATTGATCTGTACAGACCTCCTTTGTTATTTTAGTCATTTTCAACAAAAAATGAGCGGATTTATGACATTTATGCCGATGCTTATTTTTTATGTTACCAGTAAACTTGTATTTATATAGAGAGTTGTAAAGAAATATAACAAGAAAATAGAAAGGAAGTTTCTTTACATGACAATTGGTATCCATAAGACCGGAGAAAGTACAGCCCGCAATATCGAAGACATGATCAATTGGCTGGCATCATTCGGTGAAAGCGGAGAAGGAGGGGTGACAAGGCTTCTCTATTCAAAGCCGTGGCTCAGCGCCCAGCGTTTCAGGAGATGGTCAGCGGGGCGGGGCACGATTCCCAGGTTTTCGGCCCGCATTGCCCGACAACGCTGCTGTTTGTTCCGAGCCGGAACGGTATCAGCCATTCGCCGGAAGAATGGACAAAACCGGCTGATCTTGTAACTGGCGTTGAGCTCTTGACCCATGTATTATACAGGCTGGCATATGAATGAAAGGAGAAAAAGATCATGACAATTGGTGAAATGAATATTCCGAAACGGACAATTATGACTCCCGGTCCTGTCGAGGTTCATCCGAGAGTGCTGAGGGCGCTTTCCTCGCCTGTACTGGGACAATTCGACCCTGCATTTACAGACATGATGAACGACGTCATGGCGCTGCTCCGGCAGATTTTCCGAACGACAAATAAATGGGCATTTCCGATAAACGGGACATCGCGGGCCGGGCTTGAAGCCGTCCTTGCCAGTCTCATCAAACCGGGGGACCGGGTGCTCATTCCCATTTTCGGACGGTTCGGCTATCTGCTTGCCGAGATTTGCGAACGGTACCGGGCTGATGTTTATACGATGGAATGCCCATGGGGAGACGTTTTTGAACCGAAAGAGATCATCTCCGAAATCAAACGGACGAAGCCGGAGATTGTCGCGGTTGTGCACGGTGAGACATCGACGGGATGCATTCAGCCGCTCGAAGAAATCGGCCGGGCCTGCCGGGAGCTTGATGTGCTTTGTGTAGTCGATGCGGTAGCTACAATTGGCGGCACAGACGTCAATACGGATGAATGGTGCCTTGACGCGGTCGTCGGAGGTACGCAAAAGTGTTTATCCGTTCCTTCCGGTATGGCGCCGATCACATTTAACAGCCGGGTTGAAAAGCGCATCAATGAAAGGAAAAAGGTAGAACGGGGCATTGCCACAAGAGAAGATATCGAGCTTGAAACAGGACGCTTGCCGATTTCCAGCAATTATTTTGACCTCGGCATGCTGATGGATTATTGGAGCCCGAGGCGCCTCAATCATCATACAGAAGCGACTTCGATGCTGTACGGCTTGCGCGAAGGAGCGCGCGTCGTTCTTGAGGAGGGGCTCAGTGAACGATTCTCAAGACACCGGCTCCATGAAGCAGCGCTAATCAAGGGTATCAAAGCGATGGGACTCGAATTGTTTACGGAAGACCAGAAAAAGCTGCCGACCGTCACTTGTGTGAAAGTTCCTGATCGGGTTGACGCAGATCTTGTCAGGAAGATGATGCTTGACGATTTCGGCGTCGAAATCGCCAGCTCTTTCGGGCCGTTGGCCGGAAAGATATGGAGAATCGGAACGATGGGGTACAGCTGCCGGAAAGAAAATGTTCTTTTTACATTGGCTGCTCTCGAAGCGGTTCTCATTCGCACAGGTGCTTCAGTATCGCCGGGAAATGCGCTTCAGGCGGCTCTGGATTTCTATCATGAGTAGGCTTCTGAGGAGGAGGAATCTCATGAAAACGTTTGACTTGCTTTTGAAAGGCGCTTCCGTCGTGTGCTCAGAAGGCGTAAGGAAAATGATATAGAAATGAAAAAGTAAATAATTGGAGATATCAAACAAGAGCATTAATCAAGAAAAGCAGGCTGAGAAGCCTGCTTTTCCTTATTTGTGTGTGAAAAGACTTCGGAGTTTGATAATCGGGCTTTCTTCTGGTGCAATCCGATCGATCTGTGCCTATTCCAACGATGTGATATAACCGGCCAATACAGAATCGATCCTTTCAGCCGTCAGCCTTTCAGGGTCCATGATCAAATGAAGCGCCAGCCCGTCGACAAGGGCGTATAGATGCTCGGTTTCCTTAAGAACATCGATCCCGGTCTTTTTTCCGGTTTTCACCAGCATTTCAACAGCCGATTTGCAGGCTGAATAAATGCCTTCATTCATCTCCTTTCTCAACGGTTTGAGCTCCGGATCGCTGAGTGATTTGGCTGTAAATGCATACCATGCCTCCATTTCCAGTTTTCGCTCTTCATCAAGAGGCATAAGCTGAAAAAGAAGCTGTTTGACGTTTTCAGCCGGTGTACCGTTAAATGTCATGTTTTCGATACGCGTTTTGACCCGGTTTGCCACAAGCCTCATTGAATAAATGAAAAGCTCAGACTGATGGGGAAAATAATGGCGCATCGACCCGGCCGACAGCCCGGCTTCCTTAGCGATATTTCTGACGGTGCATTGTTCAAGTCCATCTCTGTGAATCACATTCCACACCGCTTCGGCAATTTTTTCTTTTTGTTTTTCGTGATCAACTATTTTTGGCATACACACATTATAACACGGGTGTATTATTTAATACATCTGTGTTATAATTTTTTAATACAAATGTGTTAAAAAAGAGAGGCGGATAAAAGGTGATTGGTTTATTGATTATAGCTTGTGAAATCGGTTTTTGGATTTTTATTCTGCTTGGACTTATTTTTCGCTATATGGCAGGCTGGAAAAAGGCTGGTTTGATCATGTTTGCATGCACACCGGTTTTGGATTTGCTGCTTTTGGCTGCAACGGCGCTTGATCTGCACAATGGGGCGCAAGCGGATGTTTTGCACGGCATCGCCGCCGTTTATATCGGCGTCAGCATCGCGTTTGGGAGCCGCATGATCAAGTGGGCGGATGAAAGGTTTGCCTATCGCTTTGCCGGCGGTCCGAAGCCTGACAAAGGCCCGCAGTACGGCAGGGAACACGCCAAAAAAGAGCGTGAAGGCTGGTTTCGCCATTTCATCGCATGGCTGATCGGAGCGGCGCTGTTGGCCGGGATGCACCTGTTCATCGGCGACCCGGATAGAACCGAGCCGTTAATCCGCATCGCTTCTTTATGGTCGATCATCCTTGTCATCGATTTTCTGTACAGTTTCAGCTTTACCCTTTTTCCGAAGAAAGCCCGTTAAAAGAAGCCGGATGTCCGGCTTCTTTTTCATGTTCAAGTATCCCGCCGCTGAAAAAGGAAATGCTACAAGCAGACCTGGATCAAGATTTTCGAAAAAAACCTGTGATAAACTAAAAGAAGAGGTGAACTGCATTGATTTATATTGGATTAACAGGATGGGGGGATCATGACAGCCTGTATCCGCCCAAGACAAGCAGTCAAAACAAGCTGATCCACTATTCGGCGCATTTTCCGATCGTCGAGCTTGATGCGAGCTTTTACGCGATACAGCCCGAGCGGAACAATGAAAAATGGGTAAAGGAGACGCCGGAAACCTTTCAGTTTATCATTAAGGCATATCAGGGAATGACAGGGCATCAGCGCGGGGAAATCCCCTTTGAAACGAAAGACGACATGTTTGCTGCTTTTAAGCTTTCGTTAACGCCATACATAAAAGCGGGTAAGCTGGCGATGGTCCTCTTTCAGTTTCCGCCATGGTTTGATTGCAAAAAAGAAAACGTCAATTATTTAAGATGGGTAAAAGAGAAAATGGGAGATATACCGTGTGCGCTTGAATTCAGGCATCGGTCATGGTTTATGCCCCAGTTTTACGACAAAACGCTCGCTTTTATGGAGGAACAGCAATGGATTCACAGCATTTGCGATGAACCCCAGGCGGGTGAAGGCAGCATACCGACGGTTCTTCATGCGACTGACAGCCGGAAAACGCTCGTCCGTTTTCACGGTCGCAACAAGGAAGGCTGGTTAAGGCCGTCTTCCGGTCAAAATTGGCGTGAGGTCAGATATTTGTATTTATATAATGAACAAGAATTAAAAGACTGGAAGAACAACCTTGAGCTGCTTGAACAGCAGTCCAAAAACGTTTACGTGCTGTTTAATAACAATTCAGGCGGTGATGCGGCTCAAAACGGGAAGCAAATGATGGAGCTGCTCGATATTGAATACAAAGGGCTTACGCCAAAGCAGCTCGATTTATTCAGCTAGAAAAGAGGACTTATTTTATGGAATATCTTATCTTGATCATACTTGGATTTATCGCAGGAACCATCGGCAGTCTTGTCGGGCTCGGCGGAGGGATCGTCATCGTTCCCTCGCTCCTTTTTCTGGCGGGGCTGCCGATGCTGTTTGACCATGTGACACCGCAAATGGCGGTCGGCACATCGCTCGTCGTCATCATATTCACAGGGCTTTCTTCAACGCTTGCGTATATGAAGTATAAAACCGTAGATTATAAAAGCGGCCTTATTTTTTTCATCGGCTCGGGGCCGGGAAGCATCGCCGGTGCCCATGTATCGACATACTTCAGCTCAGACTCGTTTTCTCTATGGTTCGGGATTTTTATGATTCTCATTTCCCTTTCTTTAATGATAAAGAAAAGGGTGAAACCTGCCGAGAAAAAGCATACGGGCGTGATCAGAACGTTCACAGGAGATGAAGGACAGGAATATACGTATTCATATCATCCTTTAGCCGGAATCGCGATCGCCTTTTTCGTCGGCTTTCTCGGCGGGCTTTTCGGCATCGGAGGCGGCTCGCTGATGGTGCCGGCGATGATTCTTCTGTTTTTATTTCCGACAAGGGTCGCCGTTGCGACATCGATGTTTATCATTTTCCTTTCATCTGTCGCGGGCTCTGCCGGCCATGTCATCGCGGGCCATGTCAATTGGCTTTATGCGCTCGCATTGATCCCGGGCGCCTGGTTTGGCGGACAGCTCGGCGCCTACATTAATAAAAAGATGCAGACAAAGACGGTCGTATTGATCATGAGGTTCGTATTGATCATCATCGGAATCAGATTAATCTATCAAGGCGTGTTTAGTTAAACGTTAGGGAGAGATTTGCATGACGGAAAAGCTCCATATTTACCATACGAACGATTTGCACAGCCATTTTGAAAACTGGCCGAAAATCGTCGATTATATTCAGACACAAAGACAAAAACATGAAGAGCAGGGTGAAGAAGTGCTTTTATTCGACCTCGGCGATCATGTCGACAGATTCCATCCGATATCTGAGGCTACATTCGGAAAAGCGAATGTGGAGCTGTTGAACCGTCTGCAGTATGATGCTGCAACGATCGGGAATAATGAAGGAATTACATTGCCGCATCAGGAGCTGGATACACTTTATGACAACGCTCAGTTTCCTGTCATTGTCTCCAATTTGTTTGACGGAGAAGGGAAAAGGCCCGGCTGGGCAGCGCCGTATTTGCTCAAAAAGATGAAGAGCGGCGCAACTCTTGCCATTCTCGGTGTGACAGTCCCGTACTATCCGATCTATCGACAGCTTGGCTGGACGGTTACAGACGCATTTGAAAGCATCGGCGAGATGCTCAGTGAAATCAAAGGAAAAGCCGATACTGTCATCCTTCTTTCACACCTTGGTATTTTGGATGATCAGCGCGTCGCGGAGGCTTTTCCCGAAATCGATCTGATCCTCGGCTCCCACACCCATCACCTGCTTGAAGAAGGGATGATGAAAGACGGCGTTATGCTGGCCTGCGCCGAAAAATACGGGAACTATGTCGGTCATGTTGAACTGACGTATAACGGAACGCTTGAGAACATCACAGCAACCGTGATGAAGACGGCAGAATGGAACGTAGAATCAGAGGAGACGATTCGTTTTCTGAAGGAAAAAGAGAAAGAAGCCGGACAGCTACTTGAAGAAGAAATTGCGACATTGGACAACACCCTTGAAACCGCCTGGTTCCGCAGAAGCGCCCTTCCGCAAATGCTGGCAGACGCCTTAAAGGAATGGTGTGAGGCAGAGATCGGGATGGTCAACTCAGGCATTGTACTGGAGTCTCTTTCACAAGGCCCGGTGACGAAAGCGGATGTTCACCGCATCTGTCCGCATCCGATTAATCCGGTCAAACTGAAGCTGACGGGACGTGAGCTGAAAGAGGTCATCTTCCATGCATCATCGGAAGAAACCGAGAAGCTGCGCATTAAAGGGCTCGGTTTTCGCGGTGAAGTGATGGGGAAAATGCTGTATGCCGGACTTGACCCGGAAAAGCTCTCCGTCAACGGAGCGGACATTGAAGATGATGCGTTCTACACGATCGCCACAATTGACATGTTTACACTCGGAACGCTGTTTCCGGCTATCCGCGATGCGGAAGATATCGACTACTTTATGCCTGAATTCCTGCGCGATCTGCTCGCCTGGAAGCTTAAAAAAGCAAACCGGTTTTAAACAGATACTTTAAGATTCGGGGCAAACCGGAACATGTCTCTCGCTTTATCATACATTAATGGTAAAGGAGGGATCGCGATGGTAAATTTAACTCCGATTATGATAGAAGATCAGCCGTTTACGGCTGTAACGGTCAAACTGCCGAAAACGAACTTTATGGCAGTAACCAATGACCATGGATATATTATGTGCGGAGCGCTTGACGTCGACCTGCTGAATGATAAATTAAAAGAACGGAAAATCATCGCCGCCAGAGCCGTCGGCGTGCGGACGATCGATCAGCTTCTCGAAGCCCCGCTCGAATCTGTAACCGATGCGGCCAGAGAGCTCGGCATCCATCCCGGAATGAGCGGAAAAGATGCCCTTTTAAAAATGGTGAAATAAAGTTGTCTGATTGAATCGTATATCCCCTCTTACAAGCATACACTTGTGATGTAAGGGGGGATTTTGCTTGCGAAGAATTCGCGGCCCTCTGTCAAAAAGAGGACCTTTGCCTTTTCGATATGTCATGCTGCTTTCGTTTGTATTTTTTATTTTTTCAACGGCCATCAGCCTGTTGATTATCAACTCATCCATCAAACCGACGCTTCTGAACATCGCTGAAATGGAAACGAACCGGATTGCGACGCACGTCATCCAAGAAGCTGTCGAGGATTATATGAACGAAGATGAAAATGTGCAAAACATGGTCGAAATGAAGACAAATGAAAACGGGAAAGTGACAACGATCAATTTCAATTCTCATGTTGTTCGCGATATGCAAACCAAGATTACGAAACGGCTGCATGAAAACTTGAAAGTAACGGAAACGGAAGAATTTAATTCTTCTGCGAAAACGCCGGAAGACCAGAGTGACGGCGTGATTTATCAAATTCCTCTCGGCCAGACAACGGGAAATTCCCTGCTTGGAAACCTCGGGCCGAAAATTCCGGTGCGCTTTAATGTTGTAGGAGATGTTTTTACAGATTTCAAGAAAAGCGTGGAGCCGTACGGAATTAATAATGCATTAATTAATATCGGGATTCTTGTCGAAGTCAAGGTCCGTGTCGTCATACCGTTTGCGACAAAAACGGCGGTTGTCAAAAATACGATTCCGGCAACGATTCAAGCCGTGCACGGGGAAGTACCCGACTTCTACAGCGGCAGCGGCAGCCAGACGGCGCCATCGATTCAAATCCCTTCAAAGGATGAAAAAACAGAGCAAAAAAAGGAACAAAATGAGTAATGATTTCCAGGGCGTTCTGCAAACATCAGGCAGAATGCTTTTTTTCATGGCCTAGAAACGGCATCCGTCTATTTTCTTAAAAAATACTTTGACTTAGGTAAAAAGACTGTATATACTATTCAATAATAATAATTGTTAGAAAATTCACTGTTTTCAGATGTTTCAAAAAGGTAAAGGAGGAAGCTTATGGATAATCGTCCGCAATGGGGAACAAGAGCGGGTTTTATTTTAGCAGCTGTCGGTTCTGCGATCGGTTTGGGGAATATTTGGAGGTTCCCGGCTGTAGCTTATGAAAACGGAGGAGGCGCGTTCTTTCTGCCATATTTGTTCGCGCTCTTGACAGCAGGAATTCCTCTTCTCATCATGGAATTTACAATCGGTCATAAATACAGAGGCTCAGCCCCGCTGTCCTATGCCCGGATGGGGAAAGGGAAGGAATGGATCGGCTGGTGGCAGGTCGCCATCTCATTTGTCATCTCGACGTATTATGCCGTTATCGTGGCATGGGCCATTTCTTACACTGTCTTTTCGTTCAATTTAGGCTGGGGAAAAAATACAGAAAATTTCTTAATGAATCAATATTTAAACAGAGTTGATATTGGAGGAGGAGCCATCGGCCAATTCGGCGGCTTCGTGCCCGGCGTCCTGATTCCGCTCGCGATTGTCTGGATTGTTTCCTTGGGCATTTTATTTGCCGGAGTCAAAAAAGGAATCGAAATTGCAAACCGCATTTTCATTCCGCTGCTTTTGGTGTTATTTTTAATCATCGTTATTTATTCGATTACACTTGATGGGGCTGCCCAAGGGCTGAATGCGTTTTTCACGCCTGATTGGAGCCAGATTACAAACGGAAAAGTTTGGGTTGCGGCATACGGTCAAATTTTCTTCAGTCTGTCGATTGCGTTTGCTATCATGATTACGTATTCCAGCTATTTGCCGAAAAAATCCGATATTACAAACAATGCGTTTATCACCGGCTTCGGGAACTCGTCTTTCGAACTGCTGGCCGGGATCGGGGTATTCAGTGCGCTGGGCTTTATGGCGGCGCAGCAAGGCGTTCCAGTCAAAGAGGTGGTCTCTTCCGGAATCGGTTTGGCGTTCGTCGTCTTTCCGCAGATCATCAATGAGTTTCCAGCGTTTAATGCGCTCTTCGGATTTTTATTCTTTGGCTCGCTTGTCTTGGCGGGTCTGTCGTCTCTCATTTCTATCTCTGAAACATATGTTGCCGCGATTCAGGATAAATTCAACGTTCCGCGGCGGAAAGCCGTCCTGTTCGGCGGAGGGGCTGCTGCATTGTGTTCGCTCGTATTTGCGACGAAAGGCGGGCTGTTCTTCCTCGATGCGGCCGATTACTTTATCAACAATTTCGGAGTGGCGCTTGCCGGATTGATCGAAGTCGTTGCGATTGCATGGTTTGCGAAAGAGCTGAAAGCTCTGCAGGCTCACGCCAATTCGGTTTCCGACATTCAGCTTGGCGCCTGGTGGAGAATCTGCCTGAGCGTCGTCACGCCGCTTGTTCTGGGGTATATGATGTTTGATAATATCAAGACGAATATCACAACAGCCTATGGCGATCTGCCGGTTGAATTTCTCCTGAAATGGGGATGGTGCGTCGCTATTGGAGCGATCGCAGCCGGATTTATCCTTTCGCTTTCAAAATGGAAGAACGGGCTGACATATACACCATTTCAACATGACAAGGAGGTTTCCTCATGAACGGCGCATCTATAGCAATGATGGTGATCGGCATCGTCATTATTTGGGGAGGATTGGCCGCAAGCATCATCAATGCGGTTGTGAAAAGCAAGAAAAGCCAGGCCGGTTAACCTCTGAAAAAAAAGACATCCCTATTCTTTTAAAATAGGGATGTCTTTTATTTTTTCTTTCGAAGTTCCTTCCGTTCCCATACCCTTAAATGAGGATAAGGGTCAAAAGACCACTCTGTTCTTCCGTTGTCTTTATACATGCCGTAGTGAAGGTGGGGCGGGAATTTTCCCGATGTTCCCGGCGGCCCGTATCCAGTCGCTCCAACCGAGCCGATCACCTGGCCGGGCTCGACGATTTCTCCCACTTTCAAGCCTTTTGTGAATCCGTTCAAATGGGCGAAATAATGGTACGTATTGTTGATGTCTCTGATTCCGATCCGCCATCCGCCGAAACGGTTCCACCCTTTCATTTCAACAATACCGTAGCATGTCGACCGGACGGGGAGGCCGTAATGGGCGAACAAATCCGTCCCTTCGTGAATGCGCCTGCCCCCGAATCCGCGGGCATCTCCCCATGTGCTTCTATAGCTGTAATCTGATCTTACGGGAAGAGGAAAGGCGTGCTTGCCCAAATCAATATGGCCGTATTTTTGAAAAAGCCTGATAAAACCTGATATGATGCCGACCGTCTGATCCCTTTCGTAAAACTCCCACAGGCCGATGCGGATATTTTCAATGTCTCTTCCGTATGTCAACAAGTATTGTCCAAACGTATAAAGGACGTCTTCATCCTGATCCGGTTCTGCGAGTCCGTCTCCGTTTCCGTCCATTCCAATTCCGTCAAAAACCTTGATGCTGAGCGGAGATGTATCTTTCGGATTGGGGTTTTCAGGTCCGCTCCACACGCTTTGCGGAATATATATCCCGGTGTGCCCTTTTTGCTTCGGCAAGTCCTTGCGGTTTTTGCGGATATTGATTTCGTATTGGTCGACAGCCGCGAAAATATACCAAGGAATATGGGTTGCAGCTTCTGTTTTATGATATAGGGCCATTCTCTTTTGCAGATCGGGCTCTTTTTTCTCCTTTGCAAGAGCGCACGGCTGCGATATGAGCAAAAGGAGGATGAGAACGGATAATACAGCTTTCACAGTGTCCTTAGCTCCTTTCAGTTTGAATACGGTTAGTTTGTGACATCTGCAGAAATCGATAATAAGAAAATGTTAGAAATTCCATCTTGTCTAATCATGCTCTTGTTCACAAATCTGTACTATGTTAAAGTGACTAAAGATGAAGATTTAGATTTTTTATTTAAGCGGTTCCAAAGTAGGGGGACACATCCGGCGCTATGTCACAAATTTCGTATTGAACATGACTACAATCCACAATGGAGATGATGGAATTGGCAAAGAAAGACGAGCACCTAAGAAAGCCCGACTGGCTTAAAATCAAGCTGAACACGAATGAAAACTATACGGGCTTAAAAAAATTAATGCGGGAAAACAACCTCCATACGGTCTGCGAAGAGGCGAAATGTCCGAACATCCACGAGTGCTGGGCAGTCAGACGTACCGCGACCTTTATGATTCTCGGATCTGTCTGTACGAGAGCCTGCCGCTTCTGTGCGGTGAAGACGGGGCTGCCGACAGAACTTGACTTGAATGAGCCGGAAAGAGTCGCAGATTCTGTGAGCATCATGAACCTGAAACACGCGGTCATTACAGCCGTTGCCCGTGACGATTTAAAAGACGGAGGAGCGGGGGTATTCGCTGAAACCGTACGCGCCGTCCGGAGAAAAAGCCCATTTACAACAATCGAAGTTCTCCCGTCTGACATGGGCGGAGACTATAATAATTTGAAAACGCTGATGGATACGCGTCCGGACATTTTAAACCATAATATTGAAACGGTCCGCCGTCTGACGCCGAGAGTCCGTGCGAGAGCTACATACGAAAGATCATTGGAATTTTTGCGCCGTGCCAAAGAGATGCAGCCGGACATCCCGACGAAATCCAGCATCATGATCGGCCTCGGCGAAACAAAAGAAGAAATCATCGAAACAATGGACGACCTTCTTGCGAACAACGTCGACATCATGGCAATCGGCCAGTATCTGCAGCCGTCCAAAAAACATATTAAAGTACAGAAATATTACCATCCTGACGAGTTTGCCGAGCTGAAAGAAATCGCCATGGAAAAAGGCTTCAGCCACTGTGAAGCAGGGCCGCTCGTCCGCTCTTCATACCATGCCGATGAACAGGTGAATGAAGCGTCTAAAAAACGCCAGGCGCAGGCATAACATTGGATGAAAAAACGCCAGCTATTTGCGCTGGCGTTTTTCTTATTTTCAGGTCAGGATTCGGTCGCTTTTCCTTTTCCGTCAAGGCCGTTTTCATCTGTACCTGTCGTTGTTTTGCCTTGCGGCGATTTTTGCATTTCCTTAATCGTATCGGCCATCAGCTGATCAACGTTTCTTGAATTGGCTCCAAGCCGGCTGAAGTTGGCGACGGATTGCATCATGTCCGGGTCATCGGAAATATAGATGTGGTAATATCTAGGAATGACGGATGCCGCCGTCTTTTTGACTTGGTCAGCCGTCTGTTCGCGCTGCCCGGAGTCCGTTTTGTACACGACAAGCGCTTCTTCGTCTGTCACAAGTGCTGAGGCATCTTGAATATTGGGAAGCTGAACCGTTAAACTAGATATAATATGCGCCATTTCTTCCCGATCGATTTGAGGCGCCTGCATTTCTTCCTTGTTTGCGACTGGAGTTGCCTGATGGCGCGCATATCCGAATCTGCCTTTCCGGTTGTCATTTCTGAACTTTTCATGATATTGAGGGTTCTTGTCTGCAACGTGAACGGTATTTCCGTCTTCGTCATATATATTGTGTTCGGTGTCGTTTAAGGCCGTCTGGCATCCTGCTAAAGGCACCGCGAGCAGCCCGGCTAAAAGAATTTTTTTATTCATTTTGCTTTTCCTCCTCATTTATAGCTTTTCCAACGGGGAGGATTTATTCTTAGCAATTGATGGCGGCCCGGGTTTGAATTATCATATAAAAGAGGTGAAAAGAATGATTGTCGTTCAGAACGCTGCATTTGAAGTCGTCAAAGATGTGAAAAACGGTTTTAACGAAGAAGCGTTTAAAGCCAGGTACTCCGACATTTTAAATAAATATGACTACATCGTCGGGGATTGGGGATACAGCCAGCTGAGGCTGAAAGGCTTTTTTGACGATCAAAATCAAAAGGCCACATTTGATACGAAGATCAGCACGCTTGATGAATATATTTACGAGTACTGCAATTTCGGATGTGCCTACTTTGTTTTAAAACGTCTGCGAAAATAAGCGATCATAAAAGGGGATGCTCTGATGATGTATTTTGTCGATCGACACAAAATCGAAAACACGCTGAACTTCCTGGAAGAGGAGCTGCGGCTTTATCAAACGCAGGAGGAATGGACTTCCGACGTCGAAAAAAAAGCGCTCGAACGAATCGGCCACACGCTGATCGAATGTATATTGGATATAGGGAACGATATGATTGACGGCTTTATTATGAGAGATCCTGGAAGCTATGACGACATTATGGATATACTGACCGATGAAAAGGTTGTCAGCCAAGCGGAAGGCGACAGTCTGAAACATTTGATCGCCTATCGGAAGACATTGGTTCAAGACTACCTGAATGTCAACCATGAAGAATTGGACGAGCTGATCAGCAGGCATGCGGAAACGCTTGAGAAATTTCCGGCGCGGATCCGCGATTATTTAAACCATGAACTCGGTCCGGTATCCGCATTCAAACCGCACTAAACGAACTGGAGTGTACAACATGAAAACATACAAAGGATACTTAATTGATCTGGATGGAACAATGTACAAAGGGACGGAAAAAATCGAAGAAGCATGCGAATTCGTAAGGAAGCTGAAAGACCGGAACATTCCGTACCTGTTTGTCACGAACAATTCCTCGCGTACGCCGAAGCAAGTGGCGGACAAGCTTGTTTCATTTGATATTCCGGCCGAAGAGAGCCAGGTATTCACAACCAGCATGGCGACCGCCAATTTTATCGCCGAACAAAAACCAGATGCTTCCGTATATGTGATCGGTGAAGAAGGCATCCGTCAGGCCATTGAGGAAAAAGGACTGGCATTCGGCGGAGAAGACGCCGACTTCGTCGTCGTCGGCATCGACCGCGGCATTACATACGAAAAGCTAGCCGTCGGTTGCCTTGCCATCCGCAACGGCGCTACATTCATCTCGACTAACGGCGATATCGCCATTCCTACAGAAAGAGGACTATTGCCGGGCAATGGTTCTCTTACATCAGTATTAACCGTTTCTACGCAGACAGAGCCAATTTTTATCGGCAAGCCGGAGCCGATCATCATGGAGCAGGCGATGAAGGTGCTCGGTACAGATATCAGTGAAACGCTGATGGTCGGTGACAATTATGATACGGATATTATGGCGGGAATGAATTCCGGGATGGACACGCTTCTCGTTCATACGGGCGTGACCAAAAAAGAACACCTTGAAGCCTATCAGGAAAAGCCGACATATGTCATTGATTCACTGACAGACTGGATGGATCGCATTTAACGCAAAAAACACTTGTCTTTTAAAGACAAGTGTTTTTTAATGGCTTATTCCGCATCTTTTGCTCGATGCGCCAGTCTGCTCGATGCGGCTGCCGCAATCGCTCCGACGATATCATCCAAAAATGTGTGGCATTCGCCTGTTGATTTATCGTTTAAACGTGCGAGCACCCCCGGTTTGATTTTATCGATATATCCATAGTTTGTATAACCAATTGATCCATACAAATTCACAATGGAGAAGGATAAAATTTCATCGACGCCGTACAGGCTTTCATCTGTCTCGATTAAGGTTTGGAGCGGTTCCATGAGCTTTCTTTGCTCGCCCAGCATATCCAATTGAATCCCTGTAATCACGGCGTTTTGAACTTCGCGTTTTTTCATGACCCGGTTGACATTCTCTTCACATTCTTCTTTTGTTAAGTTTGGATGATATTTCTTCTGCAGTACGTAGACAAGATCGGCAATTTCTGAAATCTTGACGCCCCGTTTCTCAAGCCATTCTTTTGCTGCTGTTTCGATTTGATGCATGCTGTTGTTTTCCGGCATCATTTTCACCCAATCTTTTTTTACTTAGTGTATACAAACAACCTTAAAAATGTAACGATTTTAGAACTCTTTTTCCAGATCGATTCATAATCGAATCCCTTCATGATTACGATGTGTAGAAGGAGAAAAATTTTTCAGGAAGTGATGTCCGTGAAGGAGCTGATCAAAGAAAAATTCGGAATCTACATTCGCGATCTTACATCGTACTTGTCTTATCAGGCTTTTCATACCCCGAATTCGATGTTTTTGATCGTCCCGGTTTCCCACTTGAGTCAGGATGAGCTAGGGGAATTGTTTAGTATGAGTCAGTATTTGCAAGAACAGCGCGACCCATACATTTCATCTTTTATATTGACAAAGGACGGGGAGATGACGTTTGAGGAGAATGGCGTCTCATATGTGCTTCTTCAATCTGCTCCCCGCATGACAAACAGGTCCGTTTCATTTGGGGCGGAGCTGGCCGAATTTCATCATAAGGGAAGAGGATATCCTTACGAGGTGAAAGAAACCTCGCGGATCGGGCAGTGGAAAGAACTGTGGGGGAAACGGCTCGACCAACTGGAACAATTCTGGATTCAAAAAACGCAGGCAAGACAGCTGCAGCCTTTTGAAAAACAATTTATCGAATCGTTTCCTTATTATCTCGGTTTAACCGAAAATGCGATTCAATATTTGGCCGATACCGAATTGGATGATCAGCCGCAGGCCGCTGACACCGGAACGATTTGCCAGCAGCGGCTCACCTGTGAGGCTTTAAGGCGCGAGCCGCTTATTAAAATCCCGATGGAATGGGTGTTTGATCATGCGGCAAGGGATCTTGCGGAATATGCCAGAAGCTTGTTTCACGAAAGGAAAAACTTTAATGAAATTGCGTTGTTTCTTCAGCAATACGAACAAGCCGCACCGCTTTCTTCATTTTCTAAGCGGCTGATGTACAGCAGGCTGCTGTTTCCGCTCCACTATTTTGAGACGGTTGAAGGGTACTATATTTCTCCTGAATCAGAGCACCATTATTTTGAAAGCAGACTCGACCATTTATTGTCTCAGGCGCCGGCATATGAGCAATTCCTGAACGGCTTTCAAGAAATGGCGGGCATGAGAGCCGCAGGATTTATGAGCATGCCGCCTGTCAATTGGCTGAAAAGGACACCATAGGCGCCGCGGTGTTCTTTTCTTCATGTTAACATTTCCGGATTTTTTCGATATGCTTAGATTGGAAGCTACTCTTAGAAAGGAACGAGGCAGCATGGACAAACCGTTTGTATATGTGACGAGAAAATTACCTGAAGAACAGCTTTCTGCGTTAAAAGAAGAGGCCCATATTGAGATGTGGGAAAAGGAAGAAGAACCGTGCCCGCGCGCCATCCTGACGGAAAAAGCAAAAAAGGCGCACGGACTGTTGACGATGCTTTCCGACACGGTTGATGAGGAGCTTTTAAAAGGCGCGCCGCATTTAAAAGTGGTGGCCAACTTGGCAGTAGGCTATGACAACATCGATGTGGAGGCTGCGAAAAAGCACCGCGTCATCTGCTGCAACACACCCGGCGTGCTGACAGAGTCAACGGCAGATTTGACGTTTGCTCTGCTGATGGCATCCGCCCGCAGAATCGTCGAAGCCAGCGACTGGATTAGACAGGGAAAGTGGACGGGCTGGGGGCCGCTGCTTTTGGCCGGTGCGGATGTCCATCATAAAACGATCGGCATCGTCGGGATGGGGAGCATCGGACAAGCCGTCGCCCGGCGGGCGAAAGGCTTTGGCATGAAGATTTTATATCATAACCGCACCCGCAATCCCGAGGCGGAAGCCGAATTGGGCGCATCCTATCTGTCCTTTGGCGAACTGCTTGAACAGGCGGATTTTGTTGTCTGCCTGACGCCTCTGACTGGTGAAACGAAGCATTTATTTAACCGCAGCGCTTTTAAAAAGATGAAGCGCTCCGCTATTTTTATCAACGTCTCAAGAGGACAGGTTGTCAATGAAGCCGATTTATATGAAGCGCTAGTCGAAAAAGATATTGCCGGCGCAGGACTCGACGTCTTTGCGGAAGAACCTGTGCAACAGAATCATCCGCTCGCCAGTCTGCCGCAAGTGACCGCGCTGCCTCACATCGGAAGCGCCACTGTCGAAACGAGAGAAGCCATGATGAGGCTTTGTGCGGAAAACATTGCGCTTGTTCTGGGAGGGAAGCCGGCAAAGACCGGGATTTGACATTTCTTCCGGCCGGCCTGAGAGGGTCGGAAGATTTTCTTACAAAAATATTTCTGAATATATAGAATCTTATTATATCAATGACTAAAGCGTTTTCATGATTTGTTTTTCAGCAAATGTCACCTTGTCAAAAAAAGAATCCCCCATTATAATGTTTGTAACTTAAATGTCTGCGTTGTGTTTACAAATGTCCTTTCAGAGAGGACGGACAAGAGAGAGAAAGGTGGAATTTCATTGAAGGCGATACGAGTGGGGCTGCTAGGATTAGGAACAGTCGGGAGCGGTGTGGTGAAGATTATTCAGGATCACCAGGATAAGCTGACACACCAAGTCGGATGCCCGGTTACGATTCAAAAAGTTCTTGTTAAAGATAAAGATAAGAAGAGGGATGTCGAGCTTTCCAAAGACGTTCTGACGACAGAAGCTTATGATGTCATTCAAGATCCAGAAGTAGATGTCATCATCGAGGTCATCGGGGGGATCGAGGAGACGAGACGCTATTTGCTTGATGCGCTTCAGGCGAAAAAACACGTCGTGACAGCGAATAAAGATTTGATCGCCCTCTATGGATCGGAACTGACGGCTGCCGCGAAAGAAAACGGCTGCGACCTTTATTTTGAAGCGAGCGTCGCCGGCGGGATTCCGATTTTGCGAAGCCTTGAAGACGGGCTGGCTTCAGACCGGATTACGAAGATGATGGGAATCGTCAATGGAACGACCAACTTCATTTTAACGAAGATGAACAAAGAAAACGCGCCTTATGCTGAGGTGCTGAAAGAAGCGCAGGAGCTCGGCTTTGCCGAAGCGGACCCGACAGCTGATGTTGAAGGTCTTGATGCTGCGAGAAAAATGGCGATTTTAGCCAGGCTCGGTTTCTCAATGAATGTCGATCTTGCCGATGTCAAAGTAAAAGGCATTTCCCAGGTGTCTGATGAAGACATCAATTTCAGCAAACGGCTAGGCTATACGATGAAGCTGATCGGCATCGCCCAGCGCGACGGACAAAAAGTCGAAGTGAGCGTCCAGCCGACATTGCTGCCGGAGCATCATCCGCTGTCTTCCGTCCATAATGAATTCAATGCGGTTTACGTATACGGTGAAGCCGTCGGGGAAACGATGTTTTACGGACCTGGCGCCGGAAGTATGCCGACTGCGACCGCCGTCGTGTCAGATTTGGTCTCTGTCATGAAAAACATGCGTCTCGGCGTAAACGGCAGCAGCTTTGTCGATCCGCAGTTTGAAAAGAAGATAAAGGCGCCGTCTGAAATCTTTGCCCAGCAGTTTTTAAGAATTCATGTCAAAGACCAGGTCGGTTCGTTTTCAAAAATCACTTCGATATTTTCAGAAAGAGGCGTCAGCTTTGAAAAAATCCTGCAGCTTCCGATTAAAGGCCATGATGACCTGGCTGAGATCGTCATTGTGACACATCATACGTCAGAAGAGGATTTTACGGACATTTTGCAAAAGCTGAACGATCTTGAGGTTGTTCATCAGGTGAAAAGCACTTATCGAGTAGAAGGGAACGGTTGGAGCTAATGTGGAAAGGACTCATCCATCAATATAAAGAATATTTGCCAGTAACCGACAAAACACCGGAATTGACGCTGAACGAAGGAAATACCCCGCTCATTTATCTGCAAAACCTTTCGAAAAAACTCGGAATTGAGCTTTATGTCAAAACGGAGGGTGTCAACCCTACAGGCTCCTTTAAAGACCGCGGGATGGTCATGGCGGTCGCCAAGGCGAAAGAAGAAGGCAATGACACGATTATGTGCGCTTCGACCGGCAATACGTCGGCCGCTGCTGCGGCTTATGCGGCCCGCGCCAACATGAAGTGCATTGTCATTATTCCAGACGGTAAAATCGCCTTCGGAAAATTGGCCCAAGCCGTCATGTACGGTGCCGAAATCATTGCGATCGACGGAAATTTCGATGATGCCCTGAAAATGGTCCGCAGCATTTGCGAGAAAGAGCCGATTGCGCTCGTCAACTCTGTGAATCCATACCGGATTGAAGGACAGAAAACCGCTTCCTTTGAAATTTGTGAACAGCTGGGCGAAGCGCCTGACATCCTTGCGATTCCTGTCGGGAATGCCGGTAATATTACGGCTTATTGGAAAGGCTTTAAAGAATATCATGAGAAAAACGGCACAGGCTTACCAGTGATGAGGGGTTTTCAGGCGGAAGGCGCGGCCCCGATTGTCAAAAACAAAGTAATTGAAAAGCCGGAAACCATAGCGACAGCGATCAGAATCGGAAATCCGGCAAGCTGGGATAAAGCGGTTAATGCTGCAAAAGAATCGAACGGAAAAATCGATGAAGTGTCAGACGAAGAGATACTGCACGCTTATCAGCTCCTGGCAAGAGAAGAAGGCGTATTTGCAGAACCGGGATCGTGCGCATCCATTGCCGGCGTGCTGAAACAGCTGCAAACGAAAAAGATTCAGCCGGGTGCGAAAGTTGTCGCCGTCTTAACCGGAAACGGCCTGAAAGATCCGAACACAGCCGTTGATGTGTCGCAGATCAAACCTGTCACACTGCCGACAGACGAAGAAGCTATTCTCGAACACTTAAAAGGAGCCGCTCGTGTATGACTGAGGCTGACATGCTGTTTTCCGTTACGGTTCCCGGAAGTACGGCCAATCTGGGCCCGGGCTTTGATTCAGTCGGCATGGCGCTATCCCGCTATTTAAGACTATCTGTTTTTCCTCATGATGAGTGGCGTTTTGAAGCTGAAACGGAAGTCGTAGCAGAAATACCTGAAGGAACGGACAATTTAATTTACCAGGTGGCCAAACGGACCGCCGCACACTTCGGAAAAGACCTTCCGCCAAGCCTTGTCAAAGTGTGGAGCGATATTCCGCTGGCACGCGGTCTCGGCAGCAGCGCAGCCGCAATTGCCGCTGCGATTGAGCTGGCGAACGAACTTGCCGATTTGAAGCTCTCAGACCGTGAGAAACTCCATTTTGCGAGCCTTGAAGAAGGCCATCCTGACAATGCCGGAGCATCGCTTTTCGGCGGGCTTGTCATCGGACTTCATGAAGAAGATGAAACAGAGATGGTTTCTATGAAAGACATCGATTTGGATGTCGTCGTCGTGATTCCTTTTTATGAAGTGCTGACAAAAGATGCGCGGGATGTTCTTCCCGAAAGCCTTTCTTATCCGAAAGCAGTGGAAGCAAGCGCGGTCAGCAATATGCTCGTCGCCGGACTGATGGCGAAAGATTGGAAGCTTGTCGGCCGCATGATGCAAAAAGACCTCTTTCACCAGCCTTACCGAAGGGCGCTCGTCCCTGAGCTTTCGAAAGTGGAGCATGAAGCAGGGCAAAACGGCGCGTTCGGGACGGCTTTAAGCGGAGCGGGGCCGACAATCCTTTCCTTTATTGAAAAAGGAAAGGGAGAGGCGCTGAGAGAGCAGCTTGCTTCCAAGTTTCCGCACTGTGAGGTTGAATGCCTTCATGTCCCGGATACAGGCATTATCGTTGAAAGAAAATCAGTAAACAGTGTTTAACGAAAAAAGAGCTTTTTCGGCTCTTTTTTTGTTTGCCTTCAAAACAAGGATTTTTATTTAGGAAGTCGAAGTAGTATGACAAACAGACATGAGGAGGAGAAACGAACATGAAGCAGCTGATAACCGAAAAAGACCTCATCAAGCTTGTATCCATTACCGATCCCCAGTACTCGCCTGACGGTGCCAAAATCGCCTACGTCCAAACAAAAGTAAACGAGAAACAGGACTCATATGATTCTCATATCATGATCTACGACCGAGAAAAACAAGCGTCAGTGCAATGGACGTTTGGAAAAGGAAGAAACCAGCATCCGCGCTGGTCGCCCGATGGCAAATACCTTGCATTTACGTCCAATCGCGAGGAAACCACACACATTTACGTGATAAGCGCCGCCGGGGGAGAAGCGAGAAAAGTGACCGATATTCCCTATGATGTATCACAGCCTGAATGGTCGCCTGACGGCAAGTCATTGCTTTGTTCGGTGAGGCTGACGAAAGAGGAAAGCGTCGACGATGAGAAGAAAACGGAGATTGAAGATCACGAACCGGTGGAAGTCGATTCTTTGTCATTTAAAGCAGACGGCCAAGGGTTTAAAAGGGGAAAGTATACGCAGCTTGTCCTCTTACAAGTGGAAACCGGGGAAATGAAACAGCTGACCGATCTTGAACGCGACCATTTCAGCCACGCATTTTCACCGTGCGGAGGCAGGATTGCATTTTGCGCCAATCAGACGGATATGCGTGTGAACGATGTCTACTTGATGAACCTTTCGACAGGTGATTTGAAGCGCCTCACAGGCCAAAACGGCATTTTTTCTTCACTAGCGTTTTCTCCTGACGGCAAACACCTTGCATTTATCGGAAACGAAAAGGAATTTCAAAACGCCACGCTTGATAAAGCATGGCTGTATGATATCGAAACAGGAAAACTAACGTGTCTGACGGAAATGCTCGACATCCATCTCGGCGATGCGGTGGCAGGAGACAGCCTTGTCGGAGGCGTTCTTCCGAAACCGGCCTGGACCAAAGACGGAAACGGCTTTTATGTCATCGGATCTGACCAAGGTTCGACAGGCATTTACTACATATCAATCGAAGGTCTTGCTTATCCGGTCCGGTTGGAAAAAGAACATCTGAATGGATTCAGCCTCCATCCGGATGAAAAAGGCTTTGCGGCATCCATCGCCCTGCCCGTCCGGCCGAGCGAACTTTACCATCTCCCATTGGGTGAAGAAAAAGCGGAGCGATTAACAGATGTCAACCAGGCGTTTACGGAAGAACATATCATATCGGAACCGGAGGAGCTTCAATTTCAGACAGCGGACGGTCTGACAATTCACGGGTGGCTGATCAAGCCCGCCCAATATGAGAAAGGAAACACGTATCCGCTCATTCTGGAAGTGCACGGCGGTCCTCACGCCATGTATGCAAATGCTTATTTTCACGAATTTCAAGTGCTGGCCGCAAAGGGAAGCGCCGTCGTATATGTCAATCCGCGGGGAAGCCACGGCTACGGACAGGATTTTGTCAACCGGGTGAGAGGCGACTACGGCGGGGGAGATTTTAAGGATGTTATGACTGCTGTTGACCACGTGCTTGAACAATATGATTTCATCGATCAAGAAAGGCTCGGAATCACAGGAGGAAGCTACGGCGGCTTTATGACAAACTGGGCTGTCGGCCACACGAAGCGCTTTAAGGCCGCGGTGACGCAGAGGTCCATTTCCAACTGGATCAGTTTTTACGGGGTAAGCGACATCGGCTATTTTTTCACAGACTGGCAGATCGGTGCGGACCTTTTTGAAAATCCCGGCAAACTGTGGGAGCATTCGCCGCTCAAATATGCGGACAAGGTGGAGACCCCTCTTCTCATCCTGCATGGCGAACGGGACGACAGGTGTCCGATCGAACAGGCGGAACAGCTGTTTACAGCGCTGAAAAAAATGGGGAAAGAAGTAAAACTCGTCAGATTCCCGAATGCGACACACGATTTATCAAGAAGCGGGCATCCGAAGCAGCGGATCAGGCGGCTTGAGTATATTGCAGGCTGGTTTGAAGCGTATTTATAAAAAAGAAAAGGCTGCCGTAATGTACGGCAGCCTTCTCAAATTAAAATACTTGCTCTACTTCAATGACGCCCGGAACTTCTTCTAAAAGGGCGCGCTCAATTCCAGCTTTAAGAGTGATGGTGGAACTTGGGCAGCTTCCGCATGCGCCGAGCAGGCGAAGCTTAACGATGCCGTCTTCAACATCGACGAGTTCACAGTCACCGCCGTCACGGAGTAAAAACGGACGAAGTTTGTCCAGCACTTCCTGTACTTGTTCTTTCATTTCGACCTCTGTCGTCATTCGTATCGCTCCTTTCAAATCATACAACCATTATATTCAGTCGAACAATAAAAAGCTATTGTTTGGTTTCAATCGATTTCCCACATATTATATCATATTTGCCGGCAAAGACAAAAAACGATTTTCATTTCAATATGGAGCGGATGGACAAAATAGAATAAAATAAAGATAAAGAGAAAGGAGCTGCCGCTGATGAAAAAACAAGCCGAGCTTTTTGTTTACGGAGCCGACGTTCTTTGTCCAAGCTGTGTGAACCTTCCGTCATCAAAAGAAACGTATGAGTGGCTTGAAGCCGCCCTGAAAAGAAAATATCCCGACCAGCCTTTCTCAATCACGTACATTGATATCCATCAGCCGCCGGAAAATGATCCTGAAAAACAGGAAATCACCGAAAAAATCCTGAACGACGAATATTTTTATCCGCTCGTCATGGTCGGTGATCAAGTGGTCGGCGAAGGAAATCCGAAGCTGAAAGACGTGTATAAAGAAATGGAAAAGCAAGGATATAAGCCTGCATGATAAACAGCAAGGGACAGACATGCCCCTTGCTGTTTTATTTTTTATGATTGTACTTTTCTTAAACCGGACAGACTAACTACCAGCCGGAACATCAATTAGGAGGGATAGCAAGCATGTCCAGTATTGAAGGACAAATCATGTCAGGCGATTTTGATGACGAAATGAATGTTTTTTCATTAAAGAAAATTAAGCAGTTTCAAACGCAGACAAGTCTGAAAGAAAACCAGCTTAGGGCTTTGCAGCACTATTTAAGGCAGCATGAGCACGACGAGGGCGGACAGATCATCACCCTTTACGACCAAATGCTTGTGCCTTTATCGCAAGATGATATAAAGGCGCTGCTGCATGACTTAACAAAAGTCCAGTCATTATATCATTAACGAAAAGCCTTTTTCCCCTTATACTCGTTTTCCGGCTCTGATGTCATCCGTCATTCCGGGATAAGGGGCTTTTGAAATCAGATCTTCATTATCGATTCCGGCATTTTCAATGAATGTGATGTCGGCGAATTCCGGTACGACATATTTTGGATACGTCTCATATTTTTCGCGCGATTCCTCCATTAAGTCGATGTGGTCATTTTGATAGCAGACTGTGATATCAGGGCGTTCATGAACCCATTTAGGGAAGAAGATGATGCCGTGCATCCGCTTTTCATTCGGCATGAAGTTCAAGGAAACGTCAGTCCCTGTCGGTTCTGTCCATGATACTTTATAGACGCCTTCAGTCAGCTTGACGATATCGGTTTTTTGATCGCGAACCCAGCGTCCCCCAACCATTCCGCTGTGAATGCGGTAATCGATGGTATGGTCATTTTTAATGTAGATTTCATATTCCCATCCGTTTTCATACGTATAGATCATATGGCTTCCTACAAACTCTTTGACATCTTGATTCATATGAACCGCTCCTTATTTGTTTATTGTAAATAAAAACATGTTGATATTTACATATATAATTATAAAATGTCGCCAAAAACGATGTCAAACGAAAATACTTCCTGAGAGATTTGCATAAATACAGAAGATTGTTACGATTAATGTCAGAATTTTGAGTTATCTTAGGAAATTATGCCAATATTTAGAAAAGTGATTGTCAAAAAATAAGCGATTCTGTAAAATGAAAAACAACCCATAAAAAGGAAATGAGATGGGAAGAAAGGAAGGATAAACGATTGAAGACAAAAATTGCGTATGAGGAAGTCGCAGGAATGCTTAATCAATGGTATGTCATGATCAAGCGTCACGAAGTAGCACAAGCGGTCTCGATTAAATACGACATTGAGCACCGGCTACCGAATATGGAAGAGAATCAAGATCTGCTTCTTTATTTTAATCTTTTAGACTATCGGCACAAGCTGTTGACAGAGGAGTTTGCCGCTTCCAACAAACTGTTCGAGGATATTCAGGAGCAAAAAGCAGATATGCAAAGCACAGATGACATGATCGAATACTATTATTTCTTTTTCGCAGGCATGTACGAATTTCATAGGAAGGATTATACAAATGCAATCAATTATTATAAATTAGCCGAGGAAAAGCTCAGGACAATCCCCGATCAAATCGAAATCGCCGAATTTCATTACAAACTGGCTATCGCCTACTACCAAATCAAACAAAATTTCCTCTCCTTAAACCATGCGAAAACAGCTCTAAAAACCTTCAAAGCACATGATGATTACATTCAAAAAGCGATCAGCAACGATATGCTGATCGGAGCAAATAAACTCGATTTATTTCGTTTTGATGAAGCCGAACAGCATTACAAGCAAGCTCTTAAAGACGCGGCACTGATCAAGCATCATGTTCTCCTCGGCATGGCTCACCACAACTTAGGATTGAGCTATGTCAATCGTAATCTCCTCACCTTGGCCGAACATCATTTCAAAGAAGCGCTGCTTATCAAAGAGCATGAAGAATCGGTTTACGGCATTCACTCCATGTTCGAATTGACACATGTGCTGTACAAATCAAATCTTGTCAAAGAAGCCCGCAAATTGTATGAAAAAGGATTTTTCCGTGCGGAAAAAGCAGGAGAAAGGGAATATTTGTCGAAATTTAAACTTATTCATGCTCTGTATGATGAACAGGATCCAATTACGGTTGAACATGCTTTAGAATATCTTAAAACGATCAATCTCTGGACAGATGTAGCGGAATTAACATTTGATATCGCACTTTACTATAAAGAAAATGGAGACGCAGACAAAGCTGCCGAATATTTTGAAGAGTCTCATCATGCAAGAGACCAAATTCTGAAAAGAACGGAGGAGTTAAAGTGAAAAAGATGATCACCGTTGCGTTGACTGCCGTCTTTGCCAGCCTTGTCGTTTTAAGTTTTACGTCTCAGCCGAAGGGAAATGCCGAGTTTGCCGGTCGCGCCATTTTTCTTGACGATAAGCCGGCTCAGCTGATGGCGGGCAGAGCGATCTTTCTCGACAGTTTTGACGGAAAATCGCCAGCCGCCTGACAAAACACCGCATAACCTTGCTTGTCACCGGACAAGCTCTCAAAAAGCGCCGCCAGTGGCGCTTTTTTTTATGAAAAAAAGTACAACCGGTGTCCCTGCAAATCGCTTGCGAAGATTAAAAATGTGAAACAAATGACAGGGATGGTGCTCACCGGCGAAGGGGGAGCTTTTTTGGTTGAAGTCTTTTGAAAAATCTGCTCGATTTATGGTGCTTGTCATTCTATAAATCCTTATAATAGTCTTAACGCCAATGTGAGGCATGCTTTAGACAGGATGCAGAGGAAAATCATATCATTCAAACAGCACAATTTAGCATGAAATCATTTTTATTTAGGAGGGGGCAACATGGAAGTTTTTGAAGAATATTTAGCGGGAATTGATCATCCGGAACATCGGGCCCGGATGGAAGAAGTGTTGGGTTGGGTAGCGGAGACATTTCCAAATTTAACGCCGAAAATCGCCTGGAA
This sequence comes from Bacillus haynesii, assembly GCF_001969855.1. GTDB lineage: Bacteria > Bacillota > Bacilli > Bacillales > Bacillaceae > Bacillus > Bacillus haynesii. The sequence goes on from NZ_MRBL01000003.1 coordinate 330,345, forward strand.
TCAGCCTATGTTTACCGATCACGGCACATTTATTATCGGCTTTAGCGTAGCGAAAAATCACCTGGCTGTTGCCCCCGAAAGTGCAGGAATTGATCGGTTTACTGAAGAAATCGTGCAGGCCGGCTATGATCATACGAAGCAGCTTGTCCGTTTCCGCTGGGATCGTCCGGTTGATTTTTCATTACTTCAGAAAATGATTGAGTTTAATATTGCGGATAAGGCGGACTGTTCAACTTTTTGGCGGAAATAAAAAGCCAAAAATAAGGGGCATTCTCTCATGAAGGCGAGAGAGCGCCCCGTTAAGCGATCCCTTCACCGAATAATGGATTTCACCTCATATTTTAAGAAAAGGGGCCCCTCTATCAGCCGTGGAATCTCCATTTTTGAACGTCATGATCAGCAGATTATCTCTATCAATGGAAAACTGAACAAGATCGAGGAAAACAAATGAAAAACTTAGATTCAAAGGCACGGTCGTCCAGACGGTGCTTCTTTTTATTGCATTGATAAACCAGACATTGATCATGTTTGGAAAGTCAGCTTTGCCTATCAGCGAGGACCAGGTCAATACGCTGGCCGACTCTTTGTACGTCTGTGGTCGCTTGGTTTAAAAACAACTATGACACTGGCAAAGGAAAGCTGCAAAAAGAGGCTTTGAAACAAAAGGGATTAACAAAATGAGGTTGCCGGCTGGCAGCCTTTTTTATTTAAAACAAAATAGGAGGGGTTCAAATGGTTAAAGTCGTGAAAAATTTTGTAAAAGTCAATCAATATACCCGACCAGGGCTGAAGTTGGCAGGAGTGAAAGGGATTGTCATGCACTGGACGGCTGCTCCTGGCGCGTCCGCACTGAATGAGCGGAATTATTTCAATGGCACATGTATCGTTGATAAACGTTACGCGTCAGCCCATTATTTTGCGGACCATAAAGAAGCGCAGCACATTATTATCCCTGAAAATGAGGTGGTCTATCATGCACATGACCAAAATCGCTGTTACGTGAGTTTCCTTAAACCGAACGCTAACACAAAGTCGATCAGCGTTGAAATTGCACATATAAACCTAATTTTAAGGATCTTCATCATTTTTTATATATGTTAAAAACATTTCATATAATAAGGCTTATCAGAAGAAAAAGTGTAAACCAATTGAGTAAAAATAGGTTTAAGCTTTTTTCTTTTTTGATCATTCGAGCAGTAAACAAAGTCTATTCATCGGGTATAAAAAGTGTCATAATTCTTATGTAGATGGTTAATCGTAAGGAGCATAAAAATGAAACGTGATATAAACAATAATCAAGATAAAAAAAATAAATTAGATGAATTTCAGGAGGTATTTGAAACCGTTTTTCGGAAATTAAAAAAACAGAATGAATTCTTTCCTAAGACCAAATACAAGCTTTCTGACGGTCATATATTGGTTCTGATGTATCTTTCTAAAAAAGAAACTTCTACGGTTTCCGATATTACTTCTTATTTAGGTATTACTTCAGGAGGCGGGACGGTTCTTACCGATGCCCTTTTAAAACATAATTTGATTACTCGTACTAGGTCAGAAACCGATAGACGAGTGATCAAATTATCTCTCACAAAAGAAGGAAAAAATATCGTTGACCAAATTATAAAACAGAGAACTAAAATGTTTGTTCAACTCTTTGATGGCATTGAACAGGAGGATATCCAAAAGATTATTAATATATTCTATAAATTAGATGATATATTAACGTAGTTTGGTTGTACGCCTAATGATTTGGAGGATTTGATAAAAACCTTCGTTAATGAGAATTATTTTCATTGACGAAGGTTTTTATTTGTGATAAATTTCAAATAGTTAATATCTTATTTAATAAGATAATTATTCAGTAAGGTATTGACTTAGTACCTCATTTTATTCTCAAATTTAAACAATAGGAGTGAATTTGCTTATGTTTATCAGTCAAGCTTGTTTTGAAGGTGATAAAACAAATGAACATAAAATCATCGCAAAACTTCAGAAAACAATGAATGAAACATTCAACACACCAGGGTTAGTATCCGTTGATTGCTGGTTGAAAGAAAATAAGGATCGTGTTGAATATGTATTTGTTACAAAGTGGGAAAGTAAAGATCACTTTAAAACATGGGTAACAAGAGAAGACCATGTTGAAGAACATAAAGAAATGAATAAGCAAAAACAACAAGGACAACAAGGAGAAGTGAAAATTAAAAAGACTCTTCGCCAATATCAAGTAGTAGACGTGACTTCCTTATAATTTTCAAGTGAATTTAACGCTGGAATCATGATAGTGTTTCTACCTTTATTTCATTTATATTAGCCTCATTAAATTATGGGTATGTGAATGGTTTTCTGCACATGCTCCGGCAGCATCATGGCTGACCATTTGATTGATCCACGATCTTTTAGGTTTTCGTCTCTCATGTTGTTCATCTCCTCTTGGAAGATTGCACAGGAACAAGAAACAAATCCAAATATTCATGAATTGTTACTCTGTTCTCAGGCTAGGGAAAAGCACATGCTACAAAACGGTTAACATAAAAAAGCAGGCTTAATGCCTGCTTTTTTGAGAGTGAAAAAAACTAACAACTGCCTAACGGAAAAACGTTACTTTTCGAAATGATGCAGTTTTTTTAAAACTTAATATGGAAAAAACTTATATCAGGGTTTCATGAACATTCGCGAAACTCTACCCGTTATGATGCTTATACATCCAAAGCAAGCCGGATTTCAGCAAGCGAGGCACTCTGCCGATCAACGGTCGTTCGGCAACTAAACCGAACCCGGCTTTTTTGCCGAGTGAACCGAGGACGCCTTTCAGCTTGAATTTTGGCATCGTTTCAGGAAGAGGTTCGCCTTTCCAGCGCAGTTCAAGCACTTGGACGATTTGTTCCGCCTGGGCTTCAGCCAGCTGTGCGCTCGGCGCGTGAGGCAGGCTTGCACAGTCGCCGACAACATAAACGTGTTCGTCTCCCGGCAGGTTATGGTGCGGCGTCAGGACGACACGCCCTTGCGGATCTTTTTCCACATCGAGATCCCGAACGACTTGATTCGGCTGTATCCCCGCTGTCCAGACGATGGCATCGGCGTGAATCGGGTCGTCATGATTGTAGACGATGCCTTCTTCCACCTTTGTAATATTGGCGCAGTTGATAATCTTGACGCCGTGCTCTTCAAACCAGCTTTGAACATATTTGCTCAAACGCTTCGGGAAGCTCGATAAAATTAATTCTCCCCGGTCAAAAAGGATGATGTTCAAATCCTTTCGGCTTTCCCTCAGCTCGCTCGCAAGCTCAACGCCGCTCAGTCCTGCCCCGACGATCGCAACGGTGGCTTCCGCATTTAAGTTGTTGAGCGCCTGGTACGTGCTGCGTGATTGATCGATTGTCTGAATGCTGTAGGTATGTTCAGGCGCCCCGGGAACATTGTGATATTTATCTTCACAGCCGAGTCCGATGACGGTGTCATCATAAGATATCGGCTCTCTGTCATGAAACAAAACCTTCTTCCCTTCCAAATCAACAGACGAAATCGTCCCGTATTCAATCTTTAACTTCGGGTGATCCGGGAAGGACACTCTGATATGATGATCGGAAATCGTCCCCGCAGCCAGTGCGTAGTACTCCGTTTTCAAACAATGGTAAGGGTTTCTGTCGATTAAAGTGATCATCACATCATCTGGCAGCTGATTAGGCAACAAACGATGAATGATGCGCATATTTCCGTACCCGCCGCCGAGCAAGACTAAATTTCTCATTGGTAATTCCCCTTTTCCCCTCAGATTAAGAAACTCACCTTTTACACTGCAAAAATAAAAAACTATGTAAATACCCTCTAGAATTATATCTAATTTGATGTAAAATCACAATATTTCTCGGGAAAATAACCTACATATCCGCCTCGAATTGATAATTAGTAAAACTCTTTAAAGTATTAATATGTTACAAAAGCTTTATTCGCCAGCCTTAAACTTTTGACTATTGAAACGTAAATAGGGTACGATAAAAAAGCGATGTGAGGTGAAAAAAAGTGTTTCCAATCGTTGAGTTTTGCGTCAGCAATCTTGCCCAAGGTTCTCAGGAAGCAAAAGAAATATTGGAAAAAGATCCGAATTTGGACGTTGTCGAATACGGATGCCTGAGTTACTGCGGACAATGCATGCAGACCATGTATGCTCTTGTAAACGGAGAAATGGTGACAGCGAATAATCCGGCTGAATTAGTCGAAAATATATACAAGTTCATTGATGAAAATGAACTCATTTAAAAACGGGGTCATCTTGGTGATCTCGTTTTTTCATGTGAAGTCTTTATTTGAAAGGGTTTACATAAAAAGAGAAAAAATTCGTAAAAATTTTTGTGGACAGGCCAATCATTAATTGTTATCTTAATTAAAGTTTAAAAAATAATAAGAGGTGTGGTCATGAACATTTTATGGGGACTTCTTGGTATTCTGGCGATTTTCGCGATTGCTTTCCTGCTTTCTGAGCATAAACGCAAAATTAACATAAGAACGATTTTAATCGGTTTGGCGATTCAGCTCCTGTTCGGATTCATCGTTTTGAAATGGGAAATGGGACGGGAAGTGTTTCTATCGTTTACGAAAGCCGTTCAGCATCTTGTCAATTATGCGAATGAAGGGATCAGCTTTCTCTTCGGGCCTCTCTTACAAGTAGGCGACAGCGCTGCCTTTGCTTTAAGCGTTCTTCCTGTTATCATCTTCTTTTCATCGCTGATTGCGGTTCTTTACCACTTAGGCATCATGCAAATCATCATCCGCTTTATCGGAGGCGGATTGGCAAAACTGCTCGGAACAAGCAAAACGGAATCTCTTTCCGCAGCCGCCAATATCTTCGTTGGACAAACTGAGGCGCCGCTTGTGATTAAGCCGTTTATCGCCAACTTAACAAAATCGGAGCTGTTTGCCGTTATGACAGGCGGACTCGCATCAGTGGCCGGTTCTGTTTTGTTCGGTTACGCTCTTCTCGGGGTTCCTCTCGAATATTTGCTTGCAGCGAGCTTTATGGCTGCACCTGCGGGCTTGATTATGGCAAAAATGCTTATTCCCGAAACGGAAAAACCGAAAATTGAAGAAAAAGATATTCAAATGGCTGATGACGAAGACGCAGCAAATGTCATCGATGCCGCGGCAAAAGGGGCATCAACGGGTCTCTCTCTTGCTTTGAATGTCGGCGCGATGCTGCTTGCATTTGTTGCGTTGATTGCCGTTTTAAACGGAATTCTTGGAGGAATCGGCGGATGGTTCGGCTTTAAAGACCTTTCACTCGAATACATTCTCGGCTATGTATTTGCACCGCTTGCCTTTGTCATCGGCGTGCCATGGGATGAAGCGGTCCAGGCCGGTAGCTTTATCGGTCAAAAGCTCGTGCTGAATGAATTTGTCGCTTATTCCAATTTTGCTCCGATGTTTGATCAGCTTTCCGTCAAAACCGCTTCGATTATCAGCTTTGCGCTGTGCGGTTTCGCAAACCTGTCTTCTGTGGCGATTTTGCTCGGAGGATTGGGAGGAATGGCGCCGAGCCGCCGTTCCGATATCGCCCGTCTCGGCTTGAAAGCCGTTGCTGCCGGAACATTGGCCAACCTTACAAGCGCGGCGATCGCCGGTATGTTTATCGGATAACATGATAAAAGCTCCCTGCAAATGAAACGCAGGGAGCTTTTATGTATGAAAAACGGGGGATAGCCATATTGTATCCATCCCTTTCAGCTTTTATACTAGAAGAAAGTAAAAAAATGTGGAGGCGGCTATGAATTCTTTTCGTTTTACTAAAATGCACGGCTTAGGAAACAGCTATATATACGTCAATCAGTTTGAAGAACATCTCCCTGAGGAGCTGTTGTCAGATTTGGCCGTCAAAGTATCTTCCGTTTACACCGGAATCGGTTCAGACGGAATGATTCTCATCTGTCCTTCAGAGCGAGCGCCGGTTAAAATGAGGATTTTCAACAGCGACGGATCTGAAGGCAAAAACTGCGGAAACGGTTTGCGCTGCGTTGCAAAATACGCGTATGAACATAAACTGGTGAAGGAAACATCCTTTTTAATTGAAACCCTTTCGGGCTTGGTAAAGGCAGAGGTCGAGGTGAAAGAAGGAAAAGTTGTATCGGCTACAGTCGATATGGGCGAACCGCGCCTTCTCAAATCAGATATGCCGATGCGGGGTGAACAGGGTTCGCAGACGATCAATGAAAAGATGATATTCGGCGGCCGTGAAATGAAAGGTACCGCTGTATCCATGGGCAATCCCCACATCGTCTTTTATTTAGACGATATTGAAAAAGCCCCGCTGACGACGATGGGACCGCTCATTGAAAAAGATGAAAGGTTTCCGGAAGGGGTTAATGTAGAATTTGTTGAAGTCGAAAACGAGAAAGAACTCCATTTCCGCGTATGGGAAAGGGGTTCAGGAATTACCCAGGCATGTGGTACAGGCGCCTGCGCAGCCGCAGTGAGTTCAATACTCAACGGCTATTCCAAACGGGACACGGACATTACCGTCCATCTCGCCGGAGGCGATTTGATCATTCATTGGAAAAACGACGGACGCGTCATGATGACGGGACCCGCTGAAACGGTATGTGAAGGCGAGTTTTTTATATCATGAGTCGGTCCGTTTGAGAAATCGGACGTACGACTTTATAATAAAGATAAGGTACACATGAGTTTTCAGGAGGTGTAATGTTATGAGCGAAAAAACGGTTACGGTCACGGAAGCGGCTGCTCTTCATATCAAGGATATGATGAAAGAGCATGAAGAGGAGAACGCATTCTTGAGAATCGGAGTAAAAGGCGGCGGATGCAGCGGCCTGTCATACGGCATGGGTTTTGAACACGAAAAAAACGAAGACGACAATGAATTCGTCCAGCATGGAATTACAGTGCTTGTAGACCAAGAAAGCCTGGATATCATGAACGGTACGGTCATTGATTTTAAACAATCGATGATGGGCGGAGGCTTCACCATCGATAATCCAAACGCCATCGCTTCATGCGGCTGCGGATCATCATTCAGAACCGCAGTGAATGCAGGAAAGCCTGAAGAGTGCTGACATACCTGCATCAGGTCAACGATATGGAATGAGAAAAACGCCTTTCATCTCGATGCTTCATCGTGACGAAAAGGCGTTTTATTATGGTCTGGGTGAAAAGAAATGAAACTCGTATCAACGCTCAGCTTGTCAAAAGCGGACGTTACCGCATTTTTTCATACACATTGGGGAAGTCCGGACATGGTCAATTCACACGGAACATTCCGCTGCGATGAATTGGAAGGATTCGCTGTAACAGATGAAAAAGGCGATCATCAAAGGCCTGATTACGTACTTCATCGCTGGAAACGAATGTGAAGTTGTTTCCTTGGACAGTATTGCTAAATACAAAGGGATCGGCTCACTCTTTTTAAAAGAAGTGGAATGTGTTTCAAAGCGAAAACAGTGTAAATCGATTAAACTAATCACGACGAACGATAATATGCGGGCGTTTATGTTTGATCAAAAGAGGGGCTATACTTTGGCTATGTTGTATGTAAACGCAGTTGAAAAAGCAAGAAAAATAAAGCCTGAAATTCCCTTTGCTGCTGATAACGGCATTCCGATTCGGGATGAGATTCTTTTGGTAAAAGATTTAACATCATCTGTTTTCCGCTTCGCTCGGGAAAAGCCGCACGGAAGCAATGCAGCCACCCCGCTCAAGTGTTGAGCAAGGTTTTTGCAACGGGGCTTCCGGAACAATCGTGTTTATTTCTGGTTAAAGATGCGGTTGAGATTGCTCGTGTTGTTGGTGATCGAGGTGATATAGCGGCTTCCGCTTTCCATTTCCTGGTTGCACAGCGGGCATAGAGGGCGATCGCTGCTCGTGAAATTTTTTCTCATCCATCCGTTGCAGTCCTCAGCCGTACATTCCCACGTACTGATATCTTCCTTTGGCAGAGGCTCTTGATTGCGATTGTTGTAGTAAGACATATCGTCACTTCCTAACAAGGGTTTTTGGAGTTCATTTAAGAATATTTTGTGAATCTTAAGACATTCTATTCGTCAATTTGTTATTCTATACTGGACAGGTTTATTTAGAGTCCAAGCCCAGTAAAGAAAAGGGGTTCAACCATGGAAAAAATCAACTGCAGAAGCTGCGGCGGGCTTACGCCATACGATTCAAAAGTCTGTGAGGCATGCGGATGCGAAAAACCGCTTCCAAAAGCACAGAAAATTACGGACCGGATTGTCTTGACTGCGGCGGGAGTGGTCGGCATCTTAACAATTGTGCTGATTTTGGGAACGATTTTCTCATATTTGAATATCATATAATGAAAAGGAGCCGGTGTCAGGCTCCTTTTCATTTTTATTTGTTTTCAAACATGCTAGTAGAGTGCAGCGGCTGCACGCGCGCTTTAGGATCCATGTAAGCTTTTGCATTGTTGACAGCGGTCGGCGCTTCTCCAAATCCGCTCGCAATCAGCTTGACTTTCCCTTCGTATGTGCAGATATCGCCGGCTGCATAGAATCCCTCGATGTTCGTTTCCATTGTGGACTTGACGACGATCGAATTTTTCTCGATTTCAAGCCCCCAGTTTTTGATTGGTCCGAGAGATGAAACAAAGCCGAAGTTGACGATCACGTCGTCGACATCGATGATTTCTTTTCTCTCGCCTTTCACTTCCTCGATGACGATCTGTTCAATTCGCTCGCCGCCGATCAGCTCGGTCGGAACAAACGGTGTCAATACATTGACTTTAGAATTGTGCAGGTTTTCGACACTGTGCTCGTGAGCGCGGAATTTATCGCGGCGATGAATAATTGACACCTCTTTTGCGATCGGTTCCAGCATGAGCGCCCAGTCGACGGCGGAGTCGCCGCCGCCCAATACCGCAACGCGTTTGCCCGCAAATTGATTCAGATCATCTATAAAGTAATGAAGGTTTTCATTCTCGTATTGAGCCGCAGATTCAAGCTCGAGCTTTCTCGGCTGGAATGCTCCGTTTCCGGCTGTGATAATCACCGTTTTAGAATAGTGGATTTCTTTGTTGGTAACGAGCTTGAAAATACCGTCTGCTTGTTTTTCAACGCTTTCGACGGCTTGTTCCAGACAAACGGTCTGATCAAATTTCGCCATTTGCTCTTTTAAATTGTCGACGAGCTCCTGAGCGCGGATTTTAGGGAACCCGGCTACATCGTATATGTATTTTTCGGGATACAAAGCGGACAGCTGACCGCCGAGCTGCGGCAGGCTTTCGATCATTTTGACGCTCGCTTGCCGCATTCCGCCGTAAAATGCGGTAAACAAGCCGACAGGGCCGCCCCCGATAATTGTGATGTCATATACTTTTGAGTCTTCACGCATGAAAATAATGCCCCCTAAATGAAAATTGTTCTTAATTATATCATATCACATAAAATAAATACGAGCGCGCCTGTTTTTTTAGGAGCGGAAAATAATACCGTCCAAGCATATTTAACCTTGAAAAAGCAAATGCAAGCGGCTATGATGTAGTTGTGAACAATTTGTTAACGATTCGTGAATATTTTTCGTCGCACAGCCGAAGAACATTCCGTTGCTCGGCAAACTAAAGTGAAGGGTTTCACAAACTTTTTTTCATAAAAAGCCGGAAGCCGGCAGAAGATAACCCAAAGGCTATTTTTAATCCGGCTTAGCAGTAAAATACAGAAAAGGTGGATGTGATTCCGTTGAATAAGCCAAAAGTAGTAGTATTAGGTGCAGGTTATGGTGGTTTAATGACCGTTACGAGACTTGTTAAAAAAATCGGCATCAATGAAGCGGATATTACGCTTGTCAACAAGCACAATTACCATTATGAGACAACCTGGATGCACGAGGCGAGCGCAGGTACGCTTCATCATGACAGATGCCGCTATCAGATTAAAGACGTTATCAATACATCCCGTGTCAATTTCGTTCAGGATACGGTAAAGAAAATCGATAAAGAAGGAAAGAAAGTCGTCCTTGAAACCGGCGAGCTTAGTTACGACTATCTTGTCGTGGCGCTGGGGTCCGTCCCTGAAACTTTCGGAATTTCGGGATTGAAAGAGCATGCTTTCTCTATTTCAAACATTAATTCGTCCCGGCAGCTTCGCGAGCACATTGAATATCAGTTTGCGACGTATAACACAGAAGCCGAGAAGCGCCCGGAACGCCTGACGATCGTTGTCGGGGGAGCTGGTTTTACCGGCATTGAATTTTTGGGTGAACTGGGCAACCGCATTCCTGAGCTGTGCCGCGAATACGATATCGACCGCCAGCAGGTTCGTTTAATATGCGTGGAAGCCGCGCCGTCTGTTCTGCCGGGCTTTGAACCGGAGCTTGTCGATTATGCGGTCAACTACCTCGAAGGAAAAGGCGTTGAATTCAAAATCGGCACGGCCGTAAAAGAATGCACGCCTGACGGAATCATCGTCGGAAAAGACGATCAGAACGAAGAAATAAAAGCAGGCACTGTCGTATGGGCCGCAGGTGTCCGCGGCAACCCGATCATTGAAGAATCCGGCTTTGAAAACATGCGCGGCCGTGTGAAGGTAAAACCTGATCTGCGCGTTGAAGGCCATGATGATATATTTGTTATCGGAGACTGCTCACTGATCATAAATGAAGAAACCGAAAGGCCTTATCCGCCGACTGCGCAGATTTCCATGCAGCAGGGCGAAACGTGCGCAAACAATCTGGCCGCACTGATTCACGGTAAAGAAACGGAAACGTTCTCATTCGATAATAAAGGCTCTGTCGCTTCTCTCGGCGAACATGATGCAATCGGCGTCGCATTCGGCAGAAAGATGACAGGAACGACGGCATCCATGATGAAAAAAATCATCGACAACCGCTCGCTGTTCATGATCGGCGGGCCGGGACTTGTTCTGAAAAAAGGCAAGTTTAAATTTTTCTAATCCGAACCAAAGCCTGCAGCGGAAGCTGCGGGCTTTTTATTCGGGCTTAAAACTTCAAAAACGAAAGAAAAAGGAAGAAAGCTTCGCTTTTAAGCGCTTACATCAAATGATCTGTTATATTTTCTGACTTTATCATTGACAGTGTTCATGATATATTATCAGAAAATTAAGAAAAAGGTGTGTATCTGATGAAGACTACGTCAACCCATCGCCTTGAATCAACTTGTACATTCTGTTCAGGAAAAGGCTATTTTCAGCTTCTGCTCGGCGGTTCGGAAACGTGCAGCAACTGCAAGGGAACAGGAAAAGACCGCTGATCACAGCTTTCCAATGATTGACTCAAGTTCCTTCCCCAATGTACACTAAAAGAGGTGAATTGGGGGTGGAGGCTTTGATTAGTTTACCAGTTGTCATCATTTCAGTTGTCTTATTTTTCGTCCTGTTTTTCGGCATTGGTTTTCTGCTGAATATGCTGCTCAGGATGTCATGGATCATGGCTGTCATTTATCCAATTGTATGCCTTTTCATTGTGAATAAAGAAAAGCTGATTCGCTATGTAGAGGCGCCGGGAGAGGCATTTTCCGGCCTTTTTGACAGAGTGGCTTCTTTGGCTGCTGCCGATATCATCATTTTAGCCAGCGGAATGGCCGGAGCCCTGTTGTCGGGTGTTACGATCAAAGCGTTGCGAAAAAGGGGATATCAAATGTTTTAAGCCTTCTTCTTCAAGGGAGAGGGTTTTTTGAGTTTAATTTTTTCACTTTTCTTAAAACTTTTCTGCCATCTGAATATTTCTTTTTCTACTTGGAAACAACTAGATGGTGAGAGGAGTGGAAGAATTGAGAAAAGTGATGACAATGTTCCGGCGTTTCTTGATGACAGTTTTGTTTGTCCTTGCCTTTATGACGACCTTCTTTGCCGTTTCAGGTGTGGAAGCACAGGATATATCAAGCTGGGCAAAAGAACGCGATCTGTCCTTGAAACAGCTGATGCTCACCTTTAAATCACTTCCGGAAGAAAAAGTGGAAAAGACGTCTCTGTCTGCCGCAGAACAGATTAAAAACAAACCGAAATCGCTTGAAGATGCATTTGACTGGAGCAGGTATCCGAAGCAAAAAGTCACCGCGACCGGATATACAGCAGGAGCTGAATCGACGGGAAAACAGCCACATCATCCCGATTACGGGATTACATATTCGGGAGTCAAAGTAAAAAGAGATTTATATTCTACCGTTGCAGCCGACCCGTCGGTCTTTCCGATCGGCACGATATTGTTCATACCGGACTACGGCTATGGCGTTGTTGCGGATACCGGATCAGCCATTAAAGGGAACAGGCTCGATTTGTACTATGAGACGGTTGAGGATGTTTATAAAGAATGGGGCAAAAAAACACTTGATGTTTATGTCATTAAAAAAGGAAACGGCACCATTACCGAAAAGGATCTCCTGAAGCTGAATGAAAATAAATCGATGCAAGTATTCAGACAAAAATATAAAATGGCGAAAGAATAAGAAAAAACGTTTAAGACGCACAGGTCTTAAACGTTTTTTTGCTTTACATTAATAAATAATCGAGAAGCAGCGTCAGGGCAATGCCGGTCAAACCGCCGAAAAACACTTCAATCGGCTGATGGCCGAGCAGTTCCTTCAGCTTCTTCTGTTTTTCTTCCTGATGGCTTTTAGGGAAATCCTTCGCTTCGTTGACAAAGCGGTTAAAATCGCGGACAAGCCGGTTGATCACTGTTGCTTGTTCTCCGGCATGTCTTCTCACACCGGTTGCATCAAACATCGTAATAACGGCAAATATTGCGGAAACGGCGAACAAAGAAGAATCCATCCCGTGATCAAGAGCTACACCGGTTGAGAGCGCAGTAACGGCTGCTGAGTGTGAACTCGGCATTCCGCCCGTGCTTGTGATGAGCCGCCAATCCCATTTTTTCGAGACGACAAAGTAAATGGGAACCTTGATAAACTGAGCGAAAAAGATCGCGGCAAAGCTCGCCAGCAAAGGAAAATTTGTGAGGATTTCCATTTTGCAGAACATCCTTTCTATAAAGAAAATAGAGATGAATTCAGAAAAGCACGCAGTTATTTGCTAAAATATATAATATGAAACCCCATCGGGAAAAAATGTTTTTCCTATTATAACATTGTTGTTTCAATTTTACTCACTTTGCTGATAAGGAGCTGTGAACGCATGTTTTATGCCTTTAAAGATTTCGAAAAAAAAGAAACGCTTTTAATCGGACTGTTTAAAAAAAGCCGGCTGTACGGGAAGGCGGAAGAAATCGACCGCCTTTTAGACGGCCAGCTTTCTCAGCTGCTGAAAGACGGGGATGTATCTTCCAAAAAAGCGAAAGTGTCTAAAATATTTACCCCTTCCCTTCAGGGAGTCAAACGCATTTATATCGTCGGATTGGGCCGTGAAGCGGAATTTACCTTCGAGGATGCGAAGCAGTGCTTTGCCGAAGCTGTTCAGCTGATTCACAAAGATCGAAAGCAGGAGTTAACCGTCATGCTCGACAGCTTCGTATCTGAAGAGGTCCCAGCCGCTGACGCCGCACATGCATTGGCTGAATCGTGCATGCTGTCATGCTATGAAGTGCAGGATTACAAGCACAGATCAAATGTGCCTGATCAATGTCTGCAAAGCGTCTATGTTTTGACAGACCATGACCTGAAGGAAATTCAGGCGAGTCTGCACGTCGGGCAGGTGTACGGAAATGCGACGAATTCGGCGAGAACCCTCGTAAACATGCCGGGAAACATGCTGACAGCGGCGGATCTCGCATCATACGCCGCTGAATTGGCAGCAAAATACGAATTTGAATGTGAAATTCTTGAAAAGGCTGAAATGGAAGAGCTCGGGATGGGCGGTCTCCTCGCGGTCAACCAAGGATCAGAAGAGCCGCCGAAAATGATCGTCTTAAAATATCAGGGAAAAGAAACATGGGATGATGTCATCGGTTTAGTCGGCAAAGGGATCACGTTTGATACCGGCGGCTATTCGATTAAGACGAAGAGCGGGATTGTCGGCATGAAGTCCGATATGGGCGGAGCCGCCAGCGTTTTGGGAGCGATGGAAGCGATCGGCGAATTGAGACCGGAACAAAACGTGCTTGCCGTGATCCCGTCGACTGATAACATGATTTCGGGAAGCGCAATGAAGCCGGACGACGTCATCGTTTCCTTGAGCGGCAAGACGATTGAGATCTTGAATACAGACGCCGAAGGAAGATTGGCCCTCGCTGACGGACTGACATATGCGAAGCACCACGGAGCTTCCGTGTTGATCGATGTCGCGACACTGACCGGAGGTGTTGTCGTAGCTCTGGGAACGGAAACGACGGGAGCGATGACAAATCTTGATCCGCTTTATCAGCAGGTGAGACAGGCGGCTGAAGAAGCGGGAGAAGCGATTTGGCAGCTTCCGATTACAGAAAAAGATAAAAAAAGAGTGAAAAACAGCCAAATGGCCGATCTTAACAACTCGCCGGGCAGGGAAGGCCATGCGATTATGGCCGGAACGTTCCTCGGCGAATTCGCCGAGCAGACGCCATGGGTTCACCTTGACATCGCCGGAACGGCAACGACAGCTCAAAGCTCATGCTTTGGACCGAAAGGCGGAACGGGCGTGATGGTGAGAACGCTTGTCACGTTTGTCGAGCGGTTTTCGGGAAATTTGTAGGCTTTCATCCCCTTTGCTAGAAGGGGATTTTTTTATGGAGAAAACGCAGATGTTTCATTGACGCATTCACAAAACATGTGGTAATATACGTTCATTACTTTAATTATCTACTACATTAGCAAACTAAAGTGTTTGTTCGGAGGTTTCAAATATGAATGCAGTTGTGATTGCTGTTATTGTCATGCTTATATTAAGCCTGCTGCGGGTCAATGTTGTTCTTGCCTTGATTGTGGGCGCTCTTGCCGGCGGTCTGACGGGCGGGCTCGGTCTCGGCCAGACGGTCAACGTATTTACGGAAGGACTAGGAGGCAACGCAACCGTCGCCGTCAGCTACGCGCTCCTTGGTGCATTTGCGGTCGCTTTAACGAAAACGGGTCTTCCGGATGCCATGGTTGAAGCTGCTGTCAAGCTGATCGGCAAAGAAGGCGATACAAGGCGCAAAACCCTTTCAAAAGCGCTGATCGTCTTCGTGATTTTAATCATTTCTTGTATGTCTCAAAATGTCGTTCCGGTTCATATCGCATTTATTCCTGTTTTAATTCCGCCTTTATTGAAAATTTTGAATGAGCTGCAAGTGGATCGCCGTCTGATTGCGTGTGCGATGACATTCGGATTGACAGCTCCGTATGTTCTGCTTCCCGTCGGCTTCGGCCAGATTTTCCAGGGGATTTTGAAAGATAATATGAAAGACGCCGGTCTTTCGGTCACATTGGCTGATATTCCAATCGCCATGATCATCCCGATCGCGGGAATGATGGCCGGTTTGGCTGTTGCTGCTTTTGTGTACCGCAAACCGCGCACGTACGAAATGAAGGAAATCGCCGGTCAAAAATCGGCGGCCTATACGAAGAAAAGCCTTTCGATTGCCGTTTTGGCCATCGCTGTCTCATTAAGCGTACAGCTTTATTTGTCTCAGAGTTTGGATGTCGACGGAATGATCTTCGGCGCGCTCAGCGGTTTGGCGGTCTTGTTTTTAAGCGGAGCGATGAAACGCGGCGAAGCGGACGAATTGATCACGAACGGCATGAACATGATGGCGTTTATCGGATTTGTGATGCTGGCCGCAGCCGGTTTTGCCAATGTGCTTGAAAAAACGGGCGATGTCAAAGCGCTTGTTGAAGCGTCAACAGGTTTCATCAGCAATAATCAGGTGATCGGCGCATTGCTGATGCTGGTTGTCGGCTTATTGATCACAATGGGGATCGGTTCATCATTTGCGACGATTCCGATTATCGCAACGATATTTGTTCCGCTTTGCATGCAGCTTGGCTTCAGCCCGATGGCGACAATCGCCATTATCGGGACGGCGGCGGCTCTCGGAGACGCCGGTTCACCTGCGAGCGACAGTACGCTTGGCCCGACATCCGGCTTAAATGCAGACGGACAGCACCACCACATTTGGGACACCTGTGTTCCGACATTCATCTTCTATAATATTCCGCTGATTTTGTTCGGCTGGATCGCGGCGATTGTTCTTTAAAAAAATTCCCCTCGTTTTGAGGGGAATTTTTTTCTATGTTTGTTAAAATAAAAAGAGAACCGTACCACCTGCTCTCTTGATTAAAAAGTCGGGTTTCTTCTGAAGCCGGCGCCTTTTTGAACCGCCCGGAAAACCTTTGAGGCGAGCGCGGCGAGCAGAACGGAGAATGCCAAGTCTTTCACGAAGAACCAGGCCATCATCTTCCAAACGGCTGAATATGACAACGGTGTATTGAGCCAAGTGGAAAAAGCGAAATACGTATAGTTGACGCCGATCAGATAAATGATCAGCGTACCGATCAATGAAGCTGTGAAAAAGTGGCCTGTTTTCGGTTTTGATATTTTGTCCGTGATCCAGCCCGCGGCATAGGCGGCAGGAATATAGGATAGAATAAAGCCGGCGCTTCCTTTGAAAAGAACGGAAATACCGCCAGAAAAAGAAGCGAACACAGGAGCGCCTATAAAGCCGACTAACGCATAGACGATCATGGACAGCGCACCTAATTTGCGGCCGAGCAGAAGCCCGGCAAGCAGACAGAAGAAAGGCTGCATCGTAAGCGGAATACCGCCGATTTGCAGAAACGGGGCAAACGAAGTGATATTAGCGCCGATCCCCATCAGGGCGGCAAACATTCCGACAAGCGCCATATCAGCGGCGCGAAGTTTCTTTTTATTCATGAGCTTTGTTCCTCCTCGGTGATTCAACACAACTTTATCGTAAGAGATCACAAAATAGTTTGTCAACCACTTTTTAATAAAAGTTAACAAAGGGGGGTTCTTTCGTGTTTTTTGGAAAAACAAAAGCGCACAAGTCCGACAGAGTGCCTCCAAACCAAAATGTCACGACATCTTTTCCTGTTCTTCATGCAGGCGATGTTCCGGAATACGAAGACTTGTCAAAATGGAATTTGCAAATTTACGGACTTGTCGAACAGCCGCTCCTGCTGACATTGAATGATCTGCATGAAATGCCGCAAAGCGAAGTGTCCAATGACATTCATTGTGTAACAGGCTGGTCCAGGCTCGATAATGTCTGGGAAGGGATCAAGACAAGGGAGATCGCTGAAAGAGTAAAGCCGCTTCCTGAAGCCAAATTTGTCATCTTGCATGCAGAGAAAGGCTGGACGACGAATGTTCCGCTCGAAGACTTTTTGAAGGATTCGTCTCTTTTGGCCCATTCCCACAACGACGTCCCGCTCACGCCGGAGCACGGCTTTCCGCTCAGAGCGGTGATGCCTCATCTGTATTTTTGGAAAAGCGCCAAATGGCTGAGAGGCATCCAGTTTACAAAGGAAAACCATCCGGGCTTTTGGGAGAAAAACGGATACCATATGAGGGGAAACCCTTGGAAAGAAGAAAGGTACAGCTTTGATTAGCGGGGGAGGGTGAAATGTTTATCGTACAGCTGTTCATCTTTTTAATGCTGACCGTCTGTTTTTGGCTTCTCATTGCATCATTCAAGAAAAAGGCTTTTGCTGTTTTATTATTGCTGACGGCTGCGGCGGTTCTGTCGCTGTTTGCCGCAGCCGGCGATGTCTCAGACCGGACGCTGTGGGGAATTGTCCTGTTTGCGGCGATCCCTGTTTCTGCAATCGCGGCAAAGTTGTTTCAGGATCGGCGGAAAACGGAATCATAAAAAAAGACAGAGTCTCGGAGATATTTCCTGAGGCTCTGTCTTTTTGATGCTATGCGCCGGCGGCTGACGACGAATTTTCGATCGCAAGCTCTGCCGGAACGTAATCATAGTTTAAGTCTCTGGCTACGGCTTCATAAGTGATATGGCCGTTTGCTGTGTTTACGCCGGCTTTTAACGCATGGTTTTCAAGAATCGCTTTTTCCGCGCCCTTGTTTGCGATTTCAAGCGCGTACGGTACCGTGACATTCGTCAGTGCAACTGTAGATGTCCGCGGAACGGCGCCCGGCATGTTGGCAACGGCGTAATGGACGATTCCGTGTTTGACATAGGTCGGATTGTCGTGGGTTGTGATGTGATCCACCGTCTCGACGATGCCGCCTTGATCGATTGCGACGTCAACGATCACAGAGCCCGGTTTCATCTGTTTGACCATCTCTTCCGTCACTAAAGTCGGCGCTTTGGCACCCGGGATCAGAACCGCGCAGATGAGGAGATCGGCTTCAGCTACGGCATCGGCGATGTTGACCGGATTGGACATCAATGTTTTGATTTGGTTGCCGAATTGATCATCAAGCTGGCGCAGACGTTCTGCGCTTAAATCGATCATCGTCACGTCGGCTCCGAGGCCAGTCGCGATTTTTGCCGCATTTGTGCCGACAACGCCTCCGCCGATGATCGTCACTTTTCCGCGCGCGACTCCGGGTACACCGGCCAATAATATGCCTTTTCCGCCTTTCGGCTTCTCAAGGAACTGCGCGCCGATTTGGGCGGCCATCCGCCCGGCTACCTCTGACATCGGCGTCAGCAAAGGAAGAGAACGGCCGTCGCTGACCGTTTCATAGGCGATGGCTGTCACGCCTTTTTGCTTTAATGCCTCAGCCAAGGAAGGCTCTGCGGCCAGGTGCAGGTAGGTGAACAAGATGAGACCTTCTCTAAAATACGGATATTCTTCAGGGAGCGGCTCTTTGACTTTCATCACCATATCGGCCGCTTCCCAGACGGCTTTCGCCTGTTCTGAGATCTCCGCTCCCACTGAGACGTAATCCTCGTTTTCAAACCCGCTTCCAGTCCCCGCGTCTTTTTCCACGATGACGCGGTGTCCGTCCGCGATCAATTGAGAAGCTGCACCGGGAGTTAATGCTACACGGTTTTCATTGTTTTTGATTTCTTTCGGTACGCCGATGATCATCCCGTCATTCCTCCTTTTTCTGTAAAAATGCTATTGTTTTAGTTTATACTGACTTTTTAGAATTTTCTTTGTTTGAATCGAAAAATAAAAAAACATGCATTTGTGGAATTTCACAAATGCATGTTGCGAAGCTTGATTTCAAGATAAATCGTAAATTTTTCATTGATGTTTTTTAAATCGATTTCGGCGATTTTACTGATGCGCTTCAGCCTGTAGTTCAGCGTGTTGACGTGAATGTTCAGCTTTTTGGCGGCGGTGTTGACGTTGCTGTCGCATTCGATGAACTGTTCAAGCGTCTCGACAAGATTGGAGTGGTGCTCTTTATCATATGCTTCAAGCTGCATTAAAGAATAGTTTGGATAGCTTGCGTGTTTCCGTTTTTCGCTGAGCACGTCGAGATACTGATAGATGCCGAGCTCTGAAAAGCTGACGAGATGCCTTGTCTCATCGGGAAAACGCTCCTTGACCTTCAGCGCTGAGAGCGCTTCCTGATAGGACTGGTGTACAAGGGTGATCAAGCTGTACATTCCGCCGATCGCAATCGTGCAGTTATTCAGTTTATAGCGCTCTTCAAGCTGCTTTTGTATATTCGCGGCAAATTGCTTTAAATCATTGAACGGCTGCCCCTTTTGCCCCGTTTTTGGCGAAGCGAGGACAATCAGTTCATTATAGTCGATTGTAGCCAGAAGGATTTGCAACTGCTGCGTCGTCTCCAGCAAGTAATGGAGCTGTTTTTCGGTTTTTTCCTCGATTTCGTCTTTCAGCCGGATGATGATGACCGAATAAGTTGAAGGAACTCCGATACCAAGCTGATGAAAGCCGTCGGAGATCTCCTGATCTTCCGAAATATGCCCGGTTAAAAGCTTCCAGAAAAACTCCTGGCTGCGCTGTTCATTTTTTCTTTTTCGGACTTGATAAGGCAACAGCTTGTTTTTGACGGAATCCGCGGCCAGCTTCAAAAGGTGGAGCTCGTCTTCCGACAGCGTTTTTTGGCTTTCCAGCGCCCAGATAAAACCGATGACCTCACTGTTTTTCCAGATTGAAATCGCCACGCGGCTCGACAGGCCGACTTCATCGATTTGCTCGACCCTGATCGGTTCGTCGGTTTTCATCAAGGCGGGAATCGTTCCATCTTTCCAAAGCTTGTTGATGACCTTTTCCGGCACACGCCTTCCGATGATCGTTGACGTTCTCGCCGGGTCCGTGTAGTCGCTATGTGTGCTGTAAGCAAGGAGGCGGTGGTTGACGTCTTCTATCGTAATCGGACAGTCCAGCACCTCGCTGATATGATCTGCCACTTCTTCTAAACGGTCATATTGATATTTAAAAGGATTGTTTCGATTGTTCATAAAAAAACCCCTACTTTTATGTTTGCATGAAAAAATTTTGACATATACCCATCTTACTTTTATTATGAATATAGTTGTTTGTTAAAATCAACAAAAAAGTCGCTGGCGATTTATTATTTTTCATAA
Source organism: Bacillus haynesii (assembly GCF_001969855.1). Taxonomy (GTDB): domain Bacteria; phylum Bacillota; class Bacilli; order Bacillales; family Bacillaceae; genus Bacillus; species Bacillus haynesii. The sequence continues at coordinate 350,718 of NZ_MRBL01000003.1, forward strand.
ATACGGCGATGTATTACACCGAATTTAATTATTCTGAAATAAGAGGAGTAGGAAACATTGGCGATTCTAGAGAAAATCAACGGCTTTTTATGGGGAGTCCCGGGCATCATTCTGCTTGTGGGAACCGGTTTATTTCTGACGTTCATCCTCCGGGGGCTTCAATTTAAAAGATTGATATATGCATTCAAACTTGCATTCGGAAAAGAAAAAGAATCAGCCGGAGCAGACGGTGATGTCAGCAATTTCAAGGCGCTGATGACGACGCTTGCCGGAACGATCGGAAACGGGAATATTGCCGGTGTAGCCACGGCGATTACGGTTGGAGGTCCGGGGGCTTTGTTTTGGATGTGGCTCGTCGGTCTTTTAGGGATGGCTACGAAATACAGCGAAGCATTGCTCGCCACGAAATACCGCGTCAAAAATGAGCGGGGCGAATATTCGGGCGGGCCGATGTACTATGTCGAAAAAGGGCTCGGGAAGAAGTGGAAGCCGCTTGCCGTTTTATTTGCATTGTCAGGTGTGCTTGCCTCTTTTGGAATCGGGGATTCCGTCCAGTCCAACACGATTTCGGAAGTCGTCACACACAGCTTCGGGATTCCCGGCTGGATCATCGGCCTTGTGCTTGCGGTATTGACGGCTGCGATCATCTTTGGCGGTTTTCAGCGTGTCAGCACGGTTGCGAGCATTTTTGTGCCGGTCATGGCGATTCTTTATATCAGCGGATCACTGATCATTATTTTCCTTCATTATGATCAAATCATTCCGGCGTTCCAGCTGATTTTTTATCACGCCTTCAACCCGGTGTCAGCCGCGGGGGGCTTTACGGGTGTGGTTGTGTCTGAGGCAATCAGAAACGGAATGTCGAAAGGAATCTTTTCAAATGAAGCGGGTCTTGGTACCGCTGCTTTGATCGCAGGAAACGCGAAATCCGATCATCCCGTCAAGGCCGCTTTGGTTGCGATGACGGGAACTTTCATCGTCACATTGATCGTTTGTACAATGACGGGGCTCGTCCTTATTATCACGGGATTCTGGGATCCTTCCGGCGGTCTGCTTTCTGGTGTTGCCCACGATACATCGCTTGACGCCGGCGCGCTGACAAACGCCGCGTTTGCTTCTTCACTGGGAGCCGCGGGCAAATACATCGTGACGTTTTCGGTGATTTTCTTTGGCTACTCAACCATTGTCGGTTGGTATGTATATGGAGAAAAATGTCTGGAATATTTAGTTGGTTTAAAATGGGTGCCGGTTTACCGTGTCGTTTATGTCATTGCTGCATATTACGGTGCAGTCGCAAGCCTGAATACTGTATGGGCTTTTGCCGACATGGCGAACGCATTAATGATGATCCCGAACTTGATCGCTCTTGTGCTCTTATGGAAAGTCATTCGAGCGGAAACTGACGATTTCTTTTTGCACCACTATAATAAGGAAAAACAAAAATCAGCCGGCTTGAAAGCGGGCTGATCGAGACAAGCCTGCCTCTAAGAGAGGCGGGCTTTTTTGCGCTTGTGCAATCCTTCCTTTATCCTATGGAAACGCTTCAGCCTCGAATAGGCATATCAGACCACGCCTTTTGATGCAAATGTTACGAATGAAGAAAATTGAGATATTTTTACTAGATTTCTATAATTTTTGCTGGGTGGAAATAGAGGAATGATAAACCTTTAGACTCATTTTGTAAAATAACAACAGATTTGTTTGACTGTGCCTCAATCTTGTTTTTATAATAAAAACGTTCAAAAAAATAAGTTATTTAGCCCATATCTAGGGCGAATAGCGCAGGAGGTATAAGGAATATGTCAGGAATCATTCGTGTTACGCCGGCTGAACTGCGGCAAATGGCTGACAGATATCAAAAAGAAAGCGGAGATGTGACTGAGCAGGTCAATCAGCGCCTTGATCAAATGATCAACCAGCTTCAAGATATGTGGGAAGGTGAATCTAGCCGTGCGTTCGCAGAACAATATCAAGAGCTAAGACCTTCTTTTGTTAAAATGGCTGAACTTCTAAGCGACGTTTCTAAACAGCTTCATCAGACTGCTAACACTCTTGAAAGCACTGACCAAGACATCGCTAGCCAAATCCGCGGCTAATTTACAGATTAGAAGAATGAGAGAAGCGCCTAATTCAAAAGAAGATGACGGCGCTTTTTCTATTGAGAGGTGATGAACTGGTGTATGTTGACATTACCATCGATTTAAAACATTACGACGGCAGCGCCTTTGACCTCAGGCTGTCGGATTACCATTCTGTTAAAAAGGTAATCGACATCGCGTGGCAAGCCAAAAGCATACCGGTGCCTCCCCGGGAAGGCTACTGGGTAAGGGTGACAAATAAAGATGCCGTTTTTTCAGGCGAATATACATTATCGCAATGCGGAATTACGACAGGTGACCGCCTGGAAATATTATGAAAGGATCTGGATGAATGGCAGAGAAAAAGAAAACGTATCTCGAAGACCAATTAGAGGCCGTCATGACGAAAGAAGACGGTACATATATCTTTCGTTTTCAAAGAGAAAAGATCAATCTTGTGAACGGCTTGGAAGCAAACGTCATTAAAGAGGTCGATCCTTCCTTTAATAAAGAAACCGTCATGACCGATGATGAAGTCCAAATTTTGATTCAGCCTCCTTCCGAATATAAAGAATTTCGTTATATAAAAGGGAAAAATAAAAAAAGCAAATGGCTTTTCGCGTACCAGCTCGTGAAAGCCGTTGAAGAACATTCAATTAAAAGGCTGCACCTGATCGCTGCGCCTGAAAACATTGTTTTTGACAAAGGATTAACGCCTAAATTTTTACATTATGGAGTGCAAGAAAGCATTCCGCCATATGAACACGACGAAGAAAGACTTTTCAATGAAGTGAAAGCCGCCGCTGCGCTTGCTGTCGACGGGCAATTTACTTTTGAAGAGTATTTAAAATACAGCGAAACGATCAAGTTTTCAGATCAGGTAAAAGACATCATCACAAGCGGGACGTACGGCGATTTGAAAGCCGTCATTCAAAAGAGGATCGATGAACTGGATGCCGAAGAAAAAACGCTTGTCCATCTTCCGAAGAAGAAATGGAAGATTCAAAGGTACATAGGGTTAGGACTTATTTTATGCTTAATACCGGCTGTTTTATTTTCCTTCTACTCATTATTCTTCGCACAGCCGAAACAGCAGGCGTTTATCGAAAGCAACCGCTACTTCTTAAATAAACAGTACAGCAAAGTCATCAGTACGCTCGATAAATATGATGCCGGCGAGATGCCTGATTCTGTTCAATATCAGCTGGCTTATTCGTATATCATCGTTGACAATGTACTGAAGGAAGCAGATTTACAGGAAGATGCCATGAAGAGTCTGACGCTTCAAGTCGATCCGAATAACTTCCTTTACTGGATTCAGATCGGGCGCGGCGCCAATAAAGAAGCGCTTGAGACGGCTCGTAAGCTGGAAAACAATGCACAGATCATGTTGGCACTTATGAAATATACAGATGACATTAAAGCCGATGATAAATTGTCCAGTGATGAGAGGCAGAAACAGCTGGACCCGCTCGAAAAAGAACTTGAAGAATTGAAGCGGACAGCAGATGAACAGAAGGCTAAAACTGAAGAAAACCAGCAGGCGAACACCGAGCAAAACCAGGCGGACGCAGAGGCGGCAAAGGCTGAAACGGAGAAGGCCGAGCAAGAGCAGGCGAAAAAAGAAAATAAAGAAAAGGAAGACAAAAAGAAAAAAGATGATAAATAAAAGCGAAAACACCTGTTGTTGGCAGGAGGCGGAGAAATGAGTCTGTTATGGATTTTTTATCATAAAAACTATCAAAAAATAAAACTGGATGATCAGAACAGCCGCACGCTCACAATCGGGCCGGATTTGAAACATTCTGTCACGATCAAGCATTTTTCGTTTGAAAAAGGCCCGGTGATACTGGAAAAGCAGAAGGACTCAGACGCTTTCAACGTGCAGCTGGGAGGGGAGGCTGTCTCTTCTTTAAAGCTTGGCGGAAAGGCGTCCGTCCAAAGCGGCGCTGAACAGCTGACGCTCTTTTTAGCCGAAGAATCCGACAGCGTTCCCGCCTACTATTTGGGGGAGAGACAGGAAGTCGTCATTTCTTCCCTCGATCAAGAAGCGGATGTTAATTTCAATGAAACGGATTCATTCTTTGGAGAAAAAGGTACGTTCTCCTTCATCCGCCTCGACGGGCGATGGAATGTCCTGCCGAACGGCGCCAAAATTTATTTGAACGGAGAAGAAGTGTCCGACCCGGTCTCTGTGCAAAATGGAGACGAAATCGCATTTGGACTGAATATTCTTCGCATCGTTGAAGATGATCTCTTGGAAATCGAAGGGTTCGGGCAGTATGATACGTCTTTGGAGAACATTCTCAAGCCGAGCTCCGAGACAAAAAATAAATATCCGCAATACCGTAGGCCGCCGAGAATGATTTACGATCTGCCGGATGAAAAGATATCTTTCAGCTTCCCGGCACAGGAAAGCGACGGAGACAACAGAGGCTTATGGCTGATGATTCTGCCTCCGCTCGTCATGCTGCTCGTCATGGGGATCGTGGCGCTCATTCAGCCGCGGGGGATCTTTATCATCGTCTCCCTTGCGATGTTTATGATGACGCTGATTACGTCAACTGTGCAGTACTTCCGCGACAAAAATCAGCGTAAAAAAAGAGAAGAAAAAAGAGAGCGGGTCTACACCCTTTACCTTGAAAACAAAAAGAAAGAGCTGCATGAACTTGCGGAAAGACAAAAGTTCGTCCTTGATTTCCATTTTCCTACATTTGAGAGAATGAAATATTTAACAAAGGAGATCAGCGGACGAATTTGGGAAAAATCGATTGAAAGCGCCGATTTTCTGCAAATCCGCCTTGGAACGGGAAACGTTGCATCTTCGTACCAAATCAATTTGAACGGCGGAGATTTGGCCAACCGTGATACAGACCATCTCCTCGAACAGACGCAAAAAATGGAAGAGGTCTACAGAGAGCTGAAAAATGCGCCGATCACCGTGAATCTCGCCGAAGGCCCGATGGGCGTCGTCGGAAAATTGTCCGTCGTCAAAAATGAAATTCATCAGCTTGTCGGCCAGCTCGCATTTTTCCACAGCTATCATGATTTGCGCTTTGTCTTCATTTTTGACGAAGCCGAGTATCAAGAATGGGAATGGATGAAGTGGCTCCCGCATTTTCAAATGCCTCATATTTATGCGAAAGGGTTTATTTACAACGAACAGACGAGAGATCAGCTCCTTTCAAGCATATATGAAATTTTGAGAGAACGGGATTTAGATGAAAACAAAAAGAAAACATTGTATAAGCCGCACTTTGTGTTTATCATCACAAATCAGCAGCTCATCGCAGAACACGTCATTTTAGAATATTTGGAAGGCAAGCAGAAAAACCTCGGAGTGTCGACAATCGTGGCGGCAGAGACGAAAGAAAGCCTGTCCGAAAACATTCATACCCTTGTTCGTTATATTACTGAACAAGAAGGCGACATTCTGATCAAGCAAAAGAAAGCCGTCCAGATCCCGTTTGAGCTGGATCACCACAACAGGGAAGACAACGAACTGTTTTCCCGGACGCTGAGAACGCTTGACCATCAGACTGGCATGACGAATTCAATTCCTGATACTGTATCGTTTCTCGAACTGTTCCAAGTGAAGGAAGTCGATGACATCGGAATCGGTCAAAAATGGACGACAAGCGAATCAGCCAAATCTTTGGCCGTGCCGATCGGCTATAAAGGAAAAGACGACATCGTTTATTTAAATCTTCACGAAAAAGCGCACGGCCCCCACGGGCTGCTTGCCGGAACGACCGGTTCGGGTAAAAGTGAATTTTTGCAGACTTATATTTTGTCTTTGGCCGTTCACTTCCACCCGCATGAAGTCGCATTTTTGTTAATCGACTATAAAGGGGGCGGAATGGCGCAGCCGTTCCGGAACATTCCGCATTTGCTCGGAACGATTACTAACATTGAAGGCAGCAAGAACTTCAGCAACCGGGCGCTTGCGTCCATTAAGAGCGAGCTGAAGAAAAGGCAGCGGCTCTTTGATCAGTACAAAGTCAACCATATCAATGACTATACAAAGCTTTACAAACAGAAAAAAGCGAAAACGGCGATGCCGCACCTGTTCTTAATTTCAGACGAATTTGCCGAGCTGAAAAGCGAAGAACCGGAATTTATCCGCGAGCTTGTCAGCGCGGCAAGGATCGGCCGAAGCCTCGGGGTGCACTTAATCTTGGCGACGCAAAAACCGGGCGGCATCATCGATGACCAGATTTGGAGCAACTCCAGATTCAAGGTTGCCTTGAAGGTGCAGGATGCGAATGACAGTAAGGAAATCCTTAAAAACGGGGATGCGGCTACCATCACGGTAACGGGCCGCGGTTATTTGCAAGTCGGCAACAATGAGGTGTATGAACTGTTCCAGTCTGCATGGAGCGGCGCCCCTTACATGGAGGACGGCTACGGCACAGAGGATGAAGTGGCGATCGTCACAGACACCGGATTAATTCCTTTGTCAGACGTTGATGCCGATCATACTGCGAAAAAAGAGGCCGTGACGGAAATTTCCGCCGTCGTCGAACAAATTGAACGGATTCAAGCGGAAATGGGAATCGAGAAGCTTCCGAGCCCTTGGCTGCCGCCGCTTGAAGAGCGCATACCGAAAACGCGCTACCCGTCGGAGGAAGCGGATGCCTTTAACTTTGCCTATATCGACGAACCTGAAAAGCAAAGCCAGGAGCCGATCAGCTATCGCATGATGGAAGACGGCAATATCGGCATCGTCGGCTCGTCAGGCTACGGAAAATCCCTGACCGCCACGACGTTCATGATGAGCTTTGCCGAACAATATACGCCGGAAGAATTGCACTACTACATTTTCGACTTTGGCAACGGAACGCTGCTTCCGCTTGCAAGGCTTCCGCACACCGCGGATTATTTCCTGATGGACCAAACGAGAAAAATCGAGAAATTTATGGTCCGGATCAAGGCGGAAATCGAGCACCGGAAAAATCTCTTCCGTGCAAAAGAAATCAGCCATATCAAGATGTACAATGCGCTGGATGAGGAAAAGCTGCCGTTTATTTTCATAACGGTGGATAACTTTGACATCATTAAAGACGAAATGCATGAACTCGAAAGCGAATTTATCCAGTTTTCACGGGACGGCCAGTCGCTTGGAATTTATTTAATCCTGACCGCGACAAGGGTCAATGCGATCAGACAGTCGCTCCTGAACAACCTGAAAACGAGGGTTGTCCACTATCTGATGGATCAGTCTGAAGCATATTCGATTATCGGAAGGCCGGAATTCAGCCTTGAACCGATCCCTGGACGCGTCATTATCAATAAAGAAAACCAATACTTCGCACAAATGTTTATGCCTGTGGAAGCCGACAACGATATCGAGCTGTTTGAAGGGATCAAAGCCGACATTCAGGCGATCGCAGAACGCTCGGAAGGCATGAGAAAGCCGGCGCCTGTGCCGATGCTGCCGCTCGAGCTTTCCGTCACACAGTTTGTGAGAGATTATCCGCTTCAGCCTGAAAGAGGCCTTATTCCAATGGGGCTCGATGAAGAATCTGTCGAACCTGTATACTTTAACCTTGAGAAAAACAAGCACTGCCTCATCATGGGGCAGACACAGCGCGGAAAAACAAACGTCATCAAGATCATGCTCGAGCATCTGCTTGACCATGATACGAAAAAAATTGCCGTGTTTGATTCGATAGACAGAGGGCTTTCTCAGTATGCGACAGAGGATCAAATCAGCTATCTTGAAACAAAAGACGACATTATGCTCTGGCTGGCTGAGACGGAAGAAATTTGCCGGACAAGGGAAGCGATGTATTTGGAAGCCGTTAAACAAGGCGAAATCGCCAACCTTGATTTTTCACCGATGGTCTTTATCGTCGACGGACTTTCACGCTTCCAGCAGACGATCGACGCATCGATTCAAGACAAAATGGCGATGTTCATGAAGTCTTACGCTCATTTAGGTTTCCACTTTATACCTGCCGGCAACCACAGCGAGTTCACAAAAGGCTATGATTCGCTGACAAGCGAAGTCAAGCAGGTCAGACACGCGATGCTATTAATGAAAAAATCCGAGCAGAACTTGATTCAGCTCCCATATGAACGTCAGGAGCCGGAAATTCTGCCGGGCTTTGGCTATATCGTTGAAAACGGCAAAGAGAGGAAAATTCAAATTCCTTTATGTGCTGTAGAAAGGAAGAAAACGAAATGACGGAACAACAAAAAAGCACGCTGAAAATTATCAGCGCCATCGTCACGATCATCTTGCTGCCCGTCTTGTTCTTTCATTTCATCGGTGAGAACCCGACGAAAAAGGTATCGAACGCGACAAGGGAAATCGCCGTTGTCAATGAGGATACCGGGATTTTGAAAGATGACGGAACCATTGATCAAGAGGCGCTGCTGGGGAACGAAATCTCGGCTTCCCTAGTTGACCGTCCGGACTATAAATGGACGGTCGTCAACCGGAGCGCAGCAGAAAGCGGACTTTCGGAGAAGCAATACGATGCAATTGTCTACATTCCGTCGGACTTTTCGCAAAACATTTTAAGCTACAACCATGAGCGTCCGCAAAAAGCGGAGCTGGAATTTAAAATTCAGGACCAGCTTGACGCCGTCAACAAGGAAAAAGTCCAGCGCGAGCTTCAGGACGCGCAAAAAACGGTGAGCAAAAAAATGTCTTCCCTGTACTGGCGCTTTGTCAAACAGGGAGTCAAAAAGGTCAGAAAAGAGTTTGACAGCATCGTAAACAAAGAATCAGAGTTCCAAAACGCGATGTACAATTTCTACAAGCCGAGCTCCAACAATTTAGCGGGCGAAGTAGAGAGACAAAAAGAGATGATCGACAGACTGAAAGAGTCGATCAATGAAACAGAAGGCACATCAAAAGAGCGCAACGCAAGCGTCGAAGAATCCAAAAAACAACTGGACAGCTTCGTCGACAACGTCAATCAGTACAAACAGTATCAAGAGAAGCAGTCGGAACTGCTCCAGGCTGCACAAGCGGACAGTGAAGGCCAGATCCAAGACGGCCTTACGGTGATTAAGGAAAAGCAGTCCATCGCGACGAGCCGTTTCAACGAACAAATGAGCGGCATGGCCGCTTCGTTCAACGGTTTGCAAAATCAATTCAGCCTGACTGCGAACTCTTTTCAAAACCTGCAAACGACGCGGGAGGATCAGGTACCTTTACAATTTAATGGGATTGACAGGATTCAGAATGAGTTGATCGATGATTATCAGGCCCAAACGAGAAGCTATAATCTGAGCCAGCTGCAACCTATATTGATAGATAAACGTTCAAAATTAACCGTTACATCAGAAGATCCAGGCACTACAGATCCTGGTGATGATCAAGATAACGATGATGAAGATCAAAATGACGACGAAGAACAGCCGAAAGATTTAAAAATCGATCTTCAAGAACAGCAAGATGAATTGAAGAGCATTGCGGCTGATCTTAAAGAATTATCGGACGGGCTAAAGGATTCCTCAGGGAATGATGGCGACAATTCAGGAGATAAAGACCCATCTGCCGGAGAGCCGAATCAGGATCAAAATCAAGACCCATCTGCTGAAGAGCCGAATCCAGATCAGAGTCAAGGTGAAACCGGGGAAAACGGTCAGCAGGACGGTTCAACTTCTGCAGATGAGACAGGTGACCAGGTAACGGGCGAAGACGGTCAAACGGAGAATCCGGGAGATGAGCCTGAAGACGAAATTGCCAAGTTAAAAGCACAGCTCAATGAAGCCGCCGCTAGAATTGAAAAGGTGGAAGCAGATCTTCGTGAAAAACAGGAAACGCATAATGAAGAGCTGAAAAAACAGCTGGAAAAGTTTGATGATAAAGTCGCTGAATTAACGAATACGATTCAAGACTTAAATCAAAATGTCGACAAGCTGAACAAGAGGATTACAAAGCTTGAAGAGAGCCAGAATGAAGATTTTAAGACCATTTACAGTCAAATCGAAACGCTTGAAAACGAGATATTAAGCTACCCGATGGGTGCTGAGAGAAAAGAAAAATTAAAAGAGGCTTTTGCTTCTGAAATCAATACAAGAGATGTCCGAGATCTTCTCAGGTATCATAATACGTTGTCAGTATATAGAACAACGCTATACGGATCAGTAGATTATTCAATTAAGAGCAATGTCATCTCCGCGAAAAGAGACAGCGTGGATACCGTCCTTAAAATCGGTGAAACCGAAGCGGAAAAATGGAGCAATTTAAAAAATAACATGCTGTCTACAAACGAAGACATTGAAAATTACACAACAGACATGACCGATTTCGTCAAAAGCTACGGCGATTTCATTAATGAGAAGCAGACTGACGTGCTAAATGAGCTCAGCACGATTTCAGAACGAGCAAATGCCGTATCTGAACAGCTGCGCAATCCGGAAGGCGCCGGAACAGCGGTCATGCAAGGAGACGCGACTGATGGAACGATGGTTATCAGCATGCAGGATACGCTTGGAAATGACATTTTGCAGCTGTCTAACATGCTCGGTTCCTTGTCGGAAACGCAATCAGGCGTCATCGAGTACACAGGCAATATTCAGGAAAGTGTAAACGATGTTCAGAAAAAAGCGGATACCCTGAATTCAAACTGGGGCCAAAATGTCGCGACGACAAAGCTTATCCGCGGAGACGTGTACGGCATTCTCGGAAATGCGTTCGGTGGAAACGACGGATATGTATACGATCATCTGGCAAGTCCGGTGAAAATCAGCGGGGATGTTCCAGAGTCAAAAGCGCAGAACGTACCGCCGGTCGTCATTCTCGTAATTGTGATGCTTTCCAGCTTGCTGATCGGATATTTCAGCCACCATTATCAAAATGCTCCGCTCTTAGTCAGGGGCGCACTGTTCGGCATTTTGAATATCATTGTCGGACTGATGATCAGCCTGTTCGGTTTGAACATTTACTCACTCGCAGACGATCAAGCCGTCATGTGGTCGGTCTTTACGATCTTGCTGCTGGTCGCAAGTTCAGCCATTATCCGGACGGCGTTTATGCTGGGGTCGATCGCAGGCGGAATCGCAACAGCCGCTATGGTGCTGTTCTATGTAGCGCCGCTGCTTGACTTGGCGATGCCGAACTTCAGCTTTAACAATCCGGTATCAACCGTATATATGTCGATTCAGTACGGAACTGGAAGCCAGTTTGCACTCGGAATCGGAGCATTAATTTTAATCACGATCATCGCAATTGCTGTTCCTTTTATTGTCGATTTTGCAAAATCAAGAGCAGAAGAAAGCGAGACTGACCATGATGCTTAATGCGAAATGGGGAAAGAAGGGGATCATGGCAGTCATGCTCTCCTTCTTTCTTTTCACTCCAATCGTGAAGGCGGACGAAACTGATAAAGTCGATGTAAAGCCAAACGAGTATGAAAAGCAGGATATTAAAATCGAGACGGACTACCTACAGGAAGAAGAGACGGAATACAAAGAGGAAATATCAATTCCAGAAGAACTGAAGGAATTCTCATTTACAGATTCGAAAAAAGAAGATGCCATCGAAAAGCTGAAAAGCCTGTCCGGAAGCTTCACGAATGAAAGCAATTCCGTGGCGTCAAAGCTGAAACAGCTTGACCTGTCATTCTCGGCAAATCTGTCCTTATCGGGACGGGAAGATGACTCTGCGGAAAGCCGGCAATCCATCTTCCTGCCCATCTTGTACGGTCTGCTGATCCTCCTTTGCATCGCCGGTCTGTTCTTTTTGATTCCAAAAGTCAGCGGCCAGCAGAAGAAATAGGAGCGCTCAACAATGAAAAGTCCGCGGTTCTATAAGGTGCTGTCCGCATGGTTAGCTTTTGCATTGACGGTGATTTGGTTATTAATACTTGTAGCAGTACACGGGCTGCTCATATTAGAATCCATTTTCTATTACATTGTGGTCATCGGTACATTAGGCATCATTTTACTGATAAACCCATCGTTGAGGGAGGAACACGATCAGGCAATGGCGGACTTTGTCCACTACGGTTATGGCTTGCTAGGATCGGGTGTGGCACTCGCCATTATGATCTTTGCTTTGATTCGCGTTTTAAAAGGGAAATGCGGTCTATGGACGCAAGGTCTGCTTGTTTTGGGGGCCGCTCTTCAGCTTATTGTCTTCGAATGGTTCAGTTTACTGACGGCGATGTTTTACGTGCTCGCCGCGTTTCTTCCGGAACAGAAAACCGCAGCACTTGAGAAGCGGGCTGATGAATCAGTACAATAATGGATAAGGAGGGACGCCGTATGCATTTATCCATTGTTACCGGAGCGTCAAAAGGGCTTGGCGCCGCGATTGCCGAAGGGCTTTTGCAAAAAGGCTATATAGTTCATGCTGTCTCAAGGACCAAGTCTGAAGTCAGTCATGACAGGCTGATCCAGCATGAGGCTGATCTGACGCAGCTCGCCGAAACAGAAAAGTGGTTTCGGCAATTCACAGAATCTGTCCAAGCCCGCGATTTTGCTTCGATCACCTTGATCAACAATGCGGGAATGGTAACGCCGATCAAGCGCGCCGGTGAAGCTGAATTGGAAGAACTGAGGCTGCATTATGACTTGAATTTGTTAGCGCCGGTGATTCTCAGCCAGATGTTTACCAAATGGCTCAAGCCATACAAAGGCAAAAAATCGATTGTCAATATATCATCGGGGGCGGCCAAAAACCCTTATAAAGGATGGAGCGCCTACTGCAGTTCAAAAGCGGGGCTCGATATGTTCACGAAAACATTCGGCTTTGAACAGGAAGATGAGTCTGATCCGGTGAAGATGATTTCTTTCTCACCGGGGATCATGGATACCGGCATGCAAGAGGTTATCCGTTCATCATCGAAAAAAGACTTTCATGAAATTGAACGATTCAAAACTTATCAAACAGAAGGAAAGCTGAGAAGCACGCCTTATGTGGCCGGCGTTCTGCTCGACCTGCTTGAGACCGACTTTGAAAACGGCAGAGTGTATGATATTAAAGAGTTTTTGTGAAAAATAAAAAAAACAAGCACATCAAATCGATTGTGCTTGTTTTTATTTTATCATTGCGTCAGCTCATATAGCGGAATTTTGAATATGATGTGTCAGATCAATTGAGATTTGCATGAAAATATGTTAGGATTCTAAAAATATATAAAGGAGGGGTTTACATGAGAAACGTAACATTAGTGGATGTATTCACCCATCCAATCGCACAAAAATATTTAACACGTTCCGGTGTAGCTCATGCCGTAGCCTGCGCTTACCACGCATACCGCCTGGCGGTGCGAGCTGGAGTAGATCCCGATATTGCGACAAAAGCGGCTTTGCTGCACGATATCGGCCATTATGAATGGTATACCGACGGAGAATGGGATTATGAAAAATACAAGCAAAACGACATTCACGCGATAAAGGGAGCCGAGCGCGCCCACAAGCTTCTGATCCGTCTCGGCGAAGATCGGAAAGCGGCAAAAGAGATTGCTTTGGCGATTTTGCTTCATACGGATTCCTATTTGCCAGAAGGGGACCTCGATAAAAACAAGCTACAGCAAATCGTCAAAAAAGCGGATGAGCTGGACGAAGAGCCGGGCGGAAACCACCATTACCGCAAAATCGATCATAAGCTGGCGCTTGAGAAAATCAGGAAGCTTGACCGCATGGTCGATGAATTCTTATCTCCCATGAAAAGAACGGTTTAATCGGACAAAGGGCTGTTTTCAAACCTCTCCCCTTTGTCATTTACATAAATAGAGCGGATGATCGTCCTGTTAAACGGCGAGTTGTCTGCTGTTTTTCCTGAAAGGTCGATCGTCACCGAATACATGCCCGCTTTTTTGAATGACAGGCTGTTTTGCAGCGCATTGATGGAAGCAGGTTTCAGCGACTTTTTCTCGGTTTGTTTTCCGTTTTCATAGCGGATCGAGCGGACGGACGCCTTTACATTCGCAAGGTTTGACGATTCTCTGGTGACTGCGTTTTTAATTTGCTGGTTCAAAGAAGAATCGAACGTCACAATGAACAAAAACGCCTCTTTTTGTTTGACGGATGATGCGATCTTCCATGTGCCTGCTGCAGGATTTTTGATGGCAGCGGAATGGACGAATCCCCCTTCAAAAACATCTGCCGTCTTTGCCATTGAAAAATCTTTGACCGGCTTGCCGCGTGGATCTGTCAATTTGATATTTCCCGAGGAATGATTGCTCAGCCAGTGAACGGTGATTTCCTTGACGCCTTTTTCAACGGCGAACTCCTCTTCTCTCAACCCATGATTTTCTCCCCCTCTGATGAAAGGGTACGATAATTTTTCATTGATGGCCGCTGTTTCATTTGCATATGCCTGAACAGTCAATAAAGGCATAAATACAGGAAATGTGAGGTTTCCTTTAATAATCGAGAAGTGGTCCCACTTTCCTGTATCCAGGTTTGTGGCGTAAGGGAGTCTCGCATTTTTTTCGGTGACGGCTCCGTCATTTTCGCCAAACATGTTTAAATAGACGCCCCCAAAAAATAAAACGCTGCCGAACCCGCCGATTTTATTGCCTGCCAGGGTGAAATATTTGGTTTTCGATCGATTGGGATGATTGTCGGTCTGGTCGCGGAACGATTTCATAAACCCTGTCTGGAGTGAATAAACGGCGTCATTTTTCTGGCCTAAAATACCGGCGAGCCATCCTGCCCAGCTGCTGTAGGCAAGGTCTGCCAGCTGTGAGCCATGATGAGGGGTTCCGAGCGTAATTACGCGCTCGACATAATGGTATGCGTTGTGATGAATCAGCGCCGACTGACTGTCAATTCCGCCTTTGCTGTAGGAAACGAGAATCACCTTGCGGCCGAAATGCTGGTAGATTTCACGCAGTTTGGCGGCCAGCATCGCTCCATTATCCTGCATGTCTTTATCGGGGTGGAGATCGATAAAAGCCGCATTATATCCGTTTTTCCACGCCTGTTCAGCCATGTCATTTTCGTCAAACCACGCGCTTGAAGAGCCGTTTAATCCATGGACAAATACAATCGGCGGTTTTGCGGGATCGGGATGTTCAACAGGGTCTCCCACGAACCAGTAGCCCGGATCGCCTCCTCCTCCTTTAAATCCTCCAGCTTTCGATACATGCGGATACACGAGCAGCAAAACAAGCATGAGCAGCACCAGTTTTTTCATCGTTGTTCACCTCATGGTTTTGTTGTAAGCGTTTTCATCATATTTTCTTGAGGTGAACTTTATACCAATGGACTGAAAAAATTTAGAAAATCTTCATAAACGGGAGGAATATTTACAGTGAAGACCGAAACCGGTATTCAATATGAGGGTATATTCCAACCTTCGACATACCAATATCGAGCGACTGAACCGCCGCGTTTTTTCACGATTTTTAAAGGAAATGAAACTCTTTTCCCCGCCGTCCGTATTGATGATGTAAAAACAGTTGACAGACGATGGTGTCAATAGTAGTTTTTAGAGTAATGAAAACAACCGGGAGGAAACAAAGCTTGTTAAAATCAAAAACCCATTTTTGGACGCTGCAAATTTTATTGGTTCTTCTTATTATTTATGTGTCGACAAAAGTGTCTTTTCTTTTCGAACCGATCATTGTATTTGCATCGACTTTATTTACTCCGATTTTAATTGCGGGAATCTTGTATTTTATATTCAATCCGATCGTGCGGCTTCTTGAGAAAAAGCTGCCGCGAACGCTGTCCATTCTGCTGATCTATTTGGTGTTTGTGGCATTCATCGGGTTTGTATTGTCAGCTGTCGGTCCTGTATTTACAAAGCAGGTTACCGATCTGTTCAACAGCATCCCATCCTATGTGAAACAGATCCAGATTTTCATTAAGCAAATGTCGAATTCGCAGTGGTTCACTTGGATAATGAATCAGGACTTCGTATCGGTTGCCAAAATCGAAAGCTCAATCGGCGAATATTTGACGAGCCTGCCTGAGAATATTACAGGGAGCCTGACTTCTGTATTCGGCGTTGTGACCAACATTGCGCTCACGGCTGTTACCGTGCCGTTCATCCTGTTTTATATGCTGAAGGACGGCCACCGTTTCCCGAATTTGGCTGTCAAGATTCTGCCTGACAAGTACAAAAATGAAGGGCTGAAGATTTTTAAGGATTTGTACGAGACGCTGGCGGCTTACATTCAAGGACAGCTCATCGTTTGTCTGTTCGTCGGAACGGCGTGCTTCATCGGTTTTTGGATCGCCGGTGTGAAATACGCGCTGATTCTCGGCTTGATCATTGCCGTGACGAATATTATTCCATATGTCGGACCGTTTCTTGGAGCGGCACCGGCCGTCATTATCGCTTTTCTCGACTCGCCGACAAAAGCATTGATCGCGCTGATCATCGTTGTTGCCGTTCAGCAGACAGACGGAAATCTGCTGTCGCCGCTGATAATCGGCAGACGCTTGAATACGCATCCGCTGACGATCATCCTTTTATTAATCGGCGCCGGAAGCTTCGGAGGCATTCTCGGCATGATCCTGGCCGTTCCGGCTTATGCCCTGCTCAAGGCTTTTACATTGAATATCATCCGCCTTGTCCGTTTAAGGCAGAGGTATAAAAAAGAAACGGCGGAAAATCCTGAAGTCTGAACGTTTTGCCCATTTTCACATATGATGCTAATAAATTGAATGGCGGAGGTGTGAAGATGCCGGCGATCGTTGGACCGATTTTTATCAGGCAAGTCGTTGATGACAGCGCAGCCTTCTTTGGAGATGTGTTTGCGATTTCCCCGAAGTGCACGGATACTTCCGGAAGCGGAGCGGGTGCATTTTTAACAGGGGACTACGGATTGACTCAAAACGATATCAATAAAACGACCTTCATAGATGCAGATGTGATAGACGGTTCCAAGTCATTGAACCTGTGACAGCCTCTTTTAAAGAGGCTGTTTCTTTTTTATAGTATAATGGGAAAAAAGATAGATAAGGCAGGTGACAAAGATGAAAATCAGGAAGGCAAACATCTTAAACAAAGATCAGATGATCACAGACGTTTACCTCCATGAAAATAAAAAGGAATTTCATACACTTGTGGCTGTGCCGCAACTGGAGTGGAGCACGTTGATTTTCTATGAGGAAGAAAAAACAGAACTCGCCGAAAAGCTTGACCGGTCATTGTCGAAAGTGGCTGAAGCAGGTGCGGCCGAGGAGCTGTCCAAAAAGATCGTACAATGGGTGACGGAAATGTAGCCCGGACTCATGCCCGCTGTTTTCATGGGTATACTGATAAAAAAATGCAGCTTAAAAAAACGCTGCCAGCAGGATAAAACTGGAGGGTCTAAGACGTGAGCGACCAATCAATGGATCAATATTTACAGCAGGGAATGTACGGACCACGCGAAACAAAGCCGGATGAACGCAGACTGTTTTTAGGCTCGCTGAGGGAAAGGGTCATCATCGCACTGACTAAAGGACAAGTTTTGCGTCCGCAGGCATACCGCGAAGTCATCAATGCGCTTGGCTCAAAAGCGGATGCGACATTATTGCTGAACGGTGAAATCGACTATTCACATTTATCTCCTTACATCAAGGAGTCCAATAAACAAGGCATCCCTTTTTCGATCGTGTCCGATCAGCAATCGGATACGCCCCTTGGACTTGTTCTCGCGGCGCGTGAGGCCGTAGAGAAAGAATCGATTTATGTTCAGGACGATATCTTTGAGCAGTCGGTTTTAAACAAGAAATGAGGCACGAGGTTTCGCACGTGCCTTCCACAGGGCGTGCGAACCTGTGGTTTTTGTTTTTTTCTGAAAAAGAAAAAGCCGTTGCTGGCGCGGCTTGACAGCCATATCCGATTGATTCGCCATTCACTTGTCCGTTTAGATAAGTTATAATGTTACCTATCATACAAAAGGCGGGGAGGGCGGCAATGAAAAAAGCTCTTATATGTATAGATTATACGAATGACTTTGTCGCAGCTGACGGAAAGCTGACGTGCGGAGAACCAGGCCGGAAAATCGAAGACGCCGTGACGCGTCTCGCGGAAGCGTTTATTCAAAACGGCGATTATGTCGTATTTGCAGTCGATTCACACGAGACCGGCGATACGCATCATCCGGAGACCCGTTTGTTTCCTCCACACAATATAAAAGGTACATCAGGACAGGATTTATACGGAAGGCTTGAAGCGCTTTATCGAAAACACGAACATGATCAGAATGTCTATTACATGGAAAAAACAAGGTACTCTGCTTTTGCCGGGACAAACCTCGAGCTGAAGCTCCGTGAAAGGGATATTAAAGAACTGCACCTCGTTGGCGTATGCACAGATATATGCGTGCTCCATACCGCAGTAGATGCTTATAATAAAGGGTTTAATCTTGTCATTCATCAAAACGCAGTGGCTAGCTTTAACCCGGACGGACACGACTGGGCTCTTTCTCATTTTGCAAACACCCTGGGAGCCTCAGTGTCAGATTGAGGAAGGAGAAATGAAGGTTGGAACACCGTTTTACAGACGACAGTCTAGCACTACACACAGACCTATATCAAATTAATATGGCGGAAACGTATTGGCGCGACGGCATTGATCAAAAGAAAGCCGTATTTGAACTGTTTTTCAGAAAGCTCCCTTTTGACAGCGGTTTTGCCGTTTTTGCCGGTCTTGAAAAAGCGATTGAATTTTTGCGGGATTTCAGATTTACTGAAAGCGATTTAGTTTATTTGAAAGAAGAGCTGGGCTTTAAAGATGACTTTCTCAGCTTTTTAAAAGATATGAGATTCACCGGTTCGCTTTATTCCATGCAGGAAGGCGAAATCGTGTTTGGCAACGAACCGATCATGAGGATCGAAGCGCCTTTGGCTGAAGCGCAGCTGATTGAGACGGCTCTGCTCAACATTGTGAATTACCAAACATTGATTGCCACAAAAGCGGCGAGAATCAAAAGTGTGATCGGAGAAGAGACGGCGCTCGAATTTGGAACAAGGCGCGCGCATGAAATGGACGCCGCGATGTGGGGAGCAAGGGCCGCGATTATCGGCGGGTTCGACGCGACAAGCAATGTCCGCGCCGGCAAGCGGTTTGACATTCCGGTATCAGGCACGCACGCCCATGCGCTTGTACAAGCCTATCGCGACGAATACACGGCATTTAAAAAATATGCGGAAACCCATAAAAAATGTGTCTTTTTGGTCGATACATATGATACGGTGCGTTCCGGCATTCCAAATGCAATTAAAGTAGCAAAGGAATTCGGTGATCAAATTGAATTTTCGGGAATCCGCCTTGACAGCGGAGACCTCGCCTATTTGTCGAAGAAAGCGAGAGCCATGCTGGATGAAGCCGGATTTACAGATACAAAAGTCGTCGCATCAAGCGATCTTGATGAGTATACGATTATGAATCTGAAAGCCCAGGGAGCAAAAATCGACGTCTGGGGCGTGGGCACAAAGCTGATTACCGCTTATGATCAGCCGGCTCTCGGCGCGGTTTACAAACTCGTTTCCATCGAAGAAGACGGAAAGATGGCAGACACGATTAAAATTTCTTCGAATCCGGAAAAAGTGACGACCCCAGGCTTGAAAAAGGTGTACAGAATCATCAATCAGCTGAACCATCATTCAGAAGGTGATTATATCGCTTTGGACTATGAGAAGGTCAATGAACAGGAGCGGCTGAAGATGTTTCACCCCGTTCATACGTTTATCAGCAAGTTTGTGACGAATTTTGATGCAAAAGATCTTCACCAGCCGATCTTTGAAAAAGGCGAGCTTGTTTATGAGAATCCGAGCATTCAGGATATTAAGCGGTATGTTCAAGAAAACCTTAGTTTGCTTTGGGAAGAGTATAAGCGGATCAGCAAGCCGGAAGAATATCCTGTCGATTTAAGCGAAGCTTGCTGGAACAACAAGATGCAGCAAATTCACGAAGCGAAAATCAAGGCGAAAAAAGGTCTGGATCAAGGTTGACTCTGTAAACGATAGTTTTTAACATAACTGGGGATTGAAACAGATAATTTCTTCGGGGATTATCTGTTTTTCAATATTAAGTTCAATATTTGGGTGAATTTTTTTATAGCAGACGGGATTTGCTCATTTATTTGATATACTTAAAAGCGAAGGCACCTCAGTCGCTAGGGGGAAGAAGAATGAGGGTATTCGTTGCCAGACAGCCAATATTCAACAGAAAAGAACAAGTTGTCGCATACGAGCTTTTATACAGGGAAAGCGAGAAAAACTTTTTTTCCGGTATTGACGGTGATCAAGCGACAACAGAATTAATGATTAACAGCTTTTTAAACATTGGAATCGATAAATTGACAGAAGGCAAAAGGTATTACGTGAATTTTACCGAAGGTCTATTGACATCAGGGCTGCCGACGTATTTTGACCCGGACCAGCTCGTTGTAGAAATCCTTGAAGATGTGCCGATCACCCCTGAGCTTATCGAAAGGTGCAGGCATTTGAAAAGCCTCGGCTACACGATTGCCCTTGATGATTTTTGTTTAAAGCATCGCGTGAAGAGGGACTTGCTCCATCAGCTTTTGGCATCCATTGATATTTTGAAGATCGATTTTTTCAAAACGACGCGGCAGGAAAGACAGAGCATCCTACGATCATGCCGGAACCACCGCCTGACGTTCCTCGCTGAAAAAGTGGAGACGCGAAAGGATTATGAGCAGGCTGCAAAAGACGGATTTCATCTGTTCCAAGGCTATTTCTTCAGCGAGCCCGTTGTGATTGACGGTCAGGACATTACATATCATTTCCATGCTTATTATGAGCTGCTGCATGAATTAAGCGAAGATCAGCCTGATATTGAAAACGTCACAAATATTATAGAACGCGATTTGTCGCTTTCTTACCAGCTGCTGAAGCTGTTGAATTCTCCAGCCAACCGGCCGATCCAAAAGATTAAAAGCATCCGCCAGGCGATCGTGCTTCTCGGATTTAAAGAAATCAAGAGGTGGATTTTCATCCTCTCATTTAAGGATTTAACGAAAAAGCAGAACTCCAGCAAGAACGAAGTCGTCAAGATTTCGCTGATCCGCGCGAAGCTTTGCGAATTGCTGGCGAAAAAAACGAACCGCCCTCAGCCGGCTTCTTATATGCTGACAGGCATGTTTTCATTTATCGATACACTGCTGCACAAAGAACTAACGGAAGTCATCAGCGAACTGCCGCTGACAGACGAAGTAGGTCAGGCGCTGCTCGGCAAAGAAAACGATTACCGAAAAATCTTGCGGCTTGCAAAATCGATCGAACGAAACGAATGGGAAGACACCGCCGAAACAGAAGGCTTAACAAAAGATGAAGCGTATCAATGCTATCTTGAAGCTGTTGATTGGTGTCAAAAGCTTTTATAAAAAATTCCGGCTCCTTTTTAGGGGCCGGAATTTTTTTTTGCGCTAAGACCAACGCAATAGCAGGAATATTCTGCTGCGGGGGCTGATGAGTATGATGCGGATGCCGTCGGGATCGAAAGAGGCATCAAGCTGTCTGCGGACGCCGGTTTGCCTGAGCAGGGCAAGCACGGTATTTTTTTGGTTGCTTTGGGCAGCCGTCATGATTTGGTGAGCTAAAGCATGCGAGGCTGAAAGCCGGCTTAAAATTCTCTGTCCGTCAGCCATCAAGCCCTCTGCTTCTTTTGCGGAACGCGAAAAGGCGCTGGCTTCAACTTCGGGATAGACCTGCCGGCAGTGGACATGTTGATATGGATACATCCAAAAGCAATAAGGAGGAATCAATATGAACACCTCTTTTCAATTTTTACGGGTCAAATTGCGGTTTTTGCGGTGTAAGGCGAAGGGATGGTTTTTTTAAGGGCCGAAATGCGTGTCGGTCTATTGCGTGTTTTTCGGTGGCGCATACACGACCTGCGTTCCGTGAACACTCAAGTTTTTCTATTCCCGGCTAGTTATTACTTTAGACTCAAGGTTGCAAAACGAACAAAAAACAACTGAACTTGTGATGTTAAAGGGATTTATAAGCGATCTTTATTTGACTCCTTAAAAAACAAACAAAAATTTTATGTTTCATTAGGATTTGAGAACTAATCGCAAGTCGTGTAAAATGGGTGTTATGGTCTATTTGAAGTTTGCGGTGTAACGCATGAATTTATATGCAACTTTTCGGTGAAAAAGAGACCAAATCCATTTAAACTTGTATTAACAGATCAAATACCTATGACTCGTTCACTATACACAAATTGATTGATCTTCCAAAAGGAGTGTGGAACCGGTGGAAAAGCAACAAATTGAAGAATTAAAACAACTGCTTTGGCGGCTAGAGAATGAAATCAGAGAAACAAAGGACTCCTTGCGCAAGATTAACAAAAGCATTGATCAATACGATAAGTACACATATCTAAAAACCTCGTAAAAAGACTTGTTTCAGACAAGTCTTTTTTTTTGTGTAAATGAATCCAAAAAAAGGATAAATTATTATATAATTGTTAAATAAAAAAATTGCTCTGTCAATCGGGAATTTGATTTAGTAAAATAATAAGAAAGGAGGGAGCACCATCTCTAAGCTTTTTTGTCTAGATCACAGTAAAATCAAGCAAAGAATGAATCATTTTATAGACATTGAGATTCCCAACGCGGACTTAAATCGGACGCTGCACGATTTTCTAGATGCAAAGGACCAGTTGCATTTCAGCGAGCTTGCTTTTTATCATTACCAAAGTTTCGGCGGCACGGACACTGATGCGGCAGAAACCCTTGGAGCAGGCATAGAACTCTTGATTCTTGCGTTTGATATATTCGATGATTTAGAGGATGAAGACAGCCCCGATGAACCTTGGATGAAAATAAACCGTTCAGTCGCAATGAATGTGGCGACTGCGCTTTATACAATAAGCATTAAAGTGATCGGTTCGGTGTCGAAAGAACCGGTGTTTTTTGAAAAACTGATGGAATATACACTTCAATCGATGCAGGGACAGCATGACGATCTCAGCAACCGCCCTGCCACTGAAGATGAGTGCCTTGACATGATCAAGCGTAAATCCGGAGCGCTTACGGCTTTGCCATGCGTGCTGGGAGCGATGCTTGCCACCGGTAAATTTGACCCGGCGGTTGAAAAGTACGCCTACCAGCTGGGCATTGCTTCACAAATCGAAAATGATTATAAAGCACTTTTTTATGATTCAAAAAGCGATATCGCCAAGAAAAAGCGCACGCTTGCGTACTTATATTTGTCAAGAAAATTTAACCAGCCGTCGATTGATTTATTAAAAACATTTGAAACTGAGGATAAAATTGCCGATAAAGAAATAAAATGCTATAAAGAGAAATTGAAAGCAGCAGGCGTCACTCAGTATATGTATGTTATGAATCAGCTCGCTATTCAGAAATTTAAAAAGGGAATCGGGGAGCTGGAGTTGGGGGATATGGAGAAAGAACGTTTGATGTCTGCGCTTTTAAACGAGTCTATACGAGGAGAGTCTTATGCAGGAGATCGTGAGTTTTTTGGTTGAACACCCGGAAGTGTTGGAACAGGTTATCGCTGGCAAAGCCAGTCTTATAGGTGTTGATAAAGACCAAGTTTTCAGTTTAATTGAAGGTTTTAAAAGAATTGAAGCAGGTTGGGGTCCTTACCCTAATTTATGGTTCAAATAATGAATAGTAGGGATTTCTAAATGAAGTCATATTATAACAAGGTTTCACTAGTTCTCATATTGTTAAGTTTTATTTATGTTCTCTATGTTTGCTATCTTAGTTTTAATAATAATCTAGTTGGGTTAAAGGTGAAAAACCTTGATGAACACACCCTGGAAGTTGTGGAAGTGAAAAAACACACTTTAGCCGCTGATTATGTAGAATTAAAAGAAGGAGATATCATTCATAGAATAAATGGGCAGCAGGTTCCATTTAAAAAAGATAAGGAATATACATTGTCAAACGTTTTAAGGTTAACAATTGAAAGAAATGGGAAAGTGTTTGAGAATGATTCTTTGATATATTTGGATTTAGTCAGTTATGACAGTTTTTTTATATTTATCATTCCGTTGATCTTTTACTTTTTATGTTTGATTTGTGTGTATTTTATTTTTAAAGTAAACAAATCTAAAAATCTCTTTTCAGCATTTTTATTAGTCCTATTTCTACTTATTACTTCTATAGCTTATGTCAGTGCAGGTGCTGTTGCAAGAGGTGACACTTTTAGTAGATTTGTAAATATACTTACTTTTTTAGCTGTTCCAACTAGCTACTTACATTTTATATATCAATACTTTAAAGAGATAGGGAAAACATTTTTCAGTAATAAAGTTTTTTTACTTTATGTAATACCATTTATAAACCTCATACTTGAAGCTGGTTTATACTTATTTGAATTTGAGGGAAGTATTCTAAAAAGCATAAATTTACTGTCGTTCTTTATTTCGACGGTTATTGTTTTTATTCTGATTACATATGCCTTAATTAAATTCAAGTATTCTCAACAGTCCTACTTATTGAAAATATTAATGTTGATGAACTTCATTGCATTGGTACCGTTTTTGTTTTTCTATGTACTTCCTATGCTGGTCTTTGGCGATTATATTTTTTCGGCCATTGTTGTATCCCCGTTTCTGTTGCTGATTCCTTTATCTTTGGTATATCAATTTATGTCTAATAAAATATATGATATTGAATTTTTAATCGGTCGATTGAAATATTATAGTTTTTTAGCTATAATTCCAACTTCTCTAATTATTACTATTTTAGCCATTGTTAAGCATCAAGAAGGAGAATTTTTCACAGTACAGGTTACAATCTTTACATATCTCATCATGGTAGGCGTTTTCTATTTAAAAGAAATTATTGATTTCCGCTTTCGCCTAAAGCGCTTTTCTGAGAAATTTAACTACCAGGATAGCATTTTTAAGTTTACTCAAACCATTCGAACATTTACGTCTTTAAATCAAGTTTTAATGGAGTTAAAACAAATCGTTTTGGACGTACTTCTTGTTAATAATATTTATATGCTCAAAGTAAAAAACGATGGATCTGTATCATTGCTAGAGAATGATACAGAAGAAAAACCGTGGATCCCCTACGAACAAGAAGTAACCAAGGTCATCACCGACATCGGCAAAATCGTCGAAGTCGACCGCGGATTTTTGATTAAGATCGGTGAACGGGGCGGGACGTCTTATGTCATGCTGTGTTTGTCGGTTTTAAATACGCCTAGGCTGACGCGCGATGAGATTTCATGGCTTGAGACGCTGGCGTTTTATACGAGCGTTTCCCTGGAAAACGTGTTGAAAATCGGCGAGCTGATGGAGCATCTGGAACATGTGAAAAAAGAAGGGCCGAATCCGGCGTGGCTGAATAAATTGATGTTTGCGATTGAAGAGAAGCAGAGATCTGATTTAGCCCGCGATCTCCACGATTCTGTGCTGCAGGACATGATTTCCTTGAAGCATCAAAGCGAGATGTTTCTGGCTGATTTTGAAAAAGATAAAGTCTGTACGAATCAAATCCGGCAAAGGCTCATCAATATGAATGAGCAAATGTCCACCGTCATTCAGACGACAAGGGAAACGTGTCAGGAGCTGAGGCCGCAGCTGTTGTATGATCTCGGACTTGTCAAAGCCCTTTCGAAACTGGCGGCGCAGCATCAGGAATCCTCATCGATCGATAAGATTCGCCTCAATACGGAAAGGTTCTCAAAGGTGCTAGACTTGGACACGCAGTTGAATTTGTACAGAATTGTGCAGGAACTTTTAAGCAATGCGGCAAAACACTCGAAAGCTAATGAGGTTTTGATTATGCTTGTCTGCATAAAAGAAAAAGTTGTTCTTCATTACGAAGATGACGGCATCGGGGTTGACCCGGACAAGCTTTATCAAAACAGCGCAAGCATGGGGCTGTCGGGCATTCGCGAGCGCGTTCGCGCGCTGAACGGCAGTCTGGATATACAGACAGCAGAAGGGAAAGGCTTCAGGGTCGCCATTGAAATGGAATTGTAATGTTTAGTTAACATTTTTGCTTGGCATCCGCCAAGTTTTTTCTATAAAATGGTGATAGGGCAAGGTTACGCAAAAGGGAGGAAATTATGAGAAGATTACTTGTGATCGATGATCATCCGGCTGTCATGGAGGGGACGAAGGCAATTCTTGAAACGAACCAGGACTTTGTTGTCGATTGCCTCAGCCCTGAAGCCAGCGAACAATTTCTCAAGAAACATGATTTTTCTGCGTATGACCTGATCTTAATGGATTTAAATTTGGGTGAAATCAACGGCATGGACCTATCTAAGAAAATCCTTGAGACGTGTTCATCATGCAAAATTATCGTTTACACAGGGTATGAAGTCGAAGATTATTTTGAAGAGGCGATTCGTTCCGGCATGCATGGCGCCATCAGCAAAACGGAATCGAAGGAAAAGATTATAGAGTACATATATCAGGTGCTGGATAATAAAATTGTCGTCGATTATGATTATTTCAAGCAGCTGATTACACAGCAAAAATCGAAGTCAAACGGCCAGCAGACCCAGCACGATCTTTTGACTGAAAGGGAATGCCTGATTTTAAAAGAAGTCGAAAAAGGCTACACAAATCAGGAAATTGCTGATGCGCTTCATTTAAGCAAACGGTCGATCGAATACAGTCTGACTTCCGTATTCAGCAAACTGAATGTAGGATCACGGACAGAGGCTGTTTTAATCGCGAAATCTGAAGGTGTACTTTGATGAGAGGACGATTGTGATGGAAACGAAACATACACTTCTTGAAGCGTTGGGAATCGAGTTGAAGGAGTGCAGCAAAGAACGGTGTGTTGCCGTCATGCCTGTCGATGAAAGAACGCGTCAGCCTTTCGGCTATCTGCACGGAGGCGCGTCCGTTGCGCTTGCTGAAACGGTGGCAAGCATCGGGGCATATCAGCATATCGATCCAAAAGAGCAGGCATGCTTCGGGCTTGAGATCAACGCCAACCATATAAAGTCGGTAAAAGACGGGACGGTTAAAGCGGTTGCAACGCCTCTGCATGTGGGTAAATCAACAATGGTGTTTCAAATTGAAATACGCGATGAGCAAGACAGCCTGATTTGCACGTCCAGGTGCACGATGGCGGTCATCGGCCGTCCTTCATCGTAAACAAAAAGAAAACTCGCCTTTTAGGGCGAGTTTTCTTTTTATAAATAGGAATCTTCCTTCTTTTTAATCAGAAAATTTCTGTAGCCTTCATAATCGTCCTGTACGCTTTTCTTTTCCATTTTAACGCCTGTATTATAGGCGGCCCTTGCGATCAGGTGCGCGCCTACAGGAGACGTCAGAAATACAAAGACGATACCGAGCAGCACTTTGGCCGTAATGAAGCCGTGCAGAAACCAGAAGTAAAAGAATACGCCGAGCAGCACGCTGATGATCCCCAATGTCGCTCCTTTTGAAGCGGCGTGGATTCTTGAGTATACGTCAGGCAGCCTTAGCGTTCCAAAGGAAGCGGCTAACGATATCAGTGCGCCAAGAAGGACCAAAACGGCGATAAGCAATTTAGCGGCTTCGATCATTTTCGATAATCTCTCCTTTCTCAAGGAATTTAGAAAATGCGACGGTGCCGATAAAGGCCAGAATACCGATCAAGAGGATGACTTCCAAATATGCTGTCGTATTTAACAGGATGGACACGAGAGCCGTAATTCCGATCAGGTTGATGCCGATCGCATCAAGCGCCACCACTCTGTCCGGGATGCTCGGCCCTTTAATGACCCTCAGGACATACAGAAAAGTGGAGACCGCCAAAATGCCGAGTGACAATTGCAAAATAAATTCAAACATCAGCGGCTTACCTCCTTAATGGCCTCTTCAAACGAAATGCGGATATCACTGATGGCTTTCTCGGCATCATCGATATCGACCGCATGAATATAAAGAATCGAACGGTCGTCGGAGACATCAACGACCAATGTGCCCGGTGTCAGCGAAATCAGGTTTGCCAACGTCGTGATTTCCCAGTCCGCTTTAAGATCTGTCTTGAAGGCGAATATGCCGGGCTTATTTTTTAACCGTGGGGACAAGATCGTCTTTAATACGCTGACATTTGCCAGAACGAGCTCTTTCATAAAAATAAACAGCAGTCTGACGATCGCCCAAATGTTAATCAAGTAAAAGCGGCGGCGGAAAAAGCGCCTCATCAGAAAGAGCGAGAATAATCCGATCACATAACCGATGACAAACCCGGCAGCGGTGTAGTCATTGTTCAGAAACATCCAGCACAACGCAAGAATAAAGTTCAACAATATTTGTAATGCCATGCGATCTACTCCTTCAAAACGGCTTCAATATATTTTTCGGGATTGACGAGCGTATCAGCCGCCTGATGAAAATACGGCGCGATAAGCTCGGTTCCGAGTCCGATGGCAAGCGACAGAAAGAGCAGTACCGCTGCCGGATACATATAGCCTTTTAGCTGCCTTTTGGCCGGTGCATCTTCCTGTTCATCCCCCCAGAAGCCGTTGATAAATATTTTCATGACGGAATACAAGACAAGCAGGCTGGAGAAAAGCATCAGCAGCGTAATCACGAATTCACCGCTTAAAAAGCCGCCTTCTGCAATTTTCAGCTTGCCGATGAATCCGCTGAAAGGAGGCACCCCTGCCAATGAAACGGCTGAAATCATAAACATCCAGCCAAGTACGGGATGGTTTTTGATCAGGCCGCTCATTTTTTTCAGGTTGTTTGTCCCTGTCAGGGCAAAAAGCGCCCCGCCAAGCATAAACAGCGCTCCTTTAATGATCATGTCATGAATCAGATAGTAGACAGATCCTTCGATCGAAGCCGGCGTATTAGCGGCGATACCGAACAAGATTACACCGACTGCAGTCACAATATTGTAGATGATGATTTTTTGAACATCCCAGTAGGCGATCGAGCCGATGACACCGAAGATGATCGTAAGGGCCGCAAGCCAGACCATTAATTGATGAGTAAAAGCCGCGTCTTGGGTGAAAATTAATGTAAACACCCTTGTGATCGCATACAGGCCGACTTTGGTCAGAAGTGCGCCAAACAGTGCGGACACAGCGGCAGGCGGCGCATAATAAGAACCAGGCATCCAGAAATACAGCGGGAAGATGCCGCCTTTTAAACCGAAGACGATCAAAAATAAAACAGCGATGACCGTGATCAGCCCGGTTTGCCCCGATTCGCTGATCCGAACGCTCAGATCCGCCATGTTTAATGTGCCCGTAACCGCATATAAATAAGCGACTCCGATGACAAAGAGGGCGGAAGAAATAATGTTAAAGACGATGTACTTCAGAGATTCCCGCAGCTGAATCTTCGTGCCGCCAATGACAATCAGCACATACGAAGCCATCAGGAGAACCTCAAAGAATACGAACAGGTTAAACAAGTCCCCGGTCAAGAAAGCGCCGCTAACTCCGGCAAGCAGGAACTGGACGGCTGGGTAATAAAAGAAACGCTCGCGTTTTTCGCCGATGGAGCGAAACGAATAAAGAACCGTCAGAAATCCGATAATAGCTGTCGTTAACGCCAGAAGGCTGGCGAATTGATCAGCGACAAGGCTGATTCCGAACGGCGGCTTCCACCCGCCGAGATACAAGGTCTGGATTCCGTCCGTATAGACGGTCTGCACAAGAACGACGGCCGCCGCGATCGCCGCAATGGAAGATATGGCGCTGAATGCACGCATCAGCACGATCGACTTGTTCATAAAGATAAGCAAAATTGCGGCCATTAAAGGAATCAGTATTGGCAGAATTACAAGATTATTCATGTTGATCATTTCCCCTCATTTGATCCATATCATCCATTTTCAGCTCTTGATAGGCGCGGAAAGCCATGACCAGGAGAAAAGAGGTGACCCCGAAAGCAATGACGATCGCCGTTAAAATCAACGCCTGAGGGAGAGGATCGACATAAGATGACGACTCTTCATTTAAAATAGGGGGCGCTCCCTTTTTTAACCCTCCCATTGTCAGCAAAAGCAGATGGACGCCATGGCTGAGAACGGCGGTTCCGATAATCACCCTCAGAAGGCTTTTTGAAAGCAGCAGATAAGTCGCCGCCATGAACAAAATTCCTACAATAAAAGACATTAAAATCTCCATTATTCTCTCTCCCCAATCGTCTGAATAATGGTCATGGTCACGCCGACCACTACGAGATAAACCCCGATATCAAACAATACCGCGGTGGCAAGCTCCGTTTTTCCCAAGAGCGGAAGGTTAAAGTAATCAAACGCGTGGGAAAGAAACTGAGCTCCGAATAAAAATGAGCCGATTCCGGTTGAAACGGAAATGAATAAGCCGATGGCCGCCACATAAATAAAGTTGACGGGCAAAATGTTCTGCACCGTTTTTAAATCATAGGCAAGCAGCAGAAGGACGAGCGAAGACGCCGTCATCA
Organism: Bacillus haynesii; assembly: GCF_001969855.1. Taxonomy (GTDB): domain Bacteria; phylum Bacillota; class Bacilli; order Bacillales; family Bacillaceae; genus Bacillus; species Bacillus haynesii. The sequence continues at coordinate 381,054 of NZ_MRBL01000003.1, forward strand.
ATCCGCCGATAAAACCGCCGCCAGGATTATTATGGCCGGCAAAAAACAGATGGAAAGAAAAGAGCAGAATGATAAAGGATGCAATCTTTGTAACGGTTTGCAGGATCACATCATTCGTCTGAACCTTTTTCAATGCTCTTCCCCTCCTTTCCCCAATCTGAGCCTGATCATGCCGTATATTCCTAAAGCGGCAATGACAAGTACGGTAATTTCAAACAATGTATCAAATCCCCTGAAGTCGACCAATATCACGTTGACGATATTGTGGCCGCCTGCGAGTTTATAGCTGTTTTCAATAAAATACGATGCAATGCTTTCAAGTGAGCGCTGGCTGTTTGCAGAAAGTGCGAGCAGCGTCACAATGGTTCCGACTCCGACCGATACAAGCGCATTTGTGACCCTGAACTTAGCCGATTTCGGCTTGAATCTGAGCTTCGGCAAATGATAGAAGCAAAGCAGGAACAATGCGACTGAAATCGTTTCGATGATCAGCTGCGTCAGCGCGAGATCCGGCGCTCTGAAAATGACAAAGAACAGCGCGAGCGTGTAGCCGATGACACCGAGCCCGATAATCGCCGTCAGTCTTGATCTTGCGAAAACGGTGGTAAATGTTGCGGCAATCATAACGGCTGACAGAACGAGCTCATAGATGCCGATTGAAGCATTGCCTTTCACATCGTATGAAAAACCCCCGGTAACAGCGAGCGATCCGCCGATGATCACGATAAAGAAGACAAAAACATAGATGAGATAATCGCGGAGAAACCCGGTCATATACGTTCTTGTAATCTTGTTGGAGCCTTTTTCAAGCCCTGACAGCGAGCTGTCGTACAGTTTGTTGAGCGTCAGTTTTTCCGGGAAGAGGCCGTAGACCTTCCGCCATTTTGACAAGGTCAAATAGGCGAGAACACCGAGAGCAACGACGCCGATCGTCATGTAGAGTTCAGGTGAAAAGCCGTGCCACATGTAAATATGAACCTTGAATTTTTCGTCTCCATCCAAAAGGGTCGGCATAATCGACGATGCAGCAGGTTCAATGATGCTGTATGACAGAATGTTCGGGAAAAAGAAAAAAATCACCACGAGAGATACGAGGACAATCGGCGAAATCAGCATGCCGAGTGGAGCCTCATGCGCTTGTTTTTCAAGCTTTTCAGGCTGATATTTTCCCCCGAAGGTTTTAAACAGCAGAACCATGCAGTAAATGAACGTAAACACGCTTCCGATCCAAGCCAGCACAGGAAAGAGAAAACCCCATGTGTCAGCGTTATACAAGTTAAAGTTCGTAATCCTGAGCATGCTGGTGAAAAACATTTCCTTGCTCAAAAAGCCGTTGAACGGAGGCAGTCCGGCCATTGAAAATGCGCCGATGAGCGTAATCGTAAACGTAATCGGCATGATCGTCATCAGACCGCCGAGCTTGCGGATATCCCTCGTTCCCGTTTCATGGTCGATGATTCCGACGGCCATGAATAAGCTGCCTTTGAAAGTCGCATGGTTAATCAAGTGAAAGACGGCGGCAATGACCGCAACCATATAATATTCAAAGTTTTGATAGTGCAGGGCGGCCGCTCCGACGCCGAGCATTGACATGATCATTCCGAGCTGGCTGACCGTAGAAAATGCAAGTATCGATTTCAGATCCGTCTGCTTGACCGCGTTGAACGAACCCCAGAAAAGCGTGACAATCCCTGTGAGGGACACGATCCAAAACCATTCCCCGGAAAAAGCGAACACAGGGGTGAATCTTGCAACGATATAAATCCCCGCTTTTACCATCGTGGCGGAGTGCAGGTAAGCACTTACAGGCGTTGGTGCTTCCATTGCGTCCGGAAGCCAGATGTAAAAAGGGAACTGCGCAGATTTAGTAAAGGCTCCGATTAACACCAGCACGAGAGCCGGGATGAAAAAGCCGTGCCCCGAAATTAAATCAACCTGGTTGATCATTTCTCTGATTGAGAATGAACCGGTGATCGTGTAAAGAAGAATGAAGCCTCCAAGCATGGAAAGACCGCCGAAAATGGTGATAAGCATCGATTTTGTCGCGCCGTATCTTGATTTCTCCCGCTTGTACCAATAGCCGATGAGCAGAAAAGACGATATGCTGGTCAATTCCCAAAATAAATAAAGTACAATGACGTTATCAACGAGAACAACGCCGAGCATTGCCCCCATGAACATGAGCAGATAAACGTAAAACGGTCCGAGCTGCTCTCTTTCTTTAGACAGATAATAGATGCTGTAAAGGACAACCAAAGACCCTATCCCTGTAATCAGAAGGGCGAATAGCAATCCGAGTCCGTCAACGTACGCAGTAAAGTTAATGCCAAAGGACGGAATCCACTCCAGTACAGCCTTTAATGTTCCGCCATCCGCCGTCATTTTGATCATGCGGAAAAAATAAATAAATAATAGAACAGGAAGAAACAGGACAAACCAGCCTGTATGAATCTTTCTGACGTTTTTCGCCAATAGCGGAATCAAGAAGGCGAGTGCAAAAGGCGATAAAATAGCAATATGTAAAGACGTCATATTAACCTCCCTTAAGGTAGCATGTATAAATACATTCTGTTCCATACTAAAATTTTCAAACGTTATGTACTTTTTTAGAACTGGTGACCTAGACAAATTATAACTCAAATTTTAATCGGCTGCATGATCTCATGGTAACCACGGTTTATGCGGTCTTATGAACCTGAAAACAATTTTAACAAAAAATGCGGCATTTGTATAATGGAAAGTTTTTTTGAACAAGATGAATTTGAGGTGATGAAAGATGAGAAGGAAAGCTTTTGTCAGCTTAAGTTTATTTTGTTCGCTTTTTGCGGGAGCGTTTATGATCAACAGGGAAATGACGCGTGAACAGACTCCGGGGATAGGGACGGACGAAGGCCCTCAATATCGCGGGGATTACACGCCGCTCCAGACGGGAGCGGAAGATCAATCCTTAACGGGAAAAGAAAGAGCTCCCTTTAAACCGAGAGAATATATCAGAGTTGAGAAACGCTGAAAACAAAAAAGGAATCCGATCGTATAGATCAGACTCCTTTTTGTTTTTTTATGCGGACCTTACGAGGTGAAGAACCTCAGTAAAACGGTCGCCATAATGACGGTTGCTGCCCCGCCGAGACGCGTTGAGATTTGCGCAAACGGCATCAGACCCATCCGGCCTGAAGCCGAAAGAATGGCCACGTCCCCTGTACCGCCGAGACCGCTGTGACAGCCTGTGACAATCGCTGATTCAACAGGGTACATGTTCATTAATTTTCCGACAAAGTAGCCTGATGTCACCATGGCAATGACGACTGAAGCGCAGACGGCGATGAAGCGCAGGGAAATAACAGACGCCACATCATCAAGCGGGATATAAAGAATGCCGAGCCCGACCATCAGCGGCCAAGTGAAGCTTGATGACATGAATTTGTAAAGCTGGTGTGCGCCTTTTTCCATGCTTGCAGGCAGAAGCTTTGCATATTTTACGGCAGCCGCCGCGATGATCATCAGGATCGCTCCCGGAATCGCGATGAACTTGGAGACCAAACCGCCGAAAATGAAGAAGGAACATGCGATTAAAACGCCGGCACCCATTAATTTTAAGTCGATTTTCGGCTCCTCTTCTTTTTGGTTGAAAATTTCATCGTCTTTTTTCGATTTGACGAGCCTGCCGTTACCGTTCAGTTCAGGACGCTTTTCGCCAAGCTTTTTCATCAGTCCGGCTGAGATGATGGCAACGACGTTTCCGATAATAGCGGCCGGAATGAGCTGTGAAACGAATACATCGGTGGATTGTCCCAAAATTTGCGAGTAAGCGAGTGACAGCGGCAGGATTCCTTCGCCGATGCCTCCGGCAATAATCGGTACAATAATAAAGAAGAAAGCTTCATAAGGGCTGTAGCCAAATAACAGACCGACGAGAATACCGGCGGCAACCGCTGCGATCGTCCCGGCCAACAACGGAACGAACATTCTCATAAAACCTTGAATCAGAACCGTGCGATGCATCCCTAAAATGCTTCCCGCGACTAAACATGCAATGTAGAAATACAGAAAATTTGACGTTTTCATCAAAGTCGTAACCGCTTCCATTGATGCAGGGTTAAGCACTTTGAAAAAGACTAAAAATGAAGGGACAAACAGTGATAGAATAGCTGGTCCGCCGATATCTTTTAAAATCGGAATGCGCTGTCCGACATCTCCGAGAAAAATACCGAGAATCATAATGACCGCAAAACCGCCAAGCATGTCATTCGGCAATTCATTAAAGTAAGCTGCCAGAAAAATAATCAGCGCAAGCGCAATATAGAGCGGAAACGGAATCACGCCGATTTTCCAGCTTATCAACTTCTGGAAAATATTTTTATTTTCTTTATGACCGTGATTTGTAATCGGTTTCAAATCTTTTGCTGCTTCCATAAAAAACACCCCCATGTTTGTATGTGTTCAATTGTAGAAGAAAAGTGTCAATTCTGTGCGTTTTTTAAATTAAAATAATCGATTGATAATTAAATTAAAACGAAAAAAGGCGGGAAAAGAGGAGGAATCTGCTTGATTTTGATCATTTTATAGGTCTTTTGGTGCATTAGGGAGCCGTATCCAGGCGAAAAAAGGGGTTTTCCTGTCCAGGGAGAAAGCTTTTTTAAGCGGCAATTAAAAAACCCCCGAAGCGGTTTTCGGGGGCGGTGCATTATGATTTTCTTTTGGCCAGAGATCCTAACACTTCCCCCATGTTGACTTGAAGAGAGGGGTGAAGGCGTTCATCAGGAATAAAGGTGTCTTTTTCAAACAGCAGAATAACGGTCGAGCCGAAAGAGAAATATGCAATTTCGTCGCCTTGGCGCCATTCTTTTGACTCCTGGAGCATCACGATCGAGTTAATATACATCGCCCCGACCTTCACAAGCAGGGCGGACCCATATTGATGCTTAAATTCGGAAATCATCCGGTAGTTTTTTGTCAGCGGCGATTTCCCGTATGTCAAACCGATTTTATTCACCGGGTAAGACGTGCTTCCCAGCGAGTATTGTGTTTCAAGTGTACCGTAAGCAGGGCTGTGAATTCTGTGGTAGTCCCTCGGACTTAAATAGATAATGATATAGGTTCCGCCGACATAGCGGTTCACGATCTCGGATCGTCCGATCATTTCTTCTACAGAATAGGGCTTTTGTTTGACGGTAAATTGCTTGTCGCGGGTGATGGTGCCCATTTCTTCGATGACTCCGTCGACAGGGCTGACCAGACTGTTTGGATCAGCGGGAAGGGGGCGTGCACCGCTCTTTAATTTTCTGATGAACAGCTCGTGCAGGCTGTTAAAAGAGCGGACATCTTCCTGCATCTCTTCTGTATTAATATGAAAGGTTTTGATATAGGAGGGAATGAGAGGTTTGCTGAGCTTTGACTGAGCAAACCTTTTCAGCATCCGGGACACGCCCCTTTTATTCGTCAACTCAATCAAAAACCGGTAAAGCCGCTTTTTCAAACTGTTCACTCCTTTACTGATCATCCGGGATGCAAGCGGTATTTAAATCACGCCGATTGTGTATCCGATCGTAATAAAAACGAGACACCAAATAAAAGCTCCTGATCCGGCATAAATCAGGAACCTTTTCATATCCATCTCATTCATGCCGGACAGATAGCATGTCACATGGCGGATTCCGGGAACAAAGTAGCCGAAAAGAATCGTCCACGGGCCGTATTTTTCAAACCAGCGGTGCACGGTGTCCAGTCTTTTCGGCGTCAGACCGATCCATTTCCCGAACTTATCGAGCAGCGGTTTACCGATTTTCTTCCCTAGAAAATAACTGATGAGCATCCCTGATACCGCACCTGAAAAACTGATTAAAAGAGACAGCTCATAGTTTAATATATGAATAGAAGACAGATAACCGACAAATGTCATCATGACCTCATCGGGTATCGGCAGGCCTACAATTCCGAGGACAAGCATCCCGAATATCGCAAAATACCCGTATTGGGAAATCAATTCTTTTGCCAACTCCATTAAAAACTAGCTCACTTTCTTCAATAGTTTTTTCCCCTTCAAGCTGATGACTTTGATTTTGCTGACCATGAGAAAGGACAGGAACAGCATGATCAAAATGAACGGCTTTTTGCCCAGGATCTCTGATAAAAGGTTTAAGCATACCAGAATCGTTCCGGCTGCGGTGATTGGAAGGCCTGTAAAATAATCCTGGTTCTCGGATTGAATATTAAATCGCGCCAGCCGAAGCGCTCCGCAAACAGGGAATAACAATGTCGAAGGAAGGCCTAAGATCGGAGCATCATAAAAAACGATTGAATAGGTGATGATGGCCGGGGCGACTCCGAAAGTGATAATATCAGACAAAGAATCTAATTCTTTTCCAAACGGGCTGACGGCATTTAATCTGCGCGCGGCCATGCCGTCAAGGCTGTCCAAGATAGCGCCGATCAGAACAAATATAATGGCTAAGAATAAATACCCTCTGAATGCAAGCAGTATTGAAGAGATGCCTGAAACAAAGTTTCCAACCGTAATTAAAGAAGGTATGACTGATTTATTCAATGTTTTCGCATCCTTTAAATAAAAACGTTTTATATAGAAATTAGAAATTAAACAATATTAAATTGTATACGATTTGCTTCCTGTCTGCAATAAAATTCCTGTAATGATTGATAACCAGACTTTTTCATCATACCATAAAAGTGGTAAAGACAATGGCGGCGTCAAAAAATTTTATCTTTTGTTAAGGTAACAAAAAAAGAATAAGAGAGCAGGCCGCTCTCTTATTCTATCGTTCGGTCATCGTTTTCCTTTAATATAAGGGATACCGTTTGCCTTTGGCGCATCGGCTCTGCCGCTAAATCCGGCCAGCGCTAGAATCGTCAATACGTAAGGCGCAATCAGCATATAGACGTTTGGTATTTCTTTGAAGAAGGGAAGCATGGACCCGATGATGCTTAAGCTTTGAGCGAAGCTGAAGAACAGGGCGGCGCCGAGGGCTCCGATCGGCTGCCATTTACCGAACACAAGCGCGGCGAGCGCGATAAATCCTAGTCCGGTAATGGTGGCATTCGAGAAGTTCAAGCGTGACCGTTACAAAAAAACCGCCCGCTGTCTTTAGGAAGCAGCGGACGGTGAGAAGGAAATGTTATAAATATTGGTTAATCACGTTCAAGTCATTTGTATTTAATTTATATTGGAAAACCGGTCTGCCGATCGTCCCGTAGGCCATCTCTACGTTGAGAACTTCGATTTCCTCCAGAAACTTCAAGTATTTGCGAATTGAAACTTGAGAGATTTCCGTATGATTGGCCAAATCTTCCGTTGTGAACGTCAGGCTGTCAAACGATCTGATGCTTGACCAAATGAGCTTCAGCGTGCTTTTGGTCAGCCCTTTTGGCAAATGTACCTTTTCGGGCGCGCGTTTTTTTTGAAAAAGTTCAAAATCCAGCTCTTTTTGGCTGATATTCCGGTTGCTTGAATAAAGCTGCTGTTTCCGTTTGTAATCGGTGAGGGCGCTTTGAAACCGCTCAAATTCGAACGGTTTGATTAAGTAATCGACGGCCCCGAACCGCAGCGTTTTTTGAACAACATCCATTTCACTGGCCGCTGAGATGACGATCACGTCGACAGCTTGATTCTGGCGTCTGATCTCAGTGAGCAGCTCGACGCCGTTCCTGCCCGGCATATAAATATCGAGCAGGATCAGATCGATGTGCTCTTCCCGGAGGAAGGTGAGAGCTTCTTGAAAAGAAGCGGCAATTCCCTTCAGCTGAAATCCGTCTACCTGGCTGAGGTAACGTTTATTCAGCTCTCTTACCATCGGGTCATCTTCAACAATTAATACATCAATCATGGTCATCCTCCTTTGGTTCATACGGAATGCGGAGACTGAATGTCGTTCCTTCATTCTTTTCGCTCGTCACGATGATATGTCCATTTAAATTTTCAAGGCTTTGTTCGACGAAATAAAGACCGAACCCCCGATTGGAGCCCTTTGTTGAAAAGCCCTGGTCAAACATTTTCTGCTGTTCCTCCTTGGATATGCCGACTCCCGTATCCGTGACTTCAATATCAAGCTGTCCGTCATGGTGGCGGAATGAAATCGAAATATTTTTCTTATCAGTTGCGGAAACGGCATCAAGGGCATTGTTGAGAAGGTTCCCGATAACGGTGATCAAATCGTGAATCACCGCTGTGTTGGCTGTATCCGGAATCCTCGTGCTGCAATGAACCTCCAACGAGGCCCCCTGTTCCCGGATATAGCTCTGCTTGCCGAGCAAAAAGCCGGCGAGTACCGAGTTTTTAATATGGTTGATAATTTCGCTCGCTTCAGACTGCTGATAGATCGCAATGTCTTTTATATAGTTTCCAAGCTCGTCGTAGTTCTTTAATTGAACAAGACCGAGAATGACGTGGAGCTTGTTCATAAACTCGTGCGACTGCGCCCTGAGCGCATTTGCGTACATTTTAACACCGGACAGCTGCTCAGCTAAGTGCTTCACTTCGGTTTTGTCGCGGAATGTCGCAATCGCTCCGACGATGTTTCCCTTTTTTAAGTGGATCGGAACTTCATTAAAGACAAGTTCAAGGCCATTGATTCTGACATCGCGGTCCTGAACGGGTTTCTGTGTTTCGATCACTTGTTTCAAGCGGCTGTTTGGCAAGATGTCGGTGACATCCCGGTCTATCGGATTTTCTTCGATCCCCATTTTTTGAAACAGGCGCTTCGCTTCCGCATTGGCGAGCTTGATTTTTCCTGTTCGATCAACAGCGAGAATCCCTTCTTTTGTCGACTCAAGCATTGCGCTTCGTTCGTTCAATAGCGTTGCAATTTCATACGGTTCCATGCCGAACATAATCGTTTTTACTTTCCTTGCCACAATGACAGCCCCGATGATTCCGGCGAAGATGCTGAGCACGATGACCGTATATAAAGGGCGGAGATTTTGCTGGGTGATCTGCTCAATTTCGTTAAGGGTGATCCCGACCGCTACCGCTCCGACCTGGCTGCCCGTTTTATTATAGATGGGAACGAAAGCCCTCAGTGATTCACCGAGCGTGCCTTTTGCCGTACTAATGTGGCGGCGGCCCTTCAGCACTTCTTTTTCGTCCCCGCCGGCAAATTTCTTTCCGATTTTATTCGGGTCGGGGTGGGTTTTACGGATGCTGTTCATATCCATGACAACGACGAATTCAGTCTGGGTGATTTTTTGAACGCGGGCGGTGTATGTTCGGAGCTCATCGTATTCACCGCTTTCCAGCGATTGTGCCGTAATCGGAGCCTCGGCGACCATCTCTGCTGTCTGCAGGGCAATCTGCTGTTCCTGCTCCCGAATGTTCCTTGCGGTCTCAGAGCCGACCATGAAAAACGCGATCAATAAAGAAATCAAAACGACGACGCAGACAAATATCGTTAACCGTGTCTGCAGTTTTAATGTTTTTTTCAACGGCGATTCCTCGCGATCTATTGATTAGTCAACACATAATACTTTACAAGTAAATGGCGAATTTGTGAAGAATCCTGCACCTTTCTGCCGCAATAGCAGAAATTAAAAATATGGAAAATATTCTTGTCAACAGGTCATAAGTCGTACATAATGAATGAGGAACATATCAGAAAGGGACTTTTTTTATGAAAAATACGTATGTAACAGGCTTTTTTCCTTTTATCGCAATTCTTCTTTTCAGTTCATCTCTTGCGATTTCTTCCGTTATCTATGCCATGGAGATGCTGTCTTCTCTCGGCATTTACAAAGGGATGCTCGAATTTTTCTCTGAGAGCGGCATCCGGATGGCTTTGTTTGCGGTGTTTACGCTGATTTTTTTCATGGTATTTTCCGCTTTGAAGCTGATTGCCAATACAGTGACAGAGCTTGCCTTTTTATTTTTCGCCAAGGATCCTGAAGGAACGAACCTGAGGAAAATCAGGATCGGTTCTGCCGTGTATCTAGGGGCAAGCCTTTTATCCTTTATTTTTGTCCAATATGCCGCTGGAATTGCAGCGCTTTTTTTACTGGCAACACTCGTATATTTTATTTTTATCGTTTATGCGATCCACAGCACGCTTTCATTCATGTCATTAATCGGTTTCATTATGTTTGAGCTGCTGTTTTGGTTTACCTTTGTAATCGGGACGGTGTATATCATCATTAAGCTTTATAACAGCGTTATGGCGAGCCTGCCCGTTTGAACCATGCAAAAAACCGGAGCGCGGACGTTTGTCCGGCGGCTCCGGTTTTTTTATGACAAAAATCGTTTTCTGATCTCAGGACCGGGAACGGTGCACTCGCTTTTTTGCCCAAACCATTTGTAACGGTTTTTCGCAATCACACTGTAGACGGCGTCCCGGAGCGGACGGGGAATGATCAAGAAGGCGGAAGCAGCCCGCCACAGGCCCGGGAGGCTTTTCACCACGTGCAAGGCTGCCGTTGATTTCTGATATACCCGTCCGTTTTCGATCAAAATAAAGCTGTCAAAATGTTCGGAGGGGAGCTGATATTTCTTAAGCAGCTTCCCTCCGGCGTCAGATTGCAGGGAAGCGAATGAAAATAAGCCTTCAGGATCATGTTTGATAATGAATTGTACGGCTCCGTCGCAAAAGTTGCACACGCCGTCAAACAGAACGATTCGATCTGGCATATCCGCCACTTTCATCCACCCCTTTTTTGATTTAAGATGCGTATTGCAGCGTTCCTCTCCAGATTAAAAGCTGAGGTCCCGCGTGATGCAGGTACTCGACAGTGCCTTTTGCCTCTTTTCCGACCCATACACTCATTGTGTACGTATCCGTCAATCCGACAAACCAAAGGTCTCTGTACCCGTTGGATGTTCCGGTTTTTCCTCCTACATATCCGCCGCTGAAATTCGCTTTTTTTCCGGTTCCTTCTTTGACAACCGCTGCTAAGAGCTCGCGCATTTGGCTGTTTGTCCGCATGCTGAATACTTGCTGCGGTTTGTCTTTCCATTTGTATAGCGTTTTGCCATTTAAGTCCGTCACCTTTGTGATTGCATGGCTGGACGTGTAGCTTCCGTTATTGCCGAAGATCGTATAGGCATCAGCCATCTCCAGCGGTGAGAAGCCCCATGTAAATCCGCCCAGCGCAGCAGGAAGACGGTAGTCGGTTTGAACGATTTTATCGAATCCGAACGGTTTTAAATAGCTGAATCCTTTTTGCACGCCGACCCGGTTCAGCATACGTACGGCCGGTGTATTATACGAATATTTAAAGGCTGTCTTGATCGACACGGTTCCGTATGTTCTTTCGTTGAAGTTGTTCGGACAGTATTCCTTGCTGCAAAATTTGCTTGCGTCAATCATGCTGCCTGCCGTCGCACCCGTTTCTTCAATGTACGGCCCGTAGTCAAGGAGCGGTTTAATCGATGACCCCGGCTGCCTGTATGCTTGGAATGCCAGGTTATAATCGTACTTTTTATAGTTTTTCCCGCCGGACATGGCGACGATTTGATGGGTTTGGTGGTTGATCACCACTGCTCCGCCTTGTACGCCTTCATAAGGGAGGCGGTTCTTCACTTGCTGGACGACCCGGTTTTGCATGCCGGTATCGAGCGCCGTATAAATTTTGATTCCGCTTGTCGTGAGGGAACTGATTCGGTTGGACAGTTCTTTTTCGATTTTTTTCTTTTCTTCTTTTGTTTTTGCCTTTTTCAGCCGTTCGTCAAACCCTTCCGAAGCGGACACCAATTTGGTGAATTCCTCGTTGACATAGGTCGTATAGTCTGGATAGTCGTCTTTCTTTTCTTTCACGTTAAGCGTAATTTTTTGCTTAACGGCTTTGCTGTATTCTTTTTCCGTGATCACGCCCGCTTTTTTCAGCCCTTCAAGCAGCCGCTTTTGGCGGGTTTTTGTGTAGTCAAAATGTTTCAAAGGATCATATAATGTAGGGTTATTAGGGATCGCGCAAATAAACGCCGTTTCGGCAAGGCTGAGAGATTTCAAAGGCTTGCTGAAATAGAAAGAAGACGCGGATCCAATTCCGTAGACCCCATGATTAAAATAGATGGTGTTTAAGTATTTCTCGAAAATTTCTTCTTTTGAAAGCTTTTTTTCCAGCTGATAGGAATACAGGAGCTCTGTGAACTTGCGGTCGAAGGTTCGTTCATGGTTTAAATACAAGTTTCTCGAAAGCTGCTGTGTAATCGTGCTGGCCCCCTGATCAATGCCGCCTTTTTTGACATTGGCCGCGGCGGCCCGGGCCATCCCGATAAAATCAAAGCCTTTATGCTGAAAGAAATGACGGTCCTCCGAAGTCAGAAACAGCTGCTTCACATGTTCAGGGATGTCTTTATAGGGGACAAATACCCGGTTTTGGTGATCTGAAACGATTTCGGAAATCAGAGCGCCGTCCCTGTCATACATGTAGCTGTTTTGTACAAGGCCGATATCTTTTATATTGATCTTCTCATCGAGCACCTGATCGAGAGGCTTCATATTCTGAGCTTCACGGCCGGAGGCCATTAAGGTAAAGACAAATATAGGTATTAACATCAACAGAAAAATCCATCCAAAAAATGAACGCAACTTTGTCACTCTCTTTTCGCTAAATTCTAGCCATATCGTACCATTCTTTTTGGATATCGAGAAGGATAATTTGATAGATTGGCAGTTTTTTTATCCGATTTCAGCTTGCTTTTGCCTCTGATTTTTTTTGCTGGGACCTTTGGAACATCAGAAGGCATGCTCCGCCAAAAAAGAGGACGGCAGTTGCATAAAAGGCGGAAGAAATACCGAAAAAGCTGGAAAGAATGCCGCCGAGCACCGGGCCGATGACATTGCCCAAAAATCTGAAACTGACATTATAGCCAAGCACTTCCCCTTGTATAGATCCCGGAGATTCAACTCGGATTAAAGCGGTGATGCAGGGAATCATCCCGCCAAGTGCGATTCCGAACAGAAAGCGGAAGAACACAAGCATTTCATAATGAGATGTAAGTCCTTGCGGGATAACGCAAACCGCGGCAGTCAGCGCGAGAATCATCAATATTTTTCCGTGGCCGAACCGGTCGCCTAAGGCACCCCATTTTCTAGCAGCGAGAAGGCTTCCAAGGCCGGTTGCAGAAAAAGCCACCCCTGAGAAAAATGCGAGATTCTCTGTTCCGTGCAGCTCGCTGACATATAAGGCGAGCAGCGGTTGAACACTGAAGTTTCCCACTTGAATCACAGCGGTGAGGATCATCGCCGTGATCAGCGGACGCTTATGCAGAATCGTCTGCAGCACCTGCTTTCTCGTGTACCCGGCAGAAGCATCGCGCTTCTGCTTCAGGGGCCGTTCACGCACTCCGGCAAACACGAGGAAAACGGCGCTGTAAATGGCAAATGACGTAATGAAAAACGTATATGTAAAACCGACGCGATCGGCGAGCAGACCGCCGAGCAAGGGGCCGAACAATCCTCCCGAGACCGTGCCCATCTGCAGCGTGCCGAGCACTTTGCCAGCCGTTTTTTTCGGCGTCTGAGCCGAAATCATGGCGAGGGAAGTCGGAATAAACCCGGTGACGAGCCCCATCGCCATTCTCAAAAAAAACAGTTCGTATACTGACGAGACAAGGGACATGAGAAGAATGCAAGTGCCGATGCCGGTACCCGTGATCAAGAGGATTTTTTTATAGCCGTGTTTATCGCCGAACCTTCCCCAAAAAGGAGAAACCAAAAAAGCCATCAAAAATGTGACGCCGAAAACGTATCCGCTCCATTTTGCCGTAAATCCGTCCGAATAGCTGCCGAGCGTCTCAATATAGAGGGAAAGAAACGGCAGAACCATTGTGGAGCTTGCGGCCACGAAAAAATTCGCAAACCACATGATCACAAGGTTTTTCTTATAAACAGATATGCGAATCACCTTCTTAAAAAATTTGAATTCCCTTTCATTATAAATGAAATGTGGAAGCTGTATGGAATCGCTGCTCTTTGAAATGACGAAAATTAGGTATTTGAAGGAATTTTCAACATTTTCAGAAAATATAACCTTAAATATAGAAATATAATGATATAATAAGAGAAATATGAACGTACTTTGGAAAACATTCAGAAGACCTTAGGCTTGGACGATTTAAATCCGCTGCGTTACTTCCATAAGTTTTTTATATTGAGATAGAAAGGCAGGTGTGAAAGTTGGAAGGTAGCACCTTACTGATTATTGATTTTGAATTTACAATGCCTGAGGGAAGGTATCACCCGCAAAATTTTTTCCCGGAAATCATAGAAGCAGGGATTGTAAAGGCGGTTCATGATGAGGTGGTTGAGACATTTTCAAGCTACATTAAGCCGAAGAAGTTCCCTAAATTAACGAGGCGCTGCAAAAATTTTCTCAGCATTACGCAGGAACAGGTTGACCAAGGCATCACGTTTAATGCGCTGATAGAAAAGCTGCGGGAGCTTGATCCTGACCAAAACAGCGTCATCATTACATGGGGAAACATGGATATGAAAGTGCTGAAGCAAAATTGCATGTTCAACCATGTTCCGTTTCCGTTTAAAGGAGAGATGAGGGATCTTTCCATGGAGTACAAGGAATTCTTTGGCGACAAAACATTGACGAATTTGTGGAAAGCAGCGGAAGAGTACGGCGATTCAGGAACGGGAAAACAGCATAAAGCGCTTGACGACGCGATGACAACGTATAAGTTATTTCGGCTCGTAGAACGGGATAAGAAGTATTTGGAAAATCCGAAACCGACGACGATCGGCGAACGGGTTGACCTTTCAAAAGTCTTTCCGCACGCCACATAAACAACCCAATCTGACAAACAGATTGGGTTATTTGTGCGGGAAATATTCTTTTTCAAGCGCATGAATAAGCTCAAGCGATTTTGCCGCGTATTCGGACGAATCGCTTTGCAGATCCGTTTTTAAGCGGCTCAAAGCTGAGCGGAGCGAATCCGCATAATCCGGTACAGCTTCATCGAACGGCTTCACCATGCGGTGCGGGATATTTGTCTGTTCACCGTAAGCGAGCGCTTTTCGTTCATGAAAAAAAGGGACGTCTGCCTTATTGGGATGATGAAGATCGCCTTGCTTCGGGTGGGTCAGCACGGCGAGGATTTTGACCAGGTAGTGCATCAGTTTAACATCCGTAATTTCGCCGATGTAGACGCCTGTCTTATAAAAGCCTTTTACGCGATCTCCGACTTGAAATTGGTTGTTCACTGTATCTGCCTCCTAATGGTATCATAATAAATAAATGGTAAAAAAATCATTTCAGGGAGGAAGAAAAATGGCGCCGTTTCTGATTCAGTTTATGCTCTATTTTCCTGAAGACAAAAGAGAATATATCCCTTCTTTTATTACGCTGGCCGTTTTCTTTGTCATCGCGATTGTTGTATTCCGGCTGATCATCAAGCATTCCAAAAAAGAAGCTGAAAAAGCGGAAAAGCTGGAAAGAGAATTAAATGAAACCATCCATAAACGCTCTTAGAAGCGCCCGGCTTTCAGCCGGAACGCTTATGAAAAAGCGGTCTTCAGACGTCTCAGTCCGTCTTTTACAACCGGGAGTGAACATCCGACATTCATTCTGACGAATCCTTCTCCGCCCGGTCCGTACTTCGGTCCCGGCTCAAGAATCAGCTTTCCTTTATGAAGGAGAAGCCGTTTGATGTCCTGATCCGTCAATCCGAGCTTGCGGCAGTCAAGCCATGCCAAGTAAGAGGCGTCAGGCTCCATCATGCGGATCTCGGGCAGATCCTCTGCCAAAAAGCGGCGGACTTCTTCCATATTTCGTTCAATGTAAGGGATAAGCTGATTGAGCCACGGTTCGCCTTTTGAATAGGCCGCCTCGATTGCTGCAACTGCAAATGTATTTAAAGAATGCAGTCCCTGACGCTGCATGACCTTTGCAAAGGCGGTTCTTTTCGCCTTGTCGGGTATGATGATGGCTGAGGCCTGCAATCCGGCCAAGTTAAACGTTTTGCTCGGTGCAATGCATGTGATCGAAATATCCGCGAATGCCGGAGACAAGGAGGCGAACGGCGTATGCTTCAGTCCGTTCAGCATCAGGTCCGAATGGATTTCGTCGGAAACAACTGTGACACCGTGTTTATGGCAGAGTTCCCCAAGCGTTGTCAGCTCTTCTTTCGACCATGAACGTCCGGAAGGGTTATGTGGATTGCAAAGAATAAACAGCTTCACATCCGGTTCCCCAAGCTTTTTTTCAAGGTCGGAAAAATCCATTTCATAGCGGCCGTCTTTTTCGATTAATGGATTATGTAAAACAACCCGTCCGTTTTTTTCAATGATATCAAAGAACGGCGTATATACAGGTGGCTGTACGACCACCCGCTCGCCTGGCTCTGTGTACGCCTGCACCGCTTGGGCGAGCGCTGTTACAATGCCAGGGCTGAAGGTGATAAACGCCGGTTCAGTATCCCATCCATGCCGGCGGCTGAGCCAATCGGTGACAGCTTCCTTCGTGCCCGCGTTTGCAGATGTATAGCCGAAAACCCCGTGCTCCAGGCGTTGCTGAAGGGCGTCAATAACAGGCTGAGGGGCACGGAAATCCATATCAGCCACCCACATTGGAAGCGCGTCATTTACGCCGAATAATTCCTGTGTTAAGTCCCACTTCACAGACTGGGTCCCGCGTCTGTTATGCTCTTTATTAAAATCCATGATTTCACCTCATGTCTTTTTCATATGTTATACATTAACTGTGATAAGGACAGATTGCAATGTTTTAACCAGTAAAGCTTTTATAAAATAAAGGGAGTGGTAGCTGGTGGAATGGAGCAGCATGCTTGAGTGGGCTTTTCAGCGTCATCTCAACCCTATGAGCTGGTATATTCGCCCGGTCTTTCTGGTGGCGCTTGCGTACTTTTGCTATAGGCGGACTTGGAAAGGCGTCATCACTACTTTTTTGCTGATGACGAGCAGCATGGTTTGGTTTCCCGTCCCCGAGCGGATCAATCCGGAGATGAAGGCCGTTTTGGATGACGAGCTGATGCTTTTGTCCAACCCGCTTTCAGCCGTGGTCACGCTCGCTTTCATGATGGGGTTTCTCGTGTTGATTGGTGCGGCATTTTGGAAGCGCTCCTTAGGGTGGGGGCTTGCGGTATTGAATGTGACGCTGATCGGAAAGGTCGTGCTGTCAGTGATGCTGACGGGAGAAAACGGCTGGGCGCCCCTCGGAAATACCGTCTTTGGATTAATTCTCGTCAATAGCATCGGGCTGCTGCTGATCGCCTGGCGGAGGAAGCGGAGATAAGCCGGCCGGTAGCTCGCGGCTTTCTTTATCGACAAGCCGGTGTGTTGTGATACAATAGCCTTTGAAACATTACAATGAAGCGGTGATCATGATGAAAGAAAGTCAGGCAGCAGCACAAATCATACACATCATTAAGGAATGGGATCCGTTCCAAGCCGGGCCCGATTTTTATGAAACGGAAGCGGCCGAAATCGTTCAGGCCGTCTACACGGAAGACGATGCAGAGCGGCTTGGCGAAGCGATCCAGACCGTCTTTGAAATATCATTTGATCAGACGCTGCCGCTGTCAGAATGCAAACAGCTGGCTGAACGGCTCCTTGTGATCAAAGATAGCAGTTCGTGCTGATTAGAATCTAAAAAACCGCCAATCGGCGGTTTTTTTATGTTCATGTCAAAATGAAATTGGCAATTTTGTCTGATACATAATCCGGATTTTCTTCAGGGACGAGGTGTCCGGTATCCCGTAGGGAATAGAAAATGGAATTGGGCAGATCCTGATGCAGCCTTTTTCCGATCTGTACCGGGACGACGCGGTCCTCTTCGCCCCAGATTAAGAGGGAAGGGGTCTCGATTTTCTTTAAATCGTCCGGTGATAAATCGCCTTCCCGGTGTCTGATGAGACGTGCGAGCGCCCTGAAAATTTGATCGTCGAGAAACGGTTTCAGGTAGCCGTTGATCATTTCCTGATCGATTAGAGAGCTGTCGTAGACAACATTCATGAGGTTTTTCAGGACGCCCTGTTTTGACAGCCAGCGCTTGATGTACAAATAAAAATAAGGAATATGGCTCCCGAAAATAAGCGAGCGGGGCGAACGCTTTAAATAGCCTGAGCTGCACAACAGGACGACTTTTTTGAACAGTTCAGGCCTTTCCTTTATCGCATAAAGTGAAATCTGGCCGCCCATCGAATGCCCGACAAGCACGGCGTCTTTAATCTTCAGCCTTTCGATCAGCTCGATGACCACCTTGGCCATGTTTTGATAGGTATACACAAAGGTGCTGGATTTTTCTGATTGGCCGAAGGGAGGCAGGTCAACGGCGACTAAATTAAACTCATCCTTCAGAAGAGGAATGATTTTTCTGTAGCAAAACGAGGAAGAAAGAAAACCGTGTATTAAAACGAGCGATGACTTGCCTGGATTCTCGTAATGCTCATAATATATATTGACCCCTTGAATGGTCTCGATAGAAGGTTTTGTTAACAGCATGATCCAAATCACTCCGAATGTTTTTCTTTCAAGTTCAAACAATCTGGCTGCATGTTGTCGCCTAAGTCCTGAGTATGTTATTTATCGTACCCGAAAAAAATTTTTTCACGCTGCGATTTCGCTTTTTTTACCGCCTTACATCTGTTCAAAAACGTGCTATAATATTCAGAAGATTTCTTGACATATAAAAGGTGTGATAACGAGATGAAGCTAACAGAAAAAGAAACAGAAATATTGGAAATATTAGAGGAAAACAGCCGCCTCGAACCTGAAACGATTGCTAAAATGGCGAACATTTCACAGGAAGAAACAAAAGCGATTATTGAAAAGCTTGAAAAAGAAAAGGTCATCATCGATTATTCTGCAATGATCGACTGGCGAAAAGTCGACGGCCATGAAGGCGTGACAGCGATGATTGATGTGAAAGTAACGCCGAAGCGCGGCGTCGGATTTGACGAAGTGGCCGAGCGGATTTATCGTTTTCAGGAAGTTGAATCCGTTTACTTGATGTCAGGCGTATATGATCTGTCTGTTGTCATCCGCGGCAGAACGATGTCGGATATTTCGCATTTCGTGTCCGAAAAATTATCGACGCTTGAATCGGTCGTGTCGACAACCACCCACTTTATTTTAAAGAAATACAAGCATGACGGTAAAGTTTTTGACTCCGGTGATGATGACAAAAGAATCGTGGTGTCTCCTTAAATGAGGACAACTTATATTTCGAAAGCAGCCCAGCAAATCAAACCGTCGGGCATCCGCAAATTTTTTGATCTTGCGTCCACAATGGAAGGCGTGATTTCATTGGGAGTCGGAGAGCCCGATTTTGTGACGGCATGGAATGTCAGGGAAGCGAGCATTCTTTCCCTTGAGCAGGGCTACACGTCTTATACGGCAAACGCGGGTCTTCTTTCCCTGCGGAAAGAGATCAGCGCTTATCTGAATAAACGCTTTCATCTGGATTATGCACCCGATGACGAGCTGATTGTCACAGTCGGAGCAAGCCAGGCGCTTGATATTGCGGTCAGGGCGATCCTTGATCCCGGAGAAGAAGTGTTGATTCCAGAGCCTTGTTTTGTCGCTTATGAAGCGCTTGTCTCTTTGGCGGGGGGGAAAGCGGTCCACATTCATACGAACGCAGAGCGCGGATTTAAAGCGAGCGCTGCGGATTTTGAAGCCGTTTTGACTGAGCGTACGAAGGCCATCATCCTTTGTACCCCGTCTAATCCGACAGGCTCTGTTTATTCAAAAAAAGAACTGGAAGAGATCGCGGCTTTTGCTGAAAAGCATGACCTGATTGTAATAGCGGATGAAATTTACGCCGAGCTGACATACGATGAAGCTTATACAAGCTTTGCGGAAATCGCCGGAATGAAAAAACGGACGATATTGATATCTGGTTTTTCAAAAGGGTTTGCCATGACAGGCTGGCGCCTTGGATATGTCGCAGCTCCTGCATATTTAAGAGACCCTATGCTGAAAATTCACCAGTACTCGATGATGTGCGCGCCAAGCATGGCTCAATTTGCGGCTGAGGAAGCCCTTAAAAACGGCCTCGAAGACGTCGAAAAGATGAAAAAAAGCTACCGCCGCCGAAGGAATGTGTTTGTGGATTCACTGAACGAAATCGGGCTTGACTGCCATCAGCCTGGGGGCGCTTTTTACGCGTTTCCGTCCGTTAAAAAAACGGGCATGAGCTCCGAAGAGTTTGCAGAGGAACTTCTCATCAGCGAAAAAGTCGCCGTCGTCCCAGGCAATGTTTTCGGTCCGAGCGGCGAAGGCTATATCAGGTGTTCCTATGCTTCCTCGCTTGAACAGCTTCAGGAAGCGCTCGTCAGAATGAAACGCTTTGTGCAGAAGGTCGGTGCAGTTCAATAAAAAAATGCGCACCTAAAAGGTCCGCATCAACATAAGGGGGGAATACTAGAAAGCCTTAGTTGTTCTTTAGTATTCCCCTTTCATCACGGTTTTAAACATACAATGCTAAAAAAAGTTTTTTTGCTTAATAAAGACTTGTATGATATAATTTTTTATTGCGTATAAAAAGAGATTTAAATTCATATGATTTAGGAGTTGTTAGTTATGACAGCAAAATTTGAAGTAGGCAGTGTTTACACTGGAAAAGTGACTGGATTACAGGCGTACGGAGCGTTTGTTGCATTAGATGAAGAAACACAAGGACTCGTGCATATTTCTGAAGTAACACACGGTTTCGTTAAAGATATTAATGAGCACTTGGCGATCGGTGATGAAGTGCAAGTGAAGGTTCTTTCTGTAGATGAGGAAAAAGGCAAAATCAGCCTTTCTATCCGCGCTACACAGGCAGCTCCTGAACGAAAAGAAAGCAAGCCTAGAAGACAAAAGGCTGTTCAAGCCGAAGATACAGCTGCTCCACAAGGGTTCAACACGTTAAAAGACAAACTTGAAGAGTGGATCGAGCAGTCCAACAGAAAAGATCTTATTAAGAAGTAAATGAAAAAACTCCGGCAAAAGCCGGAGTTTCAGACCGTTGACAAAA
>NZ_MRBL01000030.1 GCF_001969855.1 Bacillus haynesii
ATTACAGAGAAATAAAGTTTACAATTTTATTTCTCTTAAACTACATTTAGGAGGACGATATTATGTCTCTAATCGGAAAAGAAGTACAACCATTCGCAGCAAAAGCTTACAAAAACGGTGAGTTTATCGATGTTACACACGAAGATCTCAAAGGCCAATGGAGCATTTTCTGCTTCTATCCAGCGGATTTCTCATTTGTTTGCCCGACTGAGCTTGAAGATCTGCAAAATGAATATGCTGCTCTAAAAGAACTTGGTGTCGAAGTATACTCTGTTTCTACAGACACTCACTTCGTACATAAAGGATGGCATGACAGCTCTGAGAAAATCGGCAAAATCACTTACGCGATGATCGGTGACCCGTCTCAAACGATCTCCCGCAACTTTGAAGTGCTGAACGAAGAAGAAGGTCTTGCTGACCGCGGAACATTCATCATCGATCCGGACGGCGTGATCCAAGCTGTTGAAATCAACGCAGGCGGTATCGGCCGTGATGCAAGCACCCTGATCAACAAAGTAAAAGCGGCTCAATACGTCCGCCAAAACCCAGGTGAAGTTTGCCCGGCTAAATGGGAAGAAGGTTCTGAAACACTGACACCAAGCCTTGACCTAGTAGGCAAAATCTAAGGAGTGCATTCAATTGGTACTTGAAGCAAATATCAAAGCACAATTAAACCAATACATGCAGATGATTGAAAATGACATCGTCCTTAAAGTCAGTGCAGGCGATGACAGTGTCTCTAAGGATATGCTGGCTCTTGTAGAAGAGCTGGCTTCCATGTCATCAAAAATCACTGTAGAAAAGGCGCAGCTCGACAGAACGCCAAGCTTCAGCGTCAATCGTACCGGACGTACCGGAGAAGAAACAGGCGTGACATTCGCGGGGGTTCCGCTCGGTCACGAATTCACATCTTTGGTGCTGGCACTCTTGCAAGTAAGCGGCAGACCGCCGAAAGTCGATCAAAAAATCATCGATCAAATCAAGAACATCAGCGGCGAATACCGCTTCGAATCTTATATCAGCCTGACATGCCACAACTGCCCGGACGTTGTTCAGGCATTGAACATGATGAGCGTGCTCAACCCGAACATCACGCACACGATGATCGACGGTGCGGCATACAAGTCAGAAGTCGAAAGCAAAAACATTATGGCTGTGCCGACCGTATACTTGAACGGCGAATCCTTTGGAAGCGGCCGAATGACGCTTGAAGAAATTCTTGCGAAGATGGGCAGCGGCACAGATGCGTCTGAGCTTTCCGATAAAGATCCGTTCGATGTACTCGTTGTCGGAGGCGGACCTGCCGGTGCAAGCGCAGCAATCTATGCAGCGCGCAAAGGCATCCGCACGGGAATCGTTGCCGAACGCTTCGGCGGCCAAGTCCTTGACACGATGAGCATCGAGAACTTCATCAGCGTGAAGCGCACCGAAGGGCCGAAGCTTGCGGCAAGCCTTGAAGAACACGTGAAGGATTACGAGATCGACGTCATGAACCTGCAACGCGCAAAAGGTCTCGAGAAAAAAGATCTTTTCCATCTAGAACTCGAAAACGGCGCTGTTTTGAAAAGCAAAACCGTCATTCTTTCAACTGGCGCGCGTTGGCGCAATGTCGGTGTACCTGGTGAACAAGAGTTCAAAAACAAAGGTGTCGCATACTGCCCGCACTGTGACGGACCATTGTTTGAAGGCAAAGACGTAGCCGTCATCGGCGGCGGAAACTCCGGTATCGAAGCAGCGATTGACCTTGCAGGCATCGTCAACCACGTGACTGTTCTTGAATTCGCACCGGAGCTGAAAGCTGACGAAGTTCTGCAAAAACGTCTCTACAGCCTCCCTAACGTGACTGTCGTGAAAAACGCCCAAACAAAAGAAATCACGGGCGATGAAAACGTAAACGGCATCACTTACGTAGACCGTGAAACAGGAGAAGAAAAACACGTCGAACTCCAAGGCGTCTTCGTCCAAATCGGTCTTGTGCCAAACACGGAATGGCTGCCTGAAACCGTCGAACGCAACCGCATCGGCGAAATCGCAGTCGACAAACGCGGAGAAACAACCATCCCTGGATTGTTCGCTGCAGGCGACTGCACAGACGGACCATATAACCAAATCATTATTTCGATGGGATCGGGGGCAAATGCCGCATTAGGGGCGTTTGATTATTTGATCCGGAACTAACACGAAAGGCGCTATGCTGCTTAAACGGCAGTATGGCGCTTTTTTATGTTATAACCCATATAATTAGGACTTCACATCATGGCCGACAAACGCTTTCCATATGATCAAATTGTACGGATAGGACCAAGCGGGATATTGCGATTGTCCATTCATGTATGAATTGTATTCCATGACTCCATTCCTCTCGTTCTCATGTCTGCATTAAATATAAACCTATAAAAGGAAACGGTTAATCAAAAATAAAGACGGCATACTGCATGCAGTACACCGTCTTTTTCAAGAGATTTAATTTGACTCATCATGTTCTTTTTGTCCTGTTTTTTTTCATCCAAAATAAAATAAACAATACAATAAACCATAGAGGAGTCAGCAGCAAGGCCGGGCGAGTCGCATCCGCATACAGCATAATCATGAGAATGACCGCAAACATCGCCAGGACAACGTAATTGATAAACGGCGCGAATGGCGCTTTGAATGTTGAAGCTGCGTGTAAGTGCGGACGGGTTTTCCTGTATCTGATATGGCTGACAAGAATCACACCCCACACCCATATGAAACAAATCGCGCTAATGGTTGTCACGATGCCAAAGGCTTGTTCCGGTATCAGTTTGCTTAATAGCGCTCCTGCTGACAGGACAATGGTTGATACCCATAACGCGTGACTCGGCACATGGTTTTTATTCAGCTTCGCAAAATTGGCCGGGCCCTGTTTCGTTTTACTTAAATTGTACAGAATCCGGCTTGTTGAAAACATCCCGCTGTTACAAGCAGACGCGGCTGACGTTAATACAACAAAATTAATGATTCCCGCGGCAAGCGGGATGCCGACTAAGCTGAAGGTTTTCACAAAAGGACTTTCCGCGGCATTCAGTTCCATCCAAGGGTTAATACATAGTAAGACGATAAGCGCGCCGACGTAGAAAAATAAAATCCGTAAAGGAATTTTATTAATAGCCGATGGAATATTTTTTTTCGGGTTCGACGTTTCCGCCGCCGATACACCTACTAATTCCACACCGACATATGCAAAGATCACCATTTGGAAAGAAAGCAAAAAGCCTGAAAATCCGTTTGGAAACAAACCGCCATGCTCCCAAAGGTTGGTAACCGAAACCGTTCCTGTATGCGTCTTAAACCCGATCACCAGCAAAATAACACCGATGACAATTAACGCAAGAATCGTGATCACCTTTATTAAAGCGAACCAAAATTCCAATTCTCCAAAAAGCTTGACAGTCAACAGATTGAGCCCTAATAAAATGAGTAAACAGATAAGTGCAGGGACCCACTGCGGAATATCAAACCAATATTTCACATAGACACCGACGGCAATCACATCCGCCATAGCCGTCATAATCCAGCAAAACCAATAGGTCCACCCGGTGACAAACGCCGCACGCGGCCCCAGATACTCCTCGGCAATATCGGTTAACGATTGATAACCCGCTTTAGATAACAGCAATTCTCCCAGCGCCCGCATCACGAAAAAAAGCGCTATACCTACAATGAAATACGCAAAGATGATAGAAGGACCTGCCAATTGAATCGCCTTACCGGAGCCTAAAAACAACCCGGTGCCAATCGTCCCGCCAATAGCGATAAGCTGTACGTGCCGATTGGATAAGTCCCTCTTTAATTCCCGCTGTTCCACATCAAACTCCTCCTTACCTCTTTAGTGAACGACGAGCAGTAAAAAAGCCCATAAAAAAAAAGATTGGATGTCCTCCAATCTCGTGGTCATAAGAATATCAAAATATATTTGTGCCGCTGACAATCATCAGCACGACAAATACATATTCGGTACTCTTCTGTCCTTTTGCCTGAGATTGTGAACCCTTCGGCGCCGCAGAATTCCGCGGTCTCTCCAGAAGCTGCTCCTGCTGTAGTGCGACCCACAGCAATCATAGCTTGCATGTATTGAGTTTTTCGATAGAAATGATTACTATCGGATAACTTTTAATTTTAATAGAGGTTGAGTGATTTGTCAATGGTCCTATTTATAGTTAACGCTAGTATTCTTAAACTCACCTATACTAGCGACAATATTTTCACCTGGTTTAGAAATCAGCTTCTATTACGGAATGCTTTCGAAAATTGGAGTTTAACTAGCACTGCTTATGGGCAGAATAAGCATAATCTCTCTTGTAAACCTTCTAATACTTCTTCTGGTACTTCCCTGACCTTGATATCTTCACCTAGGAAAAGCAGCCAATTTGTTATTTCGGACAATTCTTCACGATGATTCACATTGATAAAAGTCTTTAGAATGGCTGCGGTTTGATAAGGATTCGTATAGGAAATTGAAATTTTTAAAGGATGATATTTTTTGAATTGGGCAATCGCCTGTGGACCAAGTTCAAGGACAAGGTTGATTACTTCTTCCTGCTTACTTAGTTTCTCTAAAATCTTTTTCTTACTTATTCTTTTTTTCACAGAGTATGGTTTGACATTGGTAAGATTGTCCACAGGGAAAAACCTCCTCCTTTCATCCTTTAAGTCAAAGCCTTCAATCAGCCAAAGGCCTTTTTCATGATAAAGGTGCAGAAGATAAATGGGATAAGTCTTTATTACCTTCTCTTCTTTGATGGTAATCAATAAATAGCTATCCAAAAGAAGGAGCTGGATGAGTTTTTCTAACATGGGATGGGGGAGATCTGAAAGCTCAAGCAGGTCGGGATTATTGGGGTTTGTCCCTTCAAAAAGCAAGATTCGATTTAAAAAAACCAGGGCCTCTTGCTGGTTTTCTGAGATAAGGCCCAGTAATTTTTCAGCTAAAGACTGACGGCTCTTTAGATAAGGGAGTTGTTGATTTCTTGTAGCCATAAAAGCGATAAAAAGAGCTTTAATCTCATGATCGGTAAAGCGAACAGCGGGCAGGACAGAGTGGTTCATGACAAAATAACCCCCGCTCCTTCCAACTTCAGCAACAAGCGGCATCCCCATAGCTTCAATTTCCCTGATATCCCTGATAGCTGTCGAACGAGAGATGTGAAATTCCTGCATGATTTCAGAAATTGTAAAGTGGGCGCGGTTGTTGATATACCGCATGATGATATTAATCCGTTCAACTTTTTTCATCGGGGCCTCCTAAACAGTATCATTTTTTGACATGATTTAAGGTTATTATAAACGCATCAAGTGAAAAGACAAATCATTTGATTATTTTAAAAAAAGGAAGGTTTTGAATATGGAAAATTACACGCTGGAGGAAAAAGACAGCTTTACCGTTTTTGGTATTGGAACGGAGCTTGAGAGCGATTACACAGATTCTGCTGGCATAAATAAGGAAAAGGCAGACTTTTGGGAGGCCGTCAAACAAGATGGAAGGCTTGACACTTTAAAAGCCATAGCTGCAAATGACTATATTTTTGCCGTGAACGAAGCGGTAAACAACAAGATGATGCATTATGCTGGCGTGATGACAGAGGCAGAGGCGTCGGTGGCGGGAGAAACCAGAGTTATCCAATTCCCTAAGGGGGAATACCTGGTTGTTAAAGGGGAAGGGAAGACGGCTGATGAGTTGAGCAATAAGCTTACTGGCATTGCCTTCGGTCAAGTTTTGCCGGAAGCAAAGAATTTTGCCTATGTTGGCGGGCCGAATGCAACGGTTGAGATGGGGCAGCGAAACGGCTTAGTATTCGGTGAAATGTGGATTCCTGTTGTTAAGAAATAAAAAGATAAAGGAGAGCTGGAATTGTCCTATATCGTTGATTTTAAAAATGTCTCTACGGTTGGATTAGAGTCTTCACCTGCAGCAGAAGCACTTGCTGGTTTACGTGCTAATGAAGCCCGTTACTTTATGAACAAATACAAGCATGATTTTACGGTTGTACCAGCCAGCGAGTCCTGCGAGACCCTTGATTATGTGAACCGAATTTTGAAAGAAGAACGTGATATTGAGTTTGCGGCCAAACCTTTAGAAACGTCGCGTTTTCAAGTGGAAAATATCAAAATTGCCTATGTTTTTTATGAGGATGGTCTTTCAGTCAACGTCATGTATACGATTGATGATCCTAAAAAGCGGGCCGTTGGGTTTAAGCTTTCTGAGGGGATGGAGGTACCAAAGGAGTTAGAAGGGAAGTTTAAGTTTGCTAGGCAGAAGTCTAAATTAGCTGGAACCATTAGGGGCTCCTACTTTGTCATTAAAGGAGAATATTAAAGTAAGCAAAAGCGTTTCTTCATTCGGATAAGAAAAACTTGGTTGAGCAAAAAACAATTCAGCACAAAGCAAAAACAACAACCATTCATGCATTCAAATGACAAAACAGCACCTCTCCATCAAATTTGAAGGTGCTGTTATTTTTTTAGCGTAAACCTTATTGACGACTACTGGTACGGCTGGTGCAAATGCAGCTATCCACCCTGCCTGTAAAGGCATCCGCACAGGGATTGTCGCTGAACGCTTCGGTGGTCAAATTCTTGGCGATGATAAAAAGCCCCATAAAAGAGATCGGATGTCCTCCAATCTCGTGGTCATAAGAATCACAAATCATATTTGTGCCGCTGACAATCATCAGCACGACAAATACTGCTTAATAAAACCCTTCCGCGGTCTCTTCAGAAGCTTCCCCTGCTATAAGTACGACCCACAGTAATCATGGCCTGCTACGTATTGAGTTTTCATTCCTCTCATTTCTGAAAACGAGACAATCCTGCGATAGAAAAATGACCAAGCCAAAGCCGGGTTACTTCCTAAGCTGAAATGCGGTGTCCGATTAATGTTAAAGAAGCCTTCTCAAGCTTTCTCTCCGCTCTCTCAGCGCCTCTTTCCCTCGTTTTGATTGTCTCAAAAAGGAGTTATGCGGTACTATCATATAAAGGTCAATTATTTAAAAATAATGTCATACTTTTAAAATCACCTTATCATGCAAATGCTCGTACATAGGAGGGCAGTTCCTATTCTAAAAAGGGGATGGACGATTTTGGAAACCAAATATTTAGATTTACTCGCACAAAAATACGATTGTGAAGCAAAAGTGGTAACGGAAATCATTAATTTGAAAGCGATACTGAACCTGCCGAAAGGCACCGAGCATTTTGTCAGTGATTTGCACGGGGAATACCAGGCATTCCAGCACGTGCTGCGGAATGGTTCAGGAAGAGTAAAAGAGAAGATACGCGATATTTTCAGCGGTGTCATTTATGATAGAGAAATTGATGAATTAGCAGCATTAGTGTATTATCCGGAAGACAAACTGAAGTTAATAAAACATAATTACGATACGAAAGCATCGTTAAACGATTGGTATAAAGAAACGATTAATCGAATGATTAAGCTCGTATCTTATTGCTCTTCCAAGTATACCCGCTCCAAATTACGCAAAGCACTGCCCTCTCAGTTTGCTTATATTACGGAGGAGCTGCTGTATAAAACAGAAGAAGCTGCCAACAAAGAACAGTATTACTCCAAAATCGTAGATCAGATCATTGCGCTTGGCCAAGCTGATAAGCTGATCACCGGTCTTGCATATAGCACGCAGCGATTGGTTGTCGACCATCTGCATGTTGTCGGCGATATTTACGACCGCGGACCGCAGCCGGATCAGATTATGGAAGAACTGATCAACTATCATTCAGTCGATATTCAGTGGGGAAATCACGATGTCCTTTGGATAGGCGCTTATTCAGGCTCTAAAGTATGCCTGGCAAATATTATCCGCATCTGTGCCCGCTATGACAACTTGGATATTATTGAAGACGTGTACGGCATCAATCTGAGACCGCTCTTGAACCTTGCCGAAAAATATTACGATGATAACCCATCTTTCCGTCCGAAAGCAGACGAAAACAGACCGGAAGATGAGATTAAGCAAATCACAAAAATTCATCAAGCGATTGCGATGATCCAATTCAAGCTTGAAAGCCCGATTATCAAGAGACGGCCGAACTTTAATATGGAAGAGCGGCTGTTATTAGAGAAAATAGATTACGACAAAAACGAAATCACGCTGCACGGAAAAACATATCAGCTGGAAAACACCTGCTTTGCGACAGTGAATCCGGAGCAGCCAGATCAGCTATTAGAAGAAGAAGCAGAAGTCATAGACAAGCTGCTATTCTCTGTCCAGCATTCCGAAAAGCTGGGCCGCCATATGAATTTTATGATGAAAAAAGGCAGCCTTTATTTAAAATATAACGGCAACCTGTTGATTCACGGCTGTATTCCAGTTGATGAAAACGGCAATATGGAAACGATGATGATTGAGGATAAACCGTATGCGGGCCGTGAGCTGCTTGATGTATTTGAACGATTCTTGCGGGAAGCGTTTGCCCACCCGGAAGAAACCGATGATCTGGCGACGGATATGGTCTGGTATTTATGGACAGGCGAGCACTCCTCCCTTTTTGGAAAACGCGCTATGACGACCTTTGAGCGGTATTTCATTAAAGAGAAGGAAACACATAAAGAGAAGAAAAACCCGTATTACTATTTGCGTGAAGACGAGGCAACCTGCCGAAACATCCTGAAAGAATTCGGCCTCAACCCGGATCATGGCCATATCATCAACGGCCATACACCGGTAAAAGAAATCGAAGGAGAAGATCCGATCAAAGCAAACGGAAAAATGATCGTCATCGACGGCGGCTTCTCCAAAGCCTACCAATCGACAACAGGTATCGCCGGCTACACGCTGTTATACAACTCCTACGGCATGCAGCTCGTCGCCCATAAACACTTTAATTCCAAGGCGGAAGTTCTGAGCACCGGAACTGATGTCTTAACGGTGAAGCGATTAGTGGATAAAGAGCTTGAGCGGAAGAAAGTAAAGGAAACGAATGTTGGTGAGGAACTCTTGAAGGAAGTAGCTATTTTGGAGAGATTGCGGGAGTATCGGTATATGAAGTGAGGATATGTGGAGTTCAGGGATCATTCTCTGGGCTCTTTTTGACGGTTTTCCACTTCGTACAGCAAATTGCTAACAAGGTCTGGTTTTCTGCTCGTTCATAGATAAGTAAGCGGCGATTGATCTCGCAGGCATCGTCAACCATGTCACTGTTCTTGAGTTCGCACCGGAGCTGAAAGCGGAGGAAGTCCTGCAAAAACGCCTCTACAGCCTGTCAAACGCGACTGTAGTGAAACATGTACAAACGAAAGAAATTACAGGTGACCTAAACGTAAACGGCATCACTTACGTGGATCGTGAAACAGGCGAAGAACAACACGTTGAACTCCAAGCTGTCTTCGTCAAAATCGGTCTCGTGCCAAACACAGAGTGGTTAGACGGATCAGTCGAGCGCAACCGCATCGGCGAAATCGCAGTCGATAAACGCGGCGAAACAAGCATCCCCGGCTTATTCGCGGCCGGCGACTGCACAGACGGCCCGTACAACCAAATCATTATTTCGATGGGATCGGGGGCAAATACCGCATTAGGGGCGTTTGATTACCTGATTCGCAACTAATCTATCAAAAAAGCTATTGCTGAGTTTTCAGCATAGCTTTTCTCTTTCCAAGGGAAGCCATCCTTCCAGCAGCGCGCCTCCTTCAGGATCATTTCCCGCCGTCAGATCACCTCCGTGCCGTCTCATGATCCTTTGTGAAATCGTCAACCCCAACCCGGCTCCTCCGGTCGACCGGCTTCTTGATGCTTCCCCGCGATACAAGGGCTCAAATACACGGCGAAGCTCCTCCGGGGAGAATCCCTGCCCAGTATCTCGAACCGTGAAGATGACGTTGTCACGATCCTTATCACACTGAACAACAATCTCGCCAGCGCCGGGTGTATGTCTAACCGCATTGTCCAATAAATTGTTCATCGCACGTTTTAATAAATGCGGATCACCGCTTATCATACACTCATGTTCAAAAGCCCTCTCAACAATCGTAATCTTCTTTTGTTGCGCTTGCGGCCTTATCGTATTGATCGACTGCTTCAGGACCTGTGAGAAATCAACTGTCTTTTTGTTAAGCTCCATCTCGACGTATTCTGTCTTTGTAAATGTAAACAAGTCCTCTACAAGCCGGTCGAGCTGGGCTGACTTTTCCTTGCAAACCGCCACATACTTCGTCATTTTCTCCGGTGATCGGGCAATCCCTTGCTCTAATCCATCCAAATAACCCCTGAGAGCGAATAATGGAGTCCGTAAATCATGGGCGACAGCAGCAATCATGAAGCGACGTTCATCCTCCAGTTCGACCTGCTTCTGAAACGCTTCTTGAAGACCATTCACCATGATGTTAAAACCGTCACGAACCTCGGCAATTTCCGTGATCTTTGACGAAGGCAGCCGCGCGTCAAAATCCCCTTTTGCAATCTTCCGAGCGCTGAGACCCAATTGCTCAAGAGGCGTTATCATCCATCGTCTCATGGCCATGCCGATGATCAATAAAGCCAGTATGAAGCCTATAAATGCCGCTATCCATTGAATCGTTCTAGACGATGAATGGTAAAGGGCAACCCTGCCGATGATTCTCCCGTCCTCAATGACGGAAAACTGTTCCGGTTTCACCGGTGTATGTTTTCGCACAGCACCCGTTTCAAAAATGACCTGATCTGATGCCGACAGAATAGATGCACTCATGTCCACTTTTTGCAAATGACGGCTCAATTGTTTTTGCCAGGCTTTGTCTGTCCAGTTTTCCGAATGGGTTTCGATCAAATGAATCGTTTCATTCAATTCTTTTCGTTCAGAGTCAGTCATATCAAAATGAAGTGTTTTGGTTTCCATAAAGTGTGCAGCTAGAAAAAATATCCATGGCAACAGGAATATGAAAAATAGGCTGAGCACGGTAAATTTACGAATGCGAATCGTCTTCATGTTATTCTCCCATGAAACGATAGCCAATTCCCCATACATTGACGATTAATTTCGGATGATTTGGATCGGCTTCAATTTTCTCGCGAAGTCTGCTGAGATGAACACGGACCGTATGTTTATCACCAACGCCATCCCAAAATTTCTCCAATAATCGGTCATATGAAAAAACATGTTTCGGATGCTCTGCAAGCAATTGCAGCAATTCATATTCTTTAGGTGTAAGAGCAATGATTTCTCCATCCAGCCATACTTCTCTTGTCGATAAGTCCAGCGAGAGATTTCCGTAACGCAAAACTTTTCTATTGTACTCTGGTTGAGTACCCGCGCGTCGTAATACAGCCTTTACTCTGGCCACAATCTCCCCGGGTGAAGCCGTTTTGACAATATAATCATCCGCCTTAAGCGCCAGACCCCTGATCTTGTCTGCATCACCGCTCCGCGCGCTCAAGAAAAGGATCGGTACATCACTGTTTTCCCGAATGTGGCGACATAAGTCGAATCCGTTTTGTCCCGGCATCATGATGTCAAGGATCATGCAATGAATCGTACTCTGTTCAAACACAGCCAGTGCTTGAGAAGCGTCTCCAGCGGTTTTCACGTGAAACCCTTCATTCTCCAAAAAATCCCTTAACAATTCGGCGATACTTTTTTCATCGTCTACAACTAACACCGTCTGCACTTCCTTCACGCATGACACACCTTTCCGTAATGACCATCTATTTATCAATATCATATGTTTCAACAAGCAGCAAGCCGTCGTGACACGGTTGTGATGGTTTCTTGATTGTTTTGTGATATTTTTAGCGCTTTTTTTGTGACACCTCATTGATATGCTTCTTGATGACAATAAATCTAAA
The DNA here is from genome assembly GCF_001969855.1 of Bacillus haynesii. Lineage (GTDB taxonomy): Bacteria > Bacillota > Bacilli > Bacillales > Bacillaceae > Bacillus > Bacillus haynesii. Next base: position 11,796 of record NZ_MRBL01000030.1, read on the forward strand.
TTGGAGGTCATCGTTATGCATATTCAAATTGTGTTGTTTGACGGATTTGATTTATTAGACGTCACTGCTCCATATGAAGTATTGACTGCTGCTGCAAGTTTTTCCCATAAAGAAGTAACAGTGGAGCTTGTGTCGGCAGAGGGTGAAAAAATGATAAGAAGCGGATTAAATGATCTAAAACTTCAAGCAAACGGCAAACCTGATCTATCCCGCAAAGGCATCATACTCATACCAGGAGCTGCTGATGCTGATGGACAAGAAGCGATTCAAAGGAAATTAATGGGAGCCGTTGAAACAGAATTAGGCGATATTCTAAAAGAAGCTGTGAAGAAACCTGATATCCTGGTTTCCACGGTCTGCGGCGGTTCGGTTATTTTAGCGATCGCCGGTTTATTAGACGGCCGTCATGCCGTAACCCATCATATGGGAATGGATTTTTTGCGGACGATGAACGCGATTCCAATCGATGCCCGTGTTGTAGATGATGGTGACCTTGTGACCGGCGGCGGTGTGACGTCTGGACTCGATGTCGCCCTTTACTTAGTTGAACGGGAATTAGGCCCTCGTATCGCAATCGCTTTGGAACAGCTGTTTGAGTATGAACGCAGGGGCACAGTTTGGAAAAATACAGGCCTTTCCCCGAAAGGCTGATTGAACCGGAAAACAGCAATTGGATGACTCAAATCTTTAAGGAGCATATGTTGAATGAAAAGGACGATTAAGGGATTCATTGTGTTGATCTCTTTCATGTGGGTATTTCATACATTCTCAAAAAACTTTATGGCTGATCCAAATTTAGAAAAATTCATTGCCAGAAAGGATCAAATTCTCACAAATGAATCCCTTTGGTTATGGATGATCCGTCTCCATATTTCGCTGGCCATCATTTCTCTTGTGACCGGCCCGCTTGGCATGATCAAAGCGATTCGAACCAGATCGAGGACTTTCCACCGCTGGAACGGCCGTTTATATATCCTGTCTATCATATTAAACTTCATTCCCGGCGTTTATGTCTCTTTTTTTGCAACCGGAGGATGGCCCAGTACAATCGGATTTCTGATTTTAAATACATTATGGCTTGGAACGACTATCCTTGCTTATCTGTCTATTAAAAGAAAAAAAGTCATACTGCACAGCCAATGGATGATGAGAAGCTTCTTTCTTTCATTTGCGAATATGACGATTTATATAATAGTTGCGATTACGCATAACCTAATGAATGTCTCATATGAACATTCCTACACAATAGCCGTTTGGCTTTGCTGGATCATCAACCTGCTGATTGCGGAATTTATCATTAAAAAGCAGGTATTTTCATAAAGCTTTCTTCAAAGGCTTAATCATTTTTGATTAAGCCTTGCATAGCGATGAAACGGCTGATTGATAGATTCATAGAAAGATTTTGCTTTAGACTGTTTATATTACTGAGAAGTATTTTTTAATGGTTATCGATTTACCTTTCTAAAATAGTGATATATTTTTTCTAACTTTTCACTCTGCCTTCCTTTAGACTCTCCATATGGCCAAGTTCAAATATTTTCACTTTCTTGATTCCTATAAAGTGAAGCACCGCTCTTTTCATCAACACTTTGTGACTGTTATTCAACAGAAACAAAGGGTACAACTCAGGGCCTTTCATAGTCGAAATACAGACGACCGACTTTCCTTTCAAAAGCCCTCCTTGTATAATGATTTTGACCTGACGTCGAACTTAGAAAAAATGGGTATCGATTCTATTTTTTCATTCAATACCCCGCTGTTGGATCAACGGTCAATCCATTAACATCCCAAATTATTTTCTACAGATAAACAAAGATTTCCCCGCCAAGTTTCGGCCAATATTCAATTAGCTTCATCTCTCTTAACCCGCTATAAAAGGTTGAATATCATCCTGTTGATTCATCACCGTTCACTCCCAAACATCATTCGTAATTGATTATCAATGATAAGTTATTAAACTTGTTTTCATCATAATTAATTTTTTCTTTCTAAAAGTTTTCACTTTCATGAGGGTACTATGATAAGGACACAATTTTTACAT
>NZ_MRBL01000031.1 GCF_001969855.1 Bacillus haynesii
ATGATTTTCCAGACGGAACAATAGTTTTATTTGTTGTGAAATAAACTTAAAGGAATGTATCAGAAGGGAGCCTTCATTCGCCCGCCTAACCGGTCCGAGTTTAGAAAGGGCCATTTTTGTGAAAATCTCCTGTACGCTCCTTATTTTCTCCAATTTTCAATCTTATTTTAATTTTAAAATAAAAAATTGAGTTCATATTATTGACAAACTTTCGTGATAAATGTACATTTTGATTTATTCATATTAAATATCTAGGAATAAAGGGATTAGGTTTCGAGCTTTGCAGCCTAAAAAAATCATAAAAGGAGAAAACGTTATGAAACAAATAAAACTAGGTGTGTTTCTTGCAGGAACAGGACATCATGTAGCATCTTGGCGGCACCCGAGTGCTCCTGAAGACGCCAGTATGAACCTCGCTTATTTTAAAGAGCTGGCCAAAACAGCTGAGCGGGGCAAACTAGATATGCTGTTTTTAGCTGACAGCCTTTCAATAGACAGCAAATCACATCCGAACGTGTTAACAAGATTCGAACCGTTCACTCTGCTTTCCGCATTGGCGCAGGTGACGTCTAAAATCGGCCTGGCAGCTACCGCTTCGACTACGTATAGCGAGCCGTTTCATATTGCGAGACAGTTCGCTTCCCTTGATCATATTTCGGGCGGGCGCGCCGGTTGGAATGTGGTGACCTCTTCCATTGAATCGACAGCGTTGAATTTCAGCGGTGAGAAACATCTCAAACATCATCTTCGCTATCAGAGGGCAGAGGAGTTTGTGGAGGTTGTGAAAGGTTTGTGGGATTCGTGGGAAGAAGATGCCTTTATCAGAAACAAGGAAACGGGCGAATTCTTCGATAAAGAAAAAATGCACGAGCTCAACCATAAAGGTACATATTTTTCAGTCCGCGGTCCTCTAAATGTCGCAAGAACCCCACAGGGCCAACCGGTTATTATTCAGGCCGGCTCATCGGGAGACGGACAAGCGCTGGCTGCCAAAACGGCTGAAGTGATATTCACGGCGCAAAACCATTTAGAATCTGCTCAAGCGTTTTACCAATCGATCAAAGAGCAGGCGGCAGAGCTGGGACGCGATCCCGAGAAAATTGCGATTATGCCTGGTATTTTCCCGGTGATTGCAGATACAGAAGAAGAGGCGAAGGCCAAATATCAAGAACTTCAGGATTTAATTATTCCATCTGCCGGATTGCAAATCCTTCAAAATTATTTAGGCGGCATAGATTTGTCAGCTTATCCGCTTGACGGGCCTCTGCCTCAATTGGACGCCGATGTTTCAAACGCGGTGAAAAGCCGCTTTAAGCTTGTTCAAGAAATGGCTGAGAGAGACAATATGACGATACGTCAGCTTTATCAGTATGTCGCCGGTTCCAGAGGCCATCACATCTTTGTCGGCACTCCTGAGCAACTCGCCGATAAAATGCAGGAATGGGTTGACAAGAAAGCTTGTGACGGATTTAATATCATGCCACCTCTTCTTCCGGAAGGGCTTGAGCTGTTCGTTGACAAGGTCGTTCCGATTCTGCAGGAACGGGGGCTGTTTCGAAAAGAATATGAAGGTGCAACTTTAAGGGATCATTTCGGTTTGGAAAAACCGGCCAATCGCTATTCAAAATAAAGGAGGAGAACGTTCGATGACGCGACGATACCGAATGGCAGACGAAAGCGATGCAAAAGAGCTTCTGGCGCTCACCGAGCGGGCCTATGAACAGATACGAAGGCTGGGCATTCATTTTGCTGCAGCACATGCCGATCTGGATCTGGTCTTAAACAATATCCGGAAAAATGCGTGCTATGTCATGGAAGAAGACGGGCGGGTCATCGCGACGATTTCAATAAGAATGCCATGGGGACAGCAGCCTGGGCCGTACGGCGTCCCTCATATCTGGTGGTTTGCTGTAGACCCGGCCTCTGGAAAAAAAGGAGTTGGTTCAGAGCTCTTAGAATGGCTCGAACAGACGATCCTCCGCGATTCGCTGAAGGTTCCGTTCGTATCGCTCGGCACGGCGGATAAGCATCCGTGGCTGATCGACATGTATGAGAGAAAAGGCTATGTCCGCTCAGGGGAACAGGATTTTGGCAAAGGACACATTACGGTTTATATGAAAAAACAATTACGGACTGATCTATAACATAAAAAAGGCGGGGACATCCGATGAAAAAGAAGAAATGGATTATGCTGCTTGCTGCTGCGCTAATGACGGCGGTATTATCAGCATGCGGAAATGGAAACAGCAATGAACAAGAGAACAACGTACTGCATGTCGGTGCAACAGGGCAAAGCTATCCGTTCGCTTATAAAGAAAACGGGAAACTGACAGGTTTTGATGTTGAAGTAATGACGGCAGTTGCGAAAAAGCTTGATATGAAGCTTGATTGGAAGCTTCTTGAATTCAGCGGACTGATGGGAGAGCTGCAAACCGGAAAGCTTGACACCATTTCCAATCAAGTGGCGGTTACCGACGAACGCAAGCAAACGTACAATTTCACAAAACCGTATGCTTATGCGGGAACACAGATCGTTGTTAAAAAAGATAACAATGACATCAAATCGGTGGCCGACTTAAAAGGCAAAAACGTAGCAGCCGTCCTCGGTTCAAACCATGCAAAAAATCTTGAAAGCAAAGACCCTGATCATAAGATCAACATTAAAACATACGAAACACAGGAAGGTACGCTGAAGGACGTAGCTTACGGCCGCGTAGACGCATATGTTAACAGCAGAAGCGTGCTTATCGCACAAATTAAGAAAACGGGCTTGCCGTTGAAGCTTACCGGCGATCCGATAGTCTATGAGCAAGTCGCATTCCCGTTTCCAAAGGACGATTCGCACAATAAGCTCCGCAAAAAAGTCGATAAAGCGCTGGACGAACTGCGTAAAGACGGAACGCTGAAAAAACTTTCAGAGAAGTATTTTAAAGAAGATATTACGGTAGAACAGAAGAAATAGAAACGGCGGTGAAACACGAATATGAATACGATTGATTGGGGATTTATGATATCTGCATTCCCAGCTTTGCTTCAAGCTCTCCCGATTACCCTGTTCATGGCTGTAGCTGCCATGATCTTTGCGATCATTGGGGGGCTTGTACTCGCACTCATTACAAAAAACCATATTCCAGTGCTTCATCAGCTGTCAAAAGTGTATATTTCGTTCTTTCGCGGCGTGCCGACGCTTGTACAGCTTTTTTTGATTTATTACGGGCTGCCACAGCTGTTTCCGGAGATGAGCAAAATGACGGCTTTGACAGCCGCCATCATCGGACTTAGCCTAAAAAACGCCGCCTATTTGGCGGAAATCTTCCGTGCGGCCTTGAATTCGGTTGATGAAGGGCAGCTGGAGGCGTGCCTGTCCGTCGGAATGACGAAGCTGCAGGCATATCGGCGGATCATTCTCCCGCAGGCGGTCAGAAACGCAATACCCGCAACAGGCAACACGTTTATCGGCCTCCTGAAAGAAACGTCTTTGGCCTTTACTTTGGGAGTCATGGAGATGTTTGCCCAAGGCAAGATGTATGCATCAGGCAATTTAAAATACTTTGAAACCTATCTGGCTGTTGCGATTGTCTACTGGATTCTTACTATTATATACAGCATTTTGCAGGATCTGTTTGAACGCGCCGTCAGCAAGCCATACCGGACATAGAGGTGAAATCAGTTGATAAAAGTGAAAAATATTCGCAAAGCATTTAAGGATCTCGTCGTACTGGACGGGATTGACCTTGAAGTGAAGCGCGGAGAAGTAGTGGCGATCATCGGCCCGTCCGGCTCCGGGAAATCGACGCTTCTGCGCTGTCTGAATCTTTTGGAGCATCCTGATCAAGGCGTCATTGAAATCGGCGAAGCCAAATTGAATGCGGAAAAATTTACGCGCAAGGAAGCGCATTTGCTTCGTCAGCAAACCGCCATGGTGTTCCAAAATTACAACCTGTTCAAAAATAAAACAGCACTGCAAAACATCACAGAGGCCTTGATCACCGCACAAAACAAATCGCGGGAAGAAGCGGACCGCATCG
>NZ_MRBL01000032.1 GCF_001969855.1 Bacillus haynesii
TTTCAATCACGCTGAAGGGATGATAAATGGTGTGAAAGATTGTAATTCTTCACATGCCATTTATTTTCGTGAAATTTGATGTTGCTTAGGCAGGCATTGACGAGCTTCGTGTTTTCCAGGTTGATGTCACCGTTTGAGATTTTTGACAGCAGCGCGTGTATCGCGGCTCCGTGTGCGACGATCAGCACTTTTTTGTCCGGATAACGCTCGCTGACCTTTTGAACGCCGGCCATCAGCCGTTCGGCAAGTGCTTCTTTTGATTCCTGATTCGGATATTCTTTATCAGGATAGAGCCTTGTTCTTTCATCGAATGGCATTCCTTCCGCATCTCCGTAATTCCTTTCGATGAAATCTTCCATTTCGATGATTTCAAGTCCCAGGTATTGATTGATGATTTCGGCGGTTTCTTTCGCTCTTCTTAAAGGGCTTGTAATGATGACGTCCCAGTCGGACCCTTTCAAAAACGCCCCGGTTTCTTTTGCTTGTTTTTTACCGGTTTCATTTAAAGGGATATCGGTTCTTCCCTGCAGTTTTCCTAAAGCATTCCAGTCTGTCTCGCCGTGCCGGATCAAACAAATCGCAGTCATGCTAAAAAGTCTCCTTTCGAACTAGGGATGCACATTTTCGGTGATATGGCCATTATACTAAATTTAAAAAACAGAACCACGAAATATGACTGGCACAGAACAACATTTACACGATTTTTTCAAACAGGAGCGCTACGCCGATTTTGCTGTTTTTCGATCCCGTCTGCAATCATTGTCGAGCGTTGCCATGATGGCGGTGAATGTCATATCTTTGACTTGCATAGCAGATTTTCAAATAACGTAATAGCATCAGGTGCAGAAGGATGCGAAAAAAAATACACAGGTCATGAATTGACCTGTGTACGGTAACGGCTTATCTTTTTGTCAGCTCTACGAGAGAATCGACTGAAACTGCGACTTGTGACACGGCGGCATTGACATCTTGAAGGCCGCTTAAAAATGACTGCAGGTCACCTTCGATTCGGCCGCTTTGCTCTTTGCTCGTTTTCATATTGGAGACGATATCATCGAATAAATGATTGATCTCCGACATCTTGTCTTTGCTTTCGTTCACGAGCTGGTTTACATCTGTAATATGCTTCGTGACGATCGAGATTTGCGCGTTTGTGTTATTGACGAGCTCTGATACGGTGGAAACAGTTTTTTTCGTATCATCGGACAGCTTTCTGACTTCGTTTGCGACCACTGCGAACCCTTTGCCGTGCTCTCCTGCTCTTGCCGATTCGATCGAGGCATTGAGCGAAAGCAAATTCGTCTGCTCGGCAATGCCTGTCACGATTCCGAAAATCTTTTCGATCTGCAGCGCGATTTCTTCCAGCTTTTTAATTTCCCGCTCGATTTGCGTCATGCTGCTTCCCATTTGATTCAGCTGCTGTTCCTGCTCCTCAAGCTCCTTTTTTCCGCCGATCGATTTTTGTTCGACAGAGACGGCTGTCTTCGTTCCGGCTCTTGACGTTTCGGCGATCTCGGACGATTTGTCGACCAATTCCTGTACGGCGCCCGTCGTTTCGGCAAATAAAGCGGCCAAAGAACCGGAAGTATCTTTAATTTGCCTGTGAAGTTCATTTTTGCTTTCTTCATCAAGTCTGCGGAGTCTCGAATGCTCGTCTTCAAAGGCCTCCAGGACGATCTGCTGTTCGATGTTGAGAATTTTGGTGACGGCTTTGACAGACCGCCTGTATTCCTCATCGGATAAGGCGTTTTCAAAAATGGTCAGCATGGAAAGAAGGAGATCTTGAAATGCCCCCAGATACCACTTTGGCAAGAGCCCAATGCGAAGATGGACGTGGGCGATCCGGATTCTTTTTTCTAAAAAGGCTTCGTCGATGACACCTGAAAACATTTCCTGGATGTGGATCGTCAATGTCTTTTTGAGACGGTCGACTGAGCTGTTGTCATGGATGATCTCCATTAAAGAGTTTTCATGCTCAAGGTTTTGATAAAACCGGGTGACGATGGTTTCGATATGTTCAGTGACTAAAGGCTTCAGCCTGCTCAGCACCCAAAGATCCTCATCCGTCAAATCGACCATTGCCAGCTGTTTTTTAAATTCTGTGTGCTGATTGAGCCTGATTCTTTTTGTTTGGTCAGGGCCTTCTCCAGCAAAAAATGATCGTTCTGTCTTTCTATCCTTTTTGAATAACACGATCGTATCCCCCTGTAATCGTTAATGATAAAACTGCCGCTTTTTTGAAATTTCCAGCATTTATCTTTTTATCGGCAATTTTTCATTACTTTTTAACTTGTGCACCTCAGCTTTCCGGATCTTTAAGAGGTTCTACGGCAGGACCCTCAATGACATCGCCGTCGATCGAAAACCTTGAGCCGTGGCAAGGACAGTCCCATGTCTTTTCCCCGTCATTCCACTCGACTTCACAGCCCATATGGGTGCATGTTGTGTCAACCAGATGAAGTTCGCCTTTTTCATCGCGATAAGCGCCTGCTCGTTTCCCGGCATGTGACACGACCGCGCCTTCTCCGTTGACAAGGTCTTCAGGCTTCCTGATCGGCTGCTCGAGTTTTCCTTCGGCAAAGTGTTTTGCAACATCCGCGTTGTAGGAAATCGCTTTTTTGATGCTTGGATCCGGGTGGAAACGGGCCGGTTGAAAGACGGCTTGATAAGGATTGTCTTCGCCTGCGATATGGTCTGTCATCAGCTGCGCGGCGAGCGTGCTCGATGTCATGCCCCATTTCCGAAATCCGGTGGCGACGAGAATGCGCTTTTCTTTCGGATAGATCGGCCCGATATACGGAACTTTGTCTAGCGTGATTAAATCTTGTGTCGACCAGCGGTAGGGGATCGATTCGATGCCGAGCACGCCTTCTGCAAATGATTCAAGCGCCTGATAATGATTGATTGTATCTTCGCCCTGGCCGGTTTTGTGGCTTTCACCGCCGACAAGAACCATTTTTTCCTCGCCGATCGTCACCGAGCGGAGCGATCGTGAAGGCTGGTCTATACTTAAGTACATGCCGCCGGGATACGGTGTTTTCGGCTTGACGGCGAGCACGTATGACCGGCTCGGCTCAAGCCTTGCAAAATAGAATCCTTTTTTATCATGAAACGGAAAGTGCGTGCAGCACGTAACATAATCGCTGAAGATTTGATGCCCGCTTCTTGTCAGCACTTTCGGCCGGTCGCCTTCTTTGATTTCCTTAGCCGCCGTGTTTTCGTAAATTTTTCCGCCGGCTTCCCGGACGGCCTCTGCAAGGTATTTCAAATAGTGCAGCGGATGAAACTGCGCCTGGTTTTTCATGACAAGTCCTGCTTTTACATCGATTGGGACGGGGAGATCTTTGATGAATTCCCTGTCAATCCCGAGCTTTTGGTATGCTTCATATTCCTTTCTGATTTTTTGGACGGATTGTTCTTCAGTTGTGTAAATGCACGCGTCCTGTTCTTCAAAATCGCATGGGATCTTTTGCTCAAGCACGAGGTTTTTGATAAAGGACAGCGCCTTGAGATTTGCTTCATAATACAGTCTTGCATTCGGCATCCCGATATGCCGGATCAGTTCATCATAGATCAGATCGTGCTGCGCGGTGATTTTGGCTGTCGTATGTCCGGTTGTTCCGTTGAGTATCCGGCCGGCTTCGATCAAGACGACGCTGTAGCCTTTTTTCGTCAGCAAATAAGCCGTCGTCAGTCCGGTCATGCCGCCGCCGATGATGGCGACATCTGTTTTGACATCTTCAGACAGTTCCTCGAACGAAGGAAGGTCTGTACTGTTTCTCCAATACGATTCAGGCGAATCCGGCAGTTTTTGTTCTTGATTGCTCACAAAATTCCCTCCATCATGCATCCGTTTTGTTCTTAAATTTTCCCAATTGAGAAATATTCATGCATGTGAAACGGCTTGTCATAAAAAAGGAGCGTTTTCATAAAATAGTAAGGTTGAATCGATGTGAAGGAGGAATGGTTTTGAGCAAGCAGCCGAAGAAAGTACTGCCTCCCCAGCACCAAACACAGCGTCCCGGATTGGAGTATTTGATGGATCCCCGCCCTGTTTTTGACCGGCCGAAACGAGAGCGGAAACTGGCTGGGAAAACCGCGATTATTACGGGAGGAGACAGCGGAATCGGCCGTGCCGTGTCCGTTTTGTTTGCGAAGGAGGGCGCGAACGTTGTCATCGTTTACTTAAATGAACACCGCGATGCAGAAGAAACAAAAGGTTATGTGGAAAAAGAAGGTGTCGGATGCAAGCTGATTGCAGGGGACATCGGGGACGAGGCTTTTTGCAACGATGTGGTGCGCCAGGCAAAGGAAGCATTCCCAACGATCGATATTCTCGTCAATAATGCAGCTGAACAGCATCCGCAAAAGGGAATCGAAAAAATCACGAGCCATCAGCTGATCCGAACGTTTCAGACGAATATTTTTTCCATGTTTTATTTGACAAAAGCTGTCCTGCCGCATTTGAAAAAAGGCAGCTCAATCATCAATACGACTTCGATTACGGCTTATGCCGGCAATGAAAGGCTGATCGATTATTCTTCTACGAAAGGAGCGATTACATCATTTACGCGTTCGCTCGCTTTGTCGCTCGTCGATCAGGGCATCCGTGTGAACGGGGTGGCACCTGGGCCGATTTGGACGCCGCTTATCCCGTCGACGTTTACGGAGAGAGAGGTCGAAATATTCGGTTCAACAACGCCGATGGAACGGCCCGGGCAGCCTGCTGAAGTGGCACCGAGCTATCTGTTTCTAGCCAGCGACGATTCTTCTTACATGACGGGCCAAGTGCTCCATGTCAACGGCGGAACGATTATTAACGGATAAAAAAGCCGGGACTATTTATCAGCCGGCTTTTTTCGCGTAAGAAAGCCAATCCGGGAGGGATTGGCCGTTATGCGTGCTTTTTCAGCGCTGTATATTCTCTTGAAAGCTTAAGGAAAGATTGCTTATCTCCTTTGTCTAATGCTTCATTAATCTTCTTGCTTAGCGTGTGTAAACGCCGTTTAAAAAGCGATTCATCAAGGACCATTTGAATGTAGATATCCGTGATGGTTACATCAAGTTCTTTCACCTTTTGGGTATTGCGGGACTTCATGAGCTCAGCGTACGACTTTTTCTCTTTCATAAAGATTCCCCCTGATGCCTTTTTTATAGTATATGGATTACACAACAAAAAATCAATAAGTATTTATAATTTTTAGATAATTATTCGAAAATGCGTGTTTATGAGAATAAAAGTTTGTATATTTGGACAAAGAAACTCGGATTTAATCGAACAAAACATAAAA
>NZ_MRBL01000033.1 GCF_001969855.1 Bacillus haynesii
CCGTGAATGACCGCAGTCTCCGGCAAAGAGCGGGCAAATCGAGCGGCTGTCTGAGGAGCGAGCGCTTCTCCTCCGGCGAATACACGTTTAAGGGTTTTCGCAAGGCTTGTCCTTTTCTCCTCTGTTTCCATCTCCACCTGGTCTAAAAAGCTGTTGGCCATCGCCGGGATAAAATGCGCCGTCGTCACCCCTTCGTTGACGAAGGCTTCTGTCATCAAAGCGGGATCTTTCTCCCAGCCCGGCGGAAGCAAATACATGGAGGCGCCGGGAATCATCCACCAAAACAGCTGCCAGATCGAAGCATCAAATGAAAACGATGACTTCAGCACGATGACATCATCTTCAGTTAATGGGAACTGCCGCTCGATCCCGGACAAAAAGGCGACAGCCTGGCGGTGCTCAACCGCGACCCCCTTCGGTGTCCCGGTTGAACCGGATGTATAGATGACATAGGCGAGTGAGCCGCCATCTGTATGGGCGCAAACCGGTTCGGTCTCCGCTGGTTCCGTTTGAAATGATGACAGGTTAATCTCAAGCGTTTCCCCGGCAAAACCGGAGACGGACAAACTCGGTCCTGTGACGAGAAGCTTGGCGCCGCTGTCGCTCAACATGTACCTGAGCCGTTCTTCAGGATAGTCCGGATCAAGCGGCACGTAAGCGCCGCCGGCTTTCAAAACAGCCAGCACCGCGATCACCATCTCTGGTGAACGATCGGCGAGCACACCGACCACGCTTTCTTTGGCGACACCTTTTTTCTTCAGACGGACAGCGAGCTGATTTGTGTACTGATCAAGCTCTCGGTACGTCAGCGTACCGCCGGAAAAACGAAGCGCCGGCAGGTGCGGCGAAAGGGCCGCGCGGCGGGTGAATAAACCATGCAGCGTAGGTGCCAAAGGTGCGGCGGACTCTGTTTGATTGAATTCGTACAGCATCTCTTTGGCGGTTTCTTCGCCAAGCAATGAAATTTGCGCGATTTGCCGATTGGGATCAGCGATGACAGAGCCGATGATATGGCGCAAATACAGTTCAATTTTTTTCATCATGGCTGGATCATACTGTCCGATATCAAAATTTATGCGAATATAAAGCGAGCTTCCCGGAATGATTTTAATGCTGCATCCATAGTTGGTGACTTCTTCCATTTCAAAATCATCGACTGTGAAATCGAACGCATCGGCTTGATTCAGGCTTTCAATCTCGCGCTGGGTCGGTATGTTTTCAAATACGACAATATGGTCAAACAGCTCCTGTTTCAGCGTGCTTTGCGCCTGAATGTCATATAAAGGATAATAATTGTACGCTTCTGCTTTCAGTGTTTCCTGCTGTAAGCGGCTGACCAGTTCCGAAAAGGAATACGACCCGCTTTTGACCCGGACGGGAATGGTGTTAATAAAAAGACCGACCATTTTTTCTACGTCATCAAGATCAGACGGCCTCCCGGAAATAACTGAGCCGAAGATTGCGTCATCACAGCGGTTGATCTTTTGCAGCACGATTCCCCATAATGCCTGAAAAACCGTGTTCAGCGTCGCGCCTGCGTTCGTGGCCAATTGGCGCAGCCCATCAGTCTGCTCTTTAGATACTGTAAATGCCATCTGTTGCAGCTTTCCTTTTGAGGATGTCGATTTTTTGGGCAGTGATGTCGTTTGTTTGGCGTTTGAAAGTCTTGTTTTCCAGAATGTCTCTGCTTCTTTTCGATCTTGGCGCATCAGCCATTTAATATACTTGCTGAACGGTTGAACCGGTTCTAGATAAGGAAGTTGTCCCTTTCCTAAGGCCTTGTAAATGGCCAGAAATTCTTTCATCACAATTCCGAAGCACCAGCCATCCATTAAAATGTGGTGATGGCTCCAAATACAATGATATTGTTCATGTGCCCTTTTTAAGATGGATACTCTCATAAGAGGGTCTGTTTGCAAATCAAATCCTTTTTTCTTGTCGTCTTGTTTGAATTGATCGACAAATGCTTCTTTAGCCGCCTCGTCTAGATGAGAAATATCAACAAATTGCAGGCGGATTGGCCGTCTTTTTAACACGACTTGGCGCGGCTTTGCCACATTTTTGTGTATAAACGCAGTGCGGAAAATATCATAGCGTTCAATCAGCGCGTCTAAACTTTTTTGAAACCGTTCTGTATCGAGCGAGCCGTTTATCGTAAACGATGCCTGTTCAAAGTAGGCTCTAGACTCCTGATCCAACAGCGCATGAAAGAGCATGCCCTCCTGCATAAAAGATAAAGGATAGATATCTTGTATTTCCGGTTGCTGCACCATCAGCGACTCTCCTTTTCTATAGTTTATTGACGGCTCCCGTAATGTCGCTTAGCTCCTCCAATGTTAAATCTTCATCAGTGAAGTCTGTTGCACTTCTTTCATGGGTTTCTTTTTCTATGCAATGCCTGATGATCGTTTTAAGAAAATATTGAACATGGTCTGCCAGAGCTTGTACAGTTTCTTTTTTATATTGAAGCCGGTTATAGACAAAGTGCATGATGAGACATTCTGAAGATACGGCGCCGCTGATATCGAGAAGATGAGGCCGCTCCCAATCCGGACTGATCTCATGCCCCGCTTTGACCGGGGAAACGCGAAACCCGCTCGATTTGATATCTTCGTCAAACTGTCCCAAATAGTTAAAGCTGATGTCGGGACCCTGGGAATCTGCAGGTTCCCACATGCCGCTGAGGTATTTCAGCACCCCGTAGCCAACGCCCTTATACGGAATACGGCGCAGCATGTCTTTTGTCCGTTTGATGTGGTAGCCGAAACGCTCATGATCATCTGTGGACTCCGGAAGGCTTGCATCGAGTAGAACAGGATAAATCGAGGTAAACCAGCCGACCGTCCGGCTGATATCGATATCCTCCAAATGCGCTTCTCTTCCATGGCCTTCCAAGCTGATTTTGAATCGATCATTGCCGGTCCATTTGTGAAGTGCAAGACCTAATGCGGCGAGTAATATGTCATTTGTATCTGTCGTATACGGCTTGTTTACGGCCGTTAACAGACGCTCTGTTTCTTGTTTTGTCAGCCGAATGTCTATGGCGTCTGTATCTTGCAGCAGATTCGTAAGGGTTTCGGCATCTTTCGGAAGCGGTTCAACGATCGTTTTTTCCCTTTCAGTCCAGTAATCTATTTCCCGTAATAGCTGTTGGCTTGTTGCATAATCAGTCAGCTGCTTGGCATAGGTTTGATAGGAATCTGTCTTTTCCGGAAACACGATTTCTTTTCCCGCCAGCGCCTGTTTGTATCCGGCGGTCAAATCTTCGAAGAGGATACGCCAGGATACTCCGTCGATGACAAGGTGATGAATCACAAGCAGCAAATGATCGCCGTCTGATCCGCGAAAAACGCCGGCTGCAACAAGCGGACCTGTCTGAAGCTGAATCGATTTCTGAATATGTTCCGCTGCCCTTTCAATCATCACATGCTCTTGGACTAATGATCCTGCTCCTCTTACATCAAGCAGTTCAAACGAAAACAGCTCCTCTTTGACAAGCTCTTCGGCTCTGTTGTACTGTACTAAAGCTCCGTCTTGATATCCGCAAACCATCCGCAATGCGTCATGATGGATCACGATATGGGCGAGCGCTGTTTGCAGAGCTGTTTCATCAAATCGCGCTGTGCTGTACAGCATGACAGATTGATGAAAATGATCATGTGACAAAGATTGTGAGAAAAACCAGTGCTGCACAGGCGTCAGCGGAACTTCGCCGCTGACGGGAGCTTGATCAATCTCGCGCCGGACTTTCGTTACCCGCTTTGACAGCTCGCCAAGCGTCTGATACTGAAACAGCTCGCGAACTGTAGTTTCATAGCCTCGCTGCTTCAGTCTTGCACATACTTGCAGCGCTTTAATAGAATCTCCGCCAAGGTTAAAGAAGTGAGCATCCACACCGAGCCCCTCCATTCCTAAGAGCTCTTCCCAAATCTCAGCCACCATCTGTTCAATCTCGTTTCTTGGATTTATACCTTCGCCAGCGCTCTCATTCACAGCCGGTTCTGGCAGCGCATTTTCGTCGAGCTTGCCGTTAGCCGTGAGCGGCAGTTCGTCGACCTGTATGATTCGCGCGGGTATCATATATTCTGGAAGGATCGTTCTGAGAGAAGCGCGAATATCGGTTTCATTCAGGTTTTGCGCCGTTACCGCATATCCATAGATCGATTGCCGTCCGTCGTTGTCATGTCTTGTTATGACTGCTGCTTCCTTGATTAGAGGCAGTTCTTGAAGGGCACTCCTGATTTCTCCCAATTCAATCCGGTATCCCCTGATTTTCACTTGGGCATCTTTTCTGCCGACATACTCCAGTTCACCGTTTTCCAGCCTTCTGACGATGTCTCCCGTACGATAAAGGCGTTGTCCCCGAACATATGGATTTGTGATGAACCGGGAAGCAGTTAGCTCATCTCTGTTGATATATCCTCTTGCGACTCCGGCGCCTGCGATATACAGTTCACCCGGCACACCGACGGGCTGCAGGTTCATATAGGCGTCCGCGACATAGGCTTGAAGAGTTGCCAGAGGTTTTCCGATATTGCTTTTATTGTGTTTCATGTCTGTTCGAGTCAGCTTTTTATACGTGGCGTGCACCGTTATTTCGGTAATGCCGTACATATTGATGAGAGCCGTTTCTGGATATTTCTCATTCCAGTTCATCAGCATCCCGGGCTGCAGGGCTTCTCCGCCGAAAATGACATAGCGGAGCTGTAAGCGGTCCGGATGCCGTAAATCTTCATCGATAAGCCCGCGAAAAGCTGTAGGCGTCTGGTTAAGCACAGTCACGCCTTCTTTTTGTAAAAGCAGCCGGTAGGCATGGGGATCGCGGGCGGTTTCTTTTGGCACAATGACAATTTTTCCCCCGTGTAAGAGAGCGCCGAATATCTCCCACACCGAGAAGTCAAAACAATAGGAATGGAACAGCGTCCAGACGTCCTGAGATCCGAATGAAAAAGGCAGGTCATCATGTTTGATCAAGCTGACCACATTGCGGTGTTCAATCACTACACCTTTCGGCTTTCCTGTTGTTCCTGATGTGTAGATCACATATGCCGGCTGTTCGGCTGATATCGGCTGGTGCCGCCTTTCCGCCGCACCTTTTTCTGCCTCGTCAATATATAAAACAGGCAGGTCAATGGTTTCGTCCCATTGTTGTCCTGATTGAGTAAGCAGCAGTTTGGCCCCGCTGTCATCGAGCATAAAGCGGACCCGCTCAGCCGGGTAATCTGGGTCAATCGGCAAATAGGCGCCTCCCGCTTTTAAAATACCGAGAATGCCAACCAGCATATCTAGTGAACGCTCTGTCTTTAAACCAACCACTTGCCCTGAACCGATTCCATTTTCATTCAGCATAGCCGCTGTCTGTTCAGCCTTTTCATCAAGTTCCCGGTAAGACAGCTGTCGTTCGTTCATCACGGCAGCTATTTGATCCGGAGTAGCCATTGCCTGTTTTTCAAATAGACTCGCGATGTTCTCGTGTCTCGGGTATTCAGCCGTCTGCCCGGCCGCATTTACTAATATGTCCTGTTCTTTCGCAGTCAGCATTTGGATGTCGGACAGTTTCCTGTCGTGATTGGCCGACATGTTGCCGATAAGCGCTTTAAAATGATCAGACCAGCGCGCGATCGTTGCTTTTTCAAATAACGCGGTACTGTACTCAAAATGACAGCTGATCGTGCCGTCATCATGTTCTTCTGCATACAAAGTTAAATCAAACTTTGAGGAGTGATGCGGCAGTTTATGTGATAAAAGCGTCAGCTCCGGTAATTCCATCTTGAAATCATCGCTGTTTTCAAGCGCCAGCATGGCATCAAAAAGCGGGTTGCGGTTCACTTCTCGAGGGGCGTCAAGATGTTGGACGAGCTCCTCAAACGGATAATATTGGTTGTCAACAGCCTCAAGTGTCAGCGTTTTGATCTCTTCCAAATATGTACGGACTGTTTTATTTCCTTCAGGTTTGCTTCGCATGGCCATTGTATTCACAAACATCCCAATCACGCCGTCAAGTTCTGCACGTTCTCGGCCATGTGCCGGCGAGCCGATGACAATATCCTCTTGGCCGCTCAATTTAGAAAGAAAGATTGAGAAGCCAGCCAGCATCACCATATATAATGTTGCACCTGTCTCGTCCATTAACTGGCGCAGCTTTGCCCCCGTTTCCCGGTCAAGATGTGTGGTCAAAGTGTCTCCGCTAAAATCAGGAAGAAGCGGCCGTTTTTGATCAAGCGGCAAGTCCAGCACCGGCAACGTTCCCTTCAGCACTTCCAGCCAGTACTGTTTTTGGCTGCCGAATGCTCCCGCGGAAAACTGTTCATTTTGCCATACAGCGAAATCCTTATATTGCAGTGTCAATGGAGGCAGCTCTTTTCCGCTGTAAATGTGCGTGAATTCTTGAATAAATGTGCCCATTGACATCCCGTCAGCGATGAGGTGATGCATATCTAGGAGGAAATAGTGCCGGTCTTCACTCAGCGCGGCCAAGCTGACTCTGATCAGCGGAGCTTTTTCAAGGTCAAACGGCTGAACGAACGATTTCATCACTTCATTGAGCGAGTCCTCGGATTGGATTTGCAGCTCTGTCCATTTCACTTCGGCAGCCGAAACGATTCTTTGCATCGGCTCCCCGTTCTGTAAAATAAACGAAGTGCGCAGCGCCTCATGTCTGTCGATTAATATTGCAAAAGCTTCTTTTAAACGCTTCCGGCTCAGTTTTCCGCGCAGTTCCAAAGCAGCGGGCATGTTGTAGCTTGTGCTGTCTTTTGCCAGCTGATGAAGGGCATAAAGCCTTTTTTGCGCGAAAGATAAAGGATACAGATTTTTTTCGGGCGCTGGCTGTATCTCTGGGCAGATATCCCTTGCCATCTGCTCTATTGCATCAGCCATGCTTTCAATCGTCGGATGTGAAAAGACATCGCGAATCGGCAGCTGAACATGCAGCCGCTGATAGATTTTTGAGACAAGCGCCGCCGCTTTAAGAGACTGTCCGCCCAATTGAAAGAAATCATCTCGTATGCCGACACGCTCCCGTTTCAACACTTCCTGCCAAATCGAAACAAGCTCTGTTTCAAGGAATGTGCGGGGAGCTTTCGGCATGACGTCTGCTTCGCCTGAATGTGCCGGCTCTGGAAGACCGGAGCGATCGAGCTTTCCGCTCGTTGTAAGCGGCATGTTGGGCAGTATTGTAAAGCTGTCAGGCATCATATAGGCCGGCAATTTCCCGGCAAGGGCTCTATGCAGGTCCAATCGTTCTTTTTCCTTCTGCAACACGACATAAGCCGCAAGCGCCTGATCTCCGTCAGCGCTCTTGTGAACGATTGCCGCTGCGTCTTTCACACCGGAAATGCTGCGGAGCGCAGCTTCAATTTCGCCGAGTTCTATTCTGAACCCTCTGACTTTCACTTGGTCATCTATGCGTCCAAGGTATTCAATCGTTCCGTTCGGCAAATACCGCGCCTTATCCCCTGTCCTGTACAGCCGTTTTCCTTGCTGAAAGGGATGGGTCACAAAGGCTTGATCTGTCAATTCTTTTTGCTGCAAGTATCCTTTGGCAAGGCCTTTTCCCGAAATGCATAATTCACCGACAGCGCCAATCGGCTGAAGCAGTCTGCCATACATGATATAGACAGATGTATTGGCGATCGGCCGGCCGATTGTCACTCGCTCTCCTTGCTGAAGATTCCGAAGCACCGTTGTCGACACGCTGTTTTCTGTCGGTCCGTATTCGTTTATCAGCTCGGCACCGCTGCAAATCTCGCGGCTTAAGGCGATGACATCAGGTGTCACAGCTTCCCCGGCCAATGTCACAACCCGGAGTGATTTCACATCTTCTTTTGTCAAGGTTTCCAATAGAACGCGGTACAGCGAAGGAACGAAGAGCAGATGGCTGACGCCGTGTTGGACGATGAGCTGTTTCATAGCCAAGACATCTTTTGCATCATCTTCATCGGTCAGCAAGACGCAGGCACCTGACAAGAGCGGTGTGAACAGCCCTGTTATTGACCCGTCAAACACATATGAAAAGAGATGGAGCGCGATATCGCGGTCTGTCATCCTGTATTCTTCCCGCCTCCATTGCAATGTATTGGCAATGCTTGCATGGCTGACAAGCACCCCTTTTGGCTGCCCCGTCGTCCCTGATGTATAAATGATATAGGCCCAATTTTCGCTGTCTGACTGTGCTGAAAGACGATCTGTTGGCTGAACAGCTGTTTCTTCAATTGTGACAATCCTTCCTTTGTAATCCGCAGGGACGAATGGGAGCAGTTCTTGTTGCGTCAACAGACATAAGGCTTGACTGTCTTGAAAGAGAAAAGAGAGTCGTTCAGGCGGATGATCCGGATCAAGCGGCATAAACGCGCTGCCGGCTTTCCAGATGCCGAGAAGCGCTGCGACCATCTCCTTTGAGCGGTGCAGCATGACAGCTGTCACTTGATTTGGACCAGCGCCTTCTTTCCTTAGCGCATGAGCGATTTGATTGGCGCGCTCATCTAATTCACGGTAGCTCCAGCTTGTTTCATTCAATATGAGCGCCTCTTGTTCCGGCGTTTTGGCGGCTTGCTCTTCAAACAGCTCATAAACTGTTTGATCCGGGTAAGATCGCTGTTTGCCGTGAAAGGAATGAATCAGGTTTTTTTCATCAAATGGCACGGGATCAATGCTTGTGATCAATCGATCGGGATCGGACAGTACACATTTGATCACTTCATTTACATGACCTTGAACCCGAAGTATGTCTTTTGTATCATAGACCTCGGCATTGTAGCTGAATTTCATATAGAACGGCTCACCCGGCACAATGACGACGTTCAAGTCGTAATTGGTTTCTTCGGACATGGAAAAATGGTCAAGATCAAGCGCGTTTTTCTCTGATTCCTGCCAGCCGTTTACCGCTTTCTGCATTTGGACGGGATAATTCTCAAATACAAGGATATGATTGATCAGGTCTTTGTTTAAGCCGCTTTCGTTTTGAATCTCATAGAGTGGATAATAGCCGTGATCTTCACAAGTCAGGATGTCTTTTTGCACCTGTTTGGCGAGCGAAGAAAATGACATGTCTGCGGAAGAACGAATCCGGACAGGCACCGTGTTAATGAACAGTCCGGCCATTGATTCAATTCCGTCAATGGCGGAAGGCCTCCCTGAAACAACTGCGCCGAATACAGCATCATCAGTCGCGTTGTAACGGTGCAGAAGCAAGCCCCATATACTTGTAAACAACGTGTTTAACGTCACACCCAATCGCCTTGCTAAATCGGAAAGTTTTTCAATGGTTTCCGGATTTAGTGAAAATTGAAGGTGCTTCGGCGTATAAACACCTTCTGTTGTATTGCTTTTTGTGCCGGGGACTGAGACAGACTCCGCATATCCATTCAGATAATCGGACCAGAAGGCTGCTGTTTTTTCTCTATTCTGACTGCGAAGCCATGTCATATATGTGCTGTAAGGCGCCGGCTTTCCAAGACGGATAGCTCGGCCGTCTCTTAGAGCGTAGTACATGTGGAAAAAATCCTGCAGCACAATACCTAAGCTCCATCCATCCATCATGATGTGGTGGTGGGTCCAGACGCATGTGTGGCGGCTCTCGCCTGTTTGATAAAGGGTCAGTCGCATTAATGGGCCTTTTTGCAGGTCGAATCCTCGGAGCCGATCTGCTCGTTTGCGGCTCTTTATTAACGTTTGCTGCTGTTCAGCCGTCAAGTCGGAAATATCCTCCGTCTGAACCGGTACTTTTCGGTGTGACAGAACGACTTGCTGTGGTCCGTCCAGATCAGGCACCTCTTTTATATAAATCGTTCTGAAAATGTCATACCGGTCAATCAATAGATCCAGACTCTTCTGAAATGAATCCAGACACAAATCACCACTAATGGTGAAGGAAATTTGTTCAACATAGGCGTTTGAATCAGGATGAAGCAGTGAATGAAACAGCATTCCTTCCTGCATATATGACAATGGATAAATATCTTGAATTTCTGTCTCTTGCGCCATGAATGCCACACACCTTTCCGGTGAAATTAAAGATCTTTTACGAGATTGGCAATGCTTGATAATGAAGCGGAAGTCAATTGTTTATTGCTGAAATCGCTCAAAGTTTTTTCGCGTTTTTTCTTAGCGGAACAATGCTCGATCACCTCACAAAGGCGGTCATGGAAGCTGTCCATAAATGTTTCAATCGTACGCCGGGAAAAGACGTCGGTATAGACAGCCTGAATTTCAAGCTGATGATTGATAATCATGGCATTGATGTCCAAATCAAATTCTCTGGGCCGCTCTTCTGCAATGTTATGGCGCGGCTGAAAAGGAGACATCCGCATCATTCCCTCAAGACCGTCGAACTGTCCGAGATAATTAAAGCAGACTTCAGGATCACGATGCTGAATTCGTTGGGACGATTGCAAGAGCCCGTATCCTGTTCCATGGTTCGGCACGCGTCTCATCATGTCTTTCACGGTTTTTATACGACAAGCGGTTTTTTCGCTTGAATTCCCCGGCGCCCTCATATTCAGAAGAACCGGATAAATCGCGGTGAACCATCCTACGGTTCTGGAAATATCGATGTTTGGAACATGCCCTTCCCTGCCATGCCCCTCAACACTGACAAGAAATTGCTCCTGTTTCGTCCAATCTGCAAGCGCCATTCCCAAGGCCGCCAGCATCAGTTCATTCACTTCTGTGCCGTATGCCTGTTTTGTTTGAAACAGCAGCTGGTTTGTCAGTTTCACGCTTAACATGCGAGAGGCGGTGAGCGCCTTTTTTTGCAGCCTTTCCGCATTCCTGTGACCGTCTTTTGGCAATGCGGCCGTTTCAAAAGATATCGCGTGCTCCCAATATGCCGCTTCCTCAAGCAGTTCGTTGCTTGTTGACAATGGATGCAGCCTGTTTGCATATGTTACGTAAGAGTCGCTTTTCTGCGGCAAATTGATTTTTTTGTCTGCTAAAGCTTGCTGATAAGCTGTTTGTAAATCCTCAAGCAAAATTCTCCATGACACACCATCCACAATCAGATGATGAATCGCGATCAGCAGATGGTCTGCATCCCGCAATCTGAACAATCCAATGTGACAAAGGAGTCCTTTGTCCAAACGCATAGCCCGCTGTATTCGTTTTTCCTCCGCTTCTATGCGTTCGGCAATCTGCGTCTCGTCGGCGAGGTCTATGGTCTTTAAGCTAAATCCATCCTCATCCGTTTGACTGATTTCGCGGTTATATTGAAGGATGCGTCCGCTATCGTCTTTCTTAAACATCATCCGCAGTGCGTCATGATGCTTGATTAAGGCGGAAACGGCCCGGCGCAGTGCAGTCTCGTTCAATCTTTTTTCACTCGTGAGCATGACTGCTTGATTATAATGATGTTCAAAGGCGCCAGGATAGGCAAAAAACCTTCGCTGGACAGGTGTTAGGCTGGCATTTCCTTCAACAGGCCCCTGATCGGCAATTGATACGGTCGGAGTCAGGTGACTTGCCAGTTCTTCAATGGTTGGGAATTGAAATAAATCCCGGATCGTCATATCCCATCCTTCAGCGGCAAGACGAGCCGACACTTGCAGCGCTTTTATGGAGTCTCCCCCCAGCTGAAAGAAAGAGTCGGTGATGCCGGCTTGCCGGACATGGAGCACATCCTCCCAAATCCGGCATAGCAATGCTTGTTTTTCATTTTTCGGGGCATGGTAGGTTTCCAAGCGCTGAACATGTGCAGCAGGTAAAGCGTCTTTATTCAATTTTCCGTTAAATGTAAGCGGCATTTTCTCTAAACCGACAAAATGAGCAGGAATCATGTAAGCCGGAAGCCTTTTCGCCAAGTCTAGACGCAGATCGCTGATGTCTGCTTCTTTAGGAACGATGTATGCCGCCAAATAGGTTTTCCCTTCAATATCTTTTTGAATGGCGACTGCCGCTTCTTTGACATGCTCGTTCTTCAAAAGCGCATTTTCTATTTCTTCGAGCTCAATTCTGTAGCCCTTTATTTTGACTTGTTGATCAAGACGCCCATATAGACGAAGGGTGCCGTCCGGAAGCCAGCAGGCCTGGTCTCCGGTTTGATACAGCGGCTGACCTTGCCCTAAAGGATCGCTGAATTTGGCTTTTGTCAATTCAGCTTTTCTCCAATAGCCTTTGGCCACGCCTTCTCCCCCAATAAAAAGTTCTCCTGGGACGCCGATGGGCTGAACTTGTTTGTTCTTGTTAAGAACATACATTTGTACATTTGGGAGCGGAATGCCGATCGGTACAAAATCACGATAAGGCTCTTTACTCATCTTGATTTCATAATAGCTTGAATCAATGGTTGCCTCTGTTACACCATAGCTGTTGATGATCCGCATCTCTTTCCCGAATCGTTCATTGAGTGTATAAAAATCCTGTGCACTGACAATATCTGAACCTAGGATCAGCACCTTTAGGCTCGGTACTCGATATTTCCGCCGATAAACATATTCCATAAAGGGAACAATCAGGGTTGGTGTTGATTCCATTAATGTAATCTGCTGTTGATTCATCAGCTTACATAACAGTTCAGGCTCAATTCGGACATCATCCGGGCAAAGCACAAGCGTTCCCCCGTTTAAGAATGCCCGGGCCATGTCTCCTGAAAAGACATCAAACGAGAAACTGGCCATTTGCAGCACTCGCGCTGGTATACGGTCAAGCTCATAGATGCTGCGCCAAGCATGCGCTGCATGTGTGAAATTGCGATGCCTGACTTCAACTCCTTTTGGCGCTCCTGTTGTTCCTGAAGTATAGATGACATAGGCTGTATCTTTTGGAGTTGCTGTTGAAATAATATTTTCCTCGTGTACGCCATCATGTTCATGGTCAAGATGAATGCAAGGCATACTGCCATCTGTCAAAAGTGAAGCGATGTCTATATATTCAGCTTGGACCAGCAGCGCAGATGCTTCGCTGTCCTTTAATAAAAACCGAATTCTTTCTTCCGGATAATGGGAATCTATCGGGATATACGCTCCTCCCGCTTTCAGCACGGCCAAAACACCTATGATAGCTTCAATCGAACGATTGGCCAAAATCGCAACTCGTTTTTCAGGACCGATTCCGGCTGTTTGAAGCGTCCGTGCCAGTCGATTGGCGCGACTATTCAACTGGTGATAGCTGATCTGTTTTGACCCCTCAATGACTGCGATTTGCTGAGGGTTATTCGCTGTTTTTTCTTCAAACAGTTCGTGAAACACACCAGCTCGTTCTGGAACTTGAAGGTGTTTGTGATTAAACTCAACAAGAATTTGGTGTTGATCTTCATCGTTCAGGAGATTGATGCACGCAAGATCTGTCTCGGGCTGATGAGCGATATGGCGCAAAAGTACAAGCAAATGTTTCATCCAGCGCTCGATGGTTGTTTTCAAGAAAAGATCGGTGCTAAATTCCATGTCGAAATGGATGTTTCCGTTAGATTCGCAGGCGGTCAATGTAAGGTCAAAAATAGATACTTGATGGGCAAGTGTTGGAACGCGATTGACTTGAAGGCCGGCTAATTGCATATCGTGCTGTTCCATGTTTTGCAAAATAAACATGGCGTCAAACAGCGGATTTCGGCTCATATCACGAACGACGTCGAGCCGGTCGACAAGCTCCTCAAACGGATAATCCTGATGCTCGAATGCCTCAAGCGCCGTTTGGCGAACCTTCCTTAAGAAATCGCTGAAACATTTGTTTTCTGTTGGATGCGTTCTGATCGCCAGCGTGTTGACAAACATGCCGATGACAGGCTCTAAGTCTTTGTGCGGCCTTCCGGCGATCGGCGAACCGATGATGATGTCCTCCTGTCCGCTGAGACGGGCAAGAAGCGTGCTGTATGCGGCGAGAAGAACCATATACAGGGTGCATCCGTTGTCGCGGGCGATCTTGTATAGGCCCGCCGTCGTTTCCGCATCAAGCGTGCGGGACACTGTATCACCCGCAAAGCGTCGCACCGCCGGGCGGGCGTTGTCAGCCGGCAGATCCAGCACCGGCAGCTCGCCATCGAGCTGCTTCAGCCAATAGGCCTCCTGTCTTTTGTACGCCTCTCCCTTTTTGAATGCCTTTTGCCAAACGGCGTAGTCTTTATATTGAATCCGCAGCGGGTCAAGCGTCCGGTTGTCGTACAGCTCGCTGAATTCGCGGATCAGGGTGCCGACAGACACCCCGTCGGAAATGATGTGATGCATGTCCACCAATAAAAGATGGCGGTCCTCCGCTTCCTTCACAA
>NZ_MRBL01000034.1 GCF_001969855.1 Bacillus haynesii
TTTTGTCAACGGTCTGAGACGCCAATTAGGCGTCTTCATCTCGTCTTAAATCCATTCACAAAACTTTCTCCGTCCTGCTCCGTATTAATAAGCTGCTGGGCGCTTTGGCTGATTCGCTGAGCGAGCGCCTCTTGCGCTTTTCCTTCGAAACTGTAGAGAAGTGCTGAATAGACGCTGTTCATTTCTTTTTGTATATCGTCTACTTTAAACTTCGGTCTTAGCGTCGTTTTAATGCCTTCAAGCTTCATTGCGGCTGTTACCCTCATGCCCGTTTTCAGCATTTGAAGCTGGTTGCGCCGTATGAGGAGCGTATCTTCTTGATCTCCGTTTAAGTTGTTAAGAGAAGCCAGTTTGTTGAAATTTTCCATTGTTTCATCTCCTAAAGCTTAAGCCAATTTGCCAGCATTTTGTCTTTCGATTTAAAATCTTTTGCGATCTGCGCCAGGTATCCGCTGATGTCTTCTAAATCTGAAATCGTGTCCTTTAATGAGGCGATATACGCTTTTTCGGCATGAACATCGTAAAAGAGCGGATTGCCTTTTTTGTCAAACAACTGCGCCAGGTTATTCAGTGTATTGTTTACATCGTCAAGTGTCAGCTTGTCGTATAAACCGTGGCCGACCTGACGGTAGGTATCGTGTTTCATCTCGTTGATCGCGGCATCGTGTTCCTGATAGGCGTTTTCGGCTTCCCGTTTCATCGTCCGCAAGTCATCCACGATCGCATTTACTTTTTGCGCGAGCTGTTTGGCAACTTCGGGCGTTACTTTAATTGCGCCACTTCCGGATGCAACTTCCGGTGGAAGCATCGCTTTCAAATTTTTATCGTACACGAGATCATCGCCCTCTATATTTTGAACGTTGCCGTTTTCGTCGAAGGAAAAGTTGCCTTTGTTGAGGCCGTGTGTATCCGGTATTCCCATTGCCGTGGTAGCAATGTAGTCTACAGCGACATTAAACACTGTGCCAAATATACCGCCGTTATAATTCGGATCTAGTCGTATTTGTCGTTCCACACGCGAAGTAGAGGGATCTTTGGTATATATTGTTCTGCCTGCGTGTCGTTCGTACTCATTCCACCAGCCGGAACCAGTCATATCATCCGGATTGACAATCGCTTTTACAGACGAGTCATATTTGCCGCTTCGGATCTCCTTTTGCTTTTCTTCAGAATGCAATTTAACGACGGAAGGATTGTTGAATACGACTGCGTATATATCATTGTTCACAGCGCTATATTCGGCTTCTGCGCCGCCGAGCGAGTGTCCGGTTGTTGAAATGAACGTGGAGGTGCCTTTATACTTTTGTTTAACTTGCCGTACCAGATCGTCGGCTTGACCGATTTGGGATGTTTTCGTAATTAATTTATAGTTGCCGGTGCTAAGCATCGCGTCTTGTGAGGGGGTTGCGTTGTATTTTCCTATTGTTTTTGATGTATCCTTCGCATCTTTTTCGATTATATATTGCGATTTCTTTTCCGGATCAAGACCCATAACAACGTTACCGCCGTCTGCATCAATAACATCCTGAAAAAACTGCTCTTTAGGATTTGTTCCAGCGAAGGCTACGACGACGTTTTCTGGTGCGTCCGGTTTAACCCATTTACCGTCCTTTTTCTTTGCTTGAACAAAAACATACGCATCAAGTCCAGTGTCAGAGTCCCTTTTAATTTTATCAACAAAAAAAGCCTTATTTGATTTACTCTCTATAGGTGTTCTTTCCTTGAATGCTTCTTTCATTTTATCGGTACTATATGTGTTTTGGCTAAGAAAATAATACTCTTTATCTGTTAATTTAGGAATATCGCTCTTTTTATTCATGTACATAACCCCGCAAACTATGTAAAATGTAACGTGGAAAGGATGGTTTTATGAAAAAATACATAATTATCCTTCTTGCTCTGGTCATTATAACATCTGGAGGAATATTTATGAAGCAACAAAATAATAACAGAGAAAAAGAAGAGCTTTATAATTTAGCTAAGGAAAGAATGACAGACTTTATTGAAACGAATTATAAGGACATTAAGTCAATTGATTATTATGATGACTACGAAGTGAATCCAATGGGTGGAATTGATATTAAAGGGTATCTAAATGATGATAAGAAAAAGAAAATATGGGGTATTTACGATAAGGCAAATGACGAAGTAGGCTCTTTTACAGTCGATGCTGAAAGAAAGCCCGAATGTAAAGATAAAATTTGTGATTATTAATAAAAAGCCCGACTCGACTTGAGCGGGCTTTTCATTTCGTTTGTGGATTTATTGCACTTTATTGTCCCTCTTCAACCTCCTCAACATGAAATAATTCTTCAATAGTTCATTTAATCCCCTGATAATAATTCGAGTTATACATTCTAAACCAGAACAGTATATTTCCAATTAAACTGTAAGCGAGTAATGAAAAACGAAAGCACCGATTCAGGGTATAATCCATTTATTTCATGATAATAAAATTAATAGAAGTTGAGGGTTAGTACAGAGCAAGATACTCTCGAATGGCGATCCCGACTCCATAGGTGCTGAATTGGTTTACACTTGGTTATTTGGAGGGATGTATAATCTTGAGTCAGCAAAAAATGAAACATCGCCAAAAACGTCTAAGTTCATAATAATGAAAAGATATTCATGTTGACTAGGCATGCATCGCTGCACGTCTCGTCTTTTTGTGGAGTATTTTTACCTAAAACTAAAGAACTTAAAAAGCGAGAATGATACAAGTTTTATTAGTTCTATTATCCTGTTTTGTGTATCGAATACCAAAAATACACTTCATATGATTTATAATGAAACAGTCCTAAGAATTAGAAAACATGGAATGCGATTCAATAAAATCGTATAAGGGCATGCAGTTTGAACTGGAGGATACATTTTTGAAATATAAAAAAGCAGCAGCACTTGGAATGGGTTTACTTTTATTTATAGGCGGATGTCAGAATAGAGAGGAATCTGAAATTAGCGTCCAAGATTACACAGGACAAGACTTTCATATTCATAGTAAGGGTGATCAAGCAGAAACCGCTGAGATTGCAGAAGCGCATCGAGATGAAGTTGAAAAAACGGTAAAAGATTATTTCTTGGACCAATATAGAACGAAGGTAAAAGTCCATAACATTGTCGGAGGGCATGGATTTGTTACTGTGTATGCTGAATCAGTCGGAAAATTGCATTTCTATACAAGTGCAAAAATTGAAATTGATTTGGACAAGAAAGAGGTGCAGACTGACGCGATCAGCTCATCGGAGTTGGATGTGAAAGAGTCGATTACAAGCGCGATATACGCACTTGCTTTTGAAGATGAATTTGCCGCGCTAGATTACTATTTAGAGAAGCTGACAGAAGAAGAGCCGGTTGTAGGTAAAACGCAGGCAGCCGTTGATAACATAAGCGGTAAGGGATATCAGACGCCTTATTATGCTGTTTCTTTAACTGCGGATTGGAAGGATGACCTTTATTCAGCATATTTAGAAAACCCGAAAAGAAGCAAACAAGATTGGCAAGAGAAATTAGAAGATGAAGAAATCACCCCAAAATCATGTGACATCCATATACAGTTATATATGAAAAAAGCAAATACAAGACCAGACGAGCGCATTTATAATCAAGTTGTCCAGGATATCGAAGACATGGAAGAGCTAGCCCCAGGGACCTACAGCATTTACTTGAATGACAATAGAATCAACAAAAACTTAGGATATAATCCAAGAAAAAGCACGCTTGGACGATAAGGTCTTCCTAACTGATAAAGAGATTGAAAAGGGAAACGATCAAATTTTCTATATTGATATGAGCCGGAAAGATAAAGTGGAGATTTCATCATCTATTTTGAAAAAATGAACATAATGGTTTCAGGGAACCGTAAAGCGGTCGGGTATTTCATTTCATTCCGCGAGGCCGCCGTCTTTTTCAGCTGTCCAATCAAAAAGCAAAATCGATTACGGCGCTGTGCGATAATTCAAATATCAAACTTCTTCGGGACGCGTGGGAATAGAGGAAAAAAACCGCCGGACCCAGGTGGCAGGCGGTTTTTCCTTTTGTAGAAAAACTTGTGGAAATATAGCTGCGTGGAAATCGTGAATTTTTGCTGTGAAGGGCGGCTGATTAATGCAGGGAGTCTTTAATAATTTTATAGTTTTTATGATTGACGACGGTTAAGGAGTCCAGTTCCAAGTCTCTGTAGTTTTCCATAATCGTGACATCGACGATCACAGAGTTTTCGTTTACTTTCTCTACGATTCCGGTGAGTCCGTTTTTAAATTCGATGACGTTCCCGACTTTTGCAATTTTCAAGTGACTTCCTCTCCTTTAAAGTAAATTAACCTATTGAAAGTATTTTGCAATATTTTCTTGGAGAAGTAAAGCGATTTGGGAAGCGGCATCACTATTGTTGTACCCGGTGTGACTTAATGATATAGTTAATTAGTTAAAGATGATGAGAGAAAAGGGGAGAGAATAGGTGACAGAGCAAAATGCCATCGATCAGATCGAGCAATTAAGGTCAGGGAGCATTCATGAACTCCATGTGAAAAAAGAAGATTTTCTTTCTTTCAGAGCCATCTTAACAAAGCAGGAAGATTTTAAGCATTTTCGCGGCATTGCCCAGCATGGCGGAGATATTATATTTCAATATATGAATGAGGCAAGAAGCTGAAAAAGGCTTTCTCAGACCGGCTGAGAAAGTTTTTTTATTTGTGTGAAGCCATATGTTTCTGGAGATTTTGGTGTTTTTTGCATGAAATCCGCCGGCTGTCTGCAATAATGTGACAACCGAACGGTTTGATGGAAGTCATGCCAACATTTTGGCAATGAAATCAGCCATTCGTCTTGTTACCGTAAAACATATGTTTTTTTCGATGAAGATTTGACAAGGAGGAAGGAAATGAAATCGAAATTTGCTGCGCTAGCTGCGTTTTTAATCTGCATGCTGCCGGCAGCAAGAATCGAGCATGCTCAAGCTGTCATGTTGTTCTCGAAAAAAGATAAACAGGAAATGGAACGGCTGATGGAAAGCCTTAAACAAGAAGAAAATCCTGCTTTTTCGCAATTGACAGATGAAAAAAGCTTCGTTGAAGCTGCCTATCTGCCAGCTGAAGAGGAGAAGGAAAAAGAAGAAGTTGAAGAAGAGACGACTGATCTTACACATAAAGAAAAAGATCTTTTATCAAGGCTTGTACATGCCGAAGCAAAAGGCGAGTCATTTGAAGGAAAAGTGGCTGTCGCCAATGTCGTCCTGAATCGGGTGGAAGACGGCCGATTTCCTGACAGCGTAAAAAGCGTGATCTATCAAAGAAACGCTTTTGAGCCCGTTCTAAACGGCAGCATCGAGAAAAAAGCAGACCGCGAATCAGTTGAAGCTGTGGAAGAAGCGGTAGATCAAAATAAAAAAGAAACAGACGCTTTATTTTTCTATAATCCCGACATCGCTTCTGATGACTGGATTAAAACGAGAAAAGTCGTGAAGCGCATCGGCAATCATGTCTTTGCGATCTAAACAGCAGTCAGGGCCATCCGCCTTGGCTGCTTTTTATGTGTGATTCTTTCTCACTTTTCACAGCTCAAGAAAAAATTTGTTTTTGATACTTTATGAAAATCAATTTTCAATTAAAAAGAAAATAATTTTTAGACTTGTCTCATATGATGGGATAAACCCGTGAGACAAGGAGAGACCTCATGAACCGTTTTGTAAAAGGAATCGTTCTTCTTTCGCTAGCTGCTTTTTTTGCAGAATGTCTTGAATTCGTCATCAACATGATTCTTGCACGGGAGCTTGGCGAGCATGGCATGGGGCTCTACATGAGTGTTTTGCCTTCCATTTTTTTAGTCGTGGTGATTGCGAGCCTTGAGCTTCCTGTATCGATATCGAAGTTTATCGCCGAGTCCAGCCCGAAGCTGCACGAAAGCATGCTGAAACATGCATTGCGGATGACTGCGGTCTGCACGGTTTTCTCCACGGCAGCTGCAGTGATTATTCTTCCATTTATTCCGGTTTTTGATTCCTACCACCCTCTGATCAGAGGACTTGTAATCGGGATGATCCCTACGGTTGCATTCACATCGATCGCGAGAGGCTACTTCATGGGCGTTCAGCAAATGGGTAAAATCGCAACGGCGAATGCCTTGAAAAAAATCTTTCAGCTCATCGGCTTGTTTTTATTTTTTCAATGGTATTCCTTTGAATTGGATACTTCTCTTCTGATCTCATTGTTTGTCCTCGTTGCAAGTGAAGTGGTCGTGTTTATTTATTTGTTTTCGCAGTTTATTTTGGTCAGGCGTGCCGCTCAAAAAGGGCAGCAGATCCACCTGCGGAGAAACGATGTTTTAAAGCGCCTTCTCACTGTTTCGATCCCGACGACGGGGCTGCGCGTGTTTCACGCTGTGACTAATGCCGTTGAACCTTTTTTGGTGAAGGGGACCCTGCTTGCCGCTGGCGTATCGAGAACATCGGCCATCGACCAGTTCGGCATGCTTTCGGGTGTGGCGATGACAATCGGCTTTTTTCCGGCTTTTATCGCTCATTCACTGATGGTCGTCATGATCCCGAGCATTTCTGAAAGCTATGCTTACAGACAATACGAAAGAGTGATCAAACGGATTAAACAGGCGATCTTCATCACGCTGTTTTACGGTATACCGTCCGTCATGGTGATGTATCACTTTGCAGAGCCGCTGACCCATTTATTTTTCGATTCGGTCAAGGCGTCGTTTTACCTTAAAATGTTGTGGCCGTATTTTTTATTCCACTTTTTTGCGATGCCGTTTCAGGCCTGTTTAATCGGAATGGGGTTGGCCAAAGATGCCTTTTACCATAACGTTTGGGCCAGTGTCTTGTCGTTTTTGATGATGTATGTTCTCGGGTCCATGCAGGCTTTGCAGATGACGGGGATCATTCTTGCGATGAATACCGGGATGATTTTGCTGACGGCGCTGCATTATGTGACGATTTGCAAGGAGCTGGGCGTCACGCTTTTTTTAACAAACAAATCCCGATCTCCGAGAATTGAAAGCCGCTGATTGATCCTCTTCATAGTTTTAGCTTTTGCGGGGAAGCTAATATTAAAAAAGAAGGGGAGTTCACATGCGAAGAATCAGTCTTATTTACCCGCTCATCATGCTGCTTTTTACCGGGGTATTCGTATTTCAGCCGCAGGCATCTGCAAGACATGCTTCGCCGGCCGTCATGCAGATGAACACGGTGGAGGGGCAGCGCGTCGTCGTTCCCGCCGAAGGCCAGAAGACGATCGTTCATTTTTGGACGACCTGGTGCCCGCCGTGCCGTGAAGAGCTTCCGCGATTCCAATCCTACTATGAAAGCAAGCAATCCGGTGTAAACCTCGTGACCGTGAATTTACTGAATGCCGAAAAAAACGAACAGAAGGTGAAACAGTTTATTAAAGCAAACAAGCTGACATTTCCGATCGTTTTTGACAGAAAGGGCGAAATGATGAAAGCTTACAATGTCATGACGATTCCAACAACTTTTTTCTTTAATGAAAAAGGAGAGCTGGAGAAATCGGTTGTCGGACCCATTACTGTAGAACAGATGAAGGAATGGGCAGGGAAAAGCTGAGCCGGGTGTTCAGCTTTTTTTGAATGCAAATGATAATTAATATCACGAAGAAATTATAATAATTATTATTTGAAAACGTAGGATACCGTGCTATAATGAGAAATAGAAAAGGGTGTGTTCAATGGACAAGTAGCAGTCATACCCTTTATATAAATAAAATACTTAATGTTTATGCTGCCGATGAGGCGGCAATTTGTTTTTTAAGAAGGAAATTGACGATGAATTACATTCTCAATTAGGGAGGATATTGGAGATGCAATTAGAGATCGGGAAGCAATCGCAGCAAAACCGTCACACGTTTCACTTTGACAATTGGAGGCAGCACGGGGAATTGATTGCTGCGCTTTTGTCGGGGTTGTTGATTTTTGCAGGCTGGCTGTTGTCCGGCAATGAAACATTGTCCGTTGTTCTGTTTATTTTGGCTTTTTGTATCGGCGGCTTTGCTAAAGCGAAAGAAGGTATACAAGAAACGCTGTCGGAAAAAACGCTGAATGTTGAACTCCTGATGATTTTTGCGGCGGTCGGGTCTGCGCTGATCGGCTACTGGGCTGAAGGGGCCGTCTTAATTTTTATCTTTTCTCTCAGCGGAGCGCTTGAAACGTATACATTAAATAAAAGCAAACGCGATTTGACATCGCTGATGAAATTGGAGCCGGAGGAAGCCGTTTTGTTTGTAGAAGAAGGAACAAGAACCGTGGCGGCAGCCGATCTTCAAGCGGGCGACCTCATTCTTGTGAAACCTGGAGAACGCATTGCGGCAGATGGGGAAATCGAAACCGGAAAAACGAGTATCGACGAATCGGCTCTAACGGGCGAATCAATCCCAGCCGAGAAAACACTCGGAGACGCCGTTTTTGCGGGGACTGTCAATTTAAGCGGATCACTCACGGTCCGTGTCACAAAGGCAAATGAAGATTCGTTGTTTAAAAAGATCATTCGGCTCGTTGAGTCTGCGCAAAACAGCGTTTCGCCGTCGCAGGCGTTCATTGAGCGATTTGAAAATATTTACGTTAAAGGGGTTTTGCTTGCTGTCGGACTGCTGCTCTTTCTGCCGCATTTTTTGCTTGGCTGGAGCTGGAGCGAGACATTTTACAGAGCGATGGTGTTCATGGTCGTCGCTTCGCCGTGCGCCCTTGTCGCTTCGATCATGCCTGCCGCGCTGTCACTGATCTCGAATGGCGCAAGAAACGGCCTGCTTGTCAAAGGCAGTGTCTTTCTTGAAAAGCTCGGCAACAGCAAAATCGTTGCATTGGATAAAACGGGAACGATTACGAATGGAAAGCCTGGCGTGGAAGACATGCTTTTAGCTGCTGACATCGAGGAGCGCGAATGCTTGGAGGCTGCTGCTGCGATTGAGAAGCAGTCAGGCCATCCGCTTGCCAAAGCCATTGTCGAGTATGCAGAAGCAAAAGGCATCGAGCCTGCCGCGAATGTGTCGATCGAGGAGACGTCAGGGTTTGGCGTTCAGGCTCAGTACCGCGGAGAGACATGGCTGATCGGCAAAGCCGGATTTGTCGGGGAAGAGGCAGCCGGGCAGTTTCTCACGGCGGCTGTTCAAAAGCTTGCCAAGCAGGGAAAAACAATTGTGTTCGTGAAAAAAGGCGAAAAAATCGCAGGGTGTTTTGCATTAAAAGACCAAATCAGACCGGAAGCAAAAGCGGTGATCGATGAGCTGAACGCGCTTGGTGTTCAGACGGCGATGCTGACCGGGGATCAGCCAGAAACAGCAGCGGCTATTGCACGCGAAGCGGGCTTGAAAATCGTCGTTTCAGAATGTCTTCCTGACAGAAAAGTAGAGGAAGCGCAAAAGCTGAAAAAAACTTACGGAACAATCGTTATGGTGGGAGACGGAATCAATGATGCACCGGCTCTAGCCGCCGCTGATGTGGGCATCGCAATGGGGGAAGGAACAGATGTCGCACTGGAAACAGCTGATGTCGTTTTAATGAAAAACGAATTGACAGGACTGACCAAAATGATTCGGCTCTCCCGGAAAATGAATACGATCATTAAACAAAACGTCATTTTCTCGCTTGCTGTGATCTGTCTTTTAATCTGCAGCAACTTTCTTCAAATTCTTGATCTGCCGCTCGGTGTCATCGGGCATGAAGGAAGTACGCTGCTTGTGATTTTAAACGGCCTCAGGCTGTTAAAATCTTAAACAAAAAAACGGCTGCGCGTTAACGGCAGCCGTTTTTGTCAGCAGAGCGCTTGATGAGAAAGAGGCGACGCATACATAAGCGGTGAGCAAGAGACGCGAAAAACTGATACAATGGATGTGATGCTTTTACATGTTACATGTATGGTACGGAAACTGTCTCAAGGAGTGAACAGAGCATGGAAAGAATTGAACAAATCTCTTCCTGGCTGAAAGAAAAAAACATATCTTCGGCTTTTATTCATTCAAAAGAAAATGTATTTTATCTCACAGGCTTTTATACAGAACCGCACGAACGGCTGATGGGCGTTTTTATTTTTCAAGATGAAGAGCCGTTTTTTGTTTGTCCGCAAATGGAGGCCGGCCAGGCAAAAGCAGCCGGCTGGTCGTATGAAATCATCGGATACGGGGATCATGAAAACCCTTGGGAACTCATATCCTCAGCGCTTCAAAAGCGGAACGGGCAATATTCAAAAGTGGCGGTTGAAAAAGAAACGCTTGCTCTGTCGCGCGCCGAAATGCTGCAGGCGATCACAAACGGTGCGGAACTTGTCTCTGCAGAGGAAAGGCTGAACCAAATCCGCGTCATCAAAGACGAGAAAGAAATCAGCATACTCCGCGAAGCGGCCAAGCTTGCCGATTACGGAGTGGAAGCAGGCGCCGCCGCATTAAAAGAGGGCATAGCGGAAATCGATGTCGTCGCTAAGATCGAATATGAGCTGAAGAAAAAAGGAGTCCAGGGGATGTCGTTTTCCACAATGGTCCTTTTCGGAGAAAAGTCGGGACAGCCGCACGGAAACCCGGGCAGCCGCACGCTTAAGCCGGGCGATTTCGTCCTCTTTGATTTAGGTGTGATCATTGACGGTTACTGCTCTGATATTACAAGAACGCTCGTGTATCAAAATGTGAGCGAAAAACAAAAAGAAATATATGATACGGTGCTTCAGGCCGAAACGGAGGCACTTAAGATGAGCAAACCCGGTGTCAGAATCGGCGATCTTGATTTGAAAGCGCGCGGAATCATCGAAAAAGCGGGCTATGGCGATTACTTTCCTCATCGTCTCGGGCACGGGCTCGGAATTTCACCTCATGAATACCCGTCCATGAGCCATAATAATGACGAGCTTTTAAAACAAGGCATGGTATACACGATTGAACCCGGCATCTATGTGCCGGAAATCGGAGGCGTTCGCATCGAGGATGATGTACTTGTCACAGCCGAGGGAGCAGAAGCGCTGACAAAGTATCCAAAACAGCTGACTGTCATTTCATAAAAAATGGAACCCGCCCGCGCGGGTTCTTTTTTATTCCGGACGTGAATTATTTGCTTTTTATCTTACTGTCAATCCTTTGAAATGAAAAAATCGTCAAAGGAACGGAATGGTTTGATCTCGTGTTTTTCTTTGAGCGGTTTCATTGCTGCTTTTGAAGACAGTACGATAACGATACATAAGAGGATCAGAATGAAGATACCCATTTTTCTTCTCCTTTCTGGAATGAAAACGTGTTCAGCACCGGTGCTGTCTTCATTCTAAATTATGAAACGCTTTCCATATCAAGCCCTAAATCAAAAAAGAAAACCCCTGATGTCAGGGGTTGCAGGAATGTCGCCGCGCCGCTTCATATTATTGACGCTGTATACCGCTAAAAAAGTCCTGTGATGATCGTTTGATGAATAAATCTATGACGCTTACCTGCTTTCGTTTTGGTCATTTAGCTTGATCAAAAGATAATCGGTTTGCATCATTATTCTCATGTGAAAAATTTGTATACTAAGCTCAGAAGAAAGGGGGGATTAAACGGGAAAAAGCTGACAAATTAAATCTGTTTTAGGCAAAATCTTCTCATCTCGCATCCCAATATTTCAGTCTTCGCAACGATTGCAGAATCGCCCCCACAACAAGTAAGCATTAAGGATTTTTCTATTGATTTGAAGTTTATTACATCTGAAAGGAAGCTGGCAAAGAGTGAAAAAATTAGGATATGTACTGTTTTTGTCGATGTTTGCTTTTTTCAGTATCGTACCGGCAGCTGACGCGAAAGTCATTGATCATGACAAAGTGCAAGGCTTCAGCGAAGTAACCCCTGTGACGGTTTCCCAAAAAGCGGCCAAACGTTTTCAGCCTTATTTGAAGGTCGCGAGCGGCTGCGTCCCTTTTCCCGCAGTTGACGCACAAGGCAACACAAGCGGAGGCCTGGAGCCTACCGGAGCGCCTGAAGGCCACTGCAGCAAAAGCGTGGGACAAGTGTACTCCCGTTCTGCATGGTATAATGGAGTTTGGGCGATTATGTATGGATGGTATTTTCCTAAAGATTCACCTCTGCCTTTAAAAGCATTCGGCCATCGACATGATTGGGAAGGAATCGTCGTATGGATCGATAATCCGGCAAATCAAAATCCAAAAGTGCTTTCCATCGCTTATTCTCAACACGGTAAATTTCAAAAAACAGCTCCAAACAACAATATTATGGAAGGCGATCATCCGAAGATCCGCTATGACGCTCCTCAACCGCCGATCAACCACAGCCTATATGTGGACAGTGCAAAGGGCGGCACCCAGCCTCTCATCGGATGGGAAGATTTGACGCCTGCCGCAAGAAACGCATTGAACACAACGGATTTCGGAAGTGCAAACGTTCCTTTCAATGATCACAATTTCACGAATAACCTCGGAAAAGCATGGTTTAGATAAAAAATATTTCGTGTATCCGGCTGATTGGTGAAATATATTCATATCAGCCGATTTTTTTCGCCGCCTGTACCCCCTCCAAACATCCTCTTCGCTTATCAATAGAACCCCGAAAAAAATTCCCGAAAAGGATCAAAATCCATGGCTCCAGGCGATATAATTTCTTTATAATGATGAAATGATCCGGCATGGACGAAAAGATTTGAATGAAAGAAGGGAAACGAATGGCAAATATCAGGGAAATAGCTGAAGCCGCAGGGGTTTCCATCACGACTGTTTCAAGGGTTCTCAACGGCCACCCGTATGTCAAAGAAGAAAAGCGCCAAAAAGTTCTTGAGACGATTGAACGGCTCGAATATGCAAGGAATATGCATGCCGTTCATTTATCGAAAGGCTTTTCCAATATGATCGGCGTTGTGCTGCCGACCATCAGCCTCCCTTATTTCGGCGAGTTGCTGGAAGGAATCGCTGAAGAAGCTGCGAAGGAAGGCGTTCATTTTTCGCTTTATCAAACAAACTATCAATTGGAAAAAGAAGTTTTTGCATTGGAGCAGCTGAAACAAAGACAGGTGGACGGCCTGATTTTCTGTTCAAAAGCGATGTCTGATGAAGCGCTTTTGGACTGGCGTGAGACCGGTCCGTTCATCCTGTGCCAGGACTCAAGCGAGCAGCATTTTTCAACGGTCAGCATCCCGCATAAAGAAGCGTTCCGGTTAGGACTGGATTTTTTGATTGAAAAAGGGCACACAAAAATTGCGATTGGTTTGGCAAGGAAAAACGGCATGAACAGCCATTTTCGCCTCAAGGCATACAAGGAAGCTTTGGCCGCGATCGGGGAGCCTTACCGGGAAGAGTGGGTATTTGAGCGGTCGTTGACGATTACCGACGGGCAAAAACTGTTCTCCGAATGGAGAGGGATGGAGGAGAAGCCGACAGCTGTATTTGTCACCAACGACCAAGTATCAGCCGGTATGTTTCTTGAAGCGCAGCGTCATCAAGTGGATATTCCCGGAAGCCTCGCCATTTTAAGCTGTGACAACCAGCCGATCAGCGAAGTGCTCGGCATTTCAACGATCAAAATCAATATAAAGGAAATGGGGAATAATGCGTTTCGCCTTTTGCAAAAAAGAATCAGCGGTGCAGGCCCGGAAAAACAGACCATTCCTTACAAGCTGATCAAAAGGGCGACTGTGTAATTAACACATCAATCATTTTCCAGACAGTGATCAAAATTCGACATTTTTCATCAAAAACGTCAAAATAAATTGACGCGCTTTCATGAGTTTTGTACGATATGAGAGATTGATGACAAAAAGGAGCTGAGGATCGTGAACAGATCCTTTACCGTTGAAAAGGTACTCAACAACAACGTATTAATCGCTCTCCATGATGATTACAGAGAAGTTGTCTTGATTGGCAAAGGAATCGGTTTTGGTAAAAAGCGCGGAGATCTTATCGAACATGAGAACTATGAAAAAATGTTCATCCTGGAAAATGATAAGGAACAATCACAGTATAAGAAGCTCCTCACTTATGTCGATGAAAAAATGGTTGATATCGCCAATGACGTCATCTACCATATCGCGCAAAAAATCGGCCAGCCGCTGAACGAACACATTCATGTCGCACTGACGGACCATATCGCATTTGCGGTTAAGCGCTTAGAAAAGGGATTTGATATGAAGAATCCGTTTTTGCTTGAGACGGAATCGCTTTATCCGAAAGAATACGAAGTCGCCAAAGAAGTTGTCGATATGATTAATGAAAAATCCGACATTCAGCTGCCTGAAGGTGAAATCGGGTTTATCGCCCTTCATATCCACAGTGCGATGACGAACCGTCCGCTTTCTGAAGTCAATCAGCATTCACAACTGATCTCCAAGCTTGTCCAGGTCATCGAAGATTCGTTCCAGATGCAAGTCAACAGGGAAAGCGTCAACTATTTGCGGCTGATCAGGCACTTGCGCTTTACAATTGACAGGATAAAACGGGACGAGCCGATTCAGGAACCGGAAAAATTAATGTTGTTGTTGAAAACGGAATATCCGCTGTGTTACAATACTGCTTGGAAGATGATCAAGATCTTGCAGCAAGCGCTCAAGAAACCTGTTCATGAGGCAGAAGCCGTTTATTTGACATTGCATTTGTACCGTTTAACTAATAAAATTTCATAACGCCTTTATAACGTGTTACTGATTCGATCAGGCATGAGTGAAAAAAGGGAAGAAATGAAGACGCTGTCTTTTGTTTCTTAGTGTACCCGCTTTCACCATGCCTTTTTTGTCGTTCTAAAGGCGAAATGTAAACGGTTTATTTGGATGAAAAAGCAGTCTTTTGAACGAAGATGTCATGAATTTTTGCTGTAAGGTCAAACTATCCATAGAGGGGGTTAAAACATGTTTAAATCGCTATTTGGCGTTCTGCAGAAAATTGGACGGGCGCTGATGCTTCCTGTTGCCATCCTGCCGGCTGCAGGGATCTTGCTCGCGCTTGGTAATGCCATGCAAAATCCGCAGATGACAAAAGTCGCACCATTCTTAACGAACAGTACCGTTCAGCTTGTTGCGAAAGTGATGGAAAGTTCAGGTGACGTCGTGTTCACCAACTTGGCGCTCCTTTTTGCAGTCGGGGTTGCCATCGGTTTGGCTAACGGCGACGGTGTTGCCGGAATCGCTGCTATTATCGGATATCTTGTTATGAATGTCACGATGAGTGCAGTGCTTCTTCAAAACGGTTCGATTCCAAGCGACGCAGTTGAAAGAGCACAGTTCTTTACTCAAAACCATCCGGAATACACGACAATGCTCGGCATACCGACATTGGCAACAGGGGTATTCGGGGGTATTATTGTCGGTGTCCTGGCCGCTGCCATGTACAACCGATTCTACACAATCGAGCTTCCGCAATATTTAGGATTCTTTGCAGGAAAGCGCTTTGTTCCGATCATTACATCGATTTGCGCATTGCTGCTGGGACTCGTCATGCTGTTTATCTGGCCGCCGATCCAAGGCGCACTGAACAGCTTTTCGACAAACCTGCTTGCAGCCAATGAAGCGGTCGCAGCTCTCATCTTCGGAATGATTGAGCGGGCTCTGATTCCGTTCGGTCTGCACCACATTTTCTACTCGCCGTTCTGGTATGAGTTCTTCAGCTATACGAACCAGGCGGGAGAAATTGTCCGCGGTGACCAAAGAATTTTCATGGCGCAAATCAAAGACGGCGTCGAATTGACAGCGGGTACATTTATGACCGGTAAGTATCCGTTCATGATGTTCGGTCTTCCTGCGGCAGCGCTTGCCATTTATCATGAAGCAAAACCGCAGAACAAAAAGCTTGTTGCCGGTATTATGGGTTCAGCAGCATTGACAGCATTCTTAACAGGAATCACTGAGCCGATCGAATTCTCATTCTTGTTCGTCGCTCCGATTCTGTTTGCGATTCACTGTGTGTTTGCCGGCCTGTCCTTCATGATGATGGACATTTTGAATGTTAAGATCGGGATGACATTCTCCGGCGGTTTGATCGACTACTTCCTGTTCGGAATTCTGCCAAACCGTACAGCTTGGTGGCTTGTTATTCCTGTCGGTTTAGTCCTGGCTGTCATCTACTACTTCGGATTCAGATTTGCCATCCGCAAGTTCAACTTGAAAACGCCTGGACGCGAAGATGCAGCTGCAGAATCCGCTGATGAAGGCAAAGAAGCAGCAGGGGATCTTCCTTATCAAATTCTTGAGGCAATGGGTGACCAGGAAAACATCAAGCACCTTGACGCATGTATCACAAGACTTCGCGTAACGGTCAACGATCAGAAGAAAGTTGACAAAGAGCGCTTGAAAAAACTCGGCGCATCCGGCGTGCTGGAAGTCGGCAATAACATCCAAGCGATTTTCGGACCAAGATCCGACAATTTAAAATCGCAAATGCAAGACATTATGTCAGGCCGGACGCCTCGTCCTGAAAAAGCGCCAAATGCTGCCGAGGAAGTGGAGCAGCAAATCGAAGAAGCTATGGTCGAGCCTCTTCAAAACGAATCCGGTGAAGAAGTATTCGTTTCACCGCTTGCGGGTGAATTTCATCCGATTACAGATGTTCCGGATCAAGTATTCTCCGGAAAAATGATGGGCGACGGATTCGCGATTCTTCCTGCAGAAGGCACAGTTGTGTCACCTGTAAGAGGGAAAGTGCTGAACGTATTCCCGACAAAGCATGCGATCGGTCTGCAGTCTGACGGCGGCAGAGAAATTCTGATCCACTTTGGAATCGATACGGTCAGCCTGAAAGGCGAAGGCTTCACTGCATTTGTTTCTGAAGGTGAACGTGTTGAGCCTGGCCAGAAACTGCTTGAAGTCGACATTGAAAAAGTGAAGGACAACGTACCTTCCCTGATGACGCCGGTCGTGTTCACGAACCTTCAAGAAGGCGAAAGCGTGAGCTTGCAGGCAGAAGGCAATGTCAGCCTGACACAGGACGAGATCGTCCGCATCGAAAAATAAATTCACAAAATGGCCGTACTTGTCAGATGACATGTACGGCTGTATGATATAATATTGTGAATGTACTAAAAGCTTTAAATTAAAAGGAGATTGATAAAAAATGGCACAAAAAACGTTTAAAGTAACTGCAGATTCTGGAATCCACGCTCGTCCAGCGACTGTTCTTGTACAAACAGCAAGCAAATATGATGCAGATATCAATTTGGAATATAACGGAAAAACCGTCAACCTTAAATCAATTATGGGTGTTATGTCACTAGGTATTGCTAAAGGTGCTGAAATTACGATTTCTGCTTCCGGCGCTGATGAAAATGATGCTCTTTCCGCACTTGAAGAAACAATGAAAAGCGAAGGTTTAGGCGAATAATGCTTGAATTAAAAGGAATAGGCGCTTCAGCCGGTATTGCGATTGCAAAAGCATATCGGCTTGAGGAGCCTGATCTAACGGTTGAAAAGAAAAACATCTCTGATTCTGATGCGGAAGTAAATCGTTTTGAAGACGCCATCGAGCGTTCTAAGAAAGAGCTTGAAACTATTAAAAATCATGCTTTGAAAGAGCTTGGCGAAGATAAAGCGGAAATCTTTTCTGCACATTTGTTAGTATTAAGCGATCCGGAACTGTTAAACCCGATTAAAGACAAAATCAAATCTGATTCTGTCAATGCGGAATTCGCTTTAAAAGAAACGGCCGACATGTTCGTCACAATGTTCGAGTCGATGGATAACGAATATATGAAAGAACGCGCTGCAGACATCCGCGATGTCACCAAGCGTGTCACAGGGCATCTTCTCGGCGTTGAAATTCCGAACCCGAGCCTGATCTCTGAAGAGGTCATCATCGTGGCCGAAGACTTGACACCGTCTGATACTGCGCAATTAAACCGCAACTTTGTTAAAGGGTTTACAACAGATATCGGCGGACGGACCTCCCACTCTGCCATCATGGCGCGCTCGCTTGAAATTCCGGCCGTTGTCGGCACAAAAGCGGCAACGAAAGGCATTCAAAATGGCGTAACTGTTATCGTTGACGGCATCAATGGCGATGTCATCGTTGATCCTTCCCAGGATATAATCAGCGAATACGAAGAAAAGCATCAAGCCTTCCTGGCGCAAAAAGCCGAATGGGCGAAGCTTGTCAACGAACCGACTGTAACGAGTGACGGCCATCACGTGGAACTTGCTGCAAATATCGGTACACCTGATGATGTAAAAGGTGTTCTGGAAAATGGAGGAGAAGCAGTCGGCCTTTACCGGACTGAATTCCTTTACATGGGCAGAGATCAGCTTCCGACAGAAGAGGAGCAATTTGATGCCTATAAAACCGTTCTTGAGCGTATGGAAGGCAAATCCGTTGTCGTTCGTACTCTTGATATCGGCGGAGACAAAGAGCTTCCATATTTAGAACTGCCAAAAGAAATGAATCCTTTCTTAGGATACAGAGCGATCCGTCTTTGCCTTGATGAGCAAGAGATTTTCAGAACGCAGCTTCGTGCGCTGCTTCGGGCAAGTACATATGGAAACTTGAAAATTATGTTCCCTATGATCGCGACTGTAAACGAATTTAAAGAAGCGAAAGCGATTCTTTTAGAAGAAAAAGAAAAGCTCCAAGCTGAAGGTCAACAAGTTTCCGACGACATTGAAGTCGGTATGATGGTTGAAATCCCTTCAACAGCGGTAATCGCTGATCAATTCGCGAAAGAAGTCGATTTCTTCAGCATCGGAACGAATGACCTGATTCAATATACGATGGCTGCTGACAGGATGAATGAGCGGGTATCTTACCTTTACCAGCCATACAATCCTGCGATTCTCCGCCTGATCACGCTTGTCATTGAAGCGGCTCATAAAGAAGGAAAATGGGTCGGCATGTGCGGCGAAATGGCGGGAGATGAAATTGCGATCCCGATCCTGCTAGGTCTTGGACTGGACGAGTTCTCAATGAGTGCGACGTCAATCCTGCCGGCAAGAACGCAAATCAGCAAGCTTTCTAAAAAAGAAACAGAATCGTTCAAAGAGCAAATTCTGTCCATGAGCACAACAGAAGAGGTTGTACAATTCGTAAAAGAAACCTTCAATATGGCATAAGCAATTGAAAATCCGGACGGGCATAACCAATGCCTGTCCGGGTTTTTTTGGTTGTCTGAATGATCCCGGCTGCGGCGGAGATAATACATGTGACCAATTGTTAGAGAGGGGGATTCTGATATGCCCAGGCAGCCATTCAAACCGGGAGATGAAGTCTATGTCATTTACCGGAACCCGCATGCCGCAAATGTGGCACATATAAAGGAAGCTGAAGTCGTTG
This sequence comes from Bacillus haynesii, assembly GCF_001969855.1. GTDB lineage: Bacteria > Bacillota > Bacilli > Bacillales > Bacillaceae > Bacillus > Bacillus haynesii. Next base: position 19,214 of record NZ_MRBL01000034.1, read on the forward strand.
ATCATCCGCTTCACGAAGGTGAACTGGCATTGTTTATGTATGATACATATCATGCCTTTGCCGAAGATGATGCCGTTTTTTCTTCATATGAAGAGGCGGAACGGCTTTACCGTGAATTATTTGACGGGACATGAAGATATTACCGGTATATCACATCCTCTAAATGCAAAAAGTAACGGAAATAAGCAAAGGATGTGTCTGTTTCCAATGGTAAAACCGTTTGTTCCCCAGCTCGTCTATATTGAACCGAGAGCACTGGAATATCCGCTTGGAAAAGAGCTGAGGGATAAATTTTCAAACATGGGGCTTGAAATCAGGGAAACGACTTCACACAACCAGGTGAGGAATATCCCGGGGGAAGGTCACCTGCAAAAATACAGAAATGCGAAATCCACTTTGGTGATCGGCGTCAGAAAAACATTGAAGTTCGATTCGTCAAAACCGTCTGCAGAATACGCGATTCCGTTTGCAACAGGGTGTATGGGTCACTGTCATTACTGCTATCTGCAGACGACAATGGGCAGCAAGCCGTACATCAGAACGTACGTCAATGTGGAGGAAATACTTGATCAGGCGGATCAATATATGAAAGAACGGGCTCCCGATGATACGCGGTTTGAAGCTTCTTGCACATCTGATATCGTCGGAATTGACCATTTGACACACACATTAAAACGTGCAATTGAGCATTTCGGTCAATCCGACCACGGCAAACTGCGTTTCGTGACAAAATTTCATCATGTCGACCATTTGCTCGATGCCAAGCACAACGGAAAAACGCGCTTCCGCTTCAGCGTGAATGCCGATTATGTCATTAAAAGCTTTGAACCCGGCACATCCCCGTTGGATAAACGGATTGAAGCCGCCGTGAAAGTAGCGGAAGCGGGCTATCCGCTCGGTTTTATCATCGCTCCGATTTATATTCATGACGGCTGGCAGGAAGGCTACAGAGTGCTGCTCGAAAAGCTCGATCGTGCGCTGCCGCAGCATGCGAGGCGCGACATTACCTTTGAAATGATCCAGCATAGATTCACGAAGCCGGCAAAAAGAGTCATTGAAAAAAACTATCCAAAGACAAAGCTCGAACTGGATGAAGAAAAACGGCGCTATAAATGGGGCAGATACGGGATTGGCAAATATATATACCAGAAGGATGAAGAAGCAGAGCTTCGCAGCGCCCTTGAATCGTATATCGACAACTATTTTCCCGAAGCAAAAATCGAATATTTCACATAACAGAGCTTTGTTGGAAAAGCTCTGTTTTTTGTTTTGAAAACATTATCTTAAAAAAGGGTTTTTCCACTCCATTAAAACCGCATAATCAAGCGATTCCTCATCTTCAATGTAGCCGGGAATCACGCAAACGGGCGAGCGTCCGCAATGAAGCAGGAATGAGAGCACGGGATCGCGCTTTTCCCCGTCCAATACAGCCTGAACATACTGTTCGGGCGTCATTTCTGCAGCTGACTTGTAGTAATGTGGAATTCGCCCGCCGCCAATGAGCCGCTTGAGCCCTTTAAAGACCGTCAGTTCATACATGGATTGCATCAGCCGCTTTCCGATGCCAAGTTTTCGGTAGTCCGGGGATACGGAAATATCAACGACATAAAGGGAGTTTCCATCGTTTTGATGTGTGCCGATATACCCGTTGTCCGTCACTTCATCCCATCTGTGGTGCGGATGCTGCGGATCAAAATCAATCATGAGCGTTGTCATCGAACCGATGATCCGGCCTTCGGAAGCCGCGCAAAGCGCTCCTTCGGGAAATCGTTCAATATGGGAATAGAGCTGCTTTTCATTCCACAAAAGGTCTTCCGGAAACGGAGGCGGAAAGCATTCTCTTTGGAGAGCAATCAAATCGGGAATATCTTTTTTGCTGTAATTGCGGATGTCCACCTGCTGATAAGAAGTGCCGTTATCGACGTAAAACTGTTTATAGATCGCCCATCACTCCTTTTGATATTTCCTTCATTATATCGTTATTTTAGCAGGCTATCTTAATTTTGCGAAATTTTAGCCGATAAAAAGAATATGAAGGTGCATGTAAAGGAGGGTTTCATTTGTTTAAAAAACTGCATGTCAAAATCGCCGGATTTGTTGCCGTCCTGCTGGTTTTGACGGTTATCGTCCTACAATTCTCGACAACACATTTGTTGAATTCGATGCTTGAAGATGAAGCAAAAGAATCGACGTCCAGTCTCCTCGGTTCAATGAAAAGAAATATTGAGCTTCAATTAGAAAACTACGAGATTTCTTTGAATCGTATAAGTGATGGAGAAATGGCTCACTCATTCTTAAAAGACGGGGATAATAAAATTATAAAGATCGTCAATGATGAATTAAAACAATTAAAAGAAAAAAATGAGTATGTCAATTTAGCTTATATCGGCACAAAAAAGAAGGAAATGTTTACATTTCCGAAAACGACCTTTGATGATGATTATAATCCGGCTGAAAGGCCATGGTATACGTCAGCTGCAAAAACACCTGACAAAGTCGTTTGGACGGACCCTTACAAAGATGCGGTTTCCGGAGATATGACAGTTACTGCGGCAAAAGCCATCGTCGTCAATAATCAAGTTGAAGGCGTTGTCAGTCTAGACTTGTCATTGAAATCATTGAACAAAATCATCGAAAATCAAAAGATGCCTTATGACGGCTACGCATTTATTTTGGACCAAAACGGGACAATGCTCGCCCACCCGTCTAAACAAGGTGACGATATATCGAAAGACAAAACATATCGGGACATCCCGTCATCCAAAGATGGAATCAAAGTAGGCAAAGATACGGTGATCGCTTATGAGACCGTCGGCGGTACGGGCTGGAAAGTCGGTACGCAATTCGACACGGCGAAGCTGATGTGGGTCGCACAGGAAATGAACAAAATGGTCATGATTGTTTCAATCATTGCTTTGGCAGCGGCGATCATTTTAAGCTATTTCCTTGCCAAAACGATCACAGGTCCGATTAAGCAGCTGATTGCCAAAACAAAAGCAGTCGCTGGCGGTGATTTGACGGTCCAAACAGCCTCTGCCTCAAAAGACGAAATCGGTATATTGACAAAAGACTTTAACAAGATGGTCGAACACATGAAAGAAATGATTGTGCAAGTGAGATCATCGTCCGGAAAAGTATCGGATACAACCGATCAATTAAGCGCTGTTTCTGAAGAAACGGTTTCTGCGAGCGATGAGATCGCCAAAGCAATCGAAGAAGTGGCAACAGGCGCGACAGAACAAGCGGCAGAGGTCGAAAATGTAAATGAACAATCCGAACGGCTGTCAGTCAAAATTAAAGAAATTGAACATCATGCCGACAGCATCAAGAAGCTTTCGAGAACATCTGAAGATGCAAGCTATACAGGAATCGATGCCCTCGGACAGCTGCTTGCAAAGTCAAATGAAGCAAACTCGGAGACGAAGAAAGTGGAACATATGCTTTTGCAGCTCGAAGAAAAAACGAAAAACATCGAAGACGTTGTTACAGCCATCTCGGCGATCTCTGATCAAACAAACCTGCTTGCACTGAACGCCAGTATTGAAGCGGCCCGTGCCGGCGAAAGCGGACGCGGTTTTGCGGTAGTGGCAGAAGAGGTGAGAAAGCTGGCCGAACAATCGGCGGTTTCTTCACAGCACATCAGCGAAACGGTCAAGCAGATTCAGCTGGAAACGAAAGAAGCCGTTTCAGCGATGACGGAAGCAAGCAAGATGAATGAAGAGCAAAATGGAATGATTCACGAGACAGGAGAGGCGCTCAGCAAAATTACTGCAGAAATGCAGGCGCTCGTCAACTCAATTGACCACATTTATTCTGAAATCTCGGATATGAGCGGAGAGCAGCAAAAAATGACCGACTCGATTCAGAGCATTTCAGCCATTTCCCAGCAGTCCGCCGCGGCTGCGGAAGAGGTCAGCGCTTCGACAAACGAGCAGCTGACAGCGCTTGAAAGCATCGCAAAATCGGCTGGAGCGCTGAGCGAGGCCAACCAAGAATTATTAAATGCGATCAATAAGTTTAATGTGTAATAAAGAAGTCCCTCTTTTTGAAAGAGGGACTTCTCTTTTTTCAACGCTCACAATCCCAATTTTCAGAATATACGTGTTACACTATAAGAAGGAAGGGAGTGATGATTGTGGACTTTAAGATGAATGGCAAAACAGCACTTGTGGCAGCAAGCAGCAAAGGACTTGGCAATGCGATCGCCAAAGCCCTTGCGAAAGAAGGGGCAAATGTCATGCTGTCCGGGAGACACGAAGCGGACTTGAAAAAAGCTGCGGAAGAGCTGAACGGACTCGGCGGCGGATCCATCTCTTATCAAGTATGCGATCTTGCAGACGCCGACGGGATCAAAGCGCTCGTTCAAAAGACCGCTGACACATTCGGAGCGATCGATATGCTTGTCAACAATGTCGGAGGACCGAAAGGCGGGAGCCTGCTGGATCTGACAGACGGTGACTGGATCTCATCATTTGAATTGCATCTACTCAGCTATGTCCGTTTAATCCGCGAAGCTTTTCCATATCTAAAAAAGGATGGAGGACGCATCGTTAATATCGCTTCATCATCAGTCAAACAGCCGATTCCGGGATTGCTGCTTTCCAATACGTTTCGAATGGGAATCGTCGGTCTGACAAAATCGATTGCTGAAGAGTTGGCCGAACACCGCATTTTGATCAACACGCTCGCCCCGGGAAGAATCGCGACAGACCGCGTGGCAGAGCTTGACCGGCTGAAAGCCGAGAAAACAGGCCTTTCCGAGCAGCAGGTGAAAGAAAGCTATGAGAAAGAGATTCCGCTCGGCTCCTACGGAAATCCTGACGACTTTGCACAGTATGCAAGCTTTCTTTTATCAGAGTGCAATACATATATGACTGGACAAACGCTGTTGATCGACGGCGGAATGGTAAAAGCAATTTAAGGGGGATGACATCATGAAAAAAACGGTCGGATTTATCGGACTCGGTGTAATGGGAAACAGCATGGCTTCGCATATTTTGGCTGCAGGCTACCCCGTCAGCGCCTATACAAGAACGAAACAGAAAGCGGACAGCCTCTTGGAAAAAGGGGCGGAATGGAAATCATCCGTTAAAGCACTGGCGCAGTCGGCTGATGTGATCATCACAATGGTCGGCTATCCAAAAGACGTTGAAGAGGTTTTCTTTGGAAGCGAAGGCATTATTGAAAATGCCAAAAAAGGTTCTTACCTCATCGATATGACGACTTCCAAGCCTTCTCTCGCCAAACAAATCGAGGCTGCTGCAAAAGAGAGAGGACTTTACGCTTTAGATGCTCCGGTTTCAGGCGGGGACGTCGGCGCGAAGAACGGTACGCTCGCCATCATGGTCGGAGGAGAACGGAAAGCTTATGATGAATGCTATCCGATCTTTTCGATCATGGGTGAAAACATCCAATATCAGGGGCCGGCCGGAAGCGGCCAGCATACAAAAATGTGCAACCAGATTGCGATTGCTGCTGGTATGATCGGCGTCGCAGAAGCGATGGCCTACGCCAAAAAATCCGGACTCGATCCTGACAACGTGTTGAAAAGCATTACGACCGGTGCTGCGGGAAGCTGGTCGCTTTCAAATCTCGCACCTAGAATGCTGAAAGGCGACTTTGAACCGGGCTTTTACGTCAAACACTTTGTTAAAGACATGGGCATCGCGCTTGAAGAAGCGGAGTTGATGGGCGAGAAAATGCCGGGGCTCGAGCTTGCGAAAAGCCTTTACGACACCCTCGTTGAAAAAGGTGAAGAAAACAGCGGCACCCAAAGTCTGTACAAGCTTTGGACAGACTACAAATAACGAAAAAAACCACTTGCGGCATGCAAGTGGTTTTTTGTTGGTTCTTATTTTCCGATGAACTGCTGAGTCCAGTAGTTGCCGTCTTTCACATATCCAACACCGATATGCGTGAAGTTAGGGTTCATAATGTTTTTTCTGTGGCCTTCACTGTTCATCCAAGCTTTGACAACTTCCTGAGGCGTTTTTTGGCCTTTCGCGATGTTTTCTCCGGCAGTGCGGTATGTGATGCCGAATTTCTTCATCATGTCAAATGGAGAACCGTAAGTCGGGCTGTTGTGATCAAAATAATTGTTATCTTTCATATCTTGAGATTTTGTACGGGCCACCTTGCTCAGTTTTTCATCCAATGTAAGAGGTTTTAGCCCTTGTTTCTTTCTTTCCGCATTCGTCAGTTCAACAACTTCTTTTTCATACGCGCTTACAGAAGAAGATGCAGGCGCTGTATTTTGCTTTTGCTGTGAAGTCTGCTCTTTTGAAGCCGCAGGCTTTGAAGCTTCCTGTTTTTGAGTCTGCGTGCTTTCAGGCTTTGAAGCTTTAGGCGCAGAAGACTTCGGCGCAGAAGCTTTAGGCTGTTGAGTTGCTTGTTTCATATAAGAATGAAGCAGGGACTGAATTTTTTCCTGGTCAGCTTTTGAAAGCTGGTCCATGTTTTTGATATTCAGTTTGCCGGCGAGATCAGTTACATTTATGGAATGAACGGTTTTGACTTGTACTTGCTGCTGCTCTTTAGCGTCTGCTTGTTGAACGCCGCTGAATGTGAAGAGCGTTGCTGCAGCTGCTGCTGATAAAAGAAAAGCTTTTTTCATAAACAGTAATCCTCCTAAATGTTGTAGTTGTTGTTTCGTACACTAGAATCATAACACGGCTTTATTGAAATAATAGATCCATATATTCCCTTTGACAAGGTATTATTGTTAATTTTGACATAAAAAAAGAAAAACCCTTTGCTGCCAATATGCAACCAGTTCGTTCTTTTACGCGTCTTGTCATAAACG
>NZ_MRBL01000035.1 GCF_001969855.1 Bacillus haynesii
TCTCGATTAAATAATGCAGAATAGTCTCAAAAGGCGGGGATAAGGAAACTCCCCCGTCGATCAGGACTAAGAAAAAATTAGGAGGTTGATAGAGATGGTTTATAAGAAAATTATCCTGCCGATGATCTAAGCTACTTTGTTGTTTAGTGCAGCTGCCCCAGTTTATTCACAAACGAAGGTAGAGAATGAAACAGTATCAACACCCGATGTTTTAACTCAAGATGAATTCACATATGACTTTCAAGGGACAAAAAATGAAGTTAAGACAGTAGAGGATAGCCGAACCCTCACCACCACTGTAAAAACGGGCAAGCGTATAGAAGAATTTAAAACGGACAAGGCTACCGGACATATTTCTGTGACAAGTGATTATCTTACTGACACAGAAATAAAAGATTATGAGAAAGTTGTAAATGACATTGCTAGTCAATTGGATGGACAAGTGGATGACACAGCACTAGCTGGAAATCAGTTTAACACGTCGAGGTTGGCTACTAGCGACAATTTTAATATCCAAAAAAGGTCGGAAAATGGTATTGGTCAAAATGGGACAATGTAACAGTAACGGTTCAAGATAAAGCTACAGTCACCATAATTACAGCTGCGATTCTAAGTAGGATACCATACATCGGTTGGGTTGCAGGTGCAGCAGCCTCAATTATTATTAATTACAAGATGAAAACAGGTTATTTTAAAGTTAGAGGCGCTTCAGCTCTAGATTCTGACCCTAACTATGGTTGGATGAAAAAACGAGTACAGTTGTTTAAGGACAAGAAGCGTACAAAAAAACTTTCTGATAAAACATCTTCCCCTGTGAAAGTTCGTATGTATTAATACAAGCAAAGAGCACCCGCCTAATTATGCTGGTACTCTTATTTAGGTTTATTTCCGTTTGTGGTCGTATTTGCTTGCTAAAGTGATTTGAAACACACCGAAGATCAACGTAAGGACTATCACGGCTGTAAAGATATATTTAGCGGGTAACAGGAAGTAAGCAAGTACAAAAGAAATCAAAAGGATCACATAACCGATATTAAAGGCTTTTTTAAAAGTCAGTTAGATCTCCCTCCCCTTTTTAAAGCATATCACAGCCATTGGAATTTTATAACTATAGATGTGGGGAGAATAGACACTTAAAACTGGCATGAGAATATACATTCTCATGCCAGTTTGATATACTTTTCATAAAAAATTATTCGAGAACAGGCCAAATGAGGCCCGAAAACTCGCACGAGAAAATTTCAAGGTGGATGTAATGAAAAATGTGATTCCGTTTCAGCCATCTAAGAGTCTCCTTGATGAATATGCTGAAGCGATTTCTGGAAAAGCAGATAAGACGGTTGAGGATTATATTCGTGCTGTTCGCCAGCTTACTGAATGGATTGCCAGACGACCAGGAAGTGCAGGAGTATTTCGTCCGGAACAATTTACAAAAACGGCAATGGAAATGTACTTGAGAGAGATGGAGGATCAAGGTTATAGTGTACGCTATCGTAATAAAGTCATATCGGCAGCTTCTAGCTTTGCCAATTGGCTAATAGAGGATAAAGGCCAGCTTCAGCGTAATCCTACTAAAGGCGTGGCTATTCCACCAGAACCTCTAATGGCTCCTCGGGAGCTTACTGAAGATCAGCGGTATGTTCTGCGTAATCTTGTGGAACGGCATGCTGACCTTCGCGGGCAAGCTATTTTTGCATTAGGGTATTGGGCGGGCCTGCGAGTAAGTGATGTGTCGTGGCAGCTGATGGAGGATACACATATCGGCCCCAAAATTGGATGGATACGAACTGGCCATAAAGGCCGTAAATACCGCGAAATTGATGTAGTAAATGAAGTCGAAGTTCCTTGGCAGCATATATTGAAAATGGACGGAAACATACATCAAGCCCATATGTATTTACCTCTCAGCGTGCTGACAGGCTAACAGAATCCGGTATTGAACGTTGGTTTCGCAATTTAAAGTCGTTAGCTACCAAAGACGAATGGGAATTGATTAAAGATGTGGCTTTTCACGATTTTGCGCATCAAGCTCGTGAAATCGGATGGACTCTTGAAGAAATTGCGTATTACCTTGGTCATATTACTACAAAGGGAACTCCAGCTATTTCAACTACTGTCCGTTATACTCAGGTTAATAGAAGACATTTGCGCGATAAGCTCAATCTCATAAAATAGGAGAGATGATGTCATGAAGAGCAAAATGAAAATTATTTTTTTAGGCATTGTAGTTGCGAGTATGATACCGACTACTTCAGCATTCGCAAGTGAAGTGCAATCGTTTTGGTGGAAGACACTTGCTGATTATAATGCGACTATTTCAACGGAGGCCCACATGACTGGTGAATATAAGTCAAATGGGGGAGACTATAGAGTATGTGTTTATAACATTAGATCTGGAAATACAATGACGGTAAGCCTTTACGAAATTGATCCTGGTTTGCTTTTTGAACGTATCGGAAGTAGGAAAGGTATTAAGGCACCAAGTGGCTGTGCAATATGGAATGGATTAAATAGTTGGATTGATGGTTCGAATAAAAAGGCAGAATTAAATACTAAAATTGCTTCCGAAACAGGGCGTGACTCTGTGCGAGTTATAATTCAAGATTAAGACGTGAAAGATATGCCATTGTAGCATTCGATAGATATACAGAAGATTAGCGTCGATTAGTACTACTGGCTAGTTACAAGCGCTCACTTCACCCTAGAGATCTAGGTAGGGGGGAGGACTGTGCAGATTTGAAGACGAAGGAAGCTTTTAATCGCATTTCTAAAAAAAAGAACACCGTTAAGTGTTCTAAGGGGGTACAGGTGGTGAGCTGTACAGATTTGAAAGAAGGTACATCACTTTGGGAAAGCTATGATATTATTATAGCAAATTAAATCTAAAAATAAATAGAAAATTCTAAATTTACAGTAATTTAATGTGTGTGTTTTAATTATGTGAATGTTAGTTTTGTTTCTTTAATAGATCCCTAATTTCTGTAAGCAACTCTTCTTCTTTCGACGGCGTTTCTTCTTCAACCTTCTCTTCCTTGTGTTTTAAACGAGTGAACAATTTAATAAACATAAAGATAGAGAAGGCCACAATGAAAAAGTCTACGATAGTTTGAAAAAAATTACCGTATTTA
>NZ_MRBL01000036.1 GCF_001969855.1 Bacillus haynesii
TGTCTTTAAGTTTGTTGGATTATCATTAAACCAATATCTCACGTTTAAGTATTTATAAATCATTGAATATTCGTCAGTAAGAGAATTAATTATTTCTAATTTGTTTGTATAATATTCTTCATTAAAAAGATTTGAAATCTTTGAGGTGTTGTATATTCTTTCCATCTCAATGAGATTGTTATTGTCTATTCCATAAATATTAAGTCTATCTAGAATGACCCTGATGTTACGAGAGATTTTATTTTTTATTAAGTATCCTTTATTAGTTCCTACATAATCCATGACGCCTTTTAACCAAAAAACTCTTTCAACCATTTTTACATTCTTTCCGGACTTACAATCACCAAGTTGTTTAATGATATAAAAATCATTATTTACTTTCTCACCGTAAACATCCATATCGGTGAGGTCATGTCTTTTAGGTAATTGTGTTTTTGCATCCAGTTCATAAGCAATTACAGGAATTTCAATTCTAGTCCAAAAACCCATTTGCCACATAATTCTTTGAAATTTTATTTTTTGTTTAAAATCCCTATCATTAAAAAACATCCGGTTCTCCTCCGTTTTGGAAAAGTTTATTTAATACACTATTTATCTCACGGTTTTGTTCAGCTGTCGTATTCAATCCAATTCTTTGTTCTAAGGTTCTACTAATGGATTTAAGGTTCCCAAGGTTAGGGATGTATCCGTTAAATTCATACTCTGTAAGGAGTTTTCTTTCTTCCCAGGCTTCCCCAATGATGCCCCTAGTCAATTCTGAGTCAAAATCTGTGTCTGTAAACAAAATTTGTTGAGCTAATTTAACAACCATTCTAGCATAATCTGTATCGGCTAAATAAAATCTATATCTTTTATTTCCTATTTCTTCTATTCTTCCTAATCCGCAATCTCGAAGGACACCATATTGAGCTTCAATATCACTATGAGGAGTTTCGCCAATATAACCTCGGTCTAATAATCTTTGTAAAAATAATTCAGGAGATCTTAAAGCAGATATTTTAGAAAAACTTTCCCCGTACCTAACGGCGGCAACAACATATCTTGCATGTTTAAGTAGTTGTTTATCGTCTACTTCTGTAAATGGGCTAAACATAAAATTAACTTTGCCGCCCGAGGCTACAATAGCAGGAGTCTGTATTAAATTATTTTTCATAATTTCTAATAATATATCATTCTTAATTAAGTTTAAATCCGTTAAAGGAAATCCAGGCTTAACCTTAAGTAGTTGAAGGGCATCTTGTACTTCTTTTTCATCATATTGGGACAAGAAATTCATAATTTGACTGGAGTTTTCTTCCATGTAAATTGGTGAAAAAATCACTTGTTCTTCAGTGTTCTGATTTGTAAAGCTATCGATGAAACCACCTTCTTTTCCTATGAATAAAAGGTTATCGATATTATTTTGGTCCAAATCAAAGTCGGTTCTAAGTTTTCTTGGAGATAAACTAAACTTACTTAATCTATCTATAATTTCAATTGTTTGTTGTTCAAATTCTTGAGGGGAGCTATGTTTCCAAAACTCTCCTAACCGTTCATAAGTGGTGTCGAATTTATCCAATAAAACCTCGATCTTACTTGGACGATTTTTACTACCTTTTATACGTATGTATCTAATATCCTCTAGAATATTCAATATCGAAATTAGCTCTGCAAACTGAATCTTTAATTTAGATGCTAAAACAACTAATCCATCAAAATTTTCAATTACATGAATGCCTCTTAAATGGGAGGCCAAACTTGCACACTTCCCTATTAAAATTGTTTGTCTAAGGTTTAAATCAAGATAAGGATCTTGATAACCTATAAGTCCAGTTTGGATATCAAGACTTCTAACACCGATTTGTTTATTGTTAATCATTTATATACCTTCTTTCATTTAAATGAATAGCTTTGACTAGGTCTATATTATCAAAAAAATTTTTAAAAATTTCTTTTTCGACAAAAAAAGACAAAGTTAAGTATCATTATGTAAAGGAAGATTAATACCAATATTTATTCTTTCATGAGCAAATTCATTTGTAACATTAAAAAGAGTTGCAATCTCGCTTATAGCCTTGGTTTTTAAATAATTTAATCGCTTTAACATAAATAGGGGAACACAAAATTTATAAGCGAAAATTTTGGCTTGCATCTCTTGTAACTCAGCAAAAAGGGGAGACATAGTCAATTGATTCCCCTCGTGTCTAAGAGCATGACAAAGTTCATGACCAAAATCTTGCCACTGTTCTTGAGGGGAAATCCTATTATCAAGAATAATTACTCCATCATAATAACGACTACCTATGTTTAGAAATTCCACCTTTAATCCCAATCGATGCGAGATATCTAAGAGATCCAATTCATGAGGATTTGAAATTTTCATTTCCTTGTAAAATGCCTCAATCCAATCCTCGAGATGTGTATTATGGGGGACTATAGTTTTCATCTGTAGTTGCCTCCTTAAAAACTAAAGGAATATATGTTCGCATTCAAGGTAAAAAGAAAAGCCCAAAGGCTTAGTAAAAGATGTAAACGATATACATAATAAACCAACGAAAGGATATTGTCCATATTCAGAGCGGAAATTTAAAAAAGTTCACACTCTAAAGCTCTAAATAAAACAAAGTAATATATCATTATTAGTTTGTTTTATCGCGGTCTTTTATGAACTCCCAGAACTGAATTAACTCATCAATTTTTTCTTCTGGTGCATCTTTTAGATCTTTAAAGAGCACTTGAGTTTTAGGATTTAAAAATTCTTTCCACATATCATCGCTGGAGCCCTCATGTTCTTTTCCTGTCAGGAGAAAATCAATTGAAACACCAAAGAAATTTGCAAGTTTTTTTAAGGTATCATAATCTGCCTGTGTAGATTCAAGCTCATATCTCGCATATGTTGATCTATTTAGACCTAAACGGTCAGCAAGTTCTTGTTGAGAAAGACCTTTCTCTTTTCTTAAATGTTTAATTCGATCCCCAAAAGTCATTTAAAATAACTCCTTAATCAGTCTTTTGTTAAATTATAAGTGAAAAAAATGCACAAGTAATATTATGTGCAAAAAACAAACAAAAGATGTTGACTGTGCAAAAAATGCACGTTATAATTTGTGTAATAAATGCACAGGAGGTGATTAAATGAATAAAAACTTACAGTTAGTGAAGATAAGGCATCAAAAAGGTCTAACTCAAAAACAAGTATCAGATCTTATTGAAATTGATAGATCCTATTATACAAAAATTGAGAATGGACAAAAACCTAGCGTTAAAGTTGCAAAGCGATTAGCAAAAATATTCGATATTGATTGGACAATTTTTTTTGAGGATTTTTGTGCGAAAAATGCACAAAAATCAGATTCTACATAGGGGGTAATTAAATGAACCAGTTTCCTGTTGATCCAGAGTTTCTCAAAAAGAGAATGGCTATCCCGTCAAAAATTGCTCAGTTGTCTTATTGCGATCCAGAGAAAGCAATTAAGTATATCCGCATTTGGGGGGAACATAAAAAGCCTGTATCTGAGTTATACACTGAATTAATTAATGCACTCATTGAAACTAAAGTTGTTTAGTAATCCTTTCTGTTAATAGCTTATCAAAAATTAAATATGACAAAGGTAGAAAAGGAGCGATTAGTAATGCAATTTGGTAGGGCATCACAAGCTGCCAAAACCTCAAGGAAAGACGCAAAACTAACGCAGCAGCGAATGGCGATGGAAGATGATTTATTTATGTCAAGGGAGTCTATATCCCATCAAGAAAACGGCCGGCACCGGGTTCAACCAGAGGTGACCGAGTACTTTAGTGAAAAGCATAATGATCCGTGGTCAGCTATTGAGGCAGCTTCTGAGTATTCAGGGTGGGGGCCAATTAGATTAGATGGCCCTGCTGCTGAGGTTAATCGTATGACAGCTGCTGTACAATCAACTATTCAAATGACAGAAGCAATCGATTCTTTAAAAGAGCATATGGAAATTTTCACGATTAAGCCTGATTCTGTTTCAGATAAAACATCTATCGAAAAAACAATTCAAGAGTGTCTTGATGTTATAACTGCACTTACTCAATTTGTTGCAGTGATCTGCAAAGAATATTCGATTAACTGGTTAAAGATGTGGAGTAAACACAAGCTTAAGCTTTTAACACGAGGATTGATTACGAAATGACAGCTAATCAACTTTTTAGGTCAGATTTGAAAAGAATGGTTGCTGAAGTAATTTGTATCGAAGAATTATCAAAAATGCTAGTTAAAGCTGTACATGAAGGGGATTCAAACAAAGCGGAACGTTTTATTGGGGATATTCAAAAATCCCATAACGAGCTTAAGAGATTAAGAGAAAATAAGCGGAAATTTTCAGATGCTATGAAGATTATGGAACAGTCTCAATCTCCTTCAGAACTAATCGAAAAATTGGAAAGGATGTTTTAAATGAAATTTGTTTTTACTGTAAGCCAGTTAAAGAAAGGCTCAGAGGTTCGTGAAGACTGTAAGAGAATGAGAGAAAATCCAGCTCTTCTTTTACTTGTAGAAGCGGATATCAGAAGGGCATTACAAATGAAAAAGCAGCAAGCCGGCACGCTCACTGCTTCAACCAAAGACGTTGTGAATTCATTATAAAACTTTATCTGAAAATCGGCAAGCCAGCTTGTGCTTGTCGTCATGGCTGGGGGCATATCCATTCCATTTGTATATTTGTATACCCTCCATATACCGTCCCTGGCTGTGACGATGCGCGCAAGCATCAGAAAGAAGGTGAAATTATGGGTGCAACATTTGATTCTGTAGAAGAACTGCTTCATGCAACAAAAGTTGCTGGAGAACTACGTATGGCGATCTGTGTAGCAAAGACCAAAGCTGAGTTACTATCTGATTCAGACGACATCACTATGCTTCAGGGGGCATTAGAAGAGATCGCTCGCGACCTTTCCGAGACGTTAGACAAACACAAATTGTAAGGGGGTAATCGAATGGATCATCCAATCATCACTCAAATTGAGCGTACGGGCAATCCCGCGTCTGTTCCAAAAGAGGATGAGAAAGTCAGGGATTTCTATGGTGAAGAGGTATCGCTGGCTCATGATGATTATGTCTTTGATAAAAATCAAGGCGAAATCATTTTTATCGATAACCTGCCGCGCTACTTAAAAGAGGAGCTTGAATTTGAATTTTATACGGGCAAATAAAAAAGCCCACTCTGTACAAGTGGGTGGTGAAAGGGCTGATGAGGGCTCTTTCACAATACACACGATTTATGATGATAGTTTATCAAAATGCCTCGTGAAAAACAAGGAGGTTTCAATACATGGCAAAACCATATAGAATCATTAGTTTTAGTTCAGATCGATTTGATCAATGGCGTTTATCAGAAGTAAAGGGTGTAATCACTGTGAAAGACCGTAAGCCTGCTTTTCAATTCGATACAAAGGAACAGTTTGAACGTTACCTTCAATTGAATAGCTTCCGTGGAAGGGTGGGTGTTTGATGCTGGCACAGGTTTACATGCCAACAGAGAACATGACAGAGGAACAATGGCTTGAAGCGCGGCGAGCAGGTATCGGTGGATCTGACGCCGCGGCTATTGCCGGCCTAAGTAAGTGGAAAACACCAATGTCTGTCTATTTGGATAAGGTTGGGCAGGCTCCGAAAGAGGATTCATCAGGCGAGGCAGCATATTGGGGCAATATTCTCGAGGAGACGGTTGCCAGGGAGTTTTCAAAGTGGACGGGTAAAAAGGTACGCCGTCGAAAGGCCATTCTGCAGCATCCTGATTATCCTTTTATGCTTGCCAATGTTGACAGGCTCATTGTTGGTGAACAAGTGGGTCTAGAATGTAAAACGGCGTCAGAATACCTCAAGAACGAGTGGCATGGTGAGGAAGTTCCGGACGCTTACCTGGTCCAATGCCAGCATTATATGGCGGTGACAGGTTTTAAAGCTTGGTGGATTGCTGTTTTAATTGGCGGAAACAAATTCGTTTATAAGAAGGTAGAACGGGACGAAGAGCTTATCAAGTATCTCATTCAGGTTGAAAAAGAATTTTGGGAAAACCATGTCCTAAATGAGATTCCGCCTATGTTTGATGGTTCTGAGGCTTCCACAGATCTTTTAACCCATTTGTACCCTGTTGGTCTTGAGGATGAAAAAGAACTGCCTCTTGCGGCGAATGGACTAATTGAGCGCTATAAAGAAGCCAAGGCCGAAGAGAATAAAGCAAAAGAACAGCTGAAAGAGGCAGAAAACCAATTAAAGGGGATGCTTGGAGAGTATGAGAAGGGCAGTGCCGGCAATGTCCGAGTCATCTGGAAAACTGTCACGGCTAACCGCTTTGATAAGAAAGCATTCGCTGCTGAACACCCTGAACTCTTTGAAAAATTCACTAAACCTTCAACTCATAGAAGATTCAGCGTAAAGGAGCTTAAAGAAAATGGCTAAAAACGCAGATATTCGTAATCAGTTAGCAAATAAAGTTAATGCTGTTCAATCACAGTCAGAGGAAGAACCTAAAACTATTGCAGGTTATCTTAAGAAACTGCAGCCAGAGCTTCAAAAAGCTTTGCCGAAACACATTACACCAGAGCGAATAACAAGAATTGTTTTGACAACGATTAGGAACAATCCAGCATTGCAAGAGTGTTCACCAGCTTCATTACTTGGTGCAGTTATGCAGTCTGCCCAGTTAGGACTCGAACCCGGAATAGTAGGACACTGTTACCTTGTACCATTCAATAGAAAAATTAAAGGTCAAAATGGAGCGCCAGATCAATGGGTAAAAGAGGTTCAGTTCATCATTGGTTATAAAGGCATGATTGATCTTGCCAGGCGATCAGGACATATACAAAGCATATATGCTCATACTGTCCATGAAGCCGATGATTTTGTCTATGAATTGGGGTTGCATCCCAAGCTGATCCATAAACCCGCGACAGGTAACAGAGGGGCTATGACTCATGTTTATGCAGTTGCCCACTTTAAAGATGGCGGTTATCAATTCGAAGTATTCAGCAAGCAAGATGTTGAAAACGTGCGTAAACGGAGTAAATCGAAGGATAACGGCCCATGGAAAACAGACTATGAAGAAATGGCAAAGAAAACTGTCATTCGTCGTATGTGGAAATACCTTCCGATAAGCATAGAAATTCAGCAACAAGTTTCTCAGGATGAGACGGTTCGTAAGGATATAACAGCAGAAGCACAGTCAGTATATGATGATGAATTAGTTCACGGGAGTTCAGATGTCCCGGTTATCAATGCCCCTGAACCCGAACAGACAAAAGAAGAAAATCAAGAAGTAAAACCAAGCGTGCAGGACGACGCTGATCCATTCAATGGCGAGCCTATAAACACCAAGCAGGATGAGTTCCCATTCGATGATTAAGGTGGCAATTCCCTTCTGTTACAAGTGGATGACGGAAGGGGCTTCTAACCGGGCTGAATTGTTCCGCGCCTATGTTGAGGGATACTTAAGGGCAAGTGAACCTAATTTATATTTAGTCCGCATCAGCGGCATGACAGCTCTTTGTAAACGGAAAGGAGGAGATTGACGTGCAGGGATGGATTAAGCTGCACCGGAAGATAGTTGATCATGAGATATGGAGTGATGTAACGACATTTCGGCTGTTCACCTTACTTCTGCTAAAGGCAAGTCATCAGGACGGAATAAAAATTAACGGTATTGAACTGAAAAAAGGTCAGTACATAAGATCCTATTCAAAATTATGTGACGACCTTGAATTTAAAGAAGGAAGGGCGTTTAAAAAAGTCTCAAAAAGCACCATTTTACGTTCTGTGAAAAAACTCGTGAAAAATGGAATGATCACCGTTAGCGAAACGGATAGCGGAACGCTGTTTACCATCGTTAAATATCAATTGTATCAAGGGTTTAGCCTTACAGATGAATCGTTTCACGAAACGGATAATGAACCTTTAGCGAAACGACCGCAGAACGATCACGGAACGATCGCGGAACAAAAACAAGAATTAAAGAATTTAAGAAGAGAAGAAGAGGAAGAGAAACTCTCAGCTTTTCAACAAATTGAAAACAAATTTCTGCAGAGGAAAGGCAGCTTGTTTTTATCGCCAATGGATTCGCAGTCAATCAACAGACTTCTTAAAGACCAAATTCCTTTGGAGAACATCCTGAAATGGATTGATGAAATATTCGACGAATACAAGCCGAAACATCGTGCCGATACCATTAAATCTTTTGCTTACTGTGAAAAAGGCATTCTTGATCGATGGGCCAAGCTTAAGCAACAGCAATCGAATGTCAAAGAGTTCCCGAATAAGAAAATTAAGAACAGTTTTGATGCTTTGGCCGAATACGCCAGAGAGCGCGGTATTCAGATGGGGGGATAAACGTGGAAGTGAACCGGGCAATGGAGATCCTGCAAAGAATAGCTGCTGCTTATACAAAATTTGATTTAACCGGCGATGTTGGTAAAAAGCGAATTGAACTCTGGATTGATCATCTTATCAAATTGCCATATGAACCGGTTCTCGCGAAAGTGGACGAGCACATTTTAAATAACAGATTTCCACCATCTATTGCTGAGATTAAAGTCAGACAGCCAGAGAAAAACGAATTTTTAGCAAAACAGAAAGAGTGGGAACGCCATGCAAAATATTCTCCAAAACGTTGAGGCTGAACAGGCTCTGCTCGGCTGCATTCTCGTAGAAAGTGACCTGATTAAAGAATTGTCTCTGCAGCCCGAGCATTTTTCTGAAACGAGACATCAAGTCATTTTTAAAGCCATGCGTGAGGTTCAAAAGC
The DNA here is from genome assembly GCF_001969855.1 of Bacillus haynesii. Classification (GTDB taxonomy): domain Bacteria; phylum Bacillota; class Bacilli; order Bacillales; family Bacillaceae; genus Bacillus; species Bacillus haynesii. Next base: position 8,745 of record NZ_MRBL01000036.1, read on the forward strand.
TCGGAAAGTCCGTTGATATGGTTACCACGGTTACAAAATTAGGCGATTCCGTTGAGCAAGTAGGCGGCCTTCAATATTTAACGGACTTAGGTAGTGCAGTGGCCAGCACCGCCAATTTCTTGGGGTATCAGACATTGATTTACGATGCTTATAGATTACGAGAAATGAAAAAGACCGCGATTGAGTTCGCAAACACTCCGACCGACGACGGGATCACGGAGCTGTACAAACGAGCAATGGAACTTCAGGAAATGGGCATTGAAAAAACTCGAACGAAACAGGATGTCCTCATGGAGATTTACAATGACATGCACGAAGAAAAGGAGGACATCACGGGCATCAACACGGGATTAATCGATTTGAACGCTATGACAGGCGGCTGGCAGAATGACGATTTAATTGTGTTAGCCGCCCGCCCATCGATGGGAAAAACCGCTTTTGCATTACACATGGGGAAATCAAATTGTGAGAAAGGCGGAGTGACCGACATATTTTCACTTGAAATGCCGGACAAGCAATTGACTCACCGCCTACTCAGCAATCTTGGGAACATCGAGGGATCGAAGTGGAAGAACCCACGAAAATTCTTTAGTGACCGCGATTATGAGAATGCAACGAAAGCCATTGGAGAATATGAAAAATGGAATATCAACATTCACGATCAACCTGCTCAAACACTTGCAGATATACGTTCAAAAATTCGAAAGACGAAAAAAGAAAATCCGGATAACAAAAAGCATTTGGTCATCATCGACTATCTGCAGCTCATCAGGGCGATTGGAAAATATGAAAGAAGGGACTTAGAAGTCGGGAGCATTACAGCAGACTTGAAGGAAATGGCCCGGGCATTCAAGATCCCGATCATCCTTCTTTCTCAGTTATCCAGGGCGGTTGAGCAGCGGCAAGATAAGCGGCCGATGATGTCCGATTTAAGGGAATCCGGAAGCATTGAACAGGATGCCGATGTCGTTATGTTTCTGTACCGCGATGATTACTACAACAAGAATTCTGAACTAAAAAACATCATTGAAATTGATCTTGCCAAGCAGCGAAACGGTCCAACTGGCATGATACAAGCAAGCTTTATCAAGGAGTACGGAAGATTCATAAACCTTGCCAGGCAGATGGATGCCGGTTTGGTCGGATAAGAAAGGAGAAATTGTATTGAGTGAAAAATTAACGACAGACACCGCCAGTGAGCGGCAGGATTATTTGATTCATGAGCTTATCAGATATGGTCAATATGAATCAGATGATGGCCGTCAGCTCTATGAGTTACCGCTTGCCGAGCTTGAGCGGCTTCACATAAAAGTGAAATGTAATTTTGGCCGTAAAATGTCATGCGAGGCGGGAGATTGATGAGAGTGTTTCAATCACTACGTTGTTTAGCATTTATTATCATTCACGCCAGAAGAGAAGAATCAAAGATTCATAGCTGGCTATCTGATGACGGGAGGTAGAGGTTATTGATTAGAATTGGCGATTGGGTTTATATAAGTACACGAAAATACAAAGGAAATGCATTTGTGGTGGACAAAGCACAAGATGTTCTTTTAGTCCAGATCCCTTCTGGCACTCTATCGCGTGTTTCTATTCATTCTGTAACGAAACTCGATGAACGACTGAGAGATAAAGATTTTCAAGTGCTCATTGATCTTGCCTTGGATTTGGGAGATAAAAAATGGTTTGACGAGTTGGCAGAGCGACGCCGGGAGGTCATGAGATAATGCCGAGGTTTTTCCTTGCCATCGTGCTTCTGAATTGGAATATCGGCTTTGAAATTCATTTAGTCAACGGAATGAGGTTAATCAGATTGACCTTTCTTCCATCACATTATTTATCAGAATAGGAGAGCCACAGAAATGATTGAATTCACGATTTACGGAGAGCCAGTTGCGCAAGGTCGTCCGCGTGCGACGACTATCAACGGAATGGTGCGGATGTATGATCCTAAGAAATCAAGAGATTTCAAGCAGTATGTGAAATTGGCCGCTTCTGATCATCGCCCTCCTAATCTATTCAAAGGGCCGCTGGAGTTAGAAGTAAAGGTTTATAAATCGACTCTTAAGAGTTTTAGCAAGAAAAAGGCCGCTGCAGCTGAAAGAGGAGAGCTCAGGCCCAGCAAAAAGCCGGACGTTGATAACTATATCAAGGGTATCAAGGACGGCTTGAACAAAGTGCTATGGCAAGATGACAGTCAAATTGTAGATTTGCATGTCAGTAAATTTTATAGCGAGAAACCAAGAATTGAAATTAAAGTCATCCCATTATCCCAGGAGGAGGAACAATTATGTCTTTCATTGATTTCAAAGCAATCGTAAAAAAGGTGAATATGAAACCGAAGGGCTTAATGGAAATTACCTTGGAGGTCAATAGCGCGGATTTAGACGGGAAGATTCAACACCTCTCTGAAATGATTGATCAAAAAGTGGAATCTCAACTGGAATCAACATTGGTCAATTATAACGTTGAAATCAATCCAAACACGAACAAACCTACAACCAGCTATAAGGTTGATCAGCATGGAGTAGTATCAGAGGTTGAGCCGCAGCCCGAACAACTTGAGGCTGAGCTTGGACTGCCTAAAGAAAACATTCCAACCAAAAAAGAAAAACGACAGATCGAACGGATCACTATAGAGGAGTTTATCACCAGCGGAATGGCACCTAATTTCGAGGAGTTTCCGAGCGACTTCCCTAACTTCGTGAAGCGCAAAATTGAAGGTGAATCCTATAGCAAATTGGCGTCGGAGCTTGACATCTCTTCGGGCAAAATTGTTGATCTAATGGATCAATATTTCGCGAAAGTTGCGCCGCTTGCAGATACATGGTGGGACTGGAAGCAAGACCAGGACGCAGAAGCAGAGCCGCTATTCAAGCAAGAAAACGATGCGCCGGCAGAAGAAGCCGCGTCAGCTGATAATGACAGCCAGGATGACCAGGAAGATGAGGAACACGGTGCTGCATGATCAATCACTGCATAGAGGATGGACAAGTCGTCCATCTCTATGACTTTTAAATTAACCAATAAAAAAACCGAAGCGATCGCTCCGGCTATGGTACACAATATGGGCACTTCTATCATAGCACAGGGAGCGATGCAGGTGAACCGTCCAAAAGAGTTAGACATCAATCAAGATTTTTCAGTTAAAAGCAAAATTCAGCGCGGAAAAGTAACTGTCATCGTTTTAGATGGCGTAAACGGTGCAGCTTATGAAGCTGAGGCGCCGGAACACGGAAAAACGATCATTGAAACGGCAAAAGGTGATTTTTCCAGAATTCAGCTTGAGTCGTCTTATAAATTCAGATAAAAAGCAGGGGCCGCCCAGTTGTCCCTGTTAGGGAGTATGATTTGAATGTAAATTCCCTAAACAACTAAAACAAATCCATAATTTGTCGATTTAAAAAAGGACTATTAATTAAAGGTGGAGAAATTATGGATGTGTTTAGTCTTCTGATAAGAATTGGATTACCTGGTTATATAGCTGCTGCGGGTATCTTGTTTTACATTTTTGTTATAACATTTAGGCCAATCACTCTATTATCTGCAAATATTTTTGAAAAGAAGCTTTTCTCTAAAGAGAGATTGTTTTTATTAATGAGCTGGAGTTATCTATGGCAAACAGCATTTTGGACGTCGGTTTTCTTTTCTATGGTAATTTTAACTGGTGTACCAAAGTGGACAGCCGATATGAACATATCTAGTTTAGTTAGTACAATTGCTGTGTTTTTTGGGGAACTATTATTCTTACTGATAGTTCTTGTTAATAACAAAGTCGATTCACGATTTTTAAATTTTTTTGAAACGGATTGGGGCAGGCGTATCCTTGCTGTCACTTTTGTTATTTGTTTAAGCATTTTCTATTTTGCTTTCAACGGGCTTATTGTTGGAAGTATCCAAGGGGAGAACCAGGTAGATAAGCTAACCGCTATACTGGTTTTATCCTTTGTTTTCTCTTTGCCAATTCCAGCAATAATGAAGCCGGTATCTAAGTTAATTGAATGGTCAAAAGAAAAACATATTCTTATAAAAGAAGAGCCTGAACAAGAAAGTCATTACAACACTCCAACAAGTGAGGAGAGTTATGATAATGGAGATTGGTATGTATTACATGCCATTAATAAGGAATTAATTTTATTAGGGAATAAACCGAACCCTAAATTATGTACCGAAACAAAGATAATAAAAATAGAGGAACTTTGCGATAAGAAGATGTTTATAGAATAATAAACTTAATAAAGTCCAAGATGGAGAGCCTGCGGACACTGAATTAACGCTGTAATGCGTTTGTTTGGTGTCCTTTTTATTTTAAGGAGGGATAGACGTTGTTAGCCAAACAATTGTCTTTTTTGCCGGCTATAGACGAAAAAGAAGTCAGAAATACAATTATAAGGGAGCTGAAAAGATATAAGGCTTTGAAGGTTCAGCTTGAAAACCGGAAAGAACGGGAAGCGGCCGGGATGAATAACCTTTTCCCGCAGCTCAGGGATCAGCACTCTTTAAATGAATTGAAAGTTTGCCAGATGGACAGGGCGCTTAAACAAAGCCTTGATGATGATGAATTAAAGATTATAAAGGCCAAGTATCTCTCTCCCCAAAAAATAAAGGACATTGAGATTTATATGGAGATGGGATTGAAAAAGGACAAATACTATCAGGTCAAACGGCGAGCCATTTATAATTTGGCGACAGCTCTTGGGATTATCTGAGGGCTGTTAAGAACAAAAAAAGCAGACTCTTATGAGTCCGCTATTTATTATTTGATTGCTTAAACCATGAGCCTTTCTGCAATGTGGTAACTGCTTGACACTACATTTATAAACCCAATTGAAAGCAAAACGGCTGTTACGGCCAAAGATGTTGTTAGTGCTTTAAACTTCAACTTCATACAAACAATCCCCCCGCTGTGTTTGTTTTCTTGCCTCCTCTACTTTTAAAAAGTAGAGAGATGACATTTCAAAACATTCATTCTCATGATAGTATTTAGCCACGTCTAGTGACATATCCTCTACATCAGGAAACATTTTTTTTGATTCTAAATGAAGTAAGCAATGATCAATTTTTTGGGTGTCAGGGCCATCTAAATAAAGACCTTTTAAAAATTCAAATTTTAGGCTATAAATTGAGTCGCCAACATCATTTGAATGCTCACACCCTTCATCAAAAAAGAGTTGAGCTTTCTTCTTGTTTTTTTGTTTGAAATGAATTTGTGTCATTAAAAAGTATGCTTGCGGGAGGGATTTAATGAAGCCCTCTTCTTTAAAAATTGAAATTGCTTTTTGAAAATGATCCACTGACTGCTCGTACAGATCCTGATTGTAATAACAAACGCCGATGTTATAAAGCGCTCGGGCAATCATTGGTTTGTTTTTTTCTTCTTCAGCCATTTCTAAGGCTTTCTTTAAATGAAGCACTGCTTTTTCATACCTGTTTGCATCGATCCAGTTCCCAGCCATTATTGTGTGACACTGGATAATTCTCAAATTGTATGTTTCTTGTTCTTTATATCTCTCCAGAGCTTTTTGTGCATAGTGCATCGAAAAATATGTCTGTTTCATGTAGTAATAGACCTCTGCAATTTTAAAGAAAAACTCCGCTTTTTCCACTTCGTCTTCTACAAGAGCAAGTTTGTTCTCTGCCTGTTTATAGTAAGTAATGGCGGCTATGTATTCTCTTTTCTCATTTTCATACATACCACGGAAAAAATTATAATAGTATTCGAGGATGCCTTTTAAGCGAGTCTGTTTGTTGTCTATATTGTGCAACAATTCTGAAATCGATGGGCGTGAAAAAGAATTTTCGCTTGGTGCAATGTACTCAAGCATAATGCGATGCCTAAATTCCATTAAAGAGTAATATAAAAGCAAATCTTGGTCTTCTTCCATTTCTTGAATATCTCGTTCGACCTCTGCCTTTAAAATTTCGGCATCAGGTACACTAAAAATCCTTATATACCTATACCATTCATTTATCTTCACTCCGACAGCCGCTGACGAAATTTTTTCAGTCAAATTGATAGCCCCTCCCTAGGATACCCTTTTCCATTTTCATACTTTCTTGTATTTTACAAAAAAGATGAGTTTTTGACAATCGTTTTATATTGTTGACACAATTCAACACCAATAGTTTCTTTGACCTAATCACTTTGATTCATTTTCATAGGTGATCAGGATTTATTCACCAATTCTTTTCTATAAAGTGGTAAAATATTTCGAGGTATGTCACTTTAGTATTAGAGGAGAATGCTATGAAGACTCTTGATGTTCAGGCGTTGCACAAAGCCATTGATCAAACGCTGGAACAATTAAAACATCAATTAGACGAATTCGCCAAAGTCAAAAAGGCCGTTGACAGCATCACATCACTTGATGATGCTTTAAAAGGAAAAGGCGGCGACGCGATCCGCGCCTTTTACGAGGAATGTCACACCCCTTTTCTACAGTTTTATGACAGTTTCATAGAGGAATACAGTTCTACGCTGAAAAAAATGAAAAGCGCGCTGAATTCCCTGGAACCCAACCATAACGGATTTATTTCTCAATCCTTTCTCGAACACGAGTTGGAGAATGGCTTAAATGCCGCTGATCGCACAACAAAAAATTTGGTTTCTAAGACCAACACCACGATCGCAAAAGTCAGCCATATCGTTGATTTACCGGATTTGAATGACAACGGTTTTCATGAACAAAATCAGAAAGCAATAAAGGAAATCAGCACGACACTTGAAAAGCTGCATGCGTTTGACCGCGAGCAAACAAACGCCCTTAAAACCGCTGAAAACGACCTGGAAACGATGCAGAGGTACATAAGCCGGCTTGAAAAAATGTACACAGGGCCTAAAATTGAAATTACCGGCTATCAAAAAGGCACGATTTTAAAGCCGGATGAGATGGATGCTTTGCGTGGTGGCCAAGACACCGCGATGGGCGTTATGTTGGATAAGCTGGATAAGAGATCGAAGCTTGAAAAAGAAGTTAGCGAAGTTAGCAAACAGGATAATAAAATTGCTAAACTCAAGAAGAAGCTTGATGATTATAATTTTTCAACGGCTTCAGAGTTTTATGAGATGGCTACGGAAATTGGCTACGAAAACCTTTCCCCTTGGCAACAACGGTATTTCAATCAAATTGAAGGTGCTCGTGATTTTGGCAACGCAATTAAAGGAAGTGCTGAAGGACTCAAAAATGCAGTTGTCGACACTGCTGTAGGCCTATGGGACATGGTCGTTCACGCAGACGAAACGATTGAGGGCATTAACTTTACGCTTCATCATCCTGATGTCACATTCAATATTATGAAAAAAGGAATTGAAGACTCGTATCAACGAGATGTCGTCAATGGTGATTCTTACACCCAAGCCAGATGGTTTAGCTATGCCATTGGAATGGTCGGTACATCGATTGTTGGCTCTAAAGGCGTTGACAAAGCAGCAAAAGCCGCCAAAGCGGGGAAGGTAGGGCAGGTCGCTGCCAAAGCAACTAAAGCTTCTAAAAAAGTATCGAAACAAGCTTTGGAAAAAAGCGTAGCGTCTTTCAAGAAATCGATGCAAAGGGTCGCTTCAAACATAAAAGGAATTCAAATACACAACCCTTTTGCGCCGCAAGTTCAGTTTGCAGGTGGGGGTAAAGTCCCTTATCATGCACTTAATGGGGAGCATATAAAAGACAGTCTTATTCAGTTTGCGAAGAAAGTTTCTGATATAAGCAGAAAACCGTTTACAGGAAAAAATATAAAAGTACCTTGGTTAAATAAAGAAAGATTTGGCGCAGTAGAAATAGAAGGAGAAGTAAATGCAGCCGGAAAAAACAAGAATATTAACCGAAGAGTTTATACACTTAAGGAAATTGACATAAACCAAAAGGACCGAAAAGGGAAAACCAACCTTCAGCGAATGAAAAAAGGAAATGCCCCTTATGCTAAAGATGGAACACTAGTCAACCTTCATCATTTAATTCAAGAAGAGCCAGGTCCAATGGTTGAAATCCCTTCCTCAGTACATCAGAACAATTTTAAAGTTCTACACGGTCTGAAAAAAGGTGGCGAGAGTTTTAGGAACGATAAAGAACTCCGGCTACAATATAACAACTTTAGAAAAAGGTATTGGAAATGGAGAGCAGAACAGTTTGAAAATTAAATTTGGTAGGTGAATAAAATGGATTACTCAAAAGTTCAAAATTTCATTGAAAAATATGCAGAAGAGGATGATTTTACAGGTGGCGTGAGTGAAAATAAGATAGCTGATATCGAGCATCACCTCAATGTTGTTCTTCCCGAAAGTTATAAATGGTTTTTAAAAAACTATGGCTCAGGTGGAATTTTCGGTGTGGAAATAATCGGATATGACCTTGAGGGGGCCTATGTTGTAGAGCAAACTGAGGACTATAGGAAATATTATGATTTACCCGATGGGATAGTTGTAATAGAGTATGTTGATGAGTTCGCCTATTGCCTCGATACAAATAAAATGGAAGACGGAGAGTGTCCTGTAATTGTATGGGCTAATGACGCAGGTTACGGAGATGTTGTTGCAAATAATTTTCTAGAGTTTTTCATGGAAGACCTGAAGGAGTCTAAAGAAAACTGGGAAGAAGACGAAGAGTGGGACGATGAAGAATAATTTAATATATTCAAGCACTTAATCTCTGATTGAGTGCTTTTTTTATGTTCCAATCCGATAAAAATCCGACAAAAAGGGGGATAAAATGGGGGACTTTTTCTATTCTACTTTGTCATACGATAGAGACAAGAAAAACGAACGTGAATATCGAGTCCAAGAAGGAGAGCCTGCGGACACTGATCTTTTGCACACGGATGTTGTGCAGCTGATTGGTGGCCGCTTTTTTATTGGCCAGAATGGGAGACGCACCTTTCCCTTATCAAGTGTGCACCCGGATGTATCGAATGATGATGAAGGTCGTCAGCTTCACAGGAGGAGCGGCTGGAGTCTATGCAGGATTGCGCGCGATAGTCACGGGGAACGCAAGCGGTGAGATCCCGTTTTTGCACAGGAAGTCATTTTCTTCACATGGCTCCTTGAAATCTTAGCGTCCTCCTGGAGATTTGCTGGAGCCATTTCAATAAAAAAAGCGAATAGCGCAAGGTGGTGTTTATTCGGTAAGGAGAAATGAGTATGAAATTAAGAGATTTATTGTCTGTTGATGATAAAAAGAAACTGAATGCTTGCGCTGCTGAAAATGAGCAGCTTTCCAGAAAAGACTGGGAAGAGATTATGGGGATTCAGAAGGACACATACAGAAAGGTAAATGGCCGGATTAGGCGGAAAATTTGATTTTAATGTTGTGTTAGTAACTGATGACTTTTATTCGACAAGTTTTGCAAAGGGTTCTATTAGAAAATCAATTGTCCGATAATAATGGTGGGAGGGAATAACATGAATCTAGAAAAAGCAAAACAAACTGTAAAGGAATTAAACAATTTTATTAAGCTTACAGAAGAGTGTGATGCAGATACATTTGAAAAGAAAGTCATTAAAGAGTATGCTATCCACGGAAATGTAAGTAAAGTAGCGAAAGTTTTTAATGATCAAGGGATTAAAATTGGAAATAGGAAAGTAATCTCTAACGATATTTCTCAGGTTATTATGTCTAAACCCCACCTAAATGAATTACATGTGATTGTACAAAAAATATTTACTCGTAATAAAAAAAGAATGCCATATTAATCAAGGTCAAAAAGTTATTTTTTATAGAGAGGAGAGATATCCAATATTGGGTATCTCATTTTTGTTTGCGTTAATAAGGTTATGATAGCTAATTTGCGCTTCTTTATTAGGGGGGAAAGTTACCAGTGAAAATTGAAAAAATAAAAATAGAGAAAATCAACCCGGCTCCGTATAATCCCCGGATCGATCTGCAGCCAGGAGATTCTGAATACGAAGCACTGAAACAATCTATGAAACGTTTTGGCACAGTCGAACCATTAGTCTGGAATGAGAGAACTGGGAACCTTGTTGGCGGTCACCAACGTTTTAAGATCCTCATGGAAAAAAAGCCGAGGACCCTTCTGGTGTCAGTTGTAAATCTGGATCAAGCTGAGGAAAAAGCGCTCAACCTGGCTTTAAATAAGATCAGCGGCGATTGGGATGATTACAAACTTGAACAGGTTTTAGAAGACCTGCAGCACAATAATTTTGATCTATCCCTTACAGGCTTCTCAGAAAGTGAAATAGATGAAATCTTGAGAGAGCTGGCTGAGCATGAAGGAAACGGAGGAAAAATCAATGACAGCCAAGAATTAGACCTGGATGATTATGAAGATGATCATTTCCAACATACCTGCCCGAAATGCGGATTTTCATTTAATGAATAGGTGATTACATGAAAAAGAAAGAGTACCGTTGGAAGTTGGCCGATTTAAAAAACGTCAAGAAAAATGGCCTTAAAGTATTCAGTACATTCTCTTGCGGCGGGGGTTCATCTATGGGCTATAAGCTCGCGGGCTACGACCTTTTGGGAAATTGTGAGATCGATTCACAAATGATGCAGATTTACAGGAAGAATCATAATCCGAAATATCCTTTTCTTATGGACATCAGAGACTTTAACAAAATGGAAAATCTGCCTGATGAATTGTTCGATTTAGATATTTTTGATGGTTCACCGCCATGCAGCGTGTTTTCTATTGCGGGTGATCGGGAAAAGGCCTGGGGAAAAGAAAAAGCCTTTCGTGAAGGACAGGCCAAACAGTCACTTGATGATCTATTTTTTCATTACCTTGATGCTGTTGAAAGGCTGCGGCCAAAAATCTTTGTGGCCGAGAATGTCAAAGGAATGGTCAGTGGAAATGCAAAAGGTTATGTGAAGCTGGTGATTGAACGGGCCAAGGAAATTGGATATGATGTTCAACTGTTCTTGTTGAATGCTGCCACAATGGGAGTCCCGCAACGTAGAGAGCGGGTCTTTTTTATTGGCAGGAGAAAAGATTTGAACCTTCCTCAGTTAAAGCTCTCGTTTAATGAGCGTCCTATACCTTATAAAGAATTTAGGAGCGGGCGGGGTTCCAGGTTAAAGGAGAATACAAAAACGTATAAGAGGTGGGTGAAGAGAAGGCCGTCAGATAACAATATAGGTGATATCACGAAAAGGATTGAAGGGAAAGAATCTAATTTCAATACGATTTTAGTGAAAAATAGCCTTGTCCCGCCTACTCTTGCGAGTGGTTCGGTCTTTGTCCGATATGATGAGCCCTACTATATCTCTGTACGAGATATCATTTTAATGCAATCTTTCCCACTCGATTATGATTTTATGGACGCATCTGTTCAATATGTTTGTGGGATGAGTGTTCCTCCGGTCATGATGAAAAAGATTGCAGAACAAATTTATTTACAATGGCTAAAATAGATGTGTGTCTATCTTTTAATAAACTGATTTTATTATAATAAATGAGAAATCAGTGATGTTAAGGAGAGAAGCTTAAATGAGATATAAAATAGAATTAGTTATAGACACCGTCTCACGGATTTATAATGAAGTGCTTCAGACTTTAGCAACTCATCATACTATTGGAGATCTTTTAAACTTTATAGAAGATGTTGGGTCTCTTCTTGAGAGGTTTTTGAAAGAGTCTATCTATAAAAATAAAAGAAACAAGGATAATTTCTTTAATCTTATTAATGATCTATCAAAATTTGGGCTATCTGAAGATTTGAAGTCATCATTGCACCAGTTAAGAATCCTGTACAATAATGCAAAACATAGTCCGACACCTGAGACTTCTTCAGATAAAATAATAAATATATTACAGGGAACGATGAGTTGCCTAAAAGAGATTAAAGAAAACAACTTAGGATTTGATCCTATAGTTAACACATATGAAAGAACAGTATGGATTGCTGGATGGGCTCACTATACAACGGGTGATATAGAAGTTCATATAATTATTCCGTACGATGGTGACATATATCTCCCTTCGATTGATTTCTTTAATATTAAATGGTCAGGATGGTACGAAATAATAAATAAATTTGAGACAGATGGTGACTTACTCATGGGGAAGGAGTATTTCCTAGAAAAAGTCTATTCGCAATTAGAGTCAGAAGGAGAATTTATAGATGCTGGTATCTTCAAAGGAGACTATAGGAATTTAATTCTAGAGTTATCTAAATTTGTCGATGATGGGTCTCTTCTGCCTTTTCTTCAAAGAGGTAATGATATGAGAGCTATGTTTTATGGAGTGATTTATGCAGCTTGTGAAGTTATTAATGAAAAAACATTCCTAAGAGAGAAAACAGATGAATTTCAACAATCTATACAACTTAAAGCGAGTTATAAATATGCTTGTCCGAGAAATTCTAAAATTGCACAAAAATATATAAAATCTATAGCTTATTTTTTAAAGGGATTAAAGGATGAACATAAAGAAAGAATTGAAGGACCTTTATTTTTTACACAGAGGAATTTTGAAATGAAAAAAAATGAAGCATATTTAAGAAATAAAGATCTTCCAATTATGGTTACTAATCAAGGAGAATTTATTGTTGAGATAATTTGATAATAATTTAGAAAGAGGGTGCTGAACACACCCTCCCTTACCTAAGGGCATCACCCTGGTAAGAGCGTGATGAAGACGCGGCCGCGTTTCGTGGGAAAATCACGCTCTCATCTCTATTCTATTGGAGGACCAGGCAAATGGCAATAGAAAATACAAACATACGTTCTTGTGGCGATGAAGAAAAAGAAGAACTGCTTCTCCTTCATAGTGCTGAATTGCTTGAAAACATCAGTCAATCTAAAGAGAAATACCGAAAAATTATTCAGGCAGGTATCACCCAATGGGTCAAAGATTTTCAAAGCGGCCATATTAAGGTGAACACTGTTGAAGATTTAAAAAAGCTCATCGAGCTCGATATACAGCTTCAGAAAGATGAAGAAATTTAAAAACAAACTCAAACTCAATTCAGGTTGCGGAGGTGGGTGAAATGTAATGGCGAGACCGCGTGATCCAAGACGTGACGAAGCGTTCCGTTTATGGAAAGAAAGCAACGGAACCAAGAAATTAAAAGACATCGCGGATGAATTGGGCGTCTCAAGCAGCACCGTCCGCAAGTGGAAAGCAACAGATAAATGGGAAGAAAAATTCAAAGGGAGCGCTCCTAAATCGAATGGGAGCGCTCCTTTTCGTCCTGGCGCTCCAATAGGGAATAAAAACGCCAAAGGGAATAAGGGCGGAAAGGCACCCCCTGGAAACGAAAATGCAAAAGGGAATAGGGGCGGTGCTGCACCAAAAGGGAATAAAAATTCCGTGCGTACCGGTGAATATGAAACGATCATGTGGGATTTTTTAAATGAGGACGAGCGACAGCTATTTGGAGAAATTGAAACTGATCCGCTCTTTCAAATTGATTTAACGATCAGGGAATTGAGCCTTCGGGAGCGGAGAATGATGCAGCGGATCAGCCGGATAGAAAACGGTCTATCTGAAAAGCAGCGACGCGTGCTGCAACAAATGCGCAAGGTGAAGGATATCGTTCAGACCCCGGATAAAAACGGACTTGTTAAGCCGGTCCCAGTCATGAATGAGCGTCTTGTCGTAACCGAAATTGAGGAAACCGAGATGCGGGTTATTGATGATATTTTGAATATCGAGGAGGCACTCACCCGGGTAACGGATAAGCGATTGAAGGCCATTCGCCAGAAATACGATATGATCCGATTAATGGATGAGCATGAATTGAAGCTCCGCGGCATCTATCTTTCCAATGAGACAAAACAGGCAGAGCTTGAACGCTTGACTGCCCGCCCTGTGGACAATTCTGTGAATATCACAATTACTCGTAAGGGTGACGGCAAATGACGGTAAAAGAAGTCAATCCGCATTTCGAAGACTTTCTTTTTGACTGGAATCAAAAATTTCAGTTGCTCGTCGGCGGTTACGGATCATCCAAAAGCTATCACATTGCTCTCAAGCTCATTTTGAAGCTTCTTGAAGAAAAACGGACAGTATTAGTCATACGTGAAGTGTATGACACTCACCGGGATTCTACATTCTCTCTTTTTGAAGAGATCATCAATGACTTAGAGATTGATCATATTGTGAGGTGTATGACATCCCCGATGCAGGTCAGGTTTCCAAATGGCAGCCGGATCATCTTCAAGGGGCTGGATAAACCGGCCAAACTGAAATCGATCAATAACATTTCGATCATTTGGATTGAGGAATGTTCAGAGGTCAAATATGAAGGCTTTAAAGAGCTTCTCGGTCGTCTGCGGCATCCTACGCTGCCGCTTCATATGATTTTTTCCACGAATCCGGTCGGGGAAGACAACTGGACGTATAAGCATTTCTTTAAAGACGATCTGAATAATCGATTTGTCCTGGATGATAAAGAGCTTTATGAAAAGCGAACGATCGTTTTAAATGACACATACTATCATCATTCCACGGCGGAAGATAATTTGTTTCTACCAGAAAGCTATGTAAGGCAGCTGGATGAACTGAAAGAATACGATCCAGACCTTTACCGCATCGCTAGGAAAGGTCATTTTGGTGTGAATGGGGTTCGGGTTTTTCCTCAGTTTGAAGAGTGGCCACACGATGAAGTGATGCAGGCCATCTCAAACATTGATCGCCCCATCAAGCGGGTAGGAATGGACTTTGGTTTTGAAGAATCCTATAATGCCGTTGTCCGGCTTGCGGTGGATCATAAGAAAAAGTACCTCTATATCTATTGGGAGTATTACAAAAGAGGAATGACGGATGACCGAACGGCAGAAGAGCTCCAAGAATTCAAGAAAACCCAGGAGTTGATCAAAGCTGATTCAGCAGAACCTAAAACGATTCAGTATTTCCGGCAGCAGGGTTTCAATATGGTGGGAGCCCATAAGTACCAGGGTTCGCGCCTGCAGTATACGAAAAAGATCAAGCGGTTTAAAAAGATTATTTGCTCCGACAAATGCAAGAACACTATTTTTGAACTCAAGCCGCTGACCTATAAAAAGGACAAGCTGGGTAATGTCATTGAAGATGAATTCAAGATCGATCCCCACACTCTTTCGGCCATCTGGTACGCTCTCGATGATTACGAGGTCACCGATCTGAAGGAGAAACCGAAAATCCGGCCGCGGCCAAATAGAGAGAGGAGGTAAAGCATGGCTCAACAATCTGTAAAAGCCACCGTGTTCAAGGCAAATACCCCAAGTGACACGACCAAACAGATTTATGAAGATCAGTTCACCTATCAAGAAAATGACATCATTGCGCCGCCTTACAATTTGAAGGAACTGAAAAGTATCGCAGAATATTCGACGATTCTGCAGCAATGCATTCATGCCTATAAGACAAATATTCTCGGCTTTGGTTTTGATGTGGAATACACCTTTGATATCAATGGGGATGATGTACAGTCTGAAAAAAAGCAGGCTGCGGAAAATGACTGGACACGGCTTGAGGAATTTATCCGCTACCTTCATTTTGACGAATCGGCCGAAATTGTTGTCGGGTATGCTATAGAAGACCGGGAGAAAACTGGGAACGGATTTCTAGAAGTCCTCCGCAACGGAGCCGGGAAACCAGCGGGAGTTGAATATCTGGACGTTAAAAACATGAGGGTGTGCCACTATACGGAGCCTATCGAAGTAGAATTCACATTTCGGGAGCACAATGAAATCAAAACGATGAAGCGGAAGAAAAGATTCCGGAAGTACGTTCAGATGGTAGATGAAAAACAGGTCTTCTTCAAGGAATACGGGGATCCGCGAATTATGAATTTGCGGACTGGCAAATATGAAGCCAACACTCCAGAGGAGCTTCAAGCTAACGAAGTCATTCACTTCAAGCTCGGCAGCGGTGCTTATGGCGTTCCCCGTTGGATTGGGCATATCGTAAATCTATACGGGGCCAGAAAAGCGGAAGAACTGAATTACATGTACTTTAAGCAAGGGCGCCATATCCCGGCAGCCATCACAGTTGAAAACGGGATGCTTTCTGAATCCTCTTATCAACAGCTTCAGGAGTACATGAATGACCTTGAAGGCACAGAAAACGCTCATAAATTCCTCCTGCTTGAAGTAGAGGGAATACCAACTGAAAAGGGCATTACCGGGGAAGAGGATGTTTCCTCGGTCAAAGTTGATATTAAGTCCCTGGGCGAAATTCTGCAGCAAGACGCCCTATTCCTTGAATATGACGAGAAAAGCAGAAGCAAGCTGCGTTCTGCCTTCCGTCTGCCGCCGCTTTATACAGGGGAAGCACACGAGTATAATAAGGCGACCGCGGACACCGCTCGAAAAATCACAGAAGAACAAGTCTTTCAGCCGGAAAGGAAGATCATAACCGGCAAACTGAATAATTTGTTTCTGTCAGATTTGAATATTTATCATGCTCAGCTTACTTTAAAAGGTCCAGACTTCCGTGATCCGATGGAGATTGCCAAAGTGTTGGGGCCTTTTATTAATGCCGGCGCAGTATCTCCCAACGATCTCCGGGATCTTGCTGGCCGTGTACTTGGGAAAACACTTGAAGAATGGCCGGAGGATGAGTACAACCGGCCGCTTGGGAAAGCTCAAAACAATTCTTCTGATTCGATGCAGGCTCTTTTTCAAAAATCAAAAGACAATCGGTCTGGGGATTTGATCATGTTGCTGAAGGATATGAGGGATGTTCTCGAGGAGCTGAAGAAAAATGAATAAGATCGATCAGCTTTTATACAGTCTGAACGCCTTTATTCAAAAAGCCGAGGAAAACAAAGAAGAAAAAATCACGGATGTTGTACCTGATTTCCCCGGCCTTTCTAAAATACCCGGTTATGTTCAGAAATATGAAAAAAAGGTCGCCAGATTGCTCAGACGCCAGCGTAAGAAGTTTTTAAATGGTCTGAGTGGTTTTGTAGGCAAAGACTCAAAAGAGACGTTAGAAGCCATTTTGATGTTTTTTACGCAGAACCTTTTTGCGGAGGATGACTTCGAGGAACAATTTCAGGAGCTGACAGCAGGTTTTCTGCAGCAGACCATTGAGGAGCTGGCTTCAGTGATCATGGATTCATTGGATCCGGAAGTCCCGTTTTAAAGCTTTATCAAATCGTGCGTCTGATTGGATTAAAGGGTGGTCTAAAAAGTTGGCCGAGATCATGAAATTAAATACTCATGAAGCAGTGGAAAATGTGCTGACAGATGCCATCAAGAACGGATCATCCATTCAGGACATTGAATTGACTCTCCGAGACATGCCGCAGTTTGATAGAGCGCGGGCCAGGACAACGGCCATAACTGAAGTGCTTGCCGCTTCCTCTGCCGCACAGCAGGAAGCATATACTCAATCACCGGCTGTCATTGCAAAAAAGTGGAAGCACAGCGGTGGAAAGAAGAACAATCCGCGTGAAAATCACATGGCTCTCGATGGAACGATCGTTGGAGTAGATGAAGAATTCAAGATTCCAGGCAGTGGGGAAACCTGTATGCATCCAAGGGATTCAAAACTATCCGCAAAAGAGCGGGTGAATTGTCATTGTGTATTAAGCCCGGTTGTTGATGACAGTATATTAAACCTAAATATTTATTCTAAAGAAAGTATTAGAAATCAAGTGCTTATTGACCTGAATAAAATAGATTTCGAAAGAAAGGATAAAATTTCTAAGGGGATTATTGTATAATAAGGCATAAAGAGTTTCATTTCATGTGAGATTGTTCGAAATATATTGTTTCGAAATCACAAAATGAATTGAATCCTGACCATTAACTAGGAGAGTGTGTATTATGCCGGATGGGTTTACCTTAAGACATGCAATAAGAAAATCATCTGCCCCAGAGCTAAATGGACTTGTTGAACGTTACAGACCTGATCAAAGAATTAACCCTAGAGAAAACAGAATAGAATTAGTTGAGGATTTAGCTAGACGTATTCCGGAAGAAGATATTGAAGAAATTGTTTTTAATAAATTTGGTGTCCCAAAAAGGCGTTATATTGCCCATATTGGAATTATAAATTTTAATTTAATTGATGAAGACGAGCTTAGGACAAATATCGATGATTTTAATATATCTAAAGATTTCAATAGGGAGCTTCCTGAATATGAACCACAAATTAAACAACAATTGGAGCTGGTAAGATATAATGATCAGGAGATTGTAGTTTATTTTAGAAGAATTGTAAAAAAGCCAGAGTATGATTTTGAAGAGATGAATTCTAAAGTAATTAGGTATCCTAAAAGTGTTCGAATTTTAATAAAGCGTGAGTTAGGGATTGTTACTATTTTCACTGGAGATAGAGATTTATTTAATGAAGCATTAACTGCATTAACTCTTGTCTTCGATCATGCAGTGAGACCTCTTGATTCAAACCAAACTGGAATTACAGATGCTCTAAGAGGAAGCTTTTCAGCACGAACGGTTAAATTTTTAGATTATATTTATCATGGTTTATCTCAGGTGGGTACTGTTGGAACCATATATCAAATCGAATTAGAAACAATACAAGGCAGTAGAGAACCCCAACAAGTCACGGTAAAGGGAGGTAGTGACCTAATCGATGATCGATCAATATGTGAATATCTTTTTTGGCACGGAAGAGATTTAGTTGGGATCAAAATGAATCTCCTCATGACTTACGGAGAAAATGAACATAGAGTTTCAGTCCAAATTGGAATAAGGAATGGAAAAACTAAGGTAGGCATTAAAAAAGAAAATTATTCAATGGAAAAAGTAAGGCATTTTTATGAAAGAATTGAAAGAAACATTGTCGACAACATAACCCAATATGGGTTAATCAATGAAGAACTAACTCATAATTTCTTAGAAACAATTAGAGCTAGAGTACCTAGAGAAGCTTTAGAATAGTAATCATAATTAAGAGGGTGTATAAAGTGGGTATCAAATATGGAGAATTTGATTTGTTAGAAGAGGCCGTCAATAACATGATCAACACCAATGCTCTCCTTATCCTTTTAAATGAAAAAGGGTTTATAACGGGTGATGAATTTACAAAAGCGAAAAAAGAAGCTATTGAAGATTTTAAATTGGATTTCCCAACACTATTTAAAATAGAGAATATTTAAGCAAGATGTTTGAATCAGTAAAGTCTTTTTTCGCTAATCCTATAACAGTTTCTATCTTAACTAGCTCTATTGTGACCATTATAATTGAAACAGTCTCAAAAAACTTAATTTCTAATTCTTTTAAAAAAAGGTTAGAAAAATATAAAGATGCTCTTAGTCAACATGCTGAAAATAGAAGGTTTGATATAGAGAGAAAAATGCATGATTTTAGTTTGTACTCTACTAAAAGACATGAACTATACCCAGAAATTTTCAAGCGTATTTTTTCTATAAATAAAAATTTGAATACCTATGAGCAAAAATCTTATCTTAGCAAAGAAATAATTAAGAGACCTTCTGATATCTTTGATTACTATGAGTCAATTGGGGTGAAAATTTCTGAAGAGATAGCAACAAAAATTGACGAAAAATGTGATGAGAAATGGTCTCTTGATCAAGATTATTGTTTACAACAAGTAAGTAGAATAATAAAAAATGA
>NZ_MRBL01000037.1 GCF_001969855.1 Bacillus haynesii
TTTGTCGACAAGCTGAAACTCCGGCAAAAGCCGGAGTTTTTTTTAACGCATTTCCAGCTGTTTGGCGTCTTCGCCGGCGGTCTCTTCAGCTGGTTTAAATAAAAGTCCGAGGTTGATCAGACCTGCGATTCCGACAAGCGCGTAAACAGTCCGGGCTAATGCAGACCCTTGTCCGCCAAAAATGGCTGCCACTAAGTCAAATTGAAAAAATCCTATCAGTCCCCAATTGATTGCTCCGATGATCGTTAATACCAATGCAATACGTTGAAGCGCATTCATTTGTTTTTCCTCCTTCTTGAAGTCCTTTATTTCACATTTATAGATTGCGACCGATTTGGAAACATTATACGCCTGAGGAGCAGATCGCTTTACAGGGCGTTCGGCAATTTCCCATAATAGTAAATAAAGGAGGAGATGTAGATGGATAACTTTACATATTGGAATCCCACGAAGCTGATATTCGGCAGGGGAGAAGTTGAAAAGCTGGCAGAAGAGGTCAAACACTACGGCCGCAATGTCTTGCTCGTATACGGCGGAGGCAGCATTAAGCGAAACGGTTTATACGATCAAGTCATTTCAATCCTTGAAAAGGCGGGTGCGGACGTTCATGAACTGTCCGGCGTCGAACCGAATCCGCGTGTTGCGACTGTGAATAAGGGAGTCGCGATCTGCAAAGAGAACGATATTGACTTTCTATTGGCAGTTGGCGGCGGAAGCGTCATCGATTGTACGAAAGCGATTGCTGCCGGAGCGAAATACGACGGCGACGCGTGGGATATTGTGACGAAAAAACATATTCCGGCTGATGCGCTGCCGTTTGGAACGGTTTTAACGTTAGCGGCAACAGGATCTGAAATGAATTCGGGATCTGTGATCACAAATTGGGAGACCAATGAAAAATACGGCTGGGGAAGCCCGCTCGTCTTCCCTAAATATTCAATTCTTGATCCGGTCAACACGTTTACTGTCCCGAAAGACCACACGATTTACGGCATTGTCGACATGATGTCCCACGTGTTTGAGCAATATTTTCACCATACCGAAAATACCCCTTATCAGGACCGGATGTGCGAATCCCTGCTCAAAACGGTAATTGAAACAGCTCCTAAGCTCATTGAAGACCTAGAAAACTATGAGCTGCGCGAAACGATTCTGTATACAGGCACCATTGCGCTGAACGGCATGCTATCAATGGGTGCACGGGGAGACTGGGCGACACACAATATTGAGCACGCTGTTTCAGCCGTCTACGATATTCCGCATGCGGGAGGGCTTGCGATCCTGTTCCCGAATTGGATGAAGCACACGCTTTCCGAGAATGTCGGCCGCTTTAAACAGCTTGCCGTCCGTGTTTTTGACGTAGATGAAACAGGAAAAACCGATCGTGAAGTGGCGCTTATTGGAATCGAGAAACTGTCTGAATTCTGGACCAGCCTTGGTGCGCCAAATCGTCTTGCCGATTATGACATCCCGGATGAGAAGCTCGATCTCATTGCCGACAAAGCGATGGCAAACGGCGAATTCGGCCGCTTTAAAACGCTGAATAAAGACGATGTTCTGTCTATTTTGAAGGCTTCTTTATAAGACTTCTTGACGGCTCAAGAAGGATCGCCATTCCTTGAGCCGTTGTTTATTTGTTATGTTTTTGACAAAACTGCGGGTGGGCGGCTGAAAAACATGCGTTTTTGGCGCGTCAGCTCCCATCCTCCTTTTTTTCGTCACTTGATTTAACGAAGGAGTTCATATAAAGTGAAAAGGGAAGAGGCTGTCGCCGAAAATCGACATGTTTTAAAACCCTTTGGCTCGCACTCTCATGCAAATGAAAGCGCTGGCGGGTATTTAAAAGAAAACAGCTAGTACTGGAGGTTTAATAATATGACGCATGTCCGTTTTGACTACTCAAGAGCATTGCCATTCTTTAAAGAACATGAACTTACATATCTGCGTGACTTCGTTAAAGTCGCCCACCATACCATTCACGAAAAAACAGGTGCGGGCAGCGACTTTTTAGGATGGGTGGATCTTCCGACTGACTATGACAAAGAAGAATTCGCCCGCATTAAAAAATGCGCTGCAAAAATTCAAAACGATTCCGATGTTTTGCTGGTTGTGGGAATCGGCGGTTCGTACCTCGGCGCAAGAGCAGCGATCGAAATGCTGAATCATTCATTTTATAATGTGCTGCCGAAAGAAAAACGGAAAACGCCGCAAGTGATTTTCATCGGCAACAACATCAGCTCTTCTTACATGAGAGACGTGATGGATCTTCTTGAAGACGCTGATTTTTCAATCAACGTGATTTCTAAATCAGGCACAACGACAGAGCCGGCGATTGCTTTCCGGATCTTCCGCAAGCTTCTTGAAGAAAAGTATGGAAAAGAAGAAGCGAAACACCGCATTTATGCAACGACTGATAAAGAGCGGGGCGCATTAAAAACGCTTGCTAATGAAGAAGGTTTTGAATCATTTATCATTCCTGACGATGTCGGGGGCCGCTTCTCTGTGCTCACAGCGGTCGGCTTGCTTCCGATCGCAGTCAGCGGAGCCGATATCGATGAAATGATGAAAGGCGCCCGCGATGCGAGCAAAGATTTCTCCACATCAGAGCTTGAAGACAATCCGGCTTACCAATATGCGGTCGTCAGAAACGTCCTTTATAACAAAGGCAAAACGATTGAAATGCTGATCAACTACGAGCCGGGCCTTCAGTACTTCGCAGAATGGTGGAAGCAGCTCTTTGGTGAAAGTGAAGGAAAAGACGAAAAAGGCATTTATCCTTCATCAGCCAACTTCTCGACTGATCTTCACTCTCTTGGACAATACGTACAAGAAGGAAGAAGAGATATGTTCGAAACGGTGCTGAACGTTGAAAAGCCAAGACACGAGCTGACAATCGAAGAAGCGGACAATGATCTTGACGGCTTGAACTATCTTGCCGGCAAAACGGTCGACTTCGTCAATAAAAAAGCGTTCCAAGGCACAATGCTCGCGCACACGGACGGTAATGTGCCGAACTTGATCGTGAACGTACCTGAAATGAACGCTTACACGTTCGGCTACCTTGTGTACTTCTTTGAAAAAGCCTGCGCAATGAGCGGATACCTGCTCGGCGTCAACCCGTTTGACCAGCCTGGAGTGGAAGCATACAAGGTGAACATGTTCGCCCTCCTTGGCAAGCCTGGTTTCGAAGAGAAAAAAGCAGAGCTTGAGAAGCGTTTAAATCAATAAACGAGAAAACAGCCTCCGGATTTATTGTCCCGGAGGCTGTTTTAATTCGTATGACGGATGCTGAAGTCCAGTAGACGGATAAAATTCGTCATGTGTGTAGACGAATCTCAATTTTTTCAATCGTTTTCGTGAAGCTGTATTTTCAGGGTGATGTCCCGCAAACAGCTTTTTTGCCCGGATTTTGTTAAATGCGTACTCAATCATGGCCTCAGCCGCTTCAGATGCATAACCTTTACCCCAAGCTAAACGGACGAGATGAAAACCAAGCTCGTACACATCATTTTCCGGGTTATAGGGGCGAAGTCCGCAGCACCCGATGAATTCATTGTTTCTTGTTTTAAATATCGGGAAGTATTGAACACCGCGTGTTTTGTATTGTTCGATTTCCAGCAGCAAACGGTTTCTTATTTCGCTATCGGTCATGATTCCGTCTGCTGTCAGATATTTGGCCACATCTCGATTCCCCCACAATGTCTTTGCCAAATTCAAATTCTCTTTCGTCCATAAAGAAAAACCGATGCGTTTTGTTTGAAGAAAGTAGTTCATTCCGATCCCCCTGTAAGGCAGCTGTTTACCTTATTTTAACACGTCCATAGCCGGCGGGGCTCTTTAAACTAATGATTCATCCCGTAAATCGTAAACGCGAGATAAGTCGCGAAAAAACTCCACAACACATAAGGAACTAAGAGAATCGCTGTCGTTTTATGAATGCGACGTGCGATCAAGGCGAGCACAAGAGCGGTAATGGCTACGAAAAAAGAGTCGACTGCGGCAGCAAGTAATTTTTTTTGCGTGAATTGAAAATAGCTGAATGCCTGGTTAAACAAATAGTTGATGATCAGCGTGATCCAAAATGGCGCCGCTGCTTTTCTCAGATCATATGTGGCATATACAAGTGCCGCCGATAATGAAATGAAGGCGAACAGCACGCTCCAAATGGTTCCGATTAAACGGCCTGACGGCGTCCAGTCCGGTTTGTTTAATGACTCATACCATTCACGATCTACGGGAAATAAAACGCCCGCGAGTGAAAACAGTGCATATGTAACGAGAAACACGATCACAGCCGTTACAAACTTTTCTCTTCTCAATCGAAGTTCCTCCCCGTCATAAGCTCATACCTTTGTCTTTCCCAATTCGATGAAATATACTTATACCGCACAAGCTTCTGATCCATACTAAAAAAATAAAACAGTTTGGAGTGACATCATGGCATTTGTATTGGAAACATTGTTTCTCATCTTAACGGGTATTATTCTGCTGAGAATTTCGGGAAGAAAATCAATTTCGCAAATGACAATAGCCACCACCGTCGTCATGATTTCGATCGGAACGATCATCGTTCAGCCGATCATTGAAGACAGCATTTTTAAAACGGTGGCAGCTGCATCAATCTTTATCATCGTCCTTCTGTTGATCGAGTACTTGAAAATGAAGTTTGATTTTTTTGAAAGCCTGATTGCGGGAAAAGCCGTTGTATTGATCGAAAACGGGGAGCTCCAGGAGCAGAATCTAAAAAAACACCGCCTGACCGTCGACCAGCTGGAAATGAGGCTCCGGACACAGGGGATTTCAAAGTTATCGGATGTGAAAAACGTAACGCTTGAATCAAACGGCCAGATCGGCTACGAGTTATCAGATGATGCCAAGCCTTTTACTATGGGAGAGTATAAAAAATTCCTTCGGATGCAAAACAATCTGCAGCAGCCGGAGGACAACCTGTTTAAAGAAATCACCAAAGGCCACCTGAACGAACCTGATAAGAAATTGCGCTAGAGTCTTGATGTAAAAAAACGAAAAAGGAGTTTTTTTCATGATAAGCTTACCTTCTGAACTGGAAAACCGGTCGTTTTCTCTTTATCATCTCGAACAGACGCTGAAGCCTCTCGGCTATGTGATCAGCGGCGGCTGGGAATATGACCGCGGCTTTTTTGACTATAAGATTGATGATGAGGACGGATACCTGTTTTTGCGGATTCCGTTTGAGGCGGAGGACGGACAGCTTGATTCGCAAAATGCGACAGTCAAGCTCGGCACGCCGTTTTTGCTTCGCCACGTCTATCAGGAAGCGCTGGACGACTACGTTGTTCAGGGGAATTTCCGCGCATCTTTTGACCAGTTTGCCGAACCGAAAGAAAAAGACGCCGATATTCCCGGCGTCTATGAAAAGCTTGGCCAATCGTATGTAAAGGAACTCGAAAAGGCGCTTCTTTCTTAAAGAGACAGCAGCTGGTCTGTCGGCTGAAGCTTGTACGAAAAAGAAGGAGACAGCACAGGCCCGTCTTTTTGGTGAATACCGATGATGAAAATGTCTTCCTTCATGAAATGGCGGATCACTTCTTGAAAAGACGCGCCTTCCATCGTCTTCGGAAGCGGAACCCGATGGACTGTGAAATGAATGTCGGCTTCCTTAAAAAGCGGATCAGGGAGCTGATTTTTAATGAGAAAATGCTGCAGCATCGCCGTTTTTAAAAGATCAGCTGTACTGATGATTTGGTTCGCTCCGGCGCGCTCGGCATTTTTTTTCTGTTTTTCTGTCAAGATTTCTACAACGCAATACACCGACGGGTTCAAGCCTTTAACAGCCAGCAATGTTAAGACCGACTGCATGTCTGCAGATATTTCGCTTTTATGCTGATCGGCGGTAATAAAGACGATTTCAGCCTCTTCAATATTTGCTTTTTGCAGTGTGGCATCATCCGCTGCGTGTCCTCTGATGAAATGAATGTTTTCTATCAGAGGACCTTCCTTTAGTGTTTCATCAATGAGGACGATCGTTTTGTTTGAATCCGCGGCCTGGAGCGTCCTCATCAGCTTGCTGGATTTCTCGTTCCAGCCGATCAGGATCATATGTCCCTTGCCCCTGTAGTTCACCTTGCCTTCGGCGTAGCGCTGCTGCTTGCTGAAAGCGGCCGTCGCCATCGTTGCAAAATAGGCCGTAACAAACGCTGCCCCTATTAAAATAAGGAGCATGCCGACGGTTTTGCCGAGTGCGGTTTTAGGGACAAAATCGCCATATCCGACTGAGGACACGGTGATCAGGGCCCACCATATGCCTTCAAAAACATTTGAGAACTGCTGCGGCTCGATGAAGGTGATCAGCTGACCGAAAAGGATGATCAATAAAAGGATAATGATTGCGATGCGGACATATATCGGCCACCTCAACCATGCGATAAATACACGGTTTGATTTCATGCTTCTTCACCGTCTTTCCGCAGGGAAAATGATAAAATCTCTTTGATGATTGCATTTAACTTTTGATTGGTGCTGACTTTCCCGTGCTGTTCAATCGCTTGTCTGATCATCTCAGCCGTGTCTTCTTCAAATTCGATCAGCTGCTCGTCTTTTTCCGATTCGTTATAGAGAAGAATGAACGCATCAAGCCCTTCATTCATTTTATCGATCGCCGTGCTCAGCTGTTCTTTTTCCTGATCTGTTACTTTCACCGTGTCACCACCCGAGTTCGCCTTTTTATTCAGTATATCCCTCTTTTACAAAAATTTTTCAGGTAAAAATAAACCTTTGTTAACCGACAATAACCGGTAGAGCTGAAGATTTTTACTGCGGCGTCATATCGGTTCCCGTCCTTCCATACACTTTTTATAAACGGATGAGGGATGGGAGCGGAATGTCCTGTTTAATGAGGCTCTTTTTCATACTGATCGGAGTCCAGCTGATGGCGGCGTCGTCCATTCAATTCATTTTTGATTTAAACGCCGTTTATCATTCCTCTGATGAGGTGTTTTGGAGGGAATTCTTCAAGGAGCTGTTCACAAGGCCGCCTTTATACATCATGATGTCAGGAATGGTGCTGATCTTTATCGGGGTTTGTTTACCGCGAAGGAAAAGGTAGTGCACTTTTCTGTACAAAAGGAAATCCCTCGGGATAAAATATATTTACATTAAACGACTTATCATAAGAGGGAAGATGATTGCATGAGCATGATTTTTTATTTGTTAACATTTGCTGCATTAGGTTTATCGATTTGGGCACAATTTAAAGTAAAGAGCAACTTTGAAAAATATTCAAAAGTAGAGGCGTCGAGCGGAAGAACTGGAGCCGAAGTGGCCAGACAGATTCTCGACCGAAACGGCCTTTACGATGTCCCGGTTGAACCGGTAAGAGGAACCTTGACAGACCATTATGACCCGACAGCACGCGTTGTGCGCTTGTCTGAACCCGTATATTACGGCCATTCAATTGCAGCGGTTTCCGTTGCTTCTCATGAATGCGGACATGCCCTGCAGCATCAGGAATCATACGGTGCACTTGTTTTGAGGCATAAGATGTTTCCGATCGTGAACTTTTCTTCGGGAGTGGCGCCGTTTTTGTTTATCGGCGGAATGCTGCTCGGAAGCCTGAATCTGATCGGACTCGGCATCATTTTGTTTTCGGCAGCCGTATTCTTCCAGCTTGTGACACTGCCTGTTGAATTTAACGCAAGCTCCCGGGCAAAAAGGATCATCGTTTCAGAAGGAATGATCCGCAACACGGAGGAAAGAGGCGTCAGCAAAGTGCTGGATGCCGCGGCTCTGACATACGTCGCAGCAGCGCTTGTTTCGCTGTTTGAGCTGCTGCGCTTCGTCGCAATTTTCCTGTCCGGTCGTAATGACTAACCATTCGTCTTAAGGAGGTGGCCCCTTACCATATTTGGTAAGGGCTTTTTTTGAATATCCTGAATCTCATACTCGTCATACTTTTAATTGCAGCTACGGCTTTTTTCGTTGTCGCCGAATTTGCGATCGTCAAAATCCGCGGCACCAAAATCGATCAGCTCGTTGAAAGCGGGGATAAGCGGGCGATTTCGGCCAAAAGAGTGGTGACAAATCTTGATGAATATTTGTCTGCCTGCCAGCTCGGCATTACCATCACCGCATTAGGGCTCGGCTGGCTCGGAGAATCGACATTCGAAAGAATCATTCACCCGTTTTTTGAGTTATTTGGCCTGCCTGAATCCGTTTTAAGAGTGGCTTCGGTTGTTGCCGCATTTGTCATCATTACATTTTTGCACGTTGTGGTCGGCGAACTTGCGCCAAAAACAATTGCCATTCAAAAGGCGGAAGCCGTCAGCTTATGGACGGCGAAGCCGCTCATTTTGTTTTATAGAATCATGTTTCCGTTTATCAAACTGTTGAATGGCTCTGCCCGGCTGCTAACGAAGCTGTTTGGGTTCCATTCGGTAAAAGAGCATGAAGTGGCGATCAGTGAGGAAGAGTTGCGGCTCATGCTGTCTGAAAGCTATAAAAAAGGAGAAATCAATCAGTCTGAGTATAAATACGTCAACAAAATTTTTGAATTTGACAACAGGCTGGCCCGAGAAATCATGGTGCCGAGAACGGAGATGGCTACCCTTTTGGCCGATCAATCGATAAAAGAAGCGATTGAAACCGTCATTAATGAACGCTATACGAGATATCCGGTCATTAAGGACGATAAAGACCATATTATCGGAATTGTCAACAGTAAGGACTTGTTTAAATCGTATTTTCTCGACCAGACGATTCCTTTAACTGACTTAATGAGGCCTGTCATCAGGGTGATTGAGAACATACCGATCCAGGAGCTCTTGATTCGCATGCAGAAGGAACGGATTCATATGGCCATTCTTGTTGATGAGTACGGCGGAACGGCAGGGCTGGTTACGGTTGAAGACATATTGGAGGAAATCGTCGGCGAGATCAGGGATGAGTATGATCAGGACGAAATGCCGCACATTATAAAAAAAGGCGAACATCATTATATTATGGACGGAAAGGCTTTAATCGACGAAGTGAATGACCTCCTTCATATCGCGATCGAAAACGAAGAAGTTGATACGATTGCCGGCTGGCTTTTGACGCAAAAGATGGAGCTGAAAAACGGGGACATCCTTAAAACTGAGGGATGTGAATTTAAAATTATTGATGCTGAAGATCATCATATCCGTTTTATCGAAGTGAAAAAAACGGATTTTTAAAAAAACAGCTGCGGGTGACTGCGGCTGTTTTTTAGTTCGATGGCCGTTCTTTATTTCAATAAAATGGATATTTATTCAAAGATAAGAGGATATATCTATGGAAATTCATGACTTTTTACGAATGTGCATCTTTTCGTTCTTTTTTATAATATGATGTATAAATATGAGGAGGTTTTAAATACGTGAAAAACAACCAATTGCTAAAATCCGTTCTGCTATGGGGAGCCGTATGCATCATGCTGCTGGCTGGGCCGCTTTCAGCGCTTGCTGCTTCGTCATCAAACCCGTCGGATAAATTGTATTTTAAAAACAAAAAATACTACATATTCAACAATGTATGGGGAGCCGACCAGGTCAGCGGCTGGTGGCAGACCATTTATCATAACAATGATTCAGATATGGGCTGGGTATGGAATTGGCCGAGCAATACGAGCACGGTAAAAGCTTATCCGTCGATCGTCAGCGGCTGGCATTGGACTGAAGGCTATACCGCGGGAAGCGGCTTCCCGACCCGGTTGTCAGATCAAAAAAACATCAACACGAAAGTCAGCTATTCGATCAGCGCAAACGGCACGTACAATGCCGCATATGACATTTGGCTCCACAATACAAACAAGGCGAGCTGGGATTCGGCTCCAACCGATGAGATTATGATCTGGCTCAATAACACAAATGCCGGACCTGCCGGTTCTTATGTCGAAACTGTTTCGATTGGCGGGCACAATTGGAAAGTATATAAAGGCTATATTGATGCAGGAGGCGGCAAAGGGTGGAACGTGTTTTCATTTATCAGAACAGCAAACACCCAAAGTGCGAACTTGAATATTCGGGATTTCACGAATTATCTTGCCGACTCTAAACATTGGCTTTCCAAATCGAAGTATGTCAGCAGTGTGGAATTCGGTACGGAAGTTTTCGGAGGAACAGGACAAATTAATATTTCCAATTGGGACGTAACGGTCCGCTGATGGATTCACACCGCTCTTTCGCAAAAAGGGCGGTGTTTAATTTATTCCAAATGTTCTTTTTTAGGCGTTCGCAACTGAAATATTACGATACCATCCTTACGTATTGCCGTTTATCTTCATCCTGAATGACCACTCCAAGCTTTGCCAGGTCTTTGCGCAGGATTTTTGCCTCTTCATGTTTATTATCCAGGATAGCCCGTTCTCTGGCTAAAAGAAGTGTATTAATATGTGAGGGGAAATCGGGATGATCCGCAACCCAGCGTTGATACTTATTCTTAAAGGGATCTTCGTCTGCCCATTTATAGCCGTGATGTTTAAAAGCGCTTTCTACAAACATTTCCTTTGATTCAATTCGTTCACGGTACAATTCAGTGTCATCATGACCAAGAACAACGAGATCCTTATTCTCAAGATAGACTGCAGAAATGTCTTTTTTCTCAATCACTTCTTCTTTCTCTTTAAACAACAGCTTTACGTTTTGATCAGAAATGAACACCTGAAGAATTTCAGTGAGAATATATTGTGAAAAAAATAGGCCGGCAACGCTTCCGATAGCTGCAGCGATAATTGAAACCCAGAAACTGTTTAGTGATGTGATAAATTCCAAAGGCCCTTTAAAAGGAACGATAGGAATAGTCAGTACCCAATCGGCAATAACAGGCAAAAACCATCCAAGAACAGCTCCTAAAACCGGCGGAATGATCCAATATAAGGTTTTTTCTATTTTAGATAATCCAACAATCGTTTCCTGATTCAAAATCTTTCACTGCCTTTCATCACATTACTGACTGCTGTTTCCCATATTTTTTTATAATCCATCTCAATTCCTAAAATCATGAAGTTACCCAAATTATCAATGATCAGGGCAAGGGAGTGTGCATTCACCTTGGTGTTTTTAGAAGAGATGACACCGAGTTCGACACCGTAAGAAAGCAATGCTTCAAAACCTTCTAAGAATTGTTCCATGATAGATTTAAGCTTTTTCTCATATTTTGGTTTTTGCGCTGCACTTAAAACAAACTCGTGTACCACTTTCAAAGCAGGAGAGTTATGTTTATACTCTTCAAAATAGCGTACGCCGTCTGTTATTAAGCGTTTTTCAAAGTTCTCCTTCGTGTACTCATTAATTGAAAAATAAGCAGAGAAGTGGTGGTCATCAAATACAATATGAAATAGGTAATCGACCAGCTCTTCTTTAGAAGGGAAATAATAGTAAATAGCTGGTTTAGAAATGCCTACTTCCGACGCAATCATTGAAAGGCTCGTGCCTTTTAGGCCGTGTCGGGCAATAAGAGTAAATGCTGCTTCAACGATCGCATCTTGGGTGTTCATTTTCTTTTTCATTGAAATCAATCCTTAGCATAATCTATATATTTATTTTACTTACCGATAGGTAAAAAAAGCAACTGTAATTTAGGTTTTACGTATTCTGTATTCAGAGATGTCTCGTTTCACAAGGGTTTAATCTTTTTTTCACCATCTCTTGCCGTCACCTTGCTGCCTTCTCAAAGTATTGATAAGCCGCAAAGCATATTTAGTATAAAGAAACGTATAATCGTTGGTATATCAAAGTTTACAGGATGTTTATGTTCGCAGTCTAAAAATATTTTATTCATCATAATGTCTTCACACAAGGGGTGTTTGAATGACAAGGGCATGGTGGAAAGAGGCAGTCGTTTATCAAGTGTATCCGCGCAGTTTTATGGATTCGAACGGGGATGGCATCGGAGATATCAACGGGATCAGAGAGAAGCTTCCGTATATCAGGGAGCTCGGGGCGGATGCCATTTGGATTTGTCCGGTGTTTGATTCTCCCAATGCAGATAACGGTTATGACATCAGGGATTATCAAAGTATCATGCCGGAATTTGGCACGATGGACGACTTTGACGCCCTGCTGACTGAAGTGCATCAGCTCGGAATGAAACTGATCATCGATCTCGTCATCAATCATACGAGCGATGAACATCCTTGGTTTATCGAATCAAGGGCAGAGCGGAATTCCGGAAAGCGGGACTGGTATATTTGGCAAGACGGAAAGGACGGGAGCGAACCGAACAACTGGGAAAGCATATTCGGCGGCTCAACCTGGACTTATGATGAAAAAACAGAGCAGTATTATCTGCACCTGTTTCACGAAAAGCAGCCTGATCTGAATTGGGAAAACAGTGATATGCGAAGCGCTCTTTATGACATGATCAACTGGTGGCTTCAAAAAGGAATCGACGGGTTCAGAGTTGACGCGATTACACATATTAAGAAAAAAGAAGGGCTGCCGGATCTGCCGAATCCGGAAGGGCTCCCTTTTGTGCCTTCATTTGCTTACCATATGAATGTCGAAGGGATTATGGCGTTATTGCAGGAAGTAAAAGAGAATACATTCGCCGGGTATCCCCATATCATGACAGTCGGCGAAGCAAACGGTGTCAGCGCTGAAGAAGCGGAGGACTGGGTTGGAGAATCAAACGGTATATTCAGCATGATTTTCCAATTTGAACACCTCGGCCTTTGGGGTATTGAAGACGGAGAACTCGATATCCTCGAACTCAAGCGGATTTTGTCAAACTGGCAATCGGCTCTTGAAGGGAAAGGGTGGAACGCGCTTTTTATCGAAAATCATGATCAGCCCCGGGCTGTTTCAGTTTGGGGAGATGACGGGAAATACAGAATAGACAGCGCGAAGGCCTTAGCTGCAATGTATTTTTTGATGAAAGGCACCCCGTTTATTTATCAAGGACAGGAAATCGGAATGACAAACGCGATTTTCTTTGATATAGATGATTATGATGACGTATCGATTAAAAATGATTACCGGATTCAAAAAGAAAAGGGCCGCTCACACGAAGACATCATGAAGGCGGTTTGGAAAAAGAGCAGGGATCACGCGCGCACACCGATGCAATGGACAGATCGGCCAAATGCCGGCTTTACTAAAGGAGAACCGTGGCTGCGCATGAACGAAAATTACAAGCTGATCAATACGGTTCATCAGCAGTATGACCCCCTGTCGGTCTATCATTTTTATAAACGATTAATTGCCATCAGAAAGCGGTATGACGTCTTCATCGACGGATCATATGAACTGCTTTTGCCTGAGGACCGGCAGATTTTTGCATACTTGCGAAAACTTCGAGAAGAAACGGCCATCGTGATCGTGAACCTCAGCGCACGCCAGGCGTTTTACCATCATCCCTCATACCCGTTATGTACAGACGGACTGCTGCTGTCAAATGCGGATATCGACGCGCACAAGCATCTCACATCTTTTGTGATGAAGCCTTATGAGGCGCGCGTTTACATGTTCAGACAGGAAATCGGCGATTTGTAACGAATTGAGAGAGGGTGCCAAGAAAGGAGCGGATTCGTATGTTGAAAAAAATACAGATTCAAACAAACCGGCGCGATGAAATGCTTGATATCACAAATGAAGTCGAAAAATTCATTTCAGAAAATGATGTTTCCAGCGGCGCTGTTATCGTCTACTGTCCGCATACAACGGCAGGTATTACGATCAATGAAAATGCCGACCCCGATGTCAAACGCGATATGCTGAGAAGATTCGATGAAGTGTATCCGTGGGAACATGAGCTTGACCGCCATATGGAAGGGAATACCGCGGCGCATTTGAAATCGAGCACGGTCGGGGCATCGCAGCATATTTTGATTGAAGGGGGCAGGCTTGTCCTCGGGACTTGGCAGGGCATATATTTCTGCGAGTTCGACGGCCCGAGGCACCGGACGTGCTATTTTAAAATTTTAGCCGATTAAAAGGAGGAAATAAAAATGAATCAGTTCATGGAACGCCTCTCTTTGTCAAAGCCTGTGATCCAGGCGCCGATGGCAGGCGGGCCGACAACGCCAAGGCTCGCCGCCGCCGTATCAGATAGCGGCGGCTTAGGCAGCCTTGCATCCGGCTATTTGACGCCGGAAGTGCTTCAACAACAGATTATGGAAACGAAAAAGCTGACATCAGCCGCGTTTCAAGTCAACCTCTTCATTCCGGAAAAACGGGAAACCGTCAGTCGGGAAGAATATGAAAGGTGGCTAGAGAAAATACCCTTGGCACGTTCGGCTTCATCCGTGGCAGATGAAAAACAAGATTGGGACGATTTTTACGAGAAAATCGAAATCATTCTAAAGGAAGGGATCAGCGCCGTTTCATTTACGTTTGGCCCGCCGCCGGCTGATGCCGTCAAGGAACTGAAAAACCGAAATTGCTGTTTAATGGGCACCGCGGTTTCAGTTGAAGAAGCCGTGCTGCTTGAAGAACTGGGGATGGATGTCGTCGTTGTTCAAGGAAGTGAGGCGGGCGGTCACAGGGGAGCCTTCTTGAAAACGAAGGGAGAGCCTTCTGTCGGCTCGATGACTTTAATTCCCCATGCGGCAGATCATGTGTCGGTTCCGGTTATCGCAGCGGGCGGCATTTTTGACAAAAGAGGTGTTGCGGCAGCTTTTGCCCTCGGCGCACAGGGCGTTCAAATCGGTACCGCTTTTTTGACGTGCGAAGAAAGCGGAACACACCCTGCATACAAACAAAAACTGCTCGAAGCGGTTGAAACAGACACAAGGCTGACCCGCTTGTTCTCAGGGAAGCCGGCAAGAGGCATCGTCAATCAGTGGATGGAAGACAGACGCCCGGACGAAGCTGAAGCGCTGCCTTATCCTCTGCAAAACACGCTGACGCAACCGATGAGAAATCAGGCGAAGCTTGAAGGAAATACGGACAGCATGTCATTGTGGTCCGGACAGGGCGTGCGGGCTTCCGTCCAGCAAACGACGGTGAAGGAGCTGATGGATCAGCTTGTGCCTGCCGATGTGCTATCTGATCATTTGTATTAATGCCGGAATATCAACCCGAGTCACTTGAGAAAGCAGATAGGCGGACGTCTGTGCATGAGGCTTTCTCAGCCCGTTCAGTTTTTCAATGATCGTCTCGCCGCTTAAGATCCCCAGACCGTGTGCCGCATAGAGATTATTTTCAAGTAAAATAGCATTTTCTCCGCGCCACTGCGGTCTTTCGGGATCGAATTCAGGGTTCTTGAAATACAGGCAGTCTCCTGGAAGGTAGTCGTTTCCTTTATCCGTATAGATCGGCAGCCGCTCATAATGCCAATCGTATAAAATGATCCTTTGATAATTCCGGTCAAATGTCTGGTCGCCGATCGTTTTAAGAAGCGCCATATAAAAAATGATGACAATCGCAGTCGCGCACTCAAAAGCATAAGAAGGGCCGCTTTCAAAAATATTTCGAATCGCCTTTGAAGCCGGTGCCCTGTACTTCAACTCCAAAGCCCCCTCAGGCGTCACCCTCCAAAACTCTTCATTCCCGTATGTCTTTGAAAAGGTAGCAAACTTCGCTCCGCTGTTGATCAGCTCTCTGGCCGATTCGACGGTATGCTCTCGGAATCTCAGCTCAAATAACAGTTCTGAGATTGAACCGTATCTATATCCGGATGGCATGGCCAGCATCCGGTTGGCGATGTCTCTCTGCGTCTGACTGACATTCAGTTTTTCGATATCCTCAGGACGGAGCCGGTAGCCCGAAACACTTATCATAGGATACACCCTTTTCCTTTTTTATTAGCGTATGCCTGATGCTTGGGCAGGAAAACGGTCTAATTTTCCGCTTTTTTTACTTAAAAAACAGACACCGTCTCCGATAAAAGTAGAGAAAGGGGAATCACACATGAAAAAGCTTTTAAATTGGACGAAACGTCCTTCTATTTCTAAAAAATTAATTTTCTCATTTATATTCATTTTAACAATTCCGATCTTGGTTCTTTCGGTTACTTCATATTTTACGGCAAGCAGCACGCTCGAGGATGAGATTTTGAGAAGTGCGAAAGACAATATCGATGAACTGAACGACATCATTCAGCAAGATATCGGCAGCAAGGAGACTTCCATTGCGTATTTCAGCGAATGGATTGATCAAAAAGCGTACAAAGAGAAAGGCCAGACTGCCATTAAACAACGGTTTGAGCAGTTTGCAAAACAGAATCCCGACGTTGAACTCGTCTTCACCGGATCGGAAGATAGTGTTTACGCACAATATCCGAATGCTCCATTGCCTGACGGGTATGACCCGGTAGAACGCGACTGGTATAAACAGGCTGTCCAGGAAAAAGGGAAAACGATTGTAACTGAACCTTATGAGTCTGCATCAACGGGGCATATGGTCGTCACGATCGCCAAGCAGAATAAAGACGGTTCTGGCGTAGTCGCCCTTGACTTGAACATTGACAAGCTGATCAAATCGGCAAACACCATCAGCATCGGGAAAACCGGCTATGCATTCATCATCGGCGAAGGGAAAACGTATGTCGCCCATCCGAAAATTAAAGCCGGCACAGAAGCAGAAGCTGATCTGACAGAGCAAATGTTCAGCAAAGAGAGCGGCTTGTTCACCTTTAATGAAAAAGGAAAAGAAAAGAAAACGGTCTTCACGACAAACAAACTAACCGGCTGGAAAATCGGCGGAAAGATGAATACAGCGGAGATTAAAGACGCTGCCCAGCCCGTGCTTCACATGGCAGTCATGACATTGGCGGGCGCAATTATTCTGGGCGGCATCCTTGTTTACTTTATCGTCCGCGCGATCAGCAAGCCTTTAAATCAACTCGTCTCTTCTGCAAAAAGCATCAGTGAAGGAGATCTGACACAAAAAATCGATGTCCGCTCCAGAGACGAATTCGGCCAGCTGGGCACAAGCTTTAACGAAATGGCTGACTCATTGCGCTCGCTGATCAGCACGATTCAGGAATCGGTCGACAATGTGGCATCTTCTTCAGAGCAGCTGACGGCAAGCGCGGACCAGACAAGCAAAGCGACGGAGCACATTACATTAGCGATCGAGCGGTTCTCAAGCGGCGCTGAAAGTCAAAGCGAAAAAGTCGAAGCGAGTTCCCTGCGGCTCAGCCAAATGAATGACAAGCTGAATGAAATCGCAGGCGTATCAGAATCGATTACAGAATCCTCGGGTAAATCGACGGAAATTGCCGAAACAGGCGGAGAGCTTGTCCAACAAACCGTCGGGCAGATGAATTCGATCGACAGATCCGTCAGACAGGCCGAACAGGTTGTCAAAGGGCTTGAAGCGAAATCGAAAGATATCACCGCGATCCTGCGCGTCATAAACGGAATCGCCGATCAAACGAATTTACTGGCGCTGAACGCCGCCATCGAGGCAGCGCGGGCCGGCGAATCAGGCAGAGGCTTCTCGGTTGTCGCTGAAGAAGTAAGAAAGCTTGCGGCCCAATCAGCAGGATCGGCAAAAGAAATCGAAGCGCTGATTCAGGATATCGTCAAAGAAATCGAACATTCGCTCAACATGTTCAAGTCGGTCAACCAAGAAGTACAGTCAGGACTCGAAATTACGGAAGAAACGGAATCGAGCTTTAAACATATTTACGACATGACAAACGAAGTCGCAGGCAAGCTGCAGACAATGAATGCCGCCGTAGAGCATTTATCAACAGGTTCTCACGAAATTTCCGATGCGGTCGAAGAGATCGCCGACGTATCGCGTGAAAGCTCTGCCGGCATTCAGGACATCGCTGCTTCAGCGGAAGAACAGCTGGCTTCCATGGAAGAAATCAGCTCATCCGCTGCAACGCTCGAACAAATGGCTGAAGAACTGCGCGACTTAACGAAAAAGTTTAAGATTTGATGAAAAGAGGCTGCTGGTCAGCCTCTTTTTTTAGTTCTATTTTCAAGAATTTTCAGAAATGATTTTTAAAGTTTTTTAATATGCAAAAGTAAATGAAAGGTCCGATATTAGTTTCATAATCTAGAAGCTAAAGGAGTTATATCAAATGAAAAAGGTATTGGACTGGCTTAAACGTCCGTCTATCTCAAAAAGGCTGTTTTTCAGCTTTATATTGGTTTTAACTTTGCCGATTTTGGCCTTATCCTATAGTGCGTACCAGACGGCGGGAAGCTCTCTTGAAACGGAAATCATGAGAAGCGCGCGCGATAATGTTGAACAGCTGAATGAGATCATAGACCAGAATATCGGGAAGAAAGAGCAGGCCGTCTCCTTTTTCAGCGGCTGGGTGAATGAAAAGCTATATCAAGAAAAAGGGAACACATCATTTGTAGAAAGATTCGAGCAGTACGCCAAGCTGAATCAGGATGTGGAAGCGATCTACACAGGTTCAAAAGACGGCAAGTTCATCCGCTATCCCGCTGAGAAAATGGCGAAAGGCTATAACCCGGCGGATAGGGACTGGTATAAGCAAGCCGTTGAAAATAAAGGAGAGGTGATCATCACAAACCCTTATAAAACGGCGTCAACCGGAACGACGGTCATTACGATTGCAAAGCAGACGGAGGACGGCTCAGGGGTCGTTGCCGTTAACATGAAAATCGATGAGCTTATTAAAGCGACAGAGCGCGTTAACATCGGAAAAAGCGGCTTTGCGTTTATCTCAAGCAAAGACAAAAAATATGTTGCCCATCCAAAGATTGAAGCCGGAACCGAAGGCAAAGGCGACTGGGTTGCACAAATGTACGGCAGTGAAAAAGGTGATTTTCAATATACATTTGAAGGAAAAGAAAAGAAAATGGCTTTCACGACGAACAAGCTGACCGGCTGGAAAATCGGCGGAACGATGTTCACGGATGAGATATCAGATGCCGCCCAGCCCGTCTTCCACATGGCGATCATCATTTTGGCAGCGGCGATCGTGCTCGGCGGCATTCTTATCTACTTTATTATCCGCGGAATCAGCAAGCCGTTAAGCGAGCTCGTGTCATCCGCAAAGAGCATCAGCGGCGGCGACTTAACGCAAAAAATCGAAGTCCGTTCAAAAGACGAATTCGGTCAGCTCGGTACAAGCTTTAATGAAATGGCCGAATCGCTGCGCTCTTTAATCAGCGTCATTCAATCATCAGTTGACAATGTAGCTTCTTCATCTGAAGAACTTCATGCCAGCGCGGCGCAAACAAGCAAAGCGACTGAGCATATTACAATGGCCATTGAACAATTTTCTGACGGAAATGAAAGCCAGAAAGAAAAAGTGGAAGCAAGCTCGCATCAGCTGAATGAAATGAACAACGGGTTATATGACATGTCGAAAACATCAGCGTCGATTACTGATGCGTCGCTGAAATCGACTGAGATTGCCGGCAAAGGGGAAGAGCTAGTTCAAAAGACGGTCGGCCAAATGAATTCGATCGATCGGTCTGTCAAGCAAGCGGAAGCGGTCGTCAAAGGACTTGAAGCCAAATCCAAAGATATCACAAGCATTTTGCGCGTGATTAACGGAATCGCCGATCAAACGAATTTGCTGGCGCTCAATGCCGCGATCGAAGCGGCAAGGGCCGGGGAATCGGGCCGCGGCT
Source organism: Bacillus haynesii (assembly GCF_001969855.1). Classification (GTDB taxonomy): domain Bacteria; phylum Bacillota; class Bacilli; order Bacillales; family Bacillaceae; genus Bacillus; species Bacillus haynesii. Next base: position 19,502 of record NZ_MRBL01000037.1, read on the forward strand.
TCTCGGTAGTGGCTGAAGAAGTCAGGAAGCTCGCCGCACAATCCGCCGGCTCGGCGAAGGAAATTGAACACTTAATTCAGGAAATCGTCAAGGAGATCGACAACTCCCTGAACATGTTCAAATCGGTCAATCATGAAGTACAGTCAGGACTTCGAATCACCGACGAAACAGAGACAAGCTTCAAAACGATTTACGATATGACCAATGATATCGCAGGCAAGCTGCAGACAATGAATGCCGCTGTCGAGCAATTGACGCAAGGTTCCCGCCAAGTCGCGGGCGCGGTCGAAGAAATCGCGGATGTATCGAGAGAAAGTTCGGCAAGCATTCAGGACATCGCTGCTTCGGCCGAGGAACAGCTTGCTTCGATGGAAGAGATCAGCGCATCCTCCACGACATTGGCGGAGCTGGCTGAAGAACTGCGTGATTTGACACAGAAATTTAAAATTGAATAGCTTTAAAACATCCGGTTTTCCGCCGGATGTTTTTTTAGTTATTTTAGACTATGAAAAGTTATAAAATCCATATAAAAACTTTTAAAAGAATCCGATATTAGAAATATAACAGAAAAGAGGAGTCAACAATTATATGTTAAATATTGTCAATTGGGTGAAGCGTCCCTCCATTGCAAAGAAATTAATTCTTTCATTCTTACTTATATTAACCGTTCCAATCATCGTCCTTTCCTATAGTGCGTATCAAACGGCAAGCAGTACGCTTGACGGAGAAATCATGGACAATGCGCGCGAAAACGTTAACCAGCTGAATGAAATCATCAATCAGAATATCAGCCAGAAAACAAACGCCATGTCCTATTTCAGCGGGTTCATTAAAGAAAACTCTTTTAAAGGGAAAGAAAGCAATGCTTTAAAAGTGAAATTCGAACAGTTCGCCAAGCTCCATCCCGATGTTGAAGGGATCTTTACCGGATCAAAGGACGGGAAGTTCATCCGCTACCCGGATCAGGAGATGCCGAGCGGATATAATCCGGTAGAGCGGGACTGGTATAAAAAAGCCGCCGAACACAAGGGTGAAGTCATTATTACAGACCCTTACAAAACGGCGTCAACCGGAACGATGGTTATCACCATCGCCAAGATGCATGAAGACGGCTCCGGCGTTGTCGCCGTCAATATGAAAATCGAAGAGCTCATTAAAGCGACAGAACGCGTCACAATCGGGAAAAAGGGCTATGCCTTTATCACCAGCGCCGATAAAAAGTTTGTCGCCCACCCGAAACATGATGCGGGCTCAGATGTCGAAGGCAGCTGGGCGGAAAAGGTATATGCCAATGACAAAGGAACATTCAAATATACGCTTGACGGCGAAAAGCAGATGGCTTTCGCGACCAATAAGCTGACCGGCTGGAAAATCGGCGGAACCATGTATATCACTGAATTAAAAGAAGCATCACAGCCTGTGTTGAATGCCGCTCTGATTACGTTGGGCGTCAGCATCATCATCGGCGTGCTTCTCATGATTCTCATCATCAGATCGATCACAGGGCCGCTTCGCGAACTCGTTTCCTCTGCGAAAAGCATTAGCGGAGACGACCTGACGCAAAAAATCACTGTCCGTTCAAAAGATGAGATCGGACAGCTCGGAACAAGCTTCAATGATATGGCTGAATCGCTGAGTTCTTTAATCAGCGTCATTCAGACATCAGTTGAAAACGTTGCTTCTTCGTCAGAGCAGCTGACCGCGAGCGCGGATCAGACAAGCAAGGCGACAGAACATATTACATCTGCGATCGAACAATTTTCAAACGGAAATGAAAGCCAAAATGAGAAAGTGGAAATCAGTGCGCAGCAGCTGGCTGACATGAACAGCCGATTGCATGAAATGTCCAAAGTCTCAGCGTCGATTACAGAATCATCCATTCAATCGACGGACATTGCCGGTACAGGCGGAGAGCTTGTTCAAAAAACGGTCGGACAGATGAATTCGATCGATCATTCCGTTAAACAGGCTGAATCCGTCGTGAAAGGACTTGAAAGCAAATCAAAAGACATTACAGCGATCCTGCGGGTGATTAACGGCATTGCAGACCAGACGAACTTGCTCGCATTGAATGCTGCAATTGAAGCCGCAAGAGCCGGTGAAGCCGGAAGAGGGTTTTCTGTAGTTGCCGAAGAGGTGCGCAAACTGGCTGAGCAATCCGCGTCATCGGCAAAAGAAATCGAAGCGCTTATTCAGGAAATCGTCAATGAGATCGGAAAGTCGCTGGACATGTTCCAGGACGTCAACCGTGAAGTGCAGTCGGGACTCACCATCACAGATGAAACAGATACAAGCTTTAAACAGATTTATGACATGACAAACGAAATCGCGGGCAAGCTGCAGACGATGAATGCGGCAGTTGAAGAGCTGTCAGAAGGGTCACAGCAAGTCGCGGGAGCGGTTGAAGAAATTGCAGACGTATCGCGTGAAAGCTCAGGAAGCATTCAAGACATCGCCGCTTCGGCTGAAGAACAGCTCGCTTCAATGGAAGAAATCAGTTCTTCTGCGGCTACGCTTGAACAAATGGCTGAAGAACTGCGCGATTTAACGAAAAAATTTAAGATTGACTAAACATCAGGCTGCCGGCGATCCGGCAGCCTTTTGCGCGGGAAAAGCATTTTTTTTAAAGGAACGGGGAAGGGTATAAATAGGTTTAAACAGACTGTCATCTATCGTACACTGGTTGTATAGGAGGGGATCAATCATGCGATTGGAAGGCAAGAAAGTGATCGCGCTTGTCAGCGATGAATTCGAAGATTTAGAACTGTGGTATCCAGTTTTAAGGTTGAGGGAAGAAGGAGCGATCGTACATTTCATTGGTGAAAAAGCGGATCATGAATATAAGGGCAAATACGGCGTGCCTGCTGTCTCCGATTATGAGCTGAAAAGCGTGAACATTGAGGAATACGACGCAGTTCTGGTTCCGGGAGGCTGGGCGCCTGACAAGCTCAGAAGATATCCCGAGGTACTGGAGATGATCCGGTGGTTCAACGAAAGGAAGAAGCCCATCGGACAAATCTGCCATGCCGGCTGGGTGCTGATTTCTGCAGGAATATTGGAAGGCAGGAAGGTCACAAGCACACCGGGTATCAAAGACGATATGGAAAATGCCGGAGCCATATGGGTGAATGAAGCAGCGGTTGTCGACGGCCATATCGTGTCAAGCCGCCGCCCGCCGGACCTGCCGATCTATGTCAAAGCCTTTGCCGATCTTTTGGCGCAATCCTAAAACAGATGAGCCGCCCGTTCATTCGAGTCGAGGCGGCTCATTTGTTACTTTTGATCAGCGGGGAAAACGAGACCGATCTGTTTGCGCGCTTCATCCATGACCGCCAAGGTGTCTATAGAGCGTTCAAACGTATTAAGCGAAGACTCGATCCGCCCTAGTTTGATTAAATTGATGAATTCCTCTGTTTCATAAAACATGGCCGGTTTGTCATCAGGCAGCGTAAGATGTTCAACCCGTCCGTCCCGATAGCGGATGTCGACTTTTTCGGGGCGGTGGATTTTATCGATGATGATAGAGCCTTCTTCTCCTTGAATTTCAGCCGGGATGAAGGAATTGGAGATTTTCGAGTGCATCAAAACAGCTTCGTGTTCCTCGTATTTTAACAGCACTGTTCCTTCACCGTCCGCCCCTGACTCAAGGATCAGCCCGTTAGCTTTGACTTCGAGGGGCTTGCCGAACAGGACGATCGCGGGATGAACGCAATAGACGCCGATATCCATCAGGGAACCGTTCGATAAAGCCGGATTAAATGCGTTTAAGACGGTTCCGTTTCTATAGGCGTCATAGCGGGAAGAGTATTGACAGTAGCTGGCTGTAAAACGGCGGACTTTGCCGATTTTGTGCAGGTTGCGTCCGATGTTTATAAAATTCGGAAGAAACGTCGTTTTCATCGCTTCCATAAATGTTACGCGGTGTTCCTGCGCTGTTTTTATCATTTCTTCAGCTTCTTTGACATGGGACGCAAGCGGTTTTTCGCACAGGACGTGTTTTCCGCTTTTCATGAATGTGCCGGCCTGTTCTTTATGTAAAGAGTTGGGACTTGCGATATATACGGCATCAATAACATCGCTTTCAGCCATTTCTCCGATATCGGTAAAAACCGCCTCGGCTCCGTATTTTTGTGCGAATTCGCGTCCGCGCTCTCCGGTCCTTGAATATACCGCGGTTAATTGAAAATCTTCGATCAAACGGGCCGCCTCAAGAAACCGGTCGGTAATCCAATTTGTTCCGACTACCCCGAACCGTATCATGTTATTTTCCCCTTTCGTTGTAGGATATGTTTATTATACAGTGTTTTCTTTTGCCGGCGAAAGACAAAAAGCCGGAAACATCGGCGTATATGTATATCATCAACAGACGTTTGCAAGCGGAAAAAAAGACCAATAGCAATGGTTTTATTTTTAGTATGAGGGGTAATAGTGTACAATTTAATTTATAAAACCAACGTTAATGGAGGATCGCCATGGACTCTTTGCATATGTGGGGCGGCAGATTTAAGAAGTTTTTTTTAGACAATAAATTCGTCCTGTTTCTGCTCGTTCTGCTCTTGATCGGATTGAACATCCTTGTATTTACAAAAGCATCGTTTATTTTTACGCCTTTCATCGTCCTTGTGGAAACCATCGCTCTGCCTGTCGTGCTGACAGGTGTCGTTTATTACTTGTTAAATCCGATCGTTGATTTTCTAGAGCGGAAAAACGTGAAAAGAATTTATTCGATTCTTCTTCTCTACATTGTGATCATCGGTCTGATTACGATTTCGATCGTCTCTGTTATCCCGCTGTTAAGGGAACAGATCATGAGCCTTGTCGATAACTTCCCAAGGTATGTCCACATTGTGGAAGACCAAATTAAACAGCTGATCGGAAGCCAGTTCTTTAATCAGGTTCAGCAGACGATGAACATCAATCTGACCGATTTGGCAAGCAAATTATCCGATCAAGCCACCACCATTTTAAACAGTACGTTTACCGGAGTGGGAACGTTCATAGGCGCCGTGACAGAAGTCGTGATTTCGATTGTGACTGTGCCGTTTATCCTGTTTTACTTATTGAAAGACGGTAAAAAACTGCCGCTGTTTATTCTAAAACTCGTACCGGTCCGCTTGCGGGAACAGACGTATGTGATGATGTCGGAGATGAATCACCGGCTGAGCTCGTATATCAGGGGGCAGATCATCGTCAGCTTCTGTATCGGCTGCCTGTTGTTTATCGGATATATGATCATCGGTCTTGATTATGCTTCTCTTTTGGCTCTTGTAGCGGCGTGTACGAGCATCGTTCCGTATCTCGGCCCGACGATTGCGATTACGCCGGCAATCATCATTGCCCTGGTTACTTCTCCGTTTATGCTTGTGAAGCTGATCATCGTTTGGACTGTGGTGCAGCTGTTTGAAGGAAAATTTATTTCGCCGCAGATTATGGGAAAAAACCTGCACATCCATCCGGTAACGATCATCTTTGTGTTGCTGACGGCAGCCAAGATGTTCGGCGTGATCGGCGTCATTCTCGCCATCCCCGGCTACGCGGTCATCAAAGTGGTTGTCACGCATTTGTTTGAATGGTTTAAACAGCGTTCACACCTTTATGAAAAAAATGAAGAAGTCTGAATCCCGCTTGCATAATCGGCTTTTAAAAGCGATATAAATAGTTTATTAGAGGACAAGTTTTAAGGAAGCGAAAGGAATGACATATGAACATTTGGGATATTTTTGTCGCCGTCATACTCGGAATTGTTGAAGGATTAACCGAATATGCCCCTGTTTCGTCAACAGGGCATATGATCATTGTTGACGATCTCTGGCTGAAATCGAAAGAACTGCTTACGCCGGAGGCGGCGAATACCTTTAAAGTCGTGATTCAGCTCGGCTCCATCCTTGCTGTCGCCATCGTATTTAAAGACCGGATTCTCAATCTTTTAGGCGTGAAGAAAAACATTACGGAAGAGCAGAAAACGGGAAACCGCCTTTCCATCGCCCAAATCGCTGTAGGCCTTGTTCCCGCCGCTGTGCTCGGATTTTTATTTGAAGACTATATTGACCAATACCTGTTTTCGGTACGCACTGTTGCGGTCGGTCTCATCGCCGGTGCGGTGCTGATGCTCGCAGCCGACTGGATCAACCGGCGCAAGGACACGACAGATTCGGTTGACCGGATGACGTATAAGCAGGCACTCGGTATGGGGCTGTTTCAATGTCTGGCGCTCTGGCCGGGCTTCTCGCGCTCGGGTTCGACGATTTCGGGCGGGGTTATGCTCGGCTTGAGCCACAGAGCGGCCGCCGATTTCACCTTCATCATGGCGATTCCGATCATGATGGGAGCAAGCCTGCTCTCTTTAATCAAAAACTGGGCCTATTTGAGTGCAGACCTGTTTCCTTTCTTTATTGCAGGGTTTATCAGCGCTTTTATTGTCGCTCTTTTTGTCGTCCGTTTTTTTCTCCGGCTGATCAATAAGATCAAGCTTGTCCCGTTTGCCATCTACCGAATCGTTTTAGGGCTTCTACTGTTCATTTTGTTTCTGTAAGAGTAAAAATACGAACCGATTTCCAGTTGGAAATCGGTTTTGTTATGGGTAAAAAGAATGATATCCTATTATTTCCCACTGTAAAACTGCCTGCCAACTTACTATACTAGTAAGAGGGAGGAGATATAGAATGTTTATTTTCGCATGTTTATTGATTATTTTAGGCTTCATGCCGATTTTATATAAAGCGAACCACAATACAAAAGATGTGAAAGTCAACACGATTTCGGTCGAGCGCGTGCAGGCGCCCGCTTTAAAGAAAAAGCTGAACATTCTTCATCTGTCTGATCTTCATTTAGAAAACATTTCGATTTCACCTGAAAAGATTCTTGAACTTGCCAATAAAAAACGAGTGGATCTCATTGCTTTAACAGGAGATTTTCTTGATAGGAAAAGAAATATTCCAAAGCTTGCAAACTACTTAAAAGCTTTGAAAAAACTGAAGCCGGCCTATGGAATGTACGCTGTATTCGGCAACCATGACTACGTATTGAAAGGCGAACACTTTCGGAAGCTGAAACGTACGCTGGAAGATAACGGATGCATCACCTTGCAAAATCAGCATGTCTCCATTGAAATGGAAGGCGAGACACTCAACATTATCGGGATTGATGATTACAGTACGAAACGAAGCGATATCGCCGGTTCGTATAAAGGGCTTAAAGAAGGGTACAACCTTGTATTGACGCATGATCCGAACGTTGTGCTTGATATGCAAGAATTTCACTTTGACTATCTTCTGTCAGGGCATTTTCACGGCGGTCAGATTCATTGGCCGAAGCCTTATCATCTCGTGAAGATGGGAAAGCTTGTGCGAATGAATATGATCAAAGGTCTTCACTATCATCATGACAAACCGTTTTATATCAGCGAGGGATTGGGTCAGACGGGGGCGAACATCCGCATCGGAAGCCGTCCGGAAGTGACGTTCCATCACATTTCATAAAAAGAAGAGGCTGCTCCTGTTTTTGGAGATCAGTCTCTTTTTTGGTTATTTTTGAAGGTAGGACTTCAACAATTTTTCTTTCGAGATAAACAAATATTGGGAAGGGGGGATTTTACGAAAAGAAAATTGCTTTGTTGTTAAATATAAAATCGGAATTTGCGTCAGCTTCTTGAAGACTCTGTAAAACTGGTTTGCGGGCTCCACCGCTTCAAAACCGAGCCTCTCAACTCCTTTATGCAGCGTAGTGATGCCGATGATGCCTTTAATTTGGTCCGACCGGTGATGATTTTTGACATATTCGGCCAAGATCGGCATTGAAAAGTACGCCTTTTGATAAATGAGAATGCCTCTTCTGACAGCGCTCTCAATATTTTGAAGCTCCTTGATCAGCTTAATATTGTGCAGATGAATTTTGATCAAAACATCGTTCTTCTTAATAACCGTCCCATCGCTTAACACCACATCGATCCCTTTGTATCTTGTGAGACGGACGCGAAAAATGCTCGTTTTCGTTTGATCAATGAGTGTCAGTCTTGAAAAAAAATAATAAAACGGGTCAATTACACTCCAAATTGACAAAAAACAGTTTCTCAAGTCGTCACTTTCCTTTCCTGAAAAAATACACTTATATTTTGGCTGGATATTTGAAAAATATAAATGGAAAACATTTTTCTTCTGAAATGGAGGATGGAGATGACAAAGATTCTGATTTTCCCTTTTTTAAGCATTTCCACCGGTCATCATCACGTTGCCGATTCGCTGCAGACAGAACTGCTCCTCAAATCCCATCACTGTGAAAAAATCGACATTTTTTCACATGCTTATCGGCGGCTTGAAAAAGCTTCCTCTGCGACATATTTGTCATGGATTCAGTATTTTCCGAAAGTCTACAGCTCGGTCTATCATCTCCTGGCGTGCGGGCGCCATGAAACGGCAAAGCGCCACCTCTTGTATGAGCTGATCTTTTTGAAAGGCATGCAGCAGATTATTGCCGAAAAAAAGCCTGATATCGTGTTCTGTACGCATGCATTGCCCTCCTATTTGCTGAACCGCTTAAAAGGCCAATTTCCCGACATGAAAGTGGTCAATGTATATACCGATTTTTTCGTCAACCGAATTTGGGGAAGAGAGAAGATTGATTATCATTTCGCACCCATCAAAGACATCAAAGACCAGCTGATCGCAGAAGGCGTTGATGAAGAAAAGATTATTCTGACCGGAATACCCGTGCACCGTTCCTATAAAACGGAGACAAAGCCTGGGCAGCCCGGTGACAAAAAAGCGCTTTGCAACATCCTCATAACCGGCGGAAGCATGGGGGTGGGCGGCATTTTTAAGCTCGTGCGGGAGCTGTCGCCGAACGGGGATGTCGCATACCAAATACTATGCGGAAAAAACCGAAAGCTCTACCGGTATGTTCATGATTTAAACAATCCATATATTAAAGCGCTGCCTTATATCGAAAGCAAAGCTGAAATGAACCGCTTATACGGGGAGGCGTCGGGCATTATTACGAAGCCCGGCGGCGTCACGATCAGCGAGTGCATTGAAAAACAGCTCCCTGTCTTCATCTATCATGCGCTGCCCGGCCAGGAAGAGATGAATCTTGATATCCTGAAAAAGAAAAACCTTGTCATCGAATTGAGCCAGCAAAAACAGCAGCCGATCGAACAGCAGCTGCTTTCCTTTTTCCGTTCGGAAGAAGACATCAGACGCTATCAAATGAGCGTTGGCCAATATTTGCGCGAAAAATCGGACCGGGATATCAGCGACATTTTAGACGGGATCATTCATAACCGGAGCGGTTTAGGGAATGCTCACGTATAAGGAAGGAGGAAGAACGATGTCTGAGAGCCGCAAGAAATCAGTCGTCATGTTGCTGATCGATTCATTAATGGATAAACCGCTCAAAGAAGCCGTGAAAAACGGACAGGCTCCTGGACTGCAATATTTGCTGGAAAACGGGCGGTATGTGCCTGATGTGATCAGCCCTTTTCCGACGATGTCTGTCAATGTTGACAGCACATTGCTTACAGGGGTGTACAGCGACCGCCACAAAGTGCCTGGCCTTGTATGGTACAACGCGAAGGAAAAACGGATCATCAATTATGGCAGCCATATTCGAGAGCTTCTGAAATTAGGCATCAAACAATCCTCCAGAGACGTCTTTTACAATCTGAATCAGGTTCATTTAAGCCAACAAGTGAAGACGCTTCACGAAGAGCTTGATGAAAAAGGAATTGAAACGTGCTCGATCAATGCGCTCTTGCACAGGGGGAGCCGGGACGGCTATTTACAGGTTCCCTTTCTTTTTTCAATGATTTCCGGATTAAACCAGTCAGTCAAAATCAACGCATCCCAGCTGTTTTCGTACGGCGGTTTTTCCAAAGTGAATCCGGCCAACCGCTCGCTTTTCAAAAAATTCGGTTTTAACGACCGATTTTCAACCAATGAATTGGTCTATCTGATCCGAACAAACAAAGTACCGCCTCTTGCACTCGTCTATTTTCCCGATCTCGACCAGCATGTACATAAACACGGGAGGAACGACGCAGCGGGGGTGGCGAAAGCCGACCGGCATGTTCAAAAGATTTTAGACAGCTTTCCGTCATGGAAAGACGCTTTAAAGGATCACATTTGGATCGTGATGGGGGATAACGGACAGGCCTGGATCAACGGCAATAAAAAAGAAGCTTTGATTGATTTGAGAAGCCTTTTGGACGCCTTTCGCATTGTGAAATTAAAGAAAGGCGTGACGGACGATGACGACATCGTTCTTGCCGTTAACGAAAGAATGGCATTTATCTATTCGCTCGATAAAGCGAAGCTTCCGCTCAATAGAATCGCAGACATTCTGCAAAAGGATGAGAGGATCGACATCATCAGCTGGAAAAATGAAACGGATTCAATTGAGGTCGTTTCAGGGGAGCAGCACGGGAAGCTCACATTTCGACCAGGAGGCAAATGCACGGATGAATTTGGACAAACGTGGACGCTGGAAGGGGATCTAAACATTCTCGATTTGACGGATGAGCGGAACAGCCTTACTTACGGAAAATTTCCTGATGCGCTGGCCAGACTGTACACTTCATTTTTTTCGCATGAAGGTGATTATTTGATCGCCAATGCAAAGCCTGGATACGAATTTATCGGCGAAGGGTCGCCGACGCACGTCGGAGGAGCCAGCCACGGTGCATTGCATAAGCAGGACACCCTCGTCTCCATGATCATCACCGGAACCGATACAAAGCCGGCATACAATCGTCTTGTCGATATAAAAGAATGGGTCCTCGACTTAGTCAAATCACAAGGAGCGGGGGAATGACTAAAGCCCCCTCCCCGCAATTATGACGGCTGTCTGATGCCTTTAACAAATGCTGCGAGCGCCGAAGCGATCATCACAAATAGTGAAACTGTTTTTATGATCGCCTGTAAGAATGCATGTTCTACGACGATATTGGAGTGCACACATAAAGCCAAAATAAATATGGCAATCAATGAACCGTATTTTTCCCCCACAACTGTTTCTCCTTTCGGGCCGTCATCCTCCAAAGAACAGGTCGAGAATGTTTCCGGCGGTTGAAGATTGTTTATTGTACAGCTCCGAATACCCGCAGTTTTTGCAATAAACGACGAGAAAACGGTTATGCTGCACATCGAACAGCTTTGACAGGCCGGTTCCGGTCGTCGCGATTTCTTTTTGCCCCGCATCTGTGCTTCCGCACTTGATACATCCTTTATGTTCACGCATGGCGCTTCTCCTTTCATGATGTAAAATCCAACCAAGTTCATTATAATGGAATGTTCTTCAAAAGAAAATATTTCTCAGGAAATGATCAGTTGGAGGAGGAAAAATAGACTGATTCCTTTTGCTTATAAAAAGCCTTGATGTCCGGTGGTTTTATTTTTTTGGCGCAAAAAACAATCCTTTTAACCTATTCATTCGTCTAGGACCATCCTGTAAGATAAACCTATTTTAAAGATTAACTAACAAAGCAGGTGTGCCAAATGAAAAGACGAACAATATCGTTTCAGTTGAACGATGATAAACATATATCGAACTTTAAAAAAAGACTGTACTCCACTATCCTTGGCGGAATTATCGGTGATGCGCTGGGCGTCCCTGTGGAATTTAAAGCTAGAAACTTAAATATCACTGGAATGACAGGGTACGGGACTTATAATCAGCCGCCTGGAACATGGTCAGATGATACATCACTTACTTTGTGTTTAATGGAGAATCTGATCGAAGAAAAAGATGAGACCGAATTGATGAAAAAGTTTGCTGCGTATCGAGAAGGGTATTGGACTCCATACGGCATCATGTTTGATATTGGCAGAGCCACTGATGATGCAATCGAGCGCTTCAAAAGGGGCGTTCCAATTGAACAATGCGGCGGAGCATCTGAGTTTGATAATGGAAACGGGGCATTGATGAGAATATCTCCGTTGGCTTTTACACTATGGAACGAACCCGATTTTTCAAAAAGGCAAGCTGAGATCGAACGGTGGGCCTTTATTACACATCGCCATCCCCGATCTACGCTGGGATGCATCATTTATATAGAATTCTTAATAAACTTATTTGATCATTCTCCTAAAGAGGCATATAAACAAGCTGTTCATTCTTGTCTGGAGAATTTGAGAGGAACCAAGTATGAAAATGAGTTTTCTGCGTATAAGAGGATACTCAATGATGACATTGCGACTGTTAAAAGAGAAGACATCATGTCAGACGGCTATGTCGTGCATTCTTTAGAAGCGGCATTGTGGTGTTTCCTCAATTCAGCCCGTTATTCTGATGCCGTATTGGAAGCAGTGAACCTGGGGGAAGACACAGATACAATTGCCTTTATTACAGGTACGATGGCTGGAATGTATGATCAAATGGAAAGCATCCCGGAAGAATGGATCGCGGCCTTGGCAAGGAAAGAAGACATTCTGGATTTGTCTGAAAGGTTTACTCAGTTCTGCTTTGAAACATCAGAGCGATAGATTGTCTATGTGAAAAAGAAAATGCCGGCTAACAGAGCATTTTCTTTTTTACATCAAAAACCACTTGCTTTTCTCCAAAATTCCATCTATAATAAATCATGTCTTAAATATACGGGGCATTAGCTCAGCTGGGAGAGCGCTACACTGGCAGTGTAGAGGTCAGCGGTTCGAGCCCGCTATGCTCCATCTCGGAAACCCTTGATACACCAAGGGTTTCTTTTTTTTGTGATTTATAAAAATCGACTCGAAATGAGTTGTTGGCTAACCTTTCAGTGACCGATACCGATGTTTTTAGAAACTGTTAAGTATGTTGATTAATTTAATTCATTAAAAAGGGGTAATTTCTTTATCCTTTCTTTCTGAATTACCCTAAATAATTTTTTAATCTTTCTAAACCTGTTTTGAGCTCATCCAGTGATTTTGTAGAAGAAAGGGCAACACGCAGGTACTTATTAGGTGTTGTCGAACCGCTGAGAAAGCGGTCAGAATGAAATACACGAATTCCGTGTTTTTTCAGATCTGTTTCCATCTGTAACCCATCATTAAGATTTTTGATGGAAAGCCAGCGATAAAAGCTTAAAGGATGTCCATTCAGCTCTTTTTCTGGAAAATACTCCGAATAAATATCATTTGCAGACTGAGCAAGCTGTTTTTTTCGAGAAACAATGTCATGCGCCTTTCCTGATAAGATCAGTTCTGTTACCACCTCTGCATCAAAAGAAGATGTTTTCACATTAATGGTAAAAATAGCCTGGAGGATTTTCTCACGTAATGCATCCCCATAGGCGATATAGGCTACTCTTAATCCTGAACAGATTGACTTAGAAGTGCTGCAAATATAAACGCTTTGTTCTGGAAGCAGGTTGAACATGGGCTCCTGATAATCAGAGATCATGCCTGCGGTCATAAATGCATGAATATCATCCTCAATCAATAGTAAACGATGCTTGCGGATGACTTCCGCGATTTCTTTCTTTCTAACATCTGACATCATAATAGTAGTCGGGTTACAGCAAGAGGGTATCAGAAAAATGCCATGAATATTGAGTTGCGTACACTGCTTATCAAGCTCGTTTGGCAGCATTCCATATTCATCTCCAAGAATCGGCACTAGCTGAATCTGGTGCATTTTTGCCAGATCAATAAAGTTTGAATACGTATATAAGTCAGTTGCAATTCGATTTCCTGGCTCAAACAATGCGGTCAATGAAACGGCCAGCGCATTTTGGGCACCGGAAACAATTGAGATATGCTCTTGGTCCGTTTGAATGCCGAGCGATTTCATCCAGTTGAGTCCTGCCGTCTTTTGATGCGGAATGCCGGTTGGATCGTTGTAATTGAGTAACTGCTCTAAATAATGTTTATTCGTAACCTGTTGAATCGCCTCAGCTACAATTTCATTGGTTTCTTCAAAAGAGGCAACCAAACCAAGATCGATACAGTTAGTCATTTTATCTCTAGAAATGGTAATAGAACGAGCGGCGCTAGGAGAAACGAAAGTTCCTTTTCCAGTGACCGCATAAATCAGCCCCTTAATCTTACACACTTTATAAGCACGGGTGATTGTAGTGAAGTTTAAGTCAAGAAAGTCAGCCAATTCCCGTTGCGGCGGCAGTTTTGTACCAGGCGCTAAATAGCCGTTTTTTATATCCTCTTCAAGCAAAGTTGCGATTGATTCATAAAACGGACGCTTCAATGCCTTCCTTTCAGGTTTCCAAGACATTGGGTAATTGTCGAATGAGTTTACTGGCATAATACACCTCCATTATCTAATGTCTAAACAACATATCTATCATGTGAAGCATCTAGTAATGTACTTATTTATTATACAAAAGATAATTGTAATCCATACAATTATCTAGTTTATTGTTTGGATTTCATGTGCTAAATTATAATAAAATTTTTCATTCGAGGTGTGAATTGTATGACAGAAAGAAATCAAATATGGGCTGCATTTCGTTGGGCCTTCCCATATACGATTCCGATTTTAGCCGGTTTTTTGTTTTTGGGAATTGCTTATGGAATCTTTATGCATTCTTTAGGGTTTAGCGCAATTTACCCGATCATTATGAGTTTTACGATATTTGCAGGGTCTATGGAGTTTGTTGCTGCAAATTTTTTACTAAGCGGGTTCAATCCGTTTAATGCTCTTTTATTAACGTTAATGGTGAATGCCCGTCATCTATTTTATGGAATTTCCATGTTAGATAAGTACAGGGGAACTGGAAAGAAAAAGTTTTATCTGATTTATGGAATGTGTGATGAATCTTTTTCTATCAATTATACAGCTGATGTACCAGCGAATGTTGACAAGGGATGGTTTATGTTTTTTGTGACGCTGCTTAATCATCTATATTGGGTCGCAGGAGCAGCAATCGGAGGAATTTTTGGATCTTTTGTAAAGTTTAATACTGAAGGGCTTGATTTTGTCATGACAGCACTCTTTATTGTGATTTTCATAGAACAGTGGATGAAAGAGAAAAAGCACCACAGTGCTCTCACAGGACTTGGGCTTTCAGCAGCCAGTCTTATCATTTTTGGCGGAAACCAATTTATGATTCCTGCTATGCTTGCCATCTTAGGTGTGCTCACCGTTCTGAGAAAACCATTGGAGAAAGCTGAGGTTTCCGTATGACGATGAGCATAACGCAGCAAATGATCACCATTGCCATGGTAGTGCTTGGAACAATGCTGACAAGGTTTCTTCCATTTATGATTTTCCCGTCGGGCAAACCGACACCGAAATATGTACAGTATCTTGGCAAAGTGTTGCCATCAGCAGTAATTGGACTTCTGGTTATTTATTGTTTTAAAGATGTGAGTTTAATTTCTGGAAGTCACGGTATCCCTGAATTGATTGGGGCAGCTGCAGTTGTACTGCTTCACTTTTGGAAGAAAAATATGCTCCTCTCCATAGCAGGAGGAACCATTGTCTATATGATGTTGGTGCAAGTCATTTTTTGATCACACCGATTCCGATTTGTGAAAATCAAGGAGGCTGCGAATCGTGCAAAAGAAAACAGACGAGCATCAACTCTATGAACAAAACCATGAATTTTTAAGCAAGTAGAGAATCATCCGCACGCACAGTCGTTAGGAATTTGAATCCACGCAACGGAATCTGATTTTATGTAATGAATTTACAAAGGGAAGCGGCTGAAATAACTGAACTGGATTTTTAAACTCCATTGCTTCACTTATGACCATTCCCATATCTTCAATTTGGGACATGTCGAGCACCGGCTTTTTCACTTTGTTCTGGCTACTTTCTAATTCGTAGAGCAGGGGACATGCTTTGGCAGCATCATAGCAGACCATTTCTGTCATCTATCATATTGTGAATCTCCCCAAAGATGATGATGTGAGAACTTTTGTTCTTTTTTCAGCGAGAAAAAGAACCCAATAGTCGAAGTTAGGTTCTTTTTTATTCAAGGATATCTGGCGAAAATAACTGACCGTGAAGTGTTTGAATCTACCATAAGTTCGGACTTAAGCACTTTAATAGAAATGAATCTACCCGAAATCAGCCTTAACGCCCATATCGATAGGATTTCCATGTAGAGGCCCGCTATGCTCCATCTTTAAAACCCTTGATGATTCAAGGGTTTTTTTGTTGTCTTTTTTACGCGATCCATTTTTTTAGGTTCATGGCCTATCCGTCAGTACGGTATTTGACGACTGGCCATTTTTCTTTTCGCAGAGCGTTCATCAGCTCAGGGCCTGCATGCAAATGCTCTTCAACCAGCTCTCTCGGAGTCAGCGCCATCCACTGATTTAATGAAATGTCTGCGAAGCGGCTGCTTTTGAATATTTCTAAAAACCACAGGCTTTCTCTGCCTGTATTTTGAATGTAATGCCCCATGGCAAACGGGACATATCCGACATCCCCCGCCCGGTAATTAAAGGTCCGGGCAGTCCCGTTTGCGGCGAATACTGTCATTCGCCCGGTCCCTGAGATATAGTACTGCCATTCATCGTTGTTCGGGTGCCAATGCATTTCCCTCATTCCGCCGGGCTTGACTTCGACGAGTGCGGCGGCGATCGCTGTCGAAATTGGAAAGTTTGAAGAATCAACAATTCGTACCGTTCCGCCCGGCGTTACGATAGGCTTTTGTGCAAACAGCCAGTATGCGAAGCTTTTTGGGACGGTTCCATACGGTCCCGGAACTTTTTGGTTTTCAAGCGGTCCCGGCACTTTTGCTTGGAAGATGTACCGCTGTTTGTCAGGGGTGCGGGCGAAGGCGCTTTCGTGCACACCGAAATTCGCGGCCAGAACATCTTTCGGTGTGTGTGCGAACCAATCGGTAATCGTGAAGGTATCGAACTCGGAGAAGTTCCCGTCATCAAAAACGAGGAGAAATTCGCAGCCATCCTCAAGCCCTTGAATCGAGTGCGGTATTCCGGCGGGGAAGAACCACAAATCTCCGGGGCCGACATCGGCGATAAAGTTTCGGCCGTCCTGATCGACGGCGGTAATGCGCGCATGGCCTAAAATCATGTAAGCCCATTCCGATTGCTTATGCCAATGCAACTCGCGAACCCCGCCTGGCGTCAGCCGCATATTGACACCGGCAATCGTCGTTGATACCGGCAGTTCCCGGGCTGTTATTTCACGGGACCAGCCGCCATGATTTAACTGCATATGTGTGTCTGAAAAAGAAAACTTTAAATTAGGGATTGCTCCGGCATCTGTTTTTGGAGGAACGAACATGTCGGGATTCTCTAGATCCCGCATCACGTCGCGGGGGCCAAAATCGGTCGCGCCCGCACCATCGTTTCTTATTGGATGCGGCACGTGATTGTACCAAGCTGGAGTCCCGGCTGTTCTTTTCATGTGGAAAGCTCCCTTCACAGGTCGTGTATAACGAAATTTATGACACGGACGCTGAAAATATATCAAATCGAAAAAAAACCGGAGCCCTAATAAGACACTTTAAAGAAACTAGATAGACAGATTTGCATTTTCTTTGGCAGCAGAAGAAAACCTTCGATTTACAGTCTGCACGGCGCGGCATCCGGCTTATTTCTTTTCTAATTGCCTTCGACTGATCATCTAACGATTACTGACTGAATGATTTCGCCCGAAGCTGAATAAGAATGAGATAGAAAGCATCCGGGCAATTTTCGAACGGCTACATGAAATGAATACTATGTGACAAGAAAGAAGGGAGCGTTGATGAAAAAGCTTTGCCGGGAAGTTTGGGTAGAGGTAAATCTTGATGCGATTAAAAAAAATTTGCGCGCCTTTCGGCGGCATATTCCGAAGAGGAGCAAGATTATGGCTGTCGTAAAAGCGAACGCTTATGGTCACGGCTCGGTGGAAGTGGCACGCCATGCACTTGAACATGGTGCGAGTGAGCTCGCCGTTGCCTCGGTGGAGGAAGCGGTCGTTTTACGAAAAGCGGGGATTGAAGCGCCGACCCTTGTGCTTGGTTTCACCCCGCTTAGCTGTGTGAAAGAAGCGGCAGCTTGGAATATATCGTTATCAGCATTTCAAGTTGACTGGATTAAAAAAGCGAACGAGATATTGGAAAATGAAGCAGGCCCTAACCGGCTGGCTGTTCATATCAATGTGGATACCGGTATGGGGCGTTTAGGTGTACGAACAAAAGAAAAGCTTTTAGCAATCGTGGAAGCGCTGGCGGCAAGTGAAAACCTCAGGTGGGAAGGAATTTTTACGCATTTTTCAACAGCTGACGAACCGGATACTGAGTTAACGTTGCTGCAGCACGAAAAGTTTATCAGCTTTCTTCGTTTTCTGAAAGAACAAGGCTTTAAGCTGCCTACAGTGCATATGAACAACACGGCTGCGGCGATCGCTTTTCCGGAATTCAGCGCTGATATGATTCGCTTAGGCATCGGAATGTATGGGTTATATCCTTCCGATTATATCAGACAGCTCAATATCATTAAGCTTGTGCCTGCACTAAGCTTGAAGGCGCGCATCGCTTATGTGAAAACCATGTTGACTGAACCGCGGACCGTTAGTTACGGTGCTACATATGTTGCAGAGCGCGGGGAAGTCATTGCCACAATTCCGGTCGGCTATGCTGACGGCTATTCCCGTGAACTTTCCAACCGCGGTTTTATTCTTCATCGCGGAAGACGAGTGCCGGTGGCGGGAAGAGTAACAATGGATATGATCATGGTCAGTCTGGGAGAGAGTGAAGGTAAACAAGGAGAGGAAGTCGTGATTTACGGCCGGCAAAAGGGAGCCGAGATTTCTGTTGATGAAATTGCGGAAATGCTTGATACGATTAACTATGAAGTGGTATCTACCATAAGCTGGCGCGTCCCTCGTTTTTATATAAGAGACGGCAAGATCTTTAAAAAGTCGACTCCGCTGTTATACGTGTAGTTTTCCCATACATCACAGGCCGTTTACTCGATCAATGATCAAAATAAAAAAAGTGCAATTTCTTGACAAAAAAATTTATTTATGCTATAATTTACTAATTAAATATTGGTGTGTATAATAGGATTCTCCTGGCCGGGAGAATCCTATTTTTTTGCGTTTATGAAGGAGTGTCCGACATGAAAAAAGATGAATCGAGTGTAACGTCCCTTATTTCGGCTTTTGGCAGAGCTTATCACAGTCAGTATGATGAACCAAAAATTTTTGATGACAATCTGGCCAAAACGCTCATTTCCAAACAAGAATTTGCTGATATCAAAAACAGCTTCATTCAAGGCATACAGTTCTTCAACAAAGATATAGCGGAAAAATACGAGGGAGACGATGAAGAAATATTACGATGGATCACACAAGTTCAGCTCTCTCCGACGCCGCTCGCCCGTGCCGCTTATTGCGAAACAGTGCTGCATCATGAGATTCGGCTTGGGACAGAACAATACGTGATTCTTGGGGCAGGGCTGGATACTTTTTGTTTTCGGAACCTAGAGTTAAAGGACAAAATTGATATCTTTGAAATTGACCACCCAGCGACACAGAAATTGAAAAAGGAAAGGCTGGACAAAGCCGGTTTTCACATCCCGGACCACCTTCATTTTATTCCTTTGGACTTTGCCAAGTCGTTTTCTTATCAAGAATTGGCTGATAAGGGTTTTCATTTTAACAAAAAAACATTTTTCAGTTTTTTAGGCGTTTCTTACTACTTAACAAAGGAAGAAACCGAAAAACTGCTCGGGGAATTAATGGCTGACCTACCTTCAGGGAGTTCGATCGTTTTCGATTATGCGGATGAAAACCTCTTTAAAGAGAAAGGTTTCTCCAACAGGGTAGAAAATATGGTGAAAATGGCAGCAGCAGGCGGTGAACCGATGAAGTCATGCTATTCGTATCAGGAAATGCAGCATTTGCTGGAGCAATCTGGACTGCTCGTTTATGAGCACTTATCACCGTCAGATATTCAAGAGCGTTATTTTAAAAATCGAAAAGACGAGCTGTCAGCCTTTGAAACGATTCATTACATTCATGCCGTGAAAAAATAAACACGAATCAAGAAAAACGCCCGAAGCCGGGCGTTTTACCTATTTAAGCCGCGCGATCGTCTTTCTGTTTTTCTTGGGGGAGTACAAGCTGTTTAGGAGGGCATTTGCGCTGCGTCAATTCGGACACAGCGAAGATCGTCATAAATGCTGTGACTGCAGCCAGCGTCCGGAAAGGAAAGAGGACTGTGCCGTCTTCAATCATCGGATACGGCAGAAGCGGTGGGATGCCAAATGCGGGTTCACCGCCGCCGAGCCTCAGAATGACTGCAACTGCAAATCCAGCAATTGACCCGAACAGGTTTGCTCTTTTATAAAAGAGGGCCATTGTTAACTGGGGAAAAAGAATGCAATAAACTAAATCTGAAGCCAAATACCATAATATATAAACGCTTTTGACATTCAGCGCGATGATCGCTGCTCCCGCACCGAACAAAACGATTGAGCGTTTGACGACTTTTTGCAGCTGTTTTTGGGTGGCCTTCGGCTTGATCAGCGGACGGTAAATATTCCATGCGGCCATTGATGATGCCGATAAAATCGATGAGTCCATGCTTGACATGACGGCTGCTGCGATTGCACCCAAGCCGAGGCCTGCGATGATTCCTGGCGTTAAATACGCAAGCGTTTGCGGCAAAATCATCGCCGGGTTATCCGGAGCGCTCGCTCCGAACAGGCTCCAATCGGCACTGTTTCCGGCAGCTCCGATGATCACGCACGGAATGGCGGCAATGATGCAGATCACTCCGGCAATAATCGACTGCCACATGGCGGCGTTTTCCGATTTTGCCGAAAGAACGCGCTGAAAGTACACCTGCCATGCGATACCTCCGAAAATCAAGAGGAGCGCATTATCCCACCAGTTCCAAAACAGGTTTCCCCATTCGGGGTTTTTCCAGCCGTCCAACGGCGGAAACAGATTGGCGCTGCTGCCGAAATCGTGTCTGTAATTTGCCCATACGCTATCGAGTGAACCGACATTTGACAATACAAATGGGACGACTAAAAACAGCCCGAGCAAAATAATGATCATTTGGAAGACATCTGTGAAAGCGACTGCCCACATGCCTCCGGCCACCGTATAAGCGATGGCGATCATCGCCGAAAGAATAATCGATGTTTGGAAATCGATATTCAGAATCATTCCGAAAGTCGTGCCCAGTGCCGTTAAGATCGCGGCGCTCCAAAACAATTCTCCTAACAGCGCCGGTATATATAAAACGCCGGCCATCCGCTTACCGAAGCGCTGTTCGAGAGGATCGATAATGGTCATAAATCGATGACGGCGCATTTTTCTGGCGAAGAAAATACCGCCGATAATCAGGCTCAATGCGTAGCCCCAAGGCGCCTGTGCCCAGATGAGGCCGTCGCTGTAAGCCGATTCAGCCGTTCCGTTAATATATCCGCCGCCGACCCATGTTGCGGCCATCGTCACCATTCCAACGAAAAACGGCATGCTCCTTTTTGCCACGATCATATCAGAAAAAGAATTTGATTTCTTTGCTGCGTAAAATGCGCCTAAATAATAGGTGAAAGCAAAGAATATCATCATGGAGATAAAGCCGCCCCAATGAATGTCTGCATTCGAAATGCCGATATACGCGAGTATGCCTCCCGCAAACAGCGCAAAAATACCTAATTTGATCCAGTTTTTTTTCTTCTCAACATAATTCATGTATGCACATCGCCTCCGAAAAATATTTTTTGAATTTTCGTGAAATTAAAATGTGAAAAAAGGTTTTGTGCCACTCTGAGAAGTATGCAAATTGCTGACTTCAGAGCGGATAAAACCTTTTTATTTCTTGTTATCAATCGGTATAAACTCAAAAATCTCTCCGGATTGGACAGATTTCGCGAGTCTCAGCAGCCAGTCATAATACGGTTTTGAATGTTCCAGCTGGTCATAAAGAGTTCTCGCTTCTTCTTTTATCCTTTCGTCAAGCCCATCGCTTTCGACGATGTCCTCCAATGCTTTTTGAGCGTCTTGAATGGCCATGAGATTCACTTTGACTTCCCTTTCCCATTTTTGCGGGAAAAAGCTTGTGAAAAACTTGAAGAAATCTTTTTCAGCAACAAAGCTGTGTTTTCTTCTACCTCTATGGAATGTCTTTTTGACGACGTTTAAGTCTTGGAGCTTTTTTACGCCTGTGCTCATGCTGGGCTTGCTCATTTGCAGTTCTTCCCGCATCTCGTCCAGTGTCATTTCATCCGATAGGTACATGGTTCCGTACAAAATACCCGCACTCCGGGTAATCCCGTACAGATCCATTGTTTCTGCGATTGAATCAATGACAAGATCCTTTGCCTGTGCGATCGCTTCTTTTGCTGAAAGATCACGGGGATTGTCCATTAACTTGCCTCCTTTCACAGGAGCGGAACATCAGCATTGCAGATTCAATGCCCCCCGAAAAATCGGGGATTGATCTGAAATCCGCGTTAAGTTTGTTAAGTTATTTCTGTATGTTCTTTATCTTAACGAAAGAAATTCAAATGTCAAAATCAAAATTTTTTTTCAAACGGCCTCATCCCATGTGAGCTCTGCATTCACATAAAATTCAAAAAAATAATCAGACTGATTTCCTTTGACACAAAAAATGGCTCATGATAAATTCAAAGTGTTCAAAACGTTAAATTTTTATTTAACAAACTTTGCGTAATGAGGAGGCTGCTTTTATGAGTCAAACACTTTTCATTGACGGAAAGTGGGTGGGCGCCAAAAACGGCGAGACTCGCCAAATTATCAATCCTTACAATCAAGAGCATATTGAAACCGTCAGTGAAGGAGACAGAGAAGACGCTGTTCGGGCGATTGCCGCAGCGCGCCGCGCATTTGACGACGGTGAGTGGGCGAATACGCCGGGTCTTGAACGAGGCAACATTGTATTAAAGATCGCGGAATTGATCAGACGCGACCACGAAGAGCTGGCAGAACTTGAATCGCTTGATACCGGCAAGACGCTTGAAGAAAGCAGAGCCGATATGGATGATATTGCAAACGTATTTCAATATTATGCTGGGCTTGCGGATAAAGATGGCGGAGAAGTCATTTCTTCACCGATTCCCGATTCTAAAAGCGAAATTGTCAGGGAGCCGGTCGGTGTCTGCGGGCAGATCACACCGTGGAACTATCCGCTTCTGCAGGCTAGCTGGAAAATCGCTCCGGCTTTGGCAGCGGGCAACACGATCGTTGTCAAACCAAGTGAAATCACACCGCTGACAACCATTAAGATCTTCAAGCTGATGGAAGAAGCCGGTGTGCCTAAAGGGGTTGCCAACCTTGTTCTTGGCCCCGGAGCCACTGTCGGCGATGAACTTGCCAGAAATACAGACGTCGACTTAATTTCCTTCACCGGCGGAATTGAAACCGGAAAGAAAATCATGCAGGCTGCAAGTACGAATGTGAAAAAAATTGCGCTTGAGCTTGGCGGAAAAAATCCGAATATTGTGTTTAAAGACGCAGATTTTGACGTAGCGGTTGACCAGGCGCTGAATGCGGTATTCTTCCACGCAGGACAGGTTTGCTCCGCGGGTGCTCGTCTTCTCGTTGAAGAATCCATTCATGACGAGTTTGTCGCAGAGCTTGTCAAGCGTGCGAAAAAAATCAAACTTGGCAACGGATTCCACGTGGAGACACAGAGCGGTCCGCTCATTTCAGCTGAGCACCGCAGCAAAGTTGAAAAATATGTAGAAATCGGCCTGCAAGAAGGCGCCAAGCTGGAAACAGGCGGAAAACGACCGGAGGCCCCTGAACTTGCAAATGGCTTCTTCTATCTGCCGACAATCTTCTCGGGCTGTACATCAGATATGAGAATCGTTCAGGAAGAAGTATTCGGTCCTGTATTAACAGTTGAAACATTCAAAACAGAAGAAGAAGTTGTCTCACTTGCAAACGATACGATTTACGGCCTTGCCGGCGCCGTTTGGTCAAAAGACATCGAAAAAGCAGAACGCGTCGCTGCCAAACTGCGCATGGGAACCGTCTGGATCAATGACTTCCACCCTTATTTCGCACAAGCGCCTTGGGGAGGTTACAAGCAATCAGGCATCGGCCGCGAACTTGGCCGCATGGGCCTTGAAGAATACACAGAAGTGAAGCACGTCTACCGCAATACGAAACCGGCGGCTGTCAATTGGTTTAAAGCATAAGAAGGAGGAGATTATTCATGACTTTAAATATGAAAGTAGAAGCGATGAACAAATTCCACACGTTTGAAATCCCGACCGTCATTAAGCACGGAATCGGAGCCGTTAAACATGTGGGTGAAGAAGTGAAAAAGCTTGGCGTTTCAAAAGCGCTGCTTGTCACAGACCCCGGCATCTACAAAGCCGGTGTAACAAACCCGGTCGTTGAATCCCTTCAGGAAGCAGGCGTTGAAGTTGTCGTCTTTAATAAAGTCGAGCCGAATCCGCCTGTCCGTCTTGTCGCTGAAGGTTCCAAGCTGTATGCTGAAGAAAACTGCGACGGCCTTGTTGCGGTCGGCGGCGGAAGCTCAATGGATACGGCAAAAGCGATCGGAGTCGAAGCCACTCATGAAGGCTCAGTCCTTGACTATGAAGCCGCAGAAGGAAAAAAGCCGCTTGAAAACCGGATTCCTCCGCTTACAACGATCCCGACGACTGCCGGAACCGGCTCAGAAGTTACACAGTGGGCGGTTATCACAGATGAAGAGCGTGAATTTAAATTCAATACGGGCGGCCCGCTGATTGCTGCTCACTTAACAGTTATCGATCCTGAATTGCATGTATCAATGCCTCCGCACGTCACAGCGATGACCGGCGTTGACGCTTTGGCTCACGCCATCGAGTGCTATACGATGAAATTTGCCCAGCCGATTACTGACGCTGTAGCCCTTCTTGCGATCGAATATGGCGCACATTACATCCGCAGAGCGTTTGCCGATGGCGAAGATCTTGAAGCGAGATACGGCATGGCGCAGGCGGCTATGCTTGCAGGCCTTTCTTACGGAAGCGAATCTGCAGGCGCTGCTCACGCGATGAGCCAGACGCTCGGAGGAATCATTCCTGTCGCGCACGGCCAATGTGTGGCAGCGATGATGGGCCCTGTAATGGAATACAATTGGAAAGGCTACCCTGAAAAATTCGCCCGCATTGCAAAAGCGTTCGGAATTGACACAAGCGGCATGTCTACAGTTGAAGCAGCTAAAGCTGCAGTGAACTGGATGTATCAGCTTGTGGAAGACTTGGAGATTCCTAGTCTTGAAGAGCAAGACGTATCACCTGACATGATCGACCGCCTTTCAAAAGAAGCGATGAAAGATCCGCAAACGGTCGGAAACCCGAGAGACCTGAACGAAAAAGCGTATAATTGGATTTACAAACGCTGCTTTAATCTGACCCCGAAAACTGTATAAAGAAATGTGTTAAGCCCGCTGTTGAATGCACAGCGGGCTTTCTCAATTTGAGAAAAAAAGGGAAGCATTGTAAAATAAATCACATCTTGAAAAAAGGGGATGGGTTGAATGTGGAAAAAGCACACGGCTGTTGCGGAGAACGTATACATAGCGGACACACCGTCATTTGTGACAGAGAAACAGGTAAAGATCGCGATCGATTACGGGGGCATACCGGGTGACCTGCATTTTGGTCTGACGAAAAAAGCCGGGGCAAGGGAGCCGATGTATAAAAGAGGAACGGAGATTTTCAACAGGAGGCAGATTTCGATGGTCTCGGTAGAAGAGTGCCTTGAGATTGCCGGACGGCTGAACATTCCTGCGGTACTTCCGGAATGGCTCGGGGCCAATATCGCATTAAGCGGACTGCCTGATTTAACCTCATTAAGAGAAGGAAGCAGAATCGTTTTTCCGAGCGGCGCCTCTCTGTTGTGCGAGGGTGAGAATGAGCCGTGCATCCAGCCAGGAGAAGTCATTCAGGAGCAGTTTCCCGACAAACCGAAGCTTGCTTCGCGCTTTGTGCGCCATGCGATGGGAAGAAGGGGAATCGTCTGTGTCGTCGAACGCCCGGGTCAGATCCATCAAGGCGACCAGGCAGAAGTGTGGGCGTATTCGCCTGCTGCCATGAAAGACGCCAGGTCGTTTGCCTGAGCGGATGAAAAGCCCCGAGTAAGCCGGGGCTTTCCGCGTATTACAACAGTTTCTGCTTGATTTCTTTGATCTGTTTCATATGCCTTCTTTCATGATGGCCGATGAAGTCGAGCCACTGCCTGACCGTAAGCTCTTCGAAAACCGGATGCGGCAGCACCCTTTGAAAATCTTCATCGTGAAAGGCAGCGATGACTGAAGTTAATTGAGTTCTGACATTGTCGAGCTCAGCTTTGAGGGTTAAAGCATCCGCCGTTTTTCTTTCCGGCTCAGCATAGGGAGGCGCCTTTCGTTTGGAGCTTCTGTCTTCCGACTGATGAACCGGTTTATCTTCGATTGTTTTAACCGGTGCATGCTTGATTTGTTCCTTCAGGATTTGAAGTGCCATCAGGTCGATTTTTTTCAGGTGGTCGATCACTTCTTGAATGCTCCATTCGTCTTCCGCGGGCCTTTTATTCAGCGTTTCGTCTGACAGGCCTTGAATCTCGCTCCAAAGTTCTTTTCTTGCTTCATTAAAAATGCTCATCATATCCCCTCCTGTTCTTACTGTACCATATCGCAGGCTGGTAAAATAACCAAAAAACACTCGATTTTCGCAGCGCCATCGGATATGCTTAAGAAAAAATGAACAGAAGGAAGGATTTATTTGAGAACCACATTGTATCCGTATATAGCATTAGTGGTCGGGGTGCTGGCTGTGTCTTCCTCCGCCATTTTCGTCAGGCTGTCAACAGCTGATGCTGGAATCATCGCTTTTTATCGTCTCTTTTTTTCCGCTTTGCTGATCTTTCCTTTTTTCTGGGGAAAAAGAAAAGAAGTCTTGAGTTTTTCGAAAAAAGACTGGCTGTTTTCCGCGGCAGCGGGATTCTTTTTGGCATTTCATTTTATTTTATGGTTTCGCTCGCTTGATTACACGTCAGTGGCGAGCTCGGTTGTTCTCGTTACGCTGCAGCCGATTTTTTCTTTTATCGGTACATACTTTTTATTTAAAGAAAGAGTGTCATTCGCCGGGATCATCAGTGCGCTCCTCGCGATCGGCGGAAGCGTGTACATCAGCTGGGGGGATTTCAAAGTAAGCGGCCAGGCGCTCTACGGCGACATTCTTGCACTCTTGGCATGCGCGCTTGTGACGGCATATCTGCTGTTTGGACAGCATGTCAGAAAACGCCACAGTTTGACCGTTTACACTTTTATTGTGTATGGAATCAGCGCCCTCACTTTATGTCTATACTGCCTGATTTCGGGCGCCGCCTTTTTTTCTTATCCTGCGTCAGATTGGGGGTACTTCTTCCTGCTTGCCGTCATTCCGACTTTGCTCGGCCACTCGCTGTTTAACTGGGTGCTGAAATGGCTGAGCACCAATATGATTTCTGTGGCGATTTTATTTGAACCCGTCGGAGCGGTTGCGTTGGCGTATTGGATTTTAGACGAATCCGTCATGATGACGCAAGTAATCGGCGGAGCGGTCATTTTTTCAGGCATCATCCTGTTCATGGCCTCGCAAAGCATACGGAAAGACAACGTCCCGGCTGTGAAAGGGAAAACGCACAAGGCGCTTTAAAGTCTGCACTTTATCCAGTCAAAATATCTTCGCTTGAATAGCGGATGTTTTCCTGTTCAGGTCTGGCCAGGGAAAACGCCAATGTGAGCGGCCCGAGTTTTCCGAGATACATAATGAAAATAATCAGCATCTTTCCGATAGGGGACAGGTCGGCCGTAATCCCCATTGACAGGCCGACGGTGCCGAAGGCTGATACGACTTCAAACAAAATCGCCAAAAACGGTTTAGGTTCTGTCATATTTAAAATAAAGACGGCTGTTAAAATCAATAGCACGCTGATTGTTGAAACAGCGAGCGAACGGATGATCAATTGGTCTTTCAGCGTTTTTTTTGCTATTGAAATATGTTTTTTGCCCTTTAAAAAAGTGATCACCGACAGGAGAATGACAAGAAACGTCGTCAGCTTGATCCCTCCGCCGGTCGATGCGCTCCCCGCTCCGACAAACATAAGAAGGAGCAAAAGCGTGATCGTGCTTTCGCGCAGGCTTCCGATGTCTGTCGTGTTAAATCCCGCTGTTCGCGGGGTCACGGCCTGAAAATAGGCGCCCCAAAGTTTTTCAGTTAGCGGAAGCATTCCCAGCGTTTTTTGATTTTGATACTCAAGCAGAAAGATGAAGATCATGGCTGCCAAATTGATGATAAACGTACCATATATCATCAATTTTGAATGAAGGCTCAATTTTTTTAAGCTCCGCTTATCCCATAAATCGGACAATACGGTAAACCCTATCCCGCCGATGATGAACAAAAAACTGATCACCAGGTTGACGAGCGGATCGCCTTCATACCGCATTAAACTGTCCGGCCATATGGAAAATCCCGCATTGTTAAAGGCGGAAACCGCGTGGAACAGGCTGCAGTAGATGCCGCGTGCGAAACCGTATTCAGGAACCCATTTGACAGCCAGTATCAGCATCGCCAGCATTTCAATCGCGAAGGAGTAAATAAACAAACTCTTGATGAGTTTAATAATCCCGCCTAAAGAAGTTTGATTGAGCGACTGCTGAATCAACAGCCGTTCTTTCAGGCCGATTTTTTTCCCGAGCATAATAAAAATAAGCACCGCAAATGACATGATGCCGAGTCCCCCGAGCTGAATGAGAACGAGGATCATGAGCTGACCGAACATCGTATAATCCGTGCTTGTATCAACAACGGCCAAACCGGTAACAGTCATCGCCGAGGTCGATGTAAAAAGCGTATCAATCCAGCCTATGGGTTTAGGCGTTGCTGCCGGCATCTTCAATAAAAGGGTTCCTAATATGATAAAAAATAAAAACACTAGCACGAGCAGTTGGGACGGGCTTAATTGAATCTGTTTAAACTTCACGGTTAATCGCCCTTTTTTTCAAAGGTCTCAATATCTTTGTTTTGCCCGATCACAATCAAAATATCGTTTTCATATATCATGTCGTCAGCGCTCGGTGCGATGATGAAATGCCCGTCCCTTTTTATGCCGACGATGTTGCAGCCGAAGTTGGCGCGTACATCGATATCCCCCAGGCTTCTTTTGTCCAGCTTTTTAGTTGCCACAATTTCGACGATGCTGTAGTTTGGCGACAGCTCAACAAAATCAATCATCTTTTCCGAGGTGATATGGCTGGCTATCCGCTTGGCCATATCTTTTTCAGGATGAATGATACGATGGACGCCGATTTTATGCAGAACCTTTTGGTGATAGTCATTTTGTGCTTTCGTCCATACTTTGGGAACGCCCATTTCAATCAGCAAAAGCGAGGTCAGAATGCTTGCTTCAATGTCATCGCCGAATGATACAAATGCGTGGTCGATGTTGCGTATCCCGATTTGTTTCAATGTCTTTTCATCAACGGCGTTGGCGCAAATGGTGTAGGTTGCATAAGCAGAATATTCGTTTACTTTTTCTTCTGATTTGTCGATGCCTAAGACTTCCGCTCCTTTTGCGTGGAAGGCTTTCACAAGGCTGCCGCCGAACTGGCCGAGCCCGAAAACGGCATAAGATTTCTGCATCCGTGTTCACCCTTTTACCTGTTTTTCTTATAGTGTTTACTTTTTTTAAGAAAAACACACAAGATGTACTAGAATCCGGGTAAAAGCGGCAAGGGATCAAGCGGCTTTTTTCGAAGCCGGAGAGCCGCTTTGAGGCGGCTTTGGTGTCAGCTGAGCGAGCCTCCGGTTTCGCGAATGTCTTTTTCGTGAAGGGCGGAGGTGACTGCAGCTATCCTCAGTCCTTCGACGATCGTTTCAAGGCTGAGGCTCGGCTCATGTTTATCGACTGTTTGTTCGGGGAGAAACGGAATGTGGATGAACCCTCCGCGGATGTTTGCCGAGGTCCGGTCTATACGGTGCATTAACTGGTAAAAAAGATGGTTGCATACGAAAGTTCCCGCTGAATTGGAGACAGAGGCCGGGATTCCGTTTTTTCTCAACTCTTTCACAATGAGCTTGATCGGAAGCGCGGACCAGTAAGCTGCAGGCCCGTCTTCCGCGATGGGTTCATCGATCGGTTCCCGGTCTTCATTATCCGGAATGCGAGCGTCATCGATGTTGATTGCGATGCGTTCCGGTGTCATATGAGCCCTGCCGCCTGCTTGTCCTACACAAATGACGACATCGGGTTTGTGCTTTTCGATCGCTTTTTCCAAAACGGCCGCTGAATGATGAAAAACGGTCGGAATCTGCTCCGCCGCGATAGAAACGTCTTCGACTACCTCTCCGTTCAGCCGTTTTACAGCTTCCCAGGACGGATTGACCGTTTCTCCCCCGAAGGGGTCAAAGCCTGTCAGCAGTACTTTCTTTCCCATATCGATCACTCCTGAATATGAATGTAAAGTGCAAAATACCCATTCAGCAGATGTCTGAATGGGTATTTTTTGAAATGTTTTATGCTCCTGATCCCCGGGATGCCAGAAGTACCTGATCTCCTTGAGAAGCCGCTTCCGGTGCATGATTTACGAATGAAAAGCTGAAAACTGCACCTAATACAACTGCTGTTAATAATACTTTTTTCATTTTATTCTCCTCCTCTTCCGGCGAGCTTGCTCGCCTTGTCTGTTTTAATGTAAAAGTATATGGCTTCTTCATATAACTTTTCTCGCCTGTAGTAATTCGCTACATCCATCAATAATTCCTCCAAATCTACCCAGGCTTTTTCATTTTCTAACTGGTGAACATAGTCCTTGATTATTTCCAGTTTATTCTGTGTATCAGAATATAATGTATATAAAATTTTGAATTTCAATTCGAAAATTTCGCTGTTCATTTCCAGAGATTTTTTAAAGCCCACTTCGATCCATTTAAATGCTTGTTTGTGTGAGTTGGTTTTGAAAAGAGACCTTGTGTTTTCATAAACGCAAAGAAGGTAAGCATATTTGGCCTTCGTTTCAAAATCTTTGATTGCAAAAGCTTTATTGTAATACTTTAGTGCTTCCTTCTGCTTGTCTTCCTTACTCTTCAAAAAGCCCATATTATAGTAGGTACACGGTAAAAGATATTGGTCGCCGATTTTTTCGGTTTTTTCGATTGCTTCCTTTAATAATACTTCACTTTCGGCAAACTTAAATTGGTCAATATAATTGAGCCCGATCAACATTTTGCAGTTGATGACCCGCTTGGCATAGCCGTCATATCCTTGGAAGATGCCGGAGGCAATGTTGATGTGGTGAATCGACAGCCATGTCGCTTTTAAGTTGTAATACAAAACACCAATTTTATAATGGAATTCGGCTTTTTCAATTTCATTTTGAATGACGCTCAGCCTTTTTTCCGCTATTCTGAAAAAATTGAGCGCTTCTGTATGGTTTTGCTTGTAGTCTTCATAAATCCCTTTGAACAGATAAAAATAATAATTCAGCTTGTCGTCCGTACTTTTTGGATCTTTGTCCTGAAAACTGATGGCTTCCAATTTTTCGGTGGAAGATTGGGAGATATCTTCAAGAAGGAGCCTTAAGCGAAAATCCAGCATTTGATAATAGAGAAGAACGTCATGATCCTCTTCCATCTTTTCAATTGCTTTATCTATGTCATCTTTCATTTCGATTGAACCTGAAATGTCTCGTTTTTTCATCAGTATGTACCAGTCGTTCAGCATATTGGCGACTTCTTGAGAAGCCACGGCTTTGGCCATTCTCTTCCCTCCAATCTTTGTGAATTTTTTGTAAATTGAAGTTCTATTAATCATAGCATAAACTGCCGCCGTCTGTGAATAACACCGAAATGCAAGTTTGTTGGTGAAAAATTCATTTCTGAAATTAAATCGTCATTTTCCAAAAAAAGTGCGCGAAAAAAGCGAAAACCGCGCCAAGCGGAATACAGGAGATCATTGCGGTTCCGTTGACCAGCCCGTCAGCTCCGCTTATTTTCAGGGCTTCCCGGTAGCCTATTAAAAAGTGGATGATCGATAGGACGTAACATAAGAGCATCATATAGTAAGGATTCATTTGTATACCTCCTCTATTCGCCTTACTATAATTACATTCAATAGAGGGAAAGATTATGCCTGTTTAAACAGGAAAAAGAACAAAATATTATAGACGAAAAGATTTTCAATTACAATACATGTTTTTTAAAATATTTCCACTATAATCAAAATGAAAGATAAACTTAGGGGGTCATACGAAATGAAAAAAAGGCTGATGTCACTATTGGTCTGCATCCTGGTTTTAGTGCCGGCAGCAGGGGCTTTTGCCGCGCCGAAACAGGCCGAGCTTAAAGAGTATCTAGAAGAAATAGGAATGACAGAAAAGGAATTGGAAGCCTATTTGCAGGATACATATGATGAGAGTTTAAAAGATTTTGAGTCGGTGGAAGAGTTGAAAGACTTTTTAGGACAAAAGCTGACTAAAAAGCTTTTGGCATCCTATTTGGAAGAATACGGATTGAGCGAAAAAGAAGCGGCTGCCCTTTTTGTTGAAAATGGCTATATGGAAAGCGGCCAAAACATTCTCGACGTGTTTATGTTTGAATACGAATTGGACGATGCGCTTTTCACCGTGACATATGAAGAAGATGATTTTCAGATCGGAAACCTGTTTCAAGAATTGGGTGTGGATGATCAGGAGTGGGAAAGACTCGTGAATCATCTCCGAAAGGTGCGCGATAAAAATCCGAACCTTGAAAATGACTTGATGGCTCTTGGAGAACGTCTTGAAGCGGTAGCCGATTTCGAGTCTGTATCAGAGCTGTCAGCTCAGGATATCGCTGAAATGCTATCCATTTTAAACGATCTTCAAAAGACGCTTGAAGTGAAAACGAAATATTATCTTGTTAAAGACGGAAAGAAAAAAGAAGTGTCTTTGACTACGCTTGTCAGTGCGGAAGATCTGAAGGGAGCAAGCCTTCTGGTGGAAGTGTACGATCTGCAAGGCAATTTCATTTTGGATGTATTGCTGACGCCTGAAATGATCGGATCTGATTTAATTCATGACACAGGGTCAAAAGTGAAGCAAACGCAAACGGCTGTCAAACATGATACACAGAAATCTCATGTGAAAAAGACGGTTAAAGGTGCAAAGCTTCCGAAAACGGCCGGGCATTATGCGGAATGGTCGATCTTTGGCGCCGTTCTGATGTTTGGCGGATTCTTCATGGTCAGAAGGCTTCGCAAAGCGGCTTAACATTTCTCTTCCCATTCTAAGTATGTATAGAATGGGAAGTTTTTATAAGGAGTGAAAGGAAATTAAGGCACATCGAAAAAAGATCATCTGGTTCGTAGCCATTGCGATGGTTGCATGCGGCGCTTATTTTACAACAACGAATGTGTTCAAGCTGATGCACGGCTACGCTCTTTTTTCATTTCAGCAGATGAAAGAAGAGGAAAAGCCTGAAAAACCTGAAAAACCCCCGATTCAGACGACGAAAAAAGAAAAGACGGTCATTGATCAAACATTTGAAACCGGGGAGAAAATCGGTGATCTTGTTATTCCGAAAATCAATGCAAGGCTTCCGATATATCATGGGACAGATGAAGACGAGCTGCAAAAAGGCGTGGGCCATTTCGCAGGATCCGTTCTGCCTGGAGAAGATGACAACTCGGTTTTATCAGGCCACCGGGATACGGTTTTCCGAAAACTCGGCCGAGTGGGGAAAGGCGATCAGTTAATTGTTGAAGCTTCCTACGGAACTTTTACATACAAAGTGAAAAAGGTCCGGATCGTGGATGCGGATGACCGGACGGTGATTGTACCGAAGCCGAGAGCGACATTGACGGTTTCCACTTGCTATCCTTTTGACTTTATCGGCTCAGCACCGGAGCGGTATATATTGGTCGCAGATTTGATTAAAACATAAAAAAACAGCGGAATCTCAGGCGAGCCCGCTGTTTTTTTTATGTTATCTGATGTTTGATCTGTTTTCCAGAAGTCTTGGCGCGGTTGGCAGCAGTAAACAAAGGACGATTGTGCAGACGATGAAAGACGGAAGCATATATGTTCCATTATATATTAATGAATAAATCCATACCGGAGTGCCTTCAGGCGCATAGTTTCCAAAAAAGACAGCGCCGCTGATGACATGTGCGAGAAATTTCAGTCCGCTTCCAAGAAAGACGGCCAGCGTAACATAGGAAATGATCTTTCCTTTTTGTTTCTCGAATGAAGCATTTCGGATCGATCCGGCAAAAAAGCCGCCGATTCCCGCGGAAGTAGGCGCGATAAAGTAATCAAGAAGAAGCTGCAGAGGATGAACAACATAAAATCCTCCAGTGACAAATTGAAGCAATCCGGCTAAAAACCCGGTTGCCAGGCCTGCCTTGAGTCCCCATCTAAAGGAGATCAGGAAGATCGGAATCATCATAACTGCGATTGAACCGCCTTGAGGCATTTTTAAAAACATTCCGGACACCATATCAAGTATAAGTGCTATTCCTGTCATAATCGCAATTTCAATCAGCTGTACAAGTCGTTTAGATTGATTCATCATAACCCTCACTTTTGATGAACAAAGGGATACCGGACTTCTTTCCCAATAAAAAAAGCAATGCGGGGAAGGAGTAGGAAAGTTTTCCACGCACTGCTTTGGATGCAATTAGAAATGACTTTGCCACATCCCTACGCCAGCGTTAACTAACAGGTTCGAAGGGTCAGAACGGTCGTTCACTCTCAGCCCGGAGGCTCCCCTTGTGGTCATCAAGTTATTTAGTTATATTTTACTATACTAAAAAAAGAAACGGACGACAAGCTAATTTTTCGAAAAATTTTGCTAAAACTCTCCAATATGTAGCAATGCAAACATCTTTTCCTTTATAATAGAACTTATTCATACGTACAAGATGCAGTAAAGGGTTGATCTGATGAGTGAACTCACAAAATACAGCATGGTGAAAAATGAAATTAAATCGTGGATATATAAAGGCAAAGTAAAGCCGGGCGAAAAAATCCATTCTGAAAACGAATTGATGAAAATATTTGATGTGAGCAGGCATACGATCCGGCAAGCGATTGGCGACCTTGTTCATGAAGGGCTTTTATACAGAGAGCAAGGCTCAGGGACGTATTGCTCTCACCGCCTTCAGCTTTCTGAAAAAGGAAGGGAAAGAAATAAGATGATCGGGGTTATTACGACTTACCTTTCGGATTACATTTTTCCTTCTATTATAACAGGTATCGAATCTTCGCTGTCGAGTGAAGGTTACACCTTGGTCGTCGCGAGCACGAATAATGACATTGAAAAAGAAAAACAATGTCTTGTGAATATGCTTGACAAAAAAATTGATGGGTTGATTGTGGAGCCGACGAAAACCGGTAGCTTTAATCCGAATTTAAATTACTATCTGACGCTTGAACAGCACCATATACCGTATTTGATGATCAACCAATTATATCAGGAGTTAAACCCGCCTCATTTCATTTTGGATGATGAGCACGGCGGTTTTATCGCCACAGAGCATTTGATTAAGCTTGGCCATGAAAAAATGTTCGGTTTCTTTAAACAGGACGATATGCAGGGTGTCAACCGGATGAAAGGATTTATCCGGGCTTTCAGAGAAAACGGCTTGTCGTTTTATCCGGAAATGGTCGTGACTTACACAACAGAGAACAAAAAAGAAAAAACGATTGCTGAAGCTAGGAAGCGGCTTTCCTCATCAGACCGCCCGACTGCCATATTCTGCTATAATGACGAGATAGCCCTTATGGTGTTGGATGTCGTGAGGGAATTCGGTTTGAAAGTACCGGAAGATATATCGATTGTCGGATATGACGACTCACACTTGAGCGAGGCATCTGAAGTGAAGCTGACATCAGTCACCCATCCGAAAATGCAGATGGGGATTGAGGCGGCAAAATGGATGATTGCCAAAGTTGAGGGACGCAACACGGATAAGCTTGAGCATTCTACCGTCTATAAACCTGAACTGGTTGTCAGACATTCGACTGCCAAGCTGAAAAGGTAGCTGATCAGCTTTACCTATACAAGCGACTCAAGTGTTCGGCTGCTTTCATTGCTTAACTGCACGACAGAGTGGATGATAATGAGACGAAGATAGATCCTTTAAAAAGCTCCGAATTCGGAGCTTTTATTAAAGTGAAGGCTGATAGCGGAGAGTTTAATGTCATCTCTGCAGCTTCAGATCGTGTTCAGCTGTTAAAGACCGCTGTATATCTTTTATATAGAAGAAAACAGTAAGAAGGAATACATTACGCCAATTGCCGTCTGCTCCAGCTGCTCATGAATCACCTAAGTCCAATTCATTTGATTATTATTTTTTTAAAAAAGCTATTGTGCAAAGCGAAAATAGATGTTATATTAGTATCCGCCCCTAAAAAGAAGGCTTTATAAAAACAACTTCAAAAATTTCTTGAAAAAAGTTGTTGACATTCACATTGATAGAATGTTATATTAGTAAAGTCGCTTCTTCGAGAGGCGGAAATGATCTTTGAAAACTAAACAAGACAAACGTACCTGTTAATTCATTAAATAAATCGCACATGCGAGTGTGCGTAGTCAGGGGCCTGCACGATGCAGGTCATGCAGATGTTGTCACAGGATGTGACGAACTTAATCTGCGCTCCATTATTTCGTGGAGAGTTTGATCCTGGCTCAGGACGAACGCTGGCGGCGTGCCTAATACATGCAAGTCGAGCGGACCGACGGGAGCTTGCTCCCTTAGGTTAGCGGCGGACGGGTGAGTAACACGTGGGTAACCTGCCTGTAAGACTGGGATAACTCCGGGAAACCGGGGCTAATACCGGATGCTTGATTGAACCGCATGGTTCAATTATAAAAGGTGGCTTTTAGCTACCACTTACAGATGGACCCGCGGCGCATTAG
>NZ_MRBL01000038.1 GCF_001969855.1 Bacillus haynesii
CGGTCGGTGTTCCCGGAGAACTGTGCATCGCAGGCGACGGCTTAAGCAAAGGATATTTAAACCGCGAGGAACTGACGGCGGAAAAATTCATCCCGCATCCGTTCATTCAAGGAGAAAGGCTGTACAAGACGGGCGATTTGGCGAAATGGCTGCCTGACGGCAACATCGAATTCATCGGCCGAATCGACCACCAGGTGAAAATCCGCGGCTTCAGGATCGAACTCGGCGAAATCGAAAGCCGGCTGGAGCTGCATGAAGACATCAACGAGACGATCGTCACCGTCAGGGAAGACGAAGAGAGCCGCCCGTACATTTGCGCCTATATCACGGCAAATCGCGAGATTTCTCTTGATGAGCTGAAAGGATTTTTAGGTGAAAAGCTTCCGGAATACATGATTCCCGCCTATTTCGTGAACATGGACAAGCTGCCGCTCACCAAAAACGGGAAAGTCGACAGAAAAGCCCTGCCTGAGCCGGACAGAAGCGCAGGAACTGAAGCGGAGTACGAAGCGCCAAGAAACTATGTCGAACAGCGCATCATTTCCATCTTGGAGGACGTACTCGGAACAGAGCAGATGAGTATTTCCTGCCATTTCTTCGACAAGGGCGGGAATTCGCTGAAAGCGATGCAAGCTGTCCATTCCATTAACAAAACGTTTGGCATTGATATGAGGATCAGCACGTTCTTTAAACATCCGACTGCCAAATCATTAGCACGTTTTGTATTAACTGCCGAAGCCGAATCGGCCATTAGTGAGGAGTACGCGGAAGAGGAAGTGTGATGGAATTGCACTGTACAATCTATCATTTGAAATGATAGATTGTACAGCTGCCCTATTTTCCGCAAAAAAACCGATTCTGATATCGGCCGCAAGTCTGACGAATGGAGTGAGATGAGTATGAGCATAATGGACTTCATAAATGATTTGAAAAAGAAAAATATCACCTTATACCATAACAAGGGAAAAATCAAAATCATTGGTCCTCAAGAAGTATTGACGGCTGACTTAAAACAGCAAATCAAGCGGTATAAAGAAGATATCATCGCTGCGCTAGAAGCAGGTGAAACGGACATTGAGCGAAGCCTTCCGAAAGCGGCGCCGTCTAAAAGCGGAACTTATCCTTTGTCAAGGGAACAAAAAAGGATGTTCATTTTAAATCAGCTTGATGACGGCAAAACGGCCTATAACATGCCGCTGGCGGTAAAAATAAACGGTGAAGTTCAAATCAGCCGATTTGAACAGGCATGGAAAGAGCTCATCAAAAGGCATGAATCGTTAAGAACTTCTTTTGTCATGCTCGATGGCGAACCGGTGCAGAAAATCGAACAGGAAGCCAAGTTCCGACTTGAATACAGCGAGTTGGGGGATCAAAGCATTCAGGAGAAAATCAGCCGTTTCATCAAACCTTTTCAATTAGAAAAAGCCCCGCTTTTAAGAGCGGAAATCGTAAAAGTGGATGAAGCTGAGCATATGATGATGGTTGATATGCATCATATCATTTCAGACGGCGTCTCTATCGGAATATTAATGAAGGAATTCGCCGACTGCTGTGAAGGCAAAGAATTGTCTCCAGTGGCGGCTCAGTATAAAGATTATTCAGAGTGGCAGAGAGATATCGAGCAGCAGAGCCGGTTGAAGAAGCAGGAAGCTTATTGGCTCAATACCTTCTGGGGAGACATTCCGGTTTTGAATATGCCGCTTGATTTTCCAAGGCCGAAAATCCGAAGCTTTCAAGGAAACAGAACGGTTGTTGAATTGGATCAGGACACCACAAAAAAACTGAAGACGATCGCCGCAAAAAACGGCGTTACGATGTACATGCTTCTTTTGGCAGGCTACACCATTCTGCTGTCAAAATACACCGGACAAGAGGATATCATTGTCGGCTCGCCGATTGCCGGAAGACCGCATGCCGATTTAAGCGGGACAATCGGGATGTTTGTTGGCACCCTTGCGCTGAGAAACCGGCCAAAGGGGAACATGACATTTAGCGAATATGTCGAAACGGTCAAAAACAATACGTTGAACGCCTATGAAAATCAAGATTATCAATTTGATGCATTGATCGAAAGCCTGGGCTTGACACAGGACATGAGCAGAAATCCGCTGTTTGACACGATGTTTGATCTGCAGCATGCGGATGATTTCGTATCTGAAGCCGGTGGGGGGCATTTTGAAACGTATGATATTCCGTTTCATGTCGCGAAATTCGATGTAAGCCTGACGGCATTTTCGCATGGAGACAACCTGAAATTCGATTTCCAATATTGCACTGATCTGTATAAAAAAGAAACGATTGAAAGAATGTCCGGACATTATTCGAATGTTTTAAAAGACGCTGCTCATCACCCTGAACTGCCGTTAAGCGAGATCAGAATGATGTCGGAAGAGGAGAAAGACATCATCTTACATACATTCAATCATGAAAAGACAGATGGTCAGAAAAACAAGACAGTCAGCCGGCTGTTTGAAGAGCGGGCTGAAAAAACACCCGATCACCCAGCTGTTATATTCGAAGATCAGCAATTGACATATAGAGAGCTGAACGAAAAAGCCAACCAATTGGCCTGGCTTTTAAGAGAGAAGGGCGTAAAGCCGGATACAATCGTGGCAATCATGACAGACCGTTCACTCGAGATGATCATCGGGATTATCGGAATTTTAAAAGCCGGTGGAGCCTATTTGCCAATTGATCCGGATTATCCGGAGGACAGAGTCAAATATATGCTGGAAGACAGCGGAGCTGATATGGTCGTCATCCAGGAGCCCTTTAAATCGAAAATAGACGGGCGTCAACTGATAACCACCGAAGACACCCGATTTTTCAGCAAAGAAAACCTCCCAAATGTCAACAATGCTTCTGATTTGGCATATGTGATTTATACATCGGGCTCTACAGGCAGGCCGAAAGGTGTCATGACGACTCACCGCAATGTCGTCAACTATGTAGATGCTTTTACAAAAAGAATTCCTTTAAGCGAACATGATACAGTCCTGCAAGTCGTATCCTTTTCATTTGATGCATTTTCTGAAGAAGTCTACCCTATTTTAGCTTGCTCAGGGCGCTTGGTGATCAGCAGAAAAGTAAGCGATCTGAACATCGATGAACTGGTGAAAACGATCGGGAAGCATCGTGTCACACTTGTCAGCTGCTCCCCGCTCTTATTAAATGAAATTGATAAAAATCAGCACTTAACCTTTCATCCGCAGATGAAATTTATCAGTGGAGGGGACGTATTAAAATTTGAGTACATCGAAAATATCATCAAAGGCGCCGACGTTTACAATTCCTACGGGCCAACGGAAGCGACAGTTTGCGCTACCTATTATCAACTAAGCAGCGCAGACCGCAAAAAAACGAGCATTCCCATCGGTAAGCCTTTAAGCAATTATAAGGTATACATTGCAGATCAATACGGCCGGCCGCAGCCGGTTGGAGTACCGGGTGAACTGCTGATCGGCGGCGAAGGGGTCGCAAGGGGATACTTGAATCATGAAACATTGACAAAAACGGCATTTGTGCTGGATGAAGCAGGCGAGAGAGTATATCGTACAGGCGATTTAGCAAGATGGCTGTCTGACGGAAACATCGAGTTTTTAGGCAGAATCGACAACCAAGTCAAAATCCGCGGCTATCGGATCGAACTGGAAGAAATCGAACATCGGTTGTTGATGAACGACGATATCAATGAAGCCATCGTGGTGGCGAAGGAAGATCAGGAAAGCAGCAAATATCTATGCGCCTACATCGCATTCAATAACAAAAACGCAAACATTGAGCAGGTTCAAGAACGTTTGGCGAAGGACCTTCCGGAGTATATGATTCCGTCCTGCTTTATCAAGCTTGATCAAATTCCCCGCACGATCAATGGAAAGGCTGATCTTAAGGCATTGCCGGAGCCGGATCGAGGGGCATTTTCCCAAGCCCGCTACGAAGCCCCGCGCAATCAAACGGAAGCATTACTTTTATCGATCTGGCAGGATATATTAGCAACGGAAAAGATCGGGATTAACGACCATTTCTTTGACATCGGCGGACACTCGTTAAAAGCTTTTTCAATGGCCGCGAAAATTCAATCGGCATTAAAAGTCGAAGTGACGCTAAAGGAAATCTTCAGTCATCCGACGATTAAAGACATCGCAGCTTATATCGAACAAAAACAAAAACAAGTTCAATCCGACATTCAAAAAGCGGAAAAGAAAGAATACTACCCGCTTTCTTCCGCTCAAAAAAGGCTGTACATCCTCAATCAGATCGAAGAAGGCCAAACCGCCTACAACATGCCTTTTGCGATGAAAATAAGAGGTGAGCTCCAAACGGAAAAGGCCGAAAAGGCCTTCAGAACGCTAATCAAAAGACATGAGAGCTTAAGAACATCCTTTATGACCATCAATGGCGAACCCGTTCAGGACATAAACGAAGAGGTCACATTTGAAATGAAATACCGCGGGCTTGACAATTGCAGCCTGCGGGAACAGATGAATCAATTTATCCGACCGTTTGACCTGGAAAAAGCCCCCCTTTTGAGAGCGGAGCTGGTGAGGGTGAACGCTGCCGAACATATTCTGCTGCTTGATATGCACCATATCATTTCCGATGGCGTGTCAATCGGGATCTTGCTGAAAGAATGGGCGGCTTTATATGAAGAAAAGGAACTTGCACCGTTAAAGATCCAGTATAAAGATTATTCCGAGTGGCAAAGAGAGTCCTGTCAAAAAGCCCGGTTGAAAAAACAGGAAGAATACTGGCTATCCGTTTTTCAAGACGACATCCCTGTTCTGAACATGCCGACAGACTTTCCTAGGCCGCAAATGCAAAGCTATGAAGGAGATCGAATTGCATTTGCAATCGAAAGAGAGCTGACGGATAAGCTGAAAAGAACAGCGAAAGAAAACGGAGTCACGATGTATATGCTGCTGTTGGCCGGGTATACAATACTGCTTTCGAAATACACCGGACAGGAAGATATTATTGTCGGTTCGCCGATGGCCGGGCGAACCCGGGAGGAGTTGGAACGTACGGTCGGGATGTTCGTCAACACCCTTGCGATGAGAAACCTTCCAAAAGGCGGCAGGTCATTTATTGAGTATTTGCAAGATGTAAAAGAAAATACGTTTAATGCCTATGAAAATCAAGATTATCCTTTCGATGAACTCGTAGACAAATTAGATTTGGAACGGGACATCAGCAGAAATGCGTTGTTCGACACAATGTTTGATATGCAGGCGTTGGATGATGGAGAGCCTGCTATAGAGGGATTGCATATTGAACCCGTCGATTTGGAGTTTCAGATTTCAAAATTCGATTTGTCGCTGGCAGCAGCAGAGTCCGCAGGTGTCATTACGTTTCACTTGGAATTCTGCACAAGGCTGTTTAAAAAAGAAACCGCCGAAACGCTGGCGCAGCATTTCGTGAATATCCTAAGAGATATTTCCGATCACCCGCAGAAGACATTAAACGAAATTAGCATGCTTTCAGAAGAACAAAGCAACACAGTGCTGTATCAATTTAATGATACGAAGGCCGAACACCCGGCAGGGATTTTTT
Source organism: Bacillus haynesii (assembly GCF_001969855.1). Classification (GTDB taxonomy): domain Bacteria; phylum Bacillota; class Bacilli; order Bacillales; family Bacillaceae; genus Bacillus; species Bacillus haynesii. Next base: position 5,551 of record NZ_MRBL01000038.1, read on the forward strand.
CTGAGCTGTTTGAACAACAGGCTGAGAAATCACCGAATCATCCGGCGGCGGTCTTCAAAGATCATATGTTGACATACCGCGAATTAAATGAAAAAGCGAATCAATTGGCCAGAACATTGCGGAAAAAAGGGGTTCAGCGGGAGTCAGTAGTCGGAATCATGGCGGAGCGTTCGTTGGAGATGGTGACAGGCATATTGGCGGTTCTAAAGGCCGGCGGAGCGTACATGCCGATCGATCCGGGGCTACCGAAAGAGCGCATCCAATATCTCATCATGGATAGCGGAGCTGATCTATTGCTGACCCAGCATCATCTTATTGGCAGCATCAGCTTTGCCGGCGAAATCATCCAAATCGATCAGGCCGATGCTTACGACATGGATGGAAGCAATCTGGAGCATCTTAATTCCCCCGGTGATTTGGCATACGTCATCTATACCTCGGGTACCACAGGAAACCCAAAAGGCGTGATGGTCGAGCACCGCAATATCATTCATGCCCACTATACTTGGAGAAAGCACTATGAATTGGCATCATTTTCAGTCAACCTGCTCCAGCTTGCCAGCATGTCATTTGATGTATTCGCAGGAGATTTGTGCCGCAGTCTTCTCAATGGCGGAACAATGTATATCGTCCCGGATGATATCAAACTGGAAATGAATCTACTGTATGACATGATCAACAAATATGGCATTCATATGTTGGAATCGACGCCAAGCCTGATTATTCCTTTGATGAAATATATCGATCATCACAAGCTTGATCTTTCAAGCATGAAGCTGTTGATCATAGGGTCTGACACTTGCACGATCAAAGATTACAAGTGGCTCGTTGAACGGTTCGGACAAAGGATGAGAATCATCAACAGCTATGGCGTCACAGAAGCTTCTGTCGATTCCGGCTATTATGAGGAAGCTTTGGATCAGATTCCAGAGATTGCGAATACGCCGATAGGAAAGCCGCTGGACAATACAGCATTTTATATATTGGATCCCTCATTAAATCCGCAGCCGGTCGGTGTTTATGGCGAGTTGTACATCGGCGGTGAAGGGATCGCGAGGGGATACTTAAACAAACCGGAACTCACGAAGGAAAGGTTTGTTCCAAATCGTTTTGCCGCCGGGGGGAACATGTATAAAACGGGAGACTTGGCAAGATGGCTGCCTGATGGAAATGTCGAATTCCTCGGGAGAATCGATCACCAAGTCAAGATTCGCGGTTTCAGAATCGAAACCGGCGAAATTGAAACGAAGCTTTTGGAAAATCAAAACATCAGCGAAGCTGTCGTTATAGACCGGGAAGACAAAAAAGGGCATAAGTACCTGTGCGCCTATATTGTCGCCGGAGCGAAAACAAACGCAAATGAACTGAGGGAATATTTGTCCGATCACTTACCGGACTATATGCTCCCTTCCTATTTTATTCAAATCAACAAGATGCCTCTCACACCAAACGGAAAGATCGATCGAAAAGCGCTTCCTGAACCTGCCGGAGACGTCATAGCGGCAAGCGGATATGAAGCGCCGCGTAATGAAACGGAAGAAAAGCTGGCCGCTGTTTGGCAGGAAGTACTGGACAGGGACAAAATCGGAATCAACGATAATTTTTTTGAAATCGGAGGAGATTCAATTAAGGCTCTGCAAATCGTTTCAAAATTATCAAGAGCCGATCTCAGGCTTCAGGTTAAAGATCTGTTTACCAATCCGTCCATCAGACACCTCAGTAAATATGTCAAAAAAGAAACGAAAGCACGTATTAGCGAAATCGTTCAAGGACACATGCCGCTGACTCCTGTCCAAAGATCGTTTTTTGCAGCCAACCAAAAGGAGCGAAACCATTATAATCAAGCGTTTATGCTGTACCGGAAAGACGGGTTTGCTGAAAAGATCGTCGAAAAGGTTTTCCGTAAACTCACAGAACACCATGATGCATTACGGATGGTCTATCGGGAGAAGAACGGTGACATCATTCAGCATAACCGCGGCTTGGAAGACGGCGTCTTCGATCTGTATGTCTATGATTTGAAAACGGAAAAAAATCTCGAGGAAACCGTTTATCAGTTAGCGACGAATATTCAAAAAGACATATCCATCAGCGAGGGCAAAATGATCAAGCTCTGCGTGTTCAAAACAACGGAGGGAGACCATCTGCTGATTGTGATCCATCACCTTTTGGTAGACGGCGTGTCCTGGAGAATATTGTTCGAGGATTTTGAAGCAGCATACGGTCAAGCCCTGCAAGGCAAACCGATAGAGCTCGGTTATAAAACGGATTCGTACAAGACGTTTTCCGAAAAACTGGCTGAGTACGCAAGCAGCAAAAAGCTGCTGAAAGAACAAGAATATTGGCGGGAGATATCCAAAGGAAAGATGGCATTCCTCCCTAAACATCGTCAAGCGGCACATGATAACTATGAAAATAGCAGAACACTCAGAATATCCCTCAGCCAAATGGAGACGGAACAGCTGCTGAAAGAGGCGCATAAAGCATACAATACGCAGATCAATGATCTCCTTTTAACGGCTTTGTTGATCGCCTCAAGGCAGCTGACGGGGGAAAACAGGCTGAAAATTCTTATGGAAGGCCATGGAAGAGATGATATTTTGCAAGAAGTGGATATCACGAGAACGGTCGGCTGGTTCACCGCAATGTATCCGGTATTCATCGACTTAGAAGATGAAACAGACTTGTCAATGATGATTAAGATCGTGAAAGAAACATTGCGGAAAATACCGAATAACGGAATCGGATACGGCATCCTTAAGTATTTGAGAAAAGACGAAGTGCTTTTAAAGGATGAAAAGCCTCCGATCTTATTCAATTATCTTGGTGAGCTCGATCATGATCTGACGGCTGAGCAATTTTCATCGTCAAAGCTTTCGGCAGGTCAAAGCATCGGAGAAAAAAGTGCAAGGGATGCCTCTGTTGAAATCGATTCAGTCGTTGCCGACCGGCAATTGATGATCAGTACGACATTTAACGAATACGAGTATTCTTCAGATACGATCAGCGAATTGAATCAAGCATTCAAAGAAAGTTTGCAAATGGTCATCAGCCATTGCACGGGCAAAAATGAGACCGAAAAAACGTCCTCTGACTACGGTTATGACAAACTCTCATTGGAAGATCTTGAAGAATTATTAAACGAATATGAATCTGTTGACAGCTAGACATCATGAAAAAAGCTAAAGAAGCCCCCCTTGAAATGGTTAACCTGCTGCTTAAAAATGGGCGGCCCATGTGGATCTGAAAACAAAAGGAATTCTAGGAGATGACGATATGAAAACAAAAGTTGAGAAAATATATCCGTTATCAAACATGCAAAAAGGAATGCTGTTTCATGCCATGAAAGACGAAGCGTCACACGCATATTTTGAGCAGTTCATCATTGAATTAAAAGGTGATGTGGATGAGCGGATGTTTGAAGAAAGCCTAAATGAAGTCATGAAAAGGCATGAGATCCTAAGAGCATCATTTCATCACAGATTGGATGAGCCGCTGCACGTCATTATCAAAGATCGGCACATGAAGTTTGACTATCTTGATATACGAGGCCGGCATGATCAAGACGGCGTTTTGGAGAGATATTTGGCAGAAGATAAACAAAAGGGTTTTGACTTAGCCAAAGATACGTTGATGAGAGCCTGTCTCATCAGAACGTCTGACGATTCGTATCAATTTGTCTGGACGTATCATCACATTTTGCTTGACGGATGGTGCCTTGGCATCATCCTGGATGAGCTGTTGACGATATATGACATGAAGCGGAAAGGCCAACATCATCAATTGGAAGATCCGAGGCCGTACAGCGATTACATCAAATGGCTGGAGGATCAGGATAAAGAAGAAGCTCAGAGCTATTGGGAGAGCTATTTGAGCGGCTATGATCAAAAAAATTCGCTTCCAAAGCTCCGCACACCTTCTGAGACGGGTTTTAAAAGAAGAGAGAAAACGATTGAATGTTCCAAAGAATTGACAAACCGCCTGATCAAATTGGCCAATCAGAATCATGTGACGATCAATACCGTGCTGCAAAGCATTTGGGGCGTGATTTTGGCGAAATACAACAACAGCGAGGATGTGGTGTTCGGAACCGTTGTTTCCGGTAGAGATGCCGAAGTGGAAGGGATCGAAAAAATGGTCGGCGTCTTCATCAACACCATCCCGACCAGAATCAGGCTGGACAAAGACAAGCGTTTTCAAGATGTTCTGCGGAAAACCCAAACTGACGCTTTGGAAAGCAGCCGCTACCATTATATGAATTTAGCGGAGGTTCAAGCGCTGAGCGAGTTGAAAAACGATTTGGTCGATCATGTCATGGTCTTTGAAAACTATGCTGTTGACCAAAAAGCGTTTGAAGAAAAAAATGATGTAGGTTTTGAAATGGTGAATGTCAGCGGAGAAGAACAGACCAATTATCATTTCAGCATTTCCGCGGCTCTTGACGATCAATTAAAGCTGCTCTTCATCTATGATGAAAATGTATATGACAACACCATCATCGAAACACTAGAAAAGCATATCATCACCGTCGCAGAACAAGTGGCGGAAGATGAAGCCATAACATTACGAGATATCAACCTTGTGTCAGAAGAAGAAAAACACAGGATTTTACACACATTCAACGATACAAAAACAAATTACCCGAAAGACAAGCCGCTTCATGAGCTTTTTGAGGAACAGGCCATGAAGAGGCCTGACCATACGGCGCTTGTGTTCGGTGCTCAGCGCATGACCTACAGAGAGCTGAATGAAAAAGCAAACCAAACCGCGAGACTTCTCAGGGAAAAAGGCATCGGCAGAGGCTCGGTTGCGGCGATCATCGCGGACCGCTCCTTCGAAATGATCATCGGCATCATCGGGATTTTAAAAGCGGGAGGTGCATATCTGCCAATTGACCCTGAAACGCCTAAAGACAGAATGGCCTTCATGCTCGAAGACACAAAAGCCGCGGTACTGCTTACACAAGGAAAAACGGCAGACGGAAACGATTGTGAGGCTGACATGATACATCTGGACAAAGGGGCATCAGACGGATTCAGTAAAGAACCGCTCGGTTCTGTCAATGATTCCGGCGATACCGCCTATATCATTTATACATCAGGTTCTACGGGAACGCCAAAAGGCGTCGTCACCCCGCATTACAGTGCGGTAAGGGTCGTCAGAAATACCAATTATATCAACATCACAGAAGATGACGCCATCCTTCAGCTGTCCAACTATTCGTTTGACGGATCGGTGTTCGACATCTTCGGAGCTCTCTTAAACGGAGCGTCACTCGTCCTGATCGAAAAAGAGACGGTCTTGAATACACATGAACTGGCCGATGTAATTGAAAAAGAACAAGTCAGCGTGATGTTCATTACAACGGCGCTGTTCAATACGCTCGCCGACATCAACATCGGCTGTCTTGCCAAGCTGCGGAAAATCCTTTTCGGCGGGGATAGAGCCTCGATTCCGCATGTGAGAAAAGTGCTGGATCATGTCGGCCGGGATAAATTGATTCATGTTTACGGTCCGACGGAAAGCACAGTGTATGCAACGTATTATTTCATCAATGAAATAGATGAAAAAGCCGATACGATCCCGATCGGCAGCCCGCTCGCGAATACGACGGCACTGATCATGGACGAAGCCG
>NZ_MRBL01000039.1 GCF_001969855.1 Bacillus haynesii
CATTTTACAGATTGGTTTCAAAATCGTCACAAACCCCCACAAACCGCCAATCATTTGAGAAAATTTAAATGAAATTCATTTTTTCAGCACGAAGAAAATTTCGTTTTTCGGAAAAATTTTAAATAGAGATTGGGTGAAAACATGTTTCAAACAACCGAGATCGGAATTGATCTAGGCACAGCTAACATATTGGTTTACAGCAAAAACAAAGGAATCATTTTAAATGAGCCTTCCGTTGTCGCCGTGGACACGGAAACAAAGAGCGTATTGGCGGTCGGCACAGAGGCCAAAAACATGATCGGGAAAACACCGGGAAAAATCGTCGCGGTCAGGCCGATGAAAGACGGAGTCATCGCCGATTATGACATGACGACAGACCTCTTGAAGCAGATTATGAAAAAAGCCGGAAAGAACATCGGCTTTACGTTCAGAAAGCCGAGCGTCGTCGTCTGCACGCCGTCCGGCTCAACCGCCGTTGAAAGGCGTGCGATCAGCGATGCTGTCAAAAACTGCGGAGCCAAACAAGTCCATTTGATAGAGGAACCTGTCGCCGCCGCCATCGGCGCAGATCTGCCTGTCGATGAACCTGTCGCAAACGTTGTCGTCGATATCGGCGGCGGCACGACAGAAGTGGCGATCATTTCATTCGGAGGTGTTGTCTCGTGCCACTCGATCCGGATTGGCGGCGATCAGCTTGATGAAGACATCGTGTCATTCGTCAGAAAAAAATACAACCTGCTGATCGGTGAACGGACGGCCGAAGAAGTCAAGATTGAGATCGGCTACGCATTGATTGACCATGAGACGAAAACGATGGAAGTCAGAGGGCGCGACCTTGTCACAGGCCTGCCGAAAACGATTACCCTGGAATCAAAGGAGATTCAGAAAGCGATGCGCGAATCGCTCCTTCATATTATCGAAGCCATCAGAGCGACGCTTGAAGACTGTCCTCCGGAGCTGAGCGGAGACATTGTCGACCGGGGCGTGATTTTAACCGGAGGAGGCGCGCTTTTGAACGGCATCAAAGAATGGCTGTCACAGGAAATCGTTGTGCCCGTGCATGTCGCTGCAAATCCGCTTGAATCTGTCGCCATCGGAACGGGTCGTTCTCTCGAAGTGATCGATAAATTGCAAAAAGCGGCTAAATAATTTTTATTTTCGCGTCTTTTTTCCCGGCTTCTTTCATATCGTGAGGAATGGAGAAACGATAAGGAGGAAGAACATGCTTAGAGATATGGGAAGACGCCTGGCCATCACCGTTATTTTAAGCGGTATTATTCTCGGGGGGATGAGCATCTCCCTTGCCAACATGCCAAGCTCGCCCCCCGGCCAAACGGCCAAAATCAACCGTTAAAAAAGATGCAGCCTTAACCGGGCTGCGTCTTTTTTTCTTTTCAATCAAATATTTGATATGATGTTATGGACAATAAAGGAGGTTTTGCCAATGAATTCGTTTACTGATAAACTGAGCAAATATGCGAAGCTTGTGGCCGAAGTCGGCGTAAACGTTCAAAAAGGACAGCAAGTCGTCATCAACGCGTCAACAGAAGTACGCGATTTTGCCCGGCTTCTCGTCAAAAACGCCTATGAGAGAGGGGCAAAAAACGTGACGGTCCGCTGGCAGGATGATGAGGTCACAAGGCTGAAATATGAGCTGGCCCCTGCAGAAGCCTTTGAAGAGTTCCCTGAATGGGAAGCGAAAGGTCTTGAGACGCTTGCCAAGGAAGGCGCCGCTTTTATTTCCATTGTCTCTTCAAGTCCTGATCTTTTGAAAGGCATCGATTCCAAAAAAATCGCAGCCCAGCAGAAAGCCGCCGGAAAGGCGATGCATACATACAGGCAAATGATTCAGTCGGATAAAGTCAGCTGGACTGTCGTCGCAGCCCCTTCGCCGGCCTGGGCAAAAAAAGTATTTCCTGACGGAGATGAAGAGACAGCGGTGCAAAAGCTGTGGAATGAGATTTTCAAAACGACCCGCATCGACCGTGAAGATCCTGTTCAGGCGTGGAAAGACCACGATCAAACGCTGCGCGATAAAGTAAGCGTCTTAAATGACAAGCATTATCATGCCCTTCATTACCAAGCAAAGGGAACAGATTTGACGATCGAGCTTCCTGAGAAGCACCTGTGGGTCGGCGCCGGAAGCACAAACGAAAACGGCGTCGAGTTCATGGCCAATATGCCGACAGAGGAAGTATTCACCGCTCCGAAAAAAGACGGGGTGAACGGCACCGTTTCAAGCACGAAGCCGTTAAGCTACGGCGGCAATTTGATCGACGGCTTTACACTGACATTTGAAAACGGACGGATCACGGATGTCAAAGCTGAACAAGGTGAAGAAATTTTAAAAGAGCTGATCGAAACCGATGAGGGTTCACACTACTTAGGCGAAATTGCGCTCGTCGCCCACGATTCGCCGATTTCCAAGTCCAATATTCTGTTTTACAACACGCTGTTTGATGAAAATGCATCAAACCACCTCGCGATCGGCAGTGCATACGCATTCAACATCGAAGGCGGAAAACAGATGTCGCGCGAAGAGCTGGCGAAAGAAGGATTAAACGAAAGCATCACACATGTTGACTTCATGATCGGTTCAGAAGAAATGAATATAGACGGAATCACAGCAGACGGAAAAAGAGAGCCGATTTTCAGAAACGGCAACTGGGCGATATAAAGCCTTCCGCAAAAAAAAGACCTCAGAAAACTTCTGAGGTCCTTTTATATTGTGTCCGCATGCCCGCCAGCACTTCCTGACTTCTCCCGTACATAGATGGCGGCTGTAACAGCTGAAAAGCCTGTCCAATGCTCCGCCTTCTCATGGTTTAGGCAAACTGCTTAAATGTTCATGCTTCAGTTTCCAGCTTCCTGTCTCGTCCTTTACAAATACGTTTGTCGCACGGCCTTCCCCTTGAACCGGTTCACCCCTATAAAACCCTTTCCATTCGTATGTATAAAGACAGACGGCCTGTTCGTCTGTTTCCGTGATCCAGCTGATATGACTGGCGCTGTATACTTCGTTTTCGATCTGCTTCCAGGCGTTTTCAAAATAACGCTGAATCTCCTCAAAGCCCGAGCACGTTTGATCCGAGAACCAGTACACAGCGTCGGGATCAAGGAGTTCTTTGACATTCTCAAACTCATGTGTGTTTGTTGCTTGAATATATTGCTCAAGAGCCTTTCGGCATGACATGGCAACCATCTCCTTTTTATAAAAAAACCCGCTTTTTAAGGCGGGTTTTCTATCATTACGCGTAAAGTTCAGCAAGCTTGTCCTGAACCGTTTTGTCTTCCAAAAATTCGTCGTAGCTCATTTGTTTATCAACGATTCCGTTTGGCGTGATCTCAATGATCCGGTTGGCGATTGTTTGGACAAACTGATGATCATGAGATGTAAACAGCATGGCGCCTTTAAAGCTGATTAAACCGTTATTCAGCGCTGTAATGGATTCGAGGTCCAAATGGTTTGTCGGCTCATCAAGCATCAGCACATTGGCGCCGGACAGCATCATTTTGGACAGCATGCAGCGGACTTTTTCTCCCCCTGACAAAACGCTTGCTTTTTTCAGCACTTCTTCCCCGGAGAACAGCATCCGGCCTAAAAATCCGCGCAGGAAGCTTTCACTTTGGTCATGCGGCGAAAATTGGCGGAGCCAGTCGACAAGGTTTAAATCGCTGTTTTCAAAATACTCGCTGTTGTCTTTCGGGAAAAACGCCTGGGATGTTGTGACACCCCATTTAAAAGATCCGCTGTCAGGCTCCATTTCCCCGGCAAGGATTTTAAAGAGCGTTGTAGCGGCAAGCTCATTCCGGCCTGTAAAGGCGATTTTATCCTCTTTATTCATCATAAAGCTGACCGAGTCAAGCACCTTGACTCCGTCAATCGTTTTCGACAGGTCTTTGACAACAAGCACATCGTTTCCAATTTCGCGTTCAGGTGTGAAATGTACGTATGGATACTTGCGCGATGACGGTTTAATATCGTCAAGCGTAATTTTTTCAAGCAGTTTTTTTCTTGATGTCGCCTGCTTCGATTTTGAGGCGTTGGCGCTGAATCTGGCGACGAACTCCTGGAGCTGTTTGATCTGCTCTTCTTTTTTCTTATTGGCTTCCTGATTCATTTTAAGCGCAAGCTGGCTTGATTCATACCAGAAATCATAGTTTCCGACATAGATTTGAATTTTGTTAAAATCCAAGTCGGCAATATGCGTACATACTTTATTCAAGAAGTGGCGGTCATGCGATACGACGATAACCGTATTCTCAAAATTGATTAAAAACTCTTCAAGCCACTGGATCGCCTGAATATCCAAGTGGTTGGTCGGCTCATCGAGAAGAAGGACGTCTGGTTTTCCGAACAGGGCCTGCGCAAGGAGGACCTTCACCTTTTCGGAACCGCCCAGATCCGCCATTTTCTTCGTATGAAGTTCTTCAGGAATGCCGAGGCCTTTTAACAAAATCGCGGCTTCCCCTTCGGCTTCCCAGCCGTTCAGCTCGGCGAATTCGCCCTCAAGCTCTGCGGCGCGGATTCCGTCTTCATCTGAAAAATCAGGTTTCATGTAAATCGCGTCTTTTTCCTGCATGACTTCATAAAGGCGTTTATGCCCCATGATCACGACTTTCAGCACTTCATGCTCTTCATACTCAAAGTGGTTCTGCTTCAGGACGGCAAGGCGCTCGCCTGGGCTCATATGGACTTCGCCCGTCTGAGGCTCAATTTCACCTGACAATATTTTCAAAAAAGTGGACTTTCCGGCGCCGTTTGCTCCGATCAATCCGTAGCAGTTTCCGGGCGTAAACTTAATATTTACATCTTCAAACAGCTTCCGGTCCGCAAACCGCAAACTGACATTTTGAACAGCTATCATTTAATATCCTCCATCTATACTTCATTAAAAAGAGTATAACACGAAAATTCCGCAAGAGAAATGCTTTGCTTTTTTACGATAAAGTTTTAAAGAAAAATATATCAAAAAAACTCTTATTTTCACTTTCTTTGTGACAATATGTTACAATTAATGAAGAATGGGGGAAGGAATAATGAAATTGAAAGATGACCCTGATATCATCAGATGGATCAATTCGAGGCCGCGCCAAGCGCTTTTCGCGTCAGTGGCCATGGTGATTTCTACGATGTCTATCGGGCGTTTCAAAGGGTTTGATATGTGGACCTCGGACTTTTTTATATTTTCCTGTCTGTTGATCGGCTTCGGCCTCCTTGTGGGATGGCTGCAAAAGATATATTATAAAAAGGTGATATTTGAAGAAAACTCGGATCGTTAGACGGAGGAAGACATGAAGCTTATCACTTTGACGGAATACTGCATGTTTATTTTTTTCGCAGGGGTTTATCTTGCCATAACCGGCTTTACAGCACGTGACTTGGGGCTTTACATCGGGATTGCCATGATTTACGTGTTCGTTCATATCGCGGCGAAACGAATGCTGTCAAAACGGGGAAAAGAAGCCGCGGAAATCAGAATCTTGTACAGCGTTCTTCTGATTATGGCCTCTGTGTTCGTTACCGTACTGTTTATCGCAGTGCTGGCATCATTATCCGCATAAATCAAGCAAAAATGCCTGATTGTCCAAATGGACATCAGGCATTTTTCAGTCTGTTTTTCGGATTTCGTTAAACGGGAAAAACACAAATTGTGAAGTCCCGGCCACTCGTTTTTTATCAATCAGTCCGAGTCCGTTCCGGCTGTCCATTGACCTCTGACGGTTGTCCCCCATCACGAAATACTTGCCTTCCGGAACCTTCACAGGGCCAAAGTCGCCCGTCAGCTTGACGCCGACTGCTTCCGCCTCTTTTCTGTTTTCCGAAAGGTACGGCTCAGATACCTTTTTCCCGTTTATGTACAGCGTATCATCTTTCATTTGCACGGTATCTCCCGGCAGGCCGATCAAGCGCTTTACATAATGGACATTTTTTTCATCGCCGTCGATAATGACGATATCTCCCCGCTTAAATTCGCCTACGTATTTAACCGTTTTATAGACGAACAGCCGCTCTCCGTCGTGCAGCGTCGGGTCCATTGATGTACCTTCGACTAAATACGGTTCGAATAAAAACGCCCTGATCAATAACGCCAGAACGACTGCAATAATAATGGCTTTTACCCATTCAAAGAGAGAGTTTTTCTTTTTGGTGGATTTTTCTTCAGTCAAAACGCTTCCTCCTAAAAACAGTCTGTCACAGTATACATGCAAAAATAAAAGCTTTCCTATACTTTATCACAAGTTCCCGCTGAATACATAATCCCCGCGCTCACTTCCGGCAAAAACAGTAAAAAAGAAAGTGCCACTAGAGAGAACACTGTGGCACTTTCAGCACTTATTTTTCAGTTGGAACCGGCTTTTTCAAGGCGCCGAGAATCAAAGCTGTCACAACCGCACCGATCAAGATGCTGAGGAGATACAGCAGCGCATGATTCGTCGTAAAGAAGAGAACGAATATTCCGCCATGCGGCGCTTGCAGTGTGACATGGAAAAATTGAGACAAACCGCCGGCAACTGCTGATCCGATGATACAAGCAGGAATGACGCGTGCCGGATCTGCTGCCGCAAAAGGAATCGCACCTTCAGTAATAAATGACAAGCCCATCACGTAGTTGGTAATTCCGGCTTCGCGATCCCGTTTTGAGAATTTATTTTTAAAGAAAGTTGTTGCAAGGGCAATTCCAAGCGGAGGCACCATACCGCCTGCCATGATGGCCGCGTGAGGTCCAAAGTTTCCGGCTTCAATCATCGCGATACCGAATGTAAAGGCCGCTTTGTTGATCGGACCGCCCATATCAATCGCCATCATCCCGCCTAAAACAATACCCATTACGACAAGGTTTCCTGTTCCAAGACCTTCAAGCCAATGTGTCATGCCATCCATAATGTACTTGACAGGCGTATTGACAACATAATGCATAATGATTCCGGTCAAGAATATTCCAAACAGCGGGTAAAGCAGCACAGGTTTTAATCCGTCAAGCACTTGCGGCAGACCAGCGAACACTTTTTTCAACAGGACAACAATATAACCAGCTAAGAAACCGGCAATCAGGCCGCCTAAGAAACCGGCGCCAGCTTGTGTCGCCATGAAACCTCCGACCATACCAGGCGCAAATCCTGGACGGTCTGCAATGCTCATCGCGATAAACCCGGCCAATACAGCGACGATTAATCCAAGTGCATTCGTTCCGCCAATATTACTTAATACAGCAGCGAACTCATTATAAGTCGGATCTCCCGGTTTGGTCGCGTTAATTCCCCAGAAGAATGAAACCGCAACTAAGATCCCGCCCCCGACGACAAATGGCAGCATGTTGCTGACACCGCTCATCAAGTGTTTGTAGAAACCGCCGCCTTTTCCTTTGGCAGCTCCGTCTTCAGAAGCGGATGCACCGCCGCCTTTACCCTGATAGATAGGCGCGTCTTGCTTCAGCGCCTGCTCAATCAGCTCTTGCGGGCGTCTGATTCCTGCTGTTACAGGTACTTCAATGACATGCTTCCCTTGAAAGCGATCCATTTCAACCTGCTTGTCGGCGGCGACAATGATCGCAACCGCATCTTCGATTTCCTGCGCTGTCAGACCATTTTTAATCCCGCTTGAACCGTTCGTTTCAACTTTGATATCAACGCCAAGCTCTTTCGCTTTTTCTTTCAAAGCATCCGCAGCCATGAACGTGTGGGCGATCCCTGTCGGGCATGCTGTAACCGCAAGGATTTTTCCTTTTGCTGATGCTGCAGGGGCTTCTTCGGCCTGCTCTTCTTCTTCATCATCTTTATCATGCTGATTGATGATGTCGATGATTTCGTCTTCAGATGAAGCTTCAAGCAGCTGTTTGCGAATCTCTTCCCTCATAAGCAAAGTCGACAGTCTTGACAATGCTTCGAGGTGAGTGTTATTTGCACCGTCTGTAGCGGCGATCATGAAAACAAGATGGCTTGGCTGGCCGTCAAGGGATTCATAATCGACGCCGCCTTTTGAACGGCCGAACGCGATCGCAGGCTCTTTGACGCTTGCCGTTTTCGCATGCGGGATGGCGATGCCTTCGCCGATACCGGTGGAACTTTGTTTCTCGCGGTTGATCACGGCTTCTTTGTAGCCTTCTTTATCATTCAACTTGCCCGCCTGATCCAACACGCTGACGAGTTCTTCGATAACGTTTTCTTTCTGGCTGCTCTCAAGGTTTAACTTGATCGTATGCTTCGTAAGTAACTCTGTTATTTTCATAACCTTTCCTCCTTTAAATCGCTTTGACTTGAACTTCCGGAAGCAGCTTGTGAACGAGCTCTTCCGTTCCCAGCTCCTCTGAAAAGGCAGTTGCGCTTCCTGAAGCGACTCCTAAGCGAAAAGCTTCTTTGATGTCGAGCTGTTTTTCAATGCCTGCGAGAAAGCCTGCAACCACTGAATCCCCCGCGCCGACTGAGTTCACGAGCTTTCCTTTAGGTACGTTGGCATGGTAGACGCCGTCTTTCGTAAATAAAAGGGCACCTTCTCCAGCCATGGAAACGATCGCGTTTTCGGCCCCGCGTTCAACGAGTTTCTTTCCGTAAGGCACCGCTTCTTCCGCTGAAGTGATGGTTGTCCCAAACATTTCACCGAGCTCGTGATGGTTCGGTTTCATTAAAAGCGGCTTCATTTCTGCAGCTTTTAAAAGCGCCTCACCCGAAATATCAACGACAACTCGGACATTTTGCTCTTCGCACTTTTCTGCAATCTTTTCATATGTGTCCTGCGGCAATGAAGAAGGAATGCTGCCAGCCAATACGACAATGTCCCCTTCTTTCATTGCTGAAAATTGGTCTAAAAAGGCCCCGAAATCTTCTTCGCTGATGACCGGCCCCTGCCCGTTGATTTCCGTCTCATCCCCGGTCTTCAATTTGACATTGATGCGCGTGTCGCCATTCACCTCATGAAAAGCCGTTTCAAGCTTCTCTTCTTCGAGAAATGATTTGATATATCCCCCGGTAAAACCGCCAATAAAACCGAGAACTTTAGAAGGTACATGGTGTCTGTTCAGTACGCGTGAGACATTGATTCCTTTGCCTCCGGGATATTTCGTGTCATAGACTGAACGATTCAGCCCGCCTACGGAAAATTCTTCAACGTGAACAATATAGTCGACCGATGGGTTGAGAGTTACAGTGTATATCATGTTTTCACTACCTTTACGACAGTTTTTTCTTGATAGTTATCAAATGAATGTTTTGCAGATCCTGCTGTAATGATAGTTGCTTCGTCTAAACCGGCAAAGGCAGAAAATGAAATTTCCCCAAACTTGGAAACGTCAGCTAAAATAAATGCTTTTTTCGCCTGGTTGACAGCTTTTGTTTTCAAAAGCGCTTCTTCAGGATCCGGAGTCGTAAACCCCGCTTCCTTATGAATGCCGTTGACGCCGATGAAGCTTTTGTCAAACCGGTATTGGCTGATGGCTGATAACGCCGAACCGCCTACGATCGCTCCGGTTTTATACTTCACATACCCGCCTAATAAATAAAAAGTAATGCCTTTTTTACCTAATGCCTCAATGTGCATGACTCCATTTGTAACCACGATAATATCCATCTCTGGATCGATAAAATCGATCATTTGCAAAGTGGTCGTTCCGGCATCAAGGTAGATACAATCGCCTTCTTCAAGAAGTGAGGCCGCTTCTTGAGCGATTTTTCTCTTTTCATGAAGGTTTTTGGATGATTTCTCTAGCATGTCAGGCTCGGTACGAATATCGGAAAGCCTTGATGCCCCTCCATGAACACGCTTTAAATATCCGCGGGCTTCCAGCGTCGACAAATCTCTTCTGATCGTTGACTCAGATGCGTTCGTTAAATTCATTAAGTACTGGATTTTCACGACATCATGCTTTTCAATCTCGTCAATAATCAGCTGATGCCGTTCGGGAGTCAACACATTATCACCCCTTTTGGAAACGCCTTCATTCAGCTTACAATTTCATTGTAAACGCTTTTTCGACATAACTCAACAAAAATCTTTCAAATTCATTCAATAACAATCAAAATCTTTCACATTTCAACATATTAACGTGATATGTACCGTTTGTAAACTGTATAAACTATAAAAATCCGCAAAAATATGTGACATTATTATTATCTATTCTTACAAACATCATTCAGATCACAATGATAAAAACCTCATGCTAAGCCGCATGAGGTTTTACAAATCTGCATTCTGTTCCCGTTTACTGAATATTTTCTATAAATACTTGATACAGGCCAGATAAATAAGACAACACCAACATGAATATAAATAAAACGGAAACGCCGATCCATGATGCCTGTTTTGAAGCGCCGGCAGCTTTTTGCAGGCCGACGGCTACCAATGCATACGACCAGATTGTAAACAAATCAAACATCCCAAGGACACTCAAAAAGGGCTCTTCGGCCGGAATATACCCAGCAAGCGATGCAAACGGAAACGCGACTGGAGAATTCGAAAAGTAAAAAACTAAACTAGTGATGACATCTCTGATTGCAGTTACAAAAGTAGCAAAGACAGACAGAGACACCATGCAGATGAAACTGGTTTCTCCATTTCCTACTTTAGAGATCAGCCATAATACTAAAGCGCTGAGAACAAAGAATATGAGCATTTGAAAAACCTTGCTGATCGCTGCCATACCAGGATCGATGTTCGATTGACTCAATTCCCGGTAGACCAAATAAACGGAAAAGGCTGATAACGCCAGCACGATGATCATCGGGAGCCAAATTGCGGGCCTTTCTCTCATTCTTTCAAACTGCCGGACAGGACTCGTGATGATGCCGAGCAGTGACGGTTTTTTTACTTGCGGTGTTGTTTCTACATTTGCTTCCACTTTAAAATTCCTCCTGACATACCTTTTCATCAAATAAAGATCATTTCACAGCACTTTCAAGTCTATCATTATGTAGTGAAAGGTTTCATTTTCCCATCTAAAAAACCGCCTTGGGAGGCGGTTTCGATCTTGCGATAGTCTGACGCACCGGCATGTGGTCATTCGTTCATTTGGGTCATTCCTCTGCGGCTGCTAGCCTCTTAACGCTTTACTCATACCTCAGTGCATCAATCGGATGAAGGCGGGCCGCTTTATTGGCCGGGATGAGGCCAAAGATAATCCCGATCGCCATGCTGAACAGGACGCCTCCGAGGACCACCTGCCAAGAAACGAGCGACGGCCAACCGGCAAAAAACGATACAAGGGCTGCTCCGCCGTATCCGAGGCCGATGCCAAACACCCCGCCGATCAGGGTGATCAAAGACGATTCTATTAAAAATTGCATCAGAATCTGGCCTCTTGTTGCACCAAGCGATTTTCGAATCCCGATTTCCCTCGTCCGTTCAGTGACAGACACCAGCATAATATTCATGACGCCGATCCCGCCAACGAGTAAAGAAATGCCTGCAATTGAGCCGATGAACATCGTCATAATTGTTGTGATCTGGCTGATTCCGGCCGCCATGGCCTCCATGTTCATCACTTCATATGAGTCCGTAGTGCCGTGATTCTTGTTGACGGCCGCTGCAGCCTGCTTTCCAACGGCTTGCAGATGGTCGGCAGACTCAGCTTGAACGGAGACAGAGTCATAGTCGCTGATGCCGAATGACGATTTTAACATTGAAAACGGAACATATATTTCATTCATCCCCAACGCAAGCAGCCCGTTCTCTTCTTTCAATACGCCGATGATTTCAACAGGCTGGCCATTTATCCATACGACACGTCCGAGAGGCGACTGCTGAGAAAACAGTTCTTCCGCAAGCTTCGGCGAGACGATGGCAACCCTGCTTCCAGCATGGTAATCCTCTTCTGAAAATTCTCTTCCCTTTTCGATTTCCATCGAATTGATGCTGATATATCCGTCATTAATGCCGTTTACAGCGGCATCTGTTTTTTCATCCTGGAAGCGGACATTCATGGACTCGGTTGTTTTCGCAACGACATGTTTCACACCTTCGAGTGACTTTAAACTTCTGATGTCGTCTTCGGTGAAGGCGGCGTCTAAATAGGCGTTGGGATTGGCCGTTAATTCTTCATTGCTGGGCGCATAATAGATTTCGACCGTGTTGCCGGGTCCGCTGATCGTCTGCTTGAGCATCTGCTCTCCCCCTTGCCCCGCTGCCACAACGACAATAACAGAGCCTACACCGATAATGATTCCGAGCATTGTTAAAATCGATCGCAGTTTATGGGAAAGGATGGAACTTAACGCCATTCTCAAGTTTTCGATGAGATTCATTGCACCGTCCCCCTCCGCTCTGTTTCCGGCGAGACGATCACACCGTCCCTCACCATGATGATCCGGCTTGTATAATCTGCAATCTCCGGTTCGTGGGTCACGAGCACCACCGTCGTACCTTCCTCATTCAATTCGGTGAATTGCTCCATGATGTCCCGGCTTGTTTTCGTATCGAGCGCTCCGGTCGGTTCATCAGCCAATATCAGCTTAGGTTCATTGACGATCGCTCTTGCGATGGCTACACGCTGTTTTTGGCCGCCGGAAAGCTCGTTCGGCATATGGCGCATTCTGTCCTTGAGTCCGACTTTTTCAAGCGCCCGTTCAGCCCGCTCCCGCCGCTCTTTTCTTGGAACGCCGGAGTAAATCATCGGAAGTTCCACATTCTTTATGGCATTCAAGCGCGGCAGAAGCTGAAACTGCTGAAAAACAAAACCGATTAAACGGTTTCTGACGCCGGCAAGCTCCCTTTCCCCATATGATGAAATATCCTCGCCGTCCAGCCTGTAAATACCCGATGTCGGGCGGTCAAGACAGCCGATAATATTCATGATCGTCGATTTTCCCGAACCGGAAGGCCCCATGATGGACAGATATTCTCCCGGCTCAATTTTCATATTGATCTCCCTGAGAACATCAATGGTTTCCCCTCCGATTTGGTAGCTTTTTTTCACTTGGGAAAGCTCAATCATTGAAGCTTCACTTCCGTTCCGCTTTTCATGTCCTCGGCCGGGTTTGCGATAACCTGGTCCTTGTTCGTCAGACCACCGGTAATTTCAACGGCGCCATCTGCTTTCTCACCGGTTTTGACATTGATCCGTTTCGCCTTGCCGTCTCTGACGGCATACACGTATGATTGATCATCATCTTGCTTGACGGCATCTTCAGGAAGAGCCTGAATGATTCTTTTGTCCGTCTGGATTTTGAGAATCATGTTAAAGCCGGGCTTTGCTTTAGGACGCTCCCCTTTTATTTTGACTTCAAACGGGTATTGCACAGCTTGTTCCTTTCCTCCTGCAGCACCTGCAGACGCCTCTTCTTCGGGAACCAATCCGACTTGTGAGATCCTGCCCCGCCACTCTTTATTTTGGATGACATCCGACGTGATGGTCACGTTCTGTCCTTTTTTCACTTTCAATGTGTCATACTCTGACAGCACGCCTTTAACGACAAGCTTGTCCTCGTTGCCTATATGTATAACCGGCTTTTGAATATCCGATTGCTTTGCGGCGGCTTGTTTGTCAACGGTGATAACCGTCCCGTCAATGCCGCTCTTCACTTGCAGCGCTGCCGATTTTTTCACGAGCGTTTCCTTTTGCAGGTCGGCTTGTTTCAGTTCAAGCTGGAGCGATTTTTCTTCCATTTCAAGCTGTGACCGTTCGTCATCCATTTGCCTCTTCGCTTTTTCCGCTCCGAGCTCAGCCTTCAGCTCGTCTTCCTTGCTTTTTAGGCTGCTGATTTTTCGCTTAACCTGTTCAAGCTGAAGCTCCTTCGATTGAATGGATAAGGCGTTTTGCTCTTTTTCCAGGCGAATTTCTTCATTCGCATAGGTGAAAAGCACATCTCCTTTTTTCACCTTGTCGCCTTCTTTTACTTTGATGTCGGCAATTTCTCCTTTTTCAGGTTCAAAATATTCGTATTGTTCGTTTGCAAACTTAAGGGTACCCGGAACCATGACTTCAGAAGAAATCTCTTTTTCTTCCAATTGTACGGTTTGGACCGCTGTCTCAGCCCCTCCGCTCGTTTGAACCGAGCGGTAGAGGTTGAGTCCGATAAAAAGAACAGCAGCCCCAACAATGATGATGCCGATCCATATTTTTTTCATTTACATTGCTCCTTCAAATGAATCGAAGAAATTGATCGCCATTCCGGCTGTTAAAGCGAGCAGAATGGAGATTACAAATAAAATGATCACACCGGTCCAAGCCGCTTTTTTGGAGATGCCTCCAACCTTTTGGAGCCCCAGGGCAACCAATGCGAGCGACCAGATCGTGAAAATATCAAATACACCCAGTACCGATTTGAGCGGCTCGTCTGCCGGGATGATGCCGTTTAAAGACGTGACGACGATCGTGGGATCAATATTTGAATAATAGATCACAAGCCCGCCTATGAATTGTCCGATAGCCGCAATAAAATATGTAAAAACAGACAGTGAAAACATGTGAACAAAATTGGTTGTTCCTCTTCCGATTTTGACAATCAGCCAATAAATTAAAGCGCTGATCAGCATGGCAATCACAAAACCGAAAATCCCGCCGATGATGCCGACCCCCTTCATAGCAGCTTGAAATGCTTCAGCATCCGGAATTTCCGACAATTCGGCAGATAGCGGTGTTTTTTCACTGACCATGTACCCGCCGGTAACCGACAAGATTAAAACAATGACAAGCGGAAACCAGAAAGCCGGCTTTTCTCTCATTCTCTCAAACTGTTCTCCGGGCCGGGTAATCAATCCGAGCAATGACGGATTCTTTACTTTTTCAGTTTCTAAATGTGTTTCCATATGTATCCCCCTTAATAAATGAATTACCAGTTTATACGCAGAATGGCCTAAAATGTTTCACATCTGTTCTTAAAAAAACGCCCCGGCCGCATTCCAAAACGTGCGGCCGCGGACGATTTCAGCTTCGCTGAAACATTTGATACTGCGCTTTCACCAGCTCATAATACATTCCACGTTTTTCGATCAATTCCTGGTGATTTCCCTCTTCTATTTTCCGGCCGTGGTCAAGAACAAGAATTTTATCCGCATCCCTGATCGTTGAAAGCCTGTGAGCGATCATAATAGCCGTTCTGCCATGGAGCAGTGTTTTCAATGCAGCCTGGATTTTGACTTCCGTTTCTGTGTCAATGCTTGCGGTTGCTTCATCAAGGATCAGAATCCGGGGGTCTGCCAGGAGCGCCCTCGCAAATGAAATGAGCTGCCGCTCACCTGCCGACAATACATTGCCGCGTTCTTCCACTTCTGTGGCGTATCCATTCGGAAGCGCTGAAATAAACGAATCGGCTCCGACAGCTTTTGCTGCTTCGATCACTTCTTCATCGGCGGCGTTTGGACGGCCAAAACGAATATTTTCCATAATCGTTCCGGAAAAAATAAACGTATCCTGCAGCACGATGCTGATTTGCGAACGAAGATCGGATAGCGAGATATCGGTAATTGGTATTCCGTCCACTTTGACAGTCCCGCCTGTTGCATCGTAAAACCTGCTGATCAGATTTGCGATCGTCGTCTTCCCTGATCCTGTATGTCCGACAAGCGCGAGCGATGATCCCTCCGGTATCTCAAATGAAATGCTGTGCAGCGCCTTGCGATTCCCGTCATAAGAAAATTCCACCTGTTTAAATTCGATCCGGCCTTTTAATTCCTTTATTTTGACCGCATCTTCCTTGTCTGCAACACTCGGCTTTTCATCCAGAAATTCAAAGATCCGCTCCGATGAAGCCATCCCCATCAACAGCTGGTTGTAGACTTGGCCGAGCCTTGAAATCGGCTCCCAGAACATTCCGAGATAGAAGGCGAACGATACAAATACACCGATCGTAATCGTTTCATTGATGATCAAGCTTGAGCCGTACCAGATTAAAATGGCTGTCCCGACAGCATTTGTCATTTCTACAAGCGGGCGGAATGTCGCATTTTTTTTCGTTGCTTCCCTCCAGGCTTCAAAGTTCTCGCTGTTGACGCCTTCAAAATACATCATATTCTCTTTCTCCTGCGTAAATGCCTGAGTGACCCGGATGCCTTGAATGCTTTCGTTCAAATGGGAATTCAGTTTGGACTGCTTTAAGCGCACCTTTTGCCAGGATCGCCGGATTTTCCTTCTGAGATTGGTAGAAATGAAGAACATAACAGGCAGCGTCACCATGATGGCGATCGTCAGCTCAGGACTGAGCGAAAACAGAATGACGATAATGCCGAAGAGGAGCAGGATATCCATCAATAGATTGATGACTCCGCTCGTAAACAGTTCCTGCAAAGAGTTGATGTCATTCATGATCCGGACAAGGATGGAACCTGCCGAACGCTCGTCGAAAAAGCGGTGCGACAGCCGCTGAACATGCGTAAACAAATGCTGTCTGAGATCATAAATGACATGCTGGCCAAGCTTGTTCATCCAGCGGATTCTCAGCACATTGCTAACATAATTGACAAGATATAATCCACTGATGACTGAGATCAGAATCACAAGAAGATTCATATCCCGGCCTGCGATTGCTTGGTCGAGCGCATAGACGCCGATCAAAATCGGCACCGCCAGCCGGATCGCCGCCGAAATCATGACCGTTAAAAACGACAGCGGCAGCAAATTTTTTCGGTAAGGCTTTAAATATTTGAGTAGCCTCCACATCTGCGCCCAGTTAAAAGGCTTTTCAATGATTTGGTCTGAAGTATAAAAAAACCGGTTCATCAACGTTTGTTTTTTCGCCTGATTTTCCATAGCAAGAGCCTCCTATCCTGCAAAATGCGGCTCATTCAACACATTTTGATCTTTATACTGCAAATCAAAAATCCGTTTGTATAAACCGTTTTCTTCCATTAATTGTTCGTGTGTTCCCCTTTCCTTGACAACTCCTTTATCGAGAACAAGGATTTCGTCGGCATGCTTTAAGGATGAGATTCTGTGAGCGATGATGAAAGTCGTCCGATCCCGCATCACTTCCCGCAATGCAAGCTGAATGCGGTGCTCCGTTTCCATGTCAACAGCACTCGTCGAATCATCCAGGATGAGAATGCCCGGGTTCAGACAAATTGCTCTCGCAATCGCGATCCGCTGTTTTTGGCCGCCGGACAGCCCGAGCCCCCTCTCACCGAGCATCGTATCGTATTGGTTCGGAAGCTCCATGATAAAATCGTGCGCCTGGGCCCTTTTCGCGCTTTCGACGATCTCATCCATTGATGCATCAGGCTTTCCATAAGATATATTTGACCTGATCGTTGATGAAAATAAAAACGATTCCTGCGGGACGACGCCGATATTGGACCGCAGCATCTTTATTGAGTAGTGTTCAAGCGGCTTGCCGTCGATCGTGATCCGGCCGGATGTCGGCTCATAAAAGCGGCTCAGCAGTTGAATGATGCTGCTCTTGCCTGACCCCGTCGCGCCGATTAACCCAATCGTTTTGCCGCGCTCGGCCTGAAAAGACACCCCATGCAATGCTTCTGCATTTTCTTTTGTATATTGAAGGGAAACATCGCTGAATACGACATCACCGTTCAGCCTGCCGTTTTTCACCGCAAGTCCGCTGTCTGTGATCTCCTCCTCGGCATCAAGAATTTCCAGCAGCCGCTCTCCTGATGCTTTCGCCTGTGAAAACAGGTTGATGACATAACCCAGGTTCATGATCGGCCACATCAAGTAATTGACGAGACTGAAAAAAGCGACAAGCTCACCCGGTTTTAAGCTGTTCTGCATCACGAGCCAGCCGCCGAACGACAGCAGGGCAACGAGGCAAATATTGCCGATAAACTCCATCAGCGGAAAGAATTTCGACATGATAAACGAAGCGTTTAAGTTTTTAGTTCGAAAATGGTCATTTGAATGAGTGAAGTTTTGAATCTCAAAATCTTCTTTTGATAAAGATTTAACGGTATTCATGCCGCTGATATTTTCCTGAACTTTCGTATTTAAACGGGCGAAAGATTTTCTTATGCTCCGAAAAGCGGGATGCACTTTTTTGTCAAACCTGTAGACAGCCGCTCCTAAAAACGGTAGAGAAGCAATTGTAACCAGGGTCAGCGGTACAGAATAAGAAAACATGACAGACAGACTGAAGGTGACAAGCAGGATAAATCGAATCGCCTCAGCAAATCCGAAAGATAAAAAGAATCTGATGCCTTCGACGTCAGCCGTAAGCCTCGACATTAAATCTCCCGTTTTAGCGCTGTCATAATACTTGAACGGCAGACGCTGCAATTTCGCATACAGCTCTTTTCTTAACCGGTAGACAGAGCGGATTCCGAACATATCTCCAAGATACTGATGAAAAAAAGTGGCTGCGCCCTTCGCCGCCATGACAACGATGAACCCAAGGCTGATCCATATGACCAAACCGTACCTTCCGCCGAGAATCACATCATCAATTGTCATTTGCAGAATAATCGGGTAAACAACCGTGATCGCCGTCATAAGAAGCATCGACACAAGCGACCACAAGAACATTTTTTTATAAGGCCAATAAAAATCTTTTAGTTTTTTAAGGGACTCCATTTGCACCAGCACCTTTCCAATTCATGTAAAACAAGGACACATCATCTAATATATCGGTTTACGAAATAAAATTCCACCGATTTTAAAAAATTCAGACTTATTATGGAGTTTTCTCCCTTCTTCCGTTTGAAATAAAGCCTGTTTAAAATGTGACAGCCGATAAAAAAATAGTTTCTCAATGTCAAAGGAAATTTTTTGATGAATGAAGGAAGATGATGTAAAATAATAGAAAATGTTATCAAATTATGAATGACGGAGTTGATTGCAATGTCGAAAAGAGAGGCTTTAAAAAAACAGCTTCTCCTCTTAGGTGAATTGGAACAAAAAATCTGGAAGGACTTCCGGAAAGAACGCGAAGGGATTTATGCAAGGTTAGGAGAACTTGACAGACAAATCCAGCGACATAGACGTTCCAATAAAGAGTATTATGCAGCACATTGCGTAGACATTATTAAACAGCAAAAAGGAAAAATTGTAACGACAAAAGAACTGAAAATGAAACTGAAAGAAAGAACCAATTTTAACGTTCACCGTATTAGTGAGCTTTATGACCTGATTCAAAGATTAGAACCAAACATTTCGAAAGAACGGCGCGGCTGTTTTCTTTATATTGAAAACGGTTCTAAAAAAAACGTCGGTCGGTGACAGGCTCTATGCCTGAACCGACCGACCGTTCTCATCCTCCGCTGACCGGGGGAATAAGAGCAACCGTATCTCCCGACTTGACCTCACTGTTTCCTCTTCTGTACACTTCGTTCACAGCGATCATCGCCCGGTCTGTCCCCTGAAGATTGTAAGTTTCTTTTAAAAACTGTCTGATCTCGTCTGTTGTCGTCTTTTCTTCATCTATATCGATGCTCTGCGTACCCGCTTGTTCCGCAAGCTGGGCAAACAGCAAAATTTTAATCACTGGTCAGCACCTCTTTTTCTGCCGGAAGCCGCTGCTTCCATATCTGGTTTCCCTTCCGGGTATTCAGTTGTCTCAAGCTGGTCGCCGATCCAAGTCTCGCCGTCCTCCCAATGTTCTTTTTTCCAAATCGGGACGATTTGCTTTATCCTTTCGATCGCATATTCATTCGCTTCATACGCCGCTTTCCGGTGAGGCGACGACACGGCGATGACAACGGCCGCATCAGAAATGTCCAGCCTGCCGATGCGATGGGTAATCGCTGCAGCTGCACCAGGCCATTTTTCATTGATTTCTTTTCCGATCTGAGCGAGCATGCTGACCGCCATCGGAACATAGGCTTCATATTCGAGATAGAGGGTCTTTTTTCCATTGGTCCATTCTCTCACTGTTCCGATAAACGTCGTAATGGCACCGGCTTCCCTTCTTTCAACTTTTTTGACGACATCTTCGATGACAATCGGCTCTTTTGTTATGACAAATCGTTCAGACAAACGCCTTCCTCCTTTAGATGTTTCAGAATAAAAGCCACGGCACTCGGGTCTTCAATATGAAAGGATGGAACATCCGTTTTCGGCTCGCTCTGCTGATAAATGACGGCGATGATGCCGTCCAATTCCTTTAAGAGCTGGCAGTCCGCTTCGTTTCTGACCATAACAACTTTTTGATACGGCGCATGTTTAAATCCTTCGATGAGAAGACACTCAACTGCTAAAACGCCGTAAGCGGCAATCAGTTGATCAAGCGTCCACTCGCCGCGCGCCGTCAGCTGAAAAACGCCTGCTCCTTCAACACCGGACGCAGCCGCTCCAGCCCGAAAAAAGCGGTCGGAATCCTTTCCTTCGGCAAAAGCATCCGGTTCTCCTCCATGTCCGTGGTGTTTCAGGCAGCCAACCTTGACGCCGAGCTGATCGAGCTTTTCCGCCAGTTTTTCAACGAACGTCGTTTTGCCGCTGTTTTGATATCCTACGATCTGGAGGATTGGAAAATGTGCGGCCACAGCTGTTCACTTCCGTTCTCATCCCGGTATAAAAGAACATGCACTCTTGCCCCGGCTTCATAGCCTCTCGTTCCGCCCGGCAAAACCATCAGCGCATTGGCATCTGCCAGAGACGTTACGGCGCTCGATTTATCCAGACCGACAGGCTCCGCATGAAGCGCGCCGTCTTTAATGGATACAAACGAGCGGACAAACCTCGTAAACGGATTAGGTTTTGGAAAATCCTTGGTTAAAACCGCCTCTGCACATAAAGAATACGGCTTCGGATGATGCAGCCAGGTGCACAGGGACGGCTTGACGAAGAGCTCAAATCCAACGAAGCAGGCTGACGGGTTCCCGGACAGCCCAAACAGCAATTTGCCGTTTAATTGAGCGACAGTCGTTACACTTCCCGGACGCATCGCCACTTTATTAAACAGGACCTCGGCACCAAGCTTTTCGTAAATTGCCGGCAGAAAATCAAAGTCCCCTACGGATACACCTCCGGTCGTAATCAGAAAATCCACCTTGTCCAAAGCTTTTTCCACCGCTGCAAAGCTTTCGTCAAATTGATCAGAAATCTTTCCTAAATAAAGGGGTTTTCCGCCTGCTTCTTCAACCTGAGCGGCTGCCATACCTGCATTGCTGTTGCGGATTTTTCCGGGAACGAGCGGATCGCTGACATTCAGAAGCTCCGTCCCGGTGGCAATGATGCCAACCACAGGCTTTTTGACTGCAGGAACCGCTGCATATCCGAATGTTGCAAGCAAAGCGACAACACCCGGCGTTATCCGGGTTCCTTTCTTCACAAGAACTGATCCTTTTCTCGCATCTTCTCCGGTTTTTGAAATATTTTCTCCCGGCTGCAGTGTGCGCTTCAACACCATATAGTTTTTACCGTCTTCTGAGAAGGTTTTTGTCAGCTCAAGCATGACTACCGCATCAGCGCCCTCCGGAATCTGCGCTCCCGTCATAATTCTGACGGCTTGAAAAGGACCGAGCTTTTTACCGGATACGGCTCCGGCTCCAATGTGATCAACCACCTCGAATTGCAGCGGATTTTCCCGCGAAGCACCGGCGGTGTCGCAGGCTCGGACGGCAAAGCCGTCGTACGGCGAACGGTCAAAAGCGGGTACATCGTGATCAGCCTTGACATCTTCGGCTAAAAATCTATGGAGACTCTCCTCAAGGTGAATCCACTCTGTATCTCCCTGCTTCTGGTACCGAGAGACACGCGCAGCGGCTTCAAAAACTGGAATGGGCGTTCTTTTTTCAATCATTCAAAAAACCTCCTGGTTGTTACATTCCGATGACTCTCGCCAATATGGAGTTGGCTTCTTTTATATCATTTGTGCCGTGAACAAGGGCTCTTCCATCGTTAAATATAACGATTCTGAATGTCTCATATTGTACATGCAGCAAATAATCATTCGCATCCACTTTTCCGATGCCCGAAAGCTTTTTCATGAGCTCCTCTTTAGGCAGCCGTTTTAACATTTCGCTGCGAATTTGGACGGTCTCTCTTCCGCACAGCACATCGGCTTTCTTTTGGCTCGTGTTGCTGAGAAAAGGATAAACCGGCGTTTCTCCGCACGAAGGACAATTCTCATTGCGGCCGATCTGCATTCGATAGTGGGTGTTCGCCCATAAATCAAACGTGACAAAAGCGGTTTGAAGCGCTTCTTGCTGGCCTGTTAAGATTTTTAAAATTTCAGCTTGCTGATAAGCCGACACCATTTGAACGGCCGGCGAAATAATTCCCGACGTGTCGCATGTAGCCCCGCCAATCGGAACATCTTCAAACAGGCAGGCAAGGCACGGCGTTTTTTCAGGAATAATCGTCATATACATGCCCTGACTGCTGACACAAGCGCCGTAAACCCACGGAGTGCCCATCTCCTGCGCAAGGTCATTGATGATCATGCGGGTCTCAAAGTTATCCGTTGCATCGATGACAGCATCCGCCTCTTCGATCAGCGGTCTGAGTGTTTCAACGGTGCCGTCTGCAACATATGTACGAAGCACAACATCGCGATTGATCTGGGAAAGACGGTCTTTTGCAGCTGCCGCTTTCGGAAGCCTCTCCTCCGCGTCTTTCTCTGTATAGAGCTGCTGCCTTTGCAAGTTGCTCCATTCCACATAATCGCGGTCTATAATAGACAGTGTACCGATGCCTGCGCGCACAAGCCCTTCAGCAGCTGACGTGCCAAGCGCCCCGGCTCCGACGATCAAAACATGGCTCTGCCTGATTCTGTCCTGACCTGCCTGTCCGATGTTTTGATATCTGATTTGTCTTGAATACCGTTCATGCATCAGGATGATCCCCTTTACTTCCTTTTCTATATCATACCATTTTTCCGTCGGCTGTCTTTTGAAAAACACCTTCCGAAAAACCCTTGCA
This sequence comes from Bacillus haynesii, assembly GCF_001969855.1. GTDB lineage: Bacteria > Bacillota > Bacilli > Bacillales > Bacillaceae > Bacillus > Bacillus haynesii. The sequence continues at coordinate 22,734 of NZ_MRBL01000039.1, forward strand.
ATCTATGATAAAATATTTCATCCCGGAAAGAACGGTTCTATTTTATCTAAATCCGACTTTTTATTGACATTTATAAATTCCCTCGGCTCTGCCCCGACCGCATCTGCTTCAATGTACTTGACGCGAATGCGGTTGAGAAAGCTGCTGATCTTCAGTTCGTTCTGCTGCAGCTGTTCGAGGAGGACGGACTTCACCCTTCTGTGGTAGACGGCAACAAGCGGCTGCGCCCTTCCGTCTGCAACCGGCACGACGGCGTCGACTCCCGGGGTCATCTGCCGTTTTAAAGCCGAGATGGTCTCCTTCCGGACAAGCGGGGTATCACAAGCCGAAAAAATATAGCATTCCCCTTCCGCCCGCTCCATGGCTGTGTACATACCGGCAAGCGGCCCTTTCCCTCTGAACGGTTCGATATCTTCCAGCACCGCTTTTTCCCCGAGTTCTATAAACCGCTCCGTCAGGCCCGGATGGCTCAATATCAGGACGTCGTCTCCCAGCGCCTGTTTGCACCATTGATAAAGCGGCTTCCCTTTCCAGCGGGCAAGCGCCTTCGGTTCCCCAAAACGGCGCGAAAGCCCCCCTGATAATATGACATGTATCTCTTTCATGCAGCTCAACCTTCCTTCGCGTGTTCCTGCCTGCGAACATCATAGCAAAACTTTAGAAATCCGAACAAGTCTGTAAAATCTCTTTTTCAAAAGGCATGGCGGGTTTCATTTATGCATATTGTAGTTGTAACATCTATAGGGGGCTGGTCACCATGAAAAAAACATCGGGTTCGCTGCCTTATTTTCATGATTTATCACAGGAAAATCTTTTTTTAAAAGCCGAGCTGGCAAGATCACATCAATTGATACACGAGCTTGAAGCAAGCTATTTTCATCAGAAAAATCATAAGCTTAGCCGGGAAAACGCAGCAATGAAACAGCAGCTTCAGCAGCTGTCAATCGAACTGGAGCGGGTCTCGGCAAACAAGAAAGACGAGTCGGCCGAAACGCTCAACCGGATAAAAAGCGAACTGCTGGGTAAAATCGTTGTCCTTCAGGAGCTCCTTCAAAAAGAAACCTATGCAAGAAAACAAGAGATAGAAGAAAAGCACCGCCTTCATTTAACAAATGTAAAAGCCGAAGAGGAGAAGAAAAGCTTACATAGCCAGATAGAATACGAAAAGCTTCATGCAGAAAGAGAAAAAACACTGAGGGAAAAAAAGGAGCAGGAGCTCAAACACACTGCCCACGAAAATGCCCGCCTGAAAGACGAACTTCACGCTAAAAGTCTTCAGCTCAAACAAATCGAAGCAGATGTCGCGGTATTAAAAGAGCGGGTGACAGAAACGAAAAGCCGCCTTTTGGAGGCTGAAAAAACGAAAGAAACGCTGTTTTACGAAACGATTCTATCTTATAAAAGGCAACTCGATGAAAGTGATAAGTGGATCGCTTCTCATTTTGCCGATATTGATACATTTCAGCAGACGGAGAAGGCGCTTGAACAAAACGAGGAGGTTTTTGAACGGTCAGAACAGATCGAAGCGGTACTTCAAACTGTTACAGAGCAAGTCGATCAGCTCCAACAACAATTGAGCGCCATCAAACAAAATGACACGAAAATGGATCAGAAAATAACAGAGTGGAAACAGCAGACGCAAGAAGAAACAACCCCACAAAAATGGATCTATCAAATCAAACGCAAAGACAAAGAAACAAAACCTTTAAATTGAATACCACTTTAAGGAATAATTTGGTTTTTATAAAAAACCGCTTGAGTCGATTGTCTCAAGCAGTTGATTGGGCGGCGGCGTATAAAGTGGCCGCCTTAATGTTTCCGCAAAATGGAAACGCTATCTGGAAAAGCAAGGGTTTGACCTATTGCTGCTCTGTCTCAGTAGAAATCTCACCCTCTAATATATATTGACCGCGGTATGGCTTTTTGACTTCCGGGTACATTTTAATCAGGCTTTGCATAAAGGTTGTCATATTAGGGATCTCAAGTCCGCTCTCTTTTTCGATTTCCTTTTGAAGTTCGGAGCTTTTAATGGCCGCATTATGGCGTTTTAATGTTTTAATCGCCGCTTCACGCAGTTTTGCAGCTTTTGAGCCTGGACGTGCTGTACCCCTTCTGCGCCTTGTCGTTCCATCTGGAATTCCGGCAGGCAGTGAGGAGGTTTGCGGAGAAGTCTGCTGCTGGTTTTTTTGAGATGCTTGCGGCTGCTGTTGCTGCTGCTGGTAGCTCTTCATCTCCTGTGCAGCCAATTCAGCTAAAACAGGGAGAGATTCAGTTTTACGCTCCGGGCGAAAATCTTTTTTTGTATCATTAAAGCTGGATGGACGATCCAATTCACGCAGCTTTGCATATATGTTATCCCGCTCAATTTGATACTCCCTAATCACCTTAACTTCAGCCTCATTCAGCTGCTCTAATCTTAAACGCAATGCTTCCCTCTCGTTAAACATACCGTTTATACCCTCCTATCAGAATAAATAAACCTTCCAATAAAAATATTAGATTACCAAACTAATTTTATCAACTATTTTTTCGTTTTTCTACTGTTGATTTCCGTTAAGAAAATAGAACTAAATTTCCGAAAAACTCGAAGCCTGAGGAGTTTTTGAAGCATTTCGGCCTACTCTAAAGACATTGTCGAAAAATGGTAAATAATGAAGGAACCTAGAAAATTACTTTTCCTTGAAACATAATTTAGGAATAGAATCGAATGTTTAATCATGATGGAAAGTGTGAAATATCAATGATTATTCCGGCTTATAAATCCAGAATATTCAAAATTTCCAGATTTCACGTGTCGAATTCGCAGTCTTTTATGTACGGGGAATGCCAGAAATGCTCCTGAAACAAAAACAGGCCATCAGACTCACCAAATGAAATAAACAGTGTCAAATGATCTATTTGTCGAAAGGGGCAGATAGAGGAAATTTTTTTTGTTTTTTTGTGATTGGGAGACTGAACAAATAAAAAACCCCATGAAAACGGGGCTTTTCATCTTTAGTCAGCAGACTGTTCTGTTTCGGCAAGAACGCGGTTCACACGTTTTTCGAGCATTTTCATTCCGCTGCCTCCAGCTTGAAAATGACGAAGCTGGCCTGTTTTATCAAATACGTAATAAGCAGGGACATATTCATTTTCAAAAGCGTCAGTCAGCTTATGATCGCTGTCAACAAAAATAGGCTGAGTGATATCATGTTCAGCGGCAACCTCTTTGATTTTGTTCAGGTCTAAATCGTCTTCTGAACGCGGCATATGCACAGCCACCACGTTTAGTTTATCGCTGTAGCGGTCGCGGAATTCATTGACTTGCGGCATCGCCTCTTTGCACAAGTGGCAGCTGATGGACCAAAAATGAATTAATGTCGGCTTTTCTCCGATAAGCTGCTCCCTTGCCACTTCTCCGTTTAACCACTCTTTTGCGCCGGTCAGTTCCGGCATCGGCTGACGTAATTTCATGATTTTTCCTCCATTGTCATTTTTGTCGATTAAAAAGGTCTAACAAATGTTAGACCTTTCCAATCTGATTTCTTATCTGAGAATAAAAATTAAAGGGTTGCTTGTCCCGGTTTCCAGTTTGCAGGGCAAAGACCGCCTGTTTGCAGCGCTTGGAGCACGCGCAATGTTTCGTCTACATCACGGCCGATGTTGTTATGGAACACTGTTTGATATTGAAGTTCGCCTTCTGGATTGATGATGAACAATCCGCGAAGCGCAACACCTTCTTCTTCAATCAGTACGCCGTATTCACGGGATACTTCATGGTTTGTGTCGGCAGCAAGCGGGTATTTCAGCTGGCCGAGACCGTTATCTTTGCGGTCTGTGTTAATCCATGCCAAGTGAGTGTGGATGGTGTCAGTTGAAACGCCGATAACTTCTGCATCAAGGTCTTCAAACTCGTCATAGCGGTCAGACATTGCTGTAATTTCTGTCGGACACACGAAAGTGAAATCCATTGGATAGAAGAATAGAACTGTCCACTTATCATTTTTCATGTTTTCTTCAAGGCTTACTTTTCCGAATTCTTTGTTTGCAAGAACCGCTTCCATTTCAAAGCGTGGCGCTTGTTTACCTACCATGCGTTCTGCCATTTTATGTATCCCTCCAATTGTGATTTTTGGGTTCTGTTACCCATATCAAAATGAGAATTTAAATATTAAATTCTCATTTAGTTAATAATATCACATACATAATTC
>NZ_MRBL01000004.1 GCF_001969855.1 Bacillus haynesii
CAACCGGAGCGACAGGTCCGACCGGAGCAACCGGAGCGACCGGAGCAACAGGAGCGACCGGAGCAACGGGAGCAACGGGAGCAACCGGCCCGACAGGCCCGACAGGTCCAACAGGAGCAACAGGTCCAACAGGTCCGACAGGAGCGACAGGTCCAACCGGAGCAACAGGAGCAACGGGAGCGACAGGTCCAACCGGAGCGACAGGCGCAACAGGCGCAACAGGCGCAACCGGCCCGACCGGAGCGACAGGAGCAACGGGAGCAACGGGAGCAACAGGAGCAACCGGAGCGACCGGCCCGACAGGCCCGACAGGTCCAACTGGCCCAACTGGCCCAACAGGTCCAACCGGCGCTTAATATCTAACGGCTATTAGCAAATACTTTCCGTTAAATGTTTGTTTTCCCGGAAGTTCGCTGTAATCTATGCGAATGATTCAGGGGGCAGTAAACCTATGGTTTACTGCCTTTTTTTCTATTTTTATTCTTGCTTACTTCTAAGAATAAAAAAACATCCCTGTCACTATTTTGTGAAAGGGATGTTTTGATTGATTAGCCTTTACGTTGGCTAAATGATTGAATGGCTGAGACTACCTGATCCACATTGACTTGGTCATGACAGGGGAGGGTGATCGTATTTTGTTCAAGAAAAATGGAATTGGGTTTAATCTGCCTGTATTTGCGGCGGTAATAGGTAGTGCCGCTTAAGCAATAGGTGCCGAAAGTCGACTCTATATGGCAGTCTCTCAAATATTGAATCAATTCGTCGCGAACGATGTTTTTTGGAACTTTAAAAACGGCGGATTGTATGTTGTGTACAACGTCAGGACCGATTTTTTGACTTTGGAATCCGAGGGGTTCAAGCTGTTCACTATATGCTTTCTGCTGAAGGTTTCGGCGATGAATGATGTCATCAAGTTTTTGGAGCTGTTTGATTCCAAGAGCGGCTTGGATATCAGATAATCTGTAGTTGTAGCCGAAATCCATAAAATCCAATTGGCCGTCAGAGATAGCGGCGCCATGGTTTAACTTGACTGAAAACCAATCTTTCAACTCTTCCCGGTCGGTTGTAATTGCTCCGCCTTCGCCTGTCGTAAGCAGCTTTCTGGGGTGAAAGCTGAAACAGGTGAGATCGGCAATTTTTCCGGATTTACAGCCGTACTCACTGCTGCCGATCGCACACGCAGCATCATCCACGAGTGGTAAGCTATACTCTTCACATATGTGTTTAATGTTGGTGATGCCTGTCGGGTTTCCAAGAGCATCTACAAAAAGAACGGCTTTTGTCCGGGACGTGATTTGACTTTCCAGCTCTTCTGGAAGCATGTTAAATGTTTCAAGATCAACATCGGCAAAAACCGGCTTGGCACCTAAATCTTCTATTACATTGACAGTGGCGGGAAACGAAAAGTCTGAGACGATCACTTCGTCTCCGGGTTGGACGTTCAGGCTTTTAAGGCACACCGATAAAGCCGTTGTAGCCGATGTTGTTAAAAAAGCATGCTTTGCACTTACATACTGTTTAATATGATCAGCAAATGTTCTGACGAAAGGGCCTTTTGTCAGCATGCCGGAGGAAAATATTTCTTTTAATTCTGCTTCCACTTCTTTAAACGTAATATACGGCTCGATCAACCTGATCATGAGCGCTCCTCATCTTTCATCCTTCGGTTTTTGATGATCTTTGCCGGCACGCCTACCGCTATGCTGTACGGGGGAATATGACGATTGACGACGGCATTTGCTCCGATTTTGGAGTGGGCGCCTATCGTAACGCCTGCTAAAATAGACGCACCGATCCCGATGTTGCAGTTTTCTTCAATATGAATGGGAGCGAATGTAAGCGGCGAAAACAAAATGGTACTATCGGATTTCTCGGGATCGGTATGGTAAGCGGCATGTATCCGGACATTCGGACCAATTCCCGCAAATTCTCCGATTGTAACCCCGCCGGCACCGTGTATAAAACATTGCTGACCGATCCAGCTGTTTGAGCCGATGATCAGGTCATGCTTATAATAGCCTTTTAAAATCGTGTCATGGCCGATATAAACGTTATCTCCGATATAGATATTTTCCGGATGGAAAATGCGGACTCCGTCTTCAATAACGACATTTTCGCCGTATCCTCCAAGCTGGGAAAGGGTAAATTCACCTTTTCCTTCGCTTTTCCATTGTTTCAACAAAAGCGCCTCCTTTCTTATTGATCCAAATTTTTTTTAATGCTCTCAGCTGTTCTTCTGATGCCTTCTTCCAGATCCACTTTAGCGCTGAAACCGAGCATTTCTTTCGCTTTATTGACCTGAGGGATGCGAAGTTCAATATCGGCTTCTTTTTTCTCTCTAAAGAAGATTTGTGATTTTGATCCGAGAACTCTGATAATCGTGCTTGCCAATCCGTATACGGTAATCACAGTGCGTTCATTGCCGATGTTGAAAGACTCTCCAATGGCTTCTTTCATCGTCAAACAGCGCAATATTCCGTCGATCATGTCATCTACGTAACACCAGGCCCGGATTTGCGTTCCATCGCCGTGAATATCGATCGGCTCATCTAACAGCGCTCTGTGAACCATCGTTTTGATGGCGCCTTCCCCGACTTGTTCCGGTCCATAAACATTAAATGGGCGGACGGTGACGGTCGGCAGTCCATGTTCTTTAAAATAGGCATATGCCATATGTTCCTCGGCGAGTTTGCTGACAGCATATGTCCAGCGTGCTTCTCCTACCGCTCCTAAAACAGTATGACTGGTCTCGCGTGCTCTGAAAGCGATTTGGCCGAACACTTCACTTGTACTGAAACAGACGACCCTTTTGCATTCGGTTAAACCGGCAGCCGCTTCAAGCAGATTGGCTGAACCGATCATGTTGACCTGCATCGTTTTAACCGGATTTTGAATGACTGTGTCAATCCCTGCGATGCCGGCGGCGTGGACAATGTGACTGGCCCCTTGGATCGCCTTTTTAAGCGCGTTCAAATCCAAAATGTCTCCCTGCACCACCTTTAAGTGAGGGTGGTCCCGGTAAGGTTTATACCGGAGGGAGTCTCTTGAAAAATTGTCGTATACGGTGACGCTGTTGCGCTCTATCAGCTTTCCTATTAGAGAAGATCCGATAAAGCCTGCTCCGCCAGTTATGAAAATATGCTGGCCGGATAACTCTGTCATATCGCTCATCAATTGTTCACCTGCTTGTTTTGTTTTTTTGAAATACAAATCCCGCTACGCGAAAGTCGTTCAACATCATCCCGAAAGAAGTGACTGATAAACAGCCAGCGTTTTTTTGCTGTTTTTCACCATATCATGATGAACTTCTGCATATTTTCTTCCTTTCTGGCCGATTTCCGGCAGCATATCCCTGTTTTTCAGCACATTTTCAATCACTTCTGTAATGTTGTCAGGATTTGCTCTGATGAGAGGCAGTTCGGAAGGATAGTGATCCTTCATAAAATCACTGATCCAGCAGATAACGGGTTTCCCCATTGCCATCGATTCGACGGCAAATAATCCGTAGCTGCCGATATGAAGCTGATCAATGATCAAATCCGCCTTTTGATAGATTTTCTTTGCCTGTTCATGAGAAACCCCTCGTACTAGGTGAAAATGAAAATCGTATTTTTCTTTTAAAGACTCAACAGCCTTAAGGATATGGCGGGTTCCTTTTATTCCGGGAGAGGTGGGGGCATGAACGATGAGCGGCTTTTCATTTGACCGGTAGTCGGGGATATAGCGGTCAAGCTGGATCATGGTTGGAATCATGTGGACATGCTCATAATAGTTTTTTACATACTCGTATAGTTCCATATCGGCAACGATGCAGTGCTGGACATATTGTGAAATTCGTTTGAGGTGATATCGAATTCGCGCTTCGTTTTTCGTTTTTGCAACGGCGTATGGATTTGTTTTAGCCAATGTTGAATAAAGCCTCACATCGCTGCCCCAATGATGCATGATCATTGGTTTCCCCGCCTGTTTTAAAATGGGATAATCCGACATGTCCAGTGTAAAGCTTGTGCCAAAATGAAAATGGAACAAATCATAGGATGGCAAGAGATCACTGGCAAGCCTTCTCAGCCTCGCATTCATAACGGGCGTATTGCGTTCTTTCAGCAATGACCAGGTGTAGTCGGCAGCGTAATTTAAATAATAAGGATAGTAATTTAAAGTGTGGGCAAGCGCGCCATGCTGTGAGAGCCCTTTAGCCAAGGTATTCATTTGATTGGCGATTTCCATCGTGCCTTGCAAAACGCGGACTTGCCCAGCCGGAGGCTCGATTTTTTCATCAACAGGAAGATCAAGCTTCAGCGCGCTTCCGGTTTCTGCTCCATCTCCTTTTTGAAGATAGGCCGCGCTCTCTTGTTCCCTTCCGGTGCGCAGGCACACTTTTCCCATCAGCAGATTTAAAGACCCGTTATCAGGAAAAAGGTCAAGCCCTCTCCAGAGCCACAGCCAAGCGTTATGGTCATGGCCGAGATAAACAGAAAGAGAGGCTTGAAGAAAATAAAAATCAGGCTCGTTATGCGAGCCGTCAGCTTCCCACTCTTTTAGGCGCTTCATGGCTTTGTTCCAATCTTTTTGTTCCAGACAATGAATGATATCTGACTTGAAATCTTTCATGATGACCTCCCATCGATCATGCTGATTCAATTTCTCCTTTTAAATGGCAGAATAAAAACACTTTGTGCGCTCTATCATACGTATCAATGAATCTATATGACTGTGTATTTGTGCGAGAGTATATGAGAAAAACCTTCCAAAGAGCGGAAGGTTTTATATCAGCTGTATTTTTTTTATATTTTTCATATACCGTTCATACTGATTGTCTGAAGCGAGGCTTAATTGGAAGTATTCATCCATTTTGTTCAGGAGCGGCTGAATGCATTCTTTTTTGGCGTCTTGATCTAGATGCCGGGTATATCCGTTTTGTGCGTATCCCCGGGCCATTCTCCAAAAGGTTTTCCCGATGCTGAAATACTTCAAAGACTGTCTTTGATTTTCCTCAAGCTCCTTCCATTTGATATGAGGAAAATAGACACTTTCGTCAAATTCTTTCACAATATAGTCCATGACGTACACAAGCGATTGAATTCTTTTATGCAATTGGTAGGAAATGTTGTTTTGATGGCGGCGGTAGCATAATACAGGTTTTTTTAAATAGCGGCGCTTCCAGCCGCGCTTCGTGTTGGCTAAACAATTCAGCACATCGCCAGCAAGCGGCTTTTGCCGATCAACCAGCCAAGAGAAGCCTTTTTGCTGATAATAAGATGCTTTAAACATGCCCACCATCGGGACAATGCCTGAGCCGCCCCTTTGAAAAACAGTCCTCACCAGCTCCTCATCGTCATACTCTTGATACGTCCACAGACCAGCATTTTTCCCGTGTTGATCAACGAGCAAAAGGTCGCCGTAAACATAATCCAATCCCTCTTCTTCAAAAAAGCATTGCATAAAGTCATGGATCACCAAATTGTGCGGGAGGAAATCATCTGCGCTTAAAAGTAAAACATATTCTCCCTTTGCCTCTTGGAAGATTTCCTTAAAAGCGAGATCAGGAAGTTTTGTATTTTCGCTGTGGCATATCGTTCGAATGTGCGGATGCGTTTTTTGATAGCTGCTGATTTTTTGCATCGAGTCGTCAGTTGAATGGTCGTCAACGATCAGAATGTCGATACTAGGGTAGAGTTGATTTAAAACGGATTGAAGGCATTCATCAATGAAATTACTGTAATTATAGTTGATGATGCCTACCGTAATCAGCGGCGGATTTGGCATAACCGTCAACTCTGACTGCTTTGCAAAGCCTGAAATCATCTCTTCAATTTTGCGCATGCTCAGGTCATATGAATAATGCTCTTCAATAAACGACCGATAATGGAGAGATGTATAATCACCGCTTATGATCATGGCCACGAATTCATCTATCGTATTCCAAACAACTGATTCATCGTATATCGTCTTTGCGCCGTAAAAGTTGTGAATCAGCGGTTTTATGCCTTTAGCCATCGCTTCCATGGCCGACATATGCTGACTTTCAAGAAGGCTCGTGCAAATCAGGTAATGCTTATCCTCCAAGTATTGATTCATGTCATCTTGCCAGCCGTCAAATTGGACGCTGTCAGTCAGCCGGAGCTCATCAATCATTTGCCTGAAATACAACTGATAGCGGGCGTCCTGAAACGTCCCGGCGATAAACAATTTGTATCTTGGGTCTTTGTCAATCAGTGCCTTGAAAGCCTGCAGCAAAAGCATCGGACCTTTTTTATAGTTGATATAGCCGACATATGCGATATGAAATCCTTTTTGCCTTTGCTGAAAGGAGTATTGATCTAACTTGATTCCATTTGGAACGACGGCCGTTTTCTCTTTTTTCAACGTTTTAACTTGATCTAATACGTATTCCCGCATATGTTCCCCGTCAAAAATCACTTGGTCCACCGCTTGCCAATATACCTTTTTAATATAAAAAGTAAATGCCTCATAGCTGTGGAGCCTGCATATTAACGTTTTGACAGCTGCAGAAGGGACTTTGCTCCCGTGGATCAATAAATCATCGCACCATTCAAACCAGCAAATATCCGCCCATTGCATACCAGTGTCGATTTGATTCAGATCATGAACCACGATTTTTTTGGTCCGGTAAGTTTCGGAAAGGTGCTCAACGACAGAATTCAAAAACCGGTCCAAATCCGGTTTGACGAAAAAAATGATCTTTGGACGCCTGACCATTTTTTTTAAAAGATCCTCTTTCTCCTTCCTGAGGCGATGTTGATGTTCGCGCCTGACAAACAGGAGGGCATCATCATATAATTCAGACGCTCTCTGAACCTGCTGCTTTTTTTCATAGACAAAAGCAGCGCTTATCAGCAAGCCGGGATCGAAGGGAGCGAACGCCAGCCTCTCTTCCAGCTTCTGCGCAGCATCGTGCCATTTGTGTTGCAAAATCAGTTGGGATATTTCAGTGTCTCTCCAGCTAAGCCCAACAGAGTCTAGCAGATATTCCAATTCATTATCCATCTGAAACCTCCTTGTTAAACACATTTTCGCTAGTAGTATCTATATTCAAGCGAGAAAAGAAAGTTCTATGAAAAATACTTTGGAAATGGCGCAGCCTTGAAAATATAAAACAGTGACAGTGGCACAAACGCGATCAGCTGCTGGTTCATATTTTATGGGTAGATTTTAAAAATAGAGTCTTGAAAAAACAGGGAGTGAAGGCTTTGGTTACAATCAGTCTATGTATGATTGTCAAAAATGAAGAAGAAGTATTAGCGAGATGCCTTGATACTGTGAAAGATATTGTAGATGAAATTAACATTGTTGATACGGGGTCGACAGATCAAACCGTCGAGATTGCGAAGCGATACACAGACCGCGTCTTTTTCTTTGAATGGATCGGCGATTTTGCGGCTGCCCGCAATGAATCGTTCAAGCACGCCACGAAGGATTATATTCTCTATCTGGATGCGGATGATGTTTTGCTTGAGAAAGATCAGAAAAAATTAAAAGAGTTGAAGGAAACGCTTGATCCTTCCGTTGATTCCGTGTCCATGTACTATGATGCAGGAACTGACGAATTCGGAAATGTGACATTAAGGTACCGCCGCAACCGCCTGGTGAAAAGGGAGAAAAACTTTAAATGGAAAGGCGACTGCCATCAATATTTGGAGGTATTCGGGAACATCATCAATGCCGATATCTCGGTGACGCATAAAAAAATCCGCCACTCTGTCGGACGAAACCTCAATATTTACCAAAAGAAGATCGATCGCGGCGACACGTTTACCCCGCGCGACTATTTTTACTACGGAAATGAATTAAGAGAAAACAGACACTACGAAAAAGCGATTGAAAGCTACAATAAAAACATTGAAATGAAAGAAGGGTGGATTGAAGACAAAGTATACGCCTGCATCAACAAAGCCGACTGCCACCGCTTTCTCGGCGACTTGGACAATGAGCTGAGATCGCTGTTCCAGTCATTTGAATTTTCCAAAACGCCTCGTGCCGAAACATGCTCAAGAATCGGCTATAACTTTCAGCGGAGGCGGGAATATAAAGCCGCTATCTACTGGTATGAGCTGGCGACAACACTGGTGCCTGAATCAAACAAATGGAGCTTCACCTATCCGGCATACTACACTTGGTACCCTCATTTGCAAATGTGTGTGTGCCATTACAATTTAGGAGACTTTGAAAAGTCGTATCAGCACAATGAAGAGGCGAGAAAATACCGGCCCGAAGACAAATCCGTCCTTCATAACAAACAGCTGCTTGAAGGAAAATTAGGCATTAACAAATAGCATTGTAAAGACTTACTGATCAAGTAGGTCTTTTTTTATGTTTAAAATCAAGCCGTGCCAAATGATCGGCAGTCATCATAACTTATTTTGGAACTTTTTGATTTTAGAGGAGGAACAGAAATGATTCCGTTAATCAATTTAAAACGTCAATTTCAAACGGTAAAACAGGATATTTTACAAGAGTTTGAGCATGTGTTGGACAGCGGCCAATATATATTGGGGCCAAAGGTTGGAGAATTAGAGAAAAGAATAGCCGAAAAGCTTGGTGTAAAAGAAGCGGTCACGGTCGCCAACGGAACGGATGCATTGGTGCTGACACTCGAAGCTTTCGGCATCGGCAAAGGGGATGAAGTGATTACGACGCCGTTCACTTTTTTCGCCACCGCCGAAGCTGTCTCAAGAGTGGGGGCTAAGCCGGTGTTTGCTGATGTCGATCCTGAAACCTACAATCTTGATCCGAAAAAAATAGAAGAAAAGATCACCCCTGCTACTAAAGCGATCATTCCCGTCCACATCTTCGGACAGCCGGCTGATATGGACGAGATCATGGCGATTGCCAAAAAACACGGACTGCTTGTGATTGAGGATGCCTGCCAAGCGTTCGGCGCTTCGTATAAAGGGCGTCCTGTCGGCAGTATCGGGGATGCCGCCTGCTTTTCATTTTTCCCGACAAAAAACTTAGGAACGTTGGGAGACGGGGGAATAGTGACGATTTCAGATCCGGATGCGGCCCGGCAATTAAGAACACTCAGAACCCATGGCACTAGCAAAAAATACTTCCATGACAAAATCGGTTTCAACAGCCGTCTTGATGAATTACATGCCGCCGCTTTGCTCATTCTTCTTGAGAAAATCGACGGCTGGAATGAACAAAGAAGAAGAGTGGCCAGCCGCTACAAGGAAGGTTTGAAAACGGCGCGGCATCTTACACAGCCGGCTGAGAAAGAAGACCGCACACATATCTATCATCTCTATTGTATCGGCGCGAAAAACCGCGACAACATCATTCAATCGCTGAAAGAGCAGCACATTCATTCAGGCGTGTATTATCCTTGTTGCCTTCATTTGCAAGCAGTCTATTCTTCCCTGCAGTACAAAAAAGGCGATTTTCCTATAGCCGAGTCCTTGTCCGAAACCCTTTTCGCCATTCCGATGGATCCTTTTCTAGCCGCTGAGGAACAAGAGCAGATTATTTCCGCCCTGCTGAAAAAAGGAGGAGGGGAAAAGTGACGGTTCATTTTGGTTTAATCGGCTGCGGCTATATGTCAAGAAAACATCTTCAAGCACTGGCCGGGTGCGATGAGGCAAAGTTGTCGGCTGTCAGTGATTTGCAGGAAGAACGGATGAAGGAAGCGGCAGAATACTATGCTTCCCTCGCCGGGGATGAAAGCCGAATGACCCGTTATCCGCAGTATCAAGCGCTGCTTTCAGATTCTAAAATAGAAGCGGTCATTATTGCGGCGGTTTCGGGACTGCACGCCGAAATGGCCAAACATGCGCTGCTGGCAGGCAAGCACGTCATCGTCGAAAAACCGATGACCTTGTCATTACAGGATGCCGATGAGCTTATTGAACTGGCGGAACAGAACGGGCTGAAGCTCATGGTCTGCCACCAGATGCGCCACCGGCCGATCATGAAAAGACTGAAGGAAACGATTGAGAAAGGAAAACTGGGGAGGATTTACTTAGGTACAGTATCGCTCCGCTTAAACAGATCCCCCGCTTATTATGAAGCGGCATCCTGGCGAGGAAGCTGGGAAAAAGACGGCGGGATGCTGGTCAATCAAGGAATACACCTGATCGATCTGCTGCAATGGTTTTTAGGTGATGTAAAAGGCGTTTACGGAGATATACTGGGCGGCTCCGGAGCTAAAGAAACGGAAGATGTTGCTGTCGGTGTTCTGACGTTTGCCAGTCAGGCGAAAGGAGTAGTAGAAGCGAATATCGTCACACAGCCAAACAATATCGGAAGCTCTCTCTCGATTTTTGGAGAAAATGGAACAATTTCATTGGAAGGCCCGGCATTAAACCGGATCAGCCGCTGGTATATCCACGGGGAGAAGGCGGATGCGGAAGATGCGGCACAGCTGATTGATCTCGGCGGCGAACAAACCGCAATGTATCAAAACTTTATAAACGCCGTCAAGCGCCAAGACACATTATTGGTTGACGGATATGAAGGAAAAAAGGCGATTGAAACGATTTTTGGAATCTATCAGTCTGTGCTGCAGAAGCAGCCGGTGCAGCTGCCTCTTTCTTCATTTCAAACATCTGATATGAAAAATAAATAGGTTTTGATTTGGTAGATCGTCCCTTTCAAAAAAAGATTTGAAACATAGTTTATTAAAGGAATGTACAGAAGGGGCGATTTGATAAATGAGCAAACAGGAAAAGCATAACGAAACGATAGCGGTCATCGGCTTGGGGTTTGTCGGTCTGCCCTTGGCCATGTTGTTGATATCAAAAGGAATTCGGGTTATCGGTGTTGATTTGGACAAAAAGAAAGTCGAGACATTACAGAAGGGAAACAGCTATATTTCAGATATAAACGATCTAGCGGTGCAGGACGGAATAGGCACCGGTTTCTTTCGTCCTGTTTCGGACTACGGTTTAATCAGTGAAGCGGATGCCGTCATCATCTGCGTACCGACGCCGCTGAATGAAGATGCGGGTCCTGATTTGAATTATGTGAAAGGAGCGGCGCAATCGATTGGAGCGCATTTGAAAAAAGGGCAGCTCGTCGTGTTGGAAAGCTCGACATATCCGGGTACGACAAGGGACATCGTCAAACCAATCCTGGAAAAAAGCGGCCTTGTATGCGGAAAGGATTTTTATTTGGCTTATTCTCCAGAACGCGTTGATCCGGGCAATCAGTTCCCGATTGAGGTCGTGCCGAAGGTAGTAGGAGGAGCGACGGAGGCATGCCTTGAAAAGGTGCATCAGTTATACAGCGGCATTTATGAAGAAGTTGTGCCAGTTACATCACCTGAAACAGCGGAGCTGACAAAGCTGCTCGAAAATACGTACCGGTTTATTAATATATCATTCATTAATGAATTCGCGATGATGTGCGACAGGCTCGGGGTGAATGTGTGGGAAGTCATCGAGGCGGCAAGCACGAAGCCGTACGGGTTTGCGGCGTTTTATCCAGGCCCCGGCATCGGCGGCCATTGCATCCCTGTCGACCCGCTGTATTTGCAGTTTGTCATGAAACAAAGCGGTTTATCGAGCGACTTTATCGAGCTGTCGGAAGCAACAAATGAAAGAATCGTCCGCTATATCGCAGAGCGTTCCTTGCAACTGGCAGGGAAAGACAAGGCGACAGACGCCCGCATTTTAATCTACGGCGTCACCTATAAACGAAATATAGCGGATGTCCGCGAATCAAAATCGCTTGACATTTTAGAAAAGCTGATCGGCATGGGAGCTGATGTTTCCTACCATGATCCGCACGTTCCTGATCTCGACCTCAGCGGCAAAAAACTAGCAAGCATGCCGATAGATTCAGAGATGCTGAAAGAGTACGACTGTGTTGTCGTTTTGACCGATCATGACGCACTTCCGAAAGAGCTGTTATTAAACTATGCAAACGTGATATTTGATACGAGAGGCGTCCTGAGGAAAGCAGCCGGAAAAGCGAAAGTGATCCAACTCGGAAACGGGCGCCCTTGACGTCAATTTTTCTGCCGCGACTCACGCCCAGACACGTTCGGAATACAATAAGTTTAAACAAGAACGTAAAGGGTGAGGGCCGTGTGGATCGGAATTCTGTTGATGGTCTTTGGAATTGGAATCAGTGTTTTTGCGGTCAGTCTGATTGTCAGCTATTTGTTTGTTTTGCCGAACCGGAGCGCATATGAAGAAACCTTTTTCAGCGGACTCAAACACGGCGAGATCATCGATGACGTGTTTGAGTCACATGACAAAGAAGAGCTGTTTTTGACGGCGGGGGATGGATGCCGGCTGCATGCGCTGCTTTTTCCTGTTCAAAAGAGCAGGAAAGCCGTCATCATCTCCCACGGCATCAAGTGGTCGCTGTTTGGAGGGTATAAATACGTCGAGATGTTCCAGTCCATCGGCTACAATGTCCTGCTTTGCGACAGCAGATGTCACGGGTTGAGCGGCGGTTCACACGTTTCCTACGGGTTTTACGAAAAGGACGATTTGGCGAGGTGGGCTGACGAGCTTGAGAACAGGTTTGGCAAAGATCTTTGGATCGGGGTTCTTGGTGAATCGCTCGGAGCGGCGGCTGCCATCGAGCTGATGAAACAGGACCGGAGAATCAAGTTTTGTATTGCCGATTCCTGCTTCAGCGATTTAACAGAGCTATGCCGCTTTCAGCTGAAAGCCGCCGTCAAATTGTCCGTGCCGTTTCTCATCCCGTTGGCAAGCGGGCTGATTAAACGGCGTCACGGCTGGAGCCTTGCCGACATATCGCCGGTCAGCAATCTTGAACAGTCAGACACGCCGCTGTTGATCATCCACGGCACTAACGATCAGCTTGTTCCGCCGGAAATGGCTAAAAGCTTGTATGAACGGAAAAAAGGATTCAAGAAACTGTATTTGATTGAAGGCGCGGGACATGTCGGCGGATTTCGCCACAATCCTGAAGAATACTTAAGCAAGATCAAAGACTTTCTTTTGAAAATCGAGCCGGCCAATTAGCCTTGCGATTCAAGCTTTTCAGCCGCAGCCGATCTTTGACGCGCTTCCTTGATTTTGCCGGCATATGACGTTCCCCAATTCATCATTTGACTGATGATCGGGATCAGCGTCTTGCCGAACTCTGTTAAACTGTACTCGACTTTCGGCGGAACCTGCTTATAAATCGTGCGGCAGACGATGCCGTCGCGCTCAAGTTCGCGAAGCTGGAGGGTCAGCATCCGCTGTGTCACGGCGGGAATTAAGCGCCGCAGCTCATTAAAGCGTTTTTTATCATTGATCAAGTGATACAAAATGACGCTTTTCCATTTGCCGCCGATGATATCGATCGTTGCTTCCACCGGGCATGAATAACCGTCCGGTGCTTCGCATGCTGCCGGATACTTTTTCATTTTCCTCTCTCCTTAGTATAAAAAATGATACTATGCCACAAAAATGTGCGTACTTTCTTATTGCTATTATAATGATTAGAATGAAATTAAGAAAGGAATATAAACTATAGACAAAAGGAGAGAACAGAACATGACAGAGCAATCAAAGAAGCAGGAGATTCTTGACGCATTCCAATTTAGACACGCGACAAAAGAATTTGATCCGGACAGAAAGATATCAGATGAGGATTTTCAGTTCATTTTAGAAGCGGGCAGACTGTCGCCAAGCTCGGTCGGCCTCGAACCGTGGAAATTTGTCGTCGTCCAAAATAAAGAGCTGCGTGAAAAACTGCGCCAAGTCTCATGGGGCGCGCAAGGACAGCTACCGACAGCCAGTCATTTCGTTTTGCTGCTCGGACGCACGGCTAAGGAAATGCGACATGATTCCGGCTATGTAGCAGATCAATTAAAGCATGTGAAAAAGATGCCAGAGGACATCATTGAAAATATGCTGAAAGAAGACGGTGTTCTGAAAAGTTTCCAAGACGGCGATTTTCATTTGTACGAAAGCGACAGAGCGATGTTTGACTGGGTATCAAAGCAAACGTACATCGCGCTTGCCAACATGATGACGGCAGCTGCCTTGATCGGTATTGACTCTTGCCCGATTGAAGGCTTTAACTACGACAAAGTCCACGACATCCTTGAAAAAGAAGGATTGTTGGAGGACGGACGCTTTGACATCTCAGTCATGGCCGCTTTCGGATACCGCGTGAAAGAGCCGCGTCCGAAGACGAGACGGGCGTTTGATCAAATCGTGAAATGGGTTGAATAAGAAAAGTGCGGTTCTGCCTTTAGCAGACCGCACTTTTTTTATATTTAGATTTGGAGTTTGCGCCGCTTCCTTTGGTAAAGGTACAGGCCGCTTCCGGATATAAGCAGCAGCAGGCCGAGCATCAGCCAATGATAGGCGCTTGAAGCGGTGTCAGGCAAAAATCCGCCGTTTGAACCATCGGAAGGTTGATTTCCGTCATCTGACCCGCCGCTGTCATGACCGCCTGATCCGTCTCCGCCGCTTCCGGCGCCGGGCGAAGCAGGGGGCTCACCGCCGCTGCCGCCATCCGGACCGTCATCATCGCCGGAACCCGGCGGAAGTGAAGGTGACCCGGCATCATTGTCATTCATCACGGTATACTCGCTGAAATGGTCGACATAGCCTGCAACGGTACGGTCTTTCGTATAGCCGTTTGTCACTTTTGTGAAGCTGTTGTTTTTGCGGTCGACATAATAGACGCTCAAATGTTTGTCAGGAGCATCAACTTGGAAAAACAGTCCGACAGGCTCTTTAAATGTGCTGATCGCTTTTCCATTCTGCTGAATGTTGAAATCATATACCTTTGTGACCGCCTGTTTGATATCCTTGGCGATTTTAATGCTGATTTTTGTCTTTTCGCTTGCCAGATTAACAGCTGGAAGCTGCATCGCAATACGATCGTTTTTCAGGGTGATACTTGGATCACCAGTTCTTTCTTTCACAAGGCCAGTCTGTGCTTTTGTCATATTCAGCTTGATGTGTTCCTTTTCTGTGTCAGGGAAATAAGCAATCACCTGATTTGCGTTTTTCGCGTATGTTTCGAACGGCTTTTCCGCAAGCGTCCAAGTGCCGTCTGCCTGACGGTCAGGAAGGAACACTTCTGTGATTCTGTTTTCGATGTTCGGTGAAACAGAATCGTATAAGGCAAGCTGTTCTGTAAAAATATCGTAATCGGTAAAGCCGAGATCGACACCGTTTTTCGCTTCTTTAAAAACGGAATAGCCGTCTCCGCCGCCGCCCATGAAGTTATTTGTAGCGACGCGGTAGGTTTTGTCCAAATCGAGCGGAACAGCGTCCCCTTTGTCATTGACGAGGTTCACATCGAGGATGCGTTCACCTTTTGGCTTGCTCAGTGTAAAGGTGAAGGATAAACCCGCGACATGCGGAAACGCGCCCCCGCCTTCTTCGACTTGGCTCACCCCGTGCTCAAGCGCTTCTTTAATTTGCGCCCCCGTCAAATCAGCGGCATAAAGGGTGTTGCCGAACGGCATGACTGTCAGCACATCGCCGAGTGTGATGTCGCCTTTGGCAATACCGCTCCTGATTCCGCCGCCGTTTGTGATGGCGATGTCAGCGCCGCCGGCTTGTTTTGCTTTCTTCAGCATGCCGTCCGCGATAAAATTGCCGAGGTTCGTTTCTTTTGAGCGGACATGCTCGCGTTTTCCGTCAAGCGGGACATCGGCATAGCCTACTTTTTTCTTTTTCAGTTCGTCAATATCTTCTTTAAAACCGTCAAGCACTTCTTTCGCAGGAGGGTCTTCGTCCACTTTGTCGTCGATCGCGATCAAATTGAACCTTGATTGGTTCGTTTGAACGACGCCATTCTCATCAAACACAACATCGACCCTTCCCAAAAACTGCCCGTAGTCTTTCACCTGGGCGACGATTGTCGGTTCTTCGCTCTCGACTACTTTCAAGTGATCGACGAGTGTATGCGTATGCCCGCCGATAATCAAATCGATGCCCTTCACTTTTTTTGCAAGCTCCAGATCCCGATTGTAGCCGAGGTGGGTGAGGGCGATGATTTTGTTGACCTTTTCTTTTTCTTTCAGTTCCTTGACCGTTTTCTCCGCTGACTGATAAGCGTCGTGAAACGCAATGTTTGGACCAGGGCTTGACGTATATGACGTATCTTCCGTCGTCAGGCCGAATACGCCGACTTGTTCGCCGTTTACATCAAGCAGAATATAAGGATAGATGCCGCTTTCTTTCTTTTTTCCCGCTGTTAAGACTGCAGGCTCTTTTTGAAAGCTTCGCAGCTGAGGCTCTTTTGATACATCGACATTGGAGCTGACAATCGGAAAATCGGGCTTTTCCAGCTGGTGTCTGTTTAACGGATCGACGGCTGCATAGTTTCCGCTGAGAAAGTCTGCGAGCACTTTAGGTCCCTTATCAAATTCATGGTTGCCGAAGGTCATGGCGTCATAGCCCATCATGTTCATCAGTTTCAAATCGGCGAGTCCGTTCCATTTTGTAAAATACAGATCGCCGGAAAAGACATCGCCGGCATCGAGCAGCACATTGTTTTCTGCTTCACTGCGGATTTCTTTCACTTTGGCAGCGCGCCTTGCCGCTTCATCAAGGTGGGCGTGCGTGTCGTTCGTGTGCATGACTGTTAACGTCCAGTTTCCATCATCAACGGGAGGCTCTGAACCGTCAAAGTTCAGTTTATAGACGCCATATCCGCTGTTTTCGGATTCCCTGACAAAATCGATGTCTTTCGCTTTTTCAGCAAACGGTTTGGCGAGGAGGGAAGATTCAAATGTCACATCGGCTCCTTTAATCGGAGCGATCGACCAGTTGTTGTCGGCGGCAGGATTGACCGTTTTCTTTTCCATGATGTAGTTCATGAGCACCTGCCTGTTTTCATCAGCTGCCGCATAAACGACTTTGTCTTGAGTCAGATGTGGGAATCCGCCGCCCCCGGACGCGCGGTAATTATTTGTGACCACAAGAAATTCCTGGTCGTCGCGGACGGGTTTTCCGTTGTAAGACAACTGTTTGACGCGGTTCGCCTGCGGATTTTTCACCCCGCCTGACGCATTGTATTTTGCCGGTTGTGTGACATCGATCTGGTAGGTCACACCGTCAATGACATCGAAATTATACGACCTGAAATCGGGGTTGAGGAGCGCCTGTTCACCCGATTTTGAAGGATCGATCTGGTTGAACTGCCCGGCCGACATTTCGATCCAGTCCTTCACTTCGCTTCCCGTCAGCTTGACGATATAGAGCGTATTGTCGTACAAATACAAATCGCCGATGTTTTTGATCGCAAGGTTTCCTGCTTTAATGTTTGTATAATAATCAGCACCGTTGCGTCCTCCTGCTTTAAACGGCGCGCCCGCTGATAAAATCGGCAGGTTTTCGTACTCCGTGCCCTTCATGACATCTTCCGCATACCATTTTTGTGCGTCTGTGACAATCTGGATCGAAGGATCGTCTTTTACTTGTGCGAAAAAGCTGTTAATATCGGCTTCCGTTTGGCCAACCGGCGCGCGGACGTATTTAAGCGTTTTTTCGTGCGTGTCTTTAATCGCGGAAACGACGGTTTCGTGTCGCGACGTCACATTGCCGGCAATCGCTTCCGTTTTTGCGCTGGCATCTTTCACTGTCCATTTGCCGCCGTCCTGTTCAAGCTGCATATCGATGATTCCTAAATGGCTGCCCCAGTTTTTCGGCATAACGACAGGGATGCCGTTGATCGTTCCTTTTTGATTGTCGATCACGCCATTTCCGGGATAGTCGGTGCCGGGGAATAGACCGTGCTGGTGTCCGGAGATGATCGCATCTATTCCTTCCGTCTTGAGAGCCAGATCATATACGGCGTTTTCGGCTCCCGCCGCCTGTTTGCCATTTTCAATTCCGGAGTGGGCGATCGCGATGATCACGTCGGCGCCTTCCTGTTTCATTTTCGGAATCGTTTCTTTTGCTGATTCGGTAATGTCCTGCACCGTGATTTTGCCGTCCAGGTGCTTTTTATCCCATGTTAAAATCTGCGGCGGAACGAAGCCGATGTAGCCGACTTTAAGCTGGTGCTTTTGGCCACTTTCATCCGTCAGCGTCCGGTCTTCAATATGATATGGCGTATATTTGTTCTTTCCGTCCGGTGTTTTAATATTGGCATTGACGATGGGAAATTCGGCGCCTTTTATCGTGCCGTCAAGGAATTCAAGGCCGTAGTTGAATTCGTGGTTTCCGAGCGTGCCGGCGTCATAGTGCAGTTTGTTCATGACATCAATGATCGGGTGTGTTTTCGTTCCGGAGATCATCGATTCACGTTCATGTTTGAAGATGTATTCCCCTAGAGGGTTCCCTTGAATTAAGTCGCCGTTGTCGACAAGAATCGTGTTTGGATTCCGGCTCCGGTACTTTTCGATCAGCTGAGCCGTGCGGGCCAGTCCGAATTCAGCCGTTTCTTTGTCGGCATAGTAGTCATAATCCATGATATGGGCGTGGATATCTGTCGTGCCCAAAATGCTGAGGTTGATCAGCGGGTGTTCATTTTGTTCTTCTGCATATGTCTGGGTGTTTGGAATGAGTAAACTGAATATCATCACTGAGGTTAGCAGAATACGGAGAATGTTTTTCCCTGAAAACCGTCTTTTCTGTATTCCCACCATTTCTCCACCTTTCAGATTAGAGTAACAATTTCTATTGTAAGAACTTTTTGTAAAGTTTTGTAGAACTTTCGTTGCGAATATTGTAAACACTCAGAAAATGATTCCAAAGTCTGTCTCTGTCTGCCGGGTGATTTAGGCACTTTGTCGTGGGGACGTGCGGATGTTTTATTTAGTGTGGCAGGGGTAAATGGATTTATGTAGACAGAAGCTTCTGGGAGGGTGATCAATATGAGCAAAAAAATTGCAGTTGTTCTGACAGATTACTTTGAGGATTCGGAGTATACCGAGCCTGCGAAAGCGTTCAATGACGCCGGACACCAGCTTACGGTTATTGAAAAAGAGAAAGGCAAAACGCTGAAAGGCAAGCAAGGCGAGGCGCAAGTGGAAACAGATGCGTCCATTGATGAAGTCAGCCCGGCTGATTTTGACGCATTGTTGATTCCGGGCGGATTTTCGCCGGATATTCTCAGAGCAGATCAGCGTTTCGTATCGTTTGCGAAATCCTTTATGGATGACAAAAAACCGGTATTTGCGATTTGCCACGGGCCGCAGCTTTTAATCACCGCCAAGGCTCTGGACGGACGCAGTGCAACAGGCTACACATCGATTCAAGTCGATTTGGAAAACGCCGGGGTTCAATTTAAAGACGAGGAAGTTGTCGTCTGCCAGAACCAGCTTGTCACAAGCCGGACGCCTGACGACATCCCTGCGTTTACACGCGAATCTTTGAAGCTGCTTGGCTGATGAAAAAAGACCGGAATAGATTTCCGGTCTTTTTTATGTTTATTTTCGGAGGGCAGCCAGTTCCTCTGCGATTGCCTGCATTTCGCTCGGACTGAAAGATTTCTTCTTCATCACCATTTGGTGCAGGTATTCAAGATCTTCAAGCTTTTCATTGCTGAAGTGTTCAGCTTTAATGACGCCGATGTTCAGCATGTTTAATTTTTGCGAAATCTCTTCGATCATTTTGTTCAGCTCGGCTGTTTTCTGCTCTGACAAGAAGGCACATCCTTTCTCACTGATTTCGTAGTCTTTATTGTAACAGAATTAAGCGAGAAGAAAAGGACGGCTGTCAAAAAGCATTCCGGCTTAAACAGATACGCTGTTTTGCTTTTCCTCTTTTTCGGCTTTGATTTTGGCGAAGATCTGTTTGGACTCATAGATGACAATGCCTGTCAAACCGAGCAGGCCCATCAGGTTCGGAATTGCCATCAGACCGTTCAGCATATCGGCAAGCGCCCAGACGAAGTCATTTTTAAAGACCGCTCCGAAAAAGACGGCGATTACAAAGATGACACGGTAGACGATCGCATATTTTTCATTCAGCAGGTAGGTAAAGCATTTTTCTCCGTAGTACGACCAGCCCAAAATCGTTGAGTAGGCGAACAGCAGCAGTCCGATCGCGACGATTGTCGATCCCGCAGGACCAAGAAAATGTGCGAATGTCATCGATGTCAGCGCATCGTTTTTTTCTGTCAAATACATATTTCCCATGACAATCGATATCCCCGTAATCGAGCAGACAATCAATGTGTCGATGAAAACCTGGGTCATAGAGACAAGCGCCTGGCGGGCCGGCATATCGGTTTTTGCTGCGGCTGCGGCGATCGGCGCCGAGCCGAGGCCTGCTTCATTTGAAAATACGCCCCGCGCCACGCCCCAGCGGATTACCGTTCCGATCGCGCCTCCTGCCACGGCCTGACCGGTAAACGCGTCAGAGAAAATTAAACCGACCGCGCCGGGGACAAGTTCAAAGTTTGTGACAAGAATGATCAATCCGGCGATGACATAAAATAAAGCCATGATCGGCACGAACAGCGAGGTGACTCTGCCGATGCTTTTAATTCCCCCGAGAATGACAAGGGCGGTAAAAAACGTGACAATGATGCCGGTTACCCAGGCAGGCACGGAAAATGTGGAACTCATGACTCCGGATACAGAATTTGACTGAACCATATTGCCTATTCCGAAAGCGGCAAGCGCCCCGAATATGGCAAATAACACACCAAGCCACTTTTGCTTGAGGCCGTGTTCCAAATAATACATCGGACCGCCTGACATTTCGCCGTTTTTGTCTTTCACGCGGAATTTGACGGCAAGCACAGCTTCGGCATATTTCGTCGCCATTCCGAAGAAGGCGGCGAGCCACATCCAAAATACGGCGCCCGGCCCGCCGGCAATGACAGCTGAGGCGACACCGACGATATTCCCTGTACCGACCGTAGCGGCAAGGGCAGTCATCAGTGCCTGAAAGTGGGAAATATCGCCTTCGGAGGATTTATCCTGATGTCTTGAAAAGGCAAGCTTTAACGAGTAAGGCAAAAGTCTGACCTGCAAAAAAGCCAGCCTGAAAGTCAAATAAATACCCGTTCCAACAATGAGGATCAAAAGCGGAGGTCCCCATAAAAAACCGTTCATTGTATCTACAATATGTGAAATAAAATCCATAGGCGAAATATCCCCCTTTAATTTTGTGTCTAACTAGAATATTCTGAAAGTTTGTTAGATTTGTCAATAGCATTGTCATCTTTTCTTCCCAAAGTTGAAAAAAACAGAAAAATCTTTAGTATAAAAGCAAAAGTGTTTTTTCTTTCTGAAAAGTGGGGAAAGAATAGAGGAGGCTCCTGATTGATGATCAAAGTGTTATTTGTCTGCCTCGGCAATATTTGCCGATCTCCGATGGCAGAAGCCGTATTTAACGACATGCTCAAAAAAAGCGGACTGGAGGACCGGATCGAAGCCGATTCGGCTGGCACAGGAAGCTGGCATGTCGGCAAACCGCCTCATGAAGGCACACGGTCGCTGCTGTCTGACAAAAAGATAAGCTGCGAAGGCCTTTACGCGAGGCAGATTACCGACAAAGACCCGGAAGCGTTCGATTATATCATCGCGATGGATGCCGAAAACGCAGGCCATGTGAGAAGCCTTGCCGGCTACGGGAGCAAAGCCGTCATCAGGAGGCTGCTCGACTATGTGGAGGACTGTGAGACGGCAGATGTTCCTGATCCATACTACACCGGGAACTTTGAAGAGGTGTACGAACTCGTCGCAAAAGGGTGCCGCGAATTGCTGAAGGACATTCGAAAAGAACACAATTTATAAAAAACGAAGGGAGAGATTTTTTATGAAAAACGACCGCGTTTTCATCAGAAATATCCTCCTCGGCGCTTCGGTCGGGGCGGTTATGTCACTGCTGCACAAACCGACTAGGGAAGCGTGCGGTGCAAAGCTTACCGCGTGCAAAAACAAAGTCCGCCTTTACCGCGCAAATCCCGGCATGCTCACCGAATGCGTGAAAGAAAAAATGGACGAAGCCAAAAAGCTGACGGCTTCCATATCGGATGATTTGAACTTCTTAAATCAACAGGTAAAAGAGCTGAAGGAGACGACGCCAAAAGTGATCGGCCTGATCGAGGAAACGAGGGATCACTTCACAGCCAAATCCAAAGGGCGTACGGAGCCGGAAAAAGAATGAGTTTTTTGAAAGAACTGGGCTGGCGTTTTTTCCTTCATGAAGGACCGAGCAAATCGGCGGAACTTGCCTACTTTTTTCTATTGTCCCTGTTTCCGTTTATGATTTTCCTATTGACCTTAATCGGCTACCTGCCTGTCAAAACGGGCGATGTCATCGGACTGATCGAACAGTATGCCCCAGAAGACACGATGTCCGTCATTGAAGAGACGCTCAATACAGGAAACAGAGGCCTGCTTTCTTTCGGGATCATCGCGGCGCTCTGGTCTGCATCAAACGGATTGAACGCGATTGTCAGGGCCTTTAACCATGCTTATGAAGTCGAGGAAAATCGCTCTTTCATCATGGTACGGCTGACATCGCTTCTCCTGACCGCCGCGATGGTTTTCACAATATTGATCGCGCTTCTTCTGCCCGTATTCGGGAGGGCCATCGGCCATTTCATCGCCAATCTGGACGGTACGCCGGAGATGTTTCTGACGGCATGGTCAGCGCTCCGCTGGGGAATCAGCCCGCTTGTGCTGCTGATCGTCTTTACGGCTTTATACTTTTTTGCCCCGAATAAACGGCTGTCATTTAAATTCGTGCTGCCGGGAGCTGTTGCAGCGACCGCCGGCTGGATCCTCGTCAGCGTCCTATTCTCATACTATGTCAGCGAATTTGCAAACTACAGCGCGACATACGGAAGCCTCGGCGGCATCATCGTCCTGATGATCTGGTTTTATTTAAGCGGAATGATGATTATTCTTGGAGGGGAAATCAATGCCCTTTTACATAAACGTAAAATCATTCCTGAAGAAAATCCGCGGAATTGAGCAATCTATATATGAACGTTTCATGAGTTCAAAAGCGGAGGGATCATCATGGCAAAACACACGAAAAAAGGCGGAAGCCATAATAAACAAAATTCAAAGCAAAGTCCGAAAAACAAAACGAGCGGAAGCGCCAACGGACAAAACGGATATCATTAAAACTGTCTGACGTTTTCGAAAAGGCCGGCTGCCTATTGTAAGCAGCCGGCCTTTTTTACATTGGCGCCGCCTCAGATTGTTCGAGAGCGCCTTTTTCCTTCGTTTTGCCAAAGAGCACCCCGATCCAGATCAACACCATCACGATTGTAATCAAATAAAACAGATTGCTGTTATGAAATGTCTGCATATACCAGCCGCCGGCAACCGGGCCGAAAATGCTTCCGAAGCTGAAAGTAATTCCGCACATCAAGTTTCCGGCCGGGAGAAGGCGTTTTGGAAGCAGGTCGGCCATAAAGCTGATGCCGAGTGAAAAAGTTGATCCCACAGCCATTCCGGCTATGAAAAAACATGCCGCAAGCAGGGGAACGGAATCGGAAAAGCCTGCCGCAAAGAAGCAGCCTGCCCCGACAGCCAATATGATAAGCAGTACATTTCGCCTTCCGTACTTGTCGCTCAACACGCCGAGCGGATACTGAAAGACGATGCTCCCGATCGCAAATGCCGGAAGAATGATCGATACGCCTTCGACGGAAATGCCCGACCGGAGCGCATAGACAGGAAAATTGCCGTTCAGGGCGGTTTCCAAAAAGCCGTAGCCGAACGTCGGCAAAAACGCGACCCACCCAAGAAGAAAGGCCTGAACGAAGCGCTTCAAGCTGTTATCGCCGCGGCTTTCAGAGCCGCTTTGCTCAGGAAAATCGTTTTGAAGGCAAAAAATAAACAGCCACGCCAGCAGGCTGAACGCACCTGAGACGATAAACGGCAATGACGGGGCGATGTTGACAAGCGGCGTTAAAAAAGGCCCGGCTGCAAATCCTAAACCAAATGAAAGGCCGTACAAAGAGATATTGCGGCCGCGTTTTTTTTCAGACGATAGTGTGGTCACCCAAGTTTGCGTTGAAAAGTGCAGCATATGATCCCCGATACCGATCAAGAGCCGCAAAAAGAACCACACGATAAACGACTGAATAAAAACAAAGGCGAACAAACTCGCGCAGACCATTACCCCGCCGATGACGATCAGCGGTTTAAAACCGAGCCTGCGAAGCGGCGCTTCCATGAACGGCGAAGCGATCAGAACGCCGATGTAGAGGCCTGTCGCATGAAGCCCGTTCAGTGCAGCCGAATGGCCTTCCTGTTCGAAAATAACAGAGATGACCGGAAGGAGCATCCCTTGCGAAAAACCTGATATACTGACAATCAAAACGAGAATGAAAAAGTGAAATCTAGTCATCGGCCGATTCTCCTTATCCGTAATCCTTCTTTGATCGTACAACTTTCAGAAGTTTTTAGGCAAGGCGATTTTTCTTTTTCTGTCAGAAGAGGTGTGAATCATGGAAATCGTGTGGAATCAGAACGGCTTTGAGGCTGATCTGGAATATGGAAAGCTTAAAATATCAGGCAATGAAGAAGCGGGATTCAGGCCTTATCAATTGCTGGCCGCCTCGATTGCGGCATGCAGTGGAACCGTTCTTCATAAAATAGTGGAAAAGAAAAGGATACAGCTGAAAGATATGACCATCAAGACAAAAGAAGAACGCATTTCCGAAGAGGCGGGCCGCATCAAAAGCATCCATCTTCACTTCATATTGAAGGGAGAAAATCTTGATCCAGAACAAATCAAAAAGGCGCTCAAAATAGCGCTGAAAAACTGTGCCATGGTGAGGTCTGTTGAAAACAGCATCGGCATCATCGAAACATTTGAGATTCGAAATGTTTAAAAACCTGTGCCACTGCGGAATAGATCAGTATGCCGTATATAAACTGAAAAGTTCGCACAAAAATAACCTACACCAAAAAAGAAAAGAGGAATGAAAAATGGGCCGTTTTTTCTTTTGGATGATGGCTGCAGGTGTTCCCCTTTCTGTCGCAGGGAGCCTTCTGCATTGGCCGCAGGTTTTATTGTTCATCATATACTGCCTGACGATCATCGCGCTTGCAAGCTATATGGGAAGAGCCACCGAAAGTCTTGCGATCATTGCGGGGCCGAGGATCGGGGGCCTTTTAAATGCGACGTTCGGAAACGCCGTTGAGCTGATCATTTCGATTTTCGCGTTGCGGGAAGGACTGATCGGCATTGTGCTCGCATCGCTGACAGGCTCTGTCCTCGGCAACCTTCTCCTGGTCGCCGGGCTGTCGTTTTTCATCGGGGGCCTGAAATATAAGCGCCAGGAATTCAACGTGTATGATGCGAGACACAATTCAGGTCTGCTCATGTTCGCAGTGATTGTCGCTTTCGTCATCCCTGAAGTATTTTCAGCCGAAATGACAGAGCCGAGGAAGCTGTCGATGAGCGTCGGCATCAGCATCATCATGATTTTGCTTTACCTGGCTGCGCTTTATTTCAAGCTTGTCAGCCATCGAGGGGTTTACCAGACGAATCAAAATGAGCGGGAAGAATCGCATGAAGAGCCGGAATGGTCGGGAAAGAGGGCAACATTGATTTTATTTTTGGCAACCGCTGCCGTTGCCTACATTTCCGAGCACCTCGTCCATACGTTTGATACGGTGGCCGAACAATTCGGCTGGTCGGAGCTTTTCATCGGGGTCATCATTGTCGCGATCGTCGGAAACGCGGCAGAGCATGCTTCCGCCGTCATTATGGCCTATAAGGACAAAATGGATGTCGCAGTTGAAATTGCGATCGGATCAACGCTTCAGATCGCGATGTTTGTCGCACCCGTCCTTGTGATCAGCTCTTTGTTTTTTCCAACGAGCATGCCGCTCGTCTTTACCTTGCCGGAGCTGGTTGCCATGGCGTCCGCCGTCCTTTTGATGATCGTCATTTCCAACGACGGGGACACGAACTGGTTTGAAGGCGCGACATTGCTGGCCGCTTATATCATCATGGGAATCGGTTTTTTCCTTCTTTAAAAAAATTGGGATAAACAGAGTGCATCCGGAAAACAATAAGGGAAAAGAAACAGAAAGAGTGATAGTATGAAAAAGCTTTTGTGTTTTACGCTGACCGCGTTTTTATCCTTTAGTTTTTTCGCTGTACAGGAAGCTGATGCAGCTAAGCCGATCAAGATTCCAAACTCTGTCACGAATATTTCCAAAGAGAACACATACCCTAACGCCTCTCAAGATCAGCCGAGACTGCAGCCGAGCGAACTAGCCGAAGAGCTGCTGAAAACAACCGATATCGCGATTGAGAATCCGCATCTGATCAAAATGCTGAATGAGTCAAGCATTTCCGGCACACCGCTGGCAATCGGCTATCGGGCGACGATTTATTTGGGCAGATGGGCGCTCGGGTATACCTCGAATGAAACCGTTGCGAACTGGGAATACCGCAAAATCAACACAAACCGCTTTGACAACCGGGGCGGGAAAGCACCTGCCGAACTCACGTATTCCCAGGAACAGACGAGCAAAATCAAAGGCGGCTTAACAGCGAAAGTCCCGAAAGCGGAAGATGTCAAAAACATGATGATGCTTAAAGCCATGGAAAAAACAAAGCTGCCGCTCGCCTTTGAAACAGTGGTCGGCTCCGGTACAAAACGCGATCAGATTTATAAAGTGCAGCCGAAAAAACTGGGAAATTTACACGCTTATGCACCTGCCGTCAATGAAAAAGGAAAAGTCACCTACGGCGAAGTGTACATCGTATTAAAAGACAACAAAAGAAAGCTTGTCGTAAAAAACATCACCTCACAAGGAATCGGCGCCTGGATTCCTGTACAGGATCACCTCACATTCGGCTTTCAGCTCAGCCATCAGCCGAAATAAAAAGCAAGCCTTTTGCAGGCTTGCTTTTTTCACACTCTTGCTGTTCTGGAAGTAAAATCAACATCTTGATAATAGCTGTTTTTGACGAGCACATTCGGCCCGAGGCATCGGACGTGCGGGCAGTGGCAGTTGAGCTCCTTGGCAAGCTCTGTTTTTCTCCACTTCGCATAGGCGCTTGGCAGGCTGTCTTTTTGAATGTTGCCAAGCGGCGGAGTGTCTCCGAAATCGGTCACGATGATATTGCCGTCAAAAATATTGACGTTCAGGCGCGATCTGCCGTCAGGGTCGTTTCTGACGGTGACATTTTTCGCTTCGCGCAGCCGCTGTAAGAGAGCGTGATCTTCAGGATCAGAGCTGCACGCATAAAACGGCAGGGTGCCGAACAGCATCCACGTGTTTTCGTCGCGAATGTCAAGAAGGCGGTGAATTGCTTTCCTCATGTCTTGTAAGCTTAAAGATTCAAGTGCGCTTGCAAAGTCGCTCGGATACATCGGATGGACCTCATGGCGCTGGCATTTCATGTCTTCGACAATTTGCCGGTGAATATGCTCGATGTGAGGGAGCGTCCGTTTGTTGAGCATCGTCTCGGCGGATACCATAACCCCTTCATCAACCAGCGTCCGGCTGTTTTCGATCATTTTTTCAAAATAGCGCGCCCGCTGGGCAAACGTCGGCTTTTTATCCATCATGGCGAAGCCGATTTCTGCAAAGTCTTCGACTGTTCCCCAGTTGTGGGAAATATGAAGCACATCCAGGTAAGGGATGATCAGCTCGTAGCGGCCGATATCGAGCGTCAAGTTTGAATTGATCTGCGTCCGCACGCCGCGTTCATGAGCGTATTTTAATAAAGGAACGACATATTCCTTTACGGATTTTAATGAAAGCATCGGCTCGCCGCCCGTAATGCTTAAAGAACGAAGGCGGGGAATCTCATCAAGCCGTTTCAACAGAAGGCTGA
Source organism: Bacillus haynesii (assembly GCF_001969855.1). Lineage (GTDB taxonomy): Bacteria > Bacillota > Bacilli > Bacillales > Bacillaceae > Bacillus > Bacillus haynesii. The sequence goes on from NZ_MRBL01000004.1 coordinate 27,678, forward strand.
CGGGCAGCGCGTCCGGGTCCTTCGTCTGGAGCGTATACCCGACGGCGCAGTGCTCGCAGCGCATATTGCAAAGAGTCGTCGTCGTAAATTCAACGTTCGTCAGCTGTATATCTCCATATTGGTCAACGTCCATGTAGGCTTCCCACGGATCATATTCCGGGGTGATCGGACGAACCTGCGTTTTTTCTGTCATGACATATCTAACTCCTTTTATGATAGGACATACTAATATAGCCCAACTATTCATTTTAGACCTGATCCTTGAGGCGTGCAAGTCATGGATGATTGAAAAAAGGCCGTTTATAGGCTACGATAAAGGAACAAAAGGAGGAGAATCATGGGTAACGCAGTACATGACAAAGAACAGCAAGTCAATTATTTAAAAAACAGATTGGATATGTTTATGTCAGTCATCGATTCTTTAGACCCCGAATCGACCGACCTTGAAGATATTGACAGACTGATCAGCATGCTCGACGATTTGGAAGCCAAATACGAGCGCTTTAAAAAAGACTGGAAATAAAACCGCGCATTCTCTGCGCGGTTTTTTTGTTTTCCAAGTGTTGCTTGGTATGAAAAGCTTTGCCCTTCTGCACAATAAGAAAAAATAAAACTGGGAGCGAGAAGATGATGAAACGAATCTGTGCCATATGCTGCGGGTTCCTGCTGACGCTGGCCTTCAGCGGCAATGCTGAAGCGATTTCCAACAAGGCGATCCATTGGGGATTTTCAAAAAGCAAAAACCATCAGCCGGCAGATGCGGGACAAGAGCTGAACACCCTTTTACAGCAGTACGACGCCTTTTATTTAGGCAACACAAAGGAAAAAACGATCTATCTGACCTTTGATAACGGCTATGAAAACGGCTACACCCCTCAGGTGCTCGATGTTCTGAAAAAACAAAACGTTAAAGCGGCTTTTTTTGTGACGGGCCATTTTGTCAAAGATCAGCCGGAGTTGATCAAGCGAATGGCCGAGGAGGGGCATATCATCGGGAATCATTCATATCACCATCCGGATCTCACGACGAAAACAAGCCGCGTGATTCAAGAGGAATTGGAATCGGTCGATGAAGAGGTTTACAAAATCACAGGCGAAAAAAACAACCTCTACCTGAGACCGCCTCGGGGCGTTTTCAGCGAGCGGGTGCTTGAAGAAACGAAAAAGCTCGGTTATCAAACGGTATTCTGGTCTGTTGCTTTTGTCGATTGGAAAATCAATGCCCAAAAAGGGTGGCGCTATGCGTACGACAATATGATGAAACAGGCCCATCCCGGCGCCATCTATCTGCTTCACACCGTCTCGAAAGACAATGCCGAAGCGCTTGATCAGGCGATTACCGACTTGAAAAAAGAAGGATATACATTTAAAAGCCTTGATGATCTGATGTTTGAAAAATCTATGATGCTAAAGACCCTATGAAAGACAATCCCCCGGTCGCTGTGCCGGGGTTTTTGCTTTGGACGAAAAAATTGATGCTTCAGGCTCTTTTATTTCCTCTAGTCAATTCCATAGAATAAAAATCCATTTTATATACATATATTACTAGATTTAAAAAGAAAATAGGTATATCATTGATAGTGAAGGGGGAATTACCATGTCAAAATCAGTAAAATCAGTCACATCACCTAAAAAATTTATTACAGGAAAACGACTGCTGGAGAACTTGAACGACTACATTGAAGATTTTGGCGATCACGCATATATCATTTGCGATGAATTCATTTTGGAACGCGCTCAAAAAGAAGCGGGGAATTCGATTCAGAAAGCCGGCAATCAATCCGTTTTTGAAAAATTCAATTACGAATGCACACAGGAAGAAATCGATCGCAACCGGGAGCTTGCACGCAATGCAGGCGCTAATATCATCGTTGGGATCGGAGGCGGAAAAACGCTTGATACCGCAAAAGCCACCGCTTATTACGAGAAGCTGCCGGTTGTGATTTTCCCGACAATTGCTTCCACAGATGCTCCATGTACGGCCCTTGCCGTCATTTATAAACACGACGGATCGTTTGACCGCTATCTGTTTTTGCCGACGAACCCCGATGTTGTGCTCGCGGACTCTGACATTTTAGCATCCGCGCCGCCGCGCTTTTTCGCAGCCGGTATCGGAGACGCCTTGGCGACGTATTTTGAAGCGCGCGCCTGCTTTAAAGCAAACGGCGATAACCTCGTGCTGATGAAGCCTTCAACAACTGGATTGGGACTTGCCCGTCTGTGCTATGATACGCTATTGGAAAACGGCGTAAAAGCGATGCAGGCGATCAAGCATGGCGTTTCCACACGCGCCGTCGAAGATACAATCGAAGCGACCATTTATTTAAGCGGCGTCGGCGCCGAATCAGGCGGTCTTGCCGCCGCACATGCGATCCACAACGGAATGACAGCCGTTCCTTCTCTGCACAGAGCTCAGCACGGCGATAAAGTTACGTTCGGCCTTTTGGCTCAGCTCGTTCTTGAAAACGCGCCGGCCGAAGAGCTGGAGACCGTGATTGACTTTATCAAAGGCGTCGGTCTTCCGTTGACATTAAAAGACCTCGGAGTCGACGAATTTATCGAAGAAGAATGGCGCCAAGTCGCTCAAAGCGCTTGCGCAGAAGGCGACACAATGGGCAACATGCCGTTCCCAGTCACCTCTGACGACGTCTACAATGCGATCGTCGCAGCCAACGCGATTGCAGAATCTTATCACGATTAATAGACGAAAAGCCGTTTCCGTGAAGGAGCGGCTTTTTTCTTTGAAGTTTGTATATTAGTTTGTGAATCGGCTGTTTGAATATAGCTTGTTGTCAGTTCGTTTTTTTGTGTAATAAACGAGTAGTAAAATTATACCTTTTATTCTAAACTTACCCTGTCATGTGATTTTTTCAAAAATTATTTTGTCCTTATAGCTGTTTCCAAAAAACTCGAGTGAATGCTGATCATTTCACCACTTCAATCTTCAACTTCGGTTCTTCTTCAATTCCGGATGCAAATGCATCCTCATTACCCGGGGCCGTAAAGGTGACGCTGTACGTTTCCTGTGAATGCGGAGACAGTTCAAGCTCTTCCGGCTGAAAGTCAAATTCATTTACCATATCAGGGGTGAGCTGGATGCGTTCGGTATTTTTCCCGTAGTTGTTCACTTTCACCTCACAGTCCATGTTCCCTTCCTCCATATCGCCCTGATAGCTGCACGAGCTTCCCCTTATCATATATTCCACGGCATCATCGCCTTGTGCATTCCATTTTTGAAAGAGCATCAGCTGTTCTGTGACCATCGGGTAAAATACTGAAATGCCGATGATAAACAAAAACAGCTTAAAGCGGATCCACGGTACTCCATAATAATGGCGCCACGCCATAATGAAGCCGGCGATGATCATCAACACGCAGATCAGGACCATTAAATTCCTGACAGGCAGTTTTAAAAAGCCCGAAAGTGCGTCTGCAACAGACACGCTTTGGTGATTATCGGCGCTGATCAACAGGCCGAGTACGATCAGGATGATGCCGACAAGTCCTGTATGTACCTTCATTTCTTTCCCTCCTCGGTTGTAGAAATAGTCGAACAGAGAGGAAAAAAGTTTCCGGTTTTACTTGAAAATGTCAAACCATCCTTTATGCCGGAACCAGCAGATCATGCCGGCGACAACGGCTGCCATTATTCCGAGGATGAAAAAATAGCCGTAGCGCCAATGCAGTTCAGGCATGTTGTCAAAGTTCATGCCGTACACTCCGGCAATGAAGGTGAGCGGAATAAAAATCGTTGAGACGATCGTCAGCGTCATCATAATGGCGTTCATCCGGTTGGAGTTGAGCGTCTGGTAGCTGTCCCTCAAATCGGCGGTCATGTCTCGGTTGTTTTCGACGATTTCGGTCAGCTTCAAGAGGTGGTCGTAAATGTCGCTGTAATACGCTTTTCGTTCGCGGTTTTCTTTTGACATTTCAATGTTTAAAATCCGGTAAAGCAAATCCCGCATCGGAATGATTGTTTTCCTCAGCTTTAGAAGGTCGCTCCGGATATCAAATACCTCGTTCATCAGCGTTCCATACGTTTTCCTGCTGTCGCTTTCGGCAATTTCATTGAGGCGGTCTTCTATTTTGTAAAGAATCGGAAAATACTCGTCCACAAGCTGATCCATGACCATATAGGCGATGTGGCCCGGTCCGTTTTTCCACAACTCGCTGTTTTCCGAAAGCTGTCTTCTTACTTTTTCAATGCCGTCTGAACGATGAAGGTGAAATGTAACGATGAAATCTTTTCCAACGAATAGGTCAACTTCTTCAGACCCCAAAGTCTTTTGATTTAATGTGTGTATGACGAAAAAAAGATATTCTTCGTATTGATCAAGCTTGGGACGCTGCAAATGATGAACGCAGTCCTCAACAGATAAAGGGTGAAAGTGAAAATGGCTTTTGAGTAAGGAGACTTCTTCATCCGAAGGCTGATCGAAATCGGTCCAGAACCACTCAATATCTTGATCTGTCAGCCTTTCTGCTTTGTTGTCGGATAAAAGCCGTCCGTCCTTTGTCATCGCAAAATGTTTAATCATCGGACCCCCTCCGCTTCCATAGGATGCTGCGGTGCGCTGTAATTCATTCGGTGAAAAATAAAATGTTGTTCTTTTTTAAGAGAATTTGAAACATGGTATACTGTGGACAAAGAAGAAAAAGGGATGGGAAGCGATGTGGAAGGAAACTGTAAGCGTATCACCGCCGTATCATTTTGACCGCGTGTTGGACAGGCTTTCGCTTGATCCGCTCAATGCGATCAACCTCGACAAAAGGGAGGTTAAGCTGCCGCTCCGCAATCAAAACAAACAGCCTCGGATTGTCGCTGTGCAGGCGACGGGAACTGCCGAAGCCCCGGCGTTTGCCGTCAGCGGTACAGACGATCGAGACGACATGATGAAAGAAGTGAAACGGATCTTCAGATGGGAGGAAAGTCTTCAGCCTGTGCTGGATCACTTTTCACAATCAAGCTTATCAACGATTTTTGAAGAGCATGCCGGAACGCCGCTGGTGCTCGATTTTCATCTGTATCATTGCCTGATGAAATGCTTGATCCACCAGCAGCTGAATCTGTCTTTTGCTTATACGCTCACGGAACGGTTCGTTCACACTTTTGGAGAGCAAAAGGACGGGGTCTGGTTTTATCCGCTTCCCGAAACGATTGCACAGCTTGACTACAACGACCTGCGCGAACTTCAATTCAGCATGCGGAAAGCCGAATATGTCATCGATACATCGAGGATGATCGCAGACGGCCGTTTAAATCTTGATGAGCTTGATCAATTATCAGATGAAGACATTATGGAAAAGCTGGTGAAAATCAGAGGCATCGGCCCGTGGACCGTCCAAAATGTTCTGCTGTTCGGACTCGGCCGTCCCAATCTGTTTCCGGCCGCCGATATCGGCATCCAAAATGCCATCAAACGCCATTTTGGCTTAAACGATAAACCGACAAAAGAACAAATGCTTGAAATGAGCAAAGAATGGCACCCTTATTTAAGCTATGCTTCCTTGTATTTATGGAGGAGCATTGAGTAGAAATGGAGAGAACATCAGTGAAACGTGACAAAAAAGGATCATCAGCAGAATTAAAAGTCGGACAGCAATTTCCGCTGACGATCAAGCGCCTCGGCATCAATGGCGAAGGCGTCGGCTACTTCAAGAAAAAAGTCGTCTTCGTCCCCGGCGCACTGCCGGGTGAAGAAGTCGTCGTCGAGGCGACAAAGGTTCATCCGAAATTTTCCGAAGGGCGGGTCAAAAAGGTGCGCAAACGTTCAGAGCACCGCGTCAAGCCGCCCTGCATCATCTATGAGCAGTGCGGGGGCTGTCAGCTTCAGCATCTGGCTTATGAAGAGCAGCTGAAAGGAAAACGGGACATCGTCATTCAATCGCTCGAACGGCACACCCGTTTTGACATCGGCAAAATGGACATCAGGCCGACGATCGGCATGGACAACCCGTGGCACTACCGGAATAAAAGCCAGTTTCAACTTGGGCTTTCGAAAAACGGAAAGATGGTAGCCGGGCTGTACGGCCTTGACTCACACCGGCTTGTCCCGATTACGGAATGCATCGTTCAGCATCCGGCGACGAACAAAACGACGCAAACCGTCAAGCAGATTCTTGAAGACTTCGGCATTTCCGTCTACAACGAACGGAAGCGCACGGGAGACGTCCGCACGATCGTGACGAGGGTCGGCTTTGAGACGGGGGAAGTGCAGGTTGTCCTTGTCACGTCAAAAGAAGACTTGCCGCGCAAGGAGCTCATTGCTGAGGAAATCAAGAAGCGTCTGCCTGAAGTGACATCCGTGATTCAAAACGTCAACAAAGCCAAGACATCGGTTGTCTTTGGCGATGATACAAGGCTCTTAGCCGGCAATATGGTCATTCAGGAATTTCTCGGCGAGGTTTCTTTTGAGCTGAGTGCCCGCGCTTTTTTTCAGCTCAATCCGATTCAGACGGTCAAGCTGTATGACGAAGTGAAAAAAGCGGCAAAACTGACCGGGCGCGAAAAAGTCGTCGACGCCTATTGCGGCGTCGGCACGATCGGAATGTGGATCGCCGACGGTGCAAAAGAAATCCGCGGCATGGACGTCATCAAAGAATCGATCGATGACGCCAACCAAAACGCTAAAAAGCACGGAATCGAAAATGCGCGCTATGTCACAGGAACGGCCGAGCACTGGCTGCCGAAATGGACAAAAGAAGGCTTCAGGTCGGACGTCGTCATCGTCGATCCGCCAAGAACAGGCTGTGATCGCACCTTCCTTGATACGATCAGGCAGGTTAAGCCGAAGCGGTTCGTTTATGTCTCATGCAATCCGTCAACACTTGCGAAAGATTTGCAATACTTGGCGAAGGATTACCATGTCGAATACATTCAGCCTGTCGATATGTTTCCGCAGACGGCGCACGTCGAATCGGTCGTATCGTTGAAGCTGAAATAAAACGCCTTTTTAAAGGCGTTTTTTAGCGGAACCAAAAGGGGGATACATGATGAAAAGACTCTGCATCATCCCGTGCGGGGCGAAGAAAATCTGGGATGTCGATCCGGGCATCGGCCCGTCCGCGGCAAAGGATGTCTATCTGAGCCCGTTTCACCGGGCGTGCCGTGCATATGCCCAGACATTTTTTTTGGATTGGGTGATTCTTTCAGCAAAACACGGTTTTTTAAAACCTGAAGATATCGTTCCTGAAAACTATGACGTCACATTCGGTATGCGCCACCCGGAGATTATGCCGGATGACGAGCTGAAGGCCCAAGGTGAACGGAAAAACCTGATGGATTATGATGAAATCGTCATGCTCGGCGGAAAAAAATACAGGCCTGTACTAAGGAACGTGTTTGGCAGCGGACAGCAGATCACATACCCGCTGGCGGGATATCGGGGAATCGGCTACATGCTGCAGGCGCTGAAGCGGGCTGTTGATGAAGACCGGGAACTTAGTGAACGTGAAAACAGCTGAAGAAGAAAGTGAGTTTTTTTAAATCGCTGGCGGGCCCGTCCAAATAAGGACAGGGCATCATCCGAGAGACTGGAAGAGATTTGTTTGGCGATTGGGATATCCAGAGGCAAAATGAAATATTCATTTTTGTCTCTTTTTTTTATGTGATTTTTTGTAACAAAAAGAAGTTCAGCGGTACTAATAAGTGAATGGAAAAATAGCGGCATGCCCAGCCGGGGAGGGGCTTTATGAAACTTGAGGAAGTCTACAAGAATATTCAGCCTTCCATTTATGCCTTTTTCTACGTCAAGACATTCCATAAAGAGACAGCGGTTGCGATTGCGAAAAACGTGTTGAAAAAACACTTTCGTTCAGGAGCGTCGAAAGCCGGGGCAAACACAATCATTCAGCACGAGGAAGCTGATTGCTTATCTCCGGAAGAACACCTCCTGAAAACCGAGAAAGAGCGGCGGCTTCTCGAGGAAATCAACCGGCTTGATGAGACTTCACAGGAAATTGTCACCCTCCGCATCTACGGAGAATTATCATTTAAAGAAATCAGCATGCTCACAGGCAAAACCGAAAACTATGCCAGCAGGGCGAAGATCAAGCTTCAGCAAGAAATGGAGGGATATGATGAAGGATAAGGAACGCAGTATATTCAAAGATTTGCTTCCTTTATACCACGAGGGGCTGTTAAGCAAAGAGACGGCTGAATGGATTGAGGAAGCGGCCGAAAACGATGAGGAGCTTCAAAAGATTTTGAAGATGTCGGAGGCCGAGCTTCCGAAAGAACAGATCGCATCGTCTGTTCATGAAAGTCAAATGTTTAAAAGAATCAATCGGAAGCTTTCCTTGTACCAGCTGATGTTTATGGCGATTTCATTTTTTCTCGCAATTCGCACATCGCTGCTAAATGAGAGCTTCGGCTTTATTCTGTGGTACGCCGTGCTTGGGCTTGCGGTGTACCTGTTTTACCGGGATATAAAACTCGTGATTCTCCTCTCCTTTGCGCCGATTTTCATTTGGGGGATGGGGGATATTCTGGCCGGATGGGATGCAGCCGACGGTACAGGGTTTGTGGAGCACTTGCTGTATGCCGTCTTTGGCGCTTTTATGCTCGCTGTTATTCACTGTTTTTTCGCCGCGGCCGGAATGATGATCGGCTGGCTGTCCTTAAAGCTGAAAGAAAGTAGTTGATATGATGAAAAAGAAAATCTTGTATAGCGTGTTGATTGTGCTGCTCGTTTCATTTGTGCTTGCCGCATACAACGCCTTCAACGGAAATCCCGTAAGCAAGAGGCTGTCTCAAACGAAGCTTGAGCATTATTTGACTGACCGCTATCCTGAAAAAGATTTGCGGATCGACAGCGCTATCTATAATTTCAAGTTCGCCGAATATGTATTTGAAGTCACTGACACCGGTGATCAAAAGCGCAAAGATCCCTATCTGTTTTCTTTAAGAGGGTTTGTTCAACCTGAAGTGAACACGGACGGGATCTATGAAGAGAACCTCAACGAACCGCTGATGGAGCGGCTTGGAGAAGAAGCAGGAAAAGAAATCAAAACGTTTTTATCGAAAAGCATAAATCATCTGAAAGACGTTGACGCGCATGTGGAGGTATTAAAAGGAAAGCTGAAAAATGACGCAAAATGGGAGAAAAGCCTCCGCTTAGACAGGCCGATGGAGATTCATATTTTACTTGATGCCGCAAATGCTGACCGACAAGACGTATACAAAACGGCGCAAAAGATTCAGCGCCTGTTGAATGAAGAAGGGTATGACTACGAAAGCGTGACGATGAATGCCAACATTTTTGAGGGGGAAGATATCAAAGACGGGGAGATCGGCTATGTCAAATACAGTACCTCCTTTGAAAAAAATAAGGATATCGAGCTGAAGGATGTTGACGAGCTAAATGATTAACGGTCCATCCTTCAGTTTGAAGGGTGATATCATACTTGCAAGCCGCCGCAGAAAGCGGCGGTGAGCTGTTTAATATAAGTGTCTTTAGCGGTTTTTTGAAACCGGCCGTCAGCCAATGCGCCGGAAGAAAAGTATCCGTATAAAGATGACAGAAAAGCGAAGGCCTGTGAATCTGCGTCTCCCCTTTTCATCAGGCTTTTGTCCTGCATCGTCTGAAAGTAGTCTGTTAAATAATGAAGGAGCTCTTCCATATGCTTTAACAGAGAACCGAAAAGATCAGTCATTCTTCCGCCGTCTTGAACAGCGATAAGGTAGAGCGGTTTGTTTTTTTCCATATGGAGCAAATAAGATTCTGCAATCAATGTTAAATCTTTTTCCAGGTTCCAAGTGATATCGTTTTCAAATACGCGCTGAAAGGCTGGGATATAAGAAAATTGTTGAACGGCCGCTTCCAAAAGTCCGAGCTTTGTTTTGAAGTGCCGATAGACCGTCATCTCGCTGACGCCTGAATGAAGCGCGATATCCTTTATCGTCACCGACTTGAATCCGTATTTTTGCATTAAGTCTAAAGCAGCAGATATGATCCGTTCGTTCGTCTCTTGCAAAGGTGTTTACCCCCATTTTATGATAGTTAGTAGTAACTAACATCAGTCTAATCAGGCGCTCAATTGATGTCAACCCGTTTCAAAAAGGATAAAAAGGAGTTTTAATTATGAAAAACATTTTAATCGTCAATTTTCCGGCGGAAGGGCATGTCAATCCTACATTAGGGATCACCAAAGCATTTGCTGACAGAGGTGACAATGTGCACTATCTTTCAACAGAAAAGTATAAAGACAGGCTGGAGGGCGTCGGGGCTACCGTCCATTTATACAAAGATCTGGTGAGAAACGCGCATATTGATCCGAATTCACCGTCCGGCCTTCTTGAATTTTTAAAAATTCATCTCAAAACCTCGCTGTATATTCTAGACATTGTAAAAGAGCTGTCCAAAAGCATTTCGTTCGATGCTGTGTATTATGACACATTCGGGGCGGGTGAATTGGTCAGGGATTATTTGAACATTCCGGGAATCGCTTCATCGGCTTCATTTCTTTTCGGACAAGAACATATGAAGATTCTGCCGTTGCATCCGGATTCAGGTGCGGAGCTGCACTTGGACAAAGAATGCGAAGACCTGCTTGCGGAACTGAAAGAAAAGTACGGCGTCTCACCGCGGCATACAGGACAGTTTATGAGCAATCAGGCGGAGCTGACCGTTGTCTATACAAGCCGGTATTTTCAGCCTGACAGCGGCCGTTTCGGGGATGATGTGCTGTTTATCGGCCCGCGTTTTCCGAAGCGCTTGGACAAGACCGATTTTCCGATAGAATCGTTAAAGAAGGAGAAAGTCATTTATATTTCAATGGGAACTGTACTTGGTAAAACTGCTGACTTTTTCAATATGTGCATCGATGCTTTCCGTGATTTCGACGGCAAGGTTGTCATCGCTGCCGGTGAAAAGTCGGACTGCGCGGATTTAAGAGAAGTACCGGAGCATTTTATCATTGCACCGTATGTGCCGCAATTAGAAGTGCTTAAAGAAGCCGATGTGTTCATCACACACGGCGGCATGAACAGCGTCAATGAAGGCATTCATTACCGTGTCCCGATGGTCGTGCTCCCGCATGATAAAGATCAGCCGATGATCGCCCAGCGCCTGAAAGAGCTGAATGCGGGATATCCGCTGTTTGCAGAAGAGGTCAATGCTGAAAGATTAAGAGATGCAGCAGAACAAGTATTCACTGACGAAAAATATCAGGAAGGTATTCAAAAAATTGCTGAAAGCTTCAGCAACTGCATGGACATGAAAGATGCATTGGCGCGCATTGATGAATATACGGCGCAGAAAAAGTCGCTGCAGCCATAACAGAAAGCCGCTTTTTACTAGCGGCTTTTTTTATGCATAAACACCGCAAAACAGAAAAAAATAGAGTGAATCATAGATCAGAAAGGATGTTGCATCATGCGCAAACTGTGCGTTTGCCTGTTTCTCGTCATTCCGCTGTCATGTACGGCTCTCATGTCTTCTGCCTACGGAGAAACACGCGTTTATCAAGAGTTGACGGACAAGCAAAAAAATGAACTGGCTTCTTTGCAAAAGGACATTATGGAAAAGAAAAAACAGCTGATCAATAAGTATGTGGAGTACGGAATACTTGATCAGGAAAGGGGAAAAGAAATCAAGTCTCATATTGAAAAGCGCTATGAAAAACAGAAGGAAAACGGGTTTTTGCCAAAGTGGAAGCACCATAAAGAGAAGCTTCCCCAGCATCATATACATTAAACTGAAAAAGACGGCGTCTCATTTTCTTCGTGACAAAAGTGTAAAGACAGGTGTAAACTAATACTCATGTAAACTGCTAAGAGAGTAAAGAGGAGTTGTGAGTATGAAGAAGAACCGTCCTGTTTCAGAGCGCAGACTGCTTGGCATCGCCGGCCTCGGCTGGCTTTTTGATGCCATGGACGTTGGCATATTATCGTTTATCATCGCCGCTTTGCACGCGGAATGGAAGTTGACGCCGCAGGAAATGAGCTGGATCGGCAGCGTCAACTCAATCGGCATGGCTGTCGGGGCATTTGTCTTTGGCCTTTTGGCTGACCGTGTCGGAAGAAAATACGTTTTTATGATTACGCTGCTGTTTTTCTCGATCGGCAGCGGGTTGTCCGCTTTGACGACGACATTGTGGGCATTTTTGATCCTGCGCTTTTTCGTCGGTATGGGACTCGGGGGAGAGCTTCCAGTTGCATCTACGCTTGTATCCGAAACGGTTGCGCCTGAGCGGAGGGGAAGAATCGTTGTCCTGCTCGAAAGTTTCTGGGCATTCGGCTGGCTGGCTGCGGCGCTCATTTCGTATTTTATTATTCCGGCCTACGGCTGGCAGATTGCTTTATTAATAACTGCAATACCGGCTTTTTACGCCTTATATTTGCGGATTGCCCTGCCGGATTCACCGAAATATGAGAAGCTTGCGCAGGAAAGGAAGCCGACCGTCATGGAAAATGTGAAAAGCGTCTGGTCCCGCAAGTATGCCCGGCCTACGGCTATGCTGTGGATCGTCTGGTTTTGCGTCGTCTTTTCCTACTACGGCATGTTTCTTTGGCTGCCGAGCGTCATGGTGATGAAAGGATTCAGCATGATCAAAAGCTTTGAGTACGTCTTGATCATGACGCTGGCTCAGCTGCCCGGCTATTTCTCCGCGGCATGGCTGATTGAAAAAGCCGGTCGAAAAATGGTGCTTACCGTCTACTTGTTAGGGACGGCTGTCAGCGCCTACTTCTTCGGATCGGCTGAGTCGCTGGCGCTTCTGCTTGCGTCAGGCATGTTTTTATCGTTTTTCAACCTTGGTGCCTGGGGTGCGCTTTACGCTTATACGCCGGAACAATACCCGACATCAATCAGGGGGACCGGCGCAGGAATGGCAGCCGGCTTTGGCCGAATCGGCGGCATCCTGGGTCCGCTTCTTGTCGGCTATCTCGTCGCCCGGGGAACAGAGATTTCAATGATCTTTTTCATCTTCTGCGTCGCCGTTGTTGCGGCCGTCGCGGCCATCTTCTTTTTGGGAACGGAGACGAAGCAGAAAGAGCTTGCCTAATGTCCGAATTCTGTTTCATAATAGACGGGACGCGAGAATTTGGAAAGAGTTGATTGAATTGAAAAAGAAAGCCATCATTACAGGTCTCTCGTTGCTGGTTCTCGTGACAGGCTGTTATGTGTATAACGCCTTTTACGGAAATCCGGTCAGCCGCGCGCTGGCTGAACAAAAGCTTTCGGCATACTTGCAGGAAGCCCACGCCGGCGAAACCTTAAATATGAAAGGAAGCTCCTATAATTTCAAGTTCGCTGAATACCTTTTTCGCGTGTCAGATGAGCGGAATGATGAGTACATTTTCAGCGTAAAAGGTGGCTTGCACCCGGCTGTCACAAACGATGGCATCAAAGAAGCCAGACAGGAAAAGACGAGAGCCAGCATAAGCAAAGAAGCCTCAGATGAGATCAAGGCAGAGCTTGAAAAAAAGCTGAAAAACGTGATCGACGTCCAAGTTTCTCTATCTGGAAGCTATGATGTCAATACAGATTGGAAAAAACTGAAGCAAACAGAACCGATCGCTGTTACAGTTACCTTGAATTCAGGCCGGGACGGCCAGAGGCAGGTCTATGATCAGGCAAAAGCGGTGAAAAAGATATTGAGCGGCTACCATTATGAAAACATTGAGATTGACAGTATGGGCTTAGATGGGGAAGATCGGCCCGGCTATGTGAAGTACAATGTGCATGTTTCAAAGGACCGTGCGATAGCCATAGAAGATGTAGAGAAGGCGCTGTAACGCCTTCTCTTTTTTTATATGCAGGATATATAGGTGGTTTGCACTATTGATGTCCATGGCCGAAGAGAATAGAATCATATTAAGAACCAATATCGCCGGGATTGTTACTGGTAAGGCAGGCAAGACCTAAAATGTGCTAAAGGAACCGCAGCCCTTAGTGTGCTTTTTTGCGCCTATCGACTGATGCTTTCGCATGTTTTAGGTCTTTTTTTCTTTTTTTCACCAGGGTCTTTGGACGTAATGACACATTTTTCATTTTGATCGTCTTCTGTAGATTTGATAGGATAGAAAAATTGGAGGAGGTAGGTCCGGGTGCAGCAAAAAGAGATTGCAAGAGTTCTCTTGCCGCTCATTGGAGGCGCGGAGAATATCATCAGCATCAGCCATTGTACGACAAGGCTGCGCTTCAATGTCAGGGATGAAGAAAAAATCGATATAGCTGCTATTGAAAAGATGGAGTCTGTGCAGGGGACTTTTTTCAGATATGGTTTGTTCCAGATCATTTTCGGTACAGGTGTGGTCAATAAGATTTATAAGGAAATGATCCAATACAGCGATCCGGCTCCTTTTGAAGAAGCCCGTCGGGAGACGCAGCCAAACATGAACGTATTGACGCGATTTGCCAAAACGCTGTCAGACATCTTTGTTCCGATCATTCCTGCAATCGTTGCGAGCGGATTGCTTATGGGTCTCATCGGTGTGCTTAAAGAATTCAGCCTCGGCGCCTATGGCGGCCCGCTGATGAAAATGCTCGACATTTTTTCAAGCTCAGCGTTTGTGATTTTGCCTGTGCTGATCGGGTTCAGTGCAGCTAAACAGTTTGGAGCCAATCCGTTTTTAGGCGCTGTTATCGGCGGAATTCTGACCCATCCCGATTTGCTCGATCCTTCATTGCTCGGCAGCCAAAAGCCGGAATCCGTCGAAGTATTCGGCCTTGAAGTTCCTTTGATCGGATACCAGGGGACAGTCATTCCGATTCTCTTATCCGTCTACATAATGAGCAAAATCGAAAAATTCTTGAAAAGAATCGTCCCCCGTTCTTTAGATTTGATCGTTGCCCCGTTTATTACAGTCATGGCATCCGGGTTTGCCGCGCTGTTTATCATGGGGCCGCTCTCACTGATGATCGCCCATTTCGTAAGCGACTGTCTCGGGTTTGTTTATCATTTTGCGGGGGCGTGCGCCGGATTTTTATTTGGCGGGCTTTACGCCTTACTCGTTTTGAGCGGCCTGCACCACAGTTTTTATGTGATTGAAGCGTCGCTGCTCGCAGATCCTGAATACGGGGTCAATTTTCTGCTTCCAATATGGTCGATGGCCAATGTCGCGCAGGGAGGAGCGGGACTCGCCGTGTTTTTGAAAACAAAGAATGCCGGCATCAGAAAGATTGCGATTCCGGCTTCTCTCACCGCCTTTTTGGGAATCGTCGAACCTGTCATGTTTGGCGTCAACCTGAAACTCGCCAGGCCGTTTATCGGCGCATCGATCGGAGGCGCCCTCGGGGGTGCATACGCCGTCTTTACACACGTGGCGGCAAATTCTTACGGATTGTCCGGCATCCCGATGATTTCAATTATTCTCCCTCTTGGCACCGCCAATCTCATTCATTATTTAATCGCTTTTGCGATTGCGGTGATTTCAGCATTCATTGCGACTTTGTGTCTTGGCTTTAAAGATGAAAAAGAATAATTCCGTTTTCATTCATTAAAACAGGATGAAAGGAAGGCAGCTATGAAAGTAAAAAAAATCTTAAATAACAATGCGCTCGTCGTAAAGGATCGCGGCGAGGAAAAGATCGTATTAGGGTCCGGAATCGCATTTCAAAAAAAGAAGAATGATATTGTCGACAGATCTAAAATTGAAAAAGTATTCGTGATGAAAGATTCATCAGAATACCGCCAATTCGAGGAGATCTTAAAAACGTTGCCGGAAGATCATATTCAGGTAGCGGAGGATATTATTTCTCATGCGGAAAAAGAGCTCGGGATCAAAATCAATGAGCGAATCCATGTCGCCTTTTCAGATCATTTATCATTCGCGATAGAACGGTTAAGCAAGGGAATGGTCATTAAAAATCCGCTGCTTCAAGAAGTCAAAGTCCTCTACACGAAAGAATTTCAAATCGGCCGCTGGGCAAAGGCCCTCATTAAAGAAAAGCTGAAGATCGATATTCCGGAGGATGAAGTCGCCAATATTGCGCTGCATATCCACACAGCCAAAACAAACGCGGGAGATATGACAAAAACGCTCGATCTCACAACGATGATCAAGGATATTATCGAGATCATCGAAAATAAACTCAACATTAAAATAAAAGATGAGACGATTTCGTATGAGCGGCTTGTCAACCATCTCCGTTTCGCCATTCAGCATATCGAGTCGGGAGAGACATTTTACGAAATGGACAGTGAGATGATCAGCCTCATTAAAAAGAAGTTTGGACAAGCGTTTATGTGCGCAGAAGAAATCGGGGCATTTGTGAAGCGGGAGTATGGCTTTGAATTTCCGGAAAAAGAGCTGTGCTACATTACCATGCATATTCAGAGATTTTATCAGCGGTCTGCTGTCGTGTAAAGAATGCCTGCGTTTAAGACAAAACGGAGCCCTGTTATCGGGCTCCGTTTTTGTTTAAGGCTTCAATTTCCGTTAAAACTGAATTTTCGATTAGAAATCCTTTCACTTTGACGTGCAAAGGGATTAACGGGTGCCGGCGGATGGCCGCGACGCTTTGTTGTACGCCTTCGGCCACGTTTTCGCTCGGTGACAGCCATTCATCAATGCTGCTCTGCGTAAATTCCGGACTGCAGTTTTGGAAAAGGTACTCTAAAGTTTGCATTCTATCGCTTAAATCTTTGTCTCTATTTAAAAGGTCAGACATATCTTCATCTGCCGTTTGTTCGTATTTATCGCGGACAATCCAGATTTCTTCCGCTTTGTTCCGGTGGACAAGGGTGATGATATCCCTCATCAAATCACCGTAGGGCTGTGAAATATCAGGGAAGACGCTTTTTAAAACGAGGGTATCCTCCGGCTGAATATTTGCTGCCCGGCAAATGGTCTGTTCAAGCTGTTTCTCCATTCCGATAATCATCAGTATTTTTTTATTTTCTTCCATGACATTTCACCTCATTCATTTATCGTGTTTGTCCAGTTCTTCCATTTTCCCTCCGGATTAATAGATGCCAGATGAATCCATCCGTTGTCCGCCTTTTGCCGGAAGCTGTGATCGCGGTCAAGGAGCCGCTCGATCTCATCATCCGGCGCTTCAATCACGATCAGCAGCCTGAGAGGCGCATGATAGATTTCGTCATCTGACCGCATGACGGACTGCCACGGGAGACCGCTCAAAAGATCGCTTGCATTTCCTTGCATGACCCCGAGGCCGGAAGTGACGGTTTGAGTTGCTTTATTTCCGCTTCCATAATAATGCGGTGCAACGGTTGACGCGTAATACTGCAGATTGATCCATTGGGCCACTGTTCCAGGCCCTGAAATGATGCCGCTAAGGATGGAGCCGTCTTCATCATTCCGCCAGTCATAGCTGTGCAGAAAAGCCCTTCCCTCAAGGTCGGCTCCCCGTGTAAGCCGGCGTGTGCCGATGATGAATGAAGCATTTCGGGCCAGCCCCCATTCGGGACGGATTTCGCTCCAATCTTCGGCGAAGCGCTCAACTTCATTCCGCGGATTTTGATAGCCGAGCTGCGGCAGTTCTTCTAAGCGTTCGGCTCCCACAGTACGGCTGACATCGGGGAGCGCCGAGTTGATGCGGTCAAACGCTTGTTGAGCTTTAGCCGAAAGCTCAGGTACATAGAGCCACTGCAGTTCATCCAATGTTGTAATATGCTCTGCGGCAGCAAATACCGTATCATCCGGAATGAAAATGCCGTCGGAGCGAAGCCTCTCTCTGACGCTTGGAAGGTTGCATAAAGCGGCTAGGACGCGTGCGTTGAAAGCGCCAGATGCGCCTCCGCAGGCGCCGCAGTCCAGTGCCGATGCATAAGGATTATTCGTGCTTCTGCTGCCGTGCCCGCAAATGACAACCAGCGGAGCGAACCGGTCTGTGATCCCCATCATCTTTAATGCCTGTCTGGCATAGGCGGCTTTTTCTTCTTCCGTAAATCCGACCGGAATGCCGGCTTCAGATGTTTCCATGCGATCAAGCGAGAGCTTTGCCTGGGGCTTCTTCAGCCATGTTTTACGCGCATTCCGGAAAGCTTGCCCGGCTGCGCGGGGGACCAGGCTGCGCGCTGCCATTTGCAGGCTCAGCCAAGGCCCGCTCACTTCGGGAAGCAGCATACCCGCCAATAGATTCTGTTTCATCGTTTTAAAGGCGGAGCTAAGCGAAGCTGCCGCTTTTTTATGTTCTTGATACGATTTAAAACTTGATTCTTCGGCCGTTTCTTGTACTCGATGCTGCGGTTTAAGGATGACCGGCAGAGAGCTGTGGCTGTGCTTAGTGCCAAGTTCGCACGTTTCGATTGCCAGGTTGAAAAAGCCCGCCGTTCCATACGTTTCAAAAGGGCCTGACTTTTCCAACGCCCGGCGGAACGGCTCTGAACGGACATCAATACAAAATGCGAGCTGGGCCAGCACCGGTTCACTTTTGGCGGCAGCGGCAGGTCTGTTTGCCGTGACGAGCTTCCTTACTTCAGCGGCATATGTTTGTTCCCACGCTTCCAGCCAGATACGCCTGCGCGTTAGATCATCAAAGCGGCGGGCGAGTGATAATCTCGCTTTTTGCTCTGCTGCTGAAAGTTCGAGCCATTCCTCAGGCGTAAGACCGCCCCAATGCAGCCAGGCCGCAACCAAAGGAACGACCTGCATCTCTTTTTCAGGTTTTGGCTTAGACAGTGGCAAATAAGGTTCAATAAGCATCCATTCCATTGAAAGCCGGACAGCCAAATACTCGAGCAGCAGCCCTTCTTCGTCCTGCGATTGCTGGGAACGCCAAAGCATCATTCCGGCCCATCCCGGCAGAGAAAGCAAATGAGCTTCAAGGTACGCCTGAACGTCTCCATCAGAAATATCAAGCGCTCGAAGTGCTCTTTTCATCGCGTCCCGCGGCTCTTCCGGCCATCCATTCAGGCGTTGGCGTTCCGCGCGCGACAGAGCGGGATCATGTTCAACAAGCTGCCGCCATGCGCTGTAAAACCCTTTCTCACGATGCGGAAGCCGCCATGCCGATTGTGATTCATCAAGGAACAGCTTGCACCATTTAATCACATGATGATCAAGGAGGTGAGCGGTTTGTTGTCCGGCAAAAACGCTAAGCGGTTTGATCAAGCGTGTTTGCCGATCATCGATTGTCCCGCGGACCGTTTGTTTGGCAAGCTTTTTAACTTGTCGGGAGCTCAAGAGCTGTTCAGGTATTTCGTCCAGCTTGAGCGCGGCTTTGCAAAATGCTTCCGCTGTTTCCATCTGCATGCCGGGCAGATGTGAATCGAGCCAATTGATCAGCTTTTTTTCAAGAATCGACTCATTGATTTCTCCCCGTTGTTTTGCGGAACGGAAAATGGAGGACTTTGGGTAGATATCAACATGAAGCTGCTGTTTAAGCTGCCGGGCCGTCTGTTCAAATGTTTGTTCTTCAAGGCCCATCCACGGATGACGAGCGGCAAAGGTTTCAATCGGCCAAAGCGGCGCGATGACCCGTGCTGCTGATTGAACCAACTCATCCATATTAAAGTCCGCAGTCTGATGTTCATAATTGAAGATCAATTGTTTAGACAATGTGGGTGCTGCTTTCATGATTGACGACCTCCTTGAGTAAGATATTGGTCAAGATAATTCGGCCGTTCTTCGACCGATTCGAAATGAGGCTCACCCGTTTTTACAAGACGCAGATAAAGTGCCCCGGACCATGCAAAGCGCTGCCGAACGATCAAGGCGCCGGCCGCACTGCCGGCTAACAAAACGACTGCCGTCAAAACGACCGCAATTGCAGGCGGCTGCGCCCCCTGTACAACAGCATCCTTCAGGAGCCCGTGTAAAACGGAATGAATGATGGCAAACGCGAGTGAAGCCCCCGTTAAAATGAACAGACCGGCAATTCGTGTGACGCGCCCGTAATTGGCTGTGACAAGCTGCCTCCAAGCAATGAACAGTGCCCAGCCTAAAACAAGGGCGCTGATCAATTGATAGCCATCGTCCGCAGCTGAGGCCCAGATTCCGATGACGAGAGCAAGAGCAAAGACGCCGCCTATCATGTTCCAAAAAAGAGCCGGTTTGCCCGGTTTAGATGCGAACGATTCATAACGGCGCACCGCTGATCCGGCTTGCAGGAAAAGGGCGGCTTTGAACAGGCCATGCAAAATGAGATGAATAACAGCCGCAATATAGGCCCCTAATGCGCATTGGACGAGCATAAAACCCATCTGCGCGACCGTTGAAGCTGCGAGCTGCCGCTTGTAGTCCGTTTGGACGATCATCATGCCCATTCCGAGCAAGACGGAAAGGACGGCGGGAACTAGCAGAATAAGCTGCAGCCCGTCACCGCTGAACATCGGTGCGAAACGGGTCAGCATGACGCCGCCTACATTTACGAGTCCGGCGTGCATGACCGCGGAAACGGGAGTCGGGGCGATTGCAGAATCGAGCAGCCAGCGATGAAACGGCCACTGTGCCGCAGGAATCATCACCGTTAAAATGATAAGGAGGCCGATCCCGGTTTTCTCCCATGAGCTGAGCTGTACAAGGCTATCTTCCGCTATGGCGGAAGATAGCTGCCAGTGCCCCGTCGCGAGAGACAGCCAAAGAGCTGCTGCTGCTATCGCCAGCCAGCTGAGCGCAAAGATCCGGCCCGCATACAAAGCGGCATTTTTCGCCGCCTGCCACGCGCTGTTTAAGCCGATTAGCGCAGTCAAGCCGAGCAGCGTGATCCCCCAGCATAAAAGAAGCCAGCGAAGATCATCGTTCAGCCAGGCGCATGAAGCTCCTCCTGTCGTCAGCGTCAGCAACACAAAAAATTTACGGTAGGAGCGGTCGCCGAATAAATACCGGACAGAGTAGCGCTGGACGATGAAGCCGATGGTCAAGACAAACAAGGCGATCAGCCAAGCCAGCGAATCCAAGCGCCAAGGAGCTCCAGCCTGCCCGGGATTTGCCGTTATCAATGCTGCCAGCGCGGCAAGCGGCGGCAGGGCGATGATCTTGGCGTGAATCCGTACATATGTCAATGGAACCTTTCGATTCAGGACGAGCAGTGCGCTGATCAAACAAAGCGCAAGCGACGCGAAAAATATTTTCAGCCAAAATAAAGAATCTAGCAGATCAAACATCCGGCATCCCTCCGTCGGGATGATGGAAAAGAACACATTGTTTCATGTCTTGCCTTCCTTTCTGAAAACGTAAAAAAAGCCGGTATATTCAGGATTGGCCCATTTCAGCCAATCTTTCTGAATGATACCGGCTTATCTTTAACTCATGTTCATGCTTTAAAGATCTTCCGTTTTTTCTATGACAATTTTTTTTGCAGGTCGTTTGCCAATTTAAACACCATGATCCGCTCGCCTGTGCGCGTGCTGATATCCGTGTGAAAGCTGATCGTCTCTTCACCGGTCAGCTCCTTCATTATGCGGCTCAGTTGTTCTATACCCGATTCCACCAAACCGGAGCGGGTTCTTTTAATTGACAGCAGGCCTTCTTTTGTACTGCAAAGTTCGTATTCGGCGGGCGTCAAAATACCGTTCAGGGAAATGATGACCATATTTCTGAGAATATCTGTTTTAACAGACACGGACCCGCGGCCTAAATAGTCTTTTTCCCATTGGGTTAAGGTTTTGCTGATCTCCGCCTCCAAAGACCCCTTCGTCACTTTCTGTTTTTCCAATGTTATATCCTCCTGAAAAACGGTATATTTCTTTTCCTTATACACGAAGATAGGGAAAATGAAATATACCGTCCTATCAAAATGTTAATGTCATGCGTGGTAAAGATTGCTTTTTCACGCGACCATAATGGGATTATAGCCGAATGCTAAAGCTCTTTTGCATGAGATTACAATTATTGATTTTACGGAATTACTTTTTAAATATCATATCTTTTAAGATTTATGATGTCAATACCGTTCTTTTATTGGATAAAAAAGAGGAATGCCGTCTTAGCAGACGAGCATTCCCTTGGCAACTGCATCGGCTTTTTCTTTGCCGTTCAGCAATTCGGCAAGCTTGAGGGCAAATGGAATCGTGGTCGCCGGGCCTCTGGAAGTAATGATGTTTCCATCCACGACAACATTTTCATTTGCAGTGACATCCGCTCCTGTCAAATGTTCTTCAACTCCCGGATAGCAGGTCGCTTTTTTTCCGCTGACAAGCCCCGTTTTTCCGAGCGTCATCGTTGCGGCGCAAATGGCGGCGACATATTTTCCTGCATTCGCCGTTTCTGTCAGTGTCTTATGCAAAGCTTGATGTTCCAGCATTTTTTTGCTGCCTACATTTCCGCCCGGAAGAATCAGCATATCCGCTTCCTGAACATCTGCATCCTCAAACATGACGTCTGCCTCGATGACAATGTCATGCCCGCCTTTCACGCTGCGCGATGGATCAAGCGAGACGGTGACGGTCTCGACTTCAGCCCTTCGTAAAATATCAATCGTTGCGATCGCTTCAATTTCTTCAAATCCGTCGATTAAAAAAACATACGCTTTCTTCATGAAAAAAACCTCCTTCGTCTCTACCGTTCATTCTAACTGCGGCAAAGACATTTCCGCAACTGACGAAGTAGACAAATTGAGACACCTGTCTCGTTTTGTCTCTTGTTCTGGAAGGATGTCCGCCTGAAAAGAGCTTCATGTTCACGTCGGAGAGCTGGCACGATTTTTGCATCATAACGTGTGAGTAAAAAAAGACAGGAGGTTTTTTCAAATGGAAGAGGCACTGACAAAGGAAAAAGCGGTCTGGATCTATCAAAAAATGCTGGAAATCCGCCATTTCGAAGATCGGGTTCATCAGCTGTTTGCTAAAGGGATACTGCCGGGTTTTGTCCATCTTTACGCCGGAGAAGAAGCGGTCGCTGCGGGCGTTTGCGCCCATCTGAATGACGAAGACACCATCACGAGCACACACCGCGGTCATGGGCACTGCATTGCAAAAGGGTGCGACTTGAAGGGGATGATGGCCGAGATATACGGAAAATCTGCAGGACTTTGCAAAGGAAAAGGCGGATCAATGCATATCGCAGACTTTGACAAAGGGATGCTTGGCGCAA
This sequence comes from Bacillus haynesii, assembly GCF_001969855.1. Classification (GTDB taxonomy): domain Bacteria; phylum Bacillota; class Bacilli; order Bacillales; family Bacillaceae; genus Bacillus; species Bacillus haynesii. Next base: position 50,620 of record NZ_MRBL01000004.1, read on the forward strand.
ACGGAATCGTCGGCGGGGGATTTCCCTTGGCCTGCGGAGCTGCCCTCACTGCAAAGTATAAAAAGACAAAAAATGTAAGCGTTTGCTTTTTTGGTGACGGCGCCAACAATCAGGGGACGTTTCACGAAGGGATCAACCTTGCCGCCATTTGGAAGCTGCCTGTCATATTTGTCGCCGAAAACAACGGGTATGGCGAAGCGACGCCGTTTTCCTATGCATCAAGCTGCGAGTCGATCGCAGATCGCGCGGCCGCCTATGGGATTCCGGGTATTCGTGTGGATGGAAAAGATGCCGCCGCGGTTTTCCAGGCTGCGGGCCGGGCGATAGAGCGTGCCAAAAACGGAGAAGGACCGACGCTCATTGAGTGTATGACATACCGGAACTACGGCCATTTTGAAGGAGATGCCCAGCGCTACAAAACAAATGATGAAAAGGCGGTGCATCAGGAAGAAAAAGATGCCATTGCCGTGTTCAAAAGCGAACTGCTGGCAAAAGGGCTGATGAGCGAAGAAGAGCAGTCGCGGATTGAAAAAGAGGTTGAAGAAGCGGTGGAGGAAGCGGTCGCATTCAGCGAAAAAAGCGCTTATCCGGAGGAAACCGAACTGCTGGCGGATGTATATGTATCCTATTAATTCATGAAGGGGGAAGGAAACATGACGAGGGAAATCAGCATGTCAGCCGCATTGAATGAAGCGATCAAGCTTGCGATGAAAAAGGACGATCACGTCATTTTAATGGGGGAAGATGTCGCAGGAGGAGCGAATGTCGATCATCTGCAGGATGATGAAGCATGGGGCGGTGTGCTCGGCGTCACGAAAGGGATTGTTCAGGAGTTTGGACGGGAGCGCGTCCTTGATACGCCGATCAGTGAAGCGGGGTACATCGGCGCAGCTATGGCGGCGGCTTCAACAGGTTTAAGGCCGATCGCAGAATTGATGTTTAACGATTTTATCGGAACATGTTTGGACCAGGTGCTGAACCAGGGAGCGAAATTCCGCTACATGTTTGGCGGCAAAGCGGAAGTTCCGATTACGATCCGGACGACCCACGGCGCCGGCTTTAGGGCAGCCGCCCAGCATTCGCAAAGCTTGTATGCCCTATTTACAAGCATTCCCGGACTGAAAGTGATTGTGCCTTCGACCCCGTATGATGCGAAAGGGCTATTGCTCGCTGCGATTGAGGATCAGGACCCGGTAATCTTTTTTGAGGACAAAACGCTGTACAACATGACAGGCGATGTGCCGGAAGAATATTACACGCTTCCGATCGGAAAAGCCGATATCAAGCGGAAAGGCACTGATGTAACGATTGTTGCAGTCGGCAAACAGGTTCATACGGCGCTTCAAGCGGCGGAACAGCTTTCAATGCGGGGAATCGAAGCCGAAGTCCTTGATCCGAGGAGTCTTTCGCCGCTTGATGAAAAGGCCGTCCTTGCATCTGTAGAAAAAACAAACAGGCTTGTGATCGTCGATGAAGCCAATCCGAGATGTAGCATCGCTGCGGATATCGCGTCATTGGCGGCAGATAAAGGATTTGATTCGCTTGACGCACCGGTTAAAAAGGTGACGGCTCCGCATACACCGGTGCCATTTTCACCGCCTCTTGAAGATTTGTATTTGCCGACGCCGGAAAAAGTTGTGAACACCGTGCTTGAGATGCTTGGAGAAACCTCAACACAGACGGTGTGAAGATTGGAAAGGAGAGGAGAACATGGCTGTCGAGGTTGTCATGCCGAAATTGGGGATGTCGATGAAAGAAGGTACGGTTTCCGTCTGGAATAAAAAAGTCGGTGAAGCCGTTGAAAAAGGAGAAAGCATTGCCAGCATCAATTCCGAAAAAATCGAAATGGAAATCGAATCTCCGGCAAACGGAACCGTGTTGGACATCAAAGTGTCCGAAGGAGAGGGAGTGCCGCCGGGGACGGTCATCTGCCAGATCGGGAATGAAAACGAACAAACGCCGGAAAGCCAAACAAAACAGCCGGATCCCCCGAAAGAACGGATTAAAATTTCTCCGGCTGCACGCAAAATCGCGCAAAGCGCAAATTTAGACATCAAAACGCTGAAAGGCACAGGGCCCGGGGGGAGAATTACGAAAGCGGATGTGTTGCAGGCGCTTCCCGACCGGCCGAACAAGCAGGCGGAAAAGGCTGAAGATCGTCCGCAGGCAAGCCCGATGAGGAAAACGATTGCTGCAAGAATGACGGAAAGTCTGCAAAACAGCGCCCAGTTGACGATCACGATGAAGGCGGACATCACGAAATTAACAGCGCTGCAAAAGCAGCTCAATGAAACCGCTCAATCCAGATATGAGACGAAGCTGACGATCACTGATTTTGCCGCCAGGGCAGCTGTTTTTTCGCTTTTGGACCATCCGGCCATGAACAGTGTTTATCAAGACGGAAGGCTTGCGACCTTTGAGCATGTTCATTTAGGAGTGGCGGCCGCTTTGGACGAAGGGCTGACCGTTCCCGTCATTCGCCATGCCGAGCGGCTCCCGCTGATCGAACTGGCCAAGAAAATCAAATGGTACGCCAAAAAAGCGCGGGAAGGCCGGCTTCTGCACGATGAAATAGAAGGATCGACATTTACGATTACAAACCTCGGCGCATATGGTGTCGAGCACTTTACGCCGATCTTGAATCCGCCGGAAACCGGGATACTCGGAGTCGGCCGAATGTATTCGGCACCCGTTTATCATGATGGAGAACTGACAAAGGGCGCCATTCTCCCGCTCAGTCTGACATTTGATCACCGTTCGCTTGATGGTGCGCCTGCTGCAGCATTCCTTTCAAGCGTGAAAAACTATTTGGAAGATCCGGCATCGATTCTTTTATAGAGAGAAGGTGGATAGACTGTGACACTTGCGATTATAGGAGGGGGACCTGCGGGTTACGTGGCGGCGATTACAGCCGCCAAGAATAGCAGAGAAGTCATCCTGATTGAAGATGGCCCCCTTGGAGGAACGTGTTTAAATAAAGGATGCATACCGACAAAAGCGCTTCTTGAAAGCGCCGATATGTTCGAGAAAGTAAAATCCGCCGGCGCATTCGGCATCGGGCTGTCAGGTGAAAGCCCGACGGTTCAGTGGCAGGCCGTCCAAAACCGTAAAAGAGAGATTATTCGGCGGCTTGCCGGGGGTATTGAATATTTGATGAATAAAAACAAAATCAAGGTGCTGCAAGGAAAAGCATCGTTCTTGTCCGAACACGACATACTTGTTGAAAAGGACGGAAAACAGGAGGTCATCAATGCCGGGCATGTGATAATAGCGGCAGGGGCGGCACCTGCCGCACTGCCTTTTGCGTCTTTTGACGGGAGCTGGATCATCCACAGCGGAGATGCCATGTCATTGCCGTCCATCCCTGAAACGATTTTTATCATTGGCGGAGGAATCATCGGCTGTGAATTTGCCAGTATATACAGCAGGCTGGGAGCGAATGTAATCATAGCCGAGCAGGCGGAACAGATTCTGCCTGAGGAAGATCCGGATATTGCCGCCTTTCTTCGCACAAGTCTCGAAGAGTCCGGCGTCCGTGTTTTCACATCTGTACAAGTGGAGCGTCTTGATCCTGCCCGGCAGCGCATCTTTCTGAAAAATGGCGATGACAGCTTTCATATTCAAGCGGATCGATGTCTTGTCGCAGTCGGCCGAAAGCCGAGGACTGCTGATCTGAAGCTTGAGCATATCGGAGTCCAATATGACAAGAAAGGGATTCATGTCAACCAGCATATGCAGACAAACATCCCGCATATTTATGCGTGCGGGGATATCACAGGCGGGGTTCAGCTGGCGCATGCCGCTTTTCACGAAGGAACCGTCGCCGCATCCCATGCTTCAGGCCGAGATTTGAAGGTCAACAGTGAAATCATTCCGCGCTGCATCTATACTTCGCCAGAGATCGCAAGCGTCGGCTTAAATGAAAAAAAGGCGAGGGAGCGCTACGGGGATGTTCGTATCGGAGAGTTTCCGTTTTCTTCAAACGGAAAAGCGCTTATTTTAAATGAGACTGCCGGCAAGGTCAAGATCATCATAGAGCCGGAGTATCAGGAAATTGTCGGGGTTTCGATCGTGGGTCCGGGAGCAACCGAACTGATCGGCCAGGCAGCCGTGATGATGCATGCTGAACTGACGGGAGACGCAATGGAGCACTTCATCGCGGCCCATCCGACTCTTTCAGAAACGATTCACGAAGCTTTGCTGCAAGCCGCAGGTCAGGCCATTCACTGCTGAATAAGGGAAAACTTCGCACAGCGAGAAAGTGCGGAGTTTTTTTTATCGATATTGAAAGCGCTTTTATAATATAATGAGGAAAAAGCATGAGGAGAGGATGGAATGAATCCGACGCCCTGCTATTTAAATACGTGGAAACGCTTTGTTCAGGAAGGGCTCCTTGATCAGGCCCGCTTGAACAAAAGAGTCATGGAATCATGGTACCGCTGCAAAAATCGAAATGTCAATCCGTATTTAGATAAAGGACAGTCAATTTTAAAAAAGGATTTATTCAACGCTCAAAAAAAGAAACACTCGTTATTCCTCGATATCGCTCTGCCTTATTTACACAATATCAGCCGTGAATTAAAAGAGTCGGAAATGATGGCGCTCCTGATCGATGCCGACGGGTACGTATTAAGCTTGGCCGGATGCCGGAGGACGCTTGAAGAGGCGAAAAAAATCAATTTTGTTGAGGGCGTGCGCTGGACGGAAACAGAAATCGGCACGAACGCCATCGGAACCGCACTTGAAATCGGCGAAGCTGTCACCATTCACGGGACCGAGCATTTTTCGGTCGCTTCTCACCATTGGAGCTGTTCTGCTGCACCGATTCGCGATGAAGACGGCACCGTTATGGGTTTGATCGATATTTCCTGTCTCACGGATAGAAGGCATCCCTTTATGCTTGGGATGGCTGCTACTGCCGCACACGCCATCAAACGCGAGGTCAGCGTATACACGAAAAAAAACGAAGCGGAGCTCATCAGCCATTGTCTTGAAAAAATCGATTCGGATCAGCCGTTTATCGTCTGCAATGAAAAAGAAAAAATCGTAGCCGCAAGCAGACCGGTCCGGGAACGTTTTTCCGACTGGAGGAGAATGGATATCAATGATCTGTATGAGCGGGGGATTGCCGGGGTGCACAAGCAGACGATTTTCTCCGCCAAAGACGGGAGGCCCCTCGGAAAGTCGATTGCAGTGGCTGAAGTGTCCCGCAATAAAACAGCTCCATCACTCGCATCCCGTTTCATCTATCCGGGAGAAACAGGAACAAGCCGGGCGTTTCAGCAGGCGCTTCACGACATGAGGCTTGCGGCTAAGACGGATGCGAATGTATACATATGGGGGGAAACAGGCTCCGGAAAGGAACTTGCCGCAAGGGCCATTCATCAGGCAAGCGCACGGAGAAACGGCCCTTTTATCGCCGTCAATTGCGGCGCCATTCCTGAAAGCTTGATGGAGAGCGAATTGTTCGGCTATGCCGAAGGCGCATTTACAGGAGCAAAGCGCCGCGGTTCAAAAGGGAAGTTTGAACAGGCTCACCGCGGTACGATTTTTCTCGATGAAATCGGCGAGATCCCTTATCAGATGCAAGTGGCGCTCTTAAGGATCATCGAAGAGCGGAAGGTCACTCCGATCGGCGGAACCCGTGAAGTGCCTCTTGACATCAGAATCATCACAGCAACACACCGTGATCTGAAAGACCTTCTCCAAAAAGGAAAGATACGTGAAGATCTGTATTACCGCCTTCATGTTTACCCCATAAAAATACCGCCGCTTAGAGAACGCAAAGAGGACATACCTGATTTGTTCCGCCACTATCAGCAACAACACGAGTGGAAGGCCGAGTTTCCGCCGGTTTTTTTCAGGCGGCTTCAAGAATATCATTGGCCGGGAAACGTCCGTGAGCTCTTTAATACGTTTGAAAGGCTCAGGGTTTTATTTCCTGACGGCGGGCTGATCGATCCGTCCCAATACAGTGCGGTGCTGGACGGACTCGATTGGAAAAGCGGCGCACCTTCTGAAGAAGACCGGCTTACATTCAGAGAACGTGTTCAAAAACAAACGATGATGGAAGCTTTGCAAAAAACGAAAGGTAATGTGTCCGAAGCGGCTAAGCTGGCCGGAATTCCAAGAAGCACATTTTACAAGCGGCTTCGAAAATATAACCTTTAGCCTCTCGGCGCCCAAAGCATGACGCTGACACCGGCTAAGCAGATCACAGCCCCGGCCCAATCATAGAGGTCGGGGGTTTTTTTGTCCACCAGCCAACCCCAAAGCACAGCCAGAATAATAAATACGCCTCCGTACGCGGCATAGACGCGCCCGAACGATGGAAACGCCTGAAAAGCCGGGATGATGCCGTAAATGATTAAAGTCAGCCCTCCGGCTAACCCGTACCACAGCGGTTTGGATTCCCTCAGCCACAGCCATACGAGATAGCCCCCGCCGATTTCAGCCAAGCCCGCCAGTAAAAATAAACCGATTGCGATCAGCATCAACAACACACTCCAATTTAGATGAATTGCCTTTATTCTACACGACATAAAATGGCCGGGAAAGTTCCCGTTTTTCGGGAAAATAAACAGAACACGAGTATAGGAACTGTCTTCCCCGAACCTGTTGGAACGGCTCCTGCAGCATGATATAAGTAAATTGTAAACGCTTATAAGGGGGCTTTAAAAATGGATAAAACGTATTCGATTGTCATTGCAGGCGGAGGAAGCACATTTACCCCGGGGATTGTATTGATGCTCTTGGACAATCTGGATGATTTCCCGATCCGTCAGCTGAAATTGTATGACAATGATGGGGAGCGGCAAGACAAGATAGCCGGCGCCTGTGAAGTGTTGGTTAAAGAAAGGGCTCCGCACATTCAATTTTTAGCGACAACCGATCCGGAAGAGGCGTTTTCCGATGTTGATTTTGTCATGGCTCATATCAGAGTCGGCAAATATGCAATGCGTGAGCTCGATGAAAAAATCCCTCTGAAATACGGAGTCGTCGGCCAGGAGACGTGCGGACCCGGAGGAATTGCCTACGGAATGAGGTCGATTGGCGGCGTGCTTGAGCTCATTGATTATATGGAAACTTATTCACCTGATGCATGGATGCTGAACTATTCAAACCCGGCCGCAATCGTTGCCGAAGCGACGAGAAGGCTGCGGCCGACATCAAAAGTGCTGAACATTTGCGATATGCCGATCGGTATCGAAGACAGGATGGCGCAAATTCTCGGGCTGTCTTCGCGGAAAGAGATGGTCGTCCGTTATTACGGTCTTAATCATTTTGGCTGGTGGACGTCAATCTGTGACAAAGACGGCAACGATCTGATGCCGGCGATCAAGGAGCATGTCAGGAAGTTCGGCTATATTCCGGAACATGAACATGAAAAGGCTGAGGCCAGCTGGAACGACACGTTCAAAAAAGCGCGGGAAGTATTTGAACTCGATCCTGAGACGCTTCCAAATACGTATTTGCAATACTATTTTTATCCCGATGATATGGTGAAAAAATCAAATCCTGAATTTACGCGGGCGAACGAAGTAATGGAAGGGCGGGAGACATTCATTTTCGGCGAGTGTGAAAAAATCGCAAAAGCCCAATCCAGCGCCGGCAGCAAAATCAAAATTGATGACCATGCTTCATATATTGTCGACCTTGCGCGCGCCCTTGCGTTTAATACCGGTGAACGGATGCTTTTAATCGTTGAAAATAACGGATCGATCCAAAACTTCGATTCATCGGCGATGGTTGAGGTGCCTTGCATTGTCGGCAAAAACGGTCCGGAGCCGATCACAATCGGCAAGATACCGCAGTTCCAAAAAGGGCTGATGGAACAGCAGGTGTCGGTTGAAAAACTTGTCGTTGAAGCCTGGATTGAAAAATCGTATCAAAAGCTTTGGCAGGCTCTGATTTTGTCGCGGACCGTGCCGAATGCAAGAACAGCCAAACTGATTCTCGATGATCTGATTGAAGCGAACAAAGCATATTGGCCGAAGCTCTCTGTGGAGAATCTTCAGCCGTCGCTTTAAGGATGAAAACGCCTGGGCTCCTGAGCCATACCGGTCAGCCCAGGCATATCTCCCATTTATTCTCGTATTTTATATAATAGAGACAGAGAATAAATGGGGTGAAAATGATGCAGTTGGAAGAATTAATGAACAAGCATTATAAAAAATTGAACGAAAACGACTTTCATGTTTTGAAATACATTTTGAACCATCAAGACACTTGCTACAAGCTGGGCATCAACGAATTAGCAAAGAAGTGCAATGTATCCCGCACATCGATTTTAAGACTTTCACAAAAACTGGACTTCAGCGGGTACAGCGAGTTCAGGGTGTTTCTGAAATGGGAGGCTGAGAAACGGGAAGAAGAGCGGGAAGATTGCCGTTCCTTTGAAAGCCTCATGAGGGATATGGAAGCAAGCATGAAGTATTTGAAAAATACGGATTTGCGAAAGATGTGTCAGCTTATTGACGAAGCGGACCGCATTTTTGTCTATGGTTCAGGTACGGCTCAGACGACGTGCGCTTATGAGCTGCAGCGAATGTTTGTTTCTCAGCACCGTTATTTGACGGTGATCAAAGATCAAATCGATTTCGATCTCATGTTTCCTGATTTTAGCCCGGCCGATCTGATCATCATCATTTCGCTGTCAGGAGAAACCCCGTCGCTGATTCCGCAGGCACAGTCTCTGTCGGCAAAAGGCATTCCTTTTATCTCTTTGACCAATTTGAAAAATAATCTGCTCGCCCAGCTCACGCCTTACAATCTCTATGCGCCGAGCCAGACGGTGACGGTTTGTCCAAAAACAGAGCTGACTGCTTTTGCGCCCTTTTTTCTCGTTGGGGAAGCGCTGTTTCGCAGTTATGTCGACTATGCTGAAGAAAAGAAAAATCAGGAATAACAGGGGGGATTCACATTGATGCAAAAAGTACAGCGGTTCGGAAGCGCCATGTTTGTGCCGGTTTTGCTATTTGCTTTTGCCGGGATCGTCGTGGGCCTCAGCACATTATTTAAAAATGAGCAGCTGATGGGATCGCTTGCCCGTCAGGACACCTTTTGGTATCAATTCTGGTATATCCTTGAGGAAGGCGGCTGGACCGTCTTCAGGCAAATGCCGCTGTTGTTTGCGGTCGGAATTCCGATCGCACTGGCGAAAAAAGCGCAGGCGCGGGCATGTTTGGAAGCGCTTACTACCTATCTGACCTTCAATTATTTTGTCAGTGCCATTTTGACTGTATGGGGCGGTTTTTTCGGTGTTGATATGACTCAGGAAGCCGGAGGAACAAGTGGTCTTGCGGAAATTGCCGGCATCAAAACCCTTGATACGAACATTATCGGGGCGATTCTGATTTCATCGATTGTCGTTTATATCCACAACCGCTACTTTGATAAGAAGCTGCCCGATTTTTTAGGGATTTTTCAAGGCTCTTCATTCGTCGTTATCATTTCATTCGCGATTATGCTTCCGGTAGCACTTGCGACCGCGTGGATTTGGCCGATGGTGCAGGGCGGCATTGCGTCGCTGCAAAGCTTTCTTGTCGCCTCAGGAGCCTTCGGTGTCTGGGTTTACACATTTTTAGAAAGAATTTTGATCCCTACGGGCCTGCATCATTTCATCTACACGCCGTTTGTTTTCGGCCCGGCCGTAGTTGAAGGCGGAATTGTCACCTATTGGGCGCAGCATCTCAGCGAGTTCTCAGCAAGCTCTGAGCCGTTGAAAGAGCTCTTTCCTCAAGGCGGATTCGCGCTCCACGGAAACTCTAAAATCTTCGGAATTCTGGGGATCGCGCTCGCGATCTATGTAACAGCCAAAAAAGAAAAGAAGAAAATCGTTGCCGGTCTGCTGATTCCGATCACGCTGACAGCGGTGATTGCGGGGATCACGGAGCCGATTGAATTTACGTTTTTGTTTATTTCGCCGCTGTTGTTTTTCGTACACAGTCTCTTGGCCGCGACGATGGCGACCTTGATGTATGCTGCAGGGGTGGTCGGAAATATGGGCGGCGGTTTAATCGAGATTTTAACACTCAACTGGATCCCTCTGTTTCATCAGCATGGCAGCACTTATGTTTTTCAAATTTTGATCGGCTTGTCTTTCACCGTCATTTACTTCTTCGTATTCAAGTTCTTGATTTTAAAATTAGATATTGCCACACCGGGGCGTGAAAAAGACCAGCAGCAGGAGACAAAATTTTATTCGAAAAAAGATTACAAGGCGAAAAAAGAATCCGAAAAAGAGGTTTCTGCGGCGCAGGAAATGGCTGAGACCGATCAGGCAGTTCTTTGCATCGAAGCGCTCGGCGGAAAAGAAAACATTGCTGAAGTGACGAATTGTGCGACAAGACTGAGAGTCAGCGTGTATGACGAGTCAAAAGTGGAGCCGGACAGTACGTTTAAGTCCTTCGGCGTTCACGGTGTCGTCAGAAACGGAAAAGCCTTGCAAATTATTATCGGTCTTTCGGTTCCGCAAGTCCGTGAAAGGGTCGAGAAGCTGCTGAATCAACCATAATTACGCCGGGGCAAATAGCATCTCCTGAAATGACAAATGCAAGCTGCAGAGACTTGCATGTGCGATTGGGGGATGCTCTTTTGATGCAGAGACAAGCTAACGCTTCACAGGTTATCCGCATTAGCTCGCTGCATGCCAATTATTATCTTTTTTTACAGTTCAGCACGTAAATTTCATTCTTCAGCTGTTCAGATGTTTTAATGACGACTTTTTCACTGTCCTGAAAATCCAATATGCCGTCGTATCTTTCAATGACTTCGTCAATATGTTTGAAGTGGCGGACGTGGGCGCGCGAATCGTAGTTAGGCACAGAAATCACCATATCGCTCCCTTGAGGAAGACTTGATAAAAACGCTTTGTCTTTCTCTATATGCTCTAACACTTCCAGCAAAACAAAAACATGATATTTTTGCAGCATCCGGACGATCGCCTCATCATATACATTTCCTTCGATGAAAGTAAACGAGGGATTATACCTTTTGGCTTCTTCAAGCATTCCTTTGGAAAAATCGATGCCTAAATATTTTCTGTATCCTTTGTCAAATAAAAGCTTTGCGAATCTTCCTGTGCCGCAGCCGATATCAACAATTGTTTCATCTTTGGACTCCGGCAATAAACGTGCAGCTTCTTCATACACCTTTCTCCAAGGGCTTTTTTCAAGCGGAATCAGATGTCGGTCAATAAATTGATCATAAAATTCAGCGGGCATTTCCGTTCCCATGTTTTTCACCTCGAAATCTTTTAAATCATCAGTAATAGAAATATATGTCCGGAAAGAAAATGTGTGCGGGAAGAACCCCGCCGGAAAAGAAAAATGGATCCATTCATCACCGTTCCTGCTGCTCTAAAAAATCTAGTATCGCGTCTGCTATTTCTTGTGCACGCGCATGATAGGTATGCCGTGAATGAACGAGATGGTAACCGTTGTCTGTGATACGCTGCCTTTCTTTTTCGTTTTGAAGATAGTATTTTGCTTTGTCATAAAAGTCTTCAACTTCACAAGCAATGAAATGGGTGCCGTCTTTAAAGCCAAGATCGAAAATATCTTGATTTGGCTCCGCCAGCAACAGCGTTCTGCAGGCAGGGGCTTCAAAAAATTTTAACAACGGGTAGCGGAGGGCGCTTCCGCATGTGAAAAATATCTTTGCTCTGTTCAATTCCTGGGCATACTTTTCATTCAAAAAAGCCTGCTTGATTTCTTCTTCATCAGTTATGACATTGCCGGGATGAGGGTGATGAACAAACCCTTTTTCATGCTTCATCGTCTGCAAAACAGCCTCCCTAAAAAGGTATTTTCCTTTTGGGGGGTATCTTTTGTTTCCTTCATGTACGAGCCCCATGAGCAAATAGTCTATCGTTTTCTTCAACTTCCAGTCCTTGAATATTTCTGGATCAACTGCCCATGGAACCCATCTGAATTTGTCTTTGTACTGGGGGAATTCATTTAAAAAATGCTCTTTTGTCACTGAAAAAATTAAATCAATTTGGTTTTCTTCGAAATAGCTGCTTCTGATCTGTTTATTAAAATGGGAATCGATCACAAACGCGCCGGTGGGGATGTTTGTATCCTTGAGCCCCCTAATGTTTGGGGACAATGAGAAGCCGTAGGCAATGTCGTAATGGAAAATGAAATCAGGACGAAATTGGATTCTGTTCAATATATCCGGAAGATAGCCGTCTGTATGCCAATACATGACTTCGGCAAACTCCTCCAGAGATTTCATCATTTTATACTTTACTTCATGTTTGGGCATGGTCTTCCAAAACGTTTTAATCAAAACTAATATTTTCAAGCATCTCCGCATTTCTTTCTCCTCTCAGGATATCTTCGTCATCTTTCCCTATTTAATATATGAGGATTAAAAATTGATGTTCAGGCAAGCGTTAAAAAGGCGGGGAATGGGGATTCAGCTTGAAAAATGTGCGGAATAAAATGAAAGCGGCAAAACAAAAAGGCGATGCACCTGAGATGCACGCCTTTTTTAATGATTTTCCCGTTCATTGGCTTCGTCCAGATCGATCCATTCCTGCGACCATTTTTCCATTCCTTTAAGGACCTGTTCGAGCGCCTGCCCTTTTTCAGTCAGGGAGTATTCGATCCGCACCGGGGTTTCTGGATACACGTGCCGGTGGATGATGCCCTCATGTTCGAGTTCTTTTAATCTTTCGGATAACAGCCTTCCGCTGATGGGAAGGGAAGATTCTATATGACAAAACCGCTGCGGGCCGTTAAGAAGCTGGTGAATGATGAATCCGTTCCAGCGCTGACTTATCATTTTCATTCCTTTTTCGAATTTCGGACATAAAGATGATAGGCTCATATTCCTCACCTCTCTAGGTCTATTATAACGGTATATTAATGAATGAGCAAAGCTCATAAAATGTCTTGACGTAAGTTTGTTATTTATATATACTAACTTACACAAAGTAAGTAACGAACGAAAAAAGGAGGACACTGCAGACTTCTTATGCGGATGATATGTTGATAGATGGATAAATTTGGCGTTCGTCATTGGTTTTAAAATAAAAAATGAACAAGAGGAGAAAATAATGAACAACAAATACGAATTAGGTGCATTTATTTTACGTTTGGTTACCGGTCTTACATTTTTGCTTCACGGGCTTTCTAAATTTCAAGGCGGGATTGAAAATACTGTAGGATTTTTCAGCAGTGTCGGAATTCCGGGCTTTCTCGCCTATATCGTAGCGATTATCGAATTGGCCGGAGGGGCTTTGATGATTCTCGGACTCGGTACGCGTGTGATTGGCCTTTTATTTGCGATTGTCATGCTGGGGGCCATTTTCACTGTTAAGCTATCCGCCGGTTTCATGGGAACAGATGGAGGCGCAGGCTATGAACTAGATGTAACGCTTCTTGCAATGTCTGTATACCTGGGCTTGAGCGGAAGCCGCATGCTGTCCCTTGGGGAAATCATCCTGAAATCAAGGAAAGAAGGAAAAACAGATGACGCAGCAAATCCACCCGGGCACTGAGCTCGGTTATGTCAAGCTGAAAGTGAGCCGTCTTGAAAGATCGGTTTCTTTTTACAGAGATGTGATCGGTTTTCAAGTATTAAAACGGGACGGCAAAACGGCGGAGTTCACAGTTGACGGGAAAAATCCGCTTCTGATCATTGAAGAGATTCCAAATGCTGTTGTGCTCCCTGAAAGATCGGCAGCAGGCCTTTATCATTTTGCCATTTTGCTTCCAAACCGAAAGCAGCTCGGCATGGCTGTGAAGCATTTGATTCGCTCAGGTATCGAACTCGGCCAGGGAGATCACCTTGTCAGCGAGGCGCTTTACTTGTCAGATCCTGATCAAAACGGAATCGAAATCTACCGTGACCGTCCGCGGGAGGGATGGAAGCGTGATGAGCAGGGAAACTACGTGATGGGCACGGAACCGGTTGATGTCCAAGGTCTTCTTGAAGAAGCCGATGGCCATGAATGGCAAGGTCTTCCCCCAGAAACAAAAATCGGACACGTCCATTTTCACGTCAGAGATTTGAAGCAGGCGAAAGAATTTTACCACTCTGTACTGGGATTTGATATCACAGGAGATTATCAAAACATGTCAGCGCTTTTCGTCTCTGCCGGAGGCTACCATCATCATATCGGTTTAAACATCTGGGCCGGACAACATGCGCCATTTGCTCCGCTTAATGCGGCAGGCATGGCGTATTACACGGTTCTTCTCCCGAGTCAAACGGAACTTGACCGCATCGTAAAAAAACTGAAAAGCTCAGGTTATGCCGTTGACCATCAAGAAAACGCTTGGTTTATTAAAGACCCGGCTTCAGGCATTGAGATCAGATTGACCGTTTGAAAAGGCGAAACTCCAGTTTCGCCTTTTTTTATGCGATTCAATCAAAGAACAACAAAAGCAAAGAATGAGAAAAAACAGACATTAATAACAAAGATTCAGGGGCAGCAGCTGTGTTAACATGAATTTGCAAATCTGGAAATGAAACAGGGGTGAGAATGGATGGCAAAAAGCCTGACTGGGAAGGCGAAACATCCGCCTGTCTGGAATCCGAACATTGACGGCGGGCGGTTTTGCAATCCCGTTCTGTTCATGGACTACTCAGACCCGGATGTCGTTCGGAAAGGCAGCGACTTTTTTATGGCGGCCTCAAGTTTTTCCTGTTTTCCCGGAATTCCTATTTTGCACTCGACAGATTTGGTGAATTGGTCTTTGATCAGCCATGTGTTTGACGAGCTCCCCTTCGGCGAATACGAGGCCCCCGCTCACGGCAAAGGAGCATGGGCGCCGAGCATTCGGTACCATAACGGGGAATTCTGGGTGTATTTCGCAACGCCTGATGAAGGAATCTTCATGAGCAAAACATCAGATCCGTTTAAAGGATGGGAGCCTCTCATACACGTCAAAAAGACAAAGGGCTGGATTGATCCTTGTCCATTTTGGGATGACGACGGAAATGCCTATTTGATTCATGCGTACGCAAACAGCAGAATCGGAATTAAGAGCAAGCTGAACCTTTGCCGAATGAAAAAAGACGGAACGGCTTTGGAAGACGATGGAGAGATTGTCTTTGACGGCACGATGAATCACCCTACGATTGAAGGGCCGAAACTGTATAAAAAAGACGGCTATTATTATATCTTTGCTCCGGCCGGAGGGGTGAAGACAGGCTGGCAGACGGTTTTGCGGAGCAAGCAGATTTACGGTCCCTATGAAGACAAGGTTGTCCTCCACCAAGGAAATACGGCCATTAACGGTCCGCACCAGGGAGGCTGGGTTGAGCTTGATTCCGAAGAATCATGGTTTATCCACTTTCAAGATTGCGGACCATTCGGCAGAGTTGTGCACCTTCAACCTGTCCGCTGGATCGACGGCTGGCCGCTGCTGGGCGAAGACATAAACGGCGACGGAATCGGCGAACCGGTTTTGCAATGGGAAAAGCCGAAGACGAACGCCAAAGAAGTGAAACAACCCTTTGACCATGCCAATGATGATTTTTCTTCAGATCGCCTTGCGCTTCATTGGCAATGGGAAGCGAATCCGAAGCAAGAATGGTACTCTCTCAGCGCCAGACCCGGCCGGCTTCGCTTGTACAGCCGCGGCATCCCGCATCCGTTCAAACTGAGCCGCCTGCCGAACCTTCTGATGCAGAAATTTTCGGGGCCAAGCTTCACAGCAACGGTCAAATTGTCGCTAAACGCCTTGTCGGAAACTATGATTGCCGGCTTGGCTGTCATGGGAAGGGAATACGCCTATCTCGGCTTTTCGAAATCGGAAAACGGTTATCGGCTTTCTGTATACGAAGGCCGTATGGAAGGTGAACAGGAAGATATCAAAACAGAAGAGCGCGGCGTACATACGGAAACGGTCTATTTGCGCGTGACTGTTGATGAACAGGCGGTCTGCCGTTTCAGCTACAGCATGGATCAGCGTCAATTCACACAGATTGGGGATTCGTTTCAGGCTGTTCCCGGGCTGTGGACAGGTGCCAAAGCAGGTGTATATTGCGCCGATACCGGAGGAGCAGACGGACAGGACGGCTGGTGCGATATCGATTGGTTCAGTGTCGAACCGGCAAGGGGGGAATGCCATGAACGGTGAACACACATATACGAACCCGGTGTTGACCGGCTTTCATCCGGATCCTTCAATCATCAGAGTCGGGGAAGATTATTACATGGTGAACTCAACGTTTCAGTATTTCCCGGCAATCGTTATTTCCCACTCTAAAGATTTAGTTCATTGGAAGATCATCGGCCACGGAATCACGGAAAATGACGGATTGGACCTGTCTGATATCAATGATTCGCACGGCATTTGGGCGCCCGATATCTCGTATCATGACGGAACCTTCTACATTTTCGCGACACACAGGCTGAACGGACCGACCGTCATCAATGGCCGAAAGCTGATCCGCAGGCAGATCATGATCAAGTCCAGCCGCCCTGAAGGGCCTTATTCAAAGCCCGTTTTCATTGATGAAGGCAGCGGCATCGATCCTTCTCACTTCGTTGACGGCGACGGGAAACACTATATGCTGCTCAGTCCTGCCTGCACGCTCTTTCCTTTAAATGACGAATGCACAGACATCTCCGGCGAGCCGGTTCAGATTTGGGAAGGGACCGGAAGGAGGGCGCCTGAAGGGCCGCATTTGCTGAAAAAAGACGGTTATTACTACGCGATATTGGCAGAAGGAGGCACCGGATATTCCCACTCGATCACGACAGCCCGCTCAACGCATTTGTACGGCCCTTATGAGCCCTGCCCGTATAATCCGATTTTAACGCAGACAGATCCGGATGCTCCGATTCAAAGAGCAGGGCACGGCAAGCTCGTTGAAACCCAGAATGGAGAATGGTGGGCGGTGTATCTATGCGGACGGCCCAATGAGGGAAAGTATACAACGGTTGGGAGGGAGACCGCTTTGGATCCCGTCGAATGGAAGGATGACGGCTGGTTTGTCATCAACAGCTTGAACGGCCCGAGCCTGATCCAGCGCGCTCCAAACCTTCCCCCGGTCAAATGGGATGAAAAGAATTTCGACGATTTTGACGATGATACGCTCGGTCTTGACTGGCAGTTTGTCAGAAATCCCGATCATTCCGGCTGGTCTTTGACCGAAAGACCGGGATATCTCAGGCTGTGGACAGGTGATTGGGATTTACACGACATCCGTGCAAAAAATACGGTCGTCAGAAGGGAAAAGCACCACCAATACAGCGCCGGTGTAAAACTCGACTTTTCACCTGCGGCGTCCGGCGAGCAAGCGGGGATCGTCTGCTACTACAGCACGAATAATTATTTGAAATGCTGCCTGACCTATGAAGAAGGATTAAAGATCAAGGTCGTGGAAAATCGCTCCGGCTTCCAAAAAACGCTGGAGGAAAAACATGCCGAGGCCGGCCCGCTGTTTTTAAAAGCTGTCATCAATAAGCAAAAGAGGGATTTTTACTACAGTTATGAAGGGAAGCATTGGCATCACGCAGGCGGTACTGATGACGCCCGTTTCTTAAGCGATGAGGGGTCGCGTGACGCAAAGGGCCATACGGGAACGATGGTTGGGGTATTCGCCAATAACGGCGGAAACGGCAGAAAGGCCGCCGCTGATTTTGACTGGTTCCGTTATACCGCATATTAAATGTCTCTGCTTTTTTTTCTGTATTGAAGCGGCGGGATGCCGACGATTTCTTTAAATACTTTATTAAAGTGGCTGATATGCTTAAAACCGGTATCCGCGGCGATGTCCAATATTTTCTCGTCTGTATCACGAAGCCGTTTTTTCGCTTCGCGGATTCTGATATGCCGGATATACTCCTGAAGATGAAAGCCGGTCACTTTTTTAAACACTCTGCTTAAATAGGATGGGCTGATATAAAATTGTCCGGCCAGCCCGTTTAACGTCATCGTTTCTTGAAAGCTGCCATTGATATATGAAGCGATTTCCGAGATTTTTTCATCCATCGGGTGAAGCGGCCGTGTTTGATTGCGTCCGCCACCCGCAAGGTTCCGGTAAATGGTGAAAAGCAACTGAAACAGCAGCGCCCTGACGACATCTTCGTACCCTTCTTTTTTCAACTTGCACTCCTTTTTCATCTCCATCAGCAGATGTTCGACTGCCGCCTGTTCACGGAGGGAAAATGCGATGAAATTTTGGTTTTCCGGAAACGGAAGAAGCCGATAATGGCTGCACTCAAGCAAAGGTTCAATGAAATCGTGCGAGAAATTAATCAGGATGCGTTCGAACTCTTGAACTTCCGTGCTTGACGTTCGGTGGAGGTCGTGGGGGTTGATGATGATCATTGAGCCTTTTTCCGCGGTATAGACGCTTTGGTTAATAAAATACGTGCGTTCTCCGCTGAGCAGATAATACAGTTCATAACCTTCATGAACATGCGGCGCGTTCATCTCGGTAAATCCTTTTCTCTGCATATATTGAATCGAAAAAGAATGCTCGGCTATGAAATATTTAGGATGGAGCATGTCGGGCATTCCTCCTTGAAAGCGTTTTCTTAACAAATGGGAGGGATCATATGAAAAAGTTATGTTGCCTGATCTTGATTTTGGTTTTTTCAGCGGGCTGTACTCAGCAAAAGGCGTCAACGGAAAAGGACGGGGCGCTTGAAATCGATTGGCTCGTACCGCTCCACACACCGCACCCTCCGAAGGAGAAGGCGCTCGATATCATTGAAGACAAAACGAATACAAAGCTGAAGCTCATCTGGGTTCCGGATTCAACAAAAGAAGAGCGGATCAATACAACCCTTGCAAGCGGAAGCATGCCTAAAGTGATGACATTGCCTGATCTTGAAGATTCAGCGGTTGTCAGCGCGCTGCGATCGGGAATGTTCTGGGAAATCGGACCTTATTTAAAAGACTATCCGAATTTAAGAAAACTTGATAAAACCATTTTAAAAAATATCTCGGTTGATGGCAAAGTTTACGGGATTTATAGAGAAAGGCCCATGGCCAGGCAGGGAGTCGTGATTCGGAAAGACTGGCTCGACAATCTCGGATTGGAAATGCCGGAAACCGTTGATGACCTTTATAAAATAGCAAAAGCATTTACAGAGCAGGACCCCGATCAAAACGGAAAAGACGACACGTTCGGTCTCTCCGACCGCAATGATCTCACCTTCGGAGCGTTTAAAACCCTGGCTTCATACTTTGGCGCACCGAATGAATGGGGAACGGACGAAGACGGAAATCTGTTCCCTTATTTTAAGCATGAGGCCTATAAAGACGCAATGGCATATCTGAAAAAGTTTTATGAAGAAGGCCTGATGAACCGGGACTTTGCGGTGACAAGCAAAACGCAGCAGCAGGATCTAATGATTCAGGGAAAAGCGGGAATCTATATCGGCGCGATGAGCGATGCCATGAACTTGCGTGATCAGGGACTCGCTTTGAACCCCGGCTTTCAGCTTGATATCGCAAACCGGATCAAGGGACCCGACGGCAAGGAGCGCACATGGGCGCTCGGCGGGCATGGCGGGATGTTCGCCATTTCGAAATCAAGCGTCAAGACTGAAGAAGAGGTCAAAAAAATCCTCGCATTTTTTGACAGAATCGCTGAAGAAGACCTCAACAATTTAATGTTGTATGGAATAGAAGGCGTACACTATGAAAAGAAAGGCGACAGCGGCTATTTTCGAAAACAGGAAAACTACCATCTGTGGGAAGCGGAAATTCAGCCGCTAAATCAGCTGATTGGCGTCAATAAACAAGCTTTAAAAAGCGCTGAAGATCCGCTCCGCGCCAAAAATGAAAAGCTTGAGGAGGACAACCGGGCAATCGCAGTCCAGAACCCGGCCGAACCGCTGTATTCTGCCACACAGATGGACAGGGGAACAGAATTGAAGAAAATCATGGATGATGCCACATTCAAATTTATTCTCGGGGAAATCAATGAAAATAGCTTTGATCAGGCAGTCGTGAAATGGGAGAAGCATGGCGGCGGAAAGATTATGAAAGAACTGAATGAGGATCTGAAAAAGGCAAACTAAACAGAGAACCCTTTCCGGCTTTTCAAAAGGAAAGGGTTTTTCATATCATGTTCGATCCAAGTTTATTTTCTTTAAATTCTGCAAAATAAACAATATAATTCCATCAAAGGACGAAAAGGAGGAAGCGATATGCAGACTGCCGTTATATATGCGCACCCAAATCCAAACAGTTTCAACGGAGCTATTTTACATCAAGTCATAAGGGCGCTTGAGGACGGTAAACATTCTTATGACGTCATTGATTTGTACAAAGACCGATTTGATCCCGTTCTTTTATTTGATGAAAAGAAAAGGCGGTCTGATATGAAACGTGACCCGGAAACCGCCGAATATCGAAGAATTGTCAAAAACGCCGACCATCTGATTTTCATTTATCCGCTTTGGTGGGGCGGGATGCCGGCGATCATGAAAGGATTTATTGACCGCGTTTTTGCCGCCGGAGAAGCCTATACATATCAAGGAAAGCTGCCAAAAGGCCTGCTGAAGGCGCGAACGGCAACGGTTTACTACACGGCTGACGCTCCGTCATGGTATTTGCGGTTTTGGCGGCGGGATGCCGACTGGGTGACGGTTAAAGATGTGATGTTGAGGTTTTGCGGCGTACGGCGGGTAAGGCGCCTGCTGTTTGCCGGCGTGAAAGACAGCACTGAAGAAAAACGCACGCAATGGCTTGACCGTGTCTACCGGTCTATAGCTCCTGCAGATCGGGGGATCAGCGAATGACAAAGGATCTGAAATGGCTGGATTGGGCAAAGGAAATTCAAGCCATCGCCCAGGCGGGGCTTGCCTATACAAAAGATGACTTTGATCGTGAACGTTTTGAGCGGCTTCGCGAGCTGAGCTGCGAAATCATCGCCGATTATGCGGAAACCGATTTCTCGAAAGTGAAAGAGCTTTTTGCCGGGGAATCGGGCTATCAAACGCCTAAAGTCGATGTGAGAGCCGTGATTTTTAAAGATCGCAAGATCCTCCTTGTCCAGGAAAAAGCAGACGGTAAATGGGCGCTGCCAGGCGGATGGGCAGACATCGGCTTTACGCCGAAAGAAATAGCGGTTAAAGAAACGCTTGAAGAGACAGGTTTGAAAGTCAAGGCGCATAAACTTCTGGCGGTCATGGATAAAAAGCGCCACAACCACCCCCCTTCCGCCTTCCACATCTATAAGCTGTTTATCTCCTGTCAAATTGTCGGAGGCAAGGCGGAAGCGGGAACAGAAACGCAAAACCTTGGTTTTTTCTCATTGGAGAATCTGCCTGAATTATCGGAAGCAAGGAATACCTATGAACAGATCGAATACCTTTTTGGAAAGTATGATGACGTGTATTGCGACTAGGGGAGGAACAGACAATGGATCAGTTGAAATACCCGATCGGCACCTTTTCCAAACCGCTTGAAGCGGACGAAAGGGAACGGGAAAAATGGATCGGCGATCTGAAGCAAGCGCCGCATCTCCTGAGAAGTGCGGTGGCGGGACTAAATGAAGAACAGCTTGATACGGCGTACCGGAACGGAGGCTGGACGGTCCGGCAAGTCGTTCACCATCTCGCCGACAGCCATATGAACGGCTATATTCGAAGCAAATTGGCGCTGACAGAGGAGGCGCCTTTGATCCGCACGTTTGACGAACAGAATTGGGCCGGACTTACCGATGCCAGAACGCTCGATCCGGATTTGTCGCTGACGCTTTTGAACACACTGCATCTGCGCTGGGCCGCTCTTTTTGAATCTTTGACAGAAGCGGATTTTGAAAAGCCGTACGTTTATCCTGACACAGGAGAGGAAATGAAGCTGTATCAAGCGCTCGCTCTCTATGTGTGGCACTCACACCACCATATTGCCCATATTACTGCACTTCGAAAAAGAATGGATTGGAACTGAAAAAACGCGCCTCGGCGCGTTTTTTGTTTGCCGTTTGTTTTCAGAGGGGATTGTTAACACTAACATAACAGCGGAATCGTTGATTTTTGCTTTTTCTAGCCGGTAAATTAAGGTAAGATATATGAGTTATCACCCAAAACGTGATGGATGTATCCTGTGATTAGAGAGAAGTGGTTTTTTATGAAAAAAAATGCGCTGGCGATTTTAAGGATCGCGATTCCGGCGGCTGTTCTTTTGTTCGTCTTTTTTCAAGCGAAAAAAGAACTGGCCGGGCTGTCTTTTAAAGAAACATTTTTGATTATCGATCAAATTAATCGGATTGACCTGTTTATCCTTGTTTTTCTCGGACTTGCCGCCATTTTGGCGATGACATTATACGATTTTGTTCTGGTCCGCTCCCTCGGAATGAAGGTTTCGAAATGGAAAACGATCAAGGTATCATGGATCGCCAACTCACTTAACAATGTTCTCGGGTTCGGCGGATTGTCCGGTGCAGGATTGAGAACGATCCTTTACAAAGAGCATGTTGATGATGTGAAGAAGCTGATCAGGGGGATCGCTTGGCTTGCGTCTTCGATTCTTCTCGGGCTGTCTGTCCTTAGCCTTCTCGTCCTTGCCGGGGTTCTGCCCGCCGGGGATCTGTTTACAGAAAAAACGTGGGTGCTGCTGGCTGTTACCGGTACGGCAATGATCGCTCCAGGTGCGGCCGTCATTTTAATGATCAAAAAGAAAAGAAGCGCAGGAGCCGAAAAGGGCATGCGGCTTACGGTCTTCTTTTCTTATTTGGGGGCATCGGTCATCGAGTGGTTTGCCGCTGCAGCGGTCATGTATTATTCCCTTGTGACGATGGGCGTCGAATTGGACGCAAAAACCGTCATCGGCGTATTTACGATTGCATCGGTAGCCGGAATGATCAGTCTCGTTCCCGGCGGATTCGGTTCGTTCGACCTGCTTTTTTTGGTCGGGATGAGCCAGCTGGGGGTTGATCAGGAAATCACTCTGACGGCGGTTGTGCTCTACCGGATCGCCTATTCGTTTATCCCTTTTGTGTTCGGTCTCATTTTTGCAGCAGCCGACTTGACTGGGAATACGATGAAGAAGCTCGAAGAAAAACCGATTATTGCCCCGGCAATAGAAACGACCAATATTTTGTTGATTTTACACAGAGCGCTGCTATTCAGACTGCTGAACGGTTCGCTTTCAGTCATCGCATTTTGCAGCGGAGCGATTGTGATCGCATCTGTGGCGCTGCCGATTGACAGGATTACATTGATACCGAATATTTCGAAGTTCATGCTGGTGTTTTTTAACGGTTTATCCCTCAGTTTCGGCTTGATTTTGCTGATCCTGCCGCTGGAGCTTTATAGGAGGACAAAGAGATCTTATTATATGACGCTGACCGCTTTGGCGCTTGCCTTTCTGTTCACGCTTTTTAAAGGCTTTAATATTAGCGCGGTCTTTATGATTCCTGTGGTGTTTTCCCTGTTTGTATTGCTGAGGTGGCAGTTTACAAGAGAGCGGGCTGTCTACACATTCGGACAAATCGCATGGGGAGCTTTTATCTTCCTCTTTACTTTGTTGAATTACAATATTATCGCTTCACACATTTGGGAGGGGCTCGGCCATCTTCTTGTGAAAGATTATTTCATTCACAGTGAACGCCATGTCAACTTTGCGACGGTTTTTGCGTTATTTTTCGTTCCGCTGTATTTCGCTGTTTTTATCTGGGCGTTTAACAGGAAAACGAAAGAGATCGGTGAAGAGCCTGATTCGGAGAAACTGGAGGCATTCTTAGAAG
Source organism: Bacillus haynesii (assembly GCF_001969855.1). Taxonomy (GTDB): domain Bacteria; phylum Bacillota; class Bacilli; order Bacillales; family Bacillaceae; genus Bacillus; species Bacillus haynesii. The sequence continues at coordinate 74,296 of NZ_MRBL01000004.1, forward strand.
AAAAAGGAGGCAACGCTTTGAGCCATTTGGGCTTTTTGGGGGACAAGCGGTTTTTTTATTCAAGCGACGGGAATGCGCTGATTCAATTCGCCAAAGTCGGCCAGCGCCTCGTTGTGCTCGGCGACCCGTCCGGCCGGGAAGACTCGTTTCCGCTCGTGATCAAAGAATTCCTTCATGCGGCTGACCAAAAAGGGTATCTTGTCATTTTCTATCAGATCGAACGAGAAGACATGGCGCTCTATCATGATTTCGGATACCGCTTTTTCAAGCTTGGAGAAGAGGCGATTGTCGACCTTGACACCTTTACAATCAGCGGAAAAAAGCGGGCCGGATTAAGGGCGATCCACAACCGTTTTGAACGGGAAGGGTATACATTCCATGTCGAACAGCCGCCGTTTTCGGCAGAATTCCTCAATGAATTGAGGCAGGTATCTGATGAATGGCTCGGCCGAAAAAAAGAAAAAGGCTTTTCGCTCGGGTTTTTTCATGAAGATTATTTGCAAAAAGCGCCAATTGCCGTTTTAAAAAGCGAAGAAGGCGAGATCGTCGCGTTTATGAATATCATGCCGATGTACCGCGAAGGGGAAATATCCATCGATCTGATGCGCTATTCAAAGAAAGCACCGAAAGGAATCATGGATGCGTTGTTCATCTATTTATTTCAATGGGGAAAAGAACAGGGCTACACGGCCTTCAATATGGGAATGGCCCCTTTATCGAATGTAGGGACAACGTTTCAGTCGTTCTGGACGGAGCGACTGGCCGCCGTGATTTTCAACAATGTCAGCTACATGTACAGTTTTAGCGGACTGCGGTCTTTTAAAGAAAAATATAAACCGGTTTGGCGGGGGAAATATTTAGCCTATCGGAAAAACCGATCTCTCCCGGTGACGATGATCCTTGTGACAAGGCTGATCGGAAGGAGAACGAAGTGAGACCGTTTTTTAAAAACGGTCTTTTTTAGATTGCCATTGTAAGAAGCACTCAAAAGGCGGTATACTGCAAATGACTGGAAGGGAAGGATCGAATCGACAAATGGGGGAACAAAAATGAAGCAAATTGAAGTATTAAGATATGACGCATTTTCAAAGACGGCGGGTCAGGGAAATCCGGCGGGCATCGTGCTTGATGCAGACGGGTTGACCGATCGTGAGATGCAGAAGACCGCTGAACGGGCAGGCTATAACGAAACGGCTTTCCTGCTTCCGAGCGAGTCGGCTGACATAAGGATACGCTACTTTACGCCGGGCCATGAAATGAATCTATGCGGACATGCGACTGTTGCTTCTCTTTATGCGCTTCTGGAAAAAGGCGTGATCGAAGCCGGGGTGGAGCTGAAGGTCGAAACAAAAGCGGGCGTTCTTTCCGTGTATACCGCCTCTGACGACGATCGGCGGTTTTTGGTGACGTTGGAGCAGGCGCCTCCGTGTTTTCAGCCTTTCACAGGAAGCAGAAGCCAACTGGCGGAAGCGCTGGGGATCAGTGAAGCGGACTTTCATGAAGCATTGCCCGTTGTTTACGGGAGCACAGGGATATGGACATTGCTTGTGCCGGTGAAAGATTTGGCTGCGATCCGCAGGATGAAGCCCGTTCAAGCTGAATTTCCCAACGTTTTAACCGAGATGCCGCAGGCGTCTGTTCACCCGTTTTGCCTGGAGACGCTCCATCGGGATTGCCAGCTTCACGGCAGGCATTTTTCATCGCCTTATTCCGGAACGAGTGAAGATCCTGTCACAGGAACGGCATCAGGAGTAATGGGCGCTTATATGAAAACGTACGGAAAGGAACTCTGTGAAGAGGACCGGACTGTTTTTCTGATCGAACAGGGCCAGGAAATGGGGAAAGACGGGAAAGTGAAAATCGAAGTTGCGGAACAAAACGGCATCATGAAAGTGCGTATGACAGGAACCGCAGTGTTTGCTGAAAAGCAAAGCTTTGAGATGTAAAACAGGTACCGCCTTTTTTAACGAGTGATGATCATTGCAAACAGAAGCGGTAAACATTATAATCAACAATGATAATCATTTTCATTTAAGGGGGCGGCCACATGAACGACACGTTAGACATCCAAAGTATTCGCGATTGCGTCAGAAATAGAAGAACGATTCGAAAGTTTAAACAGGATCCGGTGCCGAAGGAAGTGGTGCTGGAACTCTTGGAAGATGCGATTTATGCTCCGAACCACAAGCTGACAGAACCGTGGCGATTCATTTATATCGGAACGGAAAGCGGGAAAAAGAAGCATGCCGACAATTTAAAAGCGGCGTTTAAAGAGCTCAAGCCGAATATGCAGGAAGAACAAATCAATAAGTTCAGGGAGCATATTCTCAGCGTTCCGGCTTTTCTCTTCGTTATTATGAAAGAAGACGAAAACGAACGGGTCAGACGAGATGATTTTGCAGCCGTCAGCTGTTTGATCCAGAATCTGCAGCTGCTCGCTTGGGAAAAAGGCATCGGCATGGTATGGAAAAGCGGGGAAGTTCTCTCTCATGAAACATTGCACAGGTTAATGGGACTGGAGCGCGATGAGCGGGTAGCAGCTCTCTTGCAGATCGGATATCCTGCGGAAATTCCTGAAGCGAAGCACAGGACCCCGGCCGCACAGCTTTTTACTGAATTAACTTAAAGAATGAGGCCCAGGAAACCCGGGCCTCGATTATTATTTTGACTGCCGCTTTTCCGCGCGCTTATCAGCTTCCTGCATGCGGGCTTGTGCTTCGCGGTCATCCTGATCGGCGAGCTCTGCAGAATATTCTTCGTACACTCCGTCAGCTTCTCTCTTATACTGATCAGGAACTTGAGGGAGTTTTTGCTTGTTTTTGTCACGGTTTTTGTGGATTGCATTTCTGCCCATATGATCACTCCTCATCAATAATCGGCCTGTCAAGCCTTATTGTTCGCTGATCAGGCTCCCGCTATGCATTACGATTTTTCCCTTGCGGCGCGCTCAGCCCTTTTAAATTCGCGCGAATATCTGACTTCCTGCGTCTTGTTGAGAGGGGATTTAAAACGCTCCCGTTTTTTCTTGTCAGCCATCTTTTCAAGCCTCCTCAAAACCTCAGTTATTCACAGGCTGTCCGTTTCAGCGGCATTTATACAAGTTTTAAGCTTCTTTTAACCGGCGGTTTTCCTCTTCGAATGTTCTCATGCTGTACAGCGTGTACAAATCTTTCGGGATTTCATACAGGTGAAATGTATCGCTGCCGGCCCAGTCAAAATCAGCTTTGACGGCATATGGGAGCTTTTCTGCCGCTTTAAGGGAGCGCATATTTGTTTTTCTGATTTTCATAAAAACGGCTTCGATTTGCTTTTCATAAAAAAGCTCGCAAAAAAACGCGTCTTTCGCCCGCTGGTTCAAGCCTTTTCCATGGTAAGGCTTGCCGAGCCATGTGCCAAGGAAGCCTTTTTGATCTTCGATTTCATACAAGCTGATGCAGCCGATCGGGTTTTCCCATTCATCAAGTATCGTTCGCGATATCAGCTTTCCCTGTTCTTCCGCTTCGATCATGTTTTTGACATGAAACATATACTCTTCAAGCGTCTCCGCTTTATTTCTGACAAAAGGGAAGACATCCGGATGAATCATCAGTTCAAAAAGTGCATAGCAGTCGGTCAGTTCCCGTTTCTTCAGCATGGCAGCCCCTCCTTAGTTTGAGGGCGGCTTTTACAGCAGAACGGGACGCGTGAATCCACCCTCGGAATTTTTTAATTTGCGGAAACAGTTGTCCGCGTATCTTGCACATCCATTAAAAAATTCGGGGTGGGAATCGAACCCACTAAAACCAGAGACCTGGTGGCGCACCATTTGCCTTCCCAGTACGTGTATGCTGCTAAAAAGATACTTACATTTTACGCAGCTGGGAAAGGAAAAGCTACAAGGCTTTTGCTGGAAAATGCCTTTTATGTCAAAAGGTTATGCAGGGCATCTTCCAGTTCGGGATATAAGAAATGATAGCCGTGCTGAAGCGCTTTTTTCGGAAGGACACGCTGTCCTTTCAGCACGAGCATGCTCATTTCTCCGAGGACGCCTTTTATCACAAATTCGGGTACCGGGAGCCAGTGGGGGCGTTTTTCTACTTTCGCGACGGTTTGTCCGAATGTTTCCATTTGAACGGGATTCGGTGCCGTGACATTGACAGGGCCGGATACCCGCGGCTGATCAATCGCTGATAAAATCATGCCGACAGCGTCTTCGATATGAATCCACGGCACCCATTGCTGCCCTGAGCCGATGCGTCCGCCTGCAAACAATTGATAGGGGAGCGCCATTTTCGGGAGCGCACCTCCGTCTTTTCCGAGCACCATGCCGAAACGCATCCAGACGGTGCGGATGCCAAGCGTTTCGATTGGTTCGGCTGCTTTTTCCCATAAAGCTGTCGTTCGGCTTAAAAAATCCTCATCCGAAACTGGAGATACCTCCGTGAATGTCTGTTCAAGACTGGTTCCGTAAATTCCGACTGCGCTTGCCTGAATGAGGGTGTTCGGCTTCTTCTGAAGACTTTGTATGATGCGGGCGGACTCCTGCACAGAGCGGAGGCGGCTTGTCGCGATCTCCGCCTTCGTTTTTTCATTCCAACGGCCGAAAAGCGATTTTCCGGCTAAATTGATCCAAACATCGATATCGGTCAGCTCTGTTTCAGGGCGGGCGCCGTTTTTTTGCCAGAGAACGTAAGAAGTGTTTTTTTGTTCGGTTTCAGCCGGTTTTCTTGTTAAAATATAGACGTGATGTCCCCGGGCGGTTAAGGCGTTTGTCAAATGCCTGCCGATAAAACCTGCCCCGCCGGCAATCGCGATCTTCATCATGATTCCTCCCTTTCATGATCATTAACCTTATTGTAAAAGAAGAAAACAAAAGAAGGGAGTTATTTATGCCATATATTACAAAGATTTCTGCCCAGAAAAACAATGAAGAGCGGGTCAATATTTTTCTGGATGAAAAATATGCGTTCAGCGTCGACCTGGACGTGCTTGTCAAGTTTGACCTGCGAAAAGGCAAAGAGCTTGATGAGCTTGATATCATTGAGATTCAGTACGGAGACGACGTTAAAAAAGGGTTCAAAAAAGCGCTCGATTATTTGTCATACCGGATGCGCTCGACAAAGGAAGTCAAAGACCATCTCAAGAAAAAAGGCGTCGCAGACGCCGCAATCACAGAAATTCTGCATATGCTTAAAGGTTATAAATATTTGGACGACCGCGAATTTGCGGCTGCATATGTCAGCACCCACAGAAAAACGAGCGGCAAAGGCCCCGATGTCCTCTTCAGAGAGCTTAAATTGAAAGGGATTGATGATGAACTGATTCAGGAAGCGCTCAGTTCGTTTTCGTTTTCCGATCAGGTCGGGGCTGCGGTCAAGCATGCGGAAAAACTGCTGAAAAAAGAAAAAAAACTGTCCTCCAAAGAGACGAAGCAGGCCATCGAACAGCACCTTGTCAGAAAGGGATTCTCCTTCGATGTCATCTCGGCCGCGCTTCAGGAAACGGATTACGAAAACGACGGCAGCGCTGAAAGGGAAGCGCTTGAGAAGCATGGGGAAAAAGCGATGAAGAGGTACGGTTATGACGGATCATACGAAACGAAAATGAAGGTCAAACAGTATCTCTTCAGAAAAGGTTTTTCTATCGACATGATTGACCAATTTTTAGATGAAAAGGGATGAGAATATGGAGAAAAGATACAGTGAAATGACTGCACACGAATTGCACCAGGAAATTGCGGGTCTGACCGAAAAGGCAAGAAAAGCGGAACAAATGGGGATTGTGAATGAGCTGGCCGTCCACGAACGGAAAATCGCGATGGCGAAGGCTTATCTTCTTAATCCGGCCGATTTTAAAGCCGGCAACGTATATGAAATTGAAGATGGGGGCGACGATTTCCATATCCGCTATTTAAACGGCGTCTTCGCCTGGGGATACCGTCTTTCGTCACCTGATCATGAAGAGGCTCTGCCGATTTCTTTATTAAAAGAAAAGGGCTAAGACAAAAGCTTAAACCCTTTTCTTACATGTTATCTTGTCCGGATGCGCGTGTTGCGCTGGAGAATGATGAGGTCCTGAGTCTGCTGCGTTTCTCCGTTCACCTGCGCGCGCGCATGCTTTGTGTTTGCCCATGGCTGCGGATAGTTTTGCGTTTTCATCTGGTTAAAATCGTTTGTATACGGTTTGCGATTTGCACACAAAAGAAATCACTCCATCCCAGAAAAGTTTAGCGTTTGCCGGAAGCCCTCATTCTTTCTTGCGGATGAGTATTTGTGCTTCCGTCAGGGCGCTTTGAAGCAAAATCATCTTTGGCCCGGGGCTCACCTTCAAATTTATTGTTGTTCATGTTCGGAAAGCCTCTTGATTTATTTCGCATCTCTTTTTAGGCTCCTCCAATCAAGTCCATAATGTTTGCGTCTTCGGTTCGGAAGACGTAAGGTTAGTATATGAAAAGGACGACGTTTTCAAAAAGAAAGTTTTTTCCTTAGGGAAAGGGGGAAAAGCCAAGTGGAAGAGTACTTTGAAAAGCTGACAAATGCGCTTCTTGAAAAAAATCATATGCTGAGTTACGCACAAGCCAGAACATGGGTTGAACTGCTGTGGGGGGATTTCGAGGTGACATTTGCAAAGGCCGGCCACCCGTACAGAGGAAAAGAGCTGACAGAGCGTGTCGTCAAAGAGTGGATTGAGCACTATGGCAGCAGGCTGCATTTATTTCAAAATGATAAGCCTTCTTACCATGATCTGTTCTCCGGAGACCGCGGACTGCTTCATTAAGCATTTCTTTAGAAAGGAATGATGGCATGAAAGCGATTGTCATTGGTTCTGGAATTGCCGGTGCCAGCGCCGCATATCATCTTGCGAAAAAAGGAGCCAGGGTTCTGGTGGCGGATGAAGGGCGTGAAGGCCAGGCGACAAAGGCCGGAGCGGGAATCGTCTGCCCGTGGTTTTCTTCCAGAAGCGAAGACTGGTACCGCTTGGCATTGGCGGGCGCCTCGTATTATCCTTCACTTGTTTCCCAACTGGAAGAGGACGGGGAGGCCGATCTGGGATACGCTAAAATAGGCGCGCTCCGCGTCAGCACCAATCGTGAAGCACTCGATCAAATAGAAAGAAAATTAAGAGACCTTACGCGCCGCGAGGCAGAAGCCGGTCAAATCGCCCGGTTAACGAACGCTGAAGCAAGAAAGCTTTTTCCTCCGCTTGCAGAAGGGCTGGAAGCCGTCTATGCAGAGAGCGGAGCCAGAGTCGACGGCCATTTGCTTCGAAACGCTCTCCTCCGGGCTGCAGAAAAACATGGAGCCGTTTTGAGGAATGGGAAAGCGAAGCTGTCATGCCAAAACGGCCGGCTGACAGGTGTTCATGTGGGCGACAGTTTTTTTTCGGCCGACAAGGTGATTTTGGCAGCCGGCGCCTGGGCCAATGAATTGCTAGGGCCGTTGGGGATAAAGCTGCCTTTGGAGCCGCAGCGCGGTCAAATCGCGCATTTAAAGCTGCCTGGTGAAAATACGGACAGCTGGCCGGTCATACTGCCTGATACTGACCATTACATTGTGTCATTTGCCGATTCCCGGGTCGTCGCCGGAGCGACAAGGGAAACAGGCTCAGGATTCGACTGCAGAATAACGGCGGGAGGTTTGCATGAAGTCCTGCAGGAAGCACTGTCTGCAGCGCCTAGTCTGCATCATGCAACAGTCGGAGAAGTCAGAGTCGGTTTTCGTCCGATGACAAAGGACTTGCTCCCTTTGCTCGGACATATCAAGGGAACGGATTTGATTGCGGCTGCAGGCTTTGGTCCCTCCGGTTTAACAATCGGTCCTTATGCAGGTTCTCTTGCGGCTTCTTTGGCTTTTGGAGAAGAGCCGGGCTTGAATTTGGAAAAATATGATCCGATGCGAAAAAATGTCATAAAACGGAAAAACGTTTAGGTTATCCTGTTTGATTCTAAAGGAATATCATTTTTTTACCACTTGTTCATAGATGTCTGATATAATGACAAAATAATCTTGTAGAAAATAGTACAGCGTGCCCACAGTTTTCCTTTTGTTGTGTGGGAAGCGGCTAGATTCAAGTATCCTGCCGGATGCCGGATGCAATTTTATTATGTCCAAAAGAGGTGCCTTTAAGTGAAGAAAGGATTCGTTTCAATCATTATTCCTTCATACAATGAAGCAAGCAATATTAAATTGATTTATGAATCGTTGAGGAACGAATTTCAATCCATTGATTATGATTATGAAATTTATTACATAAATGATGGAAGCACTGATCAAACATTGGAGGAAATTAAAAAACTAGCCGAAAAAAGCGAGCGTGTGAAATATATTTCGTTTTCACGGAATTTCGGCAAGGAGGCAGCCATCCTTGCCGGATTTCAGCATGCCCGCGGCGATGCCGTTGTGGTGATGGATGCGGATCTGCAGCACCCGACATACCTCCTGCACGATTTTATTAAAGGATTTGAAGAAGGCTATGATCAAGTGGTCGCCCAGCGCAACAGAAAGGGAGACAACCCTGTACGCTCCTACTTGTCGTCCCTTTATTACCGCTTTATCAACAATGCGGTAGAAGTCGATTTAAGGGACGGCGTCGGCGATTTTCGTCTTTTAAGCAGAAAAGCCGTCAATGCGATGCTGAAGCTGAGCGAAGGGAACAGGTTCTCAAAAGGGCTGTTTTGCTGGATCGGCTTTGACCAAAAGATTGTTTATTACGAGAACGTCGAAAGGAAAAACGGAAAATCCAAGTGGTCGTTCCGCCACTTGTTGAACTATGGAATCGACGGGATTGTGTCGTTCAACAACAGACCGCTGAGAATTTGTTTTTACGCCGGTATTTTTATCCTTTTTCTATCACTTATTTATATCGCGGCGACATTCATCAGAATCTTGAAATACGGTGTGATCGTTCCCGGCTATTTTACGATTATTTCCGCCGTCCTGTTTCTCGGCGGCGTCCAGCTTCTCAGCCTCGGAATCATCGGCGAATACATCGGGCGCATTTATTATGAGACGAAAAAGCGGCCTCATTACTTAATACAGGAGGCAAACATCGCTCATGGAGAAACTCATGAAAATCGTGAATCCTGAATTTATTCGCTTTGCCGTTGTCGGCGTAGTGAATACTTTGAATTATTATGCGGTTTATTTGCTGCTGCATGTTTTGCTTCAGTTGAATTATATGGTTTCGCATATTGCCGCTTTTCTCGTCAGCCTTGTGATTTCCTTTTTCTTGAACTGCTATTTTACATTTAAAATCAAGCCGACGCTGGCAAAGTTTTTGCAATTTCCGCTGACACAGCTGTTTAATTTGACGGTGTCTTCTTTGTTCGTCTACACGTTTGTGAATTTTTTTAAGATGAACAGTGAGGCAGCTCCGCTTGTCTCCATGTTTTTAACCGTTCCTCTGACATTTTTAGTGACAGGGAAGATTTTGAAAAAAGACAGGGGAAGAGTATGAAGAAAACAGTTTTTCTATTTGTGATCGCAAGCGTTGCAGTTTCCTTGGCCGCCCATTCTTTTTTTCTGTATGAATGGGCGCATGACCGCTATATGACCGGGAACGGCGACGGACTTGCACAAATGATCATTTTTAAATCGTTTCTTTTTGAGCAATACAAACAAGGGAACTTCTTTTATTCGTATTCTTTCGGTCTCGGAGGCGGCATCTACAGCCAGCTCGGTTATTATTTCACGACGTCTTTTGTCTTCATCGCTTCATTCGCGGCCGTTTTTCTGATGCAGCTTTTGCATTTGGCCGGGGATGCGGACCCTTTGTTTTGGGCGCAGGCCGCCGTATTCATCAGTGTCATCAAGCTGAGCCTGATCATTTTAGCGGCAGCGTATGCGTTAAACGGCATGGTGAAAAACAAGCTTGCCGCTTTTACGGGTGCGGTCTTGTACGGCACGTCGGTCATCTATTTCAGACACACGGTGTTCTGGGAGTTTTTCAGCGACGCCATGCTGTGGCTGCCGCTGCTTGTCGCGGGAGCCGAAAAAGTCATCAGGGAAAAGCGGACAGGGCTGTTTATTACGGCTTGTTCTTTGACGCTGATCAATAACTTTTATTTTGCCTATATCAATTTGATTTTCATTGCGATCTACGTCATCTTCCGCTGGCTGATCAGGCTTGACCCGGAAAAGGAGGCGCCGAGGTGGAAACAATTCAAGATGTTCGCCGCTTCATGCCTGATTTCTTTCGGAATCAGCGCAGTTTCCTTTGTACCTGCGGTTTACGGATTTTTAAACAATTTACGGCCGCCTTATGATCAATCTGTCGCTGTATACGATCTGACGGACAACATTCTGTTTTCCAGCCGCATTGTCTTGCTGCCGGCTGTCTTTATGCTGTTCTTGTTCGCATTTTCTTTCTACAAAAATAAAACGTTCAGGCTGTTTGCCTCAATCAGTGTGCTGCTTGTTCTTTTGCATTACAGCCCGCTTGCGGCAAGCGCGTTCAACGGTTTCTCTGCTCCGCAGAACCGCTTTGAATACCTGCTCGCTTTTACGATCGGGGGAGCGGCGGCCGCAGGAATGACCGAACTGAAAAACATCAGGCGAAAAGAGATGATCTGGTCCATCCTGCTCGTCCTTCTGATTTATATCGCGGTCATTTGGCGGAAAGACTTGGATTTATCACTGATGCAAAATTGGAGCATTGTTGTGCTTCTGTTCCTGACAATCGCCATCTTTACGGCGGCGGGGTTTCAATATAAGAAATCGCAGCTTTTTTTGCATGTCTGCATTTTATTATCGTCCGTTCTTGTGGCGAACACGTATCAAAAGTATATTCTGTCTGAGTCAAGCGGCATTAAAAACGTCTCAAAAAGCTATTTGACCAGCAATGAGTACAATGGCGAAGAACAGCGCCGCCTTTTGAACAACATTCGAAAAGACGATAACGGGGACCCGTACACAAGGGTCGACTGGATGAACGGCGTGCGCAACAATACTCCTCTGATGCAGGATTTTAACGGCTTCAGCGCCTACTCAAGCATTCTCAATCGCGACCTTCTTCTGTTTTATTGGGAAGACCTTCAAATCGATATGGGAAGGGAAAGCGTCAGCCGCTACGCATCGATGGGAGACCGGGCCAACTTGTACAGTCTGCTGTACGGCAAGTATTACATGACGGAAAAAAACAATGCCGCCATTGTTCCGTACGGGTTTATCAAAACGGATGAATCAGAGCACTACACAGTGTATAAAAACAAATACACCCTGCCGTTTATCCGGACGGCGCGAACGGTATTTACGGAAAAAGATTTAGCAGATGCGCCTGTTCTGGCGCGGGAACATGCGATGCTTGAAGGAATCGTGCTTGAGAATGGCGATAATGGAAAAGAGCAGCCGCCGAGCATTCCGGATTTAATGAAGCAGATGAAGCTGAAAACCGAAGGGGCGAGCTATCATAACGGCGTCCTCGACGTCACCGCCGAAAACGGAGGCATCGATCTCATTCCCGAAGGCGGTCTTCCGAAAGAAGGCGACTATTATGTCGGATTTTATTTAAAAAGCCTTGCAAAAGACCAGTTCTTCAACTTGCGGGTCAATGATTATGTAACATCAAGAAAGTCAAACCAGTCGATTTACAAAACAGGTGTTTACGATTTAACGATCAGGGTGCCGAAAACAGATAAAATTTCAATCAGGCTGCCAAAAGGGAAATATCAATTGGACCATTTGAGACTGCACCAGGAAGACTATCAATTGCTGAAAAAAGCGGCCGCCCAAAAAGCACCGGCCGCCGATTTGGACTGGCAGAACAATCAAGTGTCCATCATCTTTGACAATCAAAACGGAGACCGTTACATGGTACTGCCGGTTCCGTACGAAAAAGGCTGGGAAGTCACTGTAAACGGAAAAACGCAAACCGTTCAAAAGGCAAATTACGCGTTTATCGGATTTCCCATCGAAAAAGGGAAAAACGATATCCGGCTCGTTTATTACCCCCCGTACTTCAAAGCTACTTTGGCTGTTACAGTCATCAGCCTCATCATCGGAATCTGGTACGGCAGAAGGAGAAAAAAGCTTGGCTCTTAAACAGAGCCAAGCTTTAATTTTTTCTGAAGTTTTTCCTCGCTGAAAATCCATCCCGTATAAGAGGTGATTAATTCGAGCGAGTCCCTGTCGATGTGTGCGATCGCCACGAAAGGGTAGTGCCCTTTGCTGCGGTATCGCAGATCGATAAAGCGGACTTCGTAATGATCCTTATACGTATCGATCTCCCATTTGTAAACCGGTGAGAACGAAAGAAACGCCGAAATGTTCTTATCCTGTTTCGCGGCTTTCATCACGTCCGTATCCGGCACAGGCACCCTGTTGAATGTATCGACGATCACAACGTTTCCGTCCATGCTCCGTCCGACGTAAAAAGCCGATTTTGCTTTGACGGCGATTCGCCATTGCCTGAATTTCATCGTAGGAGAAATAATGATTTCTTCAATATCATCGATTTTTTCACGGAGCTCATGCTTGATTTTCCTCTGCATGAAATACCTCACCAGATAATAACCGGCCAAGACGATGTAAAGAGCCAAAAATGTATAGCCTTGATGCGCGCCTGCCAGCCAAAAGGCGATGGCTATGAGATGGCTGACGAAAATAAACGGATCAAATGTATTAATCAAGCCGAGCGCTACCCATTTCCTTGAAAAAGGTCTGATCGCCTGTGTTCCGTATGCATTGAAAATATCCACGAACACATGAAGCGCGACCGCGGCAAGGGTCCAAAGCCACAGGTGAAGCAGATTGGCTTCGTGATAAAACAGCATGAGAATGCCCGGAATCATCAGCGACCAGGCGAGAACAGCGGGGATGGAATGGGTGAATCCCCTGTGGTGCCTAATATAAACAGCGTTGTTTTTTAATTTCAAAACGGTATCGATATCCGGAGCCTGAGATCCGGCGATTGTCGCAATCATCACGGCTTGAGCCATTGATGGGTCCATTCCGACAACTGGATCAAGCGTCGCGATGCCTCCGAGTGCAACGCCCATGACAACATGTGTGCCAGTATCCATTGGTGACCTCCCCTAATGGTGCTAGAAAATCATTTTTATTTTCCAAAAACAGAACGAACGATGGACCTTGCCTGAAATATTTAACGCTTTTGCTTTCTTCACTTTTAATGTAACATGTTATCGTATATGCATATAGTTTACAACAAAAAGCCGAAGTAACAAAAGATCGGTATGCAAATGTGACGTGCACAGGCAAGGAGAAGTTTCATGATGGATCTGCAAAAGAAATTAGAGCAAAAAAACATCAAACAATTTCAAGAAGATTTAATTTCTTGGTATGAGCAAGAAAAAAGGGATCTGCCTTGGCGCTCAGACAGCGACCCTTATAAGGTATGGGTGTCAGAAGTGATGCTTCAGCAGACGAGAGTGGACACGGTGATTCCTTACTTCAACAACTTTATCGAAAAGTTTCCGACCGTTGAAGCGCTCGCTGAAGCCGACGAAGAAAAAGTGCTTAAAGCTTGGGAAGGACTGGGATACTATTCAAGGGTTCGGAACTTGCAGAGCGCTGTCAGGGAAGTTCACGAACGATACGGAGGAGTGGTCCCTCCTTCAAAAGAGGAATTCGGCAGCTTAAAAGGAGTCGGCCCTTATACAAGAGGCGCGGTGCTGAGCATCGCCTACAATCAGCCGGTCCCCGCGGTAGACGGAAATGTCATGCGGGTCATGTCACGGATTCTTTCCGTATGGGATGATATCGCAAAGCCTAAAACCAAAACCCTGTTTGAAAAAATTGTCGAAGCGTTTATTTCTGAGGAAAAACCGTCCGAGTTTAACCAGGGGCTAATGGAGCTGGGCGCTGTCATCTGTACACCGAAATCGCCATCATGCCTTCTCTGTCCCGTCCGAGAGCACTGTTCTGCTTTTGCAGAAGGCTGTGAAAAAGAGCTTCCGGTTAAAAGCAAAAAGAAAAAACCATCGGTAAAAACCCTTGCAGCCGTTGTCCTGACTGATGAAGAAGGATACATCTATATCCATAAAAGACCGGCAACAGGCCTTTTGGCAAACCTTTGGGAATTCCCGAACACAGAAACGCAGAAAGGCCTGAAGCACGAGCGCGAGCAGCTTGCGGCCTTCTTGAAAGAAGAGGCCGGAATAGAAGCTGAAATCGGTCCGCTTGAAGGGGTCGTAGAACACGTGTTTACACACCTTGTCTGGAACATTTCTGTCTTTTTCGGGAAAACGCTCGATCAACCTGATGATTCATACTTTAAAAAGGTCACGAAAGAAGAGCTCGCTGAATATGCCTTCCCGGTTTCACATCAGAAAATATGGAATATGTATATGAAATAGGCAGCTTGACTGTGCATGCTGCCCCTTTAGTCGTACTGGATGGTGGTGCCGTGCGTATAATCGGCTTCCCGGCGGTGCAGTCCGCCTCTTGCTTGGATTTCTTTCACAACCTCCAGGTACTCGGCATGCCCTTCTTCATTGAGGAATGGCATGATTTGTTGGAAGGCGTGGTGAAAATAAAGCAGCTCTGCATCTTTCCACTCGCTTTTCGGCGTGTGGTCGAGCTCGCTCATATCGCGTCCTACGTACATAAGGCGAATGCCTCCTTTTTAATCGTGTCATGAGCTATTTTTTATCAGATTTTCAATCACTATACTAGGAGATGAATGACAGATGGAACAAAGAAAATGTGCCCTTATTACAGGAAGCAGCCGCGGCGTCGGCAAAGCAGCCGCCCTGAGGCTTGCCGAAAACGGTTATAATATCGTCATCAACTATGCGAGAAGCAAAAAAGCCGCCCTTGAGACGGCTGAAGAAATCGAAAAGCTCGGTGTCAAAGCATTGGTCGTCAAGGCGAATGTCGGACAGCCGGCGAAAATAAAAGATATGTTTCAGCAAATCGAGGAAGCGTTCGGCAGACTGGACGTGTTCGTCAACAATGCTGCATCCGGCGTATTGCGCCCCGTCATGGAGCTTGAGGAAAGCCATTGGGACTGGACGATGAACATCAATGCGAAAGCTCTGCTATTCTGCGCACAGGAAGCGGCAAAGCTGATGGAGAAAACGGGAGGCGGCCACATTGTCAGCATCAGTTCGCTCGGTTCGATCCGTTATTTGGAAAACTATACGACAGTCGGCGTTTCAAAAGCTGCGCTTGAATCATTGACGAGATATCTTGCCGTTGAGCTTGCACAGAAAAACATCATCGTCAATGCGGTATCGGGAGGCGCGATCGATACAGACGCCCTGAAGCATTTTCCGAACCGCGAGGAACTTCTGGAAGATGCCCGGCAAAATACGCCTGCCGGCCGCATGGTTGAGATTAGCGACATGGTCGATGCGGTGGAGTTTTTAACGTCAGGAAAAGCGGACATGATCCGCGGACAGACGATCATTATTGACGGCGGCCGTTCATTGCTCGTATAAATTTTTCGCTTTCAATGAATAGGATATCATCCTCCTGCACAATCTAATGGTCGTGGAGGTGATATACAATGGCTAACCAACAATCCAAAACAAACGCACAAAAAGTAAGACAACAAAACCAAGCTTCTGCACAAGGTGGTCAGTTCGGCACTGAATTTGCCAGCGAAACTGACGCGCAGCAAGTAAGACAAAATAACCAACAAGCTGAGCAAAAAAAACAGCAAAACAGCTAATCACTGAAACAGGAAAAAGCACTTCACCATCGGATGAGGTGCTTTTTTCTTTTCGTTTTTGATCCGACAAAACTTCCGAATCTTAGCCAGAATCAGTCAAAGGACATCCGGCATGTATAGAGAAATGTTACTTAGGCAATAAATGGAGTAGAGCATAGAATGGAGGATCCCGAATGCCGGAATTTGAAAACTTGGTTCAAGGGCAGATGGAGATTATGGATAAGCTGTTGTATCTGCAAGCGGAGATTGAAAGATGCCAGAAAATTGAAAAAGAACTGGCTGCCCTTGAAAAGAAAGCCCAGCTTTTATCGATCCGTGAAGATATATCCCAGAAGCGGAAAGATCTTGCTCAAATTCAGGATTTGTTTCAAAAGCAGACGGAGCAGGTGATTCAGGCTTATCAAAGAATCGAAGCATGAGCCTCTCTTTATCGTTTTCAGAAAAGAGCCATTCCTGTTCAGGAGTGGCTGTTTTATTTTCATTTTTTATTTTCAAACGTTATAATAAATAAAAGAACTGTCGGACAGGCGATGTGACACACTGACTTGTAAGGCTTTTGCAAAGAAAGTAGGGGAGAAAACATGGGCTTTCCCAAGGAAGGAGAAACCATTCAAATTCATAGCTATAAGCACAATGGGCAGATTCATCGGATTTGGAACGAAACAACGATTTTAAAAGCAACGGAATTGTGCATCATCGGCGCCAATGATCGGACAATGGTCACAGAATCTGACGGCCGGACATGGGTGACGCGAGAGCCCGCCATTTGTTATTTCCATGCAAAGCAGTGGTTTAACGTCATCGGCATGCTTCGCGAAGACGGTATTTATTACTATTGCAACATCAGCTCGCCGTTTGCTTTGGACGATGAAGCCATCAAATACATCGACTATGATTTAGACGTAAAAGTCTTCCCGGATATGACGTATCATATTCTTGATGAAGATGAGTACGCGGATCATAAAAAGGCGATGAATTATCCGAAGGAGATCGACGGCATTTTAAGGTACCACTTAAATACGTTGCTGCATTGGATACACCAAAGAAAGGGCCCGTTTGCATCTGAATTTATTGATATTTGGTATGAACGGTATTTGCATTATACAAAATAATCCTAAAAAAACCTGTTGAGGCCAACAGGTTTTTTGCGGTGTACTCACACATCAAGATATAGAGGGGGGAAGACGTGTGGGGGTAATCAGAAGGTACATGGAATTTGTGAAGCCGTATAAATGGAAAATCGTTTTGACGGTTTTAATCGGTATTATTAAATTTTCTATTCCGCTGGTCATCCCGCTTCTGCTGAAATACGTCGTGGACGACATCATCCAGGGGAGCGGGACCGCTGAAGAAAAAACATCCACATTATTCATGGTAATGGCGGTTATGTTCGCCATTTTTTTGGTGCTTCGGCCGCCTGTCGAATACTATCGGCAGTATTTCGCACAGTGGACGGCAAGCAAGGTGCTGTATGATATCAGGGACAAGCTGTTTGCACACATTCAAAAGCTGAGCCTCAGGTATTATGCGAACACCCGCGCAGGAGAAATCATTTCAAGGGTCATCAACGATGTCGAGCAGACGAAAGAATTTGTCATTATCGGGTTAATGAATGTATGGCTTGACGTGATGACGATTTTTATCGCCATCGCCATCATGATGACGATGGATGTGAAGCTGACGCTTATTTCGATCGTGCTGTTTCCGCTTTACGGACTGTCTGTTAAATTCTTCTACGGCAGACTCAGAAAGCTGACGAGAGAACGTTCCCAAGCGCTGGCCGAAGTGCAGGGCCATCTTCATGAAAGGGTTCAGGGAATGCCTGTCATCAGGAGTTTTGCGATCGAGGATTATGAACAGAAGCAATTTGATCACGAGAACGGGAATTTTCTCGGTAAAGCAATCCGCCATACGGCCTGGAATGCCAAAACCTTTGCCGTCGTTAATACGGTTACAGACCTCGCTCCGCTGATCATCATTACGGTTGCGGGTTATCATGTGATTCACGGGTCGCTTACTGTAGGAACGATGGTGGCGTTTTTCGGATATATCGAACGCCTCTACAACCCGCTGCGCCGCCTGATCAATTCATCGACAACATTGACGCAGTCGATCGCATCGATGGACAGACTGTTTGAATTTATTGATGAACCGTATGAATTAAAAGATAAGCCCAATGCTGTAAAAGCAGAGCGATTAAAAGGAATTGTTGAATTTAAAAACGTTTCCTTCCAATACGAAAAATCGGAAGAAATGATTCTGCAGAATCTTTCTTTGAAAGCCGAACGGGGCGAAACGGTCGCGCTCGTCGGGATGAGCGGTGGCGGCAAATCGACGCTTGTCAGCCTCATTCCGAGATTCTACGATGTCTCAGCCGGAAGCCTGGAGATCGACGGCATCGATGTCCGCGATTATCAGGCGCGAAGCCTTAGAAACCAAATCGGCATGGTGCTTCAGGATACGTTTTTATTCAGCGAATCGGTACGCGAAAACATATCGATCGGAAATCCCGAAGCTTCGATGGAAGACATCATTGAAGCGGCAAAAGCCGCCAATGCCCATGATTTTATTATGGAACTGCCGCAAGGCTATGATACAAAGGTCGGAGAAAGGGGCGTCAAGCTGTCCGGAGGCCAAAAACAGCGGATATCAATCGCCAGGGTGTTCCTGAAGAACCCGCCTCTCTTAATTTTGGATGAAGCGACGTCAGCGCTTGACCTTGAAAGCGAGCACTATATCCAGGAAGCGATGGAAAAGCTCGCGAAAGACCGGACGACCTTTATCGTTGCCCACAGATTGTCGACGATTACCCACGCTGACAAAATCGTCGTCATCGAAAACGGACGTGTCGCGGAAGTCGGCACACATGACGAATTAATGAGCCGCGACGGCCACTATAAGCATTTATTCACCATTCAAAAATTAAACTAAAACCGCAAAAAGCCTGACTTTCGTTTGAAGCCGACGGATGTCAGGCTTTTTCTTTCCCTGCAAATTTCGTACATATTTCCTATCTCGTCTAAATACAATTTAAAAAATACAAGCTCCGGAGGTGTATAAGTGACAAAAGAAAAATTGCTTGAAGTATCGGATTTATCGATTTCGTTTCAAATGAAAAAGTCCGAAACCCCGATTGTGCAAGGCGTTTCTTTCGATCTCCATCCCGGAGAAATCATGGGAGTCGTCGGAGAGTCCGGCTGCGGCAAGAGCGTCACCTCTTTGGCTTTAATGGGGCTGAACGCAAACACCCGGACGACGGGCCGGATCAAGTTTCAAAACAAGGACCTTCTCATGCAGTCTGAAAAAGAATGGAGACAGATGCGCGGCAATGATATCGCGATGGTTTTTCAAGAGCCGATGACCTCCCTCAATCCCCTTTTCACAATTGGCGATCAACTAACAGAAGCACTCTCCAGCCATACCAATATTCATAAAAAAGAAGCAAGAAGAAAAGCCGTTCAAATGCTGGATACCGTCGGCCTGCCGAGGGCGGACCAGCTGATGAAACAGTATCCCCACGAACTGTCGGGAGGCATGAGGCAGCGGGTCATGATCGCAATGGCATTAATTTGCGAACCGAAGCTGCTGATCGCCGATGAACCGACAACAGCTCTCGACGTCACCATCCAGGCTCAGATTCTGTCCCTGCTGAAGAAAATGAATGCCGAATTTAACACAGCCATTCTCCTCATTACCCACGACCTTGGCGTCGTTCACAATACATGTGAACGCGTGATGATCATGTATGCCGGCCGGATCGTTGAAGAAGGCGGTGTCACCACTGTTTTTGACAGCCCGAAACACCCTTATACAAAAGGCTTGTTCGCCTCTATTCCGGCATTTACAGGCAAATCCGAGCGTCTCTCTTCGATTGAGGGGCAGGTGCCGAAACCGGGATCGATTAAAAAAGGCTGTATGTTTGCGCCGAGGTGCCCTCATAAACACGAACGCTGCATTGAGGAGGAGCCCGGATTGAACAGGCTGGCGGATGATCATGCTGTAAGCTGCTTTCTCTACGAAGAGGAAGGTGCTTTAACATGAATCAAGAACTGCTGAGCGTCCAAGAGCTGAAAACATATTACCGCGTGTCCGGCAAGAAAATCGTGAAAGCGGTCGATGATGTTACACTGTCAGTCAAAAAAGGCGAAATCGTAGGGATCGTCGGGGAATCCGGCTGCGGAAAATCAACCTTGGGAAAGTCGATATTGCGGCTGACCGAACCGACTTCTGGAAAGGTGACATTTCTCGGGCAGGAGATGACCGGCCTTGATGCAAAAGAGCTTCGCAACATGAGAAGGCATATACAAATGATTTTTCAAGATCCGTACGCTTCTTTGAATCCGCGCATGAAAATAAAGGATATTTTGGAGGAACCGCTGATTGTTCATAAACTCGGAACGAAGGCGGAAAGGAGAGAAGTCGTTCGCTCGATGCTTGAAATTGTCGGTCTTGAGGCTTCATACGGCGACCGATATGCACACCAATTCAGCGGCGGTCAGAGGCAAAGGATCGGTATTGCAAAAGCGCTGATCACAAAACCAAAATTAATCATTGCTGATGAGCCTGTTTCCGCGCTTGATGTATCTGTTCAGGCGCAGATCTTAAATCTGCTGTCTGATCTGCAGGAGGCATTCAATTTAACGTTTCTGTTTATTTCTCATGATCTCGCAGTCGTTCGCTATATCAGCGACAGGGTGGCCGTAATGTATTTCGGAAAGATTGTCGAGATGGCGGACGCCGACGCGTTATTTAGAGAACCGAAACACCCGTATACCGAAACACTGTTAGCGGCAGTACCCGTCATCGGCAAAGGAGAAGCGGTTCATACGGCACCGGATATTGCCGCGCCCCGCATGAGTGAAAAGGGCTGTCCTTTTTACAGCCGATGCATGAAGCGGGCAGCCGTCTGCCTTGAAGCGGAGCCGCCGCTTGAAGAGACTGCGGACGGGCATTATGCTGCATGCCATTTTACCAATAAGGAGGCTGTTCGATGAAAAAGAAAAGCTGGCTGATCTGTTTGGGAATGATTCTGTCCGTTTCCGCTTTTTTAATGGGATGCTCCGGTAACGAAAGCGGAAAGAATGACGGAGGGACGAACGGCGGAAAAGATACGCTGATCATCGGCAGAGGCGGTGATTCAACATCGCTTGATCCAATCACAACAACAGAAGGCGAAGCGTTTAAAGTGACGATCAATATGTTTGAAACCTTGCTGAATTACGGAGAACAAGACACAACGCTGAAGGAAGGCCTTGCGGTGAAATGGGACGCTTCAGATGACGGTATGACCTACACACTGGAGCTGAGAAAAGGCGTGAAGTTCCATGACGGAACGGATTTTAATGCAGAAGCCGTCAAATACAATTTTGAGCGGTGGATGAACGGGGATGAAGAAAAATTTCCTTACTACGGCATGTTTGGAGGCTATAAGAAAGATGAAGGACATGTCATCAAAGACATAAAAGTTCTCGACGACCATAAGATTCAGTTCATTTTAAAACGCCCGCAAGCGCCGTTTTTAAAGAACCTTGCCATGACTTCCTTCGGGATTGCAAGTCCTGCCGCCATCGAGAAATACGGCGAAAAATTCAGGGAGCACCCCGTCGGCACGGGCCCTTACAAATTTGTCGAATGGAAGCCGAACGACCGCATCGTCCTTGAGAAAAATGAAGACTATTGGGATCAAAGCAAACCGAAATTGCAGAAGATCATTTTCAGAGCCATTCCTGAAAACTCAGCCCGCTTAAATGCATTGAAGACTGGCGAAATCGATCTAATGGATGGCGTCAATCCGTCTGACATCGAAAGCATCAAAGCAGACGCCAATCTGAAAACATTTGAAAGGCCTTCAATGAACGTCGGGTATCTCGGAATGACAACGACGAGAAAGCCATTTGACAATAAGCTGGTCCGCCAGGCACTGAACCATGCTGTTGATAAACAGGCGATTATCGATTCCTTCTACGGAGGTCTCGCAGAATCTGCCAAAAACCCGCTCCCTCCGTCGCTTGAAGGGTACAACGATCAGGTTAAGGAATATCCGTATGATTTAAAAAAGGCAAAAGAACTCTTAAAAGAAGCCGGATATCCAGACGGATTTAAAATGAAGCTTTGGGCAATGCCTGTTCCGCGGCCGTATATGCCGGACGGTATGAAAATAGCTGAAGTGATTCAATCAAGCTTTGAAAAAATCGGAGTCAAAGCGGAAATCGTCACTTACGACTGGGCGACCTATCTGGATAAGGTGAGCAAAGGGGAAGCTGATGCGTTTTTGATGGGCTGGACCGGCGACAACGGAGATCCGGACAACTTCATCTATACGCTGCTTGATAAAGATAATATCGGCGGTAACAACTATACGTACTTCAGCAATGACGAGCTTCATGACATCTTAATCGAGGCGCAGTCAGACCCTGACCAAAAGAAGCGAAATAAACTGTATCAAGATGCGCAGGAACTCCTCCATGAAGAATCGCCTTGGATTCCGCTTGTCCATTCCACACCGATTTTGGCCGGTTCAAAAGATATCGACGGATATGTTCCGCACCCGACAGGGAGTGAAGTATTGTCCGGCGTAGAGTTTAAATAGGTGGTGACAGCCATTGCTTGCGTACTGTTTAAAACGGACGGCCATGCTGATCCCCGTTCTCATCGGCATGACATTGGTCGTTTTTTCGATCATCCGCTTTATTCCCGGAAACCCCGCCCAGGTTATTCTCGGTCAGAGGGCGACAAAGGAAGCGGTGCAGCAGCTGACCGTCCAGCTCGGCCTTGATCAGCCGTGGTATGTGCAATACGCCAGATATATCGGGGATTTGCTGAAAGGGGATCTCGGGACATCAATCCGCACGGGAGCGGCGATTACGCAAGAAATAAAGCCATATTTGTTCGCCACTCTCGAGCTCGCTTTTTTCGCCATGCTGATCGCAGTGTTTGTAGGCGTGAATGCCGGAATCATCAGCGCGTGGTTTAAGAACTCGGTATTCGACTATATCGCGATGCTGGTTGCTTTAATCGGCGTGTCGATGCCGATTTTTTGGCTCGGTTTGATGGGCCAGTGGTTCTTTTCGATCGAGCTCGGCTGGCTGCCGACAACGGGAAGGGAGAATGTCAGAAATCCGGTCGAATCCTTTACCTACATTCATACACTGGACACCCTTCTGCACGGAAGATTTGATCAGTTTACAGAAGCCATCCGCCATCTCATTCTGCCGGGAACCGCTCTTGCTACCATTCCCGCCGCAATCATTGCGAGAATTACGAGAGCCAGCATGATAGAGGTGCTGCAGTCCGATTATATCCGCACGGCAAAAGCAAAAGGTGTGCATATGTTTTTCGTCATCTATAAGCACGGTTTAAAAAATGCGTTCATTCCGGTATTGACCGTCATCGGTCTGCAAACCGGACTTTTACTGGGCGGTGCAATTTTAACGGAGACGATTTTTGCCTGGCCCGGCATCGGCCGGTACATTTATGATGCGATCAGCTACCGCGACTACCCGGTTATCCAATCGGGCATCCTCGTGATCGCCTTCATCTTCGTCATGATTAACTTCATCGTTGATCTGCTGTACGCCGTCATCGATCCGAGAATTAAATATTAGGAGGCGGGAAATGTGGTTGTGCTTCAAAATGAACAGCAGAGGGAGGACGTGAAGGTGCGTTCGCCTTTGGCGGAACATATTCGGCGGTTCTTTGAGCATAAACTGGCTGCCGCCGGCACGATTTTAGTCGCGCTATTTATCCTGCTGGCCATCGTCGCACCGCTCGTCGCACCCTACGGATTAAACGATCAGTCACTGTCAGACAGGCTTGCCGCTCCGTCAGCGGAACACCTTTTTGGAACAGACGATTTTGGCAGAGATATTTTTTCAAGGGTGCTGTACGGTGCGAGGCTGTCTTTATGGGTCGGCTTTTTCTCCTGTCTGGCATCGGCCTTGGCGGGGACATTGTTAGGGCTGATCGCCGGTTTTTACGGCAGATGGGCTGATGTGTTGATTTCGCGGCTGTTTGATATCATGCTCGCGTTTCCGAGCATTCTGCTGGCGATCGCCATTGTTGCGATTCTCGGGCCTTCTCTTGAAAATGCCCTGATTGCCATCGCCATCATCAACGTTCCGACGTTTGGCAGGCTCGTTCGTTCAAAAGTACTCAGCATCAGGCAGGAGGAGTATATCTTATCAGCGCGGGCTGTCGGGATGTCCAATATAAGGCTGATGTTTAAACATATTCTTCCTAACAGCATGGCCCCGGTTATCGTTCAAGCGACACTGAATATTGGAACGGCGATTATAGAAGCAGCGGCGCTCGGATTTTTAGGGTTGGGGGCGCAGGCGCCGAACCCCGAGTGGGGAAAAATGCTTGCGGATGCCAGGCCTTATTTGGCGCAGGCCCCGTGGACATTATTTTTTCCGGGATTTGCGATCATGCTGACCGTGCTCGGCTTTAATCTGATGGGAGACGGCCTGCGCGACACCCTTGATCCGAAAATGAAGGAAGGAAAATAAAAAACCGGTTAACGTATTCGTTAACCGGTTTATTCTTCCTCAACCTCAAGTTCGCTGTCTTCTTTGTGGTACGTCTGAAAGCTTGAGAGCAAGGTTTCCAAATGCTCAAGCTGTTCTCGGTATTCTACAGCGCTCGCCATAATGGTCAGCATATTGTAGTCCAACAGTTCTTCTTTTAATTTGTCCTGGTTTTTCAGGAATGATTCGGTCAAGTGCTGTTTGTACACGTCTCCTTCTTCGTGAAGGTCGACGTGATCCTGCGTTTTGATCCTGCCGACGAATCTCATTAAAATTCGCTCGTGCCAATGGAGAAGATAATCTAGCTCTTCGACCAGCGTTTCTTGAAATTCTTCAGGCATATGATAAAACTCGTTTTCAAGCCGGTGCAGCTTTTTCAGGGCATCAAGCGCACGGTTGGATGCAATGATCGCCTGTCTGAACAGCACGAGCTTTCGCTGTTTTACATATGTTGAACGTTTTAAGTAGCTTCTTTCTTCTTTGTAAAGCAAGTAAAGGTGGTCGACCTTCATCATTTTTTCTTTCAGTTTTTCAATGTCTTCTTTCAGCATGGAATGTTCCGTTGTCTTCCGCGTCAACAATCTGATCCATTTAATGACTTCATCTGTATTCTCAACAATATGGCTGACGAGCTTTGTTTCATATTTAGGCGGCAGAAAAATCAGGTTGACCAAGAACGCAGACAATACGCCCAAAATAACCGTTCCGGTTCTCACCAAGGCAAACCATAAAAAGTTGTCGCCGGAGCTCTCCAATATGGCAATAACGGTGACAAGAGCGATCGAAATCGTATTCTCAATCTTCAGCTTCAAGTTGATCGTAATGACGATTACCGCCGTCAATCCGATAATGATCGGACTGGGTTCAAAAATAAGTCCAAAAATAATGGCTGTGGCAGCTCCGATAATGTTCGCCTGTACTTGATCGACAATCGTCAAAAATGAACGATAGATCGAAGGCTGTATCGCGAAGATAGCCGCGATTCCCGCGAAGACAGGAGTCGGAAGGCCGAGCCAAGACGCGAGGTAAAGCGCAAGCGTAATGGCAATGCCTGTTTTGAAAATACGGGCACCAAGTTTCATTAGGCTGTACTTGCATCCCTTTCTATAATAAAATTCGTTCCTTACAGAAAATGAATTGTAGTGAACATTCCCTCTCTGTTAATTTGCCAAACAATAAAGTAATATACAGCGATCTTCCGAAATATTCAACCCATTTTTAAGAAAAAACAAATCATTGACAAAAAAGAAAAACAAGCCAACGGAAAGTGCCTGTTCACCGCGTTTCCAAAGTGCTCCGCATTTGATAAAAAAGAGAGCGGACCCGCTCTCTTTTTACATGCGCTGTTTCAATTGTTTAAATGAGTCATCCACGGCTTGAAGCGTAGCTTTAATGTCCTCTTCTGTGTGCGCGGTGGTGATAAACCAAGCTTCATATTTTGAAGGCGCAAGATTGATTCCGTGCTCAAGCATCAGTTTGAAAAAGGCCGCGAACATGTCTCCGTCCGTATTTTCGGCTTGCTCATAGTTTTCGACTTTTTCGTTCGTAAAGTATACGGTGAGCGCACCTTTAAGACGGTTGACAGTGATATTGATGCCATGGGTTTCGGCATGTCCCAGGATGCCTTCTTCAAGCATGGCGCCGAGGCGGTCAAGTTTTTCGTATGTGCCTTTTTCTTTCAGCACTTCAAGGCAGGCGATGCCTGAGAGGATGGAAGCCGGATTCCCCGCCATCGTACCCGCTTGATAAGCAGGTCCGAGCGGTGCGACTTGTTCCATAATCTCTTTTTTGCCTCCGTAGGCGCCGATCGGCAGGCCGCCGCCGATGATTTTGCCGAGCGCCGTCAAATCAGGTTTGACGCCAAGAAGATCCTGGGCGCCGCCGTACATAAAGCGGAAAGCGGTGATGACTTCATCGTAGATGACAAGCGCTCCTGCGTTATGTGTCAGTTCATTGACCTGTTCGAGAAATCCGCTTTTCGGTTCAACGATCCCGAAGTTTCCGACAATCGGTTCAACGAGGACTGCCGCAATATCGTTCCCCCATTTATCGAGCGCTTCTTTATAGCTGTCGATATCATTGAAAGGGACGGTAATCACCTCGTTTGCGATGCTTTTTGGAACACCCGCAGAATCAGGTGTGCCGAGCGTTGACGGTCCTGAACCAGCCGCCACCAGCACAAGATCGGAATGGCCGTGGTAGCAGCCGGCGAACTTGATGATTTTCGTTCTGCCTGTATAGGCCCGGGCGACGCGAATCGTCGTCATCACGGCTTCCGTTCCCGAATTGACGAATCTGACTTTATCCAAGGCAGGAATCGCTTCCTTAAGCATCTTGGCAAATGTTACTTCATGCTTTGTCGGCGTACCGTAAAGCACCCCGTTCTCAGCAGCTGTTTGAATGGCTTTCGTGATATGCGGGTGGGCGTGGCCCGTAATAATCGGTCCGTATGCGGCAAGGTAGTCTATGTATTTGTTGCCGTCCACATCCCAAAAATAAGCGCCGCTTCCCCTTTCCATCGCGACGGGAGAACCTCCGCCGACCGCTTTGTAAGACCTTGAGGGGCTGTTGACGCCTCCGACTATATGTTGAAGAGCTTCTTCATGAAGCTTTTCAGATTGAGTATGCTGCATAATATCCTCCTCATTTTTGCACCTTTTATCTATTTTATATTGTAACACGAGGCGGACAGAGCGCAAAAAAGAAGCCGCCGAATATTTGAACAAGAGGGCGCTGTTTTTTATAATGGGGGAAAGCAAGCGATTAAACATAACAGGAGGCAAAACAATGACTGTTGAAATTGGACAAAAGGTGCCTGATATTGAACTGCTAGGTGATCACGGAGAAAAAGTAAAGCTGTCGGATTTTGAAGGAAAGTATGTCGTGCTCTATTTTTACCCGAAAGATATGACGCCGGGGTGCACAACGGAAGCGTGCGATTTCAGAGACCGCTATGAAAGCTTTGCTGAACTTGATGCCGTCATCATCGGAGTCAGCCCTGACGATCAGGGAAGACATGAAAAATTCAAGCAAAAACACGATCTGCCGTTTCTGCTGCTCGTCGATGATGAACACAAGCTCGCTGAAAGCTTTGACGTATGGAAGCTGAAGAAGAATTTCGGCAAGGAATACATGGGTGTCGAACGGTCGACATTCCTGATTGATAAAGAAGGCCGCCTTGTGAAAGAGTGGCGGAAAGTAAAGGTAAAAGACCATGTCACAGAAGCGCTTCAAGCAGTAAAAGAAATCGCGGAAGCATAAAGCTCTCAGGGGAGGCCGGACTGTATTTTAGTTTGGTCTCTTTTTACGCTCATATTCGTCTGTCTGATCGGCCATGCTGATCATAGCGGCCTTTTTCGCCTTAAAAATAGCTTTTTCACAGGGATTGGAATTGACAAAGATTCTGATCAGGAGTTACACTAATTATAAACGTTATAATGTAAGAATTTTTTTTAGAAGAGAGGTGCATGACGATGGCTGAACATAACCTGAAAGAAGCGTTGGAAGCGTTGAAGGAAACCGGGGTGCGAATTACTCCTCAACGTCATGCCATTCTGGAATTTCTCGTGAATTCTATGTCTCATCCAACTGCAGATGATATATATAAAGCTCTGGAAGGGAAATTTCCAAACATGAGCGTAGCAACGGTCTACAACAATTTGCGGGTTTTTAAGGAATCAGGGCTCGTTAAGGAATTAACGTACGGAGATTCCTCCAGCCGGTTTGACTTCGTGACTTCCGAGCATTATCACGCAATTTGCGAACGCTGCGGGAAAATCGTCGACTTTCATTATCCCGGCCTCGACGAAGTGGAGCAGCTTGCTTCACATGTGACAGGATTCAAAGTCAGTCACCATAGACTGGAGATATACGGTTTATGTCAGGAATGCGACAAAAAGGAAAGCCATTAAAAAGAGCTGGCCGCTTTTTTAACGGTCAGCTTATTTTTGTTGCAGCATTTACTGAGACTTTCGATTATACGATTCGTTAAACTCTTTTCCTTCGAGGTTTTTGTCCAGTGTCAGAGGCTCCCTGCAATGCATGCACATATCGACCCGGCCTAAAATCTTGGTCGGTTTTTCACAGTTTGGACAGATGACTTGAACCGCTTTCGTTGAAAGCATGCCGATCCAAAAATAAACCGCTGTGCTCAACAAGATAGACAATACCCCCAAGATCATAAACACCGACATCAAGAGGATCGAGGACCTAAAAAAGATCCCGACATACATAATAATGAAGCCTATAAATACAAGGCTCAACGCAAACGTTCTGATTTTGTTGATTTTACTAGAGTATTTGGCCATATCCATCCCCCTGTCTCTAATATAGCATATCAAAGATGTGTTATTCTTTAATTAAAACGAATCAATTGGAAAATTTCTATAGAGAGTTTTGGGGAAATTGATTATAATAATTCAATGTGTTTTCAAAATAAAGGAGTTTTTATTGGCTCGTAGAAATAGGTAGAAACAAGAGAGAAGCTTTTAAGCAACGTATTTACATCGTATTGGAGGAATGGTGATGGAAAATCTTCTCCGTCCGATTTACCAAGAAAGAGCAAGCCGCCCTGACACACTCGCTGTCATGCTGATTGAGAGGAGAAATCAAACCTCATCTGCCACAGATAATTTTGATGCGGCATTGTTGATTATCGTTAATAAGGCTGAAGACCCTGTATTCGTGAAGCATTATGAGTTCGACGGAAAAACGGCTTCTCTTCATATTATTTCTGTTGAACAGCTTCAGGAATGGATTTTGCTCGGAACAAACAGAAGGATCATAGACTGGGTCCTCAACGGAAAGGTGCTTTTCGACCGAAACGAATTTATCGCCAAGCTGATTGAGCAGCTCAATACGTTTCCGTTTTCTGAAAGAAAACTAAAAATTGGACTTGAATACGGGAAATTAATCAGAAGATATATAGAAGGAAAATCGTTTTTTGAAGATGGTCAATTTTTGGACGCCTACAATTCCATCGTACACGCCCTCCATCATTTGGCCAGAATCGAAGTGATCGATAAGGGTTTTCACCCTGAGGTTACGGTATGGAACCAAGTCCGCCACATGGAACCTCAGGTATATAAATTGTATAAGGAATTAATTGAGAGCAATGAAAGCTTGCAAAAACGACTTGAGTTATTATTCCTCGCAAGTGATTTTCTCATTCATTCAAAAGCCGAAATCGGGGCCGCCCATATTCTCAATGTCATGGATGGAAAAGCGGTTTGGCAATTTGCCGATCTTCTCAAGCATCCGGATCTCAAGTATTTCACGGCAGATCTGGGAGTCATACTGGAGTTCTTGGCTGAAAAGGATTTAGTCGGAGTCAAGCCGATTGAGACAAAGGGCCAAAAGATTTTTCATCGAGGATATTTTATTAAAAAAAGTGTTGACACTAATTCATAACGGTGATATATTATTAAGCGTCGCTGTTAGCGGAACGGTTTTTGAACTGAAAGCAGCAGCGACGAAAAAACAAAAAAACATTTGACACTCCTTGTTGAAAATGTTATACTAATAAAGTCGCTTCGGACAGGAGCGGAAATGATCTTTGAAAACTAA
>NZ_MRBL01000040.1 GCF_001969855.1 Bacillus haynesii
TCTTTTATTAACACTGATAGATTTGTTGTAAAGAGCCCTAACCAATGCGGTTAGGGTTTTTTGGATATTTTTTTGTTTTAGTTTCAAAAAGTCTTGAATTGAAAACGCTCACCATTGTATTTTAGCAATTGTGTGTGTTAAAAATTCTTAAGAAAGGAAGATATAGTAGTAAATGATGAGATTATCTGATGAAGAACTTGTTAATGCTTATTTAGAGGCAAAAAAATTACCGGATATTGATCCTCATTTTATTAAGCAACTAGAAACAGAACTGAAAAGACGTTCGATCAACATAAATCGAATAAATAAAAATAAGAGTATCTAAGAACCGGATGGATTTCAACTAGCTGGGCCGACCACAGCAGGCGTTGCTGGCTGCAAAAAGGGCGTCTGCCCTCTATCGATGCAGATTCCGTTCAGGTCCAGTTTCCAGCCATGATAAAGGGCCTTAAACGCCTGGCGTTTTCACACCAAGATGGGTGACTTCTGGGTAGAAAAGAGAACGCCTTAAAATTGCTTTCAACAAAATAAGAAAAGGTGTGTAGTTGAAAAGGATGCACACCTCTTTGACATCTTACGGCTTATAAAAGGTGACATGTTTATCATTTCTGTCAAACCAACCACGGAAAGCCCAGTTATCCCAACCTCCGTCTCCTTTGTTGATGAATTCTCCGCTTTCAAACACCCAGATGCCGTACACTACCCCGTTAAGAACGGCGGATCCATAGAATTTGACTCCATTGAAGTGATCTTCGTATTCCTGGCTTAAATTAAATACCATGACATTATAGCGCTGTCCCGCAGAGTAAAAGGTAGATTCCATCATGTTTTTGACAAAACCCTTTCGATTTGCGTTCTGCACAACAGCATCTCGAATTGAATTTGCTATGCCGAGGACGTCAAGATTCACATTAAAATTAACAGCAGCCGTGCTAACTTTAATTTGTTTGTGATTTATTGTTTCTTTAGCTACCTGAGCTGATGACACCGTGTGGTCAGCATCTTTTTCCTTAGCGTGGGCAAATACCGGAAGACAAGAAGAAGCAATCATCATAGCGGTGATGGGTGCAATTATCTTTTTCTGCAATTCATTTCCTCCTTTAGGTTTTTTGATAGAGTGGTTGATCAATAGGACGACAACAGACAACTGATTTATCATTTCCGGAGCTATCTCCTCCCCCTATCTTTGAGGAAAGTATACAAAGTTTTCAATTTAGAATAATGATGCGAAATGGGTATTTTCTGATCAGACGGNNCTTATTTAATAAAATGAATAGTGCATTTTACTTCTGCCAGGACAAAATCACAATTGTTTTTCAACATGATCCAAACGATCCATTTTCAGTAATTTAAAGAGGACGTTAATAAAATAGAGTGATAAAAAAATAGATCTCCCTTAGCCATTGCTCCTTTTTCTTCTATCGCACAAGTCAGCTATCGCACTTCCTGTCTTTTCATGCTATACATAGTGTGGGGCAGAATTTTCTTTTTGCAATACCTCGGTTTAAACAGGAAGTATAGAATCTTTTCTAGCTCTATCATGTATTTCATTGGTATTTTGTCTTCAGCTATGTACTCAATGGCTTTTATCTCGTCTCTAAAAGGACCATACAAGTGTTGATCGAGTCTCGTCTTGAGTTTCGCTGTATAACCAACATATAATACCTCGTCTTTCTCTCCACGGAGAATGTAGACGGCTTCAATATCGCCAAATCTTTTGTAAGACTGCCACCAATACCAGTCTGTTCTAACCATTTTTGGAATGGAGAATTGAGCGATACCTACCTTTATGGATCCCACATGACCACCTCCTATACTTATTAAAACAAAAGAACAGGCTGAAGGAAAACTGTTACGATGCTAATCGAAAGGCGTCCGTTTTTTCATAATCAAGAACGTCCCGCGGACGGGCGTCAGCTGAAGGGATTTTGTTGGCGGGCTCCCGGCGATCGCTGAGAAAACGCGATGCGTTCACAGCTCGCCTACCACGGCCAACAGCTGAAGATGAACGAAAGCCGGCGTCGATCGGAGGTCAGCCGGCCTTTTCGCGGCCAGGAACGCCCTATTTTCCAGACGGAACTAGNNCCTTTAATGCCACTCACATGTTATCCGTTTTTGTTGCATTAAAGTGATGAAGGGTTTGGCTGGTTTTGTTTAGGGAGCTTAGCGTCACTTAAAAAGAAACATCCAGACAAAGTCTGTGCTCTGCTTATCACCAATCGTAAAAGCTTTTTTAAAGGGAGGGCATTTTTCTTGTTTTTGAAG
>NZ_MRBL01000041.1 GCF_001969855.1 Bacillus haynesii
TCAGACCGTTGACAAAATAGGTCGGATTTTTATAATCCGACCTATTTTTGTCCAATTTATTCTGTTTTTTCGATGAGAATGCTGGCGATGAGGACTTTTCCAAGTCCAATTCGCCAGCTTTTTGAGATTCATGGCAGCGAAAACAAGCATCGCCTGCATGGACAATTTTTTCTTTCCCCGCAGTGTTGTCCAACGCAGGCCATGCTTGTGTTTTAAATCCGCAAAAACTCGTTCGATCGTTTCTTTGCGTTTGGCGTAGATTCGCCTATTCTCATCCGTGTGGCGAAGATGGTCGGCTTCATCCAAATGATCCTGCCAGAGATGCCTGTGAATCATCTTTCGATGATTTCGACTTTCCGTACATTGCTTCAGAAAAGAACAGTGTTCACATCGGTTTGGATCTGATGCATAAATCCGATAGCCTTCACGGTTGGTTGTGCGATATGTCAGAACGTGATCGTCAGGGCAAATATAAGCATTGTAATATTCATCGTATACATATTCATGTTTTCTCATGAACCCTTTTTTAGTTTGTGGTCGGGTGTAGGGCATGACGGGACGGACATTTTGATCACTTAGAAATTTTGCGATAAACGGCGTTTTATATCCGGCATCAACTGCGACCGTATGAGGCTTGGCGACGTGCTCTTTCACCTGTTGAAACAGGTTCGTGAACACTTGGCTGTCATGAATATTGGCAGGCTCAACAACCGTCCCCAGCACAAATCCATTCCGGTCACAAGCTGTATGAAAACCATAAGCAAAAAGACGTTCCCGTTCACCCTTTACAAAATAACCGCTCTCAGGATCTGTCGTACTTTCTTTTATTTCTCGTTCTTCTGAGCATTGCCTGGGCTTTAAGGGCTTTTTGCCGTTGGCTTCACGATCGGCATTAATTTCTCGATCTAATTGTTCCTGATAAGCTCTTGTTTCTTTTCTCACAATCTTCTTCACAAACTTTTTCTTATTCGCATTGGCTTTGACATGGGTTCCATCGATAAAGGCGACCGACGGGTCGACAAGACCGAGATCCATGGCCTGACGCAAGATTTTATAGAAGATTGTTTCAAATAGGTCCGTATCATGAAAACGGCGCTCATAGTTTTTACTGAAGGTTGAAAAATGAGGGATTTTTTCAGAAAATCCATATCCAATAAACCAGCGATAAGCGACATCGGTTTCGATCCGTTTAATGGTTTCGCGCATCGAGCGATGGCCAAACACGTACTGAATCAGAACCATTTTGATCAATACAACGGGATCAATGCTGGGGCGCCCTTTTGAAGAATAAAGG
>NZ_MRBL01000042.1 GCF_001969855.1 Bacillus haynesii
GTAAGGGATTTACTGCCTTCCAAGCTTTTTTTCAGCTCCAGGCGGGCCCGGTGAAGATTGGTTTTTACCTTTGACAGTTTCCAATTCAGCACTTCTGCGATTTCCTCGTATGACAGCTCCTGAAACTCTCTTAAAATGAGCACGGTCTGATAATGTTCCTTCAGCCGGTCAATGTGATGTTTCAGCTCCTCCTGCCTTATGGCGTTTGCCAAATGGCGCTCAGGCATTTCAAACGTGTGCTGTTCCATGTCACCGCAAGCCGTCACATCGGAAAACTGGATTTTTTTATCTTTTCTGTACCAGTTGATAAACGTATGATGCGCGATCGTATACAGCCATGTTTTGATCGAGGAATGGCCCCTGAAAGACTCCAGGCCCGCAAAAGCTTTCAGAAACGTATCCTGTGCCAGGCCTTTCGCCGTCTCAAGCTGATGGGTTCGCCTGTACAAATAGTACATGATGTCATGATAATATTCTCTGTACAGATCTTCAATCGTCTGTTTTTTATTAGAAGCCATTTAGAAAAAAAAACACACCGTCATCCAAATCGAAAGGAGCAGGAAAGCACCATACAACGAGTAAACAAAAACCTTGATATGACGGAGTTGCTGACGATCATCTGCCATTTGTATGCGGGGAAGCTCTCTATTCTCGACTGCTGCCGCTTCAGCCAGGCCCTGAAAATGCTGCTCATGCTCTTTCATCCAGATCACGGTTTCCTCTTCCAGTTCACCTTCTTGATAGAGCTCGTACAAATCGAGAAACACCGCTTTTTTTTCCTCACTTGTCATCAAAATGTTTCACCTCATCAGTCTCGGCATCGACCCAGTATGCGTCATGTTCATTTGAGCCGAATGGCTGGATGATGACAAGCCACGCATATCGGCTCTTTTGATCCCCGTCTGAAACAATCGCAAGCTTCGTCCGTTTATAATAGACCAACCCTTTTTGATAGCGTTCAGACACTTTCTGAAAAGCTTTTTCCCCGTCTGCATACGTGTAGGGGGGTTTTTCATCTGCTCTTTGAAAGTTCTTTCTCACCGTCAGATAAGCTCCCTCTTCATGTTTCGTCATGGTCCAGACCGTATTTAACACAGCATCTCTTTCTTTTTTCTGAAATTCTATCAGATCCTTTTCTAACTCCACCCTTTTCAGCTTGGAAAAGTCTTGATCAAATAATGAAAGCAAGCGTTTTTCGAGCTCTTGTCCGCGATAAGGCAAGACGCTTTCAGATTTGAACGTAATAGCCGTTAACGCACCTGTTACAGGATGGAATTCCATCTCCGTTCCGTCGTTTGTCTTCACGTTGATGGCTGCCGAGTTGAGGCTGAACGGGAATAATAAATCAATATCTGTCAGCTGATAAGATGAGACGGCTATGCCCAGCTTACGATAGACCGCTTTAACACCCCGCTCAATATCCTGACCGGAAACGCGGGCTTGTTTCACGCTTTCTAAGTTGTAAACAGACGTGTCCTCGGAAAAACCCATCAGTGTTTCCTTCCACCATGTAAACGACATTGTGCTTAACTCGGGGTTCTGGCCTTCACGGTAAAAATCAACAGTAACTTCGCCGTCATCACGGCTTACCTTTGCCTTGATTCGTTGGTCAAGTTCCCGGCCGTGTTCACGCAGAAATTGCTTCGACCGCTTGATATATGCCTGATCGGACAGCGTATTCCCGCCAGGCTCCTTTTGATTTTGATAATTGGTGATTAATCCCGTCCAGCCGTCGACATCCACCTCGTAATCCTTCGTTTTAAAATGATAAACGTTGTGAAAATCCTGGTTGGTAGCTGACAAATAGATAAAGCTCTCCGTCGGAAAAAACGAGCTGACAGTCTGCTTCGCTTCTTTAACCGAAACAGGTTGAAAATTGGCATCAACCACGTCTGAAACATCAGGGTGTGAGATTGTAAAAGCGGCATCTGCCAAATTGTAAAAAGGGTTAAGAAGTAGTGTAAAAAATACGGCGGTGCCCGCGGTTAAAACACGCTTCACCATCAAAAAAGGCTTTCTCGATCCATTCAGCAAATGATACGTCATAAGAAAACCGAGCATTGTCAGAAATACGTTCAGCGGAAAAAATTCGTAGCCGAGCTTTTTGATGAACAAACCGCCGATCGTCACAATATAAAAAATCAAAAGGAGAACATAGCGGTTTCTTTTCCAATAAAGCTGAAAAAACAAGCTGATCATCAGCCCCGGAATCCCGATGAGCAGCACCAATACAAGCAGCAATTGNNTCATATAATGAAAAGAGACTAGCAAAATATAGCCGAACAGCAAAAACTGCATAAAAGGCAGGAGCGCATCTTGTTCTTCTATGTACAGGTTTGAAAACTCAGCCGCTTTCATTTGGTGAGCCAATTCAAACGAAAGGGCGCCCACCAGAATCAGTCTGAGCGCGATGCCTGCATAAAAAAAGAGGCTCCGCCTGCTCACTTTCGGATGAAATGATACGGCATACAGAAGGGCAAGCCCTGTCAAACACCATTGAATGACAAGCATGCTCTGTCTGCTTAAAATAAAATAACGTTCAAAATGGAGCACATAATCACTAAATAGTTCAATCAATTTCCACAATTCCTTTACAACAAATTAAGGCCTCATCATCATAGACAAACAACGCTGCATATTGTTTCAAAAAATCATAAAAAATGAGACCTGTTGTCAAACAAGTCTCATTGAAGCCTCAAGCAAGGGGCAACACCATAATCAAATATCGTTTTCCCCGCTCGTCTTTTTCTGTTTTCAGCTGTTCAAACCCCGAACGGGCGAGCATGTTCAGCCACTCGTCCTTTTCATAAGGCACCGCCGCAAACAACGCTTTATGCCCCTTTTCTCTCAAGCATTTTCCGATCGTTTTAATCACTTCTTTTGCCCGGCCTTTTTGGCGGAAATCGGGGTGAACAAGAAGCGTTCCGAGCCAAGGCTTGCCATTAGAAGGCGCCCATTCGAGATGAAAGCTGAGAGCCGCCGGCAAGCCCCCGTCTTCCCACACGAGCCATTCACCATTATACATCGCATAAGCACTCATATAGCGTTCCAGGCTGTTTCCGCCAA
Organism: Bacillus haynesii; assembly: GCF_001969855.1. Classification (GTDB taxonomy): domain Bacteria; phylum Bacillota; class Bacilli; order Bacillales; family Bacillaceae; genus Bacillus; species Bacillus haynesii. The sequence goes on from NZ_MRBL01000042.1 coordinate 3,067, forward strand.
GCTCTTCCTTCGCCCAATCGGGGCTCGCTTCGACCAGCTCCTCAAAAAAGGCGAAATCATAAGAAGAGAAAGACCTGCTATTCATGCGGCAAATATTCGTTGAAAATCGCCCGGTGAGCTGCCGGATTGCCAGCTACAATGCTGTGGTTTTCAAGAAAATTGAGCGGCTTCCCGTCAATTGTCGTATATGTTCCGCCGACCTCGTCAAGCAGGATGCAGCCGGCAGCGTAATCCCAAGGAGCCAGCCTCATCGTCACATACACATCCATTCTGCCGGCCGCTACATAAGCGAGTTCCAAAGCCGCTGAACCGTATGAACGGGTCCCTCTGACGCGCTTGACAAGCGGGGATAATACGCTTGGATCGATCCGTCTGTTCTCGGTGATCCATGTCGCATTAATGGCCAGAATCGATTCTTCAAGCGGCACTTCTTTCATCTTGCCGAGCTTTGTATCGTTCATGTAAGCACCTTCGCCTTGAAAAGCGTGATAAAGCTCATCATGAGTCACATCATAAATCAAGCCGATTTTGCCTTTTCCGTTTTCAAAAATGCCGATTGAAATCGCAAAATTACGTTTTTGATGGATAAAGTTCATCGTACCATCGATCGGATCGATGATCCAAACGACGCCGTCCAAAGATGTGAGCTTGTCCCCTTGGCCTTCTTCGCCAAGAATATGATGATCCGGAAAAACCGATTGGATTTTTTCAATGAAAAAACGCTCTGTTTCCTTGTCAATGTTTGTGACAAGGTCATTTGGATTCGATTTCGTTTCAATCGTCATCTTTTCTTTCATTGATTGCTTAATTCTCTGACCAGCTTCTTTCACCCAGCTTTTCGCCAGGCAGTCGATTTCTTTCCAGTTTGTCATCACACTACCTCTTTTCTATGTATACCTGTTGATTTATTCATAGCATACTGATATTAACCGGGAAAAATCAAGAAAAATGACAAATGATCAGGCAGCCCAGATAAAAACGAACCTCTCAAACGGTTCGTTTTTATTATGGTTTCAACCATGTAATCTGATCCATTCTTTTCTGAGTCGTTCCAGTTTGCGCTTGCTCAACTCGATTTGGGTTTCATCCTTTTTTTCCATGGCTTCAAAAAGCGTTGCTAGTTCATAATCGACCTCAAGCCTCCAAACAGCGGCCCGATTGTCTTTTTCCTCTTTCAATCCTTGTTTTACAATTGGTTTCATGTGCCCTACGCCCCCTCCAGAGAAAGTTGATTTCAAAAAGAATCCTTCTGGTTATAGTCCTAAGCGTGATTTATATTAATTTCTTATTCATATCGTATGAAGTGCTCAAGCATTCGCAACGTTATTCTAAAAATTGTGTGTTTACCTAACAATTCCCCAAAATCCGCAAGGCGAAACGTAATTTTTTGTTTGAAAAGCCGACTGTGATACAATATCTTTACTGATTGGACAAGGAGGAACACAATGAGCAGTCTGCGTTTTACTGAAGAAGATTTTCGTACATTTACAATAGAAGGTTTAGATGCGCGGATGAGCGTTCTGAAAGAAACAGTGCGCCCGAAACTTCAAGGGCTCGGCGATCATTTTGCGCCTGTTCTGTCCGCTTTGACAGGAGACGAAATGTTTGTCCACGTCGCAAAGCACGCGCGCCGCTCAGTCAATCCGCCGGACGACAGCTGGGTTGCTTTCGCAAACAATAAGCGCGGCTATAAAAAGCTGCCTCATTTCCAAATTGGTTTATGGGAAACCCACGTGTTCGTATGGTTTGCATTGATCTATGAGTCTCCTCTCAAGCAGGAATACGGCCAGCTGTTTAAGAAGCGTCTGCCGGACATTGAAAGCAACATTCCTAGTCGCTTTTTCTGGTCGGCCGATCATACGAAACCTGATGCCAAGAGACAGTCTGAGATGAATGAAAAAGATCTGGAAAACCTGTTTGAACGGCTCGTCAACGTGAAGAAAGCAGAAGCGCTTTGCGGTATTCAGCTTTCAAAAGACGAAGTGCTGCAAATGAGCGAAGAGGCGTTTCTATCCGAAATCGAAGCGGCTTTTGAAAAACTCGCCTTCCTTTACCGCCTAACGCAGAAAGTATCAGTTTAATCAAAAAGAGATGGCCTGTTGTGCCATCCCTTTTTGTTTTGGATTTTCTCATTACATTTTAATTTTCGTATCTTCCGTTTGTTCCTTTGCTTTTTTGACCGCCTGATACGGAGAGTAATCGCTCGCCTCTTCAAACTGGCTGCACAGCTTTTTTTCCTCCGCTTTTCCCGGAACGATTTCTTTAAAGCGGCG
>NZ_MRBL01000043.1 GCF_001969855.1 Bacillus haynesii
CGCCGCTAACCTAAGGGAGCAAGCTCCCGTTGGTCCGCTCGACTTGCATGTATTAGGCACGCCGCCAGCGTTCGTCCTGAGCCAGGATCAAACTCTCCATGAAGTTTGATAATGACTACGCACACTCACATGTGCGATTTATTTAATGAATTAACAGGTACGTTTGTCTTGTTTAGTTTTCAAAGATCATTTCCGCTTCGTTCAGCGGCTTTAATAATATAACATCAAGCTCACATATTTGTCAATAACTTTTCTCAAAATTATTTTTTGGAGCTTTTTCATGTCGGCTGTTTATCAGCGACGAATAATAATATAACATGTTTATTCAAATCCGGTCAACCCTCTTTTTAATTTTTTTCTTAAGATGAATTATTGTTATGTTCTATTTTAAACAAGCATAGGATGAAAACAAAGCAGCATGGACAAGGAGGAGTTTTTCTGTGAACCATTTTTATGTGTGGCATATCAAACGGATTAAGCAGTTAATCATTATTATGATAGCTGCTTTTGCGACAGCAAGTTTTTTTTATGTACAAAACCTGCTCCCTCTTCCTGTGTTTTCTACAGAAGGCGGAGCAAAAGCGGTATATAGAGGAGATTCAGATACAAATGAAGTGGCCCTTACTTTTAATATCAGCTGGGGAGATCAAAAGGCCATACCTATTTTAGATACATTAAAAGCAAACGGTATTAAAGACGCGACCTTTTTTCTTTCAGCTTCATGGGCGGAACGCCATCCGGATGTCGTGGAAAGAATCCGTAAAGACGGTCATCAGATCGGGAGCATGGGCTATGCTTATAAAAACTATTCACAAATGAAGAAAAGCGAGATCAAAAAAGACTTAACAAAAGCACAAAACTCCTTTCAAAAACTCGGGCTTGACGACCTCACGCTTTTAAGGCCGCCGACCGGCCAGTTTAATAAAGACGTACTCGATGTCGCTAAACAGTACGGCTACACCGTCGTTCACTACAGTATTAACTCGGATGACTGGACGAACCCGGGGGTTCAAAAGATCGTCCAAAATGTAAATGAAACGGTGAACGCTGGCGATATCGTGCTCTTTCACGCTTCAGATTCGGCCAAACAAACAAAAGAAGCCCTGCCTGAGATCGTGCACCACCTCAGAGGCAAGGGACTCAAAAACGTAACCGTCAGCGAATTAATCGCCAATACGGATGCAAAATCATCAGAAGTAAAATAGGAACCGGTCTAAGTGCGCGCCTGAAACTTTGGCAGCATTAAAAGCTGAAAAGCGTTGCAGGCTAATAAAGGTAGCAGCATTAAATAGAGCCAGTCCTCTTCATTGACCCTTAACGCCGGGAACCACTCCATCACAGTAAAAACAAACATTAGAAATAATGCGGAAACGAACGTTTTTTTAGAGGACTGTTTTTGCTTTGCATAAGCGGCCGCAATGCCTACCGCCAAAATAAAGAGCGGCAGCCAAATATACGGAATGATGGAGCCTCCCTCTTTTTCAAAAAACAGAAAACGCAAGTAAACCAAATCAAACGCAACAAATATAATCAAAAACAGCTGAATCGAATTCCACAATGAATGAGATCTGAAGATTTCCAGTGCAAAGCGGTGAATCGTTAAGAAAATCACAAACCCCATTTGAGCAATCACGCTAAAGATCATGCCAACCCCGATAAACCAAAATAGAACAGAAAGAATCTCCAATACCTCGAATGAAAGAAACAGCTCCTGATATCTTCCCCACTCTAAGGCAAAACCGACAATACTTGTAGTCAAAGCTCCGACACCCAATACGGAAAAGAAAAATCGGACGAGATTACGGCTTTTCATTGAGACTTCCCAACCCCTAAGTAAACCGCTGTAACAGCGATATTTGTTATGTATAAATTTTTAAAAGACATTCATATTAAAGGTAAGACGAGTTTTCGAAAGGAGCTTAAGCATGTTCAAGACCACAATGCTATCGATAAGCTGTTTTCTGTTTCTATCTGTAACAGCTTGTGCTCCCACGGACCAAGCAGCTGAGATGGACTATGATCAAACCAAAAAGATGGTTGTCGATATATTAAAGACAGATGACGGAAAAAAAGCGATTCAAGAAATATTAAATGATGACAAATTAAATGAAACACTTGTAATGGATGAAAAAACGGTCAAGGAAACCGTTGAAAAAACAATGACCTCCAAAAAAGGAGCTGAATTTTGGAAAAAAGTCTTCGAAGATCCAAAATTCGCGGAAGGCTTTGCCAAAACACTTCAAAATGAACACGAAAAAGTGCTGAAAAAACTGATGAAAGATCCTGAGTACCAAAAAATGCTGATGCAGGTCATGCAGGATCCTGAAATGGCTAAAAAATACGGTGAACTAGTCAGAAGCCAGGAATTCCGAACCCACCTGCAGGAAGTCATATCCGACACCCTGACAAGCCCTCTCTACAGAAAGCAGTTTGAAGAGGAACTGAAAAAAGCTGCTTCTGAGAGCATGAAAGAAGAAATGAAAGGCGGCGAAGAAAAACAAAGTTGAGCCGCTTTTCATTCACCAAAAGCTTCTTCCGCGGAGGAAGCTTTTTAAGCTTTTGTGCAAATGCTTTCGTCGATTTTTTTGGCAATATCCAAATAAATGGCGCCGGTCGGGTGGCTTTCATCATAAACGGACGGCGCAAATTCGCTGTCATCCCAATCCGGCTGCTTCAGCGGAATTTTGCCCAGAATTGGAACGCCGAGTTCTTCTGCGAGCTTCTCGCCTCCGCCTTTGCCAAATACGTATTCTTTTTCACCTGTTTTGACGCTTTCGTAATAAGCCATATTTTCAACGATCCCCAAGATTTCATGATCGGTCTTCAAAGCCATCGCGCCCGCTCTTGCAGCGACAAACGCAGCAGTAGGATGCGGCGTCGACACGATCACCTCTTTGCAGCTTGGAAGCATGGAGTGAACATCAAGCGCTACATCGCCTGTTCCCGGTGGCAGGTCTAAGATAATATAATCGACATCTCCCCATTCAACCTCATGGAAGAAGTTATTCAGCATTTTTCCAAGCATGGGGCCTCTCCAAATGACAGGGGCATTGTCTTCAACAAAAAACCCCATCGAAATCACTTTGACCCCGAATCTTTCAACCGGCATGACCTTTTCTCCTTCGATCGTCGGCCGTACAGTGATTCCCATCATATCCGGAACGCTGAATCCGTAAATATCGGCGTCGATTAGTCCGACTTTTTTTCCGATTCGCGCCAGAGACACAGCCAAATTGACCGACACCGTCGACTTGCCGACGCCGCCTTTACCGCTTGCCACCGCTAAAAACACAGGCTGTTTTTCACTATTCAGCAGAGATTGATCCTGCCCTTGGGCAGACTCTTGATAACTCATCACGACTTCTTCAGGCAGCTCTTCAAAACGCAGGCCGACCGTCTCTGCACCGGCTTCCTTCAACCGTATGACGATTTCCTGCTGAAGCTGCATTTGTTCGGCAGACCCCGTTTTTGCGAGCGCCACCTTTACGCTGACGTGCCGCTTTTCGGGTTTTATTTTAATTTCCTTGACGGCATCCAGCTCTCTGAGCGGCTTGTGAAGAAATGGCTCGTCCAAATCGCCGACTATTTTTTTTACATCGTCTTCTCGCAACATTGATCTCACCCTTTGTTGTATTCGTTTACAAAATAAGTATAGCATATCTTTCCTTATAGTGTCTTTGACACAAAAAGAAACCCTCTTATTCAGGAGGGTCTCTGTCTTCTGTAAAGTAGCGCAATACGCCTTTATAAACGGATGCGGCGATTTTGTCCTGATATTTGGGCTTGGCCAGCTGTTTTGCCTCTTCCGGGTTAGACAAAAACCCGATTTCGACGAGGGCCCCCGGCTTTTTCACATTTTGCATCAAATAAATTCCGTGTATCCGCTTTGCCTTACGCGTCGTGTTTTCAAGATTATGTCTTAATTCATCCTGAATAAACTTGGCGGCCCGTTCGTTTTCTTCATATTGCCCGTAATAGAAGCTTTGCGCACCGCTCCATCGCGCAGAAGGAATCGCATTCAAATGGATGCTGAGGTAAAGGTCGGCTTCAGAATTGTTGATCATGTCGACCCTCTTCCGCAAGTCTTCCGCTTTCCTTCTGCTGAGTCCCTTCGTTTCTTCAGGAGCGAGATCATGATCGTCCTCCCTTGTAAGCATCACCAAGGCGCCCTGCTCCTGGAGATAGTCCCTGATTCTAAGGGATACTTCAAGTGCCACGTCTTTTTCAAGGAGTTCACCGCTTGATGCTCCTCCATCCGCGCCCCCGTGTCCAGGATCAATATAAATGATTTTGCCGCTTAGCGGAAGATTCCATGACCGCCAAGAATCATCATTGTGGAATTGATATTGAAATAAACATAATAAAACGACAAAGCCGAGTAAAAACCCGAGCCATTTTATTTTTTTCTTCATCCCTTTCCCTCCCGCTCGTCCTTACTACAAGATATGGGACAAGGAAAGGAAATATGATTCAGCTTGGCCGCACTTTTACATAAAACTTTGTTTTATCTGAGCCGAAGCTTAAAGCGTCTTTCCCGTTGACTGAAGCCTTCCTTCCACCAGCTTTGGATGAAGTATTCGCAGGCATAATAGAGCGGTTCATGAGCCGCTTGAATATTAAAAGCCTCAGACCAGCTGACCGCATATTCATAAAGCTCGTGCAGAAGCTGTTTTTCTTCTTTTTCTGAGCGGACCATCGCTCGTTGAACGGGTTCTCCGTGATAGCCGAACTTCCCGTACTCGGCTCCCAGCAAATATGCTTCAATGGCAAAATCGATGCAGCCGTCATACAAGATATCCGCGTGCTTAGAAAAAAAGTGAAAAAGAGGAGCAAAGCATTCCTCCGCAGAACTCAGCATTTTTTCCAAAGACAGCTCACGCAGAAGCTTTTTTTCCAAATTGATCTGCTTCTTTTGTTTTTCATTATTAAAAGATACGACCGTCCCCATAGAACCGCCTCCTTTTTACCTTGTATTGTGCAATCGGGAGCCGGAAATCATGCTTTTCTAAGGAAGGGAAACGGAGGAAGAAGCCGAAAATATTAGAAGAGGTGAGATGAGTGAAAGGATTATTTCAATATAATTGGGAAGTTCGACATGCGTGGTTTAAGTGGTGCCTCAGCCAGCCACAAGAGGAGCTGGTCAAGAAGCGTTCAGGCGGAATGGGAAGCATGATGAAAAATCTGTTTCATATTGTAGATGTGGAAACAAGCTGGATTTACGCCATTTTAGAAAAACCGGATATTCAACCTGATTACTCTCATTACCAAACGATTCAGCAGATCGTCCAATTTTCTGACGTGCACCGCTCCGAAATTGAAAGTGTGGTTTTCAATTATCACAGCGCATTCGAACATCTACCGGTTAAAGCGGCTTGGTCAGTTGAAACCTACACGCAAGGCGATATTTTAAGGCATTTAATCGCACACGAGATCCACCATATCGGCCAAATCTCCGTCTGGGCGAGGGAATCGGGCTCTGCTCCAGTATCCGCTTCATATGTAGGGCGGAAAGTATAACCAAAAAAACTCCCAAACCAAATGGTTTGAGAGTCTTTGAAACGCCAGAAATTAACGTTTTGAGAACTGAGGTGCACGGCGTGCGCCTTTAAGTCCGTATTTTTTACGCTCTTTCATACGTGCGTCACGAGTCAGTAGACCGGCACGTTTTAGAGTTGAACGGTATTCCGGATCTGCTTCAAGCAAAGCGCGAGCGATACCGTGACGGATTGCTCCAGCTTGACCGGATAAGCCGCCTCCATGTACGTTTACTAAAACGTCATAAGTACCAGCTGTTTCAGTCAAAGTTAATGGTTGTTTGATATCTTCGATTAGAGCTGCAGATGGGATGTGTTCGCTGATTTCACGATTATTAACGACGATACGGCCTTCTCCTGGAACTAAACGCACACGCGCTACAGAGCTTTTACGACGGCCAGTACCGTAATATTGAACCTGTGCCAAATTGGTAACCTCCTTTTTAATTAACCGCGAAGTTCGTAAACTTCAGGTTTTTGTGCTTCGTGTGGATGCTCAGAACCACGGTATACGTTCAATTTTTTGAACATTTGACGACCTAGAGAACCTTTTGGAAGCATGCCTTTGATAGCTAGCTCAAGCATTTTCTCAGGGTAGTTTGTACGCATTTCAAGAGCAGTTCTTGATTTTAATCCGCCTGGATGTTGAGTGTGACGGTAGTAGATTTTGTCCGTTAACTTTTTACCAGTTAACTCGATTTTTTCAGCGTTGATGATGATCACATGATCTCCAGTGTCAACGTGTGGTGTGTAAGTTGGTTTATGTTTTCCGCGAAGGATAGATGCAACTTCTGTAGAAAGACGTCCTAGCGTCTTGCCAGCAGCATCAACAACTAACCACTTGCGTTCAATATTACTTGCGTTAGCCATAGGTGTTGTACGCATTAAATTTCCCTCCTAAATGATCTGCCATTTTCAATAAACTTCAATTACGTTCTATTTCAAAACACAATAAGTTTCCGGGGCTTATCGTGGGGTTGAAATACATACCATATGATATCTTATAACTTTCTGTACTCTCTGTCAAGAAAATGTTACACCTGGTTTAGTTGTCATAGATAACACGCCATAAATACAAGCCGTGCGCCGGTGCAGTGCGCCCTGCGGCATCGCGGCTTCTGGCAAGAATCATCTTTTCAATGTCACCAGGGGAAAATTTGCCGGTTCCTACATCAAGAAGCGTGCCGACAATGATTCTAACCATGTTATACAAAAATCCGCTTCCCACAATTCTCATCTGCAGTCCGTCCCCTGTGTCAGACCATTCCAGTTCATGGACCGTTCTGACTTTGTCCTTCACTTCGGTTTTAGTCGCACAAAAGCTTGTGAAGTCATGGGTTCCGACCAGATAGCGGCAGGCTTCTTTGACTTTCTCCATATCAAGATCATATGGAACATGGTATGCATAGTAGCGCTTAAAAACGTCCGGATGTTTGCCCCTGTAGATCATATACCGGTATTCTTTTCTTTTCGCAGAAAACCTCGCATGAAATTGATCATCGACAGCTTCCGCCTTGTGGACCGATATATCATCAGGCAGCAGGGCATTCAAAGCATACGGCCATTTCGCCTCAGGGATGGATAGCGGACTGTCAAAATGAATCGTCTGTCCGACTGCGTGGACGCCGCTGTCGGTGCGCCCGGATGAAACGACAGGAATACGCTCCTTCGCTTTATGGAGCGTTTGCAGCGCTTTTTCAAGCTCATCCTGAACCGTTCTTTGCCCAGGCTGCACTTGGTAGCCGTAAAAAAGGTGTCCGTCATATGAAATCGTGCACTTCATTCTCATCGTCTATCACCTAAGTCCGCAATAAAATTAGCAAAACGCCAAGAACAGCTAAAATGAGGAGCACGGAAGTATCCTTCCATTTCCACGTCAGCTGCCTGTATTTTGTACGGCCTTCCCCTCCCCTGTATCCTCGCGCCTCCATCGCGGTTGCAAGCTCTTCGGCTCTTTTAAAGGCACTGACAAACAGCGGGACAAGAAGAGGAACGATCGCTTTGACACGCTCTTTCAGCGGGCCGTTCGTAAAATCGACGCCTCTTGCCATTTGCGCTTTCATGATTTTATCCGTCTCTTCGATCAGAGTCGGTATAAATCTGAGGGAGATGGACATCATGAGAGCGAGTTCATGAACAGGAAGCTTCAGTTTTTTAAACGGACCGAGCAAATGCTCCAAACCATCGGTCACTTCGATTGGAGTCGTCGTCAATGTTAAAATCGTTGTGATCATGATGAGGTAAACAAAGCGCAGCGAAATAAAAAGCCCTTGAACAAGCCCCTGCTCATAAATTTTAAACAGGCCGAGATCGGCGAGAACCGGTCCTTCCCTTGTCATAAAAATATGAAGCAGAAACGTAAACAGCACAATCCAGAACACCGGCTTCATTCCTTTTAAAAGGAATCGCACCGGAACGCCCGACAAAGCTGCGGCTGCAACCGTAAACAGGCCGAGCAATGCATATGTTTCCGTATTATTCGCGAAAAAAACGATAAAGACAAAAAGGAAAATGGTTAACAGCTTTGTACGCGGATCGAGCCGATGAATGATCGATTTCCCGGGTACATATTTGCCGATAATGATATTGTCCATCATAGAGCATTTTCCTCCTGAAAAAGAGCTTTAATTTCGGAGGCTGCTTCTTCAACCGTCAAGATCGGCGCTTTGAACGTAATGCCCAGCGTCTCTTCAAGGCGTTTTTGGAGTTTAATCGTTTCCGGCAAATCAAGCCCTAAGGCGGCGATATCGTCTTTCCTTGAAAAAAGCTCCCGCGGCGTTCCTTTTGCTTTGACCGTGCCTTTATGCATCACAATCAGTTCATCTGCATACGCTGCCGCATCTTCCATACTGTGGGTGACGAGAATCGTCGTCAGCTTCCTCTGCTTATGGAGGCTGTAGAACATGTCCATGATCTCTTTGCGGCCTCTTGGGTCAAGCCCTGCCGTCGGTTCATCGAGGACGAGAACTTCAGGCTCCATCGCCAGCACTCCCGCAATGGCGACGCGTCGCATTTGCCCGCCGCTTAGTTCAAACGGGGACCGGTCGGACAGCTCCTCATCCAAACCTACAAGCTTCAGCATTTCCCTCGCTTTTTCTTCCGCCTTCTCCCGGCTCATGCCGAAGTTGATCGGGCCGAATGCGATATCCTTTAAAATCGTTTCTTCAAACAGCTGATGTTCGGGAAACTGAAAGACAATCCCGACCTTTTTCCGCAAAGCTTTTAGGTGTTTATTCTTTTTGCCTGCTTCAAGAACGTCCTCGCCGAGGCGTATCTGTCCTTTTGTCGGTTTTAAAAGCCCGTTCAGGTGCTGAAGCAATGTCGATTTTCCCGAACCTGTATGACCGATCACAGCGACATAGCTTCCTTCTTTAATCACAGCGTTGACATCATAGATCGCCAGGCGTTCAAAAGGCGTTTTCATCTGGTATCGGTGCTCTACATCTTTGATTTCAATGTCCATAGCTCATTCACCAATCCTTCTTGTGTCAGATGATCGCCTTTCAGAGCCAGACCGCTTTCCTTCAGCATTTGGCTAAGCTGAAAAGAAAAAGGCAAATCAAGCCCGATTTTAATCAGGTCTTGATTCAGACGAAAGACTTCCTGCGGCGTGCCTTCGGCAAATTTTCTCCCGCTGTTCATGACGATGATCCGGTCGGCCTTAGCCGCTTCGTTTAAGTCATGTGTAATCGAAATGACCGTAACCATTCCTTGGTCTTTCAGCCTTCTAACCGTATCCAGCACTTCTTCCCGCCCCATCGGGTCGAGCATGGAAGTCGCTTCGTCGAGAATCATGATGTCAGGCCGGGCGGCAAGTACTCCCGCAATCGCAACACGCTGCTTTTGTCCTCCCGAGAGATGGTGCGGCTCTTGATCGAGAAATTCTTGCATGTTCACCTGTTGAACGGCCCAATCCACCCTTTCCACCATGTCTTCTCTTGGAACTCCGCTGTTTTCTAAACCAAAAGCCACATCATCGCGGACGGTTGTCCCGACAAATTGGTTATCCGGATTTTGAAACACCATGCCGACTTTTTTTCGGACATCCCAGACCGTCTCTTCCGTCAGCTTGATACCGCCGACTTCAATCGATCCTTCGTCAGGCAGGATTAGTCCGTTTAAAGCACGGGCGAGCGTCGACTTCCCTGAGCCGTTGTGACCGACGATCGCAAGCCATTCTCCTTTCGACACATGGAAAGATACGTGATCAAGTGCAGGCCTGTCTGCATCCTTCTGGTAGCGAAACGTGATATTCTCTGCAGCGATTAATCGCTCTTGATTCATTTGCCCGTCCGGCCTCCTCTCCTCTAAAGCTCTGCTTTTCTGACTATTCTTTTATCATAGAAAATTCCCCGGTATCTAAAAAAAGGGCATAGATCCAGTTAAAAACTGTCCCGCCCTTCTTTAGACACACAAAATATGTGATTAAACCAATTCGATGATAGCCATTGGTGCTCCGTCACCACGGCGAGGACCAAGCTTCATAATACGTGTGTATCCGCCTTGGCGCTCTTCATAACGAGGTGCTACATCAGAGAAAAGTTTTTGAAGTGCATCTTGGTCTTTCTCTGCATCTGCAACCTCATTGCGGATGTATGCAGCTGCTTGGCGGCGTGCGTGTAAATCTCCGCGCTTGCCAAGTGTAATCATTTTTTCTACAACAGAGCGAAGTTCTTTCGCGCGAGCTTCTGTTGTTTCAATTCTCTCGTTGATGATCAAGTCTGTTGTAAGATCACGCAGCATTGCTTTACGCTGTGCACTAGTGCGTCCTAGTTTTCTGTATGACATGTGGTGTCCCCTCCTTTATTGAAATACTCTATCTGAAATAAAAAACACACGAAAATCCTAGTTCACATGGAAACTAGTCAATCGTCTTTGCGAAGGCCAAGTCCAAGTTCTTCAAGTTTCGCTTTTACTTCTTCAAGCGACTTGCGACCCAGGTTGCGAACTTTCATCATATCTTCTTCAGTTTTGTTCGCAAGTTCTTGAACTGTATTGATTCCCGCACGCTTCAAGCAGTTGTAAGAACGGACAGAAAGATCGAGCTCTTCAATAGTCATTTCAAGAACTTTTTCTTTTTGATCCTCTTCTTTTTCAACCATAATTTCAGCATGCTGAGCTTCGTCGGTCAAACCGACAAAAATATTAAGGTGTTCAGTCAAAATCTTTGAACCAAGCGCAATTGCTTCTTTTGGTCCAGTGCTTCCATCTGTCCATACGTCAAGCGTAAGTTTGTCATAGTTTGTAATCTGACCCACACGAGTATTCTCAACTTGATAAGATACACGAGAAACCGGTGTAAAGATGGAATCAATCGGGATGACGCCAATCGGCTGATCGTCTCTTTTATTCGAGTCAGCTGGTGTATACCCGCGACCTCTTTGAGCGGTTAAGCGAACTCGAAAACTCGCATTTTGGCCAAGAGTCGCAATGTGAAGATCAGGATTCAAAATCTCAACATCACTGTCGTGGGTAATATCAGCAGCTGTTACAACTCCTTCACCCTGAACATCAATCTCAAGCGTCTTCTCTTCTTCAGAGTAGATTTTCAGTGCAAGTTTTTTAATGTTTAAGATAATCGTTGTAACATCTTCAACAACGCCTTCGATCGTCGAGAATTCATGCAGTACACCATCTATTTGGATCGATGTTACAGCGGCACCAGGGAGTGAGGATAAAAGGATACGACGTAAGGAGTTACCCAAAGTTGTACCATATCCACGCTCAAGTGGCTCTACGACAAATTTACCATACTTGGCATCGTCGCTGATTTCAACCGTTTCGATTTTTGGTTTTTCAATCTCGATCATTTCATAAAACCCTCCTTCAAAACGTCGAAACCCCGGAAAGAATTTCTCTGATTCTATCCGAAATTCCCCATTGTTTAGTCCCGTATGTGCTCAGGCAACGAGTGTGCATTCGTTTTATAAATTAACTGTATCATAACCCATTATTGACAGGGACACAAAATCTATACAAACAAATTACACGCGGCGACGTTTTGGCGGACGGCATCCGTTATGAGGAACAGGCGTTACGTCTCTGATCGCTGTAACTTCTAGTCCAGCAGCTTGAAGTGCACGAATTGCAGCTTCACGGCCGGAACCTGGTCCTTTTACAGTAACTTCAAGAGTTTTAAGTCCATGTTCGATAGAACCTTTAGCAGCTGTTTCAGCAGCCATTTGTGCAGCGAATGGAGTGGATTTTTTAGAACCTTTAAATCCTAGAGATCCGGCACTTGACCAAGAAAGAGCATTGCCATGAACATCTGTGATAGTAACAATCGTGTTGTTGAAAGTTGAACGGATATGAGCAATTCCAGCTTCAATATTCTTTTTCACGCGGCGTTTACGCGTGTTTGTTTTACGAGCAGCAGCCATTGTTTAATTACCTCCCTTGCTTATTTTTTCTTGTTAGCTACAGTACGACGCGGACCTTTACGAGTACGCGCATTATTTTTAGTATTTTGACCGCGAACAGGCAATCCGCGACGATGACGAATTCCGCGGTAGCTTCCGATTTCGATCAGACGTTTGATGTTAAGAGACACTTCACGGCGAAGGTCACCTTCAACTTTCAATTTGTCGATCACGTCACGGATTTTACCAAGTTCTTCTTCAGTCAAATCACGAACGCGAGTATCTTCAGAAACTCCAGCATCTTTTAAGATTTGCTGAGCCGTTGTACGACCGATTCCAAAGATGTATGTTAATGAAATAACAACACGCTTATCACGTGGGATATCTACACCAGCAATACGAGCCATCTCTCTCGCACCTCCTTAAAAATTATCCTTGTTTTTGTTTATGCTTTGGATTTTCACAGATCACCATTACTTTTCCTTTTCTGCGAATGACCTTACATTTTTCACAGATCGGTTTAACTGATGGTCTCACTTTCATGTGTTTCCAACCTCCTTCAATTTCCGGAGTGCTTTATTTGTAACGGTACGTAATTCTACCACGAGTTAAGTCATATGGAGATAATTCTACCGTAACTTTGTCTCCAGGTAAAATGCGAATGAAGTGCATGCGGATTTTACCAGATACGTGAGCCAAAACTGTGTGGCCATTCTCAAGTTCAACTTTGAACATTGCGTTTGGCAGCGTTTCGACTACAGTACCTTCCACTTCAATTACATCGTCTTTCGCCATTCAAGTGTTCTCCCTTCTTCAAATCAGTAACTTGCTCTCTGACAAATTTCAAAAGAGAAAATCTCAATTTTCCGTTTGTCACACGCCCTGTTTCGTTTATACTGTTCTGAACTTCCGGAGATACGCAATCATAAAAGGTTAAATGATTGATATTCTTTTTCTTAGGAGAATGAAATTTACGCTTTTCTCCGTCTGCTACCAGCACATGATGATGATCGACTATATCAATAACAACTGCGTATTGGTTCATTTCGCGGCCTCTTGTCATGCGTACGAACTGTCCAATTTCAGGTGTTTTCCGATACATCCCATTTCACCTAGGCTTTTGTCAGTATCTCAAAACCGGCATCCGTAATGGCAATCGTGTGTTCAAAGTGAGCACACTTCTTCCCGTCCACAGTTACAACCGTCCAGTTGTCAGCCAATGTTTTGACATAGCGTGTGCCTGCATTGACCATCGGCTCAATCGCCAATACCATGCCAGGCTTTAAACTCGGGCCTTTGTTCGGCGGACCGTAGTGAGGAATTTGCGGATCCTCATGCAGATCCTGCCCTACCCCGTGTCCTACATATTCCCTGACGACTGAAAATTGTTCGCTTTCGACATACGTTTGAATTGCGTGGGAAATATTCGACAAACGTTCTCCCGGTTTCGCTTCCTTCAAGCCTCTATATAAAGACTCTTCTGTCACATCCAGCAGCTTCTGATCATCATCGCTAATCGTACCCACTGGATAAGTCCATGCAGAGTCACCATGATAACCGTTCAGCTTCGCACCGATATCGATGCTGATGATGTCTCCGTCGCGAAGGACCCGGTTTCCCGGAATACCGTGCACGAGTTCTTCGTTGACCGAAACGCAAATGCTCCCGCGAAAACCATTATACCCTTTAAAAGATGGGATTGCACCTTGCTTTGTAATAAAACGTTCGGCAATTTGATCCAGTTCTTTTGTCGAGATGCCGGGTTTAATGTGCTTTTTTAGCTCCTGATGAGTTAAAGCGACAATTCGTCCAGCTTCCCGCATGATTTCGATTTCTCGGGGAGTTTTACAAATAATCATTTGTCCTGGCCTCCGAGAAGCTCCTTTATATCAGCGTAAACTTCATT
This sequence comes from Bacillus haynesii, assembly GCF_001969855.1. Lineage (GTDB taxonomy): Bacteria > Bacillota > Bacilli > Bacillales > Bacillaceae > Bacillus > Bacillus haynesii. The sequence continues at coordinate 13,800 of NZ_MRBL01000043.1, forward strand.
GATGTGCTTCTGCCCGTCAATGTTTACGAGATATCCTTTATCCTCGTAGAAATCGAGTAAAGGCTGAGTTTGCTTCATGTTGACCTCTAACCGCGTGGATACGGTAGCTTCATTATCGTCTTCACGCTGATAAAGCTCGCCTCCACACTTGTCGCATACATTTTCTTTTGCAGGCGGATTAAAGACTAAATGATAAGTTGCACCGCAGTTTTTGCAGATTCTGCGTCCTGTCAGACGTTCCATCAATGCATCTTTATCGACTTGAATGTTGATGACATGGTCAATCGACTTGCCAAGTCCTTTAAGAATTTCCTCAAGTGCTTCTGCTTGAGCGACTGTTCTCGGAAATCCGTCCAGAAGAAAACCTCCGTCACAATCATTCTTGCCAAGTCTCTCCCTGACAATACCAATTGTCACTTCATCCGGAACTAGCTCGCCTTTATCAATGTATGATTTGGCTTCAAGTCCCAGATCCGTTTCTTCTTTCATCGCAGCGCGGAACATGTCTCCTGTTGAGATATGAGGTATCCCAAAATCTTCAACAATCCGTTCAGCCTGTGTCCCTTTACCGGCTCCAGGCAGTCCCATTAAGACTAAGTTCATTTCGGATTCCCCGTCCTCTCTATTTTAGAGGGAATGGGCGCGCCCCATTTCCTCTAGTGCTTCATAAATCCACGATAGTTTCGTTTTACCAGCTGGCTTTCAAGCTGCTTCATTGTTTCAAGTGCAACCCCGATGACAATCAGCAAACTTGTTCCGCCAATTTGTGCAGATGAAGGCAGCCCAGCAATATTAACGAACAAGACAGGAAGAATGGCAATCACGGCCAAGAATATGGAGCCTACAAATGTAAGTCGATACAAAATGCTCGTAATTCTATCTTGAGTCATTTTTCCTGGACGAACTCCCGGAATATAGCCACCTTGTTTTTTAAGATTATCGGCCATTTGCTCAGGGTTTACCTGCACAAATGCATAGAAATAGGTAAAGGCAATGATCAATGCCGCATAAACTCCCATTCCGACCGGATGCGTGTAATCAAACGTTTTTTGAATCCAATTCGTGACGTCATTGGTACCAAAGAATGTTGCCACGGTCCGCGGAGTGGTGATAAATGCTACTGCAAAGATAACCGGAATAACTCCCGCCGGGTTAACCTTCAGCGGCAAGTGTGTAGACTGGCCGCCAGGAACCGGTGAACGGCCTGAACCTTTCGCATATTGAATTGAGATTTTTCTAACTGCCTGTTGGATGAAAATAACGCCAACGACAATCGCCAAAATCGCAACCAATATAACGACAACCTTTATGATTTGCAAGAATAACTGATCTCCAGCATCTACAAACTGCTGAGCGTAGATCTGATTAATCGTCTGCGGAATGCCGGCAACGATACCGGCGAAGATGATAATGGATATTCCGTTACCAACTCCATGAGACGTAATTTGTTCTCCCAACCACATTAAAAAAGCAGTTCCAGCAGTTAGTACAATCGCAATAAGCAAATAAGTACCGACTCCAGGGTCTGTAATCAACGCGCCGCCGGCCATGTTGTTAAACCCGTAAGACATACCTAAAGCCTGGATAAATCCAAGAACGATTGTGAAGTACCTTGTGAACTGAGCTAGTTTTCGGCGACCAACTTCCCCTTGCTTAGACCATTCGGTAAACTTCGGTACAACATCCATCTGCAGGAGCTGGATGATGATTGAAGCTGTGATGTAAGGCATGATTCCCATCGCAAGAATGGAGAAGTTGAACAATGCACCGCCGCCAAATGTGTTTAGAATCCCAAATACGCTCATTTGATCCTGTGCCTTTAAAACTTCTGTGTTTACGTGCGGCACAGGAATGAACGAACCGAGACGAAAGACGATAAGCATTAAAAGAGTGAAGATAATCTTATTCCGAATATCCTTCACACGCATAAAATTGGAGATTGTCTTAAACAAGTTAGATCACCTCAGCTGTACCGCCAGCAGCCTCAATTGCTTGTTTAGCAGAAGCGGAGAATTTATTGGCTTTAACAGTTAATTTCTTTTCTAATTTACCGTCGCCAAGAATTTTCACTCCAGATTTCAACTTGCTGATTACACCTGTTTCTAAAAGAAGTTCAGGAGTAACTTCCGTCCCTTCTGCAAAGCTGTTGAGTTTGTCTAGGTTGACCACAGCGAATTCCTTGCGGTTGATGTTTGTGAAACCGCGTTTAGGAAGACGTTGGAACAAAGGCATTTGTCCACCCTCGAATCCAGGACGTACACCGCCGCCAGAACGAGCGTTTTGACCTTTATGACCTTTACCAGCTGTTTTACCGTTACCAGAACCAATACCACGACCTACGCGGTTGCGCGTTTTACGTGAACCTTCTGCGGGCTTTAATTCATGAAGTTTCATTTGGACACCTCCTTAGCCTATCGTTTATTTTTAAAGTTCTTTAACAGAAACTAAATGAGATACTTTGTTAATCATACCGCGGATTGCAGCGTTGTCTTCATGAACGACAGTTTGGTTTGTTTTCTTTAAACCGAGCGTTCTTACAGTAGTGCGCTGATCTTCCGGGCGTCCGATTACACTGCGTTTGAGGGTAATTTCTAATTTAGCCATTAATGTTCCCTCCTTATCCTAACAGTTCTTCTACAGATTTTCCACGAAGCTTCGCAACGTCCTCAGCGCGTTTCAGTTCGCTTAAACCTTGGACTGTTGCACGGATCATGTTGATCGGTGTGTTAGAACCTAAAGACTTAGAAAGGATATCAGCTACACCTGCAAGCTCAAGTACCGCACGTACTGGGCCTCCAGCGATAACTCCCGTACCTTCAGAAGCAGGTTTTAACAAGATGTTTCCTGCACCGAAACGTCCGATGATTTCGTGTGGAATTGTAGTTCCAACCATTGGTACTTCGATCAAATTCTTTTTCGCATCTTCAACAGCTTTGCGAATCGCTTCCGGAACTTCTTGTGCTTTACCAGTTCCGAAACCAACGTGACCGTTTTTGTCACCGACAACGACTAGAGCTGCGAAACGGAAACGACGACCACCTTTAACAACTTTCGCTACGCGGTTAACGGTAACTAAGCGTTCTTCTAACTCTAATTTGCTTGGGTCAATACGACGCATATTCATATGTCCCTCCTTCTTTTATTAAAATTCTAATCCAGCTTCGCGTGCAGCATCAGCTAATGCTTTTACACGTCCATGGTAAAGGTAACCGCCACGGTCGAACACGACATTTGTGATACCTTTTTCAGAAGCGCGTTTTGCAACAAGCTCTCCAACTTTTGCAGCCGCAGACGTATCGCTGCCATTTTCAGCGTTAAAGTCTTTATCAAGAGTAGATGCACTCACAAGTGTAACACCGTTCACGTCATCGATCACTTGTGCGTAAATATTTTTGTTTGAACGGAAAACATTTAGACGAGGTCTTTCAGGGGTTCCTGAAAGCTTCGCACGAACACGAGCGTGTCTTTTAAGACGTGCAGCATTCTTGCTTGTTTTCGTAATCATCTGGGTCACTCCTTTCTCACATTAAGCGGTTTTACTTAGCAGATTTACCTTCTTTACGACGAACCATTTCTCCTTCATAGCGGATCCCTTTGCCTTTGTAAGGCTCTGGAGAACGTACAGCGCGAATGTTTGCAGCGGTAGCTCCAACACGTTCTTTATCTGTACCTTTTACAACTACTTTTGTTTGAGATGGAACTTCGATTTCAATTCCGTTTTCAGGAACGATTTCTACAGGGTGAGAGTATCCAACGTTCAAAACAAGTTTGTTTCCGGATTTAGAAGCACGGTAACCGACACCGACTAATTCCAAACCTCTTTCAAAACCTTTAGATACACCTTCAACCATGTTTCCGATGATGCTGCGAGTTGTGCCATGCAGCGCACGGTGTTCTTTATTATCAGAAGGACGTTCTACAGTAAGTACATTGTCCTCAATTTTAATCTTCATATCAGGATGAAACGTACGAGTTAATTCTCCTTTTGGTCCTTTCACGGTTACAGTGTTGTCGTTCATAGTAACTGTAACGCCTGAAGGAATCTCAAGTAGCTTCTTACCTACACGAGACATACCAAACACCTCCATTCATGTTAAACTTCTTACCAAACGTATGCTAATACTTCTCCGCCAGCCTGTTTAGCGCGGGCTTCTTTATCCGTTAACACACCTTGTGATGTAGAAAGAATTGCGATTCCAAGTCCATTAAGTACGCGAGGCACTTCGTTTGACTTAGCGTAAACGCGCAGACCTGGTTTGCTGATTCTTTTAAGGCCAGTGATGACACGCTCGTTGTTTTGTCCGTATTTCAAGAAAACACGGATGATGCCTTGTTTGTTATCTTCAATGAATTCTACGTCACGGATGAAACCTTCTCTTTTCAAGATTTCAGCGATTTCTCTTTTCAACTTAGAAGCAGGAATTTCGAGCTTCTCATGACGCACCATGTTTGCATTACGAATACGAGTCAGCATATCTGCAATCGGATCTGTCATAACCATTATTTAATAACCTCCTTCCCATAAACGGGGATTACCAGCTGGCTTTTTTAACGCCAGGAATTTGTCCTTTATATGCAAGTTCACGGAAACAAATACGGCAAAGTTTAAATTTACGAATAACTGAGTGCGGACGGCCGCAGCGTTCGCAGCGAGTGTACTCTTGTACTTTAAACTTCGGTGTGCGTTTTTGTTTCGCAATCATTGACTTTTTAGCCACGATTTCGCCTCCCTTTCATTGATTATTTCTGGAATGGCATACCTAATTGAGTTAACAGTTCACGAGCTTCTTCATCAGTGTTGGCAGTCGTTACAATAACGATATCCATACCGCGAACTTTAGTTACCTTATCATAGTCAATTTCAGGGAAGATCAGCTGTTCTTTGATTCCTAGTGTGTAGTTACCGCGACCGTCAAAAGATTTTTTTGAAATTCCGCGGAAGTCACGTACACGCGGTAAAGAAACAGAAATTAGTTTATCAAGGAAATCGTACATGCGCTCTCCGCGAAGAGTTACTTTCGCACCGATTGGCATTCCTTCACGAAGACGGAATCCAGCAATAGATTTCTTCGCACGAGTAACGACAGGTTTCTGACCAGCGATAAACGTTAGTTCTTCAACAGCGCTATCGATAGCTTTAGCATTTTGAACAGCGTCACCAACACCCATGTTGATTACGATTTTTTCGATTTTAGGCACTTGCATCACAGATTTGTATTCGAACTTTTTCATTAATGCAGGTGTAATTTCTTTACTGTACTTTTCTTTAAGGCGGTTCATGAGATAGACCTCCCTTCCTTTATTACTAGTTATCTAGAACTTGCCCAGATTTTTTTGCAATACGAACTTTTTTGCCATTTTCTACTTTGTATCCTACGCGAGTCACTTCACCTGTTTTAGGATCGAGCGGCATTACGTTTGACACATGAATTGGCGCCTCTTGATTTAAAATCCCGCCTTGAGGGTTTGCTTGAGTCGGCTTTGCGTGCTTCTTCACCATGTTGACACCCTCAACAAGAACGCGGTCTTTTTTAGGGAAAGCTGCAAGGATCACACCTTGTTTCCCTTTGTCTTTACCAGAGATAACCATTACTTTATCGCCTTTTTTAACATGCATCCTGATCGCACCTCCTTAGTCCGGCATTAATATCATTAAAGTACTTCTGGAGCTAGAGAAACAATTTTCATGAAGTTGTTATCACGAAGTTCACGTGCTACAGGTCCGAAGATACGAGTTCCGCGCGGGCTTTTGTCGTCACGGATGATAACACATGCATTCTCATCGAATTTAATGTAAGATCCGTCATTTCTGCGCGCACCGCTCTTAGAACGTACGATTACAGCTCTTACGACCTCACCTTTTTTGACAACGCCTCCTGGTGTTGCTTGTTTAACCGTGCAAACAATGACATCACCAATGTTAGCTGTTTTGCGTCCAGAACCGCCAAGTACCTTGATTGTTAACACTTCACGGGCACCAGAGTTATCAGCTACTTTTAAACGAGTCTCTTGTTGAATCATTATTTGTTACCTCCCTTCGGAAAAAGGATTTCCGAACTTTATTAGATAATAACAGCTTCTTCGACAACTTCAACTAGACGAAAACGTTTAGTCGCAGATAATGGACGAGTTTCCATGATCTTTACAATGTCACCGATTTTAGCTTGATTATTTTCATCATGTGCTTTGAATTTTTTAGAGTACTTTACGCGCTTACCGTAGAGTGAATGTTTTTTGTAAGTTTCTACAACAACTGTGATGGTTTTATCCATTTTGTCAGAAACAACACGTCCTTGGTAGACTTTGCGCTGATTGCGTTCGCTCATGTTTTAGAGAACCTCCCTCCGGAATTATTTGTTGGCAGCAATTTCTCTTTCCCGAATCACAGTTTTCATGCGCGCGATTGACTTGCGCACTTCACGAATGCGAGCAGTATTTTCAAGTTGTCCTGTCGCTAATTGAAAGCGAAGATTGAAAAGTTCTTCTTTAAGAGACTTTACTTTTTGTTCAATTTCAGCAGTGGTAAGGTCACGAATTTCATTAGCTTTCATTTGATTCACCACCAATTTCTTCACGTTTTACGAACTTCGTTTTAATTGGCAATTTGTGAGATGCAAGACGAAGAGCTTCACGAGCGACTTCCTCAGACACACCAGAAATTTCAAATAAAACTTTGCCCGGTTTTACAACAGCTACCCATCCTTCAGGAGCACCTTTACCGGAACCCATCCGAACCTCTAGAGGCTTAGCTGTATAAGGCTTAGAAGGGAAAATTTTGATCCAAACTTTACCGCCACGTTTCATGTAACGAGTCATCGCAATACGAGCTGCTTCGATTTGGCGGTTTGTGATCCAAGAAGCTTCTTGAGCTTGGATACCGTATTCACCGAAATGCACTTCCGTGCCGCCTTTCGCACGGCCGCGCATTTTTCCGCGATGCTCTCTGCGATATTTAACGCGTTTTGGCATTAACATATTATTTTCCTCCTTCCTCAGTTTTCTTCTTAGTAGGAAGAACCTCTCCACGATAGATCCAGACTTTTACACCAAGCTTGCCGTAAGTTGTGTCGGCTTCAGATGTAGCATAGTCGATGTCTGCACGCAAAGTGTGCAATGGAACAGTTCCTTCACTGTAGTATTCAGAACGAGCGATGTCAGCTCCGCCAAGACGACCGGATACCATTGTTTTCACACCTTGTGCACCAGCGCGCATTGTGCGTTGGATTTGTTGCTTTTGCGCACGACGGAATGAAATACGGTTTTCCAATTGACGAGCAATGTTATCAGCAACTAGCTGAGCATCAAGATCAGCTCTCTTGATTTCAAGAATGTTAATGTGTACACGCTTGCCAGTAAGGCTGTTAAGGGCTTTGCGAAGCGCTTCGACTTCAGAGCCGCCTTTACCGATAACCATACCAGGCTTAGCTGTGTGGATCGTAATATTTACACGGTTTGCCGCACGCTCAATTTCCACTTTAGAAACAGAAGCGTCAGACAGGCGTTGATTAATAAATTCACGGATTTTTAGATCTTCGTGAAGGAAGTCAGCGTAATCTTTACCAGCGTACCACTTAGATTCCCAATCACGTATAACCCCAATACGAAGACCGACTGGATTTACCTTTTGACCCACGAGTTATCCCTCCTTCTTTTCTGATACAACGATAGTAATGTGGCTCGTACGTTTGTTGATTTGGCTTGCACGTCCCATAGCGCGCGGACGGAATCTTTTCAACGTCGGGCCTTCGTTTACGTAAGCTTGAGTAACTACCAGGTTGTTTGCATCCATTTCGTAGTTGTGCTCAGCGTTAGCGATAGCAGATTTTAAAACTTTTTCAATAATCGGGGAAGCAGCTTTTGGCGTAAGGTTTAAGATCGATACTGCTTCACCTACTTGCTTGCCTCGAATCAGGTCCATTACTAGACGTGCCTTACGAGGAGCAATACGGACTGTTCTTGCGACAGCTTTAGCTTGTTGCATTTAAAAGCCTCCTCTCATTAGCGTCTTGTTTTTTTGTCATCACTAGCATGACCTTTGTAAGTACGAGTCGGTGCGAATTCACCCAACTTGTGACCTACCATATCTTCAGAGATGTAAACAGGCACATGTTTGCGTCCATCATAGACTGCGATTGTGTGACCGATAAATTGCGGGAAAATAGTAGAACGGCGAGACCAAGTTTTCACAACTTGTTTCTTATCCGTTTCATTTAATTTCTCGATTTTTGTCATTAGATGATCATCGACAAATGGTCCTTTTTTTAAGCTGCGAGCCATTTTGGAACCTCCCTTCGTGATTGCACTACGGTCCGATACGAACCGTAGACAACCCCGTTATTTATTTTTACGACGACGTACGATGAATTTATCTGATTTGTTCTTTTTCTTACGAGTTTTGAATCCAAGAGTTGGTTTACCCCATGGAGACATAGGTGATTTACGTCCGATTGGCGCGCGTCCTTCACCACCACCGTGCGGGTGATCGTTAGGGTTCATAACAGAACCGCGAACTGTAGGACGGATGCCTTTCCAGCGTGAACGTCCTGCTTTACCGATGTTGATCAGTTCATGCTGTTCGTTACCCACTTGACCGATTGTTGCGCGGCAAGCTGAAAGAATCATGCGAACTTCACCAGAGTTCAGACGTACAAGAACGTACTTTCCTTCTTTACCAAGAACTTGGGCAGATGTACCAGCTGAACGTACAAGCTGTCCGCCTTTTCCAGGTTTTAATTCAATGTTGTGCACAACTGTACCAACAGGGATGTTGATCAGCGGAAGTGCGTTACCTACTTTAATGTCAGCTTCTGGACCTGACATAATTTCAGTACCTACTTGAAGGCCCTTAGGAGCCAGGATGTAGCGTTTTTCTCCGTCTACATAGTTAATTAGAGCAATGTTAGCTGAACGGTTTGGATCGTACTCAACTGTAGCAACGCGTCCAGGTATACCATCTTTATCGCGTTTGAAGTCGATAATACGGTATTGGCGTTTATGTCCGCCGCCTTGATGACGTACAGTTAATTTACCTTGGTTGTTGCGTCCGCCTTTTTTGTGAAGCGGAGAAAGCAAGGATTTTTCCGGCTGATCTGTCGTGATTTCTGCGAAATCAGAAGTTGTCATGCCGCGACGTCCGTTAGAGGTCGGTTTGTACTTTTTAATCGCCATTTTGAATTTCCCTCCTTCTTTTCACAAATAATTAAGCTTCAAAAATTTCGATTTCTTTGCTGTCTTCAGTAAGCTTGACAATCGCTTTTCTGCGTTTGTTCGTCATACCAGAGTAGCGGCCGACACGTTTGAATTTCCCTTTGTAGTTCATGATGTTGACTTTTTCAACCTTCACTCCAAAGATTTGTTCAACAGCGTCTTTCACTTCTGTTTTGTTGGCTTTTACGTCTACTTCAAACGTATACTTCTTTTCAGTCATTAAATCAGCAGAACGTTCAGTAATGACGGGGCGCTTTAGAACATCACGAGGATCTTTCATTATGCAAGCACCTCCTCTACTTTTTCAACCGCTGCTTTTGTCATCACAAGCTTCTCGTGACCGACAACATCGAGGACGTTGATTCCGTTAGCTTCAACAACAGTAACTCCTGGAAGGTTGCGAGCAGATAGTTCAACTGTCTCGTTTGCATCCGCAGTTACGATTAAAGCTTTCTTCTCGATAGACAGACCTTTAAGGATAACTGCCATTTCTTTTGTCTTAACCGCATCAAGAGTAAGATCTTCAAGAACGATCAAGTTGTTGTCATTCACTTTAGAAGACAATGCTGATTTGATAGCCAAGCGGCGAACTTTTTTCGGTAATTTATATGCATAGCTGCGTGGTGTAGGACCGAATACGATACCACCTCCGCGCCATTGCGGTGAACGGATAGATCCCTGACGAGCACGGCCGGTACCTTTTTGACGCCAAGGTTTACGACCTCCGCCACGTACTTCAGAACGATTTTTTACTTTATGAGTTCCTTGACGTAAGGAAGCTCTTTGCATAAGAATAGCGTCGAATACTACGCTCTCATTTGGCTCGATTCCAAATACAGAGTCGTTTAATTCGATATCACCAGCAGTAGAACCGTTTTGGTTATATAAAGCTACTTTTGGCATGATCAATTTCCTCCTTTCCTAAGAGAATTATTTAGATTTAACAGCACTTTTAACAGTGACTAGTGATTTTTTTGCACCAGGAACGTTACCTTTAACTAAAAGAAGGTTGCGCTCTGCATCCACTTTTACGATTTCAAGGTTTTGAACAGTGATTTGCTCTCCGCCCATACGTCCAGGCAACAGTTTACCTTTGAATACACGGTTAGGGTCTACCGGTCCCATTGAACCAGGACGACGATGGTAGCGTGAACCGTGAGACATAGGTCCGCGAGATTGTCCGTGGCGTTTGATAGCGCCTTGGAAACCTTTACCTTTCGATGTTCCTGTTACATCTACGACTTCTCCGTTAGAGAAAATATCAACTTTGACTTCCTGACCAACTTCATACGCACCCATATCCACTCCGCGTAATTCCTTAACGAAGCGCTTAGGAGCAGTTTCCGCTTTTGCAACGTGTCCTTTTTCCGGTTTGTTGGCAAGCTTCTCACGCTTGTCGTCAAAACCGATCTGAATCGCTTCATAGCCGTCGTTTTCAGAAGTTTTCTTCTGAAGTACAACGTTAGGAGCAGCTTCAATAACAGTTACCGGAATAAGATCACCGTTTTCTGCGAAAACTTGCGTCATACCAATTTTTCTTCCTAAGATTCCTTTGGTCATTCGTCACACCTCCTATAAAGATCATTCTATATTTTAGATTAAAGTTTAATTTCGATATCGACACCAGATGGTAAATCTAATCGCATTAGAGCATCGACAGTTTGTGGTGTTGGGTTCACAATGTCGATTAAACGTTTATGTGTACGCATTTCAAATTGCTCACGAGAATCTTTGTATTTGTGCACCGCACGAAGGATTGTGTAAACTGATTTCTCAGTTGGCAACGGAATCGGACCAGAAACGCTGGCTCCGGAACGTTTAGCCGTTTCAACAATCTTCTCAGCAGATTGATCAAGGATTCTATGATCATACGCTTTTAAACGAATACGAATTTTTTGTTTTGCCATTATTTTCCCTCCTTTTCGCCTACTTACATTAGACAATTCTCCGTGAGAAAAACCTGAATCACCTTGCCATGGCAAAGCGGCCGGGTGTGTCAGCAACCTCTCACTTCATCGCAGTCAAAGACCAACATGCACTATTATACAAAATTTATAGGCATGTTGCAAGGTAATATTGAATATTACCGGCTTTTGCACACTTTTTTTATTATACAGATTCCAGCAATGATAATCAAGGACTTACAGGCGGAAAATAAATCCCATTAACATGACAGAGCAAATAAAAAACGAGACCCGGCTGGATCTCGTTTTTTATTTTATAAGTATTATTCAGTGATAGAAGAAACTACGCCAGAACCAACTGTACGTCCGCCTTCACGGATAGAGAAGCGAGTTCCGTCTTCGATCGCAATTGTTGAAATCAATTCAACGGTCATTTCGATGTTGTCTCCAGGCATAACCATTTCTACGCCTTCAGGAAGCTGAATGATACCCGTTACGTCAGTTGTACGGAAGTAGAACTGAGGACGGTAGTTAGAGAAGAATGGAGTGTGACGTCCGCCTTCTTCTTTAGAAAGAACGTAAACTTCAGCTTTGAATTTTTTGTGCGGAGTGATTGTACCTGGTTTAGCAAGTACTTGACCGCGTTGGATATCTTCACGAGATACACCGCGAAGAAGTGCACCGATGTTGTCACCAGCTTCAGCATAATCAAGAAGCTTACGGAACATTTCAACACCTGTAACAGTTGTTTTGCTGTTTTCTTCTTGAAGACCGATGATTTCAACTTCGTCACCGACTTTAACTTGTCCGCGCTCAACGCGTCCAGTTGCAACTGTTCCACGACCAGTGATTGAGAATACGTCCTCAACCGGCATCATGAACGGTTTTTCAGTATCGCGCTCTGGAGTTGGGATGTATTCATCAACCGCATCCATCAGTTCGAAGATTTTAGCTTCGTAATCAGCGTCACCTTCAAGAGCTTTAAGAGCTGAACCTTTGATAACTGGTACATCGTCACCAGGGAACTCATACTCAGAAAGAAGATCGCGAACTTCCATTTCAACTAGTTCAAGAAGCTCTTCGTCGTCTACCATGTCGCATTTGTTCAAGAATACTACGATGTAAGGCACACCTACGTTACGAGAAAGAAGAATGTGCTCACGAGTTTGCGGCATTGGGCCGTCAGCAGCAGAAACAACAAGGATCGCTCCGTCCATTTGTGCAGCACCAGTGATCATGTTTTTAACATAGTCAGCGTGTCCTGGGCAGTCAACGTGTGCATAGTGACGAGTTTCTGTTTCGTACTCAACGTGTGCAGTAGAGATTGTGATACCGCGCTCACGCTCTTCTGGAGCACCGTCGATTTGGTCGTATGCCATAGCAGTACCTTTACCAGATTTCTTATGAAGCACAGTTGTGATAGCAGCTGTTAATGTAGTTTTACCATGGTCAACGTGTCCAATTGTACCAATGTTGGCATGTGATTTGGAACGGTCGAATTTTTCTTTAGCCATTCTGAAAATCCTCCTTAAAAAGGTTAGTTTTTGTTATATAGAGTGATAGAAAGTGAAAGCGATGTTTCACTTTCTCATCTTACAATAGTATTTATACTTTAATGAAGAGGCAAAATCAATTATTCACCTTGATTTTTTTTGATGATCTCATCAGCAATGCTCTTAGGCACTTCTTCGTAGTGGTCAAAGACCATTGTGAACGTACCGCGTCCTTGTGTGTTTGAACGGAGAGCCGTAGCGTAACCGAACATTTCAGAAAGTGGAACCATCGCGCGAACGACTTGAGCGTTTCCGCGTCCTTCCATACCTTCTACGCGACCGCGGCGTGATGTAATGTCACCCATGATGTCTCCCATGTATTCTTCTGGGATAACGACTTCAACTTTAGAGATCGGCTCAAGAATAACCGGGCTACACTTGCTTGCCGCGTTTTTAAGCGCCATTGAAGCAGCAATTTTAAACGCCATTTCGTTTGAGTCGACATCGTGGTAAGAACCGTCAAACAGTTTCGCTTTGATGTCGATAACAGGGTAACCTGCGACTACACCATTTTGAAGTGAATCTTCAAGCCCTGCTTGAACAGCCGGAATGTATTCACGAGGAACGACACCACCGACGATTGCGTTTTCGAACTCAAAGCCTTTTCCTTCTTCGTTTGGAGAGAATTCGATCCAAACGTGTCCGAACTGTCCGCGTCCACCAGACTGACGTACGAATTTACCTTCAACTTGCGCGCTCGCACGGAATGTTTCACGATACGCAACTTGAGGTGCACCAACGTTGGCTTCAACTTTAAATTCGCGTTTCATACGGTCAACGATGATATCAAGGTGAAGCTCACCCATACCGCCGATGATCGTTTGACCTGTTTCAGGGTCAGTATGCGCACGGAATGTTGGATCCTCTTCAGCCAATTTAGCCAGTGCAGTGGACATTTTGTCTTGGTCAGCCTTAGATTTAGGCTCGATTGCAACGTGGATAACAGGCTCAGGGAATTCCATTGATTCCAGAATAACAAGGTTTTTCTCGTCGCAAAGCGTGTCCCCTGTAGTCGTGTCTTTCAAACCTACAGCAGCAGCGATATCCCCTGCGTACACAGTAGCGATTTCTTCACGGCTGTTGGCGTGCATTTGCAGGATACGGCCGACGCGCTCACGTTTACCTTTTGTTGAGTTTCTCACGTATGAACCGGAATCAAGAGTTCCTGAGTACACACGGAAGAACGTCAATTTACCAACGTAAGGGTCAGTCATAACTTTAAATGCAAGTGCTGAGAAAGGTGCGTCGTCAGAAGATTCACGAGTAACCTCTTCTTCAGAATCAGGCAGAGTACCTTTGATTGCTGGTACGTCAGTTGGAGACGGCAGGTAGTCAAGAACTGCGTCAAGCACCAATTGAACACCTTTGTTTTTGAAAGCCGAACCACAAAGAACCGGATAGAACTCAACGTTACAAGTTCCTTTGCGGATTGCCGCTTTCAGCTCGTCAATTGTGATTTCTTCGCCTTCCAAGTACTTCATCATAAGCTCTTCATCAAGCTCAGCGACAGCTTCAATCAAGCTAGCGCGAAGCTCTTCAGCTTTGTCTTTGTACTCGGCAGGGATTTCACGCGCATCAGAGCGTGTTCCGAGATCATCTTCATAGTAGTACGCAACGTTTTCTACAAGGTCAATGATCCCTTCGAAATTGTCTTCGGCGCCAATCGGTAATTGGATCGCGTGAGCGTTCGCCTCAAGACGGTCTCTAAGAGTTCCTACAGAGTAAAGGAAGTCCGCACCCGTTTTGTCCATCTTGTTGACAAATACGATACGAGGTACTCCGTAAGTTGTTGCCTGACGCCAAACTGTTTCAGTTTGCGGCTCAACGCCTGATTGTGCGTCAAGAACGGCAACGGCACCATCAAGTACGCGCAGGGAACGTTCAACCTCAACTGTGAAGTCTACGTGTCCTGGTGTGTCGATGATGTTTACGCGGTAGCCTTTCCACTGTGCAGTTGTTGCAGCAGATGTGATTGTGATACCGCGTTCTTGTTCCTGCTCCATCCAGTCCATTTGGGAAGCCCCTTCATGAGTTTCACCAATTTTATGGATACGGCCTGTGTAGAACAAGATACGTTCAGTTGTTGTCGTTTTACCGGCATCGATGTGAGCCATGATTCCGATATTACGAGTTTTTTCTAAGGAGAACTCTCTTGCCATTGGGTCTTTTCTCCTTCCTTCTTAGGGAATAATATTTTGTCGTGTGAGATTACCAGCGATAGTGAGCGAACGCTTTGTTTGCTTCAGCCATCTTATGAGTATCTTCACGTTTCTTAACAGCAGCACCAGTGTTGTTAGCTGCATCAAGGATTTCGTTAGCTAAACGCTCTTCCATCGTTTTTTCTCCACGAAGACGAGCGTAGTTTACTAACCAGCGAAGTCCAAGAGTCGTACGGCGTTCAGGACGAACCTCTACAGGTACTTGGTAGTTCGCACCACCTACGCGGCGTGCTTTAACTTCAAGCACTGGCATGATGTTCTTCAATGCTTGTTCGAAAACCTCCATTGCATCGTTGCCGGTACGTTCTTTAATAATATCGAATGACTTGTATAGGATTGTTTGAGCTTTACCTTTTTTACCGTCGATCATCATTTTGTTGATCAAACGAGTAACCAGTTTAGAGTTGTAAAGCGGATCAGGTAAAACGTCTCTTTTTGTTACAGGACCTTTACGTGGCATCTGATTATCCTCCCTTCTCTTGTTACGGGTTTACAGTAAGCAGAGGGATTTCACGGTTCAGCTGCCGGGATCAAACTGACGCTTGGCGCGAAAAGCCTGATGCCCTTAACAGCATTGCCAGAACTCCTTGCTTTTAAAAACCCTATTATTTGTATTTAAACGCAATTATTTTTTCTTAGGACGTTTTGTACCGTATTTAGAACGGCCTTGTGCACGGTTTTCAACTCCGGCAGTATCAAGTGCACCACGCACGATGTGGTAGCGTACCCCCGGTAAGTCTTTTACACGTCCACCGCGGATCAATACGACACTGTGCTCTTGCAGGTTGTGTCCGATACCAGGAATGTAGGCCGTAACCTCGATTCCGTTAGTTAAGCGAACACGGGCATATTTACGAAGCGCTGAGTTCGGCTTCTTCGGTGTCATAGTACCAACACGGGTACATACTCCGCGTTTTTGTGGTGAAGATACGTTAGTGTGCTCTTTCTTGAAGCTGTTGTATCCTTTGTTAAGTGCTGGAGACTTAGATGTTTCAACTTTGCTTACGCGTCCTTTGCGGACTAGCTGATTAATTGTAGGCATTTTGTATTTCCTCCCTTCATCATGTTTTATAACCCACATACCCAGGTGGTTCATTTAAAAGCAAAAAACAATGCCTTTGCATAAAAGCAAAAACAACGAGTACGTTATTGAATAATGGCAACAGCTGCAGCTCCGACTTCAATTCCGCAGGCTTTGCCGAGCTTTTTCATGGACTCTGCCATTGAGACGGGAACCCCTTGTTCATTTGCCAGGTTAATAACACCAGACGTCAGACAAGGATCAGCGTCTTCTGCTACGACGACTTCCTTAACAGAATTGCGCTTCAGCGCTTTGACTGTCTGCTTCGTACCGATAATAATAGATTGAGCCTGTGATACTTTATCATAAGACATCATATATCCTCCAAAGTAACAGGTTTAAATTGAGCACCTTGGTTATATTATCATCCTGAAAGAAGGATGTCAACAGATGATGACAATTTTTAGTGACATCCTTCTTTAGGATTTTTTTATCTATTCAGCCGGAACCATTTCATCAGATGATTGGACTTGCAATACCGGCTTCACTTTACGATAGTTCAGCATACCCGTTC
The DNA here is from genome assembly GCF_001969855.1 of Bacillus haynesii. Lineage (GTDB taxonomy): Bacteria > Bacillota > Bacilli > Bacillales > Bacillaceae > Bacillus > Bacillus haynesii. The sequence goes on from NZ_MRBL01000043.1 coordinate 30,278, forward strand.
CAGCAGGAACAAGCTTACCGATGATAACATTCTCTTTCAGGCCGAGAAGCTCATCACGTTTTCCTTTGATCGCGGCATCTGTCAGGACACGTGTTGTTTCCTGGAATGACGCGGCAGACAGGAAGGAATCCGTTTCAAGCGATGCTTTGGTGATACCGAGAAGCACCGGACGGCCTGTTGCAGGGCGTTTGCCTTCAAGCAGAACTTTTTTGTTTGCTTCTGTAAACTGGTGAATATCGAGCAGCGTGCCTGGCAGCACATCCGTGTCGCCGGCATCAATGACACGCACTTTGCGAAGCATCTGGCGAACCATAACCTCGACGTGCTTATCTCCGATTTCAACCCCTTGCATACGATAAACCTTCTGCACTTCATGAAGGAGGTATTCTTGCACCGCGGTGATGTCAGTGACTTTTAGAAGCTCTTTCGGATCGACCGAACCTTCTGTCAGTACTTGACCACGGGAAATTTTCTCTCCTTCAGTGACTTTCAGGCGCGCGTTGTAAGGCGCCGTATATGAACGGCTTTCAACTTCGCCCTGAACGACGATTTCCTGCTGTTTATCGCGGACTTCATTAATTTCGGCCACGACACCGTCAATTTCAGAGATTGTCGCTTGACCTTTAGGGTTTCGCGCTTCAAACAATTCCTGGATACGCGGCAAACCTTGTGTAATATCGTCTCCGGCAACCCCGCCCGTATGGAAGGTACGCATCGTTAACTGTGTACCCGGCTCACCAATGGACTGGGCAGCGATGATTCCGACTGCTTCCCCGACTTCGACATCGGTTCCTGTTGCCAGGTTGCGGCCGTAGCATCGTTTACATACACCATGTGACGTATTACATGTAAATGCGGAGCGGATCCACACTTCTTCAATGCCTGCTTCGACAATTTCGAGCGCTTTATCTTCGTCGATCAGCTCGTTTTCATTCACGAGCACTTCTCCTGTTTCCGGATGTTTAACAGGTTTTCTCGCGAATCGGCCGACAAGACGCTCTTCAAGACGCTCGATCACTTCTGTGCCTTCCGTGATGGCCTTGGCAAGAATGCCTCGGTCGGTACCACAGTCAGTCTCACGAATGATGACGTCTTGGGCTACGTCTACGAGACGGCGTGTCAGGTAACCTGAGTCGGCTGTCTTCAGGGCCGTATCCGCAAGACCTTTACGCGCACCGTGAGTAGAAATAAAGTACTCGAGTACCGTTAAACCTTCGCGGAAACTTGACTTGATCGGAAGTTCGATGATCCGTCCAGCCGGGTTGGCCATCAGACCGCGCATACCCGCAAGCTGCGTAAAGTTTGATGCGTTACCCCGGGCTCCGGAATCACTCATCATGTAGATCGGGTTGATTTCATCCAAGGATTTCATCAGCTTGCCTTGGATCGTATCTTTAGCTGCACTCCAGATGGAAATGACCCGTTCATAACGCTCTTCTTCAGTAATCAGACCGCGTCTGAACTGCTTCATCACGTTATCGACTTTTCCTTGCGCTTCTTCAAGGATTTCCTGTTTGTCATCCAATACGACGATATCGGAAACACCAACCGTAATTCCGGCTTTTGTAGAATATTTAAAGCCGAGGTTTTTCATGCGGTCAAGCATTTTTGATGTTTCTGTAATATGGAATCTTTTGAAGATCTCCGCAATGATTTTACCCAAAATGCCTTTTTTGAACGGCTGGTTGATTTCCTGGTTCTTGATGGCTTCTTTAACATCTGCACCGTAATCCAAGAAGAAACGGTCAGGCGTTTTTTCTTCAATGTTGCTCTTCGTCGGTTCGTTCATGTACGGGAACGACGGCGGAAGAATTTCGTTGAAGATCAGTTTTCCGACAGTTGTAATGAGCAGCTTGGAACGCTGTTCTTCTGTAAATGTTTCATTTTTCAGGGAGTTAACCGCAACGGCTACTCTCGTATGCAAATGAACATATCCGTTTTGATAAGCAAGAAGCGCTTCATCCGTATCTTTGAAAACCATACCTTCGCCGACTGCACCAGAGCGTTCCAGCGTCAGATAGTAGTTTCCAAGTACCATATCCTGAGACGGCGTAACAACCGGTTTTCCGTCTTTAGGGTTCAGGATGTTTTGCGCAGCAAGCATAAGAATGCGCGCCTCAGCTTGCGCCTCTGCTGATAAAGGAACGTGAACCGCCATTTGGTCTCCGTCAAAGTCAGCGTTGTATGCCGTACATACAAGCGGATGAAGACGGATGGCACGGCCTTCAACAAGCGTTGGCTCAAACGCCTGAATACCCAATCTGTGAAGCGTAGGTGCACGGTTGAGAAGCACAGGGTGTTCTTTGATAACTGATTCAAGGACATCCCAGACTTCCGGCTGAACGCGCTCAATTTTACGCTTCGCACTCTTAATGTTGTGAGCAAGACCTTTTTCAACAAGCTCTTTCATGACGAATGGCTTGAACAGTTCCAGCGCCATTTCCTTCGGAAGACCGCATTGATACATTTTCAGGTTCGGACCTACGACGATAACCGAACGTCCTGAGTAGTCAACACGTTTACCGAGAAGGTTTTGACGGAAACGGCCTTGTTTACCTTTCAGCATGTGAGAAAGGGATTTTAACGGTCTGTTTCCCGGACCTGTAACAGGACGGCCTCTGCGTCCGTTATCGATCAACGCGTCTACGGCTTCTTGAAGCATGCGCTTTTCGTTTTGCACGATAATGCTTGGCGCTCCAAGATCCAAGAGACGTTTTAAACGATTGTTTCGGTTGATGACACGGCGGTACAAATCGTTCAGATCGGAAGTTGCAAAACGTCCACCGTCAAGCTGTACCATAGGTCGCAGCTCAGGCGGAATGACCGGAAGAACGTCCAGGATCATCCATGACGGCTTATTTCCGGAGTTGCGGAATGCTTCCAATACTTCCAAGCGTTTGATCGCACGTGTGCGGCGCTGTCCTTGTGACGTTTTAAGCTCTTCTTTCAGCATATCCACTTCTTTATCGAGGTCGATATCCTGAAGGAGCTTATGAATCGCTTCAGCACCCATTGATGCTTGGAACTTATTTCCGTATTTATCAAGGTACGCGCGGTACTCTTTTTCAGAAAGAAGCTGTTTTTTCTCAAGCGGTGTATTGGCCGGATCTGTTACAACGTAAGAAGCAAAGTAAATGACTTCTTCCAATGCGCGCGGAGACATATCCAGCACAAGACCCATACGGCTCGGAATACCTTTAAAATACCAGATGTGAGAAACCGGGGCTGCCAGCTCGATATGCCCCATTCTCTCACGACGGACTTTAGCCCGGGTTACTTCAACTCCACAACGGTCGCAGACTACGCCTTTATAACGAACCCGCTTGTACTTTCCGCAGTGGCATTCCCAGTCCTTTTGAGGACCGAAAATGCGCTCGCAGAAGAGACCATCTTTTTCAGGTTTCAAAGTACGATAGTTGATTGTTTCAGGCTTTTTCACTTCTCCGTAAGACCATGAACGGATTTTGTCAGGTGAAGCGAGACCGATGTTCATATACTCAAAATTGTTCACATCCAGCAAGGGGCCTACCTCCCTTTTTATCTTCGGGTTATACCCTGTCACTTGCGTATATCATTCGTTTATTCTTTTGTGACGACATCGCGTTCTGCGTCAGCAGAAACGAACTCTTCGGACTCTTCATCATTCGGCAGAGAAAGCCCTTCGTTTTGTTTCGCGTCTTCGTCGTCTTCCAAGTCTCTCATTTCGATTTCTTCTTCGTCGCTTGATAGAATTTTGACGTCCATACCTAAGCTTTGAAGCTCTTTGATCAATACTTTGAATGATTCCGGAACACCAGGTTCTGGAACATTGTCGCCTTTTACGATGGCTTCGTATGTTTTCACACGGCCTACGACATCATCCGATTTAACAGTCAGGATTTCTTGAAGCGTGTATGCTGCACCGTAAGCTTCAAGCGCCCAAACTTCCATCTCTCCAAAACGCTGTCCACCGAACTGCGCTTTACCTCCGAGAGGCTGCTGAGTAACGAGTGAGTAAGGACCTGTTGAACGTGCGTGCAATTTGTCGTCAACCATGTGAGCCAGTTTGATCATGTACATGATACCGACAGAAACACGGTTGTCAAACGGCTCTCCAGTTCGGCCGTCGTAAAGGACGGTTTTTGCGTCTCTTGACATGCCGGCTTCTTCAAGCGTTTCCCACACGTCTTCTTCACGGGCACCGTCAAATACCGGTGACGCGACATGGAGACCGAGGCGGCGTGCAGCCATACCAAGGTGAAGCTCCAACACCTGCCCGATGTTCATACGCGATGGTACGCCCAGCGGGTTTAACATGATGTCAATCGGCGTTCCGTCAGGCAGATACGGCATATCTTCCTCCGGAAGGATTTTCGAAATAACACCTTTGTTACCGTGGCGTCCGGCCATTTTATCCCCTTCAGAAATTTTACGCTTCTGAACGATGTAGACGCGGACGAGCTGGTTAACGCCCGGAGGCAGTTCGTCTCCGTCTTCGCGGTTGAACACTTTTACATCAAGGATGATACCGCCGCCTCCGTGAGGTACACGCAGCGACGTATCGCGAACTTCACGCGCTTTTTCTCCGAAGATGGCGTGAAGCAGGCGCTCTTCGGCTGTAAGCTCAGTAACACCTTTAGGCGTTACTTTACCAACAAGAAGATCTCCGTCTTTCACTTCAGCACCGACACGGATAATTCCGCGTTCATCAAGATTGCGAAGAGCGTCTTCGCCGACGTTTGGAATATCGCGTGTGATTTCTTCAGGTCCGAGCTTAGTATCCCGGGCTTCTGATTCGTATTCTTCAATATGAATAGACGTGTATACGTCGTCTTTTACAAGGCGTTCACTCATGATGATGGCATCCTCGTAGTTGTAGCCATCCCATGTCATAAAGCCGACCATGACGTTGCGTCCAAGGGCAAGCTCACCTTTTTCCATGGACGGACCGTCAGCTAAAATTTCACCTTTTACAACCTCATCACCGACGCTTACGATCGGACGCTGGTTGTAGCAAGTTCCCTGGTTGGAACGAACAAACTTCAGCAGGCTGTATTTATCAAGGTTCCCTTTGACTTTCTGGCCGTCGACTTCTTCATAGCGACGCACCCAGATGTTTTTCGCTTCCACCCGTTCAACGATTCCAGGGTGGCGGCAAATAACAGCGGCACCGGAGTCTTTCGCAGATACATACTCCATTCCGGTTCCGACGATCGGCGATTCAGGCTGCATAAGAGGTACAGCCTGACGTTGCATGTTCGCTCCCATAAGGGCACGGTTTGAGTCATCGTTTTCCAAGAAAGGAATACATGCAGTCGCGGCAGAGACAACCTGTTTAGGCGAAACGTCCATATAGTCGACGCGGTCTTTCGGAACAACGGTGTTCTCCCCTCTGAAACGGGCGACGATGCTGTCGTCCACAAAAGATCCGTCATCATTCAGGCGTGCGTTTGCCTGGGCAACGACATAGTTGTCTTCTTCATCAGCTGTCAAGTAATCGATTCTCGGCGTTACTTTTCCAGTCTCAGGGTCAACGCGGCGATAAGGCGTTTCGATGAAGCCGAAACGGTTCACTTTCGCGAATGAAGAAAGCGAGTTGATCAAGCCGATGTTTGGACCCTCAGGGGTTTCAATCGGACACATCCGGCCGTAGTGGGAATAGTGAACGTCACGGACTTCCATTCCGGCGCGCTCACGGGTCAAACCGCCCGGTCCGAGCGCTGACAGACGGCGCTTATGCGTCAGCTCAGCAAGCGGATTCGTTTGATCCATAAACTGAGAAAGCTGCGAGCTTCCGAAAAACTCTTTAATTGATGCGATGACAGGGCGAATATTGATCAGCTGCTGCGGCGTGATCGTGTTTGTATCTTGAATAGACATTCTTTCACGAACAACACGCTCCATTCTGCTTAAACCGATACGGAATTGGTTTTGCAGAAGCTCTCCCACTGAACGGAGACGGCGGTTTCCTAAATGGTCGATATCGTCGGTATCGCCCACTCCGTGAAGCAGGTTAAAGAAATAGCTGATGGAAGAGATAATATCAGAAGGTGTAATATTTTTAACGCCTTCTTCAATATAAGCATTTCCAATCACATTGATTGTCTGCTCCCCTTCTTGATCTGTCGGGGCATAGATTTTGATAGACTGAAGCGTCACTTCATCTTCGACAACTCCGCCGTTCGGATACAGCTTTTTAAAACCGATTCCGTTTTCAAGGTACGGCAGGACTTTGTCAAGCGTTCTTCTGTCTAAAATCGCGCCTTTTTCGGCAAGGATTTCGCCTGTTTCAGGATCGACCAGCGTTTCAGCAAGCCGCTGATTAAACAGTCGGTTTTTGATGTGAAGCTTTTTATTAATTTTATAACGTCCTACACTTGCAAGGTCATATCTTTTCGGATCAAAGAACCTTGAATCAAGCAGGCTTTTTGCGTTTTCTACTGTAGGCGGCTCCCCTGGACGAAGACGCTCGTAGATTTCAAGAAGCGCTTTATCGGTGTTTTCCGTATTATCTTTATCAAGCGTATTGCGCAAATACTCGTTTTCACCGATGAGATCAATGATCTCTTGGTCAGATCCGAAGCCAAGAGCACGCAAAAGAACCGTAACCGGCAACTTACGTGTGCGATCGATGCGTACGTAAACAACATCTTTCGCATCAGTCTCGTATTCTAACCATGCGCCACGGTTTGGAATGACAGTCGCGGTAAAACCTTTCTTACCGTTTTTGTCTACTTTACCACTAAAATATACACTTGGAGAACGAACGAGCTGAGATACAATGACCCGTTCCGCACCGTTGATAATAAAGGTTCCAGTGTCTGTCATAATAGGGAAATCACCCATGAAGACATCCTGATCCTTTACTTCGCCGGTCTCTTTGTTGATTAAGCGAACTTTAACCCGCAGCGGAGCTGAGTAGGTCACATCGCGCTCTTTTGATTCTTCTACCGGATACTTAGGCTCGCCCAAGCTGTAGTCGATAAATTCCAGAGAGAGGTTACCAGTGAAATCCTCAATTGGCGATATGTCTTGAAACATCTCTCTAAGACCCTCATCAAGAAACCACTGATAAGAAGAGGTTTGAATTTCAATGAGATTTGGTAATTCTAACACTTCGCTAATGCGTGCATAGCTTCTGCGCTGGCGGTGTCGTCCATACTGAACTAGTTGACCTGTCAACTGATTCACCCCTCAAATCATGCGTAATATATGTGTAACAAGCATTTCTTCCGCAAATATGTAAGAAATACTTTTACAAGACAAAAGAAAAAAGGGTTTCTAATTTAGAAAACCACATCCAAAAACAAAATACCGATTTTATTAGTGTTCCCAATAATGTATATTTTATACAAACCTAGGCGTTTCTTGAAAACAGCAGCAAAATATATACATTGGCATTTTATAATATTAACATAGCTGAAAATCCGAGTCAAACTTTTTTTGCTTTGATGATATAGTACCCTTTCTTTTTGTGAACGACTTCAACGTCCGCAAAAAGTTCTTTTAATTTTTCAATGGCAGAAGGCCCGCCTTGTTTTTTCTGAATGACGACCCACAGCTCTCCTGAAGGCCGCAAATGTTCAGCGCTTTTTTCAAAGATGGCGTGCACAGTTTTTTTCCCGGCGCGTATGGGGGGATTAGTAATAATAGAAGCGAATTTTTTTGCAGGTTCGACGTTGGCAAACAGATCACTCTGATAGATCTTTATGTTGTCGATCTGATTATTTAACGCGTTTTCCTTCGAAAGTTCGACAGCTCTTTCATTAACATCGATCATGTGAACCATTCGATCTTCGAAATCCGCAGCAAGCGAAAGACCAATCGGGCCATAGCCGCAGCCTACATCCAAAAAATCACCTTCTGCATCCGGTTCCCGGAAAGCTTCAATCAGCAGCCTTGAGCCAAAGTCCACTTCTCTTTTTGAAAAAACTCCGCTGTCGCTGATAAAAGTAAACGTCCGGTTTCTCAAGTGAAATGCCCACGTTGATCTGCTGCTTTTTGCTGAAGGTTTTTCCGAATAATAATGGTCAGTCATCACAGAACCTCCTCAGTTGGTGAACTCTCAAGATATCTTGAAACAAGATGGCTTATCTTATGCGGAAGGGACTACAATTAATTAGCAAAGAAAAAGCCCGCTTTTAAAAGCGAGCTTTCCCCTAAAGATTAGGTGAAGATTACTTAACTTCTACAGAAGCGCCAACTTCTTCAAGTTTAGCTTTAAGCTCTTCAGCTTCTTCTTTCGCAATACCTTCTTTAAGAGGTTTTGGAGTGTTGTCAACAAGTTCTTTAGCTTCTTTCAAGCCAAGACCAGTGATTTCACGAACCACTTTGATAACTTTGATTTTTTGATCTCCTGCACCAGCAAGAACAAGATCAAATTCAGTTTGTTCTTCAGCAGCACCGCCTGCAGCAGCTCCGCCAGCTACAGCTACAGGAGCAGCAGCAGTTACGCCGAATTCTTCTTCGATTGCTTTTACTAAGTCGTTCAATTCAAGTACAGTTGCTTCTTTAACGGAAGCAATGATTTCTTCGATATTTAAAGCCATTTGTAATTCCTCCATTTTGTTTTATTTTTTAGATACTGACAAAATTAAGCGCCTTGTTCTTCCTTTTGTTCTGCAACAGCTTTAGTTGCAAGAGCAAGGTTGCGAACTGGAGCTTGAAGTACGCTAAGCAACATAGAAAGCAAGCCTTCGCGAGATGGAAGTTCAGCAAGAGCTTTCACTTCTTCAACTGTAGACACTTTGCCTTCGATTACGCCCGCTTTGATTTCAAGAGCTTCGTGCTTTTTAGCAAACTCGTTAAGAACTTTAGCTGGAGCGACAACATCTTCAGTGCTGAATGCAATCGCATTCGGTCCTGTTAAGAAATCGTTCAAACCATCAAGTTCAGCTTGTTCAACCGCACGGCGAGTCATCGTGTTTTTGTACACTTTGAACTCAACGTTAGCTTCGCGAAGCTGTTTACGAAGTTCTGTTACTTCAGCTACGTTAAGGCCGCGATAGTCAACGATGATCGTTGATTTACTTTCTTTCAGTTTAGAAGTAATTTCTTCAACAACAACTTTTTTTGTTTCAATTGCGCTGCTCATGGTTACACCTCCTGTAAGATTCATCTGTGTAACACTTATACCGTTCGGTGATCACGTTCTTTAACGACATGTTCCATATAAAAAGCCTCCATTCGACATGGAGGCTGTATATACAAGCATACGTAACGCTAGAGCTGTGATATATATACACCTCGGTAGGAAATTAAGCCTTATCGGCACCTACTGTCTACGGTATAAATGGACATATTTTATTTTTACAACGTTTTGAATTATATCAGAACGTCTTATTAAAAGTCAATATTATTTTACGTTGAAAGTTGAAGGGTCCACTTTGATTCCAGGTCCCATTGTAGATGTAACAGAAACGTTTTTCACGTATACACCTTTAGCAGCAGCAGGTTTCGCTTTCAAAATTGTGTCGTACATTGTCGCGAAGTTTTCTACAAGCTTGCCTTCTTCGAATGACACTTTTCCGATTGGAACGTGGATGTTTCCTGCTTTATCAACGCGGTATTCAACTTTACCCGCTTTGATTTCGTTGACTGCTTTTTCAACTTCAAATGTAACCGTTCCTGTTTTAGGGTTTGGCATAAGACCTTTTGGTCCAAGCACGCGTCCGATTTTACCGACTTCACCCATCATGTCAGGAGTCGCAACGATCACATCAAAATCAAACCAGCCTTGCTGAATTTTGTTGATGTAATCTGCATCGCCTACGTAGTCTGCACCAGCAGCTTCTGCTTCTTTCGCTTTTTCACCTTTAGCGAAAACAAGAACGCGCTGAGTTTTGCCTGTTCCGTTTGGAAGTACAACTGCACCGCGGATTTGCTGGTCGTTTTTACGAGGGTCAACACCTAAACGGAATGCTGCTTCAACAGTAGCATCGAATTTAGCTGTGTTTGTTTTTTTCACAAGCTCAATCGCTTCGTTTACGTCGTAAGCTTTTGTACGCTCTACAAGCTTGGCAGCTTCGACGTATTTTTTACCTTTTTTAGCCATTTTAAAATTTCCTCCTTAGTGGTTTTAGCGGAATAACCTCCCACGAATAAGGGTTGCGAACTTGTCTATCCAAACTCGCAACCCAGCAAAGAGACAAAAATTAGTCTTCGATCACAATACCCATACTGCGGGCAGTTCCTTCAACCATACGCATAGCCGCTTCAACATCTGCCGCATTTAAGTCAGGCATTTTTGTTTCGGCGATTTCACGTACTTTATCGCGTTTAACAGTTGCGACTTTATTACGGTTAGGCTCACCAGAACCTGACTCAATGCCAGCCGCTTTTTTAAGCAATACAGCAGCAGGCGGAGTTTTTGTGATAAATGTAAATGAACGGTCTTCGTAAACCGAAATTTCTACAGGAATGATCAGACCAGCTTGGTCAGATGTACGAGCGTTAAACTCCTTACAGAATCCCATGATGTTAACACCGGCTTGACCTAACGCAGGACCAACTGGCGGAGCTGGATTCGCTTTCCCAGCAGGAATTTGCAATTTTACAACTTTAACTACTTTTTTAGCCACGAGACACACCTCCTTAAGTCCGTGATGTGGTAATAGGGTGAACCCTCCCACTCAAGGTCTCATTCTTTATATGAATGATGAAAATATCAAGCTAGCTGCCTTGACCTTTTTGCCAAGACGCACCTTTGTATATTATCACTTTTATATAGTGATTTCAAGCGCTTTTCCATTACAATTTGTCAACTTGAGTAAATTCGAGCTCAACCGGGGTCTCTCTTCCGAACATATTAACAAATACTTTGACTTTATTTTTGTCGTGGTCGATCTCTTCGATCGTCCCTGTGAAATCAGCAAACGGGCCATCGATAACCTTGACGGTTTCTTTTAATTCAAAGTCAATTTCTGTTTTTCTTTCTTCAAGTCCCATCCGCTTCAGGATTTTTTCCGCTTCGCCCGGAAGCAGCGCAGTCGGCTTTGAACCTGATCCGGCAGAACCGACAAAACCGGTCACGCCAGGCGTATTTCGAACAACATACCAGGAATCATCCGTCATGACAAGTTCGACAAGTACATACCCAGGAAATACTTTCTTTTTAACGACTTTTTTCTTGCCGTTTTTAATATCGGTTTCTTCCTCTTCAGGTACAACGACGCGGAATATCTTATCTTGCATCCCCATCGATTCTACCCGCTTTTCCAAATTCGCCTTTACTTTATTTTCATAGCCGGAGTACGTATGAACCACATACCATTTCTTTTCCATTCTCATTCAGGACCCTTTCAGTCCTTCCCTCCCCACACCTTAAAAGTTTATTGGCCGTACCGGGAAACTGACACTTTCTTTTATACGAGCCTCATATTTTGAAACAATGAAAAAACCCGTTAAACGGGTTTTTTGGCAAGTCATATTTAGATCTATTATAACACGTTATGCTGATCATTATTCAACTATTAAACGAATTAATTGCGTAATACCCGAATCGATGAGTGCAAAAAAGATGGCGAAAAAGACAACGGTGGTGATAACTGTGATCGTATAGCGCGTTAATTCTTTTCCTTTAGGCCAGGTGACCTTTTTCATTTCTTTTCCGACATTCTTTAAAAATTTGATAATACCCATGGTAAGAAACCTCCACAACCTAAAAACAAAAACACCTATTTTGTTTCCAGATGTACTGTATGTGAATTGCAGTTATTGCAGTATTTCTTTACTTCGAGCCGTTCAGCCAAAGCTGCGGAGCTTTTCATTGTCGTATAATTACGATTTCCGCATTTTTTGCAGGCCAACGTTACTTTTTTCTTCATGTTTACACCTTTTTCTGGACGATCATTTCCTAAGTAACATATCACAGTCATAAAATGACTGTCAATATGCCATAAGCAGCGGCTACAAGCTGATTTCGCGGAGCTCCAGGTACTTTTCAAGCTTCCTTTTGACACGCTGGAGCGCATTATCGATCGATTTCACATGGCGGTTTAGTTCTTCGGATATTTCCTGATAGGATCTTCCGTCGAGATAGAGCGCAAGAACTTTTCTTTCTAAATCACTAAGCAATTCTCCCATTTTCAGCTCGATATCATCGAATTCTTCCTGATTGATGATCAGCTCTTCAGGATTCATAACCTTGGCTCCTGAAATGACGTCGAGAAGCGTCCGGTCTGATTCCTCGTCATAAATGGGCTTGTCCAGCGACACATAAGAATTGAGCGGAATATGTTTCTGGCGAGTAGCTGTTTTGATAGCGGTAATAATTTGGCGGGTAATGCATAATTCTGCAAAAGCTTTGAATGAAGTCAGCTTGTCCTCTCTAAAATCACGGATAGATTTGTAGAGTCCAATCATGCCTTCCTGAACGATATCTTCCCGATCAGCTCCGATTAAGAAGTAGGATCTTGCTTTTGCCCTTACAAAATTACGGTACTTTGTAATCAAGTAATCTAACGCATCACTGTCTCCGACATGAACCATTTCAATGACCTGCTCGTCTTCCAACTGGCAAAAACGTTCTTTGCTGAACTGCTCTTTGCTGAATTTTCCCTGGTTGTTTTGTAAGTTCACTCCGATCCCCCCGACCGCACGTAGATAGAAATATTATACAGTAATGGACAAAAAAGCGTCAACCTAATCCAAGTCGCCACGCCGCCATTTTTCGAAGATCTTCAAGACATCTTCTGACAATGGAATTTTCCCTGCAGGACGTTCTGAGGTGATTTGTTTCACCCTTTTTTCGATTTGCCTTTCGATCGCTTCGACTTCCCTGAGCAGCTCCCTGGCCGATTTGCGCAGGGCCCCCTGGCCAAAAATCGCCCACTGCTCTGTGTAATCGGATGTGGCAACATGGAGCTGCGTCTGAATATTATTCAAGTCTGACACCAGTTTCTCGATCCGTTCATCAGCCGTTTCATTTTCCCTTGTAAATATCACTTCTACGCGATGATTAACCTTCTTTTTCTCAATTCCTTTAACGAGATGCGCATCAAAGACAACGATTACCCGAAATCCAGTATACGATTGATATTCCGCCATCTTCTGAATCAACAGGTCCCTTGCTTCTTCAAAACTGTTTTCTTTTAAATCTTTCAGCTGAGGCCATGCCCCAATCATGTTATAACCGTCGACCAACAGGATGTCCATTCCGTCTATTCTCCCAGAGGGCTTCGTTTCCGGTACACTTCATACATCAGCAGGCCGGCTGCAACTGAGGCGTTCAGGGACGTGACTTTTCCCGCCATCGGCAGGCGAATGAGAAAATCACATTTCTCTTTAACTAGCCTTCCCATGCCTTTTCCTTCGCTGCCGATGACAAGCGCAAGCGGCATATTTCCGTCCAGTGACCTGTAGTCCTGTTGTCCAGACGCATCGGTACCGACGACCCAAATGCCCCGTTCCTTCATTTCTTCCAGGGTCCGCGACAGGTTGGTCACTTTGACGACCGGAATATGTTCGATGGCTCCTGTCGAGGCTTTGGCGACAGTCGTCGTAAGGCCGACCGCGCGCCTTTTCGGAATGATGATGCCATGCGCCCCGACCGCGTCTGCGGTGCGCATAATAGAGCCCAGATTGTGCGGATCCTCAATTTCGTCTAATACGAGGATAAACGGCTGTTCATTTCTGTCTTCGGCCTTTTGAAACAGATCATCCAGCTCGGCATACTCGTAAGCCGCGACCTGGGCGACGACGCCTTGATGCTGTCCGGAAACCATTTGATCGAGTTTTTTTCTTGGGACATAATGAATCGTGATGCCTTTTTTGGCGGCGAGCTCGACGACTTGCTGGGCCTGTCCCTTCACTGTGTTTTCCGCCATCCACAGCTTATACAATTCCCGGCCGGACTTTAATGTTTCGATGACCGCGTTTTTTCCTATGACGTAATCATGCTGTTGACTCATTTGACTTCCTCCCTGCCATCCCGTTTTTCCAGCGCTGCTTTGATGAGTTCATTAAGCCTATCTTCCCTGTTCTCAAGAAAAAGATACCCGATGACCGCCTCAAAAGCCGTACTGTAACGATATGTTTGGACATCCGTGTTTTTCGGTACCGTTCCGGATTTGGCATTCCGTCCTCTTCTCAGCACAGCCTGTTCTTCCTCGGTGAAAAATTCCTGCTCCTCCAGCGCAAACAACATGCTTGCCTGCGACTTGGCGGAGACATAGCGCCTCGACTGTCTGTGCAGATCGTTGGGCCTTGTCATGCCTTGCTTTAAGAGGTGATGCCTGACGTATACCTCTAATACGGCATCACCCATGTAAGCAAGCGCCAAACCATTCAGCTGTTTGGCGTCTTTAATGGTTTCCAAATTCATGTTTATGATTCTCCTCTTTTCCAGCGCGTACCCTGTGGAGTGTCCTCCAGGATAATGTTCATGCTTTTCAGCTGGTCGCGAATCTGGTCAGATGTTGCAAAGTCACGGTTTCTGCGGGCTTCATTGCGCTTCTCGATCAGTTCTTCGATGTCCTTATCCAAAAGTTCCTGTCCCTTCAGGGAGAAGCCGAGCACTGAGCAGATTTCGTCAAACAGCTGTAGAAACGCCTGAATGACATGTTCTGCAGTATTCTTTTCCTGCAGATAGTAGTTGGCGTGTTTGGCCAGATCAAACAGGACGGAAATGGCATTCGCTGTATTGAAATCATCGTCCATTGCCTTTTCGAAGGCTTTTCGCTGCTCTTCAATTTTTTCAAGCCATTCTGAATCGCCCTCTGTTAAATTTGTACTGCTTTTCAGGCGATACTGCAAATTGCTATAAGCTGTTTTTAGACGCCCAAAAGCGTTTTTTGTGTTCTCGAGAAGTTCGACCGAATAGTTGATCGGATGTCTGTAATGAACAGACAGCATGAAAAACCGCAGCACTTGGGGATCATGCTCTTTAATAATGTCATGTACCAGCACAAAGTTGCCGAGCGATTTTGACATTTTCTCATTATCGATATTAATGTAGCCGTTATGAAGCCAATATTTTGCGAAAGGCTTCCCTGTCAATGCTTCCGATTGGGCAATTTCGTTTTCATGATGCGGGAAGGCCAAATCCTGACCGCCGGCGTGAATGTCGATCGAATCGCCCAAATATTTTTTCGCCATCGCAGAGCACTCGATATGCCAGCCGGGACGGCCTTTTCCCCAAGGGCTATCCCAGGAGATTTCGTTATCTTTAGCCGCTTTCCATAATGTGAAATCGAGCGCATCTTCTTTCTTTTCGCCCACTTGAATCCGGGCGCCTGATCTCAGTTCATCGACCGATTGGTGCGACAGCTTTCCATAGCCTTCAAACGATCTTGTTTTATAATAAACATCTCCGTCCGCCTCATAGGCATAGCCCTTATCGACCAGTGTCTGAATAAAATCGATGATCTCATCCATGTTTTCAGTGACGCGCGGATGGCAGTCAGCTTTTGTGCAGCCCAGTGAACCGACATCTTCGAAGTATGCCTTAATAAAGCGTTCGGCGATGACCGGCACTTCCTCGCCAAGCTCATTTGCCGCTTTAATTAATTTATCATCGACATCGGTAAAATTAGAGACATATTGGACGTCATAGCCTTTATACTCTAAATACTTTCTGACCGTGTCAAACACGATTGCCGGCCTTGCGTTTCCGATGTGGATGTAGTTATATACGGTCGGACCGCACACATACATTTTGACCTTGCCTTCTTCAAGAGGCACAAACGGCTCTTTTTTTCGTGTGAGAGTATTATACAGTGTTAGTGTCACAGCTCATCTTCCCTTTCTTTTCTCCGGAGCTCTTGTTTCAGCTGCCTGATTTCGTTTTCTAATTCTCTGAAGCGGTCAGCCACCGGATCCGGCAAATCCTGGTGATTCAAGTCGCGTCTGATTTTCTTTCCGTTTTGTACGACGACGCGGCCCGGGATGCCGACAACGGTGGAACATTCAGGCACATCGTGCAGGACGACAGAGCCGGCGCCGATTTTCGCCCCTCTTCCGACTGTAATAGATCCAAGCACTTTTGCCCCTGTTGAGACCAGGGCATCGTCCTCGATTGTCGGATGCCTTTTGCCTTTTTCTTTTCCTGTTCCCCCAAGCGTCACGCCCTGAAAAACCGTGACATTGTTTCCGATCTCACAGGTTTCGCCGATCACTACCCCCATGCCGTGATCAATGAAAAATCTCCTGCCGATCTTGGCACCTGGGTGAATTTCGATTCCCGTAAAGAAGCGGGCGATTTGAGAGATCGTTCTGGCGATGAAAAACCTTTTTCTTTTATATAAAGCATGTGCAATTCGATGTGCCCATATAGCATGTAAACCTGAATAAGTTAAGATGACTTCAATGTAGCTTCTCGCAGCTGGATCTTGGTCAAATACGACGTCTACATCTTCTTTCAGCATTTTAAAGAACACATGATTCCCCCCGTTCCCCGCTTCCTTTGTCTCTATTATCAAACCATATAAAAAACGCCTCTGTCTAATGACAGAGACGCTTTTTGACGCGCGGTTCCACTCTGTTTAGAAAACAGCATAGCTGTTTTCTCAACTCTCTTCCATAACGGCGGATACCGCCTTTGAATACTAGTCATAAAAACGTTCTTCAAAGGTCTCAAGAGGTGCATTTCTAAAGCCCGGCGCTTAAGTCTTTTCCAGCCGATGAAGACTCTCTCTTTAAAGGCCCTGGCTTTATACTTATCCCTGTCAACGATTTATCTTATTGAATAATGTTATTCAGCCGTTTTAAAACGGTGTCTTTCCCCAATAATTCAATGGACTGAGGCAGTTCAGGACCGTGGGTCTGGCCTGTCGTCGCTACGCGGATCGGCATAAACAGCTTTTTCCCTTTATGTCCTGTTTCTTTTTGAACGGCTTTGATGGATGCCTTGATCTCATCTGCCGTAAACGAGTCAAGCTGCTCAAGCTTTTCAGCAAATACGCGAAGCACTTCCGGAACCTGCTCTTCTTCTAAAACTGCTCTTGCTTCACGATTATACTGGATATCGTCTTTAAAGAACAACTCTGTTAACTCGACGATTTCAGCACCGTAGCTCAACTGTTCCTGGTATAGGGAAATCAGCTTGCGAACCCATTCCTGTTCGCTGCCTGAAAGCTCTTCTGAAACCCTGCCCGCTTTTTGCAAATGCGGAACGGTCAATTCGATCACCTGATCAAGATCAAGTTTTTTCACATACTGGTTGTTGACCCATTTCAGTTTATGCGTATCAAACACCGCTGGTGATTTTGACAAACGGTTTACATCAAATATCTCAATAAACTGTTCTTTTGTAAACAGTTCTTCTTCTCCGACCGGCGACCAGCCGAGAAGAGTGATGAAGTTAAACAATGCTTCCGGCAAATAGCCGAGCTCTTCGTACTGTTCGATAAACTGAATGATGGACTCATCACGTTTGCTCAGTTTTTTGCGGTTTTCATTGACGATTAATGTCATATGTCCAAATGCCGGGATATCCCAGCCAAGGGCGTTGTAAATCATGATCTGCTTTGGCGTATTGGAAATGTGGTCTTCGCCGCGCAGGATATGCGTCATTTTCATTAAATAGTCATCGACCGCTACCGCAAAGTTGTAAGTAGGCGTTCCGTCTTTCTTCACGATAACGAAGTCGCCGATGCCGTCTGTTTCAAAAGAAATTTCTCCTTTGACGATGTCATTGAAGTTGATGACTTCTCCTTGAGGCACCTTAAAGCGGATGCTCGGCTGTCTTCCTTCAGCTTCGAGCTTTTCCTGCTCTTCTTTTGTTAAATTGCGGCACTTGCCGGAGTAGCGCGGCATTTCTCCGCGGGCAGCCTGTTCCTCACGCTCTTTCTCAAGCTCTTCTTCCGTGCAGTAACATTTGTAGGCAAGCCCTTTTTCAAGAAGCTCCTCGTAATATGTTTTGTAAATGTCGTTTCTTTCGGATTGGCGGTATGGTCCGTATTCCCCGCCGACATCCACGCTTTCGTCCCAGTCGATGCCCAGCCATTTTAAATAGTTAAGCTGGCTTTGCTCTCCACCTTCAATGTTGCGCTTTCGGTCCGTATCTTCAATGCGGATGATGAATTTTCCGCCTTGGCTCCGGGCAAACAAATAATTAAAGAGAGCGGTTCTGGCATTTCCAATATGTAAATGGCCTGTTGGGCTCGGCGCATAACGAACCCGAACTTCGTTTCCCATCTGTCTAACTTCCTTTCGTCTCTAGCAGAGTTCAAATTTATTTCCTATTCTATCATCAAATGAACCTGTCTTCAAAATGAATTATGCCTTTTGGAGCAGAACGGAAGCCTGGGCGGCGATTCCTTCGGCTCTTCCCGTAAATCCGAGCTTTTCGGTTGTGGTCGCTTTTACGTTAATTTGGGAAATTTCCACCTCAAGCCCTTCGGCAATTCTGGCTCTCATGTCTTCGATATACGGCGCCATTTTAGGCTTTTGGGCGATGATTGTACAATCCAGGTTCCCGAGCGTGTAACCTTTTTCCTTCACAATCATCCAGACGTGACGAAGGAGTTTGAAGGAGTCGGCATCTTTGAATTCAGGGTCGGTATCCGGAAAGTGTTTTCCGATATCGCCCTCGCCGACGGCACCGAGACATGCATCCGCAATCGTGTGCAAAAGCACATCGGCATCCGAATGTCCGAGAAGGCCTTTCTCGTAAGGAATCGTAATTCCCCCGATAATAAGCGGCCTGCCCTCCACTAGTTGATGGACGTCAAATCCTTGGCCTATTCTAAACATGTTCATTCCTCTTTTCCGCTTCTAATATCGCTTCTGCGACAAGCAAGTCATCCGGGGTCGTCAGTTTGATGTTTTGATAATCCCCTTGAATGATTGCAACCGTACCCCCGGCTTCCTCGACCAGACTGGCGTCGTCCGTACCGAGGAAACCTTTTGCTTCAGCCTCAAGGTGAGCATTCATCAGAATAGAAAGACGAAAAGCTTGTGGGGTTTGAGCGGCCCACAAGCTTGAACGTTCAATCGTTCCGGCTACCTCACCGTCTTGAACGCGTTTGATCGTATCTTTAACAGGAACGGCAACGATGGCTGCCCCTGTTTCCTTCGCTTTCTCGACAAGCTGTTCGATATATTCCCGTTTAATAAAGGGTCTTGCTCCGTCGTGGACGAGGATCGTTTCCTCTTTGCCGGCCGCTTTAATGCCCGCAAATACGCTTTGCTGGCGTTCTCTTCCGCCCGGCACCATCTCGATCGGAGTTGTAAAATGATAGGTTTTTAAAAGGGTACTGAAATCACCGAATTCCTGTTCATTGATGACAAGAATGATCCTTTTGCAGGCATCATGGTTTTCAAACACCTTTAATGTATGAATAATCACAGGTATTCCTTTCGCCTCGATAAACAGTTTGTTTTTCCCAGCATTCATTCGTTTACCTTGGCCGGCGGCAGGAATGACGACTTCATAATTCATTTTATTTCTCCCTTTTTCAAAGCGCCTTTTCCAGCAGTTTCGGCTTGGCGAATATCATTCTGCCTGCCGCTGTCTGCAGCACGCTGGTCACGAGCACGTCGATATGTTTGCCGATATAATTTCGCCCTTCTTCCACGACAATCATCGTGCCGTCGTCCAGATAAGCCACGCCCTGATTATGTTCTTTTCCGTCTTTGATGACCTGCACCTTCATTTCTTCTCCCGGAAGCACGACAGGTTTGACGGCGTTGGCAAGGTCGTTGATATTCAATACGGCAACCTTTTGGAGCTCGCATACTTTGTTCAAATTGAAATCGTTTGTGACGACAACGCCTGAGGTCAATTTCGCCAGTTTGACAAGCTTGCTGTCGACCTCTTGAATATCTTCAAAATCGCCTTCATAAATTTCAACTTTGATATCGAGCTCTTTCTGGATCCGGTTTAATATATCCAGTCCTCTCCGCCCTCTGTTTCGTTTGAGGACGTCTGAAGAGTCGGCGATATGCTGCAGCTCCTCAAGTACAAACTGAGGAATCACAATGACGCCTTCAAGAAATCCGGTCTGACAAATATCAGCAATTCTCCCGTCTATAATAACACTTGTGTCTAAAATTTTCAGCTTTTTGTCTTCTTCCGGACGCTCTTCCTCAGCAGAACCTTTTTTCTTTCTTGATGTAAAAAGTGTCAGCATTTCATCCTTTTTCTTAAAACCTACACGGAATCCGAGATAGCCGAGAAATGCGGCCAACACAATCGGAATGACCGTGCTGATCAACTGATAAGGGATGTCTTTTAACGGAATGACGTTGACGATAAGATAAGCGAGCATAAGTCCGAAGATTAATCCCAAAGAGCCGAACAATAAATCTGAGACAGGTGCTTTGATCAAAGAATCCTCAATCTGCTTCACCCAGTTGATGACATGATCCGCACACCAGATGCCCAGAAGAAAAAAGATGATAGCTCCTAAACAAGCGGACGCATACGGGTTTGTTACTAAAGGTATGTCCTGTACATTTAACAGTACAAACAATTCCGGTATGAGAAATATACCGATAACGCCTCCCAAAATCGCAAAGAACGCTTGAACTATTCGTTTTAACATACCTTCACCTCCTTTAAAATAATCGTTTTAATTTTTATGAATGCAGCTGTTTCAACCTGAAAAAGGGAAAACAAAAAGTAAGAATAATATACCCATAAATTGCAAATTTTAATCACTTCTAGAAAATTTTCTCACAGCTGCCTGTCAGTATAATGTTTCTCCTGAAGCCTCTTTAACCCTTTCTTTATCTTTTGGGCACGAACAGCTCCAATTCCTTCCACTTCGTCCAAATCTTTTACATCCGCTTCGATAATGAGCTTTAAATGGCCGAATGCTTCGACAACATTCTCGACGATCGGCATCGGGAGGCGGGGGATTTTGTGAAGAAGTCTGTAACCTCTCGGAAAAACGTATTCTTCCATGTTCGTAGTGGCTGAATAACCTAAAAGCTTAAGAAGAATCGCGTCATCCAGCAATTCGAAACTCGACATATCCTGAAGCTGTTTCAGCAGAACAAACGGATCTTTGATCTTTTCTTTCACATAATCTTTAACGAACAGCGCCGCTTCCTGCTCCATATCGGTGATCAGTTCGCTAACCTGGAGCCTGATGAGATGGCCTTCTGTTCCAAGCTCTTTTATATACATATTAATTTCATTTTTGATTCTGAGCACCATTTCATACCGATGCAGAACGGAGATGACATCCCCAAATGTAACAAGCTCTTCAAACTCCAGCGCATTCAAATTGGAAATCGCATGGTCCAAAATAAGTTTGTATTTTTCGAGCGTCTGAATCGCCTGATTGGCTTTTGTTAAGATAAAGCCGATATCTTTGAGTATATATTTCATATTTTCCTGATAGAGCGTAATCACATTCCGCCTTTCAGAAATCGCAATGATTAGACAGCCGGTCTGCTTGGCCACACGCTCGGCTGTTCTGTGCCTCATACCCGTCTCAGAGGAGGGGATCGTCGCCTCAGGCATGAGCTGTGTATTGGCATATAGAATTTTTTGCCCTGAATCGCTGAGAATAATCGCCCCGTCCATTTTAGCCAGCTCGTACAGGTGAGCCGGAGAGAAAGAAGAATTAATGTGGAATCCTCCGTCAACCACTTCTTTCACTTTATCGTTGAAGCCGACCACGATTAATCCGCCTGTTTTGGCCCGGAGGACGTTTTCAATTCCTTCGCGAAGAGGCGTGCCGGGGGCGACAAACTGCAATATTTCTGAAAGATCCTGTTTCGCTCCTTTTTTGTCTTTTTCCATATATTATGATCCTCCTAATGAAGCGCGAAGGGCCTCAGCTACATTTTCAACGCCGACGACTTCAATTCCTTTCGGCTTTGTCCATCCTTCCACATTTGCAGAAGGAATAACCATTCTTTTAAAACCAAGCTTCGCCGCTTCCTGCACTCTCTGTTCTATCCTTGATACTCTGCGGACCTCCCCTGTCAATCCGACTTCTCCGATAAAACAATCCGTCGGTTGAGGCGGGGTGTCTCTGAAGCTTGAGGCGATGCTCACCGCAACGGCTAGATCAATCGCCGGCTCGTCCAGCTTGACGCCGCCGGCGACTTTCAAATAGGCGTCTTGATTTTGCAGGAGCAGGCCAACCCTTTTTTCTAAAACCGCCATCAGCAATGAGACGCGGTTATGGTCAATTCCGGTTGCCATCCTGCGCGGATTTCCAAAACTCGTCGGGGAAATCAGCGCCTGAATCTCTACTAAGACCGGCCTCGTGCCTTCCATTGAGGCCACGACACTCGATCCGGCTGCTCCCGCCGAGCGCTCTTCGAGAAAGATTTCCGACGGATTCAACACCTCTGTCAGGCCCTCTTCCCTCATTTCAAAGATTCCCATTTCATTCGTTGATCCAAACCTGTTTTTAACGGCTCTTAAAATCCGAAATGTATGATGCCGCTCACCTTCAAAGTAAAGAACGGTGTCGACCATATGTTCCAGAAGTCTCGGTCCGGCAATCGAACCTTCTTTTGTGACATGCCCGACGATAAATATCGGAATCCCTTTCGTTTTTGCAATTCTCATCAGCTCAGCGGTGCATTCCCTGACCTGGGACACGCTGCCCGGAGCGGATGTGATATCACTTTGGTAAACGGTTTGAATCGAATCAACCACCACGAATGATGGATTCATCTCTTCTATAGAAGACGTAATATACTCCATATCGGTTTCAGATAAAACGTGGAGAGTGGGGCTGTTGATGCCTAGACGATCTGCTCTCAGCTTTGTCTGCTTGACCGATTCTTCACCTGAGATGTACAGGACATTTTCTTTTGAATCAGCAAGCTGGGCAGATACTTGAAGCAGCAAAGTTGATTTTCCGATGCCGGGATCGCCTCCGATTAAAACGAGCGAACCTTTGACGATACCGTTTCCCAAGACGCGGTTGAATTCGCCCAGTTTCGTTTTAATTCGCGGCTCTTCTGTTGTTTCGATTGAAGTAAGAGGTGAAGGCTTTTGCACGGTTTGAACGGAATGCGAAAAAGCAGTTCTTCTGTTGGCGGCGGGTTTTTTTACCGTTTCTTCCACCATGGTATTCCATGTGCCGCATCCGGGGCACTTCCCCATCCACTTGGCGGATTCGTAGCCGCATGAGTGACAAATGAATTTAGTCTTTGTTTTAGCCATTGATTTTTCAAAACGCTCCCTTTATAAGAAAGTGAGGCATACTGATGAACATCGTATGCCTCTTTCTTTTGTCTCTATATTAGTTCGTTTTAGCTTCGGTTTTTACGACAAATTCTCCGTCTTCTACATCCAAAACAATATGCTGGCCTTTTTCAATATGGCCTTTCAGGAGCTCTTCAGAAAGCCGGTCTTCCACGTGTTTTTGGATTGCTCTTCTGAGAGGGCGCGCCCCGTATTCGAGATCCACGCCTTCATCGGCAATTTTTTCTTTAGCCGATTCAGTCAGCTCAATTGAAAGATCCTGTTCTTTCAGACGCTTGGTCAATTGTTCTGACATGAGGGATACAATATCTTTCAAATGTTTTTTCTCCAAAGAGTGGAAGACGATAATTTCATCAATCCGGTTGATAAATTCAGGTCTGAAGGCGCGTTTTAATTCACCCATGACTTTGTCTTTCATATCTTTATAATTCTGGGTTTCATCCTGCACATTAAACCCGACGTATTTATTTCTTCTGAGTTCGCTCGCACCGACATTTGATGTCATGATCAAAATCGTATTTCTAAAGTCGACCGTGCGCCCTTTTGAATCAGTCAGGCGGCCGTCTTCAAGCACTTGCAGCAAAATATTGAAGACATCAGGGTGAGCTTTCTCGATTTCGTCAAGCAAGACGACGGAATACGGTTTTCTTCTCACTTTTTCAGTGAGCTGTCCGCCTTCATCATAGCCGACATATCCCGGAGGGGAACCGACGAGTCTTGATGTTGAATGTTTTTCCATGTACTCGGACATATCGATGCGAATCATTGCTTCTTCATCGCCGAAAATGGACTCGGCAAGTGCACGGGCAAGCTCTGTTTTCCCTACGCCTGTAGGACCGAGGAAAATAAACGAACCGATAGGACGTTTTGGATCTTTTAAGCCGGCACGTGCGCGTCTGACTGCTTTTGCCACCGCAACGACGGCTTCATCCTGGCCGATAACGCGGGAATGAAGAATGCTCTCCATGTTCAGCAATTTGTCTGTTTCAGTCTGCGCAATTTTGGAAACCGGCACTCCAGTCCAGCTTGATACAACCATTGCAATATCGTCGACGGTCACTTCGGAATTTTCTTGCCCCTGCTTTTCTTTCCATGTTTTCTTGGTTTCTTCGACCTGTTCACGCAGGCGCTGCTCCGTATCCCGTAAAGACGCTGCTTTTTCGAATTCCTGGCTTTGGACAGCGGCATCTTTTTCTTTCCTTACTTCATCAAGCTTTTGTTCAAGCTCTTTTAAGTTAGGAGGCGTTGTGAATGAACGCAGGCGAACCTTTGAACCGGCTTCATCGATTAAGTCGATCGCCTTGTCAGGCAGAAAACGGTCCGAAATGTAGCGGTCTGACAGCTTCACTGCCGCTTCGATCGCTTCATCTGTAATCGATACGCGGTGGTGGGCTTCATAGCGGTCTCTGAGCCCTCTCAATATTTGAATGCTTTCTTCAGGAGACGGCTGGTCAACCTGAATTGGCTGAAAACGCCGTTCGAGTGCAGCATCTTTTTCAATGTATTTGCGGTATTCATCAAGGGTTGTCGCTCCGATGCATTGCAGCTCTCCGCGCGCCAGCGACGGTTTAAGGATATTTGAGGCATCAATGGCCCCTTCCGCTCCTCCGGCTCCGATGAGAGTATGTAGCTCATCGATGAAGAGGATGATATTTCCCGCTTGACGAATTTCGTCCATCACTTTTTTCAGGCGGTCTTCAAATTCACCGCGGTATTTTGTACCGGCGACAACCGTTCCCATATCAAGCGTCATGACGCGCTTGTCGCGTAAAATCTCCGGTACTTCATTGTTGATGATCTGCTGGGCCAGACCTTCGGCAATCGCCGTCTTACCGACACCGGGCTCCC
This sequence comes from Bacillus haynesii, assembly GCF_001969855.1. Classification (GTDB taxonomy): domain Bacteria; phylum Bacillota; class Bacilli; order Bacillales; family Bacillaceae; genus Bacillus; species Bacillus haynesii. The sequence continues at coordinate 55,224 of NZ_MRBL01000043.1, forward strand.
CGATTAACACAGGGTTGTTTTTCGTTCTGCGGCTCAGCACTTCAATCACGCGCTGAATTTCTTTGCTTCTGCCGATCACGGGATCAAGACTGTCTTCTTTTGCAATCGCCGTGAGATCCCGGGCAAGACTGTCTAAGGTTGGTGTGTTGGCATTGCTGTTGGCGCCTGAAGCAGCGCCACCGCTCTCATTGCTCCCCAACAGCTGCAATACTTGCTGTCTCGCTTTGTTTAAGCTGACGCCTAAATTATTCAGCACCCTTGCCGCAACACCTTCCCCTTCGCGGATTAAGCCAAGGAGGATGTGTTCTGTTCCAACGTAGGAGTGGCCAAGCTTTCTTGCTTCATCCATCGCCAGTTCGGTCACTTTTTTGGCTCTCGGTGTGTAATGGATCGATTGTGACATCTCTTGCCCGCGGCCGATGAGGCTTTCAACTTCTTTTTGAATCTTGTCAGGGCTGAGTCCTAACGCCTGCAGCGCTTTTGCAGCAATTCCTTCTCCCTCGCGGACAAGGCCGAGGAGAATATGTTCTGTTCCAATGTTATTATGGCCCAGACGCAGAGCTTCTTCTTGAGCAAGCGCCAATACTTTTTGTGCTCTTTCTGTGAATCTTCCAAACATCATATTGTTTCATCCTCCTGTCTATTGCCGTTGTTTTCTAATTTCAGGCGCTCCCTGATAAGAGCAGCCCGCCTGATGTCCCTCTCGTTTGGCCTTAGGGCTCCGCCTGAATATTGCTGGAGAAATCCAGGCTGTGTCAGAATCATCAGTTCATTAAGTATATTGCTGGAAAGACCTTTTATTATCCCCAGGTCAATTCCAAGACGAACGTCTGAAAGACATCTTGCTGTTTCTTTCGACTCGATCATCCGGCAATTAGACAGTACGCCGTAAGATCTGTAGACGCGGTCTTCAAGCTCGATTTGCGAAGTCTGATAAAGCGCCTTTCTTGCTGAACGCTCTTGTTCAATCAGCTGAGCAACGACGCTGTTCAGATCTTCGACAATGTCGTGTTCCGATTTACCAAGGGTAATTTGGTTGGAAATTTGAAAGATATTCCCTAATGCTTCGCTGCCTTCACCGTAAATTCCTCTAACAACAAGCCCCAATTGGTTAATTGCCGGAATAATTCTGTTTATTTGCCTAGTTAACACTAAAGCAGGAAGGTGCATCATGACAGAAGCTCTAAGCCCGGTTCCGACATTTGTAGGGCAGCTGGTCAAATAGCCTCTTTGTTCCGAAAAAGCATAATCGATCCGGTCTTCAATCCAATCGTCCACTTGATTTGCTGCTTTCAATGCTTCTGACAGCTGAAATCCCGGGAACAGACATTGAATGCGAATATGATCTTCCTCATTCAGCATAATACTCACTTCTTCATTTTCAGAAAGAAGGCACGCGCCAAAGGAAGCTTCCGTCAAATGCGGACTGATCAGATGTTTTTCTACAAGAACCCTTTTTTCCAAAGGCTGCACCTGATCCATTTTCACAAGCTCAAATTTCCCGATACCGGGCACTTCATAGCCTGTGAATTGTTCTTCAAACAATGCGATAATCGCTGAAGCCTCTTCGTTTGAAAAAAGCGTTGGAAAACGAACTTTATCCAAATTGCGCGCAAGACGGATCCGGCTGCTCAGCACGATGTCACTTTCAGGGCCTTCCTGCCGCATCCAATTGCTTAAAGCATTCTGAATAAAATGCTGCAGTGACATCAGTCCTCCTCCTCCTTGTTTGCATTCAGGTTTTGTTCAAGCGATCTGATCTGGTCTCTGATGTTGGCTGCTTTTTCAAATTCCTCCTGCTGAATTAATTCTTTCAGCTCTTTTTTCAATGCTTCAACTTGTCTTCTTACATGCAGGTTACCGCCGATCCGCTTTGGTATTTTACCGGCGTGAACCGTGTTCCCGCTGTGAACTTTTCTTAAAACCGGAGTGATATAAGAATGGAAGGTTTTATAACATTCCGAACATCCAAACCGGCCTGTTTTTCGAAATTCCGGGAACGTCATGTTGCATTTTTTGCATCGCAGAACCTGGTCTGGCTGTTGAAAAAGCTGAGCCTCGCTGCTGTTTGTAAAGGACGAGTCAAAATTCAGCAGTCCGGATAATAAATTATGGATGGAAAATCCGCCACTTTCATTCATAGAATATGACTCGCTGTTCTCTTTCGCACATTGTTCACAGATGTGCATTTCTTTTTTTTCACCATTAATGACTTTCGTAAAGTGAAAAGTTGCCGGTCTTTCTTTACACTCTTGACATATCACGCTTCTCACCCGCTTTACTTAAATTTAAGTGACGTAAGCATGGCTTTCATCATTCTTGCTCTTAATTCGTCTCGTTCAGGCAAATCAATATATAAAACAGAACGATCCATAACACTCACCATCAATTTTGCTTCGCTTTCTGTAATGACACCATTTTCTAACAGCCTTAAAATGATATCGTCCGAAGCAGCTTGAGAGAGCCTTGTATAGATTTGATTCATAATGTTGTTAATCAAATCAATTTTATCGTTCATTTTAATTTTAATAATTCGAATATAACCGCCGCCGCCTCTTTTGCTTTCGACGATGTATCCGCGCTCGCTCGTAAAACGCGTATTGATCACGTAATTGATCTGAGAAGGAACACACTGAAATTTATCGGCTATTTCGCTTCGTTTAATCTCTAATATTTCTTTCCCGTTCTGTTCTAATATTTGTTTCAAATACTGTTCGATTATGTCAGAAATATTTTTCCCCACTCAGCCCCCTCCTTCACTTGACTTTGACTATATTTGACTTTAACTTTACTATAAGTGGTTTTCGTTTTTTTTTCAACTAATTGCGCTTCTTCCTTTATTATTTCCACTTTTGGCTGTCATAAAACCTTATGCAACAAGAAAAAAGACCAGCTGATATCAGCTGGTCTTTCTAAGCGCTTGGCGGCGTCCTACTC
>NZ_MRBL01000044.1 GCF_001969855.1 Bacillus haynesii
GCTCCATGAACTGTTCGCAAAGCTGTGTCGGCAGGAACGTGATCGTAATCCCGTTCTCTTCAAAGTATTGATTCAAACGCGTAATATCCATCCGGATCGATTCATCGATGATGTGAAGCTCCGCCCCGACGATCCAGTACGGGAACATTTCCCAGACGGAAGCATCAAAGCCAAAACCGGCATATTTCGCGCTTTTATCCTGTTCTGTAACCGCGAATGCATCATTATGCCAACAGCACAAGTTCACGAGCGACTGATGTTCGACCATGACGCCTTTCGGCTGGCCGGTTGTGCCCGATGTGTAGATCAAGTATGCCAGGTTGTCAGGCTGAGCTTTCGCGTTTGGATTAATGTCATCCTCTGGATAAAGCTCACCATCCAGAATGGAAGCTTCTTCATTCAAATCGATCACTTCTCCGGTAAATGTGTCCGGCACCGTTAATCCGTTTTGCGTCAAAAGCAGCTCTGCACCGCTGTCTTTCAGCACGTATCCGATCCGCTCGGCCGGATAGCCGGGATCGATCGGCACATAGGCCGCTCCCGCTTTCAAAATCGCGAGCACGCCGGCCGTCATTTCAAGCGAAGGCTTGACCATGATCCCGATCCGCTGTTCAGGACAGGCCCCTTTTTCGATCAGCAGGCGGGCCAGACGGTTCGCCCGCGCGTTCAGCTCTTTGTACGTCCACTTCACGCCGTTGTAAACCGCTGCCCCACGTTCAGGCGTGCGAAGGGCTTGCGCTTCGAACAGCTCATGGACCGTTTTGTCCTGCGGCACGTCAAGCACTGTGTCATTCCATTCGTACACGATCCGCCGTTTTTCGGCTTCATTCAGAAGCGAAAGCTCTGACAGGCGGGCATCCGCGTTTTCGGCAACCGCTTCGAGCAGGTTAAGCAAATATCCACTCCAGCGTTCAATCGTTTGTTTCTGAAACAAATCTGTTGCATATTCGAACTGAAGACCGATTTCATGATCTTTTTCAAAAGCCCCCAGTGTCAGGTCGAACTTGGCAGCAGCATGTGAAATCTCATACGGCTTGATTGTCAGACCGTCTAAATCGAGCATCTCTTTATCAGGATCTTCCGTTGTCAGCATGACATTGAACAGCGGATTCCGGCTCATATCGCGCGGCAAATCAAGCTTGGCGATCAGCTCTTCAAACGGATAGTCCTGATGGTCGAGGGCTGCGAGGCTGTTGTTTTTCACCTCTTCCAAAAACTCGCTGAATGATGCTTGATCAGGTACATGGTTTTTCAGCGCCAACGAATTGACGAACATCCCCGGCATGTCTTTCAGATCAGCATTCGTTCTGCCCGCTGCCGCTGAGCCGACAACAATATCCTTTTGGCCGGCAAGGCGGCTTAAAAACAGGTTAAAAACGGCGAGCATCACAATATTCAGCGTCGTGTTCGTTTCCGCCGTCAAACGGCGGATTTTAAGGGCGGTGTCTTTTGATACTTTAAAGTGAACCCGGTTCCCGGCAAAGCTTTGGACAGGAGGACGCGGAAAGTCGAGCGGAAGGCTGAGTTCCGGAACGCTTTCCTTAAACTGCCGGAGCCAGAAGTCTTCCTGTTTCCGGATGTTTTCTTGCTGGTCAGGTTCTTGCTGCCACACCGCATAATCTTTATAGTGCAGTTTCGGCTCAGGGAGCGAAGCGCCTTTATAAAGCTGTGCGATTTCTTTGACGAAAAGGCTTCTGGAAACGCCGTCCGCAATAATATGATGCGTATCAATCAAAAGCAGATGGCGCGTAGAGCTGATGGAGAGCAGCTCGGCTCTGATCAGCGGAGCCATGCTGAGATCAAACGGTCTAATAAAGCGGTTGATCTCTGCTTCTGCGTCGTCTTCATAAATATGAATAACCTTTAAGTCAATGTCCGCTTTTTCATGCACAATTTGAACGGTACGGCCATCGATTTCAACAAATGCGGTCCGCAATGATTCATGGCGGTTCACCAAGTCGGCGAACGCCCGTCTTAAACGATCCGTATCAAGCACGCCTTCCATCATGAGAACAGACGGCATATTGTAGCCCGTTCCGTTCTTTTCAAAATGATGGAGGGCATACATCCGTTGCTGAGCGGATGAAACCGGATACCAGTCGCGTTTTTCGGCAGGCTGAATCCCGCTTTGTACTGACTGTCCTTCAGATGCTTCGATACTGCGGGCGAGCAAGCCGACTGTCGGACAATCGAACAACGTTTTTAACGGTACTTTTTTTCCGAGCTTGGATTGGATTTCCGCTGTCAGCATCATTCCTTTTAATGAATGTCCGCCAAGATCGAAGAAATTGTCGTCAAGTCCGACCGGCCGAACGCCAAGCACCTCTTCCCAAATGCCGCAGAGAGCTTTTTCAAATCCGGTTGACGGCGCTCTATACGAATCGCTTCGCCCGTTTAGACCTTGCGGCTCCGGCAGCGCGCTGCGCTCCACTTTTCCGTTTGCCGAAAGCGGCATTTCATCCACGGTTACGTAGTATGAAGGGATCATGTACGACGGCAGCCGCTCGGAAAGACGCTCTCTCAGTTCGGAAACCGGCAGCTGTCGTTTCGCTTGAATATAAGCGCACAGTTCGTCTAATCCCGAGTCAGTCACAAAGGAAAGAACGACCGCTCTCTCTATATCATCAAGCTCGATAAAGGCTTCTTCGATTTCTCTCAATTCGATTCTGTAGCCGCGGATTTTCACCTGATCATCCGTCCGCCCCAAAAATTCAATCTCTCCGTCCGGAAGACGGCGGACGAGATCCCCCGTCCGGTACATGAGTGTGCCCGGTGTGTAAGGATTTTCGATAAACTTCGCAGCCGTGAGTTCCCGGTTGTTCACATATCCTCTTGCAAGCCCGTTTCCCGTAATATACAGCTCGCCTGCCGCACCTGCGGGAACAAGCCGGCGGGAAGCGTCCAATACCAGTGCTCCGGCGCCCGATATCGGCCGTCCAATCGTCGGGCGCTCGGCGAATTGCCGGATCATGCCCGGTTCGACCGGTTTTGCGATGGCACCGATCGTCGTTTCCGTCGGCCCGTAATGATTGATGAACCGGGTGTCCGGATAGCGGGAATGGAACCGCTCGACATCTTTCGGATTGATTTTTTCTCCCCCTAGTACAATCAGTCTCAATGACTGAAGCCCCTTTGCCAAAGCGAAGCTTTGCGGCTGAACGACCGTATGGAACAGCGACGGCGTCAGCTTGATATATGTGATCCCTTGTTCACCGATATAATGAGTAAATGTCTCCGGTTCTGTATACGTTTCTTTCGGGACGATATGCAGCTCTCCTCCGGCGAGCAGCACCGGGAAAAGACTCGTGTATCCGAGATCGAACGCATAGGAAGACAAAAGCATCGTTTTATCCGAAGCTGACAGGCGCGCCTCATTGATAAACCAGGAAACATAGTTTGCCAGATTCCGATGTTCGAGCTGAACGCCTTTCGGCCGGCCCGTCGTTCCGGATGTGTAGATGATGTACGCCAGACTCGCTCCGTCCTTGATTGGATGCGGTCGTTTTTTGCTTGCCATCAGCATGTCGTTTCTGACATCTATCAATCTCCCGGTATACCAATCCGCGAGATCCGCTTGATGGGAATGTTCTGTTAAGAGCCAGCGGGCTCCGCTGTCTTCCAGCATATATTGCACCCTGCTCGTCGGCATTTCCGGATCAATCGGTAAAAAAGCGCCTCCTGATTTCATCACGCCGAGAATCGCCGCGGCGACCTCTGCAGAACGATCCAGCATAATGCCGACAACATCGTCTTTTCCGACGCCTTCACTGTGCAGCACATTTGCGATCTGATTTGCTTTTTCGTCGAGCACGCGGTATGTGAGGATGGTTTCCCCGCAGACAACGGCCGGCTGATCAGGCAGTTCGTCCGCCTTTTCCTCAAACCGTACATGAAACGGCCGCTCCTCAAGGCGTTCTGCCCGGCTGTGCCTCGCTTCTTCCAGCAGAAGTGCGCGCTCTTTGACTGAAAGCAGTTCGATGTCCCGGAGCTTAATACCGGGATTTTCGCAGATTGTTTTAATCACATTTAAGAAGTGGCCGCTCCAGCGTCGGATCGTTTCTTCTTTAAATAAGGATACGGCATAGTCAAAGCTCAAACCGATTTCGCCATCATGCTCCACGGCCTCAAGCGACAGATCGAACTTCGCTGTGCGGTGGCGCACCGAGTAAGAAGAAATCTGCAAATCTCCGAGTTTCAGCGTCGGGACTTCCATGTTCTGCATGTTGAAAAAGACGCTGAACAGCGGATTTCGGCTTGTATCCCGCGGAAATGGCAGTTTTTCAATCAGTTCTTCAAGCGGATAGTCCTGCTTGGCAAATGCTTGAAGACTTGTCTCTCTCACTTCCTGCAAAAACTGCTTAAACGTTTTTTCTCCTTCGGGACGATTGCGGAGCGCCAGCGAATTGACAAACATGCCCGGAATGTTGTGCAGATCCGGATGGGTTCTGCCTGCCACAGGCGATCCGACGATCAAATCATCCTGTGACGCATACTTGGAAAGCAGGATATTAAATGCAGCCAACAGGAACATATAAAGTGTCGCATCGGCTTCAGAAAGCAGCTTTTGAATGTCTGCCGTCAGTTTTTGATCGATTCCGAAGACGACACGGTCGCCTTCAAAGCTGCGTTTTGACGGCCGCGGAAAATCGTACGGCAGATCGAGAACAGGCAGCTCACCTTTGAAAATGTCGAGCCAATACTGTTCCTGTTCTTTCAATTTCTCTTGATGCTCCGGTCCACTTTGCCACACAGCGAAATCTTTATAGTGGAGCTTAGGGGCAGGCGCCTCTTCTCCGTGGTAGAAGCTGGCCAGGTCGCGAATCAATATGCCGGTGGAGCTTCCGTCCGTAATAATGTGGTGCATATCGATCATCAGCAGGTGGCGCCTTTCTTCAAGCTTTACGAGCTCTGCCCGGACGAGCGGCGCCTTATCCAGCTGAAACGGCCGGATAAATTCTCTGATCGCCGCTTCGGCTTCCGCTTCTTCAGCCGCTGATTCCGCCAGGTGAAAAACTGCGGCTTGATGGATGATTTGAACGATTTCTCCATCGATCAATTCGAACGATGTCCGCAATGTTTCATGGCGGCCGATCAAGGCCCGAAACGCGGCTTCCAGACGCTCCTTATCCAATTCCCCTTCCAAAAGCAGAACCGCCGGCACATTGTAGCTCGTGCTTGCTTCTTCTAGCTGATTGAGGATATACATGCGCCGTTGGGCCGACGACACCGGATACTTCGGACGGGACGGTGCCGGCGTAATTGAAGCGGTTTTCTCTTTCGTTTCCCCTTGAAGAAATTCGGCCAGCTCTCTGATCGTCGGTTTTTCAAACAATACTTTGATCGGCACCTCTTTTTGGAGCTGCTCTTGTATTTTGGCTGTCAGCATCATCGCCTTCAGCGAGTGTCCGCCGATGGAAAAGAAGTTGTCATCGATTCCCGGCTGCTTGATGCCGAGAATCTCTTCCCAGATTGCCGCCAAAATTTTCTCCGTTTCATTTTTCGGTGCTTCGAATCTACCAGTCTCTTCAGCGACGGGAGCCGGCAGCTGCCGTTTGTCAACCTTTCCGTTGGCCGTCAGCGGCATGCTGTCGAGTTCGATTAAATAAGCCGGAATCATATACTCCGGAAGCGACCGGGACAGCTCTGTCCGCAGCTGTGCGGCCGGCCTCGCGCCAACTGCAGTGTAATAGGCGCAAATCTCGTTTTCTCCGGCATTGTTTTCCCGAATGACAGCGGCCGCTTCTGAAATCTCCTCAAGGCGGGCTAAAGCCGCTTCAACCTCGCCTAATTCGATTCGGAAGCCGCGAACCTTCACTTGATGATCAATCCGGCCAAGGAATTCGATATTCCCGTCGGGAAGCCATTTTGCCAAGTCGCCCGTGCGGTACATCCGCTTCCCTTCGGCAAAAGGATCGCCGACAAACTTTTCATCTGTCAGCTCAGGCTGGTTCAAGTAGCCGCGCGCCACCCCGTCTCCGCCGACACACAGCTCACCGGGCACGCCGATCGGCTGAAGCGCGCCGTGTTCATCAACGATATAGGCGGTTGAATTTCCGATCGGCTTTCCAATCGGGATCGTTCTCTCATATGCTTGATCGATGAAAAAACACGTCGAGAATGTTGTATTTTCGGTAGGTCCGTATCCGTTCCAAAGCGAGAGTTCCGGCGATTCGCGTTTGACTCTGTTGACGATACCCGGAACAAGGGCATCTCCGCCGATAATCAGATCGTTCAAGGTTGCAAACATTCCCGAATCCTGCTGAGCAAGCTGATTGAAAAGAGGCGAAGTCAGCCACATTGTTGTGATTCCGGTTTCCTTCAGGAACATTTTGAACCGTTTTCCATCAAGGAGCGTCTCTTTCGGGACGGGATAAAGGGTTCCTCCGTTTAGCAGCGCGCCGAATACTTCAAATGTACTGGCATCAAAGCTGACGGCCCCCGTCTGCGCCATCTTCACGCCGCCCTTCAGCGGGATGTAGCCCGCATTTTTGACAAGGCGGACGATATTGCGGTGTTCGACCATAACGCCCTTCGGTTTGCCCGTTGATCCGGATGTATAAATGTAATAAGCAAGATCTCCGGGTTTGTTGACATGTTCAAGGTTGGCGGTATCTTCTTTTTCTGCATCCACCGCATTTGCGGCCAGCACCTCATACCCTTCCAGCGAAATCTGCAGGCTGTCTTTTGTAAGGACGATTTTTGCCCCGCTGTCTTCGAGCAATAAGCGAATCCGCTCTTCAGGATATCCGGGATCGATCGGCACGTACACGCCACCTGCTTTCAGCACCGCCAGCATGCTGACGGCTGCTTCAAGCGACCGCTCCATCATAATGGCGGCCGCATCTCCGTGCATCAAGCCTTTTGCTTTCAGCCTTCTCGCAAGCTGATTGGCTTTCTCATTCAGCCTGCGGTAAGTCAGGCTTCTTCCGTCAGCGGCAACAGCCGTTTTGTCAGGAGACGCTTCAACCTGTTCTTCAAACAGCTCCGGAATCGTTTTTTCTCTTGGATAACCGGTTTTCGTTTGATTAAAAGCAAGCAGCTTTTGTTGCTCCTGTTTTGATAACATGTTGGCGCTGACTGCTTTTGATTCGGGATTTGCAATCGCCTCTTCTGCAAGTCTCGTTAAATGCCCGGCGGCCTGTTCAATGAAAGCCGCGTCAAAAGTTTCGCCGTTGTATTTCAGTTTGATCGTCCACTCCGCTCCCGGATAAACGATCAAATTTAAGTCGTAATTCGTTTGTTCAAAAGCTCCAGCAGCCTTGATGGAAAAGCCGAGCCGCTCATGGATCGTTCCGTTTTCAAGCTCCTTGTCAAGCGGATAGTTCTCAAACGCGACAAGGTGGCTGATCAAGCGGCCGTCCAATGCCGATTGCTTTTGAATCTCATAGAGCGGGAGATAGTCGTACCGCTCCGCGTCAATTGCATGCTGCTGTGCTTGTTTGAACAGCTCGGCAAACGATGCGTTTTGCTCGATCTTCAAACGGACGGGGATCGTATTGATAAACAGCCCTGCCATATGTTCGATTCCGTCAATTTCCGACGGGCGCCCGGACACAACCGTGCCGAACACCACATCATCGGTTCTGTTATATTTGGCAAGCACCGCTCCCCAAATCGCCTGAAAAAGGTTGGGAGCTGTGACATGATAGCGGTTTGCCGCCTGTTGAAGAGCATCCACCATATTCTTGTCCCAAACAAACGTAAACTCCTCGTTCCGGTACGATCCTGAATCCGGCCGCGTTTTTCCGCCGGGAATGACGCTCGGGCTTTCCAAACCCGAAAGGCGGTGTTCCCAGTAGGATGCCGCTTCATCCTTATCCTGCCGGCCGAGCCATTTAATATAGTCCGCATACGGTTTTCCCTGATCAAGCGGAACCGTCCGGTTTGCTCGAAACGCTTCATAGTTTTGAAAAAGGCGTTTCATCAATATCCCCATGCTCCAGCCGTCCATCACGATATGATGGTTGCTCCAGACAAGATGGTACTTTTTCCGGTCAAGCCGAAAGACCGCCGTTTTAAACAGCATGTCTTTCGTCAAATTAAACCCGGCCGCCTGTACCTCTTGTTTATACCGGTCAATGCGGGTTTTTTGCCTTTCCTCATCCAAGTCCGCAAGATCCTCAAATTCCACTATTGCCTGCCGTTCAGCCAGGACAACCTGGCGCGGTTTTTGCAATTGCTGATGAACAAAAACCGTTCTGAGAATATCATATGAACGCACGAGCTGATTCACGCTTTTTTCAAAGATCCCCAAATCAAACTCCCCGTCTATGAAAAGCTCCAGCTGTGTGAAGTAAGAGGAAGATTCCGGATCAAGCATTGCGTGGTACAGCATTCCTTCCTGCATCGGTGTCAAAGGATACACCTTTTGAATCTTTTGTTTCCCCATAAGGCACCTCGTTTTTTTGTTAGAAAATTTCCATCAATTTATCTAATTCTTCAAGCGTTAGTTCATCATCTCCAAGATCGCTCGGGGTCAGTTCGCCTCCATCCCGCTCTAAGCAATGACCGATCAATTGCAGCAAATAAGTTTTAAAGCTTGCGGCGACAGCGGCGACGGTGCTTTCTTTGTATTCGAGTGAATGATAGGCAATTGACATTGTCAAAATGCCGTTTTCGATATAGCCGACGATGTCTAGCGCATTCGGCTTTTCCGTTTCCGGGCTGAGCGGATCGCCGGACGGCAAGGTTGATCTCGTGAACAGGCCCGAATCCGCCATCTCTGTAAACTGGCCCAAATAGTTGAAGCTGATATCATGCTTGATCGGCTGCGCCTTTTTGCCTTCTTCGGTTAAATATCGATAAATGCCATAGCCGATTCCTTTATTCGGAATGTGGCGCAATTCTTCTTTGATCTGTTTAATTTGATAGCCGATATCTTCGGAATGGCGCATTTGAATCAGCGCCGGGAACTGGCTTGTAAACCAGCCGACCGTCCGGGAAATATTCAAGCCGTCTATGATGTCCTCCCGGCCGTGTCCCTCCAAGCAGATGATAAAGTCTTCCTGCCCGGTCCACTCTTTCAGCGCCAAGCCCAACGCCGTAAGTAAAATGTCGTTCATTTCCGTGCTGTATGCTTCATGAACTTTTGTCATCAACTGTTCCGTTTCTTCTTTTGAAAGAGAAAACTCAGCCGTTTTCGTATGGCGCATCCGCTTGTCCTCTGCTTCATCGTCTTTCGGGAGCGCTGCCGTCTCCGCCTGCTCGATTTCCCGCCAATAGCCGATTTCTTTTACGAAAGCTTTTGACCCTGCGTATTCTTTCAGGCGAGCCGCATATTCAGCAAAAGAGTGCGTCTTTTCTTGAAGAATGATTGGCTCTCCTTTTTCAGCCTGGGCGTACCCGGCGGCGAAATCCTCAAGGAGGATTCTCCATGAGATTCCGTCCACAACGAGATGATGAACGACAATGAGAAGATGATCGCCTTGATCCGTTTTAAAGATCGCCGCTTTCAAAAGCGGGCCTTCGGTTAAATCGATACTGCTTTGAATCCGATTTGATGCCTTCAACACGGCAGCTTCAAGTTCAGCGCCCGATTCATTGAAGCGGATGACTTCAGGGCTAACCGCTGTTTCTTCCAGCCCTCTGTTGTACTGAACAATCCCATCTCCATTTCGCTGATAAACCATGCGAAGTGCATCATGGTGTTCGATCAGTTTACTTAAAGCCTTGCCTGCCGTTTCCGGGTCGAATCCCGTTAATGCATGAAGCATAACCGATTGGTTCCAGTGATGCTCGTTCGTAAATTTGCGCTCAAAGAACCAGCGCTGGATCGGTGTCAGTATGACTTCTCCTTCGACAGGGTCTTGATCGATCGTCTGATCGTCAGCCGTTTGAACATAAACACAGAGCTCTCCGATCGTCGGATGC